>NZ_JAIHLQ010000009.1 GCF_019733355.1 Pseudomonas baetica | reverse complement strand
GCGGGCTTGCTCGCGAAGGGGCCAAACCAGCCACCACATAAACCGAACCAATACTCACAGACGCCCCGGCCCCAACGGCTGGAACTCATTCCAACTGTGGGAGCGGGCTTGCTCGCGAAGGGGCCAAACCAGCCAGCACATAAACAACAGACACAAAAAAGCCCCATCCGGCCTACACCGAACAGGGCTTTCCAACACATCAACCCGCTACTTAAGCAACATTCATGGTCTTGTGCGTATCAATCAAATGCTGCACCACCCCCGGGTCCGCCAGCGTCGAGATATCCCCCAACCCGTCGTACTCAGCCGTGGCAATCTTGCGCAGAATCCGGCGCATGATCTTGCCCGAACGAGTCTTCGGCAGCCCAGGCGCCCACTGGATCACGTCCGGCGAAGCAATCGGCCCGATCTCTTTACGCACCCAGTTCTTCAACTCCAGACGCAATTGCTCGGTCGGCTCCTCGCCATTCTTCAGGGTGACGTAGACATAAATGCCCTGCCCTTTGATGTCGTGCGGCACACCAACCACCGCCGCTTCAGCGACTTTCGGGTGGGCAACCATCGCACTCTCGATCTCGGCCGTGCCCATACGGTGGCCGGAGACGTTGAGCACGTCATCCACCCGCCCGGTGATCCAGTAGTAACCATCGGCATCACGACGCGCACCGTCACCGGTGAAGTACATGCCACGGAACGTCTTGAAGTAGGTGTCGACGAAGCGGTCATGGTCGCCATACAGCGTGCGCGCCTGACCTGGCCACGAATCGAGAATCACCAGATTGCCTTCAGCCTCGCCCTCGATAATGTTACCGAGGTTGTCGACCAGCGCCGGCACCACACCGAAGAACGGCCGCGCCGCCGAACCCGGCTTCAGCGCATGGGCGCCCGGCAACGGGCTCATCATGTTGCCGCCCGTCTCGGTCTGCCACCAGGTATCAACGATCGGGCAACGCGACTTACCCACATTCTTGTAGTACCAGTCCCAGGCTTCCGGGTTGATCGGCTCACCCACCGAACCGAGCAAGCGAAGGCTGCTGCCATCAGCGCCTTCAACAGCGGCCTGACCCGAAGCCATCATTGCGCGGATCGCGGTCGGTGCGGTGTAGAGGATGTTGACCTTGTGCTTATCGACAATCTTCGCCACCCGAGTGATGTCCGGGTAGTTCGGCACGCCTTCGAACAGCAACGTGGTCGCGCCGTTGGCCAGTGGGCCGTAGACGATATAACTGTGGCCCGTGACCCAGCCAACGTCGGCCGTGCACCAATAAACTTCGCCCGGGCGGTAGTCGAACACACGCTCGTGGGTCATCGCCGCATACAGCAGATAACCGCCCGTGGTGTGCTGCACGCCCTTCGGTTTGCCGGTGGAGCCTGAGGTGTAAAGGATGAACAGCGCTTCCTCAGCGCCCATCTCTTTGGGCGCGCACACGCTGCCCGCCACTTTCATCAGGTCTTCGTACCAGATGTCGCGATGCTGGTTCCACTTGATGTCGCCCCCGGTGCGCTTGCACACGATGACTTTCTGGATGCTGCTGGTTTCCGGGTTGGTCAGCGCGTCGTCGACGTTGGACTTGAGCGGGATCTTCTTGCCGGCACGAATGCCTTCGTCAGCGGTGATCACCACTTTGGATTTGCAGTAGATGATGCGACCGGCCAGGGCTTCCGGCGAGAAACCACCGAACACCACCGAGTGAATCGCGCCGATCCGGGTGCAGGCCAGCATGGCGACCACGGCTTCGGGAATCATCGGCATATAGATAGTCACCACGTCGCCGCGGTGCACGTCCTGACCACGCAGGGCGTTGGCGAGTTTGCACACTTGTTCGTGCAGTTCGCGGTAAGTGATGTTGCGGCTTTCGGAAGGATCGTCGCCCTCCCAGATGATCGCCACTTGATCGCCGCGCTCGGCCAGATGACGGTCGAGGCAGTTATAGGAAACGTTCAGGGTGCCATCGGCGAACCACTTGATGTCGACATGGTGATCGTCGAACGAAGTCTGTTTCACCGTGGTGAAAGGCTTGATCCAGTCAAGACGCTGGGCTTGCTCGCGCCAGAAGCCGTCAGGGTTGACGACCGACTGCTGGTACATGGCTTTGTAGGTCGCCTCGTCAGTCAGCGTGTTAGCCAGAACCTCGGGACGAACGGGATACAGAGAAGCCGCACTCATCTTTCCTACCTCGGTGTAATAGTTGTTTTTGTATGACCCAGTTGTATCCGGGCCGGGCCCATAGAACCATTCGACGATGGTAGTAACAAGCCCCTACAAAACATCCAGACTTCCCCAATCCGCCTGCCAAATGCCTCTTCCGAATACCGCGCAACCCCTGTGGGAGCTGGCTTGCCAGCGATTCAGACAACTCGGTCTATCAGACACACCGCCTCCCCGCAGACACCACATCCAGCGATTGTTACCAAATCTGCCAAAGGTGTTTATCAAAACCCGCTCTGTTTACCCCCACCTCACCTCCCTAGAATTCACCTCGCCGACAAGGCAAAGCGATTAACAACGATACAGCCCCCACGAAGGCCGTTAATCCAGCTCTCAAGTAATAACTGCAAACGATGAAGCTACACACGCAACCCCATAAAGGTTGCGTGACCCCACTCGACCTCAAAAAGGTAAATCCGAATGAAAGCTTTATGGGTTCTGGCCCTCAGCAGTCTGTGCGCAACCGCCATGGCAGACGAGGCCCCGACTGACGTCGCCCAGCAACAACCGGCCATCGAGGAATACACCTACTCGACTCACCTGGACATCGCCAAAGTTGTCTCCATGAGCGAAGTACCCAACGTCTGTGAAGTTGTCCCCGTGAAAATGGAATACGACGACTCCCAAGGCCAGCGTCACATCCTGCGTTACAGCATCATGGGCAACGGCTGCTCCAATGGCTGATCAAGACTGCACCGAATTGGACCTCTCAGCGCCACATTGAGGGTCGATTCCAGCCCGACTTCGGTCGGGCTCAGTTGTGTCTAGAGTCGTCAAAAATGCTTGCAAAACACTAGATGTAGTAAAAAACGCGTTTTTTTGTTCGTTTTTTGAGCAAATCCACAAAAGCGAAATGTCTGCGAAAAAAAATCTATCCCCGGCAAAGCCCTGTAAACCCACGCTCTCATCGAAAAACCACCCGCCTCGACCGCTCCATGCGCGGATTCGCCTCAGCACAGCCCGTTTTTTTTCCCTATAATGCCGCCCTAATCGGGACAGCAATATTCCCTTACAGGGATGAACAGCCAATCTGAAGCCCCGCAGCAGCGTTCAACGCGAGCTGCGCCCGTCAGAGGCTCTCGGAACCCCGAACAAAATTCTGTTTTATTGCCTGCCTTAGCTGCTGCAAAAAACGATTCCTTAAGATCCAACGCGGTCTGTACGACCGTGTGAAAAACCAACCAATCAGGTTTCACACGGGGCGACAGGCCCTCAAGCAGGAGACGACACGTCATGCTGAGCTGGGACGAATTCGACAAAGAAGACAGTGAAGTAGCAGCAGTGAAAGGCGCCAACGCCGGCCACGCTACTGAAGCCAACATGGACCGCCTCGACAACGCCGGCGGCGCCGCCGCGCTCGAAGCCCGCGCCGTCACCGCCGACGACTCGGCCGCCGTGGCCCGCGCCAAGGCTGCACTGAACTCCCTCGACGTCGCCGAAGGCCTCGCCGAACTCGAAGGCGCCTCCGCCCGTGTCGCCGTTGACGAAAAGCGCATGATCAACTGCCGCGCCGACCTCAACCAACTCGTACCCTTCAAGTACGACTGGGCCTGGCAGAAGTACCTGGACGGTTGCGCAAACCACTGGATGCCGCAAGAAGTCAACATGACCGCCGACATCGCCCTCTGGAAAAACCCGGAAGGCCTGACCGACGACGAGCGCCGCATCGTGATGCGCAACCTCGGCTTCTTCTCCACCGCCGACTCCCTGGTTGCCAACAACCTCGTCCTGGCCGTGTACCGCCTGATCACCAACCCGGAATGCCGCCAGTACATCCTGCGCCAGGCCTTCGAAGAAGCGATCCACACCCACGCCTACCAGTACTGCATCGAATCGCTGGCCATGGATGAAGGCGAGATCTTCAACATGTACCACGAGATCCCATCGGTCGCGAAAAAAGCCACCTGGGGCCTGAAATACACCCGTTCGATCTCCGATCCGAAGTTCGAAACCGGCACCGTCGAAACCGACAAAGAGTTGCTGCGCAACCTGATCGCCTACTACTGCGTTCTGGAAGGCATCTTCTTCTACTGCGGCTTCACCCAGATCCTCTCCATGGGCCGCCGCAACAAAATGACCGGCGTCGCCGAGCAGTTCCAATACATCCTGCGCGACGAATCCATGCACCTGAACTTCGGCATCGACGTGATCAACCAGATCAAAATCGAAAACCCACACCTGTGGGATGCCGAAATGAAGGAAGAAGCGACCCAGATGATCCTGCAGGGTACGCAACTGGAGATCGAATACGCCCGCGACACCATGCCTCGCGGCGTACTGGGCATGAACGCGGCGATGATGGAGGACTACCTGAAGTTCATCGCTAACCGTCGCTTGTCGCAGATCGGCCTTAAAGAGGAATATCCAGGGACGACTAACCCGTTCCCTTGGATGAGCGAGATTATGGACTTGAAGAAAGAGAAGAATTTCTTTGAGACGCGGGTTATTGAGTACCAAACTGGTGGTGCTCTGAGCTGGGACTAACTTATAGTCTCGCTTGGCGCGATTTGACGATTGCGGTCTGAGTCGTCAAGTCGAAAAAGCAAAAAGCCCCGATCTGATCGGGGCTTTTTTATGGGCGATTGGTAATTCTTTTTAAGCCTACGTCACAGCGTTCAATCTCCTACAGCACTTACAGTCGCTTCCCATTGAAGCCTGCTACGAGCACTACTAAGCTCTATCGCAGGTGCCTAAGAAACGCCCAACGTAGAAAGCTCGGTCAGTGACACAGACGTGTAATTCGTCGGTGACAACTGCTCTGCTCGTTGGGATTTCTTAAGTCCGCTCTACGTTGGGGTCAGGCCCTCCCAAAATCCAAAACGTAGAGGCCATAGATATGTCTGATCCATGCTCGGTAACCGTCTTCTCTCGCCACAACCTTTCTCTGCATGCCCTTCTACTGGAAAACCAGCCATGGTTCTCCGCCCGGGATGTTGGCCGTTTGATGGGCTTCCACCTGAATGATCGGGTGGTCAACAAGCTAGATAACGATCAACGCCGCGTCATGCGGATCGAGTACTTTCGAGAACCAGAACAGCATCTGATGCTCAGTGAATCTGGGGTGTATGCGCTCTTGGTCTATCACTACGTTCCGGGGAACCGGTTGTTGCGTGAGTGGCTGACCAACGAGGTAGTACCAACCTTGCGCGACGCTGCGGATTCAGGAGATTCGAATCGGCCAATGTTGAGTTTGTTGGATTGGCCGGAGATGTCGTTGAGTTTGCTGCATTGGCAAGATGAGGGCTGGATTCGGCTTCGGGATATGCCTTACCTGTTGAAAGATCAGACTCAACGCAGGACTGCGGTTGTGAAGCCTTGGAGGCGGAGGTTTATGCAAGTGTTTCAGTCTTTGAGGCACTCGATGGGTTAGAGATGAGCTTGTAGGATTACGCGAGATCATTCGCTATTTTGAGTAGGAATTTTCGTAGACAACTGTCATGGCCACTCAGTATCGTCCTAGGGTACTCAACCCTCGGCGATTGTATGGAAACGGAAAAAAGCAACAGCGATTGGAGTGATTTGGAAATCGAGGCAGCAGTTGATGCCTATCTCAGTATGTTGTCGCGCGAACAGAGTGGCCAAAAAGTCATTAAAACTGAAGAGAACCGTATCCTCCGCGATGGCGCGCTTGCCGAACGCACCAAAGGATCAGTTGAATTCCGAATGCAGAACATCTCTACAGTTCTTGATGAGATGGGTCTACCACGAATCGATGGCTATAAACCAGCTAAGAACGTTGGTACGAATGTTAAGAATAAGATTAGAGCGATACTGGATAAAAAAAACCTAGTTAATCTGAACACTTTTACCCAACACAAAGATGGTAAATGCGCCTGGGTATTTCAATATACTCCAGGCAGCTCATTTGAGCGGAGGTGGCTTTCCTCACCAGAACGCAATCAAACGATCCCTTGGGAAGTTTCACGCTTTCAAGATTTAGTGCGAGAGGGCGACCTCGTATTTTTTTGGCAAGCAGATAAAAACGGTGGACTCCGTGGCTGGGGAGAAATCGAAAGTGGTGAAGTGTTTGCAGTCGGAGACCGTAATAATGTTAAAAACTATCGAATCGGAGTACGAGAGAGCTGCTGGCTAGACCCACTGATCCCGAGAAATTCAATTTTTTCCTCTGGGATAATAAACAGAAGAGGCGACATACTTAACGGAGACCCAACGTCTCCGCTATCTCCTGATGAAGCATTAGAATTTTCAAATTTTTTCCCGGCATCCGAAAGACCTAACACCAAAAAATTAATAACGCACACCCAACGGTCAAAAAACCTAAAATACGCACCTACAACAACCGACTTCACCACAAACAACTACAAAGTAAAGCAAGTTCAAAATGAAGAAGCCCTTGAAGTTCTATTTCATAGTGATGATCCGTGGGCAATAGGATTAGAAGACAAAATCGGTGTGTTAGACGAAGCCAAAGCAATGGCAGCACTTGCTATTCGTTCAGAAGAACCCCCATTAGCAATAGGCATCTTAGGAAATTGGGGCACAGGCAAGTCTTTTTTTATGCGTTTAATTTACCAACAAATTAAAAAGCAATCTGCTGATACCGTGCTTATACGCTTCAACGCTTGGCACTTTGTCGATAACAATCTCTGGGCAAGCCTTGTCGACCACATATTCACTGAACTGGATCAGTGGGTCCGCAAAAAAGAAACAGCAGAAAAACGAAAACACTCATCAGAACAACTATTTGAGAACCTCTCAACAGCTCAAGAATTGGCGCTGGAAGCGGCCGAAGAACTGGTCAACTGCCGCAAAGCACAAGCCGTCGCCACTGAACGTTTGGCGAAGGCAGAACAAAACACTAAATTATTTTGGCATGCTGTAGTTCAAACACTAAAAAGCAACGTGACCTGGAAAAAGATTCAGACGGCCGCTGACTCCTTAGGCCTAGGGGAGCTTTTTAATAATACGCAAAAATTAAAAGAAACAATTGACGACCTGAACACTCAAATAACCCGAACTAAAGCAATTAAAGAAGGCTTGCTCCAGCGCCTTGGCAGTCTGCCTGTTATTATATGTGGCGTGGCCATAATTTTGATTGCGCCTCCGGCAATCTCAAAAATTTACACAATAATCAGCAATATTTTTCAAACCGAAGTACAGTCTTTCACCAAAGAGCTACTAACACTTAGCGCACCAATTCTCGGCATCACATCGGGAATTGCATGGCTAACTAACCGTGTCCGGAGAGCTGTTAATGAGATAGCAAATTTCCGTACAACTTTGGAAGACGCCATCAGCCATCAAACCACCTTGCGTTCAGAATCACTTTCCAAGTTATCCGCTGATATGGAGACAGCTCGAGATTTGCTGACAACTACAACAGAAAAATTAGTAGAAGCCACGCGCGAGTTTGATGCTGGGACAGGACGTGGTCGGATGTTACGTTTTATCCGCCAGCGAGCGAACGATGGTCATTACGCTAGCCATTTAGGCCTCGTCGCAACTATACGCAAAGACTTCGAAGAGCTTTCTAGAGGCTTGAGAGCTGATCCCGAAGCTACACCAAATCGACATATTGATGAAAGCTTTAGAAAGAGAGTACAAGACCTATTAGACGATCCTAAAAACCATCTGAAAGAGACGGACAAAGAAAAGCTCGAATCAATGTTAAAATCAATCTCAACCATTGAAACCCAATCATTCAAAAGAGTTGTTCTTTTTATTGACGATCTGGATCGTTGCCCACCTGAAAAAGTAGTTGAAGTACTTCAAGCAGTTCACTTATTACTAGGCTTTCCACTATTTATTGTTTTCGTAGCCGCGGATGTACGCTGGGTTAATCGCGCATTGACAAAGCACTACCCCGACTTACTCAACAATCCGCAAAACGAGAATACAAATAATGATAGCGGGGCGACCGCCCATGATTATCTGGAAAAAATATTCCAGATCCCTTACTGGGTCAGACCAATGAGCGATGATGCAAGCTCAGCATTATTGGAGTCGCGAATTCGTAAGATCGGCAAAAGCATAGCGCCTAACCCTTTCTCCGAACCAGAAAAAAACACCCTACTCGAACAACATCAATCCATCGACGATATAAACCCAGCAATCGATGAAATCGACACCGACGCAGTAAACAACGACCTAGAAGACTTCGATTATCGTGCAAGCAGACTCAGTTTTAGTGATGCGGAACGAGATTTCCTCAGCCAACTAGCACCATTTTCCGGAAACTCGCCTCGTAGAGTCCTGCGCTTCATTAACACTTACCGTATTATAAAAATAAGCTTGTCAGATGAAGAAAACGAATCACTAGAACAAAGATACTTTCGAGAACTTCTTTTACAATTGACCATAAATACAGGAGCACCAGAAGTATTTGGCGATTGGTCAAGTTTCTTGCAGCAACATGCCGATGCTCCAGACATGAGCGATCTACTTGAAAAAATGCGAGAGCAGACATGGTACAACAAACCTTCTGTAAACAGAGTATTACAGGGTGCAGTACATGCCTACCTAAATACCAAGACTTCTGGAAATGTACGAGATGCAGTTGAAGCTTCAAAACTCGTGAAACGATACAGTTTTATAGGATAAAACCTCCCCTAACTATTTTTTAATAATCTATCATTATTGATGTTGAATACATTAATGGAAGAAAACTCAATGAAATTCGATCTCGCCTACTGCCTCAGCCTCGACGACAAGTTGTCGATCTATGACGTTCGCGATCTCAATTTCGATGAGACGGTGGCGTTTGACTCTGCGAAGGAACACTTTCAGTGCCCCAACGATGCCTGTCGTTCGGCGTTCGAGGCTTCCAATGAGTTGGGCACGTTCAACGCCAAGAACGTGAATTACGTGCGCACGCCGCACTTCAAGAATCTGCCCACGACGCAGCATGTGGTGGGTTGTCCTTATGTGAGCTTGAAAGCTTCAGCCTCGGGTGTTGAAACGGCGGATGGCGAGGCGGATGACAGTCGTGAGGAACACTTCCCGTCGGAGTTGTTGCTGACGCGGCGTGAGTATGTGCGCAAGCCTGCCGCGCCAGCGGAGGCCGCGGATGTGTTGCGCGATGATCCGGTACGAGTGACGGCGGACAGTGGTAAAGAGTCTGCAAATCGTGAGTCGGCGCCGGACAAGACCAGCGTTTTCGCGCATCCGGTGGAGTGCTTTGTTTCGAACTTCGCGGACAAGGAGTTGCTCAAGCGGATGCCGTTGAAGGTCGGTGAGCATTCGGCGCCGTACAGTTCGTTCTTCAAGAAGGTTGAGTACTTGATGGACAACAAGGGGCTGATTTACTGGGGCCGGATCAAGAAGATCGAGGACTTCCACGGCGCCAGTTTTCGTATCGACTTCGAAGACAGGGTCTGGTGGAAGAAGCCTGAAGACAGCAAAAAGAAGCCTTACACGGTCAGCGTCTATCTGAACAAAAAGTTGATCGACAACTACCGCAAGCGCAAGGCGTTTCTGGAAGAGATCACGCAGGCGGTCGACAGTGATAAGGCGTTGTTCTGTTTCTTCTATGGCGTGACACCGGAGTTGAAGCAGGTGCCGGGCAAGAAGAACCCCGAAAAGCCTTTCGAGGTCTTCAATGCCGATATCGAGAACCTGGATCACTTCATCATTCGTGAAGCGCCGGGTTTGGCGTGACGGTTAGCCCTGGGGCAGTTGCAGTTTGACGGCGCCAGGGTGTTGTTTGATCAGTGAGTACGGCAGCACTGGCCACTCGGGCGCATCACAGGCGCGTGCGACGCGCGCAAAGTAGGCGCCCAGGTACAAGCCTTTGGCGGTGAAGTGCCAGGATGGATACCCCCAGATACTTTCGTCCGTATAGTCGCAGCTGTTTTCATCCTCCTCTGCCGGCTTCTTCATTTCATCGGGATACAGCGCGGTGAGTTGTTTGACCAGCCACGGCGCGAGCACTTCACGTTGATAGGTTGAGTGCGCACTGCTTTGCGCGGAGCTCAATGGCTGATCGCCCAAGCTGTCGCGATCGGCGTGCAGCAATGGCTTGCCCTCGCCCACCCACAACACATCTTCCAGCGACAGCGAATGCCCGCTGCTCACATCAATATTGAGCGGCGAATCACCGAAGTCAGGATGCGCGCCCCCGCAGTAGTAGCTGGTTGAAATATTCAGGCTGACGAGCGCGGGTGAAATCAGCTTCGGTTCGGCCTGCTGCACGAATTCGACGTTGTCCCCACCCTGTAACTGGCAGTAGTGGTAACTGATGACTTCACTCCAGAGGCGCCCGAGCAACTGCTGATTGACCCGTTGCAGGTCATCTTTGGGCAGGCCCGATTCAACACTGAACAGCGAAATCGTCGACTCAGGCTCCGTCCACCATTGCAGGTCATAGCCCATGAAGTTTTCTTTCTTCACGGGTTTGAGCTTAAGGCCCTGTAGGCGCAAATACTCGTAGGGCGAGCTTTTGGGTAGCGAGGCAATGAAGGGCAACGTGGTTGATGTCGGCGCAGGCAGTTTGGCCTCGGCCAGTTTCACCGGCAGTTTTTTGCCTTGCGGACTTTGCCATTCGCCCTGCCAGCCGTTGGCGGTTTCTTCCAGCTTCAAGGTCGGCAGCGGCTTGTCTTCGCCGTAGCGGTTGTCGCCTTCAACGAGGTTCAACGTGCCGTCTTGCAGCCAACCGCTGAGGGCCAGGTCGCGGTGATACTTCTCGTAGAAATAGCGGCCGCTCACTTCGTCCGGCTGTTCCGTGTTCAACTCAACGACGATGGGCGTTTTGCCCAGCGTGCCGGTGAATACATGCAGACCGTCGTCGGCATGGGCGGTGGAAATCAGCGTGAACAGCGCAGCGGCGCAGGTTGCCGGACGCAACAGTCCCTTGAGCATTGATCGATCCTTGAGAGAGGCAGAGGCAGCGCCGGAAGATGAATGCCGGCGCGGGTAAGTTCGGGGCGGATTATGGCGAGTGCACTCTAAGTATTCGAGTGTTGTCGCTCGTATTCTTCCAACCAGGCTTCGCGCTTGATGGCCGCGTTCTCCAGGATTATTTGCTTGCGGCGCGCTTTGGCAGCATGAAGTTGAACATCATCCAGAAAACAATAATGACGCAGCCAATGGAGCGTCATTTCCTCATCCGGGAAGTAATACGTCTTGACGCCCTTGCTGTTTCTGGGCGTGTCATTCATCTGCTCGTCAAACACCCTGGCGGTGTCTTCATCAGGCGGTAAACAACCGGTTTGAGCGGCCTTGTGATGGAAGATCCAGGCGATTTCATCAATGTGCTTTTGCGCACTGCGGTGGCTGCGCCGATAGAACGTTTGCTGCTCACAGGTCTGCGTCATCCGCGCCAATATCAAGTCGGGATCGAGCCACTGTTGGAGATCGTGCTTCAACGCATGCATCAACAACCCGCTGGCCCAACGCTCGACAAATCGCGCCACAAACCCTTCAGCGTCAGCCTTCTTCGCGTCGGCAAAGATCATGCAATAACGGGTTTTAACGTGGATGGCGATCAGCACATGCTTACGTTGCACGGTTATCGCGTGTACCAACCATTGCTCGTCAGAACCGGCCAGTTCATCGTCTTCAATGACGGATGACGGCGGTTTATTGTCCAACGGCGTGATCTTTTTGCCCTTGTGGATACGGCTGAAAAATTTGCTGGCGGCCTCGGTGCAATTGAAAATCAACATCCTGGTTCTCTGCTAAATACGGGAAATGATGCTCTGTCGTCATGTTTGATTTCTTCTGCCCATCCAGTGTTGCAGGGCTGGCGAGCGGTGCCTGAAATGCGCTCTCACCGCTCTGAGCCGAGATCTCACGATTGCTCATCGGTCTGTAAGGCTCACTTTATCGAGATAACCAGCAGCACGACAATCAGCAATCCAATATAGACCCACGCATGCACCCGATCCGGAATCCGTCCGATCCACGGCGTGGCTAAACTAATCCCGATCAACGAGCCAACCGTCAGCACCGCAAACGCCAGCAGGTCTACGTAACCGATAAACCATGGTCCCAGATCCGTCTCGCTGACCCCGGCCAGGGCCATGTAGGTCAGCGTCCCAGCCATTGCCACCGGCACACTCAACGGATTGGCCATGGACGTTGCTTGGGACATGCTCAGTCCGCAACGACGCAAGAGCGGCACGGTCATGACGCTGCCTCCTACACCGAGGAACGTGGCGATAGCGCCGATTCCTACACCGCCGCCGGATACTTCTGTACTGCTGAGTCGGCGGGGGATGACGCCTTCGTTGCGGGTGAGAAAGCCGCGTCTGAGCAAGCAGTCGATGATGGTCACGCCGAGGTAGGCGATGAAGGCATAGCGGATGACTTCGCCACTGGCCCACACCGCCGCGACCGCACCGATAACCGCACCAAGCCCGATAAACCCTCCCAGCGGCCAGAGATAATGACGGATCAGGTTGCCGGCGCGGCGGTGTTTGTCGGTGGCGATCAGGGCGTTGACGATCATCACGCAGGTCGAGGTAGCGACGGCGATGTGCATGGCCGATTGGCCGACGGGGTCAGCGGCGCCGTGGCTGGCGGTGAGCAGACGATAGAGCAGCGGTACGACGACGAAGCCGCCGCCGAAGCCAAAGAGCACGGCGGTGATGCCGGTCAGACAGCCGAATAGGGTCAATAAGAGATAGAGCATGGAGGCGTCGTCCGTTGGTGAGGAGCGGTCGACGATAGAGCGACAGGTATTGGCCTGCTTCAGCAAGTCAGCCAATAATGTTTGCGTTTACGCCAATGGCTGAGAGCCCTCAATGCGCAATGTTTCGATCAATCTGCTGGATGACACGCCGCGCCCGGTGGTGGCGATCGGTACGGATTATTCCCACGGTCATCTGTTGCCGTTTCATACGCATCGGCGCGCGCAACTGTTGTACGGCGCGACCGGGGTGATGCAGGTCAGCACCCATGACGGTAATTGGGTGGTGCCGCCACAGCGCGCGGTGTGGATTGCGCCGGGGGTGGCGCATGAGGTGTTGATGCTCGGCGTGAGCACTCGCAGTTTGTACATCGAACCGGGCGCGCTGGACTTGGGTGGCCGCTGTCAGGTGGTCAGTGTGTCGCCGCTGATGCGGCATTTGCTGATGGAGGCGGTCGACGTGCCGCTGACCTATGACCTGAGCGGCCGCGACGGCGCGTTGATCGATCTGTTGCTGCATGAACTGGCGCGCAGTGCGCCATTGCCCTTACACATTCCCCTGCCGACTGAGGGAAAACTGCTCGCACTGTGTCAGAACTTTCTGCATCAACCGTACGCCCATCAATCACCAAAGGAATGGGCGGACCAGTTACACATAAGCTTGCGTACCTTCAACAGAATGTTTCGGCAACAGACCGGGTTGAGCTTCAGTCAATGGCGACAACAAGCCTGCGTGATACAGGCATTGGCGCGGCTGGCGTCGGGTGAAGCGGTCACGCGGATTGCCCTGGATTTTGGCTACCAGAGCCCGGCAGCGTTCTCGACGATGTTCCGGCGCATTCTCGGTCAGGCACCGTCCGTCTGGTTGGAGGCGGCTAATTAAGGCAAATCAAAAAATGCATTTGATCCCGGCCAAAAACAACTGTACAAAAACACAGTGTATTTTCAATCAGCACTCTTGAGCCCGGAGCACACCATGGCCTCTCTTGCGATGAACCATATCCTCGAACGCATTGCCCTTTTCCAGTTCACCCCGACTCACTGCGTCCAGGCCCGAGCGATGCTGGGCTGGAGCGTGGAGCAGTTGTCGCGGGAAGCTGAAGTTTCGGTAGCCGACATTCAACGGTTCGAGGCGCAGCAAGAGATCGCCGATGCGGCGCGTCTGGCGCTGGCGTATCGGTTTGAGGCGCAGGGGTTGGTGTTCTTCCCCGGGTTTGCGCCGGGGCGTAGTGCGAGTTTGGCGGGGATGGCTGTGGAATCGGCGGCGCGTGGGGGCTATGCGATGGCGGAGTGAGCAGTTGTGGTGAGGGGATTTATCTCCTCACCACAAGACAACGTCAGCATTCACTCATCGGGATCAGGCGTTTTGCACAACCGCCTCACTCTCCCCTTCAACCTCCAACCACCATGCATTCCCACGCTGCGGTTGCGTCAGGTTGAACGCCTCGCCCATTTGCGGGGTGGTGATCGAGATACTGCGTTCCCAGGCCAGTGACAGGATGCGGTCGAACGGTTCATGCCAGGCATGCATCGCCAAATCGAACGTGCCGTTGTGGATGGGAAACAGCCAGCGACCCTTGAGGTCGATGTGCGCTTGCAGGGTTTGTTCCGGTTGCATGTGTACGTGTGGCCATTCGACGTTGTAAGCACCGGTTTCCATCAGGGTCAGGTCGAACGGGCCGTACTGTTCGCCGATGCGCTTGAAGCCGTCGAAGTAACCGCTGTCGCCACTGAAGAAGATTCGCGTGTCGGCGTCGATCATCACCCACGACGCCCACAACGTGCTGTTGCCGTCGAACAGGCCTCGGCCGGAGAAGTGCTGCGACGGCGTGGCGATGAAGCGGATGCCGGCGATTTCGGTGCCTTGCCACCAGTCGAACTGACGAACTTTGTTGGCATCGATGCCCCACTTGATCAGGGTGTCGCCGACGCCCAACGGGGTCAGGAACACGTTGGTTTTGGCGGCCAGCGTGAGTACCGCCTCGTAATCGAGGTGGTCGTAGTGGTTGTGGGACAGGATCACCGCTTCAATCGGCGGTAATTCGCTGATGCTGATCGGTGGCTGGTGAAAACGTTTCGGGCCAGCCCATTGGACCGGCGATGCGCGCTCGGCGAAGACTGGGTCGGTGATCCAGAATTTATCCTGCATCTTGAGCAGCAAGGTCGAGTGGCCGAGGCGATAAATACTCTGGTTTGGCGCGGCCAGCAGGTCTTCACGGGTCAGCGGCTGTACCGGGATGGCGGCGGCAGGCCGGGTGTTGCGCGGTTTGTGGAAGATCATGTTCCACATGATCCGCAGCATTTTACGAAAACCTTCGCGCTGCACCGGCGCATGATTGCGAAACAGCCCCTGATCCTGTCGAGAGGCGTCAGGCGTGGAATTTTTATCCGGGAGCGAATCTGGATTGGCCATGATTGAATGACTCCAGAAAACCGCGTAATTCGCGGTTTCCACGATGGGACGATAAATGGCCAAGCTGCACGCACAGGCCGAACTGTCTGGTTTTTAGGCTGCGTGGATTAACGCAACATTACACTGATCGGTGTAGTTTCTAGGTTGCATGAAAGCGCACGGCAAGTAAACTGCCAAGTGTAATTTCATCCCATCCTTGCCGAAGCGTATCTATGACTGCTCCACAGCGCCTCACCGACCGTAAACGCGAAGCCATCATTCAGGCGGCGATTGCCGAATTCCGCGCCAACGGTTTCGAGATCACCAGCATGGACAAGATCGCGGCCACCGCAGGTGTGTCGAAGCGCACCGTGTACAACCATTTCCCCAGCAAAGAAGCGCTTTTCGCCGAAATTCTCGACCAGTTATGGGCACGGATCAGCGCCGAGCCGTCGGTGATTTATCGCCCCGATCAGCCGTTGAGCGATCAGTTGCGGCAGATATTGCAGGCCAAGGTGCAGATGATGGCGGACGAGAACTTCCTTACATTGGCGCGGGTGGCGATTGCCGCAACCGTTCATTCCCCAGAGCGTGCGCAAAACATGGTCGAGCGCATGGGTGAACACGAGGGAAGTCTGACTGTGTGGATTCGTGCCGCGCAGGCCGATGGCCGACTGAAACCGGTCGACCCGGAGTTCGCCACGCACCAGGTGCAGGGATTGCTCAAAGCCTTTGGCTTCTGGCCACAAATGTCGATGGGCCGCGCTGCTCTCGATGCCGACATGCAGAACACAGTCGCCGAATCGGCACTGGAAATGTTTCTGGCCCGTTATCAACGCTGACTCACCGCTCGCCCCCCATTCTGCGGTGCTCAGTGAGGTTGCGGGCGCTAAGCGTGAGCCTGAGTCACGGTTCGACGCGGCCTAAAAACTTGTACAAGATCGCCCTCCACTGCAAAACGGATCCAAAAAATCGCTGCACACCTTTAAATTAAAGCCTTACAGCGCCATCAGCGTCGCTTGCACCTGCTCGAAAGCTTGCAACAATGCCAATAGAAAACTTATACAAACCTGCAAAAAATTACTTTCTTGTACAAGTTTATGAAGTTTTGTATAAGTAGCGAGCTGTCAGTCATGGAATGCTGGCATTGAGCCGCCAACGCCGAATGCCGCCCGCGCATTCGGCCTGCCAGCGAGGGAATAAGGACTGAATCCTTAACCCAACCTATTTCCAGAGTACTGCGAGCATGTTTTTCAATCGCCAGAAGTCCGTCATCGACGATCTCCAGCAAACCCTCACCGAGCAAGCCGGCCTGCTCAATGCGATCAATCGCTCGATGGCGGTGATCGAATTCGACCTTGAGGGCGTGGTGTTGCGTGCCAACGACAACTTTCTCAAGACCATGGGTTACACGCCCGAGCAAGCTATCGGCCAGCCACATCGACGTTTCTGCACGCCGGAGTTCGGCCGCAGTGCTCAGTACACGCAGATGTGGTCACAACTGAAGAACGGCCAGTTTCTGTCAGGCACCTTTGAACGGGTCGACAGCAAGGGCGAGCCCATCTGGCTCGAGGCCAGTTACAACCCGATCAAGGATGCTTCGGGACGTGTGGTGAAAGTGGTCAAGTACGCCATGGACGTGACCACCAAAATGCAGCAGGAAAGCGAGACCAATGCCAAGCTGCAGGCCATCGACCGGGCGATGGCGGTCATCGAGTTCAACCTTGACGGCAGTATTCTTACAGCCAATCAGAATTTTCTGACGCGCATGGGTTACACACTCGCCGAACTCAAAGGTAAACATCACCGTTTGTTCTGTACGCCGGAAATGGTCAACAGCAGTGCTTACGAAGATTTCTGGCGTCGGTTGAACCAGGGCGAGTTTTTCCACGGACAGTTCGAACGTATTGATAAACGCGGGCAACCGGTATGGCTTGAGGCCAACTACAACCCGGTCTACGACGCCGCCGGGCGCTTGTGCAAAGTGGTTAAGTTTGCCTCGGACGTTACCGCCCGCGTGGTGCAGCACGAACAGGACGCGCGCAGCGCCAGCGCGGCTTATCACATCTCGGTGGAGACTCGAAAAGTCGCCGAGCAAGGCACACAGGTGATCCAGCAGGCCGCCAGCGAAATGCGCGAAATAGCCGAGGATATTGCCCAGTCTTCAACCTTGATTGCGCAACTGGGCGAACGCTCGGAGCAGATCACCGCCATCGTCAACACCATCCGTGCGATTGCCGATCAAACCAACTTGCTGGCGCTCAACGCGGCGATCGAAGCGGCGCGCGCCGGTGAACAAGGTCGCGGTTTTGCGGTAGTGGCCGACGAGGTGCGACAACTGGCGGCGCGCACCAGCGGTTCGACGGCGGAGATTTCCAGCATGATCACCTTGATCCAGAACGAGACCCGGCAAGCGATCAAAAGTATGGACGGCACCCGAGGTCGCGCGGCGCAAGGCGTTGAACTGGCGAATCAGGCGGGCACGGTGATTTTGCAGATTCGCGACGGCGCCAGTGAAGCGGTGCAGGCGGTCAGCATGTTTGCCAACGAGCACGCGCCTGGCTGATATCTGTGCATCGCTGGTAGACCGAGTCGCGGCCATCGCGGGCATGCCCGCTCCCACAGAGATTGAGTCAACCACACAATTTGTGTACGACGACTTAACCTGTGCGCGCGGGTTGCCAAAACGCAGCGCTATAGTGACTGCACGTCCCAAGCCCTGCCGAGTGCATCATGATCACTGAAAAAGCTGAAACACCTGCCACCGACCACCTGCGCTTCCACCGCCCCCACGCCCACCTCGCCACAACCTTTGGCAACGATAAATTTGCGCTGCGGGCCGAGGCGTTTGCGCGGTTCTTCGGTACGCCTCTGTTCCTTGGCGCGCAGACCTTGATTGTCGCGGTGTGGGTCGGCCTCAACGTGTGGGGTGTGACGCAATTCGACGTCTACCCGTTCATCCTGCTGAACCTGGCGTTCAGCTTGCAGGCCGCTTATGCCGCGCCGCTGATCCTGCTGGCGCAAACCCGTCAGGCCGCACGCGACAAGGCGCAAGCCGACGCCGACGCGCAACACCGTGAAGCACTGGCGCAAGCCAACACCGAGCGCCAGGCCCAAGCCGCGAGGAACACCACGCAACTGCTTGAACTGCTGGAACAGAACACCCGCCTCACTGAAATGACCAAAGACCTGAGCGAACGCATCGAAGGCCTGACCAAAGAGTTACACGCGCATGTGTGTCAGAACCCACTGCGTTGATCAGGGCAGACGCAGGGCTCGCCCGAGCTCATCGAACAGCGTGACCACCGAGCGCAATGCCCGGCAATCCGGGCGGGTCAGCAACCACAGGGCGGTGTCGTAGCCCTGCAACGGCTCGCTCAACGCCTGCAAACCGTCGCTGATCAGGAAATCAGGCAACGCCGCCACACCGAGGCCGGCGCGCACCAGTTCGGTGACGGAAAGCATGCTGTTGCAGCGATAGCCCGGGGTCACGCCGGGCAAGTGCTGACGACGCCACGCGACCGTCGGATGATCGGGCAGAAAGTCATCCGGGGCGATCCAGGTCAGCGCTGCCAGATCCGAAGCATCGACGCTGTGCAGGTAGCGCACACTGGCGCAGACCCGGTAGGAAATCTTCGCCAGTTGCCGTCCGACCAGATGTTGCGGCGGTGTGCGCGTCAGGCGCAGGGCAATGTCGGCGTCACGACGGCTAAGGTTGGCGAAATCGTTGGAGGTGCTCAATTCGAGGGTCAGCGCCGGGTAGTTGGGCATGAACTGCGCCAGCGCCGGCAGCAGCAAGCCTTGCAACACCGAGTCGGTGCACGTCAGACGCACCGTGCCGCTGATCACTTCGCCACCCTGCTCCACGCCGATCCGCGCGGCGTCCAGTGCTTGCTCGGCACGTTCGGCCTGCTCGGCCAGCGTCTGTGCAAGCGTCGTCGGTAAATAGCCGGCGCGGCTTTTTTCAAACAATTCGCGGCCAAGGGCAGCCTCCAGACGGCGCACGGCGCGGAACACCGTTGACACGTCAACCTTCAGCAGCTGTGAGGCCCGGGCCAGAGAGCCGCCACGCACCAAAGCGAGGATCAGGGCCAGATCCGGATAGTCGAGCCGATAGTGCGTCGGTGCATTGATCACTTGGGTAAACGCCAATATTGAGTGCGTGAACGCCAATCTATAGTGGGTGCCATCAATCAACAAGCGCAGGGAACCCCCATGGAAAGCCGCGCCATCCGCATCGCCCTGATCGGCGATTACGACCCGCTAGTCACCGCCCATCAAGCCATCCCCGTGGCACTCGGTCTGGTCGCCGAACACCTCGGCCAACCTGTGCAATTGGACTGGTTGGCCACCGAACACATCCACACCGATACACCACTGGAAGGCTTCGACGGTTTTTGGTGCGTGCCGGCCAGTCCTTACAAAAGTGAAGCTGGCGCACTGCGGGCGATCCGCTTTGCCCGCGAGCAGCAGCGCCCTTTCCTCGGCACTTGCGGCGGTTTTCAGCATGCCGTGCTGGAGTTTTCCCGCCATGTGCTGGGCTGGGCCGACGCTGAGCATGGCGAAACTTCACCCGATTCAGAGCGAGCCGTGCTCACGCCTCTGAGCTGCTCGCTGATCGAAGCCGTGGACAGCATTCATCTGCTACCCGGCTCGTTGATCGCCCAAGCGTACGAAACGTCGCAGATTCATGAAGGCTATCGCTGCCGCTACGGTGTGAATCCACACTACGCGAGTGACCTTCTCAAACATCAGCTCCAGGCGGTGGGGCATGATTCAGCGGGGGATTTGCGGGCATTCGAACTCAAGGATCACCGGTTTTTTGTCGCAACGTTGTTTCAACCGGAACGTGCGGCGCTCAAGGGCCAGATGCCGCCGTTGGTGCGAGCGTTTGTCGAGGCTTGCAGGGAGCAACGTTGATGAAGCCGACTACAGATTGTTTCGCGGTGATTTTCAATTCAACCCGCACCGAGGGCGACAACGGTTATGCCGAGGCGTCCGAGCGCATGATGGCGTTGGTGGGCGCACAGCCGGGGTTTCTTGGAATTGATTCGATTCGCGGGGCGGATGGTGTCGGGATCACGGTTTCGTACTGGGAGAGTGAGGCGGCGATTTTAGCGTGGCGACAAAATCCTGAGCATCGGGTGATCCAGGAACGAGGGCGCTCGATCTGGTATTCGGCGTTCCATACGCGGGTGTGCAGGGTTGAGCGTGAGTATCGGTTTGGGCAGTAGGTGCTGTGCCGTGCTTTAGGGCGCCTTCGCGAGCAAGCCCGCTCCCACAGGTTATTGGTGAGCGCCACAGAGCCAGTGTGGGAGCGGATTTGTTCGCGAAGAGGCACTCACCGTCACGACAAAACCCTCAGCCCTGCACCAGACTGCGCATCGCCACAATCTCTGGCACTTCGCGCTTGTGCATGTAAACGCGCAACGGTTCGGTGATGTTGAGGCGGTCATCGATATTCTGATTCAGCAACAACTGAATCAACTCGCGTTTAAGCGTCATGGTCTGCGGCGACGCGGGTGCCCAGACGAATTCACGGGTGGGAATAATGCCGTCGTCGGCCACGTCCATGCCGAACGAGTCTTCGCTGAAACGCACGATGTACTGACCGGTTTTGCGGTTGAGGCCCACAAAGCCTTTGAGGTCGTCGGCGGCCTGGCAGATGAGTTGGGAGGTGATGTGCATGGTAAACCTCACGAAAGATGATCGATGGTTTACACACAGGGCAATTGGACGGCGCGCTCTCTGCCGGAGCGTCTGCCGAGGGCAAGCGTACTGCAAACGGCGACACAAAAGTGCAGGAAAAATGGCTTTTAATACGTTTATGTCGGTCTGGCGATGGCGGGCAATCGATTCAGTTGTTAAAAGGTACGTCTTTGAAACTGCCCTGCGAAAGGAACTCGAACATGCCCGCCACGTTCACCAAAAGCGCCCTCATGCTGAGCCTGCTGCTCGGCCTTGGTCAGGCGCATGCCGCCAGCCAGACTGATCCCAATGCAGTCGCCGCCGCTCATGGCATTCCGCATCCGGCGGTGATCGCCCATCGTGGCGCTTCCTTCGATGCCCCGGAATCCACCGCCGCCTCATACAAACTGGCCCGCGATCTGGGTGCCGACTACCTGGAAATGGATTTGCAGCGCAGCAAGGACGGCGTGCTGTTCGCCCTGCACGACAACACCCTGCAACGCACCACCGACGTCGCGACCAAATTCCCGGACCGTAAAGACAGCCCGGCCAATGCCTTCACCATGGCCGAGTTGAAAACCCTCGACGCCGGTAGCTGGTACAACAAGGCGTATCCGGATCGCGCACGCCCGTCTTACGCGGGGCTGAAAATTCTGACCCTCGATGAAATCATCAACATTGCCCAGGCCAACCCAGCGCACAAACCTGGACTGTATATCGAGACCAAAGAGCCGCAACTGTTCCCCGGGATCGAACACGATCTGAAAGAGAAACTGCAGGATCGCGGCTGGTTGAGCCGGGCCGGTTCGAAACTGGCGAAGAGCGAAACGAGCGTCGGTCAGGGCAAAGGCCGGGTGATCCTGCAAACCTTCGAGAAGAACAGCCTCGAACTGCTGCAAAAGGAAATGCCGCAAGTGCCGAAGATCCTGCTGCTGTGGGTGGGCGAAGGCGGCATGGAGCCGAAATCCAAGGTGACTTTTGCCGAGTCCGGCGAGAAGGACAAAAACGCTTTCTACGGTAAACAGGAACCGACGTCCGATGCCGAGTTCAAGCAGTGGGTCGACTTCGCCAAGGCGCATGGTGCGATCGGTACCGGCCCTTCGGCGAAGCTGACCCATGGCGGCGACCAGAGCTACTCGGATCTGGTGCAGCCTTGGATGAACCAATACACCCACGATCAAGGCTTGCTGGTGCACGTCTACACGGCCGATGAGCCGGTGGACTTCGAGAAGGTCATGGCCGCAGGCGTCGATGGCATCTTCACCAACCGCGCCAGCGAACTGTTGAAGTTCTATAAACGCCCGGCAGCGGCCAGTGTTGATCAGGTGTTGAAGAACAACGGTTTCTGATCGGTCACCGGGGTGTCCGCATCGCGAGCAGGTTCGCTCCCACAAGAGCATTCTGCGGACGATGCGGTGTTTTAAGGGTGAATTAAGTTGCGGTGGTTAACCTGAGGCCACTTCAACAAACAACCCAAGGAATGACCCGATGAAAACGTTGACTGCCCTGTTTACCGCCGCCGCTCTGACCCTGACCGCAGGCCTGGCCCAGGCTGATGTGCGTGTCGATCAGATCCCCGAACTGGTCAAATCCGGCAAGATCAAATCGCTGGAAAGCATGAACCAGGAAGCGCTGAAACTGCACCCGGGTGCGACCATCACCGACACCGATCTGGATAACCACTTCAACGGTTATGAGTACGAAGTCGAACTCAAAACTGCCGACGGCAAAGAGTACGACGTGGACTTTGATGCCACCACCGGCAAGGTGCTGAGCAACAAACTGGATAGCTGATACACCTTACACACCAAGCCGCACGATCACTGGATCGCGCGGCTTTTTTGTGCCTGACAGCAAACCCTGTGGGAGTGGGCTTGCTCACGAAGGCGGTGTGTCAGGCAAAAGCTACTTTGGCTGATCTTGCGCTTTCGCGAGCAAGCCCGCTCCCACAGGGGATCGGGGTGGTCATGGAGTTTGGGGCTGGCGGTGAAACTGGTGGGAGTGGGCTTGCTCACGAAGGCGGTGTGTCAGGCGCAGCTACTTTGGCTGATCCTGCGCTTTCGCGAGCAAGCCCGCTCCCACAGGGGGTCGGGGTGGTCATGGAGTTTGGGGCTGGCGGTGAGGCTCCCACATTTAGGCGGAGGTACTGACCAGCGAACCGGATGTGCTCGAATCCGATTCCTGCAACGCCTGCAACAACGACGCCGTGGCGGTTTGCAGTGAAGCTGAAGTCGCGGCCACTTGTGCTTGTGCGGTAGCCACGTCGGCAGCCTTGGCATCAGCACTGTCCTGCTTCGCTTGGGCCGCTTTCAGCGCTTGCTGCTCTTCCTGCAACTGCTTTTGCAACTCGGCAATTTGCTTGCGCAGTTCTGTCACCGAATCCGATTCTTCGCTGCTGCTGGAACTGCTGTCGCCCGCTTGCGCAGCGCCGCCCGCTGCGACTTTGCGGGTATCAGCGGTCGTGCCGGTGCTGGCCGACGCCGTGGTGGAGGTGTCTTCACTGACATCGCTGATCGACGTTTTGCTGGCCGACGTGGTGAGGGTTTGATTGATCGATACAGAACTGATGCTGACCATGGGAATGCTCCAATGCCGGTTATAGATAACCGGTCATCGACCATGGCCGCCGCAAATTGAGATCGACTGTGTACCGACTCGGTATCCGATCCGGTACACAGTCAACGAGTCAGGCGCTCAGGCGGGCGGTGACTTCGTTCAGTTGCCCGGACAGGCCGTGCAGGTTCTGGCTGGCGCTTTCGGTGCGCTGCACGTTGTCGAGGTTGGTGCTCGCAATCGAAGTGATCTCGGTCAGGTTGCGCGAGATGTCCTCGGCCACCGACGTCTGCTCTTCGGCCGCTGTGGCGATCTGGCGGTTCATGTCGCGGATCGCTTCTACGGCGTGGGTGATGCGCTCCAGCATCGCGCCTGCCTGAGTGACTTGCTCGACGCTTTCATCGCTGCGCGCCTGACCGCTGTCAATGGCTTGCGCGGCGTCCACAGCACCGGTCTGCACGTTCTGGATGATCTGATTGATCTCGATGATCGACTCCGCCGTGCGCTGCGCCAGGTTGCGCACTTCGTCAGCAACCACAGCAAAACCGCGCCCTGCCTCACCGGCCCGCGCGGCTTCGATTGCCGCGTTCAGCGCCAGCAGGTTGGTCTGCTCGGCGATGCCGCGAATCACTTCCAGCACTTTGCCGATACGGCCACTGTCGGCTTCGAGACGACGGATCACCGTGGCGGTGTTAGTGATTTCGCTGCGCATTTGGGTGATGGAGCGGATGGTGCTCTGCATAACCTTCTCACCCTGTTGGGCAGACTGGTCGGCATCGTCGGCAGCACGCGCAGCGTCAGCCGCGTGGCGCGCTACTTCCTGGGCGGTGGCGGACATCTCGTTCATTGCAGTGGCCACCTGATCGGTGCGGTTGAACTGCTCGTTGGTGCCGCCGGCCATGGTGGTGGCGATGGCGTTCAACTCGCCGCTGGCGCTGTCCAGATCGCTGGCGCTGCGTTGCAGGCGAGTGAAGGTTTCAGCGAGAAAATCACGCAGGGTGTTGGCGGCAGCCGCCAGGTTGCCCAACTCGTCCTGACGGTCGCTGACCACACGCTCGGCCAGTTTGCCGCGACTCAACTGTGTCACGTAATCAATCAATTTGCGGATCGGCTCGACCAGGTTGCGGTTGACCAGCCACAGGCTCAACAGACCGATCAGCAGGCCCGACGCGAGCATCACCAACAGCCCAAGCCACACGGTGCGATCGGCTTCGGCGCTGATCGATGCCGACTGTTCGCTGCCCTGCTTGCGCAACTCGGCCACCAGTTCGCTCATCTGATCGCTGGCGGCGCGGTCGACACCTTTGACGGCGTTGTCGCCGGCAACCGGATCGCCACCGGCGGCCACATAGGCATCGCGACCCTTCTGATACGCGGCGCCGAGTTGGCGATGCTCGTCACGCAGACGTTCGATACGGGTTTTCAAGCCGGGATCAATACTTTTCTGGCTGGCCAATTCGCCGAGGATGTTCTGTACATCGCGCTGACGATCTTCGAACTGCCCCCAATACTTGCTCAGATCCGCCGGTTGCTTGCCGCGCAGCAGGACGTTTTTCCATTCCTGCACCTGCACTTTGAATTGCAGGTTGGCTTCGTCGATCAGTTGCGAGGTGTGCAACGGGCCGGCAATCAGTTGGCTGTAGCTCTGCACGCCGTTGGACAGGAAATGAAAGCAGGCCAGCGCGATCAACAGCATCGCTAGCAGACTGCCGCTCAGCAGGGCGAGAATTTGCGCTCTCAGGGATTTTTGCAGCATTGCAGGTACTCATGGCAGGGATGAGGCACGCCCGATTCAGGCGTGAAAAGTGGCCGGACTTCCCTGTCGGCGAACCGTGGCTTGGCCAACGGCGCGCAACCTAACGTACCTGTGATCGGCGCTCCAGAGCAGTTCTTGAGATATTCCCGACCGCCGGTAGTGCTTTGATTTGACGTCACTTTTTTGTCACGCAAACGTCATGTGACATTGCGATGATGCCCTTCAGGTGAACCTGTAAACCCTGCGCCAACCGCCCTCCTCGCAGCGAGCCTCCATGAACCACAGCCTCGATATCAGTCATCGCGACCCGGACTTGTTTGGCTTGCTCTACGGCTTCCGTTTTCTGCCCGGTGAACGCGGCCGCGAAATCGATTCGGCCACTGCATTGCGCTGTCTGCAAGGTGACAGTGACAGCGATGAATTCCTCTGGCTGCACCTCAATCTGGCTCACGCCGCGTGCGAGCGCTGGATGAAAAGCCATCTGCAATTGCCTGAAGAGTTTTTTGAAGCGTTGCATGAGGGCTCGCGTTCGACGCGCATCGAGCATGTCGACTCGGCGCTGTTGGCGGTGGTCAACGACGTGGTGTTCAACCTCAGCAGCATGGTGTCGTCGGATGTGTCGACGCTGTGGGTCTGCGTGCGCAGCAAACTGATCGTCAGTGCGCGCCTGCAACCGCTGCACTCGGTGGACAAACTGCGCTCGTCGGTGAAGGCCGGCGAACGCTTTCGCTCGCCCTCCGAATTGCTTGTACACCTGCTGCGCGACCAGGGCGAAGTGCTGACCCAGATCGTGCGCAAGACCAGCATGAGCGTCGATCAGGTCGAGGATCAATTGCTCTCCTCGCGACTGTCGACCAACCGCGCCGAACTCGGCGCCAATCGCCGCGTACTGGTGCGCTTGCAACGGTTACTGGCGCTCGAACCCGGCTCTTTACTGCGCCTGCTCAACCGTCCGCCGCCGTGGTTGCAGAAGGAGGACGTGAAGGAGTTGCGCAAGTCCACCGAGGAGTTTGCGCTGATCATCAACGACCTCACCGCCCTCGGCGAGCGGATCAAGTTGCTTCAGGAAGAGATCGCCGCCAACCTCAACGAACAGAGCAACCGCACGCTGTTCACCCTGACCGTGGTGACGGTGCTGGCACTGCCGATCAACATCATTGCCGGGTTCTTTGGGATGAATGTGGGGGGCGTGCCGCTGTCGCAAGACCCGCAAGGGTTCTGGATATTGGTGGCGCTGGTGGCGACGTTTACCGTGATTGCCGGGCGCTGGGCGTTTCGTAAACGCGGAGATTACTGATCCACTTTTTTCAGCCCATCACAAAGAGCGATGTAGGTCAGAGAGTGGAACGGATCACCTCACCGAGCCAATCCATGAACACCCGCACGCGCAGCGGTAGATGCCGCTGCCGCGCATACAGCAACGAAATCGCCATCGCCGGCGCGGTGTACTGCGCCAGCACCGTCACCAGTTCGCCGTTATCCAGATGCGGCTGCATGCCGGTGCGCGGCACCTGCACCAGACCAAAACCACCCAGGCAGGCCGACTCGTAAGCATCGGTGCTGTTGACCGTCACGCTGCCAGCCATCGGCAAACGCCGGACCTGGCCGCCCTCCTCGTAGACAAAACCCTCCGAACGCGCCCCCAAAACGCCGACGTAATGCACCAGCCGATGCTGCGCCAGATCCTCCAGCGTCTGCGGCACGCCGTAGCGCGCCAGATACGCGGGGCTGGCGCAGTTGATCATGGGAAAGTCGCCCAGATGCCGGGCCACCACGGATTGATCGGGCTGCGCACCGATCCGCACCACACAGTCGAAACCCTCGCTGAGCAGATCGACCCGGCGGTCGGTGCTGCTGATTTCCAGCTCCAGATTGGGATGGCGCGCCATGAACGACGGCAGGCACGGCATGACCAGTCGCCGAGAAAGGATGTTCGGCATGTCGACGCGAATCCGCCCCGTCAGCGAGGCCTCGTCCTGACGAAACAGCCCTTCGATCTCGTCCATGTGCGAGAGCAGATCCTTGCTCCGCTCGTACAACACCAAACCGTCCTGTGTTGCCTGCACTTTGCGCGTGGTGCGTTGCAGCAGCCGCGTGCCAAGCAACGTTTCCAGCGCCTGCACATGCTCGGACACGGTAGAACGCGGCAAGCCGAGGCTCTCCCCGGCGAGGGTGAAACTTGACAGTTCGCTGACCCGGACGAAGGTGCGCAGCAGTTCCAGTTTGTTCATCGGGGGCACTCGCTGATTGTTCGGTTTATTCGACCAGTGATTCCGGTTTAGCTCTGTTTATCACCTAAGGGCGGATAAATAAACTTTGCTCCATCCACTCACCGCCATTGAGGAAGTCCCATGAACCGCAAAATCGCATTGATCACCGGCGCCAGCCGTGGCCTGGGCAAAAACGCCGCCCTGCACCTCGCCGCGCAGGGCATCGACATCATCGGCACTTACAACAGCCGCGCCGATGAAGCCCAAGCGCTGGTGACTGAACTGGAACAACTCGGCGCCAACGCCGTGATGCTGCAACTGGATGTGGGTCGCAGCGAAGGCTTTGCCGATTTCGCCGCGCAGGTCGAGCAAGCGCTCAAACATTTTGACCGTCAGCGCTTTGATTTCCTGATCAACAATGCCGGCATCGGCGTGCACGCCCTGTTCACCGAAACCACACCGGAGCAGTTCGACCTGTTGATGAATATCCAGTTGAAAGGGCCGTTCTTCCTGACCCAGCAATTGCTGCCGCTGATCAACGATGGCGGGCGCATCATCAACATCTCCAGCGGCCTGACCCGCTTCAGCCTGCCGGGTTACGGCGCCTACGCCGCGATGAAAGGTGCGATGGAAGTGTTGACCCGCTATCAGGCCAAGGAGTTGGGGGCACGGCAGATCGGCGTGAACATCCTCGCGCCGGGCGCCATCGAAACCGATTTTGGCGGCGGCGCAGTGCGCGACAACTCGGCGGTGAACGCCATGGTCGCCAGCAATACCGCGCTGGGCCGTGCCGGGCAGCCGGATGACATTGGCGGTGCGTTGGCGTTGCTGTTGTCACCGGGTGGGCAGTGGATCAATGGCCAGCGGGTTGAGGCTTCAGGCGGGATGTTTCTCTAAACCCTGGGGTCCTGAAATCGCAGCCTTGTGAGCTGCGACTTCAGGCTTTCACCCCTCACAGGTGCTGCGCGTCAGCAAACGCTCGCGCACCACGTCATAACCCCAGTGATACACATAGGTGTACGGCAGAAAGAACAGCAACACGCCGATGTCGAGCAAAAACGCCTGCCACAAACTGACCGACAGCCACCCGGCAATCAGTGGCACACCCATCACGATCAAGCCTCCCTCGAACAACAAGGCGTGCACCACTCGCACCCAAGCGTTGCGCGCAATGTTCATGCGCTCAAGCAGGCGGTCGAAGAAGCGGTTGAACACCACGTTCCAACCCAGCGCCAGCAATGCGATCAATACCGTCACCGCGCCCATGTCGAGCAATGGTTTTTGCATGATCCACGCCAGCAACGGTGTGCAGATCACAATGGCCAACAGTTCGAAACCGACAGCCTGCAAGATACGTTCAGTGATGGATTTGTTGGCAGTCATGACCTGACTCCTTGAGTGAAGTTGGTTGCCATGATCCAACGCCAAACCGATACTTCATAACCAATAACCATCGATCAAGGCGATAGTTGATGATCTCGCAGGAAGTGTTGTTGGCGTTTGTTCAAGCGGCGACCCAAGGCTCGTTTTCGGCGGCGGCGCGCAAACTGGGGCGCAGTCAGTCGACCATCAGTGCAGCGGTGGCCAGCCTTGAGATCGATCTGGATCTGCAGCTATTCGATCGCAGCAGCCGCAAGCCGACCCTCACTCCGGCCGGCCATGTGATGCTGCAACGGGCCGAGGCGATTCTCACGGCCAGCAGCCGCCTGGAAATCACCGCGCGACAATTGTCCCAAGGCGTGGAGCCAAAGCTGACCGTGGCGATTTCCGACACCTATCAATCAGCGCGTTTTGAAGCGGCGTTGATCGGGTTCGAGCAGCGTTATCCGGATATGGAACTGGAGTGTTTGATTGCTGAGTGCGACGACTTGATCGAACTGGTGCAGCGTGGTCGGGCACATTTGGCCTTTGCCGAGATGCAAGACAGTTACCCGCCGGACCTGCTGGCTTCCACCGTCGCCGAGCGCACCGATATCGCCCTGTTCGTCAGCCGTGAGCATGCGCTGACGACGCTCAAGCACATCGATCAAGCGATCCTGGAACAACATCGCGAACTGCGCCTGGCAACGATCGTCAATCCATACGACAGTCGCGCCAAAGGCCGAGTGTGGTCGGCGCCCAGTTACCTGATGCTGATGGAAATGGCCGAAATGGGCTTCGGCTGGGCACCGCTGCCGCGCTGGCTGGTGGCGCGTTTCGGCAACGGCACGCTGGTGGAACTGAACGTGCGCGGCTGGCCGAAACCGGTGTTTGTCGATGCTTTGTGGTCGCGGCTGCATCCGCCGGGGCCAGCGGGGAGCTGGTTATTGAGCAAGATGCTGGAATAGCGTGGCGGCCATACACGGGCAAGCCCACTCCCACCAGTTTCACCGCCAGCTCCAAACTCCATGACCACCCCGATCCACCGTGGGAGCGGGCTTGCTCGCGAAAGCGCAGGATCAGCCAACGTTGCTGCTGCCTGACACACCGCCTTCGTGAGCAAGCCCACTCCCACCAGTTTCACCGCCAGCCCCAAACTCCATGACCACCCCGATCCACTGTGGGAGCGGGCTTGCTCGCGAAAGCGCAAGATCAGCCAAAGTAGCTGCGCCTGACACAACGCCTTCGTGAGCAAGCCCACTCCCACCAGTTTCACTGCCAGCCCCAAAATCCATGACCACCCCGATCCCCTGTGGGAGCGGGCTTGCTCGCGAAAGCGCAAGATCAGCCAACGTTGCTGCTGCCTGACACACCACCTTCGTGAGCAAGCCCACTCCCACCAGTTTCACCGCCAGCCCCAAATTCCATGACCACCCCGATCCACTGTGGGAGCGGGCTTGCTCGCGAAAGCGCAAGATCAGCCAAAGTAGCTGTCGCCTGACACACCACCTTCGAGAGCAAGCCCACTCCCACCGGTTTCACCGCCAGCCCCAAACTCCATGACCACCCCGATCCACTGTGGGAGCGGGCTTGCTCGCGAAAGCGCAGGATCAGCCAACGTTGCTGCTGCCTGACACACCGCCTTCGTGAGCAAGCCCACTCCCACCAGTTTCACCGCAACCCCCAAATTCCATGACCACCCCGATCCCCTGTGGGAGCGGGCTTGCTCGCGAAGAGGCCGGTATGGCCAGCGTCCCGTTCGGATCAGTCCAGCGCTAGCAACCGCGCTTCAATGAACCGCTGCTCCGGCGCTTGCCGCGTCAATTCCAGCGCCCGTGAATAAGCCACCCGCGCCTCTTCCACCTTGCCCAACTGCCGACAAAAGTCCGCCCGCGCCGAATGCGCCAAGTGGTAGTCCTGCAACTCGCCACGATCCAGAATCCCCTCGACCAAGCTCAACCCAGCCAATGCCCCATCACGCTGAGCCACCGCCACCGCCCGGTTCAACTCGATCACCGGCGACGGCAGCACCCGCAACAGCACGTCATACAGCCCGACGATCTGCTGCCAATCCGTCTCCCCTGCCGATCCCGCCTCGGCATGCACCGCCGCTATTGCTGCTTGCAGACAATACGGCCCGAACCGCCGCGTAGTCAGCGCACGCTCCACCAGCGCACAGCCTTGGGCAATCAACCCGGCATCCCAACGCGAGCGATCCTGATCGCTCAGCAGCACCAACTCCCCGTTCGGCGAGGTGCGCGCCGGTCTGCGTGACTCGTGCAGTAACATCAGCGCCAGCAGCCCCATGACCTCGGGTTCCGGCAGCAACTCCATCAACAAGCGCCCAAGCCGAATGGCCTCACGGGTCAGGTCCTCGCGGATCAGTTCGGCGCCCATCGACGCCGAATAACCTTCGTTGAACACCAGATAAATCACCCGCAACACGCTGTCGAGGCGCTCAGGCAATTCGCTCAGGCTGGGAACTTGATAAGGGATTTTTGCATCACGGATCTTCGCTTTGGCGCGGACGATGCGCTGGGCAATCGTTGCCGGCGCCGACAGGAATGCGCGCGCGATTTCCTCGGTGGTCAGGTCGCAGACTTCGCGCAGGGTCAGCGGTACTTGCGCATCCGCCGCCAGCGCCGGGTGACAGCAGGTGAAGATCAGCCGCAAGCGATCGTCCTCCACATCTTCACCACTCCAGTCGGCCTGCTCCAACGCTTCGAGTTGCGCCAGCAGCAACGGCTGAGAAGCCTTGAAACGCGCACGCCGGCGCAACACGTCAATCGCCTTGAAGCGCCCGGTGGACACCAGCCAGGTGCGCGGATTGTCCGGCACGCCGTCATGCTGCCAGCGCTCGACCGCGACAAAGAACGCCTCGTGCAAGGCTTCTTCGGCGAGGTCGAAATCGCCGAGCAGACGAATCAGCGTCGCCAGAATCCGCCGCGAGTCTTCACGATAGACCTGTTCAACCCGCGCCCTGATCTCAGACATTCAATTGGCGCACGGGGCGTACTTCAACGCTGCCGACCCGCGCCGCCGGAATGTTACCGGCGACCTGGATCGCTTCGTTGAGATCCTTGGCGTCGATCAGGTAGAAACCGGCCAACTGCTCCTTGGTTTCGGCGAACGGGCCGTCGGTGATCGACAATTTGCCGTTGCGCATGCGTACCGTGGTGGCGGTCTGCACCGACTCCAGCGCTTCGGCGGCGACCATCCGCCCGCTGCCTTGAATCGACTCAGCGTAGGCCCAGCACTCGGCGTCTTCGGGGCTGTCTGGCGACGAGTGCAACAAGCGCTCATCGCTGTAAACCAGGCATAGATATTTCATGGCGTTCTCCTGATTCGAACGGATCAACTATGGCTGAAGATCAGGGCTTCTGAGGGTTCGATGGCGATGTCCTCGAACATGAAGATAGGCGAGCCGGGGCACCTATCCATCTTTTGTTGTGAAGACACCTTTAGTCGTTCGGCGAATCGGTAGATCGACAGACGAAACAAAAAATTTCCGAGATGGCCAAAGTCGCTAGAATCCGGGGCTCATCTTTGTAGGAAAAAGGAAATTCCCGTGTCAGCCAAACTCGTGCCCTACGACAGCCTCAACGCCTTGCAGCGCCAGCAGGTCGAGGCCATTGAAATTCGCGCCGAGCAGATCAAATTCTCCGGTGATATCCACGGTGCCTTGCACACTTTGCTGTCGAAACCGGCGCCCGGCGTGAAGGGTTTTGCGCTGTTGGCGGACGAAGTGCCTGTAGCGTTCCTGTTGCTCAAGCGCCCACCGGTTTTACCGGCCTGGGCCGATGAACACAGCGCCACGTTGCATGCCTTGCAGGTCGATCATCGGGCCCAAGGCAAGGGGTACGGCAAGGCATGCCTGCAAGCGTTGCCGGAGGTCGCGCGCCAGGCGTGGCCGGAAATCAAAGGCCTGGAATTGTCAGTGGACGCCGACAACGACGCCGCCATCGCGCTGTACGCCAAACACGGTTTCGTCGACAGCGGCGAAGCGTACAAGGGCCGGATCGGCTACGAGCGACGCATGGGGCTGTTCTTCTAAATCATCGAGGGGATGCACGATGATCGATTCAATCGAAGCACTGGAAGCCATTTACGGATTGCCTCACGAGCGTTCAGTGCGCAAGCAGATCACTTTTCTCAACGAAGACTATCAGGCGATGGTGCGGGTCTCGCCGCTGGTGATCGTCAGCTCGGTGGGCACCGAAGGCCTCGACAATTCACCGCGCGGTGATGCGCCGGGGTTTGTGCGGATCATTGATGAACGCACACTGGCCCTGCCGGATCGCCCGGGCAACAACCGCATCGATACCCTGCGCAACGTGCTGCACGATCCACGAGTGTCGCTGCTGTTCATCATTCCGGGGATTGGCGAGATGTTGCGGGTCAATGGCACGGCGTCTATCAGTGCTGAGCCAGCGTTGCTGGAGAGTTTTGCAGTGAACGGCAAACCGGCGAAAACGGTGTTGCTGGTGAACGTGCAAGCGGCGTACTTCCACTGTTCGAAAGCGCTTGTGCGTTCGGACGCGTGGAATCCTCAAACGCATCTACCGCGCTCTGCCCTGCCGAGTGCGGGCGCCTTTCACAAGCGCCTGAGTGACGGCCAGTTCGACGCGGACAGCTACGACCGCGAAGCACCGAAGCGAGTGCGTGACACACTTTACTAAGCACTCCAAACCACCCCTTGCCCCTGTGGGAGCGGGCTTGCTCGCGAATGCGGTGTGTCAGCCAAGTAGATATCGACTGAAACGGCACCTTCGCGAGCAAGCCCGCTTGTACACAGGGGGGGTGCGCGTTTTTTAGAGGGTCAGGATCATCTCGTGCCACGCCATGCCGCCGTGGTCGGATTCCGACGGTTTGATGTAGGCAAAGCCGAACCCGGCGTAAAGCGCGATGTGCTTTTCCTTGCACATCAGGTGAATCGTCGCCTTGTCCATCCCGCGCATACGTTCGATGAACTCCGCCATCAAGCGCTTGGCCAGGCCCTGGCCCTGATAGTCGGGATGCACCACCACCGACATGATCACCACGTTCGGTCCCGCCGGGTCATGGCCGATCAGTTCCTTGAACGCCTCATCCGACATTTGCACATCAAACGCCGCGCCCGAGTTGACGAAGCCTGCGACGACCCCGTCCACCTCGGCAACGATGAAGCCATCCGGCCAGGTGGCGATGCGGGTGGCGATCTTCTCGCGGGTGGCGGCTTCGTCGCCTTCGTAGGCAACGGTTTCGATGGCGTAGCAGCGATCCAGGTCGGCGACAGTGACGTTACGGATGAGGGTGTTCATGGCAGCTCGAAAATCAGTGGAAACAAGGCTGCCAAGCATAAAGCACAAACATCGAGGCCGGTCAGTGACCGGCCTCGGCGCAGTGATTTCAGTGCTTGAGTGGCAGCCAGATTTCCAGCGTACCGGCATTGAGCCTGGGGTTGAAATCCTCGCTGTATCGCTCGAATTCCGGCGCATCGGCGGCTTCGCGCCCGGATTGCGGCAGCCAGGTTTTCCAGATGTATTGAAAGGTCGCGGGCAACTGATCCAGTGAACCTTTGTGCTCGAACACGGCATATTGCTGGGGCTGAACCTCGACCCAGCGATATTGCTCCGGCAGATCGTCAAGCTTGCTGATCTCAACGCCGGCAATGTACTCAAAACCACCCTGGCCATCAGGATTGCAGCAGATGCCGTAGGTCACTTCATTTTTCTGGCCCGGAATTTCGCCGAGGTGCGGGATGAATTTTTCCCAAAGCTGCGGGATGCCCTCGGTGGTGTCCTGAGTAAACCGTCCGCCCAGCCCGGCGATCAGCAGGAAGTGTCCATTTTCGAAGCGAGGTTGCGCCACTTCGACGCGTGTTTGCTCATCCATGATTCGACTCCTGGAACAAAAAAGGGGTTCGGCTGGTGAGTATAGAAAGCCCAAACCGATTCGCACGGTTACAGCGCGTGCAACTGCTCGACGGCGCCCGAACCGAAAAACTCGTTATAGCCCGATACGATCACGTACACCGCGAAATAACAGAAGATCGCTGCAGATGCCATGTAGGAGTAACGCAGCAATTTGTCGCCAAGCAGCTTGCCACCGTGGCTTGCAGCGAAGCACAAACCGGCCGACCACAGCAGCCCGGCGCAGAGGAACCCGCCGAGGAACAGCGCCGAACTGAGCGGGCCATTGCCACCGGAACGGGCGATCAGCGTGCCCCCCACCGCCGCGAACCAGAGAATCGCGCTCGGCGAGGACATCGCCAGAAAGATCCCACGGAAGAACTCCTTGCGATGGGAGTTCTGTCCCACGTCAGCGGTTTCAGCGAGCAGCGCTTGGTGGTGAATCGCCGAGTAAATCATCTTCGCCGCAAAGTAGATCAACAGTGCCGACCCGCCGACCCACAGGACCCAGCGCACGGTTTCGTATTGCAGCAGCACGGTCATTCCGGCCAGTGCCAGCACCGCATAAACCAGGTCGCCGACGCAGGTGCCCAGGCCCAATGCGAAGCCCTGAAAGTATCCGCGCTGCATCGCCAGGGTGATCATGGCGATGTTGGCCACACCGATGTCCAGGCACAGCGAAAGGCTCAGCAAGAAGCCGCTGGTGAATTCCATCAACCATTTTCCTTGGGCAAAAATTGTTAAAAAACGCGCTGGACAGTATGCCATCACTGACCTTATCTTCCGCCACAGGTCACCGCAGTGACCAGCGTCGCTCGGACGGTTCCGGGCGCTTACGTTATCCGAGGCAACAATGGCTGAACAAGGTTCGCCGCGCCGCTTTGCGCGCATTGATCGACTCCCCCCTTACGTTTTCAACATCACCGCCGAGCTGAAGATGGCCGCGCGGCGTCGTGGTGAAGACATCATCGACTTGAGCATGGGCAACCCCGACGGCGCCACGCCGCCGCACATTGTCGAAAAACTCGTGCAAGTCGCCCAGCGTGACGACACCCACGGTTACTCCACGTCCAAGGGCATTCCGCGCCTGCGCCGAGCGATTTCCAACTGGTACAAGCAACGCTACGAGGTCGATATCGACCCGGAAAGCGAAGCCATCGTCACCATCGGCTCCAAGGAAGGCCTGGCGCATTTGATGCTGGCCACACTGGATCAGGGCGACACGGTGCTGGTGCCGAACCCGAGCTACCCGATTCACATCTACGGCGCGGTGATTGCCGGCGCCCAGGTGCGCTCAGTGCCGCTGGTGCCGGGCGTGGACTTCTTCGCTGAGCTGGAACGGGCCATTCGCGGATCGATCCCGAAGCCGAAAATGATGATTCTGGGCTTCCCGTCCAACCCGACCGCGCAATGTGTGGAGCTGGATTTCTTCGAGCGAGTGATCGCCCTCGCCAAGCAGTACGACGTGTTGGTGATCCACGATCTGGCTTACGCCGACATCGTCTACGACGGCTGGAAAGCGCCGTCGATCATGCAGGTGCCGGGCGCCAAGGACATCGCGGTGGAGTTTTTCACCCTGTCCAAGAGCTACAACATGGCCGGTTGGCGTATCGGGTTCATGGTCGGTAACCCGGAACTGGTCAACGCCTTGGCGCGGATCAAGAGCTACCACGACTACGGCACCTTCACGCCGCTGCAAGTGGCAGCGATTGCGGCGCTGGAAGGCGATCAACAGTGCGTGCTCGACATCGCCGAGCAATATCGTCAACGACGTAATGTGCTGGTCAAGGGCCTGCATGAACTGGGCTGGATGGTCGAAAACCCCAAAGCCTCAATGTATGTCTGGGCGAAGATTCCCCAGGCTTATATGCATTTGGGTTCACTGGAATTCGCCAAGAAGCTGCTGGCCGAGGCCAAGGTTTGTGTCTCGCCGGGGGTTGGGTTTGGTGAGTATGGCGATGACCATGTGCGCTTTGCGCTGATCGAAAACCAGGACCGGATTCGTCAGGCTGTACGCGGGATTCGGGGGATGTTCCGGGCGGATGGGCTGGCTCCGAAAACTACCGCCTAACGCATATCCCCCTGTGGGAGCGGGCTTGCTCGCGAAAGCGGTGGGTCAGTCAGCATTGATATCGGCTGACACGACGCCTTCGCGAGCAAGCCCGCTCCCACATGGGATTTGTGTTCAGCCGTGAAATCACACCCCACAAAAAAACCGCATCGCTGCGGTTTTTTTGTGCCTGACGATGTCGCTTAAACGAACAGCGACAACAGCAGGATAAAGCCCAACGCGACGATGGAGAGGATGGTTTCCATCGCCGTCCAGGTCTTGAACGTCTCGGCCACGGTCATGTTGAAGTATTGCTTCACCAGCCAGAAACCGGCGTCATTGACGTGGGACAGGATCAACGAACCGGCACCGGTGGCGAGCACCAGCAGTTCACGGTTAACGCCAGGGATCATCCCGACCACCGGCACCACAATGCCTGCGCCGGTGATCGTCGCCACGGTTGCCGAACCGGTAGCGACACGAATCACCGCCGCCACCAGCCACGCCAGCAGGATCGGCGATATCTGTGCGCTGACCGCCATGTGGCCAATCACATCGCCCACGCCGCTGGTGACCAGCATCTGCTTGAAGCCACCGCCAGCACCGATGATCAGGATGATCGCGGCCGTTGGCGCCAGGCTCGAATCCAGCCATTTGAGAATCTGCTGGGAGCCGATGCCTTGCTTGTGACCGAAGGTGTACAGCGACAGCAGCAACGCCAGCAGCAGCGCCGAGATCGGGTGACCGATCATGTCCATCCAGGTACGGAAGAAATGGCCGTCCGGCAGCGCCACGTCTGCGAAGGTTTTCAGCAGCATCAGGAACACCGGCAGCAGCACGGTGATCAGGGTGATGCTAAAGCTCGGCAGCTTGGCCGAATCGGTTTCACGGGCCAGTTGATCGACCAGTTCCTGATTCGGGTGACCCGGAATGTGCTTGGCGATGAACGTACCGAAGATCGGGCCGGCAATGATGGCGGTCGGCAGCGCGACGATCAAACCGTAAAGAATGGTCTTGCCGATGTCCGCGCCGAACACGCCGATGGCCAGCAGCGGGCCAGGGTGCGGTGGCACCAGACCGTGCACGGCAGAAAGGCCGGCGAGCAGCGGGATGCCGATCTTGATGATCGACACACCGGTCCGACGGGCAACGATGAACACCAGCGGAATCAGCAGCACGAAGCCGATTTCGAAGAACAGCGGGATGCCCACCAGGAACGCGGCAAACATCATGGCCCATTGGACCTTGTCCTTGCCGAACGCGCGAATCAGGGTCTGGGCGATCTGATCTGCCCCGCCCGACTCGGCCATCATTTTGCCGAGCATGGTGCCCAGCGCGAGGATGATGCCGACAAAACCGAGCACGCCGCCGAAGCCGTCCTGGAACGCCTTGATGATGGTGCCGATCGGCATGCCGGACGTCAGGCCAAGGAACGCAGCCGCGATGGTCAGGGAAATGAACGGGTGAATCTTGAACTTGGTGATCAGGATAATCAGGCCGATTACCGTGACCACTGCATCGAGCAGCAGGAACGAGTCGTGGGACATGCCAAACATTAGGGGTGTCTCCTGGTTGTTGTTGTTATTAAAGCGGGTTGATCAGAAGTCGTGAGGACAGCGCTATCTGCTTGAACACACTCATACCGCCGGTTTCAGACCGTGGGCCTGCCACCAGACGTGAGCCTGCTCAGCCAGTTCTTCAACGCTGTGGATCGAAGCATTCAACGCCAGGGTCAACGGCTCGCCGACCGGCGATTGGAGGGTGGCGAACTGGCTTTCGATCAACGTGGCCGGCATGAAGTGGCCCGGGCGGTGGGAGACACGCTCGGCGGCGACTTCAGGGGTCAGTTCAAGAAACACGAAACCCAGGCCCGGCAAGGCACTGCGCAATACTTCGCGGTAACTGTGTTTAAGCGCCGAGCAGGTCAACACCGGGCGCTGGCCTTGGGCATCAACGCGACGCAGTTCATCGCACAGGCTGTCGAGCCAGCCGGCACGGTCTTCGTCGTTCAGGGGGATCCCCGCGCTCATCTTTTCGATGTTGGCGGCCGGATGAAAAGTATCGCCTTCAATGGCAGTGGCGCCGCTCAATTGGCACAGGGCCTCGCTGACGCACGTCTTGCCGCAACCGGCAACGCCCATGATGACCAGGGCGGTGATGGGATGACTCATATAACACCTCAGCGCGCAGACAGCGCTACCTTTGCTAGCTATGACTCTAGTGCACAGGCAGAAGTTGCCGACGCCTTCTTGTCGTTTTTTTGGGTTGCAGCAGGTTTGCTCACGATGCCAAAAAGCGAGGATCAGGCAGGATCTCGCTCACGCATTTGCAGCTGCATCAGGACAGCGCTACCTTAGTGCCTTGATTTTTGTTTGGCAAGCCGCCCGATGACCACCCCTAAAAACGATAAAAATACCCGCACCACCGGCCGTCCCACCCTCAATGAAGTTGCCCGCCTGGCCGGCGTGAGCCCGATTACCGCCTCCCGCGCGTTGCGTGGGGTCAGCACAGTGGCCACCGAACTGGTCGAAAAAGTCCAGAAAGCCGCGCTCGAACTCAACTACGTCGTCAACCCCGCCGCCCGTGCCCTGGCCTCGGCCCAGAGCCATTCAGTGGTGGTGCTGGTGCCTTCGCTGTCCAACCTGTTGTTCATCGATACGCTGGAAGCCATTCATCGGGTGTTAACGCCCAAGGGCTTCGAAGTGCTGATCGGCAACTTCCACTATTCCCGTGATGAAGAAGAGAACCTGCTGCGCAACTACATGGCTTATCGGCCACGCGGTTTGCTGCTGACCGGGTTTGATCGCACCGAAAGTTCACGGCGGATGATCGAAGCCAGCAATATTCCCTGCGTGTACATGATGGAGCTGGACAGCGCCGCCGGGGTGAATTGCGTCGGTTTCTCCCAGCTCAGTGCCGGTGAAACGGCGGCCGAGCATTTGCTGTCTCGTGGGCGCAAGCGTCTGGCCTACATCGGCGCGCAACTTGATCAACGCACGTTGTTGCGCGGTGAAGGTTTTCGCAAAGCCTTGCAGAGGGCCGGCCGCTATGACCCGGATCTGGAAGTGCTGACACCGCGCGCCTCCTCTGTTGGCTTAGGCGGTGAACTGTTCCTGCAATTGCTGGCGGCGCACCCGGATGTCGATGCGATCTTCTTCGGCAACGACGACCTGGCGCAGGGCGCATTGCTTGAGGCCTTGCGCAACGGCATCAGGATTCCCGAGCAAGTGGCAATTCTGGGCTTCAACGACTTGCCGATGTCCGAACACATGGTGCCGCGCCTGAGCAGCATCAATACCCCGCGTGAAGCGATTGGCCGGCGGGCGGCGGAGCAGATGCTGACGTTGATGGCGGGTAACAGCGTGGCGCGTCCAGTCGAGGACATGGGCTTTGAACTGAAAATCCGCGAAAGCACATAACACCGAAAACCCTGTGGGCGCGGGCTTGCTCGCGAACGCGTCGTGTCATTCAGCGAATACGTTCACTGGCACATCGCCTTCGCGAGCAAGCCCGCTCCCACATTGGATTGGCGCAACACTCTAGTGACCCAGGCGTTCGACCAGCGCCAACGCGCCCTTCTGCAGCGGTTGGCTCTTGAGCCATACCGCATGCACCGGCAGCACCAGGCCGTTTTCGATGTTGCGAAAGTTCAGCCGTTTCAAGCGCCCCGACGCCAGCCGCGACTGCACCACCGACAATGGAAAATTGCCCCAGCCCAATCCTGCCTCGACCATCTCCATTGCCGTCTCAAGGTTGTCGGTGCGCCAATACGATTGCGCCACCAACGGTCGAGTCTCGCTGATCGGCAAGTCACGACTGGCCACAACGATCTGTCGCACCTGCACCAAATCCTCCAGAAACAGGTCCTGCCCCTGCAACAACGGGCTGTTCGCCGCCAGTGTGGCGATCATGCGTTCACTACCAACAAACTGAAAGCGCTCCAGCACGTTCACACTCAGCCCGGCGAACGCTACACACACATTGACGCGGCCACTGTGGAGCATCGCCAGCACGTCATCCTGAGGCGCGGTCAGCACTTCGATGTCGAGCAGCGGATGACGCTCGGCAATTACCCCGATCGCCGCCAGCAAACGATGACGATCGATGTCCGCCACCACGCCGATCGACAGTTTGCTCTCCAGCCCCAACGACAACTCCACCGCGTGCACTTGCAGTTGTTTGAGCTGTTCGGCAATAAGCCGTGCATGGGGCACCAGTGACAGGGCCATTGCCGTCGGTTGCGGTTCGCGATGACGGCGGTCGAACAACGAATAGCCGAGTTCGGCCTCAAGGTTGCCAATGCTCATGCTCACCGCCGACGGGACTTTGCCTAACGCCCGAGCGGCGGCGGAAAACGAGCCGCGTTCGATCACGGCGAGGAACAGTTCGATGCTGTCACTGTTGAAATTCAACTTGGCTCACCTATCAATAAAACTGAAAGCTACTGACTTTTTCTGTCAGCCCTATTGAAGCTATCTTTCGCCGCCTTCGCCAGCCCCGCTGGCCAACAAGTGGCAAGAAAGAGGCAACTCCATGCAAGGCGTCAAACGCAAACTGGTCTATGTGTCGCTTTACGAAGTGATCGGCATGACCTTCTCCGCCCTCGGTCTGGCGCTGTTGTCCGGCACCTCGCCGGGCAGCACCGGGCCGCTGGCCGTGATCATCACCACCATCGCCGTGACCTGGAATTTCATCTACACCTCGATGTTCGAACACTGGGAAAGCCGCCAGCCATCACGCACCCGCACGGTCAAGCGACGCATCGCCCACGCCGTTGGTTTTCAACTGACGTTGATCGTGTTTCTGATTCCGTTGATCGCGTGGTGGATGAGCATCAGCCTGGTGCAGGCGTTTGTGCTGGATCTGGCGCTGATCATCTTCATCCCGTGCTACACGTTTGCGTTCAACTGGTTGTTTGACCGGGTGTTTGGTTTGCCGGCCTCGGCGCTGCCGGAATCTGACGCTGGAGAACATTGCCCATCGCTGACAGATTGCGGTCATCCACTGCCGCCAACCGGCAAGGGATGACCGCTTTTTCGATCGACTGAATCAAACAACCCCATGAAGTAAAAGGCTTTATTGATCGGGCATGGTAATTGCTCCTGTATGGCGGTCAGTCATTACCTACAGGTCAATTCATCATGTTGGTCAGTGCCAAACAAATGGAAATTCTGCCGCTGCCCAAGCGGCTGGCAGAAGACGCAACCGCCACGGCGGCCGCCGGTCTGCAAGGCGGCCTGCACGGCGCGATGCTTCAAGCGCTGCAAAACCAGGTGCAGACGCAAAACAGCGAAGCCACCGCCAAGGTGCAAGGTTCGGCCACGCAGATTGCCACTCAGCAAGTCAGCGCTGCCGCACGCATCAGCGATAACGTCGACGAAGCCTTCGCCAAGACCCGCGTCGGCCTGCAAACCACCGACACTTCAGACGCAACCAAAACCACCGGTTCCGCCACCGACGAGTTCAAGGACTACATGAGCAAGACGCCTGAACAGCGTCTGCGCGACAGTATTCTCAAGGATCTGGGCATCACCGAAGACGACATCAAGAACATGCCGCCGGAGAAACAACTGGCCATCGGCAAAGAGATCGCCCAGCGTTTGCAGGACAAGATGCAACTGGCGCAATCGGAGAAAGAAAACGTCAACGACGTCAAGGACAGCGACAAGATGGCGAACACGTTTCTGGCTGCGCTCTGAGCTCAAGCCAGCATGAAACCTGATGTGGGAGCGAGCAAGCCCGCTCCCACAGGGGTGGTATGGTCAGTTCAACTGCAACGTCTCATTGAACTGGCTGATCGCATCCACCACATGCCGTGAGCCCTGCTGAATCTCCAGAATCACCTCCCCCGCCTCATTGGCCAATTCGACGCCAAGGCCCGTTCGGTTCAGGCTCGATTGCATGCTCGACACCGCGCTCAACGACAAGTCGTGGTTTTTGCGCACCACCTCGACAATTTCCAGGGTCGCCTGACTGGTGCGTGCCGCCAGGCTTCGCACCTCATCCGCCACCACGGCAAAACCGCGTCCATGTTCGCCGGCCCGCGCCGCTTCGATGGCGGCGTTGAGTGCCAGCAGGTTGGTTTGATCGGCGATGCCGCGAATGGTCTGGACGATGGTGCCGATGATGTCCGATTGTTTGCTCACCGCATCGATGCTCACCGCTGCTTCGTTGAGGTCGTGGGAAATGTCCTGAATGATCTGCACCGTTTGCTGCACAACTTGTGAGCCTTTCTGCGCACAGGCGTCGTTTTGTACGGAAGTGCTGTGGGCTGATTCTGCAGCGTTCTGCAGGGTGGTCATCTGGTGGGTGATGTCGCTGGCAAACTTCACCACTTTGTACAGCCGCCCTTTGGCATCGAACAACGGGTTGTACGAGGCCTCCAGATACACCATCTGCCCGGATTTGTTCTTGCGCTCGAAACGGTGCGAGTGATATTCGCCACGATTGAGCGAGGCCCAGAACGCCTTGTATTGCGCAGACTCGGCTTCGGCGCGATGGCAAAACAGGCTGTGGTGATGGCCGACGATTTCGCTGAGCGAATACTGCATGGTCTTGAGAAAATTTTCGTTGGCGGTAATCACATTGCCCTCGGGGGTGAACTCGATCACTGCCATGGAGCGACCGATCGCCGCCAGCATGCTTTCCTCTTCATGCTCCTTGTTGATCCGCGCGGTAATGTCCGCCGCCACCTTGATCACACTTCTGACTTGCTTGTCCTGGCCATACACCGGCATGTAACTGGCTTCGAGCCAGACTTCCTCGCCGCGCTTGTTCAAACGCTGGAAAGTGCCGCTGATCGGCTCACCACGGGCCAGGTCGCGCCACAAACTGGCGTACTCTTCGCTGCGATAAAACGCTTCTTCACAAAAGATCCGATGATGTTTGCCACGCACTTCCTCGGCGCCATAGCCCATGGTCTTGCAGAAGTTTTCGTTGGCATTCAGAACGATACCTTCAGGGCTGAACTCAATCATCGCCATCGAGCGACTGATCGCGTCCAACTTGGCGCTGGCTTCGGTCAGGGCACAACTGAAGCGTTCGATTTCCTGCAGGTCAGCCTTGTGATGTAGGTTGAACATGTTTGTATCACCTTTCGCGCGGACTTTTGATTTGATGAAAGTTCAGGTCTTTCAAGATCCACCACTACGTTCCACAGAACAGGCATACGCACTCCTCCACGGGAGGAAGTTGTCAGGTGATAAATGATGATCAATCGGAGTGTCCATGCAGCGACGCTCTAATCAAGACATCCTTCTCTTGATAGCCCGCCTGCGGGCCAGCCCTAACGCGTTGAACAACTTCCATTTAAATGACGCTCCTTGTTGGTTCAGTGTCGGTGCCTTGGAATGCGCACTCTGGCAGCGTGAAATCACGGACTAACCTGTACGATCCACAGGGTTAGTTAAGTGTCAGCATAGACAGCGAAATGCCTTGCGCAAGGCCACTAGTCGGCCAGTATCTGGCACTTTTTGCACAAGAATCGGTTCAGCGAAGGGATAGGTTGCCGGGGCGAGGGCCATCACGAGCGGTGGGCGGCGTCGAATTGATGGGGGCATGGCGTTGCCCGGAACGGGAATCCTCCCCTCTGTGCAGCAGCGGTGAATGAATTTTGCAGATCACTTTCGAGTTCAGGCAGGAGCCCGAGAACCGGGCTCCGGAGAGGCGTGATCAATGACCGAAGATGTCGACTTTCTTGGCTTTTTTCTCGGCGCGTTTTTCAATCGCAGTCTTGGCCGGTTTCTTCTTCGCGGCTTTCTTTGAATCCATACCTTTGGACATGATGCGTACTCCACTCACAGGGGATGTGAGATCAGGTATACACCTATCCCGCCGCGCACGTTCTTTTATAATCGCCGCTTTGCCCACCGACAGTCCGAACCCATGCCTGACACCCAATACAGCCTGCTCGACGAGTCTCTTTGGCCGTTGATGAACAAGTTTTACCGCCGCCACCAATCCTCGATGAAAGCCGTGCGCGAGGCGCATTTGTGGGTGGCACGCCGGGGAGAGATTGTCGCTGCGTTGTGTTTACGGCCGGTGTCGGGCGGCCAATGGTTGACCGGGTTGTTCGTCGATCCCGGATGTCGTGAGCAAGGGATTGCGGCGAAGCTTATGGACGCCGCGCTAGAGGACGTGACACAGCCCGTGTGGCTGTTCTGCCATCCGAATTTGCGTGGTTTTTATGAGCGACGCGGGTTCAGTTTCGACCCGCCCCTGCCCCAGGCGATGGCTGAGCGGTTAAGCCGCTATGCGCGCAGCAAGCCGATGATTGCGATGGGGCTGAATCAATAGAGATCCAATAGGGGCGATTGTGCAGGACTCGGATCAATCGTCTGCGGTGGGATCAAGATCCGGGAACATCACCTCGGTGAAGCCGAACTTGCTGAAATCGGTGATGCGCGACGGGTACAGCCGACCGATCAGATGATCGCACTCGTGTTGCACCACTCGCGCGTGGAAACCTGAAGCGATACGCACAATCGGCTCGCCCTTCGGATCAAATCCCTCATAACGAATCTGCTGATAACGATCCACCGCGCCACGCAAACCCGGCACCGACAGACAGCCTTCAAAGCCCTCTTCGGTGAGTGGGCTCAGTGGTGTGATCAGCGGGTTGATCAGGATCGTCTGTGGCACCGCTTCAGCGTCCGGGTATCGTTCGCTGTGCTCGAAACCGAAGATCACCAGTTGCAGGTCGACACCGATCTGCGGTGCAGCCAGGCCGACGCCGCCGACGCTTTCCATGGTCTGGAACATGTCGTCGATCAGTTGCCACAACTCGGCGCTGTCGAACATTTCGGCCGGTACCGGCGGGGCGATGCGCAGCAGGCGCTCGTCGCCCATTTTGAGGATTTCACGGATCATGATCAGGCTTCGTCAGTGTCCGGCTTGAGCGAATGATCGCGGCCCAGGCCCGAGACATGTTGTTTGGGATGTTCGTCGAGTTCACCAGGGACTTTCTCGCCCGAGTCCTTGCCCTCGTGGGACATGTGTTCGATCACCGCATTCATCTCCGCACCGAGCAACAGCACCGCCGAGGAAATGTAGAAGTACAGCAACAGCACGATGATCGCCCCGATGCTGCCATACATTGCGTTGTAGTTGGCGAAGGTTTTCACATAAAACGCGAAGCCCAGTGAGGCGATGATCCACACCACCACCGCCAATACCGAACCCGGTGTGATGAAGCGGAATTCCTGTTTGACGTCCGGCATCACGTAGTAGATCAGCGCCACGGCAACCATCATCAGAATCACGATGACCGGCCATCGCGCGATGGTCCAGACGGTGACGATGACTTCTTCCAGGCCAACCCGCGCGGCGATCCAGCCCATCACTTGCGGGCCGAGCACCATCAGCGCGGCGGCGGCCAGCAACATGCCGGCAATGCCAACGGTGTAGAAAATCGACAGTGGAAAACGCTTCCAGACCGGCCGACCTTCGACCACATCGTAGGCGGCATTCATCGCGCTCATCATCAGGCGCACGCCGGCAGATGCGGTGTACAGGGCAATCACGATACCGACCGAAAGCAGCCCCCCCTTGGACTGCTGTAACTGATCAATCACCGGGTTGACCTGTTCCAGCGCCTGCGGTGGCAGCACCAGTTCCGATTGCAGACGCAGCCAGGTAAAGAAGTCCGGCAGGTGCAGGAAACCGATCAGCGCAATCAGGAACAAAATGAACGGGAACAGCGAAAACAGCATCTGGTAGGCCAATGCCGAGGCGTACGTCGACATCTCGTCGTCGATGAATTCAGTCACGGTGCGCACCATCACCCGGTGCAGGGGCAAACCTTTCATGTCCGGAAATATCATTCGCGTCTCCTTTCGCCGCATTACAGGTTGAAGTCGTGGCGACTCAGGGGCCGTTTTTTACATCACGTTAGCCTACTTGGCGAGCCTCGTCGGGTCAGCGCCTGTTGAGGATACAAAAACGGCCATCCTTGGATGGCCGTTCGTGTCTTTCGTTCAAGGCTGCATTACGCCTTGTCGACGCCTTTCTTGATGGCGTCTTTGGCTTTGCCGACCGCTTGCTGGGCCTCGCCTTTTTTCTCTTGCAGGGTGCCTTCGGCTTGCAGTTTGGTGTTGTCAGTGGCTTTCCCCACACCTTGCTTGACGTTGCCGACCGCTTCATTCGCCATGCCTTTTACTTTATCGCTTGTGCTACTCATGGTGTTTCTCCTTGATGCATTAACGAGGAAAAGTCATTACGTAAGGATTGACCGACCCTGTTTGCGCCAAGTTTCATTTTTTTTGAGGGTTCATTTCGTCGCAGCATGAAGGTTGGGCTTTATGTTTGCCGGCGTTGCCTTGAGAATGCGCTCCATATGGGCGCCAAGCGCCAGGAACCGACCCCGCAGGAATGTTATGAAACTCGATAAAAAGCAGGCCATTGCCCGTCGAAACCAGGAACTGGGCGGCGCTGTGCTCGGCACCAACAACTGCCACTTCGCCGAACTGAACCGCAACCGCAACATCTGGTGGTTCGACCTGCCGGTGACGCGTCTGGCCGTGGGTCAGTACGAGTGGATTCACCTGCTGATGCATACGCCGGCCACCGACGAACTGCTGCACCTGAAAGTGCCGACGGTGTTCCTGCGCGAGAAGCTGGAAGGGCTGGTGATTCGCAACGAGGGCAAACGCAAAGCGGCGCTGAGCCTGGAATTGAGTGCAGACAAGGATTCGTATCTGCAGGACATGCGTCCGACAGGAACCAATGTGAATTTCGCGCCATTTCGCCAGTAACCGCGAAAACGGCCTCACAGGCACAGAATTTCTCCCGGCCAAAATCAAAAAGCCCTGCATCTGCAGGGCTTTTTGCTTTACGCGGCGTTCTTCGCCTTGATCTTCTTCAGCTCTTCATCACGCAACTCGCGGCGCAGGATCTTGCCGACGTTGGTGGTTGGCAGCGTATCGCGGAACTCCACTGAACGCGGCACCTTGTAGCCGGTGACGTTGGCGCGCATGTGCTCCATTACCTGCTCTTTGGTCAGTGTTACGCCTGGCTTGGCAACGATGAATATCTTGATCGCCTCGCCCGATTTCTCGTCCGGCACGCCGATAGCCGCGCACTGCAGCACGCCCGGCAGGGTCGCCAGCACGTCTTCCAACTCGTTCGGGTAGACGTTGAAACCGGAGACCAGAATCATGTCTTTCTTGCGATCGACAATGCGCATGTAGCCATCCGGCTGGATCAGCGCGATATCACCGGTCTTCAACCAGCCGTCGCTGTCGAGCATTTCATCGGTGGCTTCCTGACGCTGCCAGTAGCCTTTCATCACCTGCGGGCCCTTGACGCACAGTTCGCCGATTTCACCCAGCGGCTGCTCGACCCCGGCATCGTCGATGACTTTGCACAGCGTCGATGGCACCGGAATACCGATGGTGCCGACCTGGATGTTCTGGATCGGGTTGACCGTCGCCACCGGGCTGGTTTCGGTCATGCCGTAACCTTCGCAGATGGCGCAACCGGTCACGGCTTTCCAGCGCTCGGCGGCGGCCAATTGCAGGGCCATGCCGCCGGACAGGGTGACTTTCAGCGCGGAGAAATCCAGCTTGCGGAAGCCTTCGTTGTTGCACAGCGCCACAAACAGCGTGTTAAGGCCAACGAAACCACTGAACTTCCACTTCGACAGTTCCTTGACCATTGCCGGCAGGTCACGCGGGTTGCTGATCAGGATGTTGTGGTTGCCGATCAGCATCATCGCCATGCAATGAAAGGTGAACGCGTAGATGTGGTACAGCGGCAGCGGTGTGATCAGGATTTCGCAACCTTCGTTAAGGTTGGAGCCCATCAGCGCTTTGCATTGCAGCATGTTGGCCACGAGATTGCGGTGGGTCAGCATCGCGCCTTTGGCAACGCCGGTGGTGCCGCCGGTGTATTGCAGCACCGCAACATCACCGCTGTCCGGGTTGGCTTCAGCCACTGGCTGGCCCTGCCCCTTGCTCAGCACGTCGTTGAATTTGACGGCTTTAGGCAGGTGATAAGCCGGAACCATCTTCTTCACGTACTTGATGACGCTGTTGATCAGCAGGCGCTTGAGCGGTGGCAACAGGTCGGCGACTTCAGTGACGATGACGTGTTTGACGCCGGTTTTCGGCACCACGGCTTCAGCCAGGTGCGCCATGTTCGCCAGGCACACCAGCGCTTTGGCACCGGAGTCGTTGAACTGGTGTTCCATTTCCCGCGCGGTGTACAGCGGGTTGGTGTTGACCACAATCAGCCCGGCGCGGATGGCACCGAAGACAGCCACCGGGTACTGCAGAACGTTGGGCAGTTGCACGGCGATTCGATCACCGGGCTGCAAATCGGTATGCTGTTGCAGATACGCGGCAAACGCACCGGACAATTCGTACAACTCACCGTAGGTGATTGTCTTGCCCAGGTTGCTGAAAGCCGGTTTGTTGGCGAAGCGTTGGCAGGATTGCTTCAACACTGCCTGAATGTTCGGATACTCGTCTGGATTGATGTCGGCAGCAATTCCAGCCGGGTATTTATCCTTCCAAAAGTCTTCGATCATGGAAGCCCACTCCTCAGCAACGCGAATTCTTCACCGCATTTGATGCGATTATTATTGGTGTGTGTTTTGTATTGGTGAATCTGGCTTTTGGATAGGCCGAGAAGTCACAAAGCGCGCCGAGAGTAGCAGCTTTGCCGAGGGTCGACTAGAGCCAAAAGCGGCCCCTACAGTCACATTGATGACTCAAGACTTGCTAGCGGTCATTTTAGAGCAAAAAACCTATAACACCCTGAAAGCCCCGGAATTCGGGGGTGTTCCTCCCAAAAGCATCGCGGGCAAGCCTGCATCCACAAGATCTGCATAGATACCTGTGGGAGCATGGCTTGCCCGCGATCCGCGCAAAGCGCGGCCATTGACCGATCAGGCGATATCGCGCAACTCACGTCGCAGAATTTTCCCTACAGGCGTCATCGGCAACGACTCACGCAAGACAATGTGTTTCGGCACTTTGTAGGCGGTGAAATTCTCTTTGCAGTAAGCCTTGAGCTCTTCAAGACTTACACCGCTTTCGCGCGCCACCACAAACAGCTTGACCGCCTCGCCCGAACGCTCGTCCGGCACACCGATCACCGCGCAGTTGGCGACTTTCGGGTGGGCCATGACCACATCTTCGATCTCGTTCGGGTACACGTTGAAACCAGAGACGATGATCATGTCCTTCTTGCGATCGACGATGCGCACAAAGCCGTCCGGGTCGATCACCGCGATGTCGCCAGACTTGAACCAGCCCTCGGCATCCAGCACTTCAGCGGTGGCCTCAGGTTTGTGCCAGTAGCCTTTCATGATTTGCGGGCCTTTGATGCACAACTCGCCACGCTCGCCCATCGGCTGTTCGACGCCGTCATCGTTGATGACTTTCAACAGCGTACCCGGTACCGGCAGGCCAACCGTACCCAGACGCGACTGGTCGCCGTAGGGGTTGGTACACGCCACCGGCGAGGTTTCGGTCAGGCCGTAACCTTCGGTGATACGGCAACCGGTGAGCTGCTCCCAGCGTTCGGCCGTGGCTTTGACCAGCGCGGTGCCGCCGGAGTTGGTCAGTTTCAGACTGGAGAAATCCAGCGTCTTGAAATCCGGGTGTTCCATCAGCGCCACAAACAATGTGTTCAAGCCCAGCAGCGCCGAGAAGCGCCAGTTCTTCAGTTCCTTGATAAACCCGGCAATGTCGCGCGGGTTGGTGATCAGCACGTTGTGATTGCCGGACACCATCATGCACATGCAATTCGCGGTGAAAGCATAGATGTGATAAAGCGGCAGCGGCGCGACCATCACTTCCTGGCCTTCGCGCAGCAGTGGCTGCCCGTCAGGGCCCAGTTGCGCGAGACAGGCCCGCACTTGCTGCATGTTCGCCACCAGGTTGCCGTGGGTCAGCATTGCACCCTTGGCCAGCCCCGTGGTGCCGCCGGTGTATTGCAGCACAGCGATGTCGTCGAGGCTGGCCTTCAAGGGTTTGATGCCCAGCCCACGCCCCATGCGCAATGCGCTTTTGAAGGAGATCGCCTGGGGCAGCGAATACGCCGGCACCATTTTCTTCACTTTGCTGACCACGGTGTTGACCAGCCATCCCTTGGCGGTGGGCATCAGGTCGCCCATCTTCGCTTCGATCAGGTATTGAATGTCGGTATCGGCCAGCACTTCCTGGACTTTCTGGCCGAACATGTTCAGGTACACCAGCGCTCGAGCGCCGGAATCCTTGAACTGATGCCGCATCTCCCGCGCGGTGTACAGCGGGTTGGTGTTGACCACGATCAACCCGGCGCGCAAAGCGCCGAACACGGCAATCGGGTAATGCAGGACATTGGGCATCTGCACCGCGATGCGATCCCCGGGCGCAAGATCGGTATGCGCTTGCAGGTAGCCTGCGAAGGCAGCGCTTTGGCGCTCAAGTTCTGCGTAGGTCAAGGTCACGCCCATGTTGCTGAAGGCCGGGCGATCGGCGAACTTCTTGCAGGAACGCTCAAACACCTCGATCACCGACTTGAATTCACCCATGTCGATGTCCAGCGGTACGCCGGCCGGGCGTTTGTCATTCCAGAAATCAGGTTGCATTGTTCTTGTCCTCTTTACCTGAGCTGATCCGGGGCCGCGTTTCTGTCATTTCTCGTTCATCCCTTGAAAGCAGAAAGCAAAAAGCGGAGCTTCACGGACACTAGCAGTTATGGCCAATCAGGCAAATACGGGTAAAGCCGTCATTGATCGTATGAATCTTCCTGCCGTCGTGTGGGCTGATCAGACGAAGAACAACGAATGCGCTATACACTGTTTCGACTCTGAGCAAAGGAATCGCCATGATCCACGACACTTTATGGCTGGACGCGAGTGACCGCAGCCGCCTCTTCGTCAATCAGTGGCTGCCGACGGCGCCGTTGAAAGCGGTGATCCTGTTGGCCCATGGCATGGCCGAGCACAGCGGGCGTTACCAACGACTGGCTGAAAGGTTCTGCGCCCAGGGCTACGGCGTGTACGCCCCGGACCTGCGCGGACATGGCAAAACCGCCGATACCGGCACCCTTGGGCATTTCGCCGACGACGATGGCTGGTGCAAAGTCGTCGGTGATCTGGCCAGCCTCAATCAGTACATCGGCCAGCAACATCCCGGCGTACCGATCATTCTGCTCGGGCACAGCATGGGCAGCTACCTCGCCCAAGGTTACCTGCTGCACCACAGCGCCAGCCTGCACGGGGCGATTCTCAGCGGTTCGAACTTTCAACCGGTGGCGCTTTATGGTGCCGCGCGGCAGATCGCCCGCCTGGAAAAACTGCGTCAGGGTGGCAAGGGTCGCAGCGCAATGATCGAGTGGTTGTCGTTCGGCTCGTTCAACAAAAAATTCAAACCGGTGCGCACGTCATTCGACTGGCTCAGCCGCGATCCCGACGAAGTCGACAAGTACGCTGCCGACCCGCTGTGCGGCTTTCGCTGCACCAATCAGCTGTGGATCGACTTGCTCGGCGGCTTGCAGCAAATCAGCAAAGCGTCCACTCTCGCCCAGATCGACCCGGGCCTGCCGCTGCTGGTGATCGGCGGCGAATGTGATCCGGTGAGTGAAGGCAAGCGTCTGACAGATCTGGCCAATGCCTTGCGCACGGCCGGCAGCCACAACCTGCAACTGAAGATCTATCCGCAGGCGCGGCACGAATTGTTCAACGAAACCAATCGCGACGAAGTGATCGCCGATGTGCTGACCTGGATCCATCAGGCCTTGAGCCATCCGCGCCCTCATCGCAGCGAATAATTTTTTGTGGATTCATTTAATCCGTCACAGGAACCAAGACCGATGACCCAGGTTACCAACACCCCTTACGAAGCCCTCGAAGTCGGCCAGACCGCCAGCTACAGCAAGACTGTCGAAGAGCGCGACATTCAGTTGTTCGCCGCCATGTCCGGCGACCACAACCCGGTACACCTGGACGCCGAATTTGCCGCCGCCAGCATGTTCAAGGAACGCATCGCACACGGCATGTTCAGCGGTGCGCTGATCAGTGCAGCCGTTGCCTGCGAATTGCCTGGGCCGGGGACTATTTATATCGGTCAGCAGATGAGCTTTCAGAAGCCGGTAAAGATTGGCGACACACTGACCGTGCGCCTGGAAATCCTTGAGAAGCTGCCCAAGTTTCGCGTGCGGATCGCCACTCGCGTGTTCAACCAGCGTGATGAGTTAGTCGTCGATGGCGAAGCTGAGATTCTGGCGCCGCGCAAACAGCAGACTGTGACACTGCCGACGTTGCCGGCGATCAGCATCGGCTGATTGGCTGCACAAAACAACGAGGGAGCGGGCTGGCTCGCGAAGAGGTCGTGTCAGCAACATCATCGTTGCATGACACACCGCATTCGCGAGCCAGCCCGCTCCCACCGTTTTTCAGCGTGGCTTACGAACGAGCGCGAGCCTGGTTACGCAGGGCCTTCACCTGGTCGTGATTGCGTTGCGCGCCATGGTACTGGCGTTCAACCATGTCACGAATACCGACCAGATTGTGCTTGTTGATTTTCTCCATGGCTTCACGATAAGCCTTCAGCGCGTGGTCTTCACCGCGCTCGGCTTCGTTTAGCACTGCTTCTTCGTCCTTGCCGGTAAACATGGCTTTGACGTCGACCCAACGGCGGTGCAGGTCACCGCTGACGCTGGTGGAGGTTTCCGGATCACCGCCCAGTTTGCGCACTTCAGCTTGCAGTTCCGCAGCGGCGGTAGCGCAATCGGCAGAGCGAGTGGTGAACAGCGTTTTCAGTTCAGGATGCTTGATGTCTTCAGCGCAAGTCTTGAACCCTTCCTGACCGTCTTTGCTGGTTTCAATCAGGTCATTGAGTACAGAGATGGCTTCTTTATTCATGTCAGTCATTTTTTCAATTCCTTGCGGTTGGTTGAAGATGCAAGGGATATTGCAGTGTGCGTGCCAGTTTTCTATAAATAAAAAAATCGTTATATATCAATACTTTAAATGTAAGTGAACTATCTGTATCAAGGATATTTGCATGATCTGTCATTTGGCCTGCATGCAGAATGCCTGTATTTTCCACTCTGATTTGAAGCCAGACGATCTCACTGATGAATCCCGAAAAACTCGAACTGTTGATCACCCGCGAAATGCCCTTTGGCAAATACAAGGGCCGGATCATTGCCGACCTGCCGGGGCCTTATCTCAACTGGTTCGCCCGCGAAGGCTTCCCGCACGGTGAACTCGGTGGCTTGCTGGCCTTGATGCAGGAAATCGACCACAACGGCCTCTCTGACTTGCTCGAACCGCTACGCGCAAAACACGGCAAACCTGCCCCGCGCCACTGACGCGCCCTCCTCTACAGAGCTTGCCAACCATGCCCGACAACACCCGCCGCGCCCGTGACGAAGCCTTCTGGCAGACGTTCGCTGATCGTTATGACGCTCAACCCGGCCCCGTAAACCTGGAGAACGGTTACTTCGGGCGCATGTCGCGCACGGTGATCGAGGAGTACCAGCGCAACATCGAGCTGATCAACAACAGCAACTCGGTGTATGTGCGCCAACGCTTCGAACAGCACGACAACCTCGACATTCGCGCGCAACTGGCCGAGTTGATGGGCGTACGCGCGCAAAGCGTTGCCTTCACACGAAACGCCACCGAAGGCCTGCAATCGCTGATCCGCAACTACAACCGCCTGCAACCGGGCGATCAAGTGCTGATCTGTGACCTCGAATACGACACGGTAAAAGGCGCCATGCGTTGGCTGGCAAAGCATCGCGGTGTAGAGGTGATCGAGATTGCCCACGCGCACCCGGCGAGTTTCGACAGTTTGCTGCAGGCCTACCGTGAGGTGTTCATCCGCCACCCGAAACTCAAGCTGATGGCGCTGACGCATGTCACCCATCGCACCGGCCTGGTGATGCCGGTGCAGGCTATTGCCGCGCTGGCCAAGGAGCACGGCGTCGACATCATCCTCGACGGAGCCCATGCCCTGGGCCAGATCGAGTTCGATCTGGAAGCATTGGGCATCGCGTTCGCCGGCTACAACCTGCACAAATGGATCGGCGCGCCCCTGACCCTTGGCTTTCTCTATATCGCCCCGCAGCGCCTGGCCGACATCGATCCGGACATGGGCGAGATGCACTATACGGTCAACGATATCCGCAGCCGTACTTCCTACAGCACGCCCAATATTCCAGCGCTGATGAGCCTCCCGTTGGTATTCGAGGAGCACCGTTCGCTCGGCGGCGCACCGGCCAAAGGTGCACGCCTCAATTACCTGCGCAATCTTTGGGTCAGCGCGGTGCGGCACTTGCCGGGCATTGAAGTCATGACCCCGGACGATCCACGGCTGTTTTGCGGGATCACTTCTATGCGTTTCACTCGCCACGACGATCAACAGGCGATGGCTGAGCGACTGCTCAACGACTACAACCTGTTCACCGTTGTACGTACTGGCGCAGCCTGTGGACCGTGCATTCGCATCACGCCGGGGCTGACCACCACGTCTGCCGACATGCAGTTGTTGACCCGTGCGCTCAACGAGCTGCGTTAACGCGGCTATACGGTGTACTTGTCAAAGTCCTCGGGCCTGATCTGCGTCGACACCGCAAAGGTGTCGATGCCGATGGTGAGGTGGCCGAAATAACCGTCCTCGTGGGAGTCGCGACCGATCGGCCAGACAGCGAGGGTCGAGGCTTCGCCGCCCATACCGGCGTAAATACTGTCCTGGCCGTTGTCCAGCGGTAACGATGCCCGCCCCCGATAGGCTTTGGCATTGAGCACCGAGCGTGAAACGACCTCGGGAAAGTACAACTGCCCCACCCACGCCACACAACGCTCATCAAGGTATTCACTGCCGGCAACCATACGCACCGCGCCATGAATGTGCAGCGTGCGACCGGCATAGAACCCCGGATAGATCGTCGTGAAACGCACCCTGCCCTTTTGATCGCAAAACTGGCTGCCACGCAGGTAGGTGTGGTCGTCGGTGCGCGGGATCGAACCGATATCTTCAACCTCGACTTCGAGATCGGGATTGATCCGGCTCCAGCCCGAATAAGCCCCTCGCGCATTGCAATGCCAGATGTCCACGAGGGCGCCACTGACCGGCTCACCGGTCATTGCATCGACAATGGTCAGGCGCAGGATCAACGGCAGGCCTTCAGCGCCTTCGCTGATGTTGCGGCGCAACAGTTTGGGATTGCGAAAATAAGGCCCGGCGATTTGTTCGGGGGCCAGTTGATACACAGGTTGCGGTGATGGTGATGCGGGATCTCGATCCATGACACGTGCTCTCTTCCATAAGAAGAGCGCAGATTAGCGTCGGGAAAAAGTCAGCGTGCGGTAACTATGTATCGAGCAATGTATCTGCAACTTTTTCAGGGCAAAAAAAAACGGTGCACCGACCAAGCGCACCGTAAAGCCGTAGAACACACAACGAAGTGTCAGGTAAAGCAGTCAATCCACAAGCATCAGTCCAGCAGCGCCAATGCCTCGGCGGTGCATTCCTGAATGCGGGCCCAGTCGCCGTTCTTGATCCACTCGGGATCCAGCATCCAGCTACCGCCCACGCACATGACGTTTTTCAGCGCCATGTAGCTCTTGATATTGGCCGGGCCAACGCCACCGGTCGGGCAGAATTTCACTTCGCCGAACGGGCCGCCAAGGGCTTTGATGGCGGCGACGCCACCGCTGACTTCAGCCGGGAACAGCTTGAAGCGGCGATAGCCCAGACCATAGCCTTCCATGATGCCGGAGGCGTTGCTGATGCCCGGTAACAGCGGAATCGGGCTGTCGACGCTGGCTTCGAGCAAGTCGCGGGTGATGCCTGGGGTGACGATGAATTGCGAACCCGCCGCTTCGGCCGCCGCGAGCATGTTGCGATCAAGCACGGTGCCTGCACCGGTCATCAGTTCCGGGCGCTGTTCGCGCAGGATCTGGATGGCCTTGAGACCGAACTGCGAACGCAGGGTCACTTCCAGCGCGGTGAGGCCACCTGCGGCCAGGGCGTCGGCCAGTGGCAGCACGTCCTGTTCACGAGCGATGGTGATCACCGGCAGGATCCGCGCCTTGGCGCAGAGGCTGTCGATCAGGGCAACTTTGTCCGCCATGGAAACGGTCGGGGATGGGTTTTTCATAGCGGCTGTTCCTTGGCTCATGGGCACCAGTAAATCTCTAACGTGGGTTGCAGAAACGCGCGAACCGGCATGGCAGCGACATCGTCGGATGCCAGCGCGGCATTCAGGGTGGTCAGTTTCGATTGACCGGAAATCGACAGAATCTTGTGCTTCGCCGACGCCAGCAACGCCCGGCTCATGCTCAGACGCTGATGCGGCACGGTTGGCGCCAGCATCGGCCAGCAACGGCGGGTGCCATCGACCTGCAACGCCTCAGTGAGGTTCGGGCTATCGGGGAACAGCGACGCGGTGTGACCATCGTCGCCCATGCCCAGCACCAACACGTCAATCGGCGGCAACTCGGCGAGCAAACGGTCAGCCTGTTCGGCAGCTTGCTCGACATTCGCCGCAGCGCTGTAAAGGCTCAGAAATTGCGCCTTGGCGGCGGGGCCTTTGAGCAGGTACTGCTTGAGCAGACCGGCATTGCTGTCGGCGTGTTCGACTGGCACCCAGCGTTCGTCGGCGAGGGTCACGACGACCTTCGACCAGTCCAGCTCCTGCTTAGCCAAGTGCTGAAAAAACGCCACCGGGCTACGACCGCCGGACACCACGAGCACAGCGTTGCCGCGTGCAGCAATGGCATCGGTCAGTTGCTTGGCAGCGTTCAGCGCCAAGCCTTCGGCCAGCAGCACCGGACTCTTGAATTCATGGGCATTCACGCCCGCGGGCAGTTTCACATCAGATATCGCCATACCACGACCTCCCATCCCGCGTGATCAATGCAATGGAGCTCATCGGGCCCCACGACCCGGCCGCGTACGGCTTGGGCGCGTCACCAGATTTTTTCCACCCGGCGATCAACTGGTCACACCACTTCCACGCGGCTTCGATTTCATCTTTACGGACAAACAGGTTCTGATTGCCGTTCATCACTTCCAGCAACAACCGCTCGTAGGCATCGGGGATCCGCGCGCTACGCCAGGTGTCGGAGAAATTCAGTTGCAGCGGGCCGCTGCGCAATTGCATGCCTTTGTCCAGGCCCTGCTCTTTGGTCATCACGCGCAAGGAAATACCTTCGTCCGGCTGCAGGCGGATGATCAGTTTGTTGCTGATCTGCAGGCGCTGCTCGGGGGCGAAGATGTAGTGCGAGGGTTCTTTGAAATGGATGACGATCTGCGACAGCTTTTGCGGCATGCGCTTGCCGGTTCGCAGGTAGAACGGCACGCCGGCCCAGCGCCAGTTGCGGATGTCGGCACGCAGGGCGACGAAGGTTTCGGTGTCGCTCTGGGTGTTGGAATTCGGTTCTTCGAGGTAGCCCGGTACGGACTTGCCTTCGCTGTGACCGGCGATGTACTGGCCGCGTACCACTTGAGTGGTCAGGCCTTCTGGGCTGATCGGCGCGAGCGCCTTGAGCACTTTTACTTTTTCGTCACGGATGCTATCGGCGGACAGGTCGGCCGGCGGATCCATGGCGATCAGGCAGAGCAACTGCAACAGGTGATTCTGGATCATGTCGCGCAGTTGGCCGGCCTTGTCGAAGTAACCCCAACGGCCTTCGATGCCGACCTTCTCGGCCACGGTGATTTCCACATGGGAAATGTAGTTCTGGTTCCACTGGGTTTCGAACAGGCTGTTGGCGAAACGCAGGGCGATCAGGTTTTGAACGGTCTCTTTGCCCAGGTAATGGTCGATGCGGTAGGTGCGATTCTCCGGGAAGAACTGCGCCACGGCATCGTTCACTTTGCGCGAGGATTCGAGATCGGAGCCAATCGGCTTTTCCAGCACCACGCGGGTGTTTTGCGCCAGACCGACTTTCGCCAGGTTCTCGCAGATCGCGCCGTACACCGCCGCCGGCGTGGCGAAATAGGCAATCATGCGCTGCGTGCTGCCCGCCAGTTCGGCCAGCGCTACATAATCTTCAGCCTTGAGAAAGTCGACGTGCAGGTAGGTCAGGCGCGCCAGAAAGCGCTCGGCGACGGCTTCGTCCAACTCTTTGCCGACGTAGCGGCGCAGTTCATCGGCGATGAACGCCATGTGCTGCTGCTCGGAGCCGGCTTCACGGGCCAGCGCGATAATGCGCGTGTCCTCATGCAACAGGTCGGCGCCATCGAGGTGATAAAGGGCAGGAAACAGCTTGCGCAGGGCCAGATCGCCAAGAGCGCCGAACAAGGCAAAGGTGCACGGTTCAACCGTAATCGAAGGCATGATGTTTGTTCTTTTATCAAGTTAAGCTACAAATACCTTTTTTCAAGGCATCACTCAAGGGAAAATGTAGTAATAACCACAACATTTTCACAGAATACAGATTCCGAGTGGTGGTCGGTCGGAGCCATCAGTAGGATAGGCCACCGTTACGGGCCATATCAAAGGCCCAATTTGCATAGCCCGGCGCACCTTTGCGCAGGTGAATTAGGAATTCCATATGGACCGCGTGCGAAATTTACTGGAACAAATCCAGAGTCGCCTTGAAGACCTGAACAAGGCCGAACGCAAAGTCGCCGAGGTGATCCTGCTCAACCCGCAGCAGGCCACCCGCTTCAGCATCGCTGCCCTCGCCCAGGCAGCGTCGGTGAGCGAACCGACGGTCAACCGTTTCTGCCGTTCGTTCGGCGTCAGCGGCTACCCCGAATTGAAGCTGCAACTGGCCCAGAGCCTGGCCAGTGGCGCGGCGTATGTCAGCCGTGCGGTGGAAGCCGATGACAATCCCGAAGCCTATACGCAGAAGATTTTCGGCAGCGCCATCGCGTCACTGGACAGCGCTTGCCAGGCACTGGACCCGAACCTGATCAGCCGCGCCGTCGACCTGTTGATTCAAGCGCGGCAGATCCACTTCTTCGGCCTCGGCGCGTCTGCGCCAGTGGCCCTGGATGCGCAGCACAAGTTCTTCCGTTTCAACCTGGCCGTCACCGCGCATGCCGATGTGCTGATGCAGCGGATGATTGCTTCGGTGGCGCACACAGGCGAGCTGTTTGTGATCATTTCCTACACCGGCCGCACCCGTGAACTGGTGGAAGTGGCACGCATTGCGCGGGAGAACGGTGCTTCGGTGCTGGGGCTGACGGCGGAGAATTCGCCGCTGGCCAAGGCCAGTACGCTGAGCCTGAACATTCCGCTGCCGGAAGACACCGACATTTATATGCCGATGACCTCGCGGATCATTCAGTTGACCGTGCTGGATGTGCTGGCGACGGGGATGACCTTGCGTCGCGGGGTGGATTTCCAGCCGCATCTGCGCAAGATCAAAGAGAGCTTGAATGCGAGCCGGTATCCGGTGGGTGACGAGTTCAACTGATTCAAAATCTCGGCTGATTGATCCGGCCTCTTCGCGAGCAAGCCCGCTCCCACAGGGGATCTGTTTTGAACACAAATCCTGTGTTCATTGAAGATCCAATGTAGGAGCGGGCTTGCTCGCGAAAGCGTCAGGCGACTCACCACAAATCTAGGCCGCCGCCCACGCCTGCAAACTCAAATGCGCCTTAACCCCCGGCGCCAGATGCAGGCTGTCCGTCCCGCCCGTCGCCGCTTCAACACAAACAAACTCCGAGATCTCATCCCAACTCACGCCCAACAGCGGCCGCGAACCCGGATGCCAGACCACCGTGTCCGCCGTGTCACCGGTGTCAATGCACAACTCGCGCTGCCAGGCGTGATCCTTGAGCTGTAATTCGCCGTCGTGCTGGAACACCCGCTGACAGCCACCATCGACGCGCAACTCGCCTTCTTGCTGACAAACCTGGCGGTTCAACTGGTCATAACCCTGCGCGCCTTCGAGGCCGGACAGCGCTATCTCACCGACATCACCAATACGCCAGTAAGCGTGCAACGCCTGGCTCAACTGACACGGCATGTCGTCCTGATGCTCGGTGCTCAGACGCAATTCCATGCGTTCGCCCAAGTGCGCGTGCAGATCGACCTGCCAATCGCACAGCTGCAATTGCCAGTGCAAGCGCACGCCATCCTCGGCGCTGCTGCTGTCGAGCAATTTCCAGTCGAGCAGCCGCGCCCAGCCATGGGACGGCCACGCGTTTTCGCTCGGGTGGCGGCCATACCACGGCCAACACACCGGCACGCCACCACGGATGGCACCGACATGCGGCCACTTCGCCGCACACCACAACCACGGCTTTTGCCCGCGCGGCTGAAAATGCAGCAACTGCGCGCCCTGACGACTGAACACCGCCTGACACAGCGGATGATCGATCACCAATACGTCGCGCATCTGATAGCGCTCCCAGGCAAACACCGGTTGTTCGCGCAGGGACTTGAAGAAGCGTTGTAGCGGATGCTCATGCATTGGCCACGATCCTGAACTCGTCTTTCACAGGGCGGCGCCTGGCCCCAAAAAAAAGCGGACAGCCTTGGCTGTCCGCAAATATGCGCACATAGAGAGGAGCTTATCGCAGACGCGTTAGAACACCGACTGAATTTTCAGACCGGCGACCAAAGCGTTGTCCACTGCGTCCACGCCACCTGGATGAGTGATGTATTGCAGGTTAGGACGTACGGTCAGCCAGTTAGTGACGTGGAAGCCGTAGTTGATCTCGTAGTTGTATTCGGTTTCACGAATCGGCGAGAACACCGGGTTGTCGTAGTCCGAAACACCATTGGATGCATTGAGCAGTTCGGCGTTTTTCTTCACGTCATCGTTGACGTGAATACGCGCCGCGCCAATACCGATGTCATCTTTTGGACGCGCGTCGAACGGGCCTTTGTAGACAAACATCACCGACTGATAGTTGTCGATGAAGTTGGTGTCCTTGTCGTGGAACGTGGCGTTGGCGGCGATGTTCAGACCGCGGGTCGCGTCACCGTTGTGGCTGGTGAGTTGCTGTTGCGCCACGAACCAGTAGCCGTGCTTGCTGCTGTGGGTGCGGTAGGCGTTACCGGTGGTTGCAGCGTCGTTGCCGTTGATGTCTTCACGGACATCGCTGGCATCAGCGGTGCTCTTGTAGTAACCGACGCGGTATTCGCCTGGCAAGCTGTTGACCTTAGGCGACCAGACCAGTTCGACCGGCAAAACAGTACCTTTGGTGCCGCTGCCGCTGAGCTTGAAGCCGTTGCCGTGTTCCAGTTGCGACGGGTTCTGGTTGTACGCACCGATCTGCGCGTAGAGCTCGTCGTTGATGTTGTACTTCACGCGGATCGCGGCCTGGCTGACGGGCCAGTTGTACCAGATGTTGGTCGCCCAGTTACCCACCTGGGAGCCGCAGAACGCCAGGTTCTGGAACTCGCACGGGAAGGTGTTGAAGTCTTCGCCTTCACCGAAGTAACCGGCCTTGACGTCGAGCTTGTTGTCGAAGAACTGGTGCTGAATCCACAACTGGGTCAGACGCACCATGTGGCCACGGCCGTAAACTTCTTGAGACGAGCTCAAGGTGCCGGCACGCGGGTCGCCCACGCGGTCGTTGGAGATATTTTGACCGTTACGGTTGGTCAGTTGAATCTTGGCCTGAGTGTTGTCCCAGCCCCACAGTTTTTGCAGATCCAGTGCCACGCCCAAACCGAACTGGTCGCTGTAGCGGCCGGTCTTGTCGTCGTTGTAGCCACCGTGCAGGTTGCCACCGACTTCCCCAACATAATCGGCCTTGATGTCGATACCCTGCTCGATCAGCTTGGTCCGCTCACCCCCCCAGTCGCCCGTCATCCATTTGGAATCGGAGCTGAACGCATCGGCGGCCATTGCATTACCGGCCAGCACCAATGCTGCCGCTGCTGACACTTGGCAGATCAACCGGGCATTGACGTGTTTCTTTTTCATCCCTACATCCTCGTCTTTATTGTTATTAACTGTTTTTATCTAACGCGGTTTACATAATTTGCGATGGATTACAGGCAATCCACCGCGTGCTCCCACATTTTGCTCTTCAGCGGCCTTTGAACTGGGCCACGTTGGCAGACCGCGCTTCGGCCTGCGCCTGACCGGCAACACCCAACCGCTCGCCAGTCTTGGCATCGAACAGCAGCACTTTCGACGGATCGAATTGCAGCGTCAGGTTCTCGCCCACCTGCGGCGCCACGTCCGGTGCCAGACGGCAGCAGACCTTGGTGTCGTTGAGGTTGACGAATACCAGCGTGTCCGGACCGGTCGGCTCGGTAACCTGCACTTCGGCGCGAATGCTCGGCAGGCCATTGCCCTCGTCGTTCGCCAGAACAATCTGCTCTGGACGCAGGCCGAGAATCACTTCGCGATCTTCAAGACCGGCGTCCTGCATGCCCATCGGCAATTCGCAACGCGCCTGGCCACTGTCGAGCAGTGCCAGCAGACGACCGTCCTTGCGTTGCAGACGCAGCGGGATGAAGTTCATTGGCGGCGAACCGATGAAGCTCGCCACGAACAGGTTGGCCGGGTCGTTGTAGATCTCTTTAGGCGTACCGAACTGCTGGATGATGCCGTCCTTCATCACCGCCACTTTGTCGCCCAGCGTCATCGCTTCGATCTGGTCATGGGTCACGTAGACCGTGGTGGTTTTCAGGCGCTGGTGCATCAGTTTCATTTCGGTGCGCATCTCGACGCGCAGCTTGGCGTCGAGGTTGGACAGCGGTTCGTCAAACAGGTAGATCTTCGGCCGCCGCGCCAGGGCACGGCCCATCGCCACGCGCTGTTGCTGACCACCGGAAAGCTGACCGGGCTTGCGGTTGAGCAAGTGTTCGATCTGCAACAGCTTGGCCACGCGAGCGACTTCTTCATCGATCGCCGACTGCGCCATCTTGCGGATCTTCAGACCGAACTCGATGTTCTCGCGCACGCTCATGGTCGGGTACAGCGCGTAGGACTGGAACACCATGGCGATGTCGCGATCCTTGGGGCTCATGCCGCTGACGTCTTGGTCGCCAATCATGATCGCGCCGCCGGTGATGGTTTCCAGGCCGGCGATGCAGTTCATCAGGGTCGACTTGCCGCAGCCCGACGGGCCGACCAGGATCAGGAACTCACCGTCCTTGATCGACAGTTCGATGTTCTTCAGGGTGTCCGGCAAACCGGCGCCGTAGGTCTTGTTTACATTGCGAAGTTCGAGCGTTGCCATGATTACCCCTTGACTGCGCCGGCCGTCAGCCCGCGCACGAAATACTTGCCTGCGACCACATAGACCAGCAGGGTCGGCAGGCCGGCGATCATCGCCGCTGCCATGTCCACGTTGTATTCCTTGGCCCCGGTGCTGGTGTTGACCAGGTTGTTGAGCGCCACCGTGATCGGTTGCGAATCACCGCTGGAGAACACCACACCGAACAGGAAGTCGTTCCAGATCTGCGTGAACTGCCAGATCAGGCAAACCATGATGATCGGCGTCGACATCGGCAGAATGATCCGCCGAAAAATGGTGAAGAAGCCTGCGCCATCAAGGCGTGCAGCTTTGACCAGCGCGTCGGGAATGCTCACGTAGTAGTTACGGAAGAACAGCGTGGTGAACGCCAGCCCGTAAACGACGTGGATGAACACCAGCCCGGTGGTGGTGCTCGCCAGGCCCATCTTGCCGAGGGTGAACGAGGCCGGCAGCAGCACGGTCTGGAACGGCAGGAAGCAGCCGAACAACAGCAGACCGAAAAACAACTGCGAACCGCGAAAGCGCCACATCGACAGCACATAACCGTTCAACGCACCGATAGCGGTAGAGATGATCACGGCCGGAACAGTGATCTTGATCGAGTTCCAGAAGTAACCATCAACCGTGGCCCAGGCCTTGACCCAGCCGATACCGCTGACCACGGTCGGCCAGCTCAGCAAGTTGCCGGTGCTGATGTCTTCCGGGGTCTTGAAGCTGGTCAACAGCATGACCACCAGCGGAATCAGGTAAAGGAACACAGCGAGGATCAGCACCGCGTAGATCGCGATGCGGCTCAGGCTGATCGCAGGTTTGGCAGCGAGACTAGTCATTACGCTTGGTCCTCAGCTCGGAGTACAGGTAAGGCACGATGATCGCCAGAATCGCACCGAGCATCAGAATCGCACTGGCCGAGCCCATGCCCATCTGGCCGCGACTGAAAGTGAACGAGTACATGAACATCGCCGGCAGGTCGGAGGAATAACCCGGGCCACCGGCCGTCATCGCTGCAACCAGGTCGAAGCTCTTGATCGCGATGTGCGCCAGAATCATCACCGCACTGAAGAACACCGGACGCAGGCTTGGCAGCACCACTTTCCAGTAGATGGTCGGCATGCTCGCGCCGTCGATCTGTGCAGCACGAATGATCGATTGATCAACGCCACGCAGGCCGGCGAGGAACATCGCCATGATGAAGCCCGAGGCCTGCCAGACCGCCGCAATCACCAGGCAATACACCACGCGATGCGGGTCGATCAGCCAGTCGAGACGGAAGCCTTCCCAGCCCCAGTCACGCAACAATTTGTCCAGGCCCATGCCCGGGTTGAGCAGCCATTTCCAAGCGGTACCGGTGACGATCATCGAGAGCGCCATCGGGTACAGGTAAATGGTGCGAATGAAACCTTCGCGGCGAATACGCTGGTCGAGGAACACCGCCAGCAGCACGCCGATCACCAGCGTGATGCCGATGAACATGCCACCGAACACCGCGAGGTTCTTGCTCGCCACCCACCAACGGTCGTTCTCGAACAACCGCGCGTATTGCGCCAGACCGGCCCACTTGTAGTTGGGCAGGAACGTCGAGGTAGTGAACGACAGCACGAACGTCCACAGGATGTAGCCATAGAAGCCCACCAGCACGATGAACATGCTCGGCGCCAGCACCAGTTTGGGTAGCCAGCGTTGCAATGCATCGAACGGCGAGGCTTTGCTGAACACAGCAACAGAACTCATGGGGAAATCCAGTACAGGGAATAAAAACTACAGTGAGATCCCTTGTGGGAGCGGGCTTGCTCGCGAAGGCGGTGTGTCAGTCGACGGATGGAGCAACTGACACGACGCCTTCGCAAGCAAGCCCGCTCCCACAGGAGGGGCCTGTGCTAACGACGCTTATTTAGCCGACTTGATCGCTGCGCCGAGTTTCTTGGCGGTATCGGCTGGATCGGCTTTCGGGTCATTGATGAAGTTGGTCACGACATCAAAGAACGCACCCTGCACCGCCAGCGTGGTCGCCATGTTGTGCGCCATGCTCGGCTGCAAGCCGCCGGACTTGGCGTCTGCCAGGAAGTCCTTCGCTGCAGTTTGTGCGCAGGAGTCGAAACCGAGTTTCTCCATGTTGTTCAACATGTCGTTACGTACCGGGATCGAGCCTTTGTTGATGCTGAAGACTTTCTGGAAGTTTTCACCCAGCACGACTCGGGCGATGTCCTGCTGACCGGCAGCAGTGCCTTTGTCTTTCTGCTTGAACACCGCCAGGGAGTCGATGTTGTAGGTGAACGCTTTGTCGGTGCCCGGGAAGGCTACGCACTCGTAATCCTTGCCAGCGACTTTCTTGGCCGCGGTCCACTCGGACTTGGCCCAGTCACCCATGATCTGCATGCCGGCCTTGCCGTTGATGACCTTGGCCGCTTCCAGGTTCCAGTCCTGACCTTTGCCGTCGACGTCCATGTAAGTCGCGACTTTCTTCAGTTCGGTCAGGGCCTTGACCATTTCCGGGCCGGTCAGCGCTGCGTTGTCCAGATCGACCAGGGCTTTTTTGTAACCATCAACACCCATGACCGAGAGCACAACGGCTTCGAACACGGTGCTGTCCTGCCAAGGCTGACCGCCGTGGGCCAGCGCAATGAAACCGGCTGCCTTGAGCTTGTCACCGGCAGCGTAGAATTCTTCGAGGGTGGTCGGGTTCTTGGTGATACCGGCTTTCTTGAAGACTTGCGGGTTGATCCACAGCCAGTTGACGCGGTGAATGTTCACCGGAACGGCCACGTAATCACCGTCGTACTTCACGGTATCGGAGACTTTCTTGTCGAGCAGGCTGTCCCACTTCTCTTCTTTGGCGACGTCTTTGAGCACGTCAGTGTCGAGCAGACCGGTCGACGCCCATTCCTGGATGTCCGGGCCTTTGATCTGGGCAACGCCTGGAGGGTTGCCAGCGACAGCACGGCTTTTCAGTACGGTCATGGCAGTCGCACCGCCACCACCGGCGACAGCGCCATCTTTCCAGGTGAAACCGTCTTTTTCGACTTGGGCCTTGAGCACATCAACAGCGGCTTTTTCACCACCGGACGTCCACCAATGCACGACTTCCACCGAACCTTTGGATTCGGCAGCGGACACACTGAGGGGCAGAATTGCGAGCGGGAACAGGGAGGCGACAGAAATGACAGTAGCGAGGCGAGAAATCGCATTCATCTGAGATGTACCTTTCTTGTTGTTATGCGTTGCAAGTCTGGTGCTTGCGCTGCACAGGAGTTTAAACAGGACGTTTCGCTTCGCAGGTAACGAAGGGACGCGCGAATGTCACGACATGGTTACATGACTGATTACATAGCAGCGCTCTGGGACAACTGCGCCAGCGCACTCGCCATACTCGGCGACAAGGGTAGACGAGGGATCAGTACGGCTTGCCAAGCGTGATACAGATCGGGTTTGCCCGGCCAGATATCGGCACTTGGGCGGTTCTGTGAGTCGAGTTCGTGGTGCCAACTGCCGTTGCAGCGGTCAATGAAATGGCTTTCACAAAAATCCCAAAAAAGCCGATACCAGGTTTCGTATTGCGCCTCGCCCGTGCGTTTGAGCAAGGCACTGGCCGCGGCGCTGGCTTCGGCATGCGTCCAGTGCAGGCGATGGCGGACCACGGCTTTGTTGTCCCAGTCGAGGGTGTAAACAATGCCCGGCGCACCATCGACATCCCAACCGTGACGGCAGTTGTTTTCGAACAGTTTCTGCGCGTCGGTCGCCAGCCAGCCGGGTGTGAGCATACCGGCCTGCACCCGCGCGGCCTCAAGATGCAGCAGCAGCCGCGCCCACTCAAAACCGTGGCCTGGAGTGGTGCCGTAAGGGCGAAAACCGTCGGCACGATTGTCTTGGTTGTACTCGCGCAGCGGTTGCCAGTCGCGGTCAAAGTGCTCGATGACCATGTAGCCATTGGCGCCAGCATGGCCGTGGATCACGCGTTCAACGATGCGCTGGGCGCGCACCAGCCAGCGCGGATCTTCCGTGACGTCGGCCAGCGCGAGGAAAGCTTCGGTGGCGTGCATGTTGCTGTTGGCGCCGCGATAGGCTTCTTCTTCGCTCCAGTCGCGATTGAAGCATTCGCGCATGGCGCCCTCTTCTTCGCTCCAGAAATACGTGTCGATGATGTCGATCGCGTCATCGAGTAAAGCTTGCGCGCCGGGGCGCTGCGCGACCACCGCAGAACTCGCCGCCAGGGCGACGAAGGCGTGCAGATAAGCGTTCTTGCCCGTGTTGCCATCGCGGTGTTCGGCGACCGCGAACCAGCCACCGTGCAGCGCGTCGCGCAACGGCCCGCGCAGGGCCGCGATGCCGTGATCGACCAGCTCGGCGAACCCTGGCAGGCCCTGAATATGGGCCATGGCGAAACTGTGAGTCATGCGTGCGGTGTTCATGGTTTCGGCCTGCGCGTTCGCAGGCAACTGGCCGCGCTCGTCGAGATTGCCAAAACCTTCGGGCAGTTTTGCCGCCTTGGCAAAATCCAGCAGGCGCAGGCCTTCGGCGGCGAGCCATTGATGATGGGCAGGGGCGTTCAGCCAACTGCTGAAGCCTGGGTGAAAGAGATCCATGGGTGGCCTTTTTTGTTGTTATGACGGCGGGCAGTCTAAACAACGGGCCGGGGCGGGCTTGTAACGAAGGGGACAGGTTTTGTCACCAACCCGTGACATGGATATTGATGTTGAATGGGCCGACGCCTTCGCGAGCAAGCCCGCTCCCACAGGGGACCACGTTTCTCCAGATGAAATACAGTCACCTGTGTGCGGGCTTGCTCGCGAAGAACGATAACGCGGTCTATCTAGTCGGCACTGCGTGGCAATTGCAACGTCACCCGCAACCCACCCTCACGCAAATTCTGCAACGTCACCTCACCGCCATGGCTATGGGCGATGTTGCGCGCAATCCCCAAGCCCAATCCGTAACCCTGCTGCTGCCCCGCCAAGCGAAAGTGCGGCTCAAACACCTGCTCCAGGCGCTGCTGCGGCACGCCCGGCCCTTCATCGTCGACGTGCAGGACAAACGCATGCTCGTCGTCATCGATGTGCAGATGCGCGTTCTGTCCGTACTTTAACGCGTTGTCGATCAGGTTGCCGATGCAACGCTTGAGCGCCAACGGTTTGCCCGGATACGCCGCCAGCGCTCGTCCGTTCTGGGTCACGCGGCCATTGCCGTTCGGTGCCAGATACGGCTCCACCAGACAATCGAGCACATGATTGAGATCCACCGGTTCGATGTTCTCGTGGATGTCGGTGTCTTTCACGCATTGCAATGCGCCTTTGACCAGCAACTCCAGCTCATCGAGATCGCGACCGAACTTGGCTTGTAACTGTTCGTCTTCCAGCAACTCGACGCGCAAACGCAGGCGGGTGATCGGTGTGCGCAGGTCATGGGAAATCGCGCTGAACAACTGGCTGCGCTCGGTCAGGTAACGGCTGATGCGCTCGCGCATGGCGTTGAACGCACGGCCCACCTCGACCACTTCGCTGCCGCCGCCCTCGGCCACCGGTTCGACATCGGCGCCCAGCGACATCTCCCGCGCGGCCCGCGCCAGGCGCTTGAGCGGCCGGCTCTGCCAATGCACCAGCAAACCGATGAACAACAGCAGAAAACCGCTGGTGAGGACGATGAACCACACTTGCTGCGAGGGCAGGCCTTGCTCTTCAAGGCTGGTGTAGGGCTCGGGCAGCAAGGAGGCGATGTACAGCCACTCGCCCGGCGCCATTTGAATTTGGGTGACCAGCACGGGCGGATTGACCGGTTCCAGCGTCAGCGCGTAATGCGCCCAGGAGCGCGGCAACTCATCGAGTTTCAACCCGGCGTTGAAAATCCGCAGATCCTCGGGGCTGACGAAACTCACGGAAATGTCGGTGTCCTGCCCCAACGACTGACGCAGCACTTCATCCACCGCTTTCATCACGGCGGCTTTACGCGGTGTGACCGGCAGCACGTCCATGCCCAGCGGTTTGTCGTTGAGCGTCACGACAAAACGGGTACCGCCCATGCTGCGCAACTGGTCGAGCACCAGCGGCCGATACGCCACCGGCAGCGAACGGAAATAACTGACGCTGGCCGTCATCGAATGCGCCAGGCTGCGCGCGCTGGTGACCAGCCCTTCCAGTTGTGTGGCGCGCAGTTGCGACACCCAGATCACACTCGACAAGGTCTGGGCGAACAGCATCGCCAGAAGCGTCAGCAACAACATCCGCCCCAACAGCGAACGCGGCACCGGCGCTCTGGCTGCGAGCTTGCGCAGGGACTCAGTGACCATTGCCGGCAACCACATTGGCTGCCAATTGGTAGCCGCTGCCACGCACCGTGCGGATCAGTCGCGGCGGTTTTTCCGTGTCGCGCAGGCGTTGGCGCAAACGGCTGACCGCCATGTCGACGATACGATCGAGGGGCATCAGATCACGGCCACGGGTGGCGTTGCCGATGGTGTCGCGGTCGAGGATTTCCTGGGGGTGATCGAGGAACAGTTTGAGCAAGGCGAAATCGGCGCCGGAGAGAATCACTTCCTCGCCGTCGGTGTGGAACAGCCGATGACTGACCATGTCCAGCCGCCATTCATCGAAGGCCAGCACTTCACTGCCGCTGCGCTCCTGACCGAATTGCGCACGACGCAGCAAGGCTTTGATCCGTGCTTGCAGCTCACGAGGGCTGAACGGTTTGCCGAGGTAATCGTCGGCACCGAGTTCCAGACCGATCACTCGATCAGCCTCATCGGAACTGGCGGTGAGCATGATGATCGGCACCTGCGCCTGACGCGGATGCTGGCGCACCCAGCGGCACAGGCTGAAACCGTCCTCATCGGGCAGCATGACATCGAGGATCACCAGATCGCTCGGTGCCTCGTTCAAGGCCTGACGAAAACTGGCGCCATCGGCTGTGGCCCGAACCTGAAACCCGGCGCGGGTCAGGTAGGTGTCCAGCAACTCGCGTATCTCCTGGTCGTCATCGACCAACAAAATCGACTTGTTGACTGAGCTCACTTCGAAGGCATCCTTGTTGTTGGTATTGAGGCGGATTATGCCTTAAGCATCGAACGTACAAACACCACAGAACCACTGTGGCAGCGGGCTTGCTCGCGAATCGGTTTTAACATTCAACACATCTGTTGACTGACACACCGCTTTCGCGAGCAGGCTCGCTCCCACAATTGGATTGCATTTCAGGTCGGGATGGATTGATCGAGGGCTACGCCGGCGCCAACAAGCCCCGAATACGGCGCTGTCACCAGCCACACCGGAATGCCCTTGAAGTAATCACTCATGCAGCCCTTGTCAGCAAAGCTGCGGGCGAAACCGCTTTCGACAAAGAAATCGGCAAAGCGGGGAATCACGCCGCCAACAATGAATACCCCGCCTCGCGCGCCCGTGGTCAGCACGTTGTTGCCGGCCACACGACCGAGCCAGCAACAGAACTGCTCCAGTACTTGCAGGGCAATCGGGTCACCCGCCAATCCCGCAGCGGTGATCGCTTCCGGCGTGTCGAGTGTTGGCTCATGCCCGTCGACCGCGCAGATCGCCCGGTACACCCGAGGCAAACCGCCGCCGCTCAATGCGGTTTCCGCGCTGACGTGGCCGATCTCGTTATGGATGTGCTGCCACAGCTGGGTTTCGCGCGGACTGCTCAGAGGCAGATCGACGTGCCCTCCCTCGCCCGGCAACGCGGCAAAACGACCGTCACCGAGATCGAGCAAGGTGCCGACGCCAAGGCCTGTGCCTGGGCCGATCACCACGGCCGGACGCAACGGCTCAGGCGTGCCTTCGCACACCACACGAAATTCGCCGGGCTGCAAACGGGTCATGCCCAACGCCATCGCCGAGAAGTCGTTGATCAGCAACAACTGCTCAACTTGCAACGTCAGGCAAAACGCCTGGCGGCTCAGGCGCCAGTGGTTGTTGGTGAACTTGAATTCATCGCCACTGACGGGGCCGGCCACCGACAGGCACACCGAACCGATGTCCCCCGGCGCCAGACCGAGCCCGCTCAGATACAGGCTGATCGCCTCCTCCGGGCTGGCGTAGTCGGCCGTGGCCAGCACTTGAATCGATGCCAGTTGCTGGTTTTTCCACAACGCGAACCGCGCGTTGGTGCCTCCGATGTCACCGACCAAAGCCAGTTTCAATTAAGCGTCTCCAGGGCAGAAGTGAAGGCGCTGGCGCCCTGCTCCGCCGAGCTGAAGGCCATACGCATGAAGCCAAACAGTTCGCGACCGCTGCCGATGTTGTTGCCCAACAGGCCTTTGGCGGGTTCGCGCGCGGCAAATTCTTCGGCGTCCACTTTGAGTTCCAAAGTACCTTTGACGCCATCGACGCGGATGATATCGCCCTCTTGCACCCGCGCCAAAGCCCCACCGACATAAGCCTCAGGACTGACGTGAATCGCCGCCGGGATTTTCCCCGAGGCGCCGGACATGCGCCCGTCGGTCACCAGCGCGACTTTGAAGCCGCGATCCTGCAGCACGCCAAGGAACGGCGTCATCTTGTGCAGCTCCGGCATGCCGTTGGAACGCGGCCCCTGGAAGCGCATCACCGCGACAAAATCCTTCTCCAGCAAACCGGCCTTGAACGCGTCGGCCAGATCCTGCTGATCCTGGAACACCATCGCCGGAGCTTCGACGATCTGGTTTTCCAACGCCACGGCGGACACCTTCATCACGCCGCGTCCGAGGTTGCCTTCCATCACCCGCAGACCACCCTCCGAGGAGAAGGCACGGGCAACGGGACGCAGAATATTTTCGTCGAGGCTTTCGATCGGGCCTTCGCGCCAGACCAGTTCGCCGTTATCAAGGAACGGTTCTTTGGTGTACTGGCTCAAGCCGTGGCCGAGCACGGTGTTGACGTCTTCGTGCAGCAGCCCGGCTTCGAGCAGTTCACGGATCAGGAACGACATGCCGCCCGCCGCCTGAAAGTGGTTGATGTCGGCTTTGCCGTTCGGATACACGTGGCTGAGGGTTGGCACGACTTCGGAGAGGTCGGCCATGTCTTGCCAAGTCAATTGAATGCCCGCCGCCATGGCGATGGCCGGCATGTGCAGGGTGTGGTTGGTCGAGCCGCCGGTGGCGTGCAGGGCGACGATCGAGTTGACCAGTGACTTTTCGTCGACGATTTCGCCGATCGGCATGAAGTTGCCGTTCTGTTTGGTCAGGCGCGTGACTTGATGCGCGGCCTCGCGGGTCAGGGCATCACGCAGTGGCGTGTTCGGGTTGACGAAGGAGGCGCCCGGCAGGTGCAGGCCCATGACTTCCATCAGCAACTGGTTGGTGTTGGCCGTGCCGTAGAAGGTGCAGGTGCCCGGGCTGTGGTAGGACTTCATTTCCGATTCCAGCAGCTCTTCGCGGGTCGCCTTGCCTTCGGCGTACTTCTGGCGCACGTCGGCTTTTTCCTTGTTGGAAATCCCCGAAACCATCGGCCCGCCCGGTACGAAAATCGTCGACAGATGGCCGAAGCGCAGCGAGCCCATCATCAGGCCCGGCACGATCTTGTCGCAGATGCCAAGCATCAGCGCGCCGTCGAACATGTTGTGAGACAACGCCACCGCCGTTGACAGGGCAATCACTTCGCGGCTCGGCAGGCTCAATTCCATGCCCGGTTCGCCTTGGGTCACGCCGTCGCACATCGCCGGAGTACCGCCGGCGAACTGGCCGACCGAACCGATTTCGCGCAGGGCATTTTTGATTTGTTCCGGGAACACTTCGTAAGGCTGGTGCGCCGAGAGCATGTCGTTGTACGAAGAAACAATGGCGATATTCGCCGAGTTCATCATCCGCAGGCTGTGCTTGTCTTCGCTGCCGCACCCGGCCACGCCGTGGGCGAAGTTGGCGCATTGCAGCTTGCCGCGCATCGGCCCGTCAGTCGCGGCGCCGTGAATCAGTGCAAGGTAAGCCTGACGCGTGGCGCGGCTGCGGGCGATAAGCCGTTCGGTGACCTCAAGGACGCGGGGATGCATGTGTAGAACTCCAGGCTAACGGATGTGGCGACCTGATTGTCTATGCTGATCAAACACCGTTGTTGTTGGAATGACAGACGGTGTTTTTGATCATTCGGACCAGTTGATTCAGGTCACTCGTTGTAGATAAAACAAAATATTGCCACTAAAAAGGCTTGTTTTCTATTTTTATGCGAATAATCTTGTAATTCCAACAACAAAACGACGGCGGCGCTGTTTCATGACTCTTCGAATCGCAATCAATGGTTTTGGCCGCATCGGCCGTAATGTCCTGCGCGCACTGTATACCCAAGGCTACCGACAGGATTTGCAGATCGTCGCCATCAACGATCTGGGCGACAGCTCGATCAACGCGCATCTGCTCAAGTACGACACCGTTCATGGCACGTTCGACGCCGAAGTGGCGCATGACAACGAAAGCCTGACCGTCAACGGCGACCGCATTGCCGTCAGTGCCATTCGCAACCCGGCCGAACTGCCATGGACTGCGGAAAAAATTGACGTGGTGTTCGAATGCACCGGTCTGTTTACCGACCGTTCCAAAGCCGCCGCGCATATTACTGCCGGCGCGCGCAAAGTCATCATCTCGGCCCCGGCCAAAGGCGCCGACGCCACCGTGGTTTATGGTGTGAACCACGACATTCTGCGCCAGTCGCACCAGATCATCTCCAACGCTTCGTGCACCACCAACTGCCTGGCGCCTGTGGCGCAGGTGTTGCACCGCGAACTGGGGATCGAAAGCGGCCTGATGACCACTATTCACGCCTACACCAACGATCAGAACCTGACCGACGTCTATCACACCGACCCTTACCGCGCGCGCTCGGCCACGCAGAACATGATCCCGAGCAAAACCGGCGCCGCTGAAGCGGTGGGCCTGGTGCTGCCGGAACTGGCCGGCAAACTGACCGGCATGGCTGTGCGTGTACCGGTGATCAATGTGTCGCTGGTGGACCTGACCGTGCAGTTGAAGAAAGAAGCCAGCGCCGAGGAAGTCAACGCGTTGCTCAAGGCTGCCAGCCAGCACTCGAAAATTCTCGGCTACAACACCTTGCCGCTGGTTTCCAGCGACTTCAACCACAACCCGCTGTCGTCGATCTTCGACGCCAACCACACCAAATCCAGCGGCAAACTGCTGAAGGTGCTGGCCTGGTATGACAACGAGTGGGGCTTCTCCAACCGCATGCTGGATAACTGCCTGGCGTTGTGTAACGCGGAGTAAGCCGCACTCCCCATGTGGGAGCGGGCTTGCTCGCGAAAGCGGTGGTTCAATCGATAGATGAGTCACCTGACACGACGCCTTCGCGAGCAAGCCCGCTCCCACAGGTTGGCGATTTCAATCTGAAATCAAGGCTTGACCATTCGACTAGATGATAAGCATTATCATTCGCCTCAAATGGATCAGGTCCTCCCGTGAGTCAATCGCGCTTCAACCATGTCTTCCTCACCCAGCGCACTTCGTTGCTGCGCACGCTGGAACGGATGGTCAACAATCACAGCACCGCTGAAGACCTGTTGCAGGAAACCTACCTGCGCGTGACGCGGGCGCTGAGCGAGCGGGCCATCGACCACCTCGAACCCTTTGTCTTCCAGACCGCACGCAATCTGGCGCTGGATCATCTGCGTGCGCGCAAGATTCATTCACGCACCATGGTCGATGACGTGCCGCAGGACGTCGTGCACAGCATCGCCGCCCCTGCCAGCAGCGCCGAAGACGCCGCCCACGCCGAACAATTGCTCGAACGCTTGAACGTGAGTCTCAGTCAACTGAGCACCCGTCAGCAGCAGATTTTCATCCTCAGCCGTCTGCACGGGCACAGCTATCAGGCAATCGCCGACGAACTGAATGTCTCTTTAAGCACCGTGCAAAAAGAATTGAAACTGATCATGACCATCTGCATTGGCGTCGCTGAACGCTTGAATGGCGACTGAGGCTGTAGGCTCTTTCCGTAAGCGCCAGGTTCGACTGCACTAAGCTTTGCGCTTTGTTACCCTTGCCCGACTTTTACGCTTCACTAAAAAAACAGCCGTGCGCAGACACTGCCGAGGAAACACCGTGACGGACACCCACCGCTCGCCTTCGCCGGAATCGGCGCGGGACGCTGCAAACGCAATGGACCAGGCACTGGACTGGCTCATCGTGCTAGGCAGCCCGGACGAGGAACAGACCCGGCAATTTCATGCCTGGCTGGCGGCCGATCCGTTGAATGCCGAGGCGTTTGCCAAGGCCCAAGCGATCTGGGATGGCCCGCAAATCGCTCAGTGCGCGCAAACCCTGGCGGCGGCGCCTGCGAAAGTCAGCGTCCTCAGCCGTCTGCGTCCACACTGGAAACCACTGGCCACCGCCGCGGTATTGCTGCTCGGTTTGTTCAGTTTCAGCAATGTGCCGCTGCGCATCCAGGCTGATCACCTGACCGTGGTCGGCGAGCGTCAGCATCTGCAACTGGAGGACGGCTCGAAAGTCCTGCTTAACACCAATTCGGCGTTCTCCAGCACCATCAACGATCAACTGCGCGTCGCGCGGTTGTACCAGGGCGAGGCGTTTTTCGAGATTGCCGGCAACCGCAAGCAACCGCTGGAAATCGACGCTGGCCCGGTCAAGGCCAGCGTGCATGACACCGCGTTCGCGGTGCGTTATCTGGACGGCGTGGCGCAGGTCAACGTGCAACGCGGCGATGTCGATTTGCGCGCTACGCATAACGATGCCCGGGTGCGTCTGTCTGCCGGAGAAAGTATTCGCATCGGCCCCAACGGCTTCGACCGCCCGGCCAAACTTGACGCCTCGACCGATCTGGCCTGGGTGCAAGGCCGACTGGTGTTCGAGAACTGCCCGTTGAATCAGGTGCTGGCCGAACTGCGCCGCTACTATCCGGGCTGGATCATCAACACCAACGAGCAGTTGGCTGATGTCGCCGTGACTGGCAATTACCGCCTCGATCAGCCACTGGACGTGGTGCGTTCCCTCGCTCACATCACCTCGGCGCGCCTGCAGGAATTCCCGGCGCTGGTGATCCTGAACTAAATGAGAATTATTTTTACTCGATAGCCAAAGCGCGTTCGTCTAGTTATAGCCAATGCAATTGATTCGCATCTTCGGACGCCAATCAGCACCTATAAAGATTCGTGCGACACGGAGCGCTATCGATGTCCTCTCGCCTTACCCGCCAGACTGCTTCCCCTTCCCGCGTGTTGTCGCTGCTGACCGCTGCCATCCTCATGGCCGGTACCGCACCGCTCATGGCTGCCACCGAGCAACCGACACGCAACATGGGTGATTACTCGTTCTCGATTGGCCAGCAACCGCTGGTGTCGGCACTGAATGCCTTCACCGCCGTCACGGGTTGGCAGGTCGGCCTGTCGGCAGAATTGGCTCAGGGCGTGTCGTCACCGGGCGTGCGTGGCTCGCTGCCGCCGGAAACAGCCCTGGAGCGCCTGTTGGTGGGGACCAACCTGAGCGTTCGCACATTGAGCAAAAACAACGTCGTGCTGCAGATGCGCCGTAACAGCGGCGCACTGAATCTGGATCAAGTGACCATCAGCGCCACCCGTCAGGAACAATCGGTCAACAGCGTGCCGGCCACCGTCAGTGTGCATACCCGTGAAGAACTGGATCACAACAACGTCAACACCCTCAAGGATCTGGTGCGCTATGAGCCGGGCGTCTCCGTCGGCGGCGCCGGCCAGCGAGGCGGCATCAGCGGTTACAACATCCGCGGCATCGATGGCGACCGCATCCTGACTCAGGTTGACGGTGTCGAAGTACCGGACGGGTTCTTCAACGGCCCGTACGCCAAGACCCAACGCAACTACGTCGACCCGGAAATCGTCAAACGCGTCGAGATCCTCCGTGGCCCGGCCTCGGTGCTGTACGGCAGCAACGCCATCGGCGGCGCGGTCAGCTATTACACCCTCGATGCGGACGACATCATCAAGCCCGGCAAAGACGTCGGCGCCCGCCTTAAAACCGGTTACAGCTCGGCCGATGAGAGCTGGTTGAAGTCCGCCACCGTCGCCGGCCGTGCCGATCAGTTCGACGGTTTGCTGCATTACAGCCAGCGTGACGGCCATGAAACCGATGCCTACGGCAGCAACCACGGCACAGGCCTTGAGCGCACCGCCGCCAACCCGGAAGACGTCAAGGCAAGCAACGTACTGGCCAAGATCGGCTGGAACTACAACGAAGATTCGCGCTTGGGCCTGACCTACGAAAAGTACAAGGACGATCGCGACACCGATCAGAAAAGCGCCTACGGCGGCCCGTACTTCAACGGCGCCCCGACCATCCCCAACAGCATGCTGCCCGGCGGCATGTACCAGTGGCGCACCGGCAACGACACGATCACCCGCGAGCGTTTCGGTATCGAACACAGCTTCGCCCTCGACAGCCTGCTGGGCGACAACGTGAAGTGGAGCCTGAACCACCAGATCGCCAAGACTGACCAGCGCACCGAAGAGTATTACTACCCGATGACCCGCAAAGTGCTGCGTACTCGCGACACGATCTACGAGGAAAAACAGTGGGTGTTCGATGCGCAACTGGACAAGGCTTTCGCCATCGGTGAGACCGATCACGTCCTGACCTACGGCACCACCATCAAGCAACAGAAAGTCACCGGCTCACGCAGCGGCGACGGCAAGTGCCTGGCCGTGGGGCGTGGCTGCAGCGCAATCGGCGCGACCAGTGCCGCTGACGTATTGAAGAAGGCCAGCGACTTCCCGGACCCGACCATCAACACCTACAGCGTGTTTGCTCAGGATCAGATCAGCTGGAACGACTGGACCTTCCTGCCGGGCCTGCGCTACGACTACACCGAACTCAAGCCGCACATCACCGAGCAATTCCTCAATACCGTAAACGCCGATCGCCAAGGTACGGTCAGCGACAAGAACAAGACCTGGCATAAGGTCTCGCCCAAATTCGGCCTGACCTACGCCTTTAACGAGCACTACACCTGGTACGGTCAGTACGCCGAGGGCTTTCGCACGCCCACCGCGAAAGCGCTGTACGGTCGCTTCGAGAACAACACCACCGGTTACACCGTGGCGCCGAATCCGGGCCTTGAGCCGGAAAAAAGCAAAAGCTATGAAACCGGTCTGCGCGGCCATTTCGAATCCGGCTCGTTCGACGTGGCGGTGTTCTACAACAAGTACCGCGACTTCATTAATGAAGACGCGGTCAAGCCGGGCGACGACGCGTTGACCTTCCAGAGCAACAACATCAAGCACGCGACCATCAAGGGGGCGGAAGTCAAAGGTCGTCTGAACCTGGATGCTTTCGGTGCGCCACAAGGCCTGTACACCCAGGGCTCGATTGCCTACGCCTACGGTCGCAACAACGACAACGGCGAACCGCTCAACAGCGTCAACCCGCTGACCGGCGTGCTCGGTCTGGGTTATGACCAGGACCACTACGGCGCCCTGCTGAGCTGGACCGTGGTGAAGAAAAAAGATCGTGTCGACGACAGCAACTTCAAATCGCCGGATGGCGTCAGCAGCCAGTTCAAGTCGCCGGGCTTCGGCATTCTGGATCTGGCCGGGTACTACAAAATCACCGACGACGTCACCGTCAGCGGCGGCATTTACAACCTGACCGACAAGCAATACTGGCTGTGGGATGACGTGCGCGGTTACGACAGCGTCGGCGAAGCCTCGGTAACGCAACCGGCCAACCTTGATCGACTGACCCAACCGGGCCGCAACTTCGCGATCAATCTGATCTGGGACATCTGACCCGGCCGACCTCACGGCGTGTGTTCATGCACCGCGCCGTGACTTTTTTTACGCTCAGGCACTGGCCCGTTCGTCTCGTTATCAAGCGCCTCTTCTATCAAGGACACCCCATGACCCCTACGGGAAAAGCCCTGCGTTCGCAACGCCTGAACCAGATCACTCACGCGCCGCACACCAAGCTCGACGCGCTGGTCAAAGCCCACGCACCGTTCGAAACCCGCGCCAACTTCGCCCGGTTTGTCGTTGCGCAGTACCTGTTCCAGTCGGAACTGGTTGAGCTGTACAACGATGCCGAACTGACCGCGATCATTGCTGACTTGCCAGCCCGGTGCCGCGCCGAAGCGGCCAAGGCTGACCTGGCGGATCTGCACACCGACGTGCCGGCCCCAGTGGCCGGCGCGCTGAAAAATCCGAGCAAGGCCCGCGCCCTGGGCTGGCTCTTCGTCTCCGAAGGTTCCAAACTCGGCGCGGCGTTTTTGATCAAACGCGCCGTGGCGCTGGAATTGAGCGAAACCTTTGGTGCCCGTCACTTGGGTGAACCGCAAGGTGGACGCGCCGAAGGCTGGAAGCGTTTCGTCAAAACCCTAGACTCATTGGTGTTCACCGCTGAGGAAGAGGCCGACGTTGAGCAAGGCGCAATCGACGCCTTTAACCGCTTCACCGTGCTGCTGGAACGAGCTTATGCGACTGAAGCAGAAATGGCCTGACACTTCCCTTCTGAGAGCGGGCTTGCTCGCGAATGCGGTCTGACATTCAAAGAATGGGGTGGCTGACACTGCGCCTTCGCGAGCAAGCCCGCTCCCACAGGGAATTGCATAAGCCTGTAAGATCCCGATCCAGCTTCATAAACCACGCGCTGAGCCCATGCCGCAACCCGCCTCCTCCAAACTCGCCCGCCTGCTGTTCGGCCTCTTGGCCTATGTCAGCCTCGGCATCGGCCTGATCGCCATCGTCGTGCCCGGCCTGCCGACCACCGAGTTCATCCTGCTCGCGGCCTGGGCAGCAACCCGCAGTTCGCCGCGCCTGAGTGCCTGGCTGGAAAACCATCGGCTGTTCGGACCTATCCTGAGCAACTGGCGCAACGGCAAGATCATTGCGCGCAAGGCCAAGGTCAGCGCCACGATCAGCATGCTGCTGTGTGCGACGTTGATGCTGGTGCTGCTCGATCACGGCTGGCCGGTCTATCTGGCAATTGCCGGGATGAGCTTGGGCAACCTGTGGATCTGGTCGCGACCGGAAACCACCCCGTCACCACGCTGAAACTTCCCTGTAATCAAGCCTTTTTTCGACACATTCTCCTGCGCAAACGTTTAACGACGACCGTTCGTCGGCACTGCCCTCATGCGTCCCCGCCTCACGCCGATGTGCATTGAATGGCGCTGAATGGATTTGGCGAACAGGGTCACTCCCGACGTGGCCAACCGCTCATTCATTCGCGAGAACGCCCATGTTCGACTCTCTTTCCATTCGCCTGAAAATCGTCCTGCTCTCTGGTTTGTGCCTGCTCGGTGTGGTCGCGCTGATCGTCGGCATGAACATCTACCAGACCAACCAGAACGACAAACTGGTCAGCCACTCCAGCAGCAAGATGCTCACCGCCAGCGTAGAGAATCTGCTGCAAGCCAAAGCCGCCGAGCAAGCGGTGCGGGTGCAGAAAACCTTCGGCGAAAGTCTGACCGTGATCACGGCGCTGGCCGACCAGATCAAGGACATGCGCGTGATGGCCGCCAAGCGTTCGCTGGAGGCTGGCGCGCTGCGTGAAGAGTTGAACCAGAGCCTGAAAACAGCCTTCGAGCGCAACGACAAAGTGCTCGGCATCTGGCTGGCATTCGAACCCAACGCGCTGGACGGCAAGGACAGCGAGTTCGCCAATGACGCCGCCCGTCAATCCAACGAAGCCGGACGTTTTGCCAGTTACTGGAGCCGCGCCGCCGGCTCGGCGCTGAACACGGTCATGGTCGAAGAAGACATGACCAAAACCACGTTGAGTGTCAGCGGTACGCCGTACAACAGTTGGTACACCTGCCCTCGCGACAACAAGCGCACCTGCCTGCTCGACCCGTATGCCGATACTGTCGGCGGCAAGGAAATGCTCATGACGACCATTTCCGTGCCCTTGATCGTCGACGGCAAAGCCATCGGCGTGGTTGGCGTCGACATCGCCCTCAACGCCCTGCAGGCCGCCGCGGTGGACTCCCAGCGTGACTTGTTCAACAACGCCGGGCACATGTTGATCGTCTCGGGCAGCGGTGTGCTGGGGGCCGACAGTGCCGACGCCACCAAGGTCGGCAAGACGATCACCGACACCCTCGGTGCCGATGGCAAGGACGTGCTGCAACTGATCGGCAGCGGCACACCGAAAATTCTCGAACAGGGCGACCTGATCCGTGCGGTGTATCCGGTCGATCCGATCGGCAACTCCCGTGCCTGGGGCGTGGTCATTGACCTGCCGAAACAAGTGTTGCTGGCCGACGCGGTCAAGCTGCAAGCAGTGCTGGATGAGGCGCACACAACCGGCATGATCACAGCGCTGTTAGTGGCGGTGGTGGCCGGCGTAATCGGCCTGCTGCTGATCTGGCTCACCGCTTCGGGCGTCACCCGCCCGATCAACAGCGTCGCCCAGATGCTGAAAAACATTGCCAGCGGCGAAGGCGATCTGACTCAACGTCTGGACTACACCAAGAAGGATGAACTGGGCGAGTTGGTGAACTGGTTCAACCGTTTCCTCGACAAACTGCAACCGACCATCGCCCAGATCAAGCAGAGCATCACCGAAGCCCGTGGCACCGCTGATCAGTCCTCGGAAATTGCCCGCCAGACCAGTGAAGGCATGCAGGTGCAGTTCCGCGAAATCGACCAGGTCGCCACCGCGTCCAACGAAATGAGCGCCACCGCCCACGATGTTGCCAACAGTGCCTCGAACGCGGCCAATGCTGCGAAAGGAGCCGACCAGTCGGCGAAGGAAGGTATGTCGATCATCGAACGCAGCACCCGCGATATCAGCCAACTGGCCGACGAAGTTAGCAAAGCGGTGACCGAAGTCGAGGAGTTGGCGGTCAACAGCGAGCAGATCGGCTCGGTGCTGGAAGTGATCCGCAGCATCGCCGAACAGACCAACCTGCTGGCCCTCAACGCGGCCATCGAAGCGGCCCGCGCCGGTGAGAGCGGTCGCGGCTTTGCGGTGGTGGCAGACGAGGTGCGCAACCTGGCCAAACGTACCCAGGACTCGGTGGAAGAAATTCGCGTGGTCATCGAACGTATCCAGACCGGCACCCGTGGCGTGGTCGCGACCATGCACTCAAGCCAGACCCAGGCGCACAACAACGCTGGGCAGATTCGTCAGGCTGTGGATGCACTGGGCAAGATCAGCGATGCGGTGACCGTGATCAGCGACATGAACCTGCAAATCGCCAGCGCCGCCGAACAGCAAAGCGCCGTGGCCGAAGAGGTCAATCGCAACGTCTCGGCGATCCGTACGGTGACTGAAACCTTGACCGAGCAAGCCACTGAATCGGCGGCAATCAGCAGCCAGCTCAATGCCCTGGCCAGTCAGCAGATGAAGTTGATGGATCAGTTCCGCGTCTGAAAATCAGCACTGCCCGCTGTGGGAGCGGGCTGGCCCGCGAAGGCGTCGGCACATTCAACATCATCGTTGACTGATAGACCGCTTACGCGAGCAAGCCCGCTTTCACAGGGTCAGCGTTCATCCGTCAGCACTTTCATCTGACCAGACAACGTTTTGCACTATCATCGCCCTCTCGCTCCGGAGGGCCTTTGATGACTGATTTACTCACGTCCATTCAAGCCGCACTCGGCTTGCCGCACACGCCGATTGCGTTCACCGCCAGTGGCGCCCTGCCCTCGGCGTTCGCCGTGACCGACCTGGCCTGCGCCAGCATTGCCGGTGCCGGACAAGCCATCGGCGAATTGCTCAAACAACAGACGGGCCGTTTGCCGGCCGTTGAAGTCGACCGCCGATTAGCCTCGTTCTGGTTCGCCACCTCGCTGCGCCCGATTGGCTGGCAAGTGCCGCCGCTGTGGGACCCCGTCGCCGGTGACTACGCCACCCAGGACGGCTGGATTCGCCTGCACACCAACGCCCCGCATCATCGTGCTGCCGCTGAAAACGTGCTGGGTATCTGTGCCGATCGTGCAGCGATGGCTGCAAAAGTCGCGCAATGGACCAGCCAGGATCTGGAGCAAGCAGTCGTTGACGCCAAGGGCTGTGCCGCGCAGATGCGCAACTGGGCGCAGTGGCAACAGCATCCGCAAGGGTTGGCGGTGAATGCCGAGCCGCTCGTCCATTTCATCTGCGATCAGCACCCATGCGGCAAAACCTGGCAGGGCTCGGTGGCGCAACCGTTGGCCGGGATCAAGGTTCTGGACCTGACCCGCGTACTCGCCGGCCCGACCGCCAGCCGTTTTCTCGCCGGTCTCGGCGCCGATGTACTGCGTATTGATCCGCCCACCTGGGGCGAACCCGGCGTGGTGCCGGAGGTGACGCTCGGCAAGCGCTGCGCGCGTCTGGATCTAAAGGTGCCGGTGGATCGTGCGGTGTTCGAGACGTTATTGCAGGACGCCGACATTCTGTTGCACGGCTACCGCGCCGATGCGCTGGAGAACCTTGGTTTTGGCGTTGAGCGGCGGCGGCAACTGGCGCCGGGGTTGATCGACGTCGGCCTCAATGCCTATGGCTGGAGCGGCCCGTGGCACAACCGCCGCGGCTTTGACAGCCTGGTGCAAATGAGCAGCGGCATCGCCGAGGCCGGACAGCGCTGGCAGCACGCAGACAAACCGACGCCTTTACCGGTGCAGGCGCTGGATCACGCCACCGGGTATCTGATGGCGGCGAGTGCGATCACTTTGCTCACCGAACGCTTGCACAGCGGTCGAAGTGGATCGGCACGGTTGTCGCTGGCGCGCACGGCGAAGCTGTTGATCGAGCATGGACGGGGCACCGATGAAGCGCTACGCGCCGAAGATGATCAGGATAAGGGCCTGCTCGTTGAACAGACCCCGTGGGGGCCGGCGCATCGCGTGCAAGTGCCGGTAAAGATCAGCGGGACGCCGCTGCAGTGGGCGTTGCCGGCCACCGAACTGGGGTCGCATCAAGCGCAGTGGTGATGAGCTTTCGGGCCCCTTCGCGAGCAAGCCCGCGCCCACATTTGACCGAGTTTCTTCTGACGGAACGCGATTGAATGTCGGAGCGGGCTTGCTCGCGAAGACGGCCGCACCGACACCTGCGATTCAGGGTCAATCTGTGCGGCTCGTCAACCTCACAACGACAGCACCCCGCTGTACAGACCGTAAGCCGCCAGCCCCGCGCCAATGATCACGCAGGTGAAAATCCCCTTCTCGACAGGGGTGAACAGCGGCTCGCCCTGTTCATGCTTGGCCTTGGCAAACAGGATCACCCCCGGCGCATACAACAGCGCCGACAGCAGCAGATATTTCACCCCGCCGGCGTACAACAACCACACCGCATAACACAGGGCGATGCCGCCGATCAGCAGGTCCTTGGTGCGCTCGGCCGAGGCGTGTTCGTAGGTTTCGCCGCGTCCGCTCAACAGCACGGCGTAGGCGGCCGACCACAGGTACGGCACCAGAATCATCGACGACGCCAGATAAATCAGACGGGTGTAAGTGCCGGCCGAAAACAGCGTGATCAACAGGAAAATCTGGATCATCACGTTGGTCAGCCACAACGCATTGACCGGTACATGGTTGGCGTTTTCCTTTTTCAGGAGCGCCGGCATGGTCTTGTCCCGGGCCGTGGCGAAAAGAATTTCGGCACAGAGCAACGCCCACGACAGCAATGCGCCAAGCAACGAGACCGCCAGGCCAATGCTGATCAGCAACGCGCCCCACGGCCCGACGATGTGTTCCAGCACCGCCGCCAGTGACGGGTTCTGCAGGGTCGCCAGTTCCGGCTGGCTCATGATCCCCAGTGACAACACGTTGACCAGCACCAACAGCGCCAGCACACCGATGAAACCGATCACCGTGGCACGGCCAACGTCACTGCGTTTCTGCGCCCGCGCCGAGTACACGCTGGCGCCCTCGATGCCGATGAACACGAACACCGTCACCAGCATCATGTTGCGCACCTGATCCATCACCCCACCAAAACTCGGGTTGCTGTGGCCCCAGATATCACGGGTGAAGATGTCAGCCTTGAACGCCAGGGCGGCGATGACGATGAACATGATCAGCGGCACAATCTTGGCCACCGTGGTCACCTGATTGATGAACGTCGCCTCCTTGATCCCGCGCAGCACCAGAAAATGCACGGCCCACAGCAGCACCGACGCGCAGCCGATAGCGATGGGCGTGTTGCCTTGGCCGAACACCGGAAAGAAGTAGCCGAGGGTGCTGAACAGCAGAACGAAATAACCGACGTTGCCCAGCCACGCACTGATCCAATAACCCCATGCCGAGGAAAACCCCATGTAGTCGCCAAATCCGGCCTTGGCATAGGCATAAACACCTGAGTCCAGTTCGGGCTTGCGATTGGCCAGGGTCTGGAACACGAACGCCAGGGTCAACATGCCGATCGCGGTGATCCCCCATCCGATCAGAATCGCCCCGGCATCGGCGTGCGCCGCCATGTTCTGCGGCAGGGAAAAAATTCCCCCGCCAATCATCGAACCCACCACCAGGGCGATCAACGCACCCAGTTGCAGCTTTTGCGTCGGTTGCGACATTTCAATCTTCCTTTTCCCGGGTCGACGGTGGCCGCTCATTTATCACATAGTCACTATTTAACTAAACGGATAAAGCGTAATTACGTTTATTGAATAACACCGATTAACGCCTTTTATAAATAGCCAATAACGCTAACGCCAAAAACGGACAGGCACTTTCTTCGCGCGGGTCCTGATTATTTTATTCTGTACTGAAAACAGAGGCCGATATTTGCCAAACCCTGAAAAAGAACTAGCTTGATAGTTCCAAAGGAAAAGGGGCCATTCCCAATCATATTGAGCGAAAGCCTCTGAAACGGGCCTTTCCGGCGAAAGCTTTATGCCATCAGTCATTTCATAAGTCATTCATTAACAATGAAATGTGACCATCAACTGATCCACGTCAGCTGTTTGAACAGATAACAGAAGTACGCTGTGATCTCTTCTCTCCTGCAATGGAGTCATGCAATGTCTCAAGCTCCCGGAAAACTACGATTAGGCGCACTGGTTGCCTTGGTAGTCGGATCAATGATCGGTGGCGGGATATTCTCTTTGCCACAAAACATGGCCGCCAGCGCCGACGTCGGTGCCGTGCTGATCGGTTGGGCCATTACCGCTGTCGGCATGCTCACCCTCGCTTTTGTTTTCCAAACCCTCGCCAATCGCAAGCCTGACCTGGACGGTGGCGTGTACGCCTACGCCAAGGCCGGATTCGGTGATTACATGGGGTTCTCGTCGGCCTGGGGTTACTGGATCAGCGCTTGGCTGGGTAACGTCGGCTACTTTGTTTTGCTGTTCAGCACGCTCGGGTACTTTTTTCCGGTGTTCGGCGAGGGGAATACCGTCGCCGCGGTGATCGGCGCGTCCGTGCTGCTGTGGGCGGTGCACTTTCTGGTGCTGCGCGGGATCAAGGAAGCAGCGTTCATCAACCTGGTGACCACCGTCGCCAAGGTGGTGCCACTGCTGCTGTTTGTATTGATCGCCGTCTTCGCGTTCAAACTGGACATCTTCACCGCTGACATTTGGGGCGTGAAAAACGCTGATCTGGGCAGCGTGATGAACCAGGTGCGCAACATGATGCTGGTCACCGTGTGGGTGTTCATCGGCATCGAAGGCGCGAGCATCTTCTCGGCACGGGCGGAAAAACGTTCCGACGTCGGTAAGGCCACCGTGATCGGCTTCATCACCGTGCTGCTGTTTCTGGTGCTGGTGAACGTGCTGTCGCTGGGCATCATGACTCAGCCGGAACTGGCCAAACTGCAGAACCCGTCGATGGCCGCCGTGCTTGAACATGTGGTCGGTCACTGGGGTGCAGTGCTGATCAGCGTCGGTCTGATCATCTCGCTGCTGGGGGCGCTGCTGTCGTGGGTGCTGCTGTGCGCAGAGATCATGTTCGCCGCCGCCAAAGACCACACCATGCCGGCGTTCCTGCGCAAGGAGAACGCCAACCACGTCCCGGTCAACGCCTTGTGGCTGACCAACGCGATGGTGCAGGTTTTCCTGATCATCACCCTGTTCTCGGCCAGCACTTACCTGTCGCTGATCTACCTCGCCACGTCGATGATTCTGGTGCCCTACCTGTGGTCGGCGGCGTATGCCCTGCTGCTGGCGGTGCGCGGCGAAACCTACCAAGGCTTCGCCGCCGAACGGCGCAAGGATCTGATCATCGGCGCGATCGCCGTGATCTATGCGGTCTGGCTGCTGTATGCCGGCGGGATCAAGTACCTGCTGCTCTCGGCCCTGCTCTACGCCCCGGGCGCGATCCTGTTCGCCAAGGCCAAACTGGAACTCAAACAACCTGTTTTCACGAACGTCGAGAAGCTGATTTTCGCCGCTGTGGTCGTCGGTGCCCTGGTGGCAGCCTACGGCTTGTATGACGGCTTCCTGACTCTGTAGCACCTGATTGATTTGTTATCTGGAGGATCACTGAAATGACCACGGAAAAAGTTAAGTACGGCGTCCATTCCGAAGCCGGCAAACTGCGCAAAGTCATGGTTTGCTCCCCAGGTCTGGCCCATCAGCGGCTGACCCCGAACAACTGCGATGAACTGCTGTTCGACGACGTGCTGTGGGTCGCCCAGGCCAAACGCGACCACTTCGACTTCGTCACCAAGATGCGTGAACGCGAGATCGACGTACTGGAAATGCACAACCTGCTGACCGATATCGTCGCCATCCCTGAGGCACTGGACTGGATTCTCGATCGCAAGGTCACCGCCGATTCGGTGGGCCTGGGCCTGATCAGCGAAGTGAAGTCCTGGCTGCGCAGCCTCGAACCACGGCACATTGCCCAATACCTGATCGGCGGCGTCTCCGCTGATGACCTGCCGGACAGCTTCGGTGGCAAGACCATTCAGATGTTCCGCGACTTCCTCGGCCACTCCAGCTTCATTCTGCCGCCGCTGCCCAACACCCAGTTCACCCGCGACACCACGTGCTGGATCTACGGCGGCGTGACGCTGAACCCGATGTACTGGCCGGCGCGTCGTCAGGAAACCCTGCTGGCCACCGCCATCTACAAATTCCACCCGCAATTCACCAACGCCGATTTCGAGATCTGGTACGGCGACCCGGACAAGGATCACGGCAGCGCCACCCTGGAAGGCGGCGACGTCATGCCGATCGGCAACGGCGTCGTCCTGATCGGCATGGGTGAGCGCTCATCGCGCCAAGCAATCGGCCAACTGGCGCTGAACCTGTTCAAAAACAAAGCCGTGGAGAAAGTCATCGTGGCCGGCCTGCCGAAGTCCCGCGCAGCGATGCACCTGGACACCGTGTTCAGCTTCTGCGACCGCGACCTGGTGACGATATTCCCGGAAGTGGTCAACCAGATCGTGGCGTTCACTCTGCGCCCTGACGAAAGCAAACATGGCGGCATCGATATCCGCCGCGAAGAATCGAGCTTCCTCGACACCGTGGCCAAAGCCCTCAACCTCAAAGCGCTGCGCGTGGTGGAAACCGGTGGCAACAGCTTCGCCGCCGAACGCGAGCAATGGGATGACGGCAACAACGTGGTAGCGGTGGAACCGGGCGTGGTCATCGGCTACGACCGCAACACCTACACCAACACCCTGCTGCGCAAGGCGGGCGTTGAGGTCATCACCATCAGCGCCGGGGAACTGGGCCGTGGTCGTGGCGGCGGCCACTGCATGACCTGCCCGATCATCCGCGACCCGATCGACTATTAATTTTTTGACTAATGACGACCCGACGCTGTGAACGCGTAGCGAGCGCAGGAAAGACAAGGCGAAGGCGCACAGCCTGCAGTCGCTTTCACAGTGTCGGGCAAGGAGATCCATCATGGCTTTTAATATGCGCAACCGCAGCTTGCTGAGTTTGATGCACCACACCACTCGCGAGATCAACTACCTGATCGACCTGTCTCGCGACCTCAAACGTGCCAAGTACACCGGCACCGAGCGTCCACACCTGCAAGGCAAGAACATCGCGCTGATCTTCGAAAAAACCTCGACCCGCACCCGCTGCGCATTCGAAGTCGCGGCCCACGACCAGGGTGCCCACGTCACCTACATCGATCCGGTGTCGTCGCAGATCGGCCACAAAGAGAGCATGAAAGACACCGCCCGTGTTCTCGGTCGGATGTTCGACGCCATCGAATACCGTGGCTTTGAGCAGGAAATCGTCGAAGAGCTGGCCAAGTTTGCCGGAGTGCCGGTGTTCAATGGTTTGACCGCTGAATTCCACCCGACGCAAATGATCGCCGACGCGCTGACCATGCGCGAACACAGCGACAAGCCGATGCACGACATCAGTTACGCCTACCTCGGCGACGCCCGCTACAACATGGGTAATTCGCTGTTGATGATCGGCGCCAAGCTTGGCATGGACGTGCGCATCGCCGCGCCGAAAGCGCTGTGGCCGCACGCTGACTTCATCGCCCAGTGCATGGCGTTCGCCGAAGAAAGCGGCGCACGCATCACCATCACCGAAGACCCGAAAGAAGCGGTCAAGGGCGTCGACTTCATCCACACCGACATCTGGGTGTCGATGGGTGAGCCGGTGGACGCCTGGGACGAGCGCATCGAGCAACTGCTGCCGTACCAGGTCAACCCCCAAATGATGAAAGCCTCCGGCAACCCGCGCGTGAAATTCATGCACTGCCTGCCGGCGTTTCACAACAGCGAAACCAAGGTCGGTAAAGACATCGCCGCGCGCTATCCGCACCTGGCCAATGGCGTTGAAGTGACCGAAGACGTCTTCGAATCGCCGGCCAACATCGCCTTCGAGCAAGCGGAAAACCGCATGCACACCATCAAAGCGATTCTGGTGTCGACGCTGGCTGATCTCTAAGACCCGACCCGTTCTCACTGAAAAAACCGGCTGTAAATGTGGGGGCGGGCTTGCTCGCGAAGGGGCGATATCAGGCGACATTGATGGAGCCTGACACACCGCCTTCGGGAGCAATCCCCCTCCCACAAGGGCCCGGTTCCGACAGCAAGATCGAGTCGTTTGCCATTCCTCTGTTTTAGAAGGACTGCACCATGCGTATCGTCGTAGCGTTGGGCGGTAACGCCCTGCTTCGCCGTGGTGAGCCGATGACCGCTGAAAATCAGCGCGCCAACATCCGCGTCGCCACCGAACAAATCGCCAGGATCCATCCCGGCAATCAACTGGTCATCGCCCACGGCAATGGCCCGCAAGTCGGCCTGCTGTCGTTGCAAGCGGCGGCCTATACCTCCGTCAGCCCGTACCCGCTGGACGTGCTCGGTGCCGAAACCGAAGGCATGATCGGCTACATCATCGAACAGGAGCTCGGCAATCTGCTGGACTTCGAAGTGCCGTTCGCCACCCTGCTGACCCAAGTCGAAGTCGACGCCAACGACCCGGCGTTCCAGAACCCGAGCAAACCCATCGGCCCGGTTTACGACAAGGCTGAAGCGGAAAAACTCGCCGCTGAAAAAGGCTGGGCGATTGCACCGGACGGCGATAAATACCGCCGTGTGGTGGCCAGTCCTCGGCCCAAACGCATCTTCGAGATCCGCCCGATCAAGTGGCTGCTGGACAAGGGCAGCATCGTGATTTGCGCCGGTGGCGGCGGCATCCCGACCCTGTACGACGAACACCGCAAACTCAAGGGCATCGAGGCGGTGATCGACAAGGATCTATGCTCCTCGCTGTTGGCCGAACAACTGGACGCGGATTTGCTGGTGATCGCCACCGACGTCAATGCCACGTTCATCGACTTCGGCAAACCCAGCCAGAAAGCCATCGCCCAAGCGCATCCGGACGAACTGGAGCGCCTCGGGTTTGCCGCCGGCTCCATGGGGCCGAAGGTACAGGCAGCCTGCGAATTCGCCCGCCATACTGGCAAGGTCGCCGTGATCGGCTCGCTGGCGGACATCGAAGCGATTGTCCAGGGCAATGCGGGTACGCGAGTCAGCACAGCGAAACCCGGTATCACTTATCGATAATCAGAAACTCCGGGGGCAGGCGTAAGGTCTGCCCTTCTCCCATGCCTTGAAAGGAGAGATCCATGGCCCAGTTTGTACCCGGTCATCTGCACATCGAACGGCACGCGCTGAACAAGGACGATGTCAGCTACGACCTATGCCTTGACTACGAAGTGTTCACCGATCCCAAAGAGGGCAAAGGAATGCAGTTCACGATGCACGGCAGCATTCAGGGCAAGGACATGAAAGAGACGTTCTTCCTGCCCAAGGATCAGGCCTACAACTTCGCCAGAGATGTGACCAGAATTGCCGAGAAGTACGGGATTCCCAAGACGCATGCCAGCATTGGCTCGGTGCACAAGCACTACGACGCGATGTTTGAAGATGTGCGGGTGCAGTTGAATATGAAATCCGGGGACCCGGTGAAGCCCGAACACCTCGAATAACCCGGCGTCCCTGTGGGAGAGAGCTCGCTCGCGACGACGTCGTGTCCGGCGATATCAATGTGGCTGAGCCACGGCATTCGCAAGCAGGCTCGCTCCCACAGGGCAACCAGATCGACCGGAAAATCGCCGCCGATTTCACCATTGCCCCGCCCCAAGGCATACTTGCCACCCTCCGCATTGCAGATCACTGAACCGCCCCATGCGTATCCACGTCAGCTTCATCGACCGCGTCGGCATCACCCAGGAAGTCCTGGCCCTGCTCGGTGGGCGCAATCTCAATCTGGATGCGGTGGAAATGATCCCGCCGAACGTCTACATCGACGCCCCGACGTTGAGCCCTGAGGTGCTGGAGGAACTGCGTGACGCGCTGTTCAGCGTGCACGGTGTGCAAGCGGTGAAAGTGGTCGACATCCTCCCGGGCCAGCGCCGGCACTTGCAGCTTGATGCGCTGCTCGCGGCGATGACTGACCCGGTGCTGGCCCTCGACGGCGCCGGCAAGGTGCTGCTGGCCAATCCGGCGCTGATTGCGTTGTACGGTCGCGAACCGGCCGGTGAAACTGTTGCTGAGCTGTTCAACGATCCGGGCCTGCTCGACACGTTGCTCGAAAACGGCTTCCGCCTGCCGCTGCGCGAGATCACCGTCAACGGCCAGACGCTATTACTCGACGCCACGCCGATCACCGACGCTGGCGCCCTGCTCACCTTGTATCAACCCAACCGCATCGGCGAACAGCTCTCGGCGCTGCACCACGACCACGCCGAGGGCTTCGACGCGCTGCTTGGTGAATCCCCGGCAATCCGCACCCTCAAGGCTCGCGCACAGCGCGTTGCCGCCCTTGATGCGCCGTTGCTGATCCAAGGCGAAACCGGCACCGGTAAAGAACTGGTGGCCCGCGCCTGCCACGCCATCAGTGCACGGCACAGCGCGCCGTTTCTCGCACTCAACTGCGCGGCCCTGCCGGAAAACCTCGCCGAAAGCGAACTGTTCGGCTACGCCCCCGGCGCCTTTACTGGCGCGGCACGCGGTGGCAAACCGGGGCTGATGGAGCTGGCCAACCAAGGCACGGTGTTCCTCGACGAGATCGGCGAGATGTCGCCGTACTTGCAGGCAAAACTGCTGCGCTTCTTGAATGACGGCAGCTTCCGCCGGGTCGGCGGTGATCGCGAGGTGAAGGTCAACGTACGCATCCTCAGCGCCACCCACCGCGATCTGGAAAAAATGGTCAGCGAGGGGCTGTTTCGCGAAGACCTGTTCTATCGCCTCAACGTGCTTAACGTCGAAGTGCCGCCACTGCGAGAGCGCGGTCAGGACATTCTGTTGCTGGCGCGTTATTTCATGCAGCAGGCGTGTGCGCAGATTCAGCGCCCGGTCTGTCGCCTCGCCCCCGGTACTTACCCGGCGCTGCTCGGCAACCGTTGGCCGGGCAATGTCCGCCAGTTGCAGAACGTGATTTTCCGCGCCGCCGCGATTTGCGAAAGCAGTCTGGTGGATATCGGCGACCTCGACATCGCAGGGACCTCGGTCGCGCGTCAGACCGACAGCGACGTCGACAGCCTCGAACAAGCGGTCGAAGCCTTCGAGAAATCGCTGCTGGAAAAACTCTACGTCAGCTACCCCTCGACCCGCCAACTGGCCAGTCGCCTGCAAACCTCGCACACGGCCATCGCCCATCGACTGCGCAAGTACGGCATCTCCAACAAACTTTAAGCCTTGCTCGATCAACCCTGTGGGAGCGGGCTTGCTCGCGAAGGCGTCGTGTCAGTCGCCATAGATTTCACCTGATCCAGCGTCTTCGCGAGCACGCCCGCTCCCACAGGGGTAATGCTCCGGATTTTAAAATCCGCTCAAAAACGACCTGCATCTGTACTGAAAGCGCTACAGCGGAACGATATCGCTACACACTCCTCTGATCACCGCTGTGCAAGGCTTTGATCCCGTTAAGCTTTTTTCCTTGCCCTACGCTGTAGCGATTTCGCTACAGACGCGCCATCACTCAATCAACACAAAACTCTCAAATCATTGATTTATAAAGATAAATCAACATTGGCCGTGTTCTTGCTAACTAACCCCTCATAAATAAGGGCTTTACCGCCCCAAGCCTTCCACCGCGTCCACCAGACGAGTCTGGCCCCCTGAGGAGTTTCCATGAGCGAGTTGCGTTTTACTGAAGATCACGAATGGCTGCGCACTGAAGCTGACGGCAGCGTTACTGTCGGCATCACTGCTTTCGCGCAGAACGCCTTGGGCGACGTGGTGTTCGTGCAACTGCCTGAGTTGCAGGCTTACGAGAAAGGCGCTGAAGCCGCCACCGTGGAATCAGTGAAAGCCGCCAGCGGCGTATACATGCCCCTCGACGGTGAAGTCCTGGCCACCAACCCAGCGCTGGAAGACAGCCCTGAGCTGGTCAACGAAGATCCGCTGGGCGAAGGCTGGTTCTTCCGCTTCCAGCCAGCCGATGCTTCGGCCGTCGCCAAACTGCTCGATCAAGACGCCTACGACCGTCTGATCAAAGCCCAAGCCGAAGCCTGAGGAGACCTGTCATGACTCAAGTAAACCTTGGCACCGCCAACGAATTCATCGCCCGTCACATCGGCCCGCGCGCCGGTGACGAACAAGCCATGCTCAACAGCCTGGGGTTCGATTCGCTTGAAGCCCTGAGCGCCAGCGTCATCCCGAAAAGCATCAAGGGCACCAGCGTGCTCGGCATGGACGACGGCCTGAGCGAAGCCGACGCCCTAGCGATGATCAAATCCATCGCTGGCAAAAACCAGTTGTTCAAAACCTACATCGGCCAGGGCTACTACAACTGCCACACGCCGTCGCCGATCCTGCGTAACCTCCTGGAAAACCCGGCCTGGTACACCGCTTACACCCCGTACCAACCAGAAATTTCCCAGGGTCGCCTCGAAGCGCTGCTGAACTTCCAGACCCTGATCAGCGACCTCACCGGCCTGCCGATCGCCAACGCGTCCCTGCTCGACGAAGCCACCGCCGCTGCCGAAGCCATGACCTTCTGCAAACGCCTGAGCAAGAACAAGGGCAGCCACCAATTCTTCGCCTCGATCCACAGCCACCCGCAAACCCTCGACGTGCTGCGCACCCGTGCCGAGCCGCTGGGCATTGACGTTGTGGTGGGCGATGAGCGTGAACTGACCGACGTCACCCCATTCTTCGGCGCACTGCTGCAATACCCAGCCAGCAACGGTGATGTGTTCGACTACCGCGAACTGACCGAACGCTTCCACGCGGCCAACGCTTTGGTGGCCGTGGCGGCCGATCTACTGGCCCTGACCCTGCTGACCGCTCCAGGCGAGTTCGGCGCTGACGTTGCTATCGGCAGCGCTCAACGTTTCGGCGTGCCGCTGGGCTTCGGTGGCCCGCACGCGGCTTACTTCTCGACGAAAGATGCGTACAAGCGCGACATGCCGGGCCGTCTGGTCGGTGTGTCGGTTGACCGTTTCGGCAAGCCAGCGCTGCGTCTGGCGATGCAGACCCGCGAGCAACACATCCGTCGCGAGAAAGCCACCTCCAACATCTGCACCGCGCAAGTGCTGCTGGCCAACATCGCCAGCATGTACGCCGTCTACCACGGCCCGAAAGGCCTGACCCAGATCGCCAACCGCGTGCATCACCTGACCGCGATTCTCGCCAAGGGCCTGACTGCGCTGGGCCTGAAGGTCGAGCAGGAAAGCTTCTTCGACACCCTGACAGTGGCTACCGGCGCGCTAACCGCTGCGCTGCACGACAAGGCTCACGCCCAGCAGATCAACCTGCGCGTCGTCGATGCTCAGCGTGTCGGTCTGTCGGTTGACGAAACCACCGCTCAGGCTGATATCGAAACCCTGTGGAGCGTCTTCGCCGACGGCAAAACCCTGCCAGACTTCGCCGCCCTCGCCGCCACCGTGCAGAGCACCATTCCTGCTGCGCTGGTACGCCAGTCGCCGATCCTCAGCCACCCGGTGTTCAACCGCTATCACTCGGAAACCGAGCTGATGCGCTACCTGCGCAAACTGGCGGACAAGGACCTGGCGCTGGATCGCACCATGATCCCGCTGGGCTCGTGCACCATGAAACTCAACGCCGCCAGCGAAATGATCCCGGTGACCTGGGCCGAGTTCGGCGCCCTGCACCCGTTCGCGCCAGCCGCACAAAGCGCCGGTTATCAGCAACTGACCGACGAACTGGAAGCGATGCTCTGCGCCGCCACCGGTTACGACTCGATCTCGCTGCAACCGAACGCCGGTTCGCAAGGTGAATACGCAGGTCTGCTGGCGATCCGTGCCTATCACCAGAGCCGCGGTGATGACCGTCGCGACATCTGCCTGATCCCGTCGTCCGCCCACGGCACCAACCCGGCCACTGCCAATATGGCCGGCATGCGCGTGGTCGTGACCGCGTGCGACGCTCGCGGTAACGTCGACATCGAAGACCTGCGCGCCAAAGCCCTCGAGCACCGCGAACACCTCGCCGCGCTGATGATCACCTACCCCTCGACCCACGGCGTGTTCGAAGAAGGCATCCGCGAAATCTGCGGGATCATTCATGACAACGGCGGCCAGGTGTACATCGACGGCGCCAACATGAATGCCATGGTAGGCCTTTGCGCGCCGGGCAAGTTCGGCGGCGACGTGTCGCACCTGAACCTGCACAAAACCTTCTGCATCCCCCACGGCGGTGGCGGCCCGGGCGTTGGCCCGATTGGCGTCAAGTCGCACCTGACGCCGTTCCTGCCGGGCCACGCCCAGATGGAGCGCAAGGAAGGCGCGGTCTGCGCAGCACCGTTCGGCAGCGCGAGCATTCTGCCGATCACCTGGATGTACATTCGCATGATGGGCGGTGCGGGTCTCAAGCGCGCTTCGCAACTGGCGATCCTCAACGCCAACTACATTTCCCGTCGCCTCGAAGAGCACTACCCAGTGCTGTACACCGGCAGCAACGGTCTGGTGGCGCACGAATGCATCCTTGATCTGCGCCCGTTGAAAGACAGCAGCGGCATCAGCGTCGATGACGTTGCCAAGCGCCTGATCGACTTCGGCTTCCACGCCCCGACCATGTCGTTCCCGGTCGCCGGCACGCTGATGATCGAGCCGACCGAAAGCGAATCCAAAGAAGAACTGGACCGCTTCTGCGACGCCATGATCCGCATCCGCGAAGAAATCCGCGCGGTGGAAAACGGCACCTTGGACAAGGACGACAACCCGCTGAAGAACGCGCCGCACACCGCAGCCGAACTGGTTGGCGAGTGGACTCACCCGTACAGCCGCGAGCAAGCGGTGTATCCGGTGGCGTCGTTGATCGAAGGCAAATACTGGCCGCCGGTCGGTCGCGTCGACAACGTGTTTGGCGACCGCAACCTGGTCTGTGCCTGCCCGTCGATCGAAAGCTACGCTTAAACCAGTGTGGGGGCATTTATTTGCCCCCACTCTCAACAACACCACAGATCCAATGTGGGAGCGGGCTTGCTCGCGAATGCGGTGAATCAGTCACATTTATATTGGATGACCCACCGAATTCGCGAGCAAGCCCGCTCCCACAGGCAATGCTACAAGCCTGATATTTCGCCAATTCCTATAACAAGAAACCGGAGAACCACTCATGTCGTTAAGCGTGTTCGACCTGTTCAAGATTGGCATCGGCCCCTCCAGTTCCCACACTGTCGGCCCGATGCACGCCGCTGCGCGCTTCGCTGAAGGGCTGCGCCGGGAAAACCTGCTGACTGCCACCGCGAGTGTCCGCGTCGAGCTGTACGGCTCGCTCGGCGCCACCGGTAAAGGCCACGGCAGCGACAAAGCCGTGCTGCTTGGCCTTGAAGGCGAGCACCCGGACACCGTCGACACCGAAACCGTCGCCTCCCGCCTGCAAGAAATCCGCAGCAACGCTCGCCTGAATCTGCTCGGCGAACACAGCATCGCGTTCAACGAGAAAGAACATCTGGCGATGATCCGCAAGCCGCTGGCCTATCACCCCAACGGCATGATCTTCCGAGCGTTCGACGCGGCGGGCATCCAGATCCGCAGCCGCGAGTACTACTCGGTCGGTGGGGGTTTTGTCGTCGATGAAGACGCTGCCGGTGCCGATCGCATCGTCGAAGACGCCACACCGCTGACCTTCCCGTTCAAAAGCGCCAAGGACTTGCTCGGTCATTGCAGCACCTATGGTCTGTCGATCAGCCAGGTGATGCTGACCAACGAGAGCGCTTGGCGCCCGGAAGCGCAAACCCGTGCTGGCCTGCTGAACATCTGGCAGGTGATGCAGGACTGCGTGGCGGCGGGTTGCCGCAACGAAGGGATTTTGCCCGGTGGTTTGAAGGTCAAACGGCGCGCGGCGGCGCTGCATCGGCAACTGTGCAAGAACCCGGAATCAGCGTTGCGCGACCCATTATCAGTGCTCGACTGGGTCAACCTTTATGCGCTGGCGGTCAACGAAGAAAACGCCAATGGCGGACGCGTGGTGACGGCACCCACCAACGGTGCGGCGGGGATCATTCCGGCTGTGCTGCATTACTACATGCGCTTTATTGCCGGCGCCAATGAAGACGGTGTGGTGCGTTTTCTGCTGACCGCGGCGGCCATCGGCATTCTGTACAAGGAAAACGCTTCGATCTCAGGCGCCGAAGTCGGATGTCAGGGCGAAGTCGGCGTGGCCTGTTCAATGGCGGCCGGCGCGTTGTGCGAAGTGCTGGGCGGCAGTGTGCAGCAAGTCGAGAACGCGGCGGAAATCGGCATGGAACACAACCTCGGCCTGACCTGCGACCCGATTGGCGGGTTGGTGCAGGTGCCGTGCATCGAGCGCAACGCCATGGGCTCGGTGAAAGCAATCAATGCGGTGCGCATGGCCATGCGTGGCGACGGGCAGCATTTCGTCTCGCTCGACAAGGTCATCCGCACCATGCGCCAGACCGGCGCCGACATGAAAAGCAAATACAAGGAGACCGCCCGCGGCGGTCTGGCGGTCAACATTATCGAATGCTGATGCTTGCGCATCGGCGGCTGCACATTTTTCAGGAGTTGAAGATGTCTACCGAACAACTGTCGAAAACCCCGCTGCACGCTCTGCACATCGAACTCGGCGCACGCATGGTGCCATTCGCCGGCTACGACATGCCGGTGCAATACCCGCTGGGCGTGATGAAGGAACACCAACACACCCGCGAGCAGGCCGGACTGTTCGACGTCTCGCACATGGGCCAGATTCGTCTGACAGGTGCCAATGCCGCCAAGGCCCTGGAAACGTTGGTGCCTGTAGACATCATCGATCTGCCAGTAGGCATGCAGCGTTACGCGATGTTCACCAACGAGAGCGGCGGCATTCTCGATGACCTGATGGTGGCCAACCTCGGTAACGACGAGTTGTTCCTCGTGGTCAACGCCGCGTGCAAGGATCAGGATCTGGCTCACCTGCAAAAACACATCGGCGATCAGTGCACCATTACGGAGCTGTTCGAAGCGCGCGCCCTGCTCGCCCTGCAAGGTCCGGCGGCCGTCACCGTGTTGGCGCGCCTTGCTCCGCAAGTGGCGCAGATGACCTTTATGCAGTTCGCCCGCGTCAATCTGCTGGGCATCGACTGCTTTGTCAGCCGTTCGGGTTACACCGGTGAAGACGGTTACGAAATATCGGTGCCGGCCACCGATGCCGAAAAACTCGCCCGCGCCTTGCTGGCTGAACCGGACGTTCAGGCCATCGGCCTCGGCGCTCGTGATTCGCTGCGCCTGGAAGCCGGCCTGTGCCTGTACGGCCACGACATGAACACCCAAACCACACCCATTGAAGCCAGCCTGCTGTGGGCGATCTCCAAGCCACGTCGCGCCGATGGCGCGCGGGCCGGCGGTTTCCCGGGGGCGGAGATCGTTTTCGCACAGCAACACAATGGCGTCGCCCGTAAGCGCGTCGGCCTGCTGCCGCAGGAACGTACGCCGGTGCGTGAAGGCGCAGAAATCGTCAACGAGGCGGGCGACATCATCGGCAGCGTGTGCAGCGGCGGCTTCGGACCGACCCTGGGTGGGCCGTTGGCGATGGGTTACCTCGACAGCGCGTATGTCACGCTTGAGACACCGGTTTGGGCAATTGTTCGTGGGAAAAAGGTGCAAATGCTTGTAAGCAAAATGCCATTTGTTCCACAACGCTACTATCGCGGCTGATTGACTGTTTCTATAAGTAACGCGATTGCGTTATGCGTGCACTAATGTGTAACGCAATCGCCATAAAACAGTGCATCCTCTATCAATCGATTCGAATATGAACGTTGCTTATAACGTTCGAAAACAACTGAACAAGCTCATCATCTAAGCCTGTACTAACGAATCGATTAAGTTCCTGCAAGCTCAGCAAAACCGGGCACTTCACAGGGCTTGTTTTTTCTCCCGAAGTTGGCGTAGAGTTTCTCCACTGTGTTTGCATGGGTCAGCTTGGAATCGTGACCTGGGCAGTAGCCTACAAGTTAGCTACATCCCGTTCGACGTCTTCTTACTCTCCTGCAACCAGCCCCAGTACTCTTTCATGAGAAGGAGACTGTCATCAATTTTTTGCGTCAAAGGAAATAAGAAATGTCCACACGTCAGAGCGGTACCGTCAAGTGGTTTAACGACGAGAAAGGTTTTGGTTTTATCACTCCAGAAAGCGGTCCGGATCTGTTCGTGCATTTCCGTGCCATTCAGGGCAACGGCTTCAAAAGCCTGAAAGAAGGCCAGAAAGTGACTTTCGTTGCTGTGCAGGGCCAGAAAGGCATGCAGGCTGACGAAGTACAAGCAGAAGCCTGATCTTCTGTAACGAAAAAGCCCCTGATATTGATATCAGGGGCTTTTTTGTGTGCGCGAATCCGTAAAATGGCGCTTCCATTTGCGTCCAGAGGCTGCCATGTCGAAACATCTGCTCACTCCCCAGGGCGACTTTCCTGCCGTTGGCCTTGGCCGTCGACTGGCAGCGATGTTCTATGACTTCCTGCTGTGTACTGCCCTGCTGATCGTCACTGGCGGCATCTACAAGATGATTCAGGCCGCAATCATCGGCGAAGAACGCCTGCGCGTGATGACCGACGCTGGGAAACTGGACGGCGATCCGCTGTACTCAACGGTGTTGCTGCTGGTGCTGTTTGCGTTCTTTGCCAAGTTCTGGACCCATGGCGGGCAGACGCTGGGCATGCAGGTATGGGGCCTTCGTGTGCAAAACAGCAATGGCACGGCAATCAGCCTGTGGCAGGCGTTGCTGCGGTTTATGGTGTCGATCGCGTCGTGGCTGTGCCTGGGCCTGGGATTCTTCTGGTCGCTGTTCGACAAGCAGAAACGCACGTGGCATGACATCTATTCCGATACCCGCATCGTCCGGATTCCTAAAAAGAACAAATAATTCCCAAACACTGAAAACCAAAGTGGGAGCGGGCTTGCTCGCGAAAGCGGTGTATCAGTCTCTATTTGAGTCGACTGAGGCACCGCTTTCGCGAGCAAGCCCGCTCCCCCAGGTTTTTTTGCGTAGCAGAAAGATCTCAGGCGTTACCGGCCAACTTCATCCGCGCCGCGTGGGTGAAATCCAGCATGCGCTTGAGCGGCCGAATCGCCTGCGGAATCAGCGCCGGATCAACAAAGATCTCGTTCGTCCCTTCCTTCAAGCTCTTGAGCGTGCGCTCAAGGGTGTTCATGGCCATCCACGGGCAATGTGCGCAACTGCGGCACGCTGCGCCGTTACCGGCCGTTGGCGCCTCAATGAAGACCTTGTCCGGGCACAACTGCTGCATCTTGTAGAAGATACCTCGGTCGGTGGCGACGATCAGCGTCTTGTTCGGCAGGCTCTGCGCGGCAGCAATTAACTGGCTGGTAGAGCCAACGGCGTCTGCCAGTTCAATCACCGCCGTCGGCGATTCCGGGTGCACCAGAATGGCTGCGTCCGGGTACAACGCCTTCATGTCTTCGAGTTGCTTGGACTTGAACTCTTCGTGAACGATGCAAGCACCGTCCCACAGCAGCATGTCGGCGCCGGTCTTGCGCTGGATGTAGGTGCCCAGATGCTTGTCCGGCCCCCAGATGATGGTCTCGCCGTTGTCCATCAGGCTTTCGACGATCTCCAGCGCGCAACTCGACGTCACGACCCAGTCAGCCCGAGCCTTAACGGCGGCGGAGGTGTTGGCATAAACCACCACCGTGCGCTCCGGATGCTGATCGCAGAACGCCGAAAACTCGTCGACCGGGCAACCCAGATCCAGCGAACACGTCGCGTCCAGGGTTGGCATCAGCACACGTTTTTCAGGATTGAGAATCTTCGCGGTCTCGCCCATGAACTTCACACCGGCGACTACTACAGTCTTGGCCGGGTGGGCGTTGCCGAAGCGGGCCATCTCCAGGGAGTCGGACACACAGCCGCCGGTTTCTTCGGCCAGAGCCTGAATCACCGGATCGCAATAAAAGTGGGCCACCAGCACCGCGTCCTGAGCCTTGAGCTCAGCGGCAATGGCGGAACGGTAGTAGGCCTCCTCCTCGGCAGTCAGCGGTTTGGGCTGTTTGGCATCGAGGTGGGCTTGAACCAGAAGGCGTTCGGAAATCTGCGTCATGTTCGCAAGACCTGCAGGCGCTTTCGCGCGAAAGTCGAGTATACACCCGGCTCCGGACCGCTTGAGGGTACCGCCGGGAGAGTGAGTAGTGTCAGGCACGGACAACGTTGAAGCTGCGCAAGGCTACAGAATATCCGGAGGATACAAAAGATGATTCTGACCTGCGTCAGAACTGTAGGCAGTGAAAGAACATGTGCCCGAATTGCAGGCAAAAAAAAACCCGGAAATCCTCACTTTCGTGGGCCTTCCGGATTTTCTAAACCGCCAAAAATGGTGGGTCGTGTGGGATTCGAACCTACGACCAATTGGTTAAAAGCCAACTGCTCTACCAACTGAGCTAACGACCCGCTGTGTGGTGGCGCGTATAATACTGATTTTTAAGGACTATTCAACACCTTTTTTAAAATAATCAAAAATAAGGTGTTGGATCGCTCACGCCAGCCGCTGCAAAGCCTTCCGCACGCAGGCGGCAGCTGTCGCATTTGCCGCATGCACGGCCGTCATCATCGGCCTGATAGCAGGAAACAGTCAGCCCATAATCAACGCCCAGCTTCACGCCCGCCTGGACGATTTGCGCCTTGCTTAGATTCTGCAACGGTGCCTGAATGCGAAAGCCGTTGCCCTCAACGCCGGCTTTAGTCGCCAGATTGGCCATACGCTCGAACGATTCAATGAACTCGGGACGGCAATCCGGGTAGCCGGAGTAATCCACCGCGTTGACGCCAATAAAAATGTCTCGCGCGCCAAGCACTTCCGCCCAACCCAACGCGAGCGACAGGAAAACGGTATTGCGCGCCGGCACGTATGTAACCGGAATACCCTCGCCCAACTCCTGTGGAATGTCGATGCTGGTGTCGGTCAGCGCCGAACCGCCCATGCCATTCAGGTTCAAGCCGATCACTTTGTGCTCAACCACGCCCAAGTCGCGGGCAACACGCGCAGCGGCATGCAGTTCGGCGTGCGAACGCTGACCGTAATCAAAACTCATGGTGTAGCAGCTATAGCCTTCGGCCCTGGCCATGGCCACGACGGTCGCCGAGTCCAGCCCGCCAGACAGCAAGATGACCGCGCGCTTTTCAATCGTGTTCAGTTGCTCAGTCATATCAGCGCCCCGGCTCGTCATTCCAAAGATATTTATGCAGTTGCAATTGAAGGCGTACAGGCAGGTTGTCCGCCACCACCCAGTCCGCCAGATCCCGAGCATTCAAGTCATGGTGACTTGGCGAAAACAAGACTTCGCCAGCGCGTCGATCAAGACCGTACTGGATCAGCTTGGATACCGCCCAGTCGTAGTCTTCCCGCGAGCAGATGACAAACTTCACCTGATCGTTGGGAGTCAGCCGTTCGATGTTCTCATAAAGATTGCGATGAGCTTCTTTCGAACCTGGAGTTTTCAGATCGACCACGCGACTGACGCGCGGATCCACTGCCGAGATGTCTAGGGCACCACTGGTTTCCAGCGAGACCTCGTAACCGGCATCACACAACTGTTTAAGCAAAGGAATGGCATTCGGCTGCGCCAAAGGCTCACCGCCAGTGACACAGACATAGCGCGGACGATACCCGGCTACTTGCGCGAGGATATCGTCGAGGGTGCGAATCGTACCGCCAGTGAACGCATAGGCGCTGTCGCAGTACTGGCAACGCAAGGGGCAACCGGTCAGGCGCACAAAAACGGTGGGCAGCCCGGCAGTCCGCGTTTCCCCCTGCAACGAGTAGAAAACTTCGGTAATTCTCAATGTGTCTTGCATAGTCGCCACGGGCGTAACAGCTAAACAGGCTGTCCGCCTCCGTCAGGCACTTCAGGCAGCCTCGCCAACGCGCAGGCCTCAAGAAGCGTGTTTCAGAAAAAGGGCGTGAATTCTAACGAAAAAACCCGCGACAGGCGCGGGTTTCTTCAAAACAGTCAAACAGGCTTACATGCGCTGCAGATCGCGTTGAGCCAACTGAGCGGCGGATGTGCCCGGATATTGGGCGACCACCTGCTGCAGAATGCCTTTCACCTTGTCGGTATGACCGAGGCGGCGCTCTACATCAGCCAGCTTGTACAGCGAGTCCGGCACTTTGGCGTGCTTGGGATATAGCTGCGAAACCTTGGCGAAAGCCTGACCCGCACCTTGCAGATCGCCCTTTGCCAGGTTCACCTCACCCAACCAGTACTGGGCATTGCCCGCGTATTGGCTGTTCGGGTATTTGCGCAGGAACGCGGCAAAAGCCTGGCTGGCCTTGTCGAAATCCTTGGCTTTGATCAGGTCAAAAGCGGCATCGTAATACAGCTTTTCCTTGGCCGGATCAGCCGGTTCGCTACTTGCAGCAGGCGCTTGGCCAGCCGCACCGGCAGCAGCACTTGCGTCGCCACCGGCAGAAGAATTCTCAGGAGTCGCGGCAGGTGTAGCACCGGATCCTATGCGCCGATCAAGATCCTGGTATCGCTCCAGGGATTCTTGCTTCATGCGCGCAACCTGATTCTGCAGTTCTTCAATCACACCTTGCTGGCGCGATATCTGATCCTGCATTTGTTGCAGTTGATTGAACAGCATGCCCTGTGCCGAGGTAGGGGCCGAAGCCGCTCCCCCGGCATAGGCGCCGTTCGTACCGTAACCCGCAGGCGGATAACTACTCCCGCTATTGTTATAACCGGAGTTGTCATCGACCACAGGAACCGCAGCCCACGCCGCAAGCGGCGCGAGGCTGAGAGCCAGAACAGTTACAGCACGACGGCACGTTCGCATATCGAATTACTTACGCAGTTCGACGCGACGGTTTTGAGCCCAGGACTGCTCGTCGTTGCCGGTAGCAACTGGACGCTCTTCGCCGTAGGAAACCAGTTCCAGCTGAGCTGGGGAAACACCTTGCAGTACCAGGTAGCGCTGAACGGCTTTCGCACGACGCTCGCCCAGTGCCATGTTGTACTCACGAGTACCACGTTCGTCGGTGTTGCCTTCCAGAACAACGCGAGCGCCGTTTGCTTTCAGGTCTTTGGCGTGAACATCCAGAGCGCGCATGGCTTCTGGCTTCAGGTCCGAGCTGTCGTATTCGAAGTAGAAGGTGGTGATTGCGCGCAGAGCAGCTTCTTCGCTCAGGGAACCGTCAACGGCACCAGTGTTTGCGCCGTAACCAGCGTTTGGATCAACAGCGCCTTCACCGGCGTTGTCGCCGCCTTTGGACGAGCAACCTACAGCTACAGCCATGGCCAGAGCCAGCGCAGCAAATTTACCAAACTTCAGCATTTCCATCGTGAAACTCCTAATGAACCCCAGTGTGTTAAGTAAAACGTGTAGCGCCCGCTCACTTCAGGTAAGGGGACCAGGACGGTTCTCTGACTTCGCCTTGAGCGGTAGGAAGCGGGAGCCTAACGCGTCCATTAATGGACACGAGCATCAAGACTCCCCGGCCCTGCTGGCGGGTGGCGTAGATTACCATGGTGCCGTTGGGCGCAACAGTGGGTGACTCGTCCAGAGTGCTATCAGTGAGGATCTTTACACTGCCGCGCTGCAAATCCTGGGCCGCCACCTTGAAATTGGTGAAACCGTCCTGGCGATGGATCATCACCAGGGTCTTCTCATCAGCCGAAAGCTTCGGGTTGGCATTGTAGTTGCCAATGAATGTCACACGCTCAGCACCACCGCCGCTTACGCTGGTTTTGTAGATCTGCGGCTTGCCGCCACGGTCCGAGGTGAAGTAGATGGTCGAGCCATCTTTGCCCCAGAACGGTTCGGTATTGATGCCAGGACCTGCGGTTACACGGGTGATCTGACGTGAAGCAAGGTTCATCACGTAGATATCCGGGTTACCGTCTTTGGACAGCACGAATGCCAGACGATCGCCATTTGGCGACCAGGCTGGCGCGCCGTTCAGGCCTTCGAAGTTGGTGATCTGCTCACGGCGACCGGTGTCGATGTTCTGCATGAAGATGCGCGGACGCTTCTGCTCGAACGACACATAGGCGATGCGTTTGCCATCCGGAGCGAAACGCGGAGACAGGATCGGCTCACGCGATTGCAGCAGAGTCACGGCACGGGCACCGTCATAATCCGAACGCTGCAGGGTGTAGCGAGTGTTCTTCTCGGAGAAGCGCTCCGCCGTCACGTAAAGCAGACGCGTCGAAAACGCACCCGGGATACCGGTGAGCTTTTCGAACGACTGGTCAGCGATGAAGTGCGCCATGTCGCGCAGTTGCTCAGTCGTACCGGAAACACTGCCGTCAGCGACTTTCTGCTCGGTGGCAACGTTGAACAGTGCCCATTGGACCTGGAGGCGACCGCCTGCCGGAGCGATGCTGCCGACCATCATGTATTGAGCACCTACCGCCTTCCAGTCACGGAAGATGATTTCGCTCGGCTGGCTTGGCTGACTGATCATGTTTTGCTTTGGAATCGGCGAGTAGTAGCCCGAGTTACGCAAATCGTTACCAATGATCTCAGCTATGTCGTCCGGCAGAACAGCACCGCCCTGAAAACCGAACGGCACAACAGCGATCGGGGTGGCCCGATCGCTACCGCTGGTGACCAGAATGTTCTTTTCATCAGCCATCGCGATCCCTGCCATGCAGCAGATCACGACCAGCATTCCTCGAAGAAGGTTTCTCACAAGGCTAGATCCTCAGGTGTGAATGTCATCTTGAATGAACGATACGGAGCGAAATCGCTCGGCTTCATTCCCTGCATTTCTGTCAAACGTCCAATATTCTTCACTGCCGCCACTGCCGAAGCATCGAACGGACCATCGCCACTGGACTTGGACACGTTGACCGTAGTCACCGTGCCGTCCGGCAACATGCCGATTTGCAACACGACCGTCATGCCTTTGCGCGCTGAAGGTGGGCGTGCCCAGCCTTCCGCTGCTCGCGCACGAATCAAGTCATCGAAACTGCCCGCGACTTCGTCACCCTGCTCATCAGCCAAGGCCTGCTGGCGCTGCGGCGTATCGGAAAGCAAATCTGCCAGGGCCTGAGCCTTTTTCTCTTCAGCAGATTTACGTGCCGCTTCCTGCGATTTCTTCTTCGCAGCATCGGCAGCCGCTTTCTTCTTCGCGTCGTCGGCGATTTTCTTCTTCGCCTCTTCAGCTTCAGCTTTCTTCTTGGCGTCTTCGGCGGCTTTCTTCTTCGCGTCTTCGACGATCTTCTTCTTGGCTTGTTCAGCGGCCGCTTTCTTGGCCTCTTCTTCAGCAGCCTTTTTCGCTTCTTCTTCGGCTTTCTTCTTGGCTATATCAGCCAATTGTTTCTCTTCTGCCTTCTTGGCTTCGGCGGTCTTCTTCGCTTCATCGGCTTTCTTGGCTTCATCAGCCTTTTTCGCCTCGTCCGCTTTTTTAGACTCGTCGGCCTTCTTGGCTTCCTCGGCCTTTTGAGCCGCTTCTTCTTTCTTTTGTTCCGCAGCTTTCACCGCTTCCTGCTCGACCTTTTTCTGTTCCATCTGCTCGACTTCGGTCTGGCGTGCGGCGGATTTCTTCGCCTCACCCGCAATCTTCTGATTGGTCTGGGTGGTTGCCTGACTTTTCGATTTCAGTTGATACAGGGTCGCCTGGACAATCGGCTTGGCCGGAGGCAGTTCCGGTGTGAAGGCAAAACTGACAAACAGCATGCCGAACACCAGCACGTGCAAGACAATCGCCCAGACACTAGGCCAGAAGAAGCTTTCCGAGGCGGACGGCTCTCTCTGTTGCCGCATCAGGGGGCCTCGGTAATCAAACCAACATTACCGACCCCGGCTTTCTGCAACCCGCCCATGGCGCCCATGACGGCACCATAGTCAACGGTTTTGTCGCCACGGATAAAGACCTGAGTACGCTTGCCGCCTTCGTTGCCGGCACGAATGATCTTGGTCACCGCATCGGTCATTTGCGGCAGGGTCATGGCCCTGTCCTGTTGCTTCTCGGTGTCGACTTCACTGCCAAGGTTCCAGTAGTAGGTCTTGTCAGCCTTGATCGAAATGGTCAGGACCTGGGTGTTGTTGTCCTGCGGCAAGGCTTCGCTGGAAACCTTGGGCAGATCAACTTTCACGCCCTGATTGAGCATCGGCGCGGTCACCATGAAGATGACCAGCAGCACCAACATCACGTCGATGTAGGGCACTACGTTCATCTCGGCAACCGGCTTGCGCTTTTTGCGAGCTCGAGCGATTAAAGCCATTGGAAATTACCTGCTTATTCTTCGCTGGTGTGCACTTTGCGGTGCAGGATCGCCTGGAATTCATCGGCGAAGGTGTAGTAGCGGCTCAGCAAGGTTTCGCTGCGTGCAGAGAAACGGTTGTAAGCGATAACCGCAGGGATTGCCGCGAACAGGCCGATCGCAGTAGCGATCAGAGCTTCGGCGATGCCCGGGGCCACCGTGGCGAGGGTCGCTTGCTGGGCGCTGGCCAGACCGCGGAAGGAGTTCATGATGCCCCAAACGGTACCGAACAGACCGATGTACGGGCTGACCGAACCCACAGTGGCGAGGAACGGCAGGCTCTGCTCCAGTTTCTCTTCTTCACGGGAGATGGCGACGCGCATGGCTCGGGCCACACCTTCCATCACCGCTTCAGGGTCGACACCTGGCTGCTGGCGCAGACGGGAGAACTCTTTGAAGCCGGCGCGAAAAATCTGCTCCACACCCGAATCCGGGTCCGGGTTGCTGCCCGCCTGACGGTATAGCTTGGACAGGTCGATACCCGACCAGAAGCGCTCTTCGAAGCTCTCCAGGGCACGTCGACCGGCACGCAGCAGGTTGCTGCGCTGAAAGATCATGATCCATGAGGTCACCGATGCGGCCACCAGAGTCAACATTACCAACTGCACCACGATGCTGGCATTGCTGACCAGGCTCCACATGGAGGAATGGTCGACGACGTTAGCTTCCACGCTTTATCTCCTGCTTTGAGTGTGTACCCGGGCCACCCGCGTCGGCAAAGGCCGCACGCAGGTCTTCGGGAAGGGCCCGGGGTTTCAAACTGTTAGTGCGCACACAGGCCACCAAAAACTGCCCTTCACAGAGCAGCACATTATCCGTAGCCCGCCTGACCTGCTGTTTAAAGCGCAGGCTGGCACGGTTCAATTCGATTACTTCAGCGCTTACCAGCAATTCGTCGTCCAATCGCGCCGGCGCGTGGTAGCGCGCTTCGCTGGAGTGCACGACAAACAACAGGTCCTCCCCTGCCAGCTGCGATTGGGCAAAGCCCAGCTCGCGGAGCCGCTCGGTTCGAGCCCGTTCCATAAACTTGAGGTAATTAACGTAATACACGATGCCGCCCGCATCGGTGTCCTCGTAATAAACGCGACAACGATGTGCGAACGGCTCAAGCCCGTTTTGCGCGCGCATACTCTAGTGCTTACTCCTCAGGTTGCCAATCCGGCCAGGCAACTGTTTTTTCGTTGTTCAAAGGCTTTGCCGCAAAAGTACCGTCCTCTGACAGTACAAACCCTGAATAAATCGACAACAAATGTGTATTAATCGTCCACAGCATCGAGAAACTCGTCTACCACGGGCATCTCACCCATTCGTGACGGAACATTTAAACCGAAATGCAGGTACGCATGGCGCGTCACTACCCTGCCCCGCGGTGTGCGCATGATGTAGCCCTGCTGAATCAGGTAAGGTTCCAGCACATCTTCAATGGTGTGGCGCTCTTCGCTGATCGCGGCAGCAAGGCTGTCGATCCCGACCGGACCGCCATCGAACTTCTCGATCATGGTCAGGAGCAAACGCCGGTCCTGATGATCGAAACCGTGTTCGTCGACATCCAGCAGGTTCAGCGCCAGATCGGCAACCGATTTGGTGATATGCCCCTTGGCCCGCACTTCAGCAAAATCGCGCACCCGGCGCAGCAGGCGGTTGGCAATGCGTGGCGTACCACGGGCACGACGAGCAATTTCGAAGGCGCCTTCCGGATCCAGCGGCAGGCCAAGGATATTCGCCGAACGACTGACAATCGTCGACAGATCCGCCGTGCTATAGAACTCAAGACGCTGAACGATACCGAAACGGTCCCGCAGCGGGTTGGTCAGCATGCCGGCGCGGGTGGTCGCACCGACCAAGGTAAACGGCGGCAGATCAAGCTTGATCGAACGCGCCGCCGGCCCTTCACCGATCATGATGTCGAGCTGGAAATCCTCCATTGCCGGGTACAGCACTTCTTCGACAATCGGCGACAGACGATGGATTTCGTCGATGAACAGCACATCGTGCGGTTCAAGATTGGTCAACAACGCGGCCAGATCACCGGGGCGCTCAAGCACCGGGCCCGAAGTGCTCTTGATCGACACGCCCATTTCCTGGGCGATGATGTTGGCCAGCGTGGTTTTACCCAGCCCCGGCGGGCCGAAGATCAAGGTGTGATCAAGCGATTCGCTACGGCCACGAGCAGCCTGGATGAACAGTTCCATCTGCTCGCGCACGGTCGGTTGGCCAATGTAGTCAGCCAGGCTGACCGGACGAATGGCCCGATCCTGGACTTCTTCGCGCTCACGCGGGCTATGCGCGGCAGCAATCAGACGATCAGCTTCAATCACTTAAATCATTCCCTTCAGGGCGCGGCGGATCATGTCTTCACTGCTCAGATTCTTGTCCTTGATCGCGGAAATCGCCTTGCTCGCTTCCTGCGGCTTGTAGCCTAGGGAAATCAGTGCGCTGACCGCATCGTTTTCGGCGGTATTGACCGGCGCCGGGCCGTCCGGCTGGTTCGGCACCAAGGCAAACATGGCCGGCGAGGTTTCCCAGGCCTTGAAGCGATCTTTCAGTTCGACCAACAAACGCTCGGCGGTTTTCTTGCCGACGCCGGGCACCTTGGTCAGCGCCGAAGTGTCCTGGGACTGCACGCAGCGGATCAATTCATCGACTTCCAGACTCGACATCAATGCCAGCGCCAGTTTTGGCCCGACACCATTGAGACGGATCAACTCGCGAAAAAAGTCTCGCTCACGCTTGCCGGCAAAACCATAGAGTAACTGCGCGTCTTCGCGTACGACCAAATGGGTGTGCAGGGTCAGCGGCTCACCGACCGACGGCAGGCGGTAAAGGGTGGTCATGGGCACTTCCAGCTCATACCCGAGGCCGTTTACATCCAGAATCAGGTGCGGCGGCTGTTTCTCAGCCAGGGTGCCGCGCAAGCGTCCAATCACGTTTCAGATCCTTGAGCGTTGGCCAGCCGTGGGCTAGCGACAGTCAGAGCGAAGAAGTCGGGCCGACAACACAGGCGCCACACCTCTCACTCCGTAAATTTGATGCTGATGCTATCAGAGACGCAGGCGCCCGCCACGACTGCGTGCTGTTCCCAAGCCATGCGGCAACAGGCTGGAGCGGGTGTGCGCGTGACAAATGGCAATCGCCAGGGCATCGGATGCATCGATTTGCGGTTTGCTGGTCAGCTTGAGCATGTGCATGACCATCATCTGCACCTGCTCTTTATTCGCCGCGCCAGTGCCGACTACGGCCTGCTTGACCTGGGTCGCCGTGTATTCGGCAATCTCCAGACATTCTTCTGCGCCGGCGACAATCGCGGCTCCACGGGCCTGCCCCAACTTCAGCGCCGAATCGGCGTTTTTCGCCATGAACACCTTTTCGATGCCCATGGTGACCGGACCGTAGGTCTGAATGATTTCACGCACACCGCGATAGACGATTTGCAGACGCTCATGCAATTCGCCAGCACCGGTGCGAATGCAACCCGAGGCCACATAAATGCAGCCGCCGCGTCCGGTATCGCGAACAATGCCGTAGCCGGTGATACGCGAACCGGGGTCGATACCAAGAATTAAAGTCATAACGCCTGCAGATTCGGTGAAAACACGAATTTCAAAACGACGAATAACCAATATGGGAGCGGGCTTGCTCGCGAAAGCGGTGTGTCATTCAGCATTTAAATCTGCTGATACGCCGCATTCGCGAGTAAGCCCGCTCCCACATTCAAGCCTAGTCGCTCTTAACCGAGCTGAGCGGCCACGTCTTCCGGGATGTCCGCGTTGGAATAGACGTTCTGCACGTCATCCAGGTCTTCAAGCATGTCGATCAGCTTGAGCACCTTTTCCGCGCCGTCCAGATCCAGTTCGGCGCTGGTGGTCGGCTGCATGACGATTTCCGCGTCATCCCCCTTGAACCCGGCCGCTTCCAGCGCGTTTCGTACGGCGTAGAAGCTGGTGAACGAGGTGAAAACATCGATCGATCCGTCTTCGTGGGTGACCACGTCGTCGGCATCGGCTTCCAGAGCCGCCTCGGTCAACGCGTCTTCGTCAACGCCCGGCGCGAAGCTGATCTGCCCCTTGCGTTCGAACAGATACGCCACCGAACCGTCAGTACCGAGGTTACCGCCACATTTGCTGAACGCGTGGCGTACCGCTGCTGCTGTGCGATTACGGTTGTCGGTCATGCATTCAACCATCACCGCCACGCCGCCAGGGCCGTATCCTTCGTAGGTCAGCTCTTCGACGTTGTCCGCTTCGGTCGCACCGGCGCCACGCGCAACGGCACGATCGATGATGTCGCGGCTCATGTTCGCGCTCAGCGCCTTGTCCAGGGCCAGACGCAGACGCGGGTTGGAACCCGGATCACCGCCGCCCTGACGGGCCGCAACGGTCAACTCGCGGATCCACTTGGTGAAAATCTTGCCTCTCTTGGCATCCTGACGTTCTTTGCGGTGCTTGATGTTCGCCCACTTGGAATGACCTGCCATAACTCGCTCCGAATTCTCTTTGAAACGTCGCCCGCCGCGCACGTCGCGCAGCCAGCAAACAAAAAATCTCGACCTGCTTTCTACAGAAAGAAAAAAGGCGCATCCGAAGATGCGCCTTCAGGCCCGTCTTACTCAGCCTTTGGCGTTTCGCGCAAACGAATGTGCAGCTCACGCAATGCCTTGGCGTCCACCACGCCCGGTGCTTGTGTCATCACGTCGGCAGCACTCTGGGTTTTCGGGAAGGCGATCACTTCACGGATCGACTGGGCGCCGGTCATCAGCATTACCAGACGGTCCAGACCGAAGGCCAGACCACCGTGCGGCGGCGCACCGTACTTCAGCGCGTCGAGCAGGAAGCCGAACTTCTCTTCCTGTTCCGCTTCGTTGATACCCAGCAGACGGAACACCGACTGCTGCATTTCCTTACGATGGATACGGATCGAACCGCCACCCAGTTCGGTGCCGTTCAGCACCATGTCGTACGCGCGCGACAGAGCGCCAGCCGGGTTGGCTTCGAGCTCTTGCGGCGTGCACTTCGGCGCGGTGAACGGGTGGTGCAGCGCAGAGAAGCTGCCGTCGTCGTTTTCTTCGAACATCGGGAAGTCGACGACCCACATTGGCGCCCACTCGCAGGTCAACAGCTTCAAGTCGTGACCGAGCTTGATGCGCAGTGCACCCAGCGCTTCGCTGACGATCTTGGCCTTGTCGGCGCCGAAGAACACGATGTCGCCATCGACTGCGCCAACGCGATCGAGGATCACGTTCAGCTTGTCTTCCGGGATGTTTTTCACGATCGGCGATTGCAGACCTTCAACACCAGCAGCGCGCTCGTTGACCTTGATGTACGCCAGGCCCTTGGCACCGTAGATGCCGACGAACTTGGTGTAATCGTCGATCTGCTTGCGCGGCATGCTCGCCCCGCCTGGAACGCGCAACGCAGCGATACGGCATTTCGGATCGTTGGCCGGGCCGCTGAACACCTTGAAATCGACTTCTTTCAACTGATCGGCAACGTCGACCAGTTCCAGCGGGTTACGCAGGTCTGGCTTGTCGGAACCGTAACGACGCATGGCCTCTTCGAAAGTCATGTGCGGGAAATCGCCGAATTCCAGACCCAGCACTTCCTTGAACAGGTTGCGGATCATTTCTTCGGTCAGGCCCATGATCTCTTTTTCATCGAGGAAGCTGGTCTCGATGTCGATCTGGGTGAATTCCGGCTGACGGTCAGCGCGCAAGTCTTCGTCGCGGAAGCACTTGGCGATCTGGTAGTAACGGTCGAAGCCGGCCACCATCAGCAGTTGCTTGAACAGTTGCGGCGATTGCGGCAGAGCAAAGAACGAACCGGCATGGGTGCGGCTCGGCACCAGATAGTCACGCGCGCCTTCCGGAGTCGCACGGGTCAGGATCGGTGTTTCCACGTCGAGGAAGCCGTTTTCATCGAGGAAGCGACGGATGCTGGTGGTCATGCGCGAACGCAGACGCAGCTTCTCGGCCATTTCCGGGCGACGCAGGTCGAGGAAGCGATAGCGCAGGCGGGTTTCTTCGCCAACGTCAGAAAACTCGTTCAGCGGGAACGGCGGGGTTTCCGACTCATTCAGCACTTCCAGTTCGTAGCCCAGGACTTCGATCATGCCCGACGCCATGTTGGCGTTGGTGGCACCGGCCGGACGCAGGCGAACCTTACCGGTGATTTTCACGACGTATTCACTGCGCACGCGATCGGCGGCGGCGAAGCTCTCGGCGCGATCCGGATCGAATACCACCTGAGCCAGACCATCACGATCACGGATATCGAGGAAAATCACCCCGCCGTGGTCGCGACGACGGTGAACCCATCCGCAAAGGGTAATTTCCTGGCCTTCCAGGCTTTCGTTCAGTTGGCCGCAATAGTGGCTGCGCATCATGGTAGTGGTTCGCTTCTCGTAATTCGAAATTCGGTGGAGATCCGGCCGCACTCAAGCATTGTGCGACTGACGGAAACTCACGCGTGTCGTTCGACCGGGGTTTGAACCCTAGTCAGATTTGTCGCCACCGGCCAGATTCTTCTTGGTTCCGGTCTTGAAATCGGTTTCGTACCAACCGCTGCCGCTAAGGCGAAAGCCGGGCATGGACAGCTGTTTCTTGAGCTCTGGCGCCTGGCAGGCAGGGCAGTCGACCAGCGGTGCCTCGCTGATCTTTTGAATGGCTTCCAACTGATGACCACAGGAAGCGCATTGATAATCGTACATCGGCATGGGGGTGTCTCGGCGATCAGATTGCCACCGCGAGCAGGGCTTTGCGGCGAAAGAGCGGGATTATATCCATTAAATGCGGCCTGTGCAGCCGTAAGACTGCACAGGCCGCGACCTCGTTTGCAACCACTGTGTCAGAGCGAATTGACCGGTGTTGTTTACTTGACCCCGTTCATGACGCACACCACTCGAACCAGAGCGCTGAAATTTTTCACGCCGCCATGACGCAGATGCACCTCACGATCAACGTGGGACAACAGCGAACTGATCGAACAACAATTGTCTGCGGCCATATTGCCGAGGATGTTCCAGTAAACCTGCTCAAGTCGCAGGCATGTCGCGTATCCGTTCAAACGCACGGATCGGGACAACGGCTGAATCAATGACATGTCGAATTCGTTGACGAACGGATCGACTTTCAACTCATGTGGCAAGCCGACAATCCTGTCGCCCCGCCTGTCTCCCTCTACCATATCGGTGACACTCCTTTGCCATCTCTGCTTGTTTTCAAAGCCACATCCTGTGACTTCATAAAAGCGCAGACGCAAAGTTATATCCAGATGACTTGGTGACCATCACCGTAGGATAAGCCAACGACACAGGTACGAATCCGGACAGCACGCGAGCAGTCCGCAGACCTGCTCGCACGCCATGGTTATGCTTCGAGCAAAGCGCGCAGCATCCAAGCGGTTTTCTCGTGAACCTGCATGCGCTGGGTCAACAGGTCGGCAGTCGGCTCATCGCTGACCTTGTCGAGCAGCGGGAAGATACCGCGCGCGGTGCGGGTCACGGCTTCCTGCCCGTCGACCAATTGTTTGATCATGTCCTCGGCGCTTGGCACGCCCACCTCTTCCTTGATAGAGGAGAGACGTGCGTAAGTGGCATAGGCGCCCGGCGCCGGAAAGCCCAGCGCGCGAATGCGTTCGGCGATCAGATCCACGGCCAGCGCCAGCTCGTTGTACTGCTCTTCGAACATCAAATGCAGCGTACGGAACATCGGACCTGTGACGTTCCAGTGGAAGTTATGGGTTTTCAGATACAGCACGTAGGTGTCCGACAGCAGACGCGACAGTCCCTCGACGATGGACTTGCGATCCTCTTCACTGATACCGATATCGATTGCCATGTTTACCCCCTAACGGCGATTGAATTCATCCAACAGGTGCAGGCCCACTCTAGCAAGGCTGTCGCCAGCCCGCAGCCTCGAAAACCTGAACAGGCTGCGACAAAAAGACCGGTGCTGTGCCGCTGGCCGGGCTGATTTGAGTAGCAGCAGGCTTTGCTGTTAAATAGGCAGTGTGTCGCTACGCCCCATTTTTCGGGGTTTCGCGCATAGGCTGATGCCGTGTACGTGTCCACCGCCTCTTATTTTGTCCCGAAGCGAACCGTGCATCTTCAGCTCTTCCTTGTGAGCCGTTATAAAGTGAGCCATTCAAAATGTTGAAAATCGTCCACCTGCTAATGGGCGCAGCGGCATTGCTGCTGTCGTTCATACCCAGCTTGAAATCCGAAGCCGTTCCTTACCTGCAACAACCCGATGCACTTTACCTGGCCTTTTTCGGCCTGCTGAACCTGGTGATTGCTCCAGTGATTCCTTACTGGAACAAAGGCCCGCGCCAGCATCTGCAAAACCTGGTCAGTGCGCTTCTGGTGCTGACTGTCGTCCTGCAAACCTTGACCCTGATCGCGCCGATGCCCGTCATCGCCGGCCAACCAGCCGTGTTGTTCAGCCTGGTGATTGCCCTGACAGCCGTAATCCTGCACCTGGCCGTCAGCTTCTATAGATCTTCACCTGCCGCCGCGCCAACCAGCTACGACATGACCAACCGCGATACCGGCACCGTCAAGTGGTTCAACACGTCCAAAGGCTTCGGCTTTATCTCCCGGGATTCCGGCGATGATATTTTCGTGCACTTTCGCGCGATCCGTGGCGAAGGCCACCGCGTTCTGGTCGAAGGCCAGCGCGTAGAGTTCTCGGTGATGAACCGGGACAAGGGCCTGCAAGCCGAGGACGTGATCGCGGCTCTGCCGCGTCGCTGATCCAAGGCATAAAAAAAACGCGAGCAGCTTGCTGTTCGCGGTTTTTTTTGCCCAACGAAAAGTGCCCACCTCAATAGTGCGGTGGTGGCGCTTCTTCTTCGAAAGAGCTGAACTGCCCGACCATTTCTTCCTGACGCTTGAGCAGTGCGGCCATCTGCAATTGCAGGCGCTCGACCACCCGTTGTTGCGCCACCAGCACGTCGTTCAACGCTTGAATGGTGTCATCCTGAAACGCCAAACGGCTTTCCAGATCGTTAACGCGTTGTTCCAGACTCATGACTCAGCCCTCCACAAAGGTGAAATCATCGGTCAGCACGACACGCAATCGATCGCGAATAGCGGCCACCTCTTCGCTGCTATAAGGCGTGGCCAGGTGCTTGCCCCACACAGGCGCTGGCCAGGCGGCGTCATCGCGTTTTCGCACTATCACATGCATGTGCAACTGGCTGACCACGTTACCCAACGCTGCGACATTCATTTTGTCGGCATCGAACAAATCTTTGAGCAACTCGGCCAATGCGGTGGTTTCCAACCAAAACTGCTGTTGATCGGCGACATCCAACTGAAACAACTCACTGATATCGTCACGACGAGGTACCAGGATGAACCACGGGTAGCTGGCGTCGTTGGACAGCAGCAGCCGGCAGAGCGGGAAGTCGCCGATGGCAAGGGTGTCCTGTTGTAGTCGTGAATCTAAAGCAAACACTGCGCGCACTCCCGGCTGATCTACATAATTCAGCTTAGCGGCCTCCCCCGAGGGCGGCGCGCCAAGCGACAGACAGGCAGCATACCTGCGAATGCGCCCGTCTTCACGACGACAACGCCGCTGGACATTATCCGAACGCCCCGAGATGGGACATTTATCGACACCCTGCACCAGCACGGCCCCCGAATTGAAGAGCAGCACACAAAATGGACCGAAAATCCTGAAGCACTAGCGATCAACCTCAACCCGAACTGCATGAATCCGGTACAGGCTGTAAAATTTTTTGCACCAAAACCGCACAATGCGTCTACGCTCAGTGCGCAGGGCATCCGCAAAATACTCACTTGTGGGGTGAACCGGTAACGTTTTTGGTTGTCACGCGCTTGCAACGGCACGGCAACACCATAAGAACAATCGCGTCAAGCCCTGAGAACCAAGTGGCTTTTCGCCCAGTATTTATGAGGCTTTTACAGGTAAAAACAGGCGTTCAGAAAAAAAGCCACACCGAAATTGCGGTTTGTGCACGCTTGTTGCATTCGTACTCATATGGACTCTAAGCGCACCACGGGACGTGGGAGCCTTAAGACCAACAAAAACAGTGGCAAGGCTGCCCGATGGAGATTCAAGTGTTTTGCCAGGGACTCTTTTTTAGCGATGCAAAAGGCTAGAAAAACAGCGAAAAGTTGTCGGTCCGATTGCATCGGTACTGTGAATTTGCGACATCTACCCAGCCATCTGCGACAGTGTCGTAAAGAAGGTGAAAGGTTGGACTCGCAAGTATCGCCAACATTGTCAGCGTGATATAAGTTTGCGCCGACACAAAAAGAAAGAGCCGCCCAGATAATAAAACAGGTGGGACGGCAGTACTCTTCTAAAAACCAAAGGAGCAAATCACGATGCGCGTGATGAAGTGGAGCATGATCGCCCTGGCTGTTGCAGCAGGCACCTCGCAGTTCGCAATGGCGTCTTCCCAAGAGGAATCCAAGGGCTTTTTTGAAGATCAGAGCCTGAATGTTCACAGCCGTATGCTGTACATGAACCGTGATTTCAAAAATAACCCTAGCACTTCGCAAAGTTATCGCGAAGAGACTGGTCTCGGCCTACGTGCTACGTACGAGTCGGGCTTTACTCAGGGCACCGTAGGTGTCGGTGTAGATGCCTTGGCCAATGGCATGATCAAACTGGACAGCGGCCGTGGCCGTACCGGTAACGGCATGTTCGGTCGTGATAGCGAAGGCCGGCCAGAAGACACCCAATCGAAGGTTGGCGGTGCAGTTAAGTTCCGTCTGTCCGACACTGTCCTGAAATATGGTAACCAATACGTTGCCAGCCCTGTCTTCTCGACAGACGACAGCCGCTTGCTGCCAGAAGTTGCTACCGGCACCATCATCACTAGTAAAGAAATCAAAGGTCTGGAGCTGACCGCCGGTCGCTTCTCCGCTCTGAGTTCGCAGACTGGTATGGGCCGCGACAGCATCAACGGACCGCACAACCCAGGCCTGACCAGTGCCAACATTGCCGGCGCTACCTACCAGTTCACCGACAACTTTGTAGCTGGCGTGGCTGCTTCCGATGTAGATGACTACTTCAAGAAGCAATACATAAACGCTAACTACACCCTGCCGATCAACGAAGATCAGTCCCTGAACTTCGACTTCAACGGCTATCGCTCCAAGAGCCAGGGTCAAGAACTGAGCGGCAATGTTGACAACCGCATCTGGTCCCTCGCAGCTGCCTATAGCATCGGCGCTCACAAGTTCACCCTGGCTCACCAGCGCTCTACCGGTGACACCGGTTATGTTTACGGCGTTGACGGCGGCGGCACTATCTTCCTCGCCAACTCCATCCAATACTCCGACTTCAACGGCCAAGATGAGCGTTCCTGGCAGGCTCGCTACGACCTGAACATGAAAACCTACGGCGTTCCTGGCCTGAGCTTCATGACTCGTTACGTCCGGGGTGACAACATCACCACAGGCGCCGAAGAAGGTAAAGAACACGAGTTCGACTTCGAAACCAAGTACGTTATGCAAAGCGGTCCGGCCAAAGATCTGTCTTTCCGCTTGCGTAGCGCGATCTACCGTGCAAACTCCTCTTATAACGGCATCAACGGCAACGACAACAACGACACCCGCCTGATCATCGAATACCCGCTGAGCATTTTGTAATTCAGCGCTAGTTCGAACACGGCAACAAAAAAACGCTCACCTGATCCAGGTGAGCGTTTTTTTTGTATCTGGTTTCATACAGTCTTTAATTGTTGCTAGTTAGATAGCAACCTAACAATGCAACACTGACGAAACCTTCAGGTTGTAACTCAGATGTTATTGCGGCGCCGTTTCCTGAACCACACGAATGACTCGCTGTGGAAACGGAATATCAATCCCTGCAGCCTTCAAGCGATCCCGTGATTGTTCGTTAAACATGAACATCACATCCCAGTAATCCGCGGTTTTAACCCACGCTCGCAGGGAAACCGTGATCGAACTGTCGCCCAAGGTCGAAATCACCGCCTGTGGCGCTGGATCTTGCAGAACACGCTCATCCTTGGCCAGATCCAGCAGCACCTGACGCGCTTGCTGCAGATCGGCTTCGTAATCCACACCCACATCGAACACAACCTTGCGGGTTGGCTGACGGTTGGTGTTGGTAATGATGCCGTTCGAGAGGTTGCCGTTCGGCAGGATGATGGTTTTGTTGTCGCCGGTCCGCAGCACGGTGTGGAAAATCTGGATGCTGTCGACCGTACCCGACACGCCTTGCGCCTCGATCCAGTCGCCGATACGGAACGGACGGAACAGCAGAATCAGCACGCCGCCCGCAAAGTTAGCTAAGCTGCCCTGCAATGCCAGACCGATGGCCAGACCGGCAGCACCGATGGCTGCAACAAACGAGGTGGTTTCCACACCGATCATCGAAGCGACGCTGACGATCAGCAGCACTTTGAGAATGACGTTGGCCAGACTACTGATAAAGCCTTGCAGCGCCAGGTCGGCGTTACGCAGAGCCAATAAGCCACCGAGCTTGCGCGTGACCTTGTTGATCAGCCACCAGCCGATGGCCAACGTGATCACTGCCAGTAGCACACGGCTGCCGTATTCCATGATCATCGGGATCCACGCTTGGGATACCCTGACCAGGTTGTCCACCTCAGCATTCAAATCCATGTTGTATCTCCTGATTTCCGGCTACGCGGCACGCAAAGAATAAGTAGCGCAAAGACCCGCCGGGGAAAATAAAATCCGAGTGAGAGAGGGTTTGCCCGCGAAGGCGGTGCCTCAGTGAACCTTATTGCTCAATGACACACCGCGTGCTTGAGCAAGCCCGCTCCCACAGATTGCGCGGATAGCGCTTAGTCGCGGAAGTTGTTGAACTGCAGCGGCATGCCGAACTCCTTGGCACGCAGGGCCGCGATGGCTTCTTGCAGGTCATCACGCTTCTTGCCGGTAACGCGCACCTGCTCGCCCTGAATGGCGGCCTGTACCTTGAGCTTGGCGTCCTTGATGTGGCCGACGATCTTCTTCGCCAGCTCCTTGTCGATACCTTCCTTGAGCACGGCATCCTGTTTCATCAGTTTGCCCGATGCGTAAGCGTCCTTGACCTCAAGACACTGCACATCGATCTTGCGCTTGACCAGGGCCAGTTTGAGGATCTCAATCATCGCCTCCAGCTGGAAATCGGCTTCAGCGGTCAGGTTGACGGTCAGGTCTTTTTCCTTGAACTCGAAGCTGCCTTTGCCTTTCAGGTCATAACGACGATCGAGTTCCTTCACGGCGTTCTCGACCGCGTTGGTGAGTTCGTGTTTGTCCAGTTCGGATACCACGTCGAACGACGGCATGTAATCTCTCCAATAAAAAGGCGCGCTCGATGAGGATGGAGCGCGCTTGGCTTGCGGTTAAAATCGGGCTCATTATAACGGGTCTTTTCTTACCGACACGGCGAGCCGCACATGCCTGCAACCAATCGAGCAAAAAACTGATGTCTATCCCTTGGCATGTTCTTGGCGCCGGCAGTCTCGGCACCCTTTGGGCTGCGCGGCTGGCTCGCGCTGGCTTGCCGGTCCGGCTGATCGTGCGGGACGCGATGCGCTTGCACAGCTATCAGGCAGCCGGCGGATTAACCCTCGTGGAACAAGGACAAGCCAAGACTTATGCAGTTCCCGGCGAAACGCCGGACAGCCCAGAACCGATCCGTCGCCTGTTGTTGGCCTGCAAGGCCTACGATGCCGAAAGCGCTGTCGCCCTGCTCGCCCCGCGCCTGGCGCCGGATGCCGAACTGATCCTGCTGCAAAACGGCCTGGGCAGCCAGGACGCTGTCGCCGCGCAAGTGCCGCAAGCACGCTGCATCAGTGCCTCCAGCACCGAAGGCGCGTTCCGCGATGGCGACTGGCGCGTGGTGTTTGCCGGCCACGGTTACACCTGGCTCGGCGATGCCGCTCACCCGGTAGCGCCGATCTGGCTGGATGATCTGGACGCAGCGAACATCCCCCATGAATGGAGCACCGACATCCTCACCCGGTTGTGGCGCAAGCTGGCGCTCAATTGCGCGATCAATCCGCTGACCGTGCTGCACAACTGCCGCAACGGCGGCTTGCAGGAGCACCACTGCGAAGTGGCTACGTTGTGCGCAGAACTGGCGGAGTTGCTCCAGCGTTGCGGGCAACCGGCAGCCGCTGACAACCTGCAACAGGAAGTGGAACGAGTGATCCAGGCCACCGCCGCCAATTACTCATCGATGTATCAGGACGTGGCCAACATGCGCCGCACCGAGATCAGCTATCTATTGGGCCACGCCTGCAAAGTCGCCGCACGCCATCAACTCAACTTGCCGCACCTCAGCCAATTGCAGCATCGACTGGTCGCTCATCTGCGCAGCCTCGGATTGCCCAGCGACTGAGCAGCGGCTACGCTGGCCACTTGTTCCTTTGCTGCGATAAACCTGATGCCATTGCGCCAGCGCCTCGAAAACCTGCCCGTCGGCCAGAAACTGCTGGCCGCCCTGCTGGTGCTGTTGACCACTGTCTTGCTCGTCGCCAACCTGACTTTTATCAGCGCCGCTTATTACATCTCCCAGGAAAGCATGGCCCCGCAAGCCTTGCAGACCATCGGCCGGCTGATTGCCAACCCAAGTCTGGTCAGCGAAGCCCTGCAATCACCGCGCAGCGCCGAACGACTGCTCAAGGAGCTCGACAGCTATTCACCATTGCGCGCCGCCGCCCTGTATGACGGCAATGGCGAGCGACTGGCGCAAGTGCAGCATGGTGACAAGCTCAACTTGCCGGAACACGATCGGCACATCGAAGCCTGGCAACTGACCGAGTTTCGCAGCAATCAATTGATCACCCTGCCCCGCCCTGGCACTTCACCCGGTCATCTGTTGCTGGTGGCCAGCAGCGAATTGCCGATGGCGTTCTACACCGGCACGCTCACCGCGAGTCTCGGCATCCTGATTTTCAGTGTGCTGCTTTGGCTGGTGATTGCCCGGCAGATCAAACGCCTGATCACCCGCCCGATCCACGAACTTGAAGAACTCTCGCGCCAAGTCACCCGCGAAGAGAACTACGCCCTGCGTGCTTCGCGCGGTAACCACGACGAAATCGGCAGCCTTGCCGAGGCGTTCAACACCATGCTCTCGCGCATCGAAGCCCGCGAACAGCAGCTCAAACGCGCCCGCGACGACTCACAAGCCGCTTTCGATCAGGCCCAGGGGCTTGCCGAAGAAACCCGGCACACCAACCGTAAACTGGAACTGGAAGTCCAGGTGCGCAGCAAGATCGAGAAAAAACTGACCGGTTTCCAGAACTACCTCAACAGCATCATCGACTCCATGCCCTCGGCGCTGATCGCCCTCGACGAGCAGCTCTACGTCACCCAGTGGAACCAGGAAGCCAGTGCCCTGTCCGGCACGCGACTCGACGAAGCGCTGAACCAGCCGATCTTCCTGGCGTTCGAACCGCTCAAGCCGTTTCTGCCGCAGCTCAAGGAAACCGTCGAGCAACACACGGTAGCGAAAATCGAGCGCGTAACCTGGTTCAAGGACGACGAGCCCAAGCATTACGCCCTGACCTTCTACCCGCTGATGGGCGGCGCCGGGCGGGGCGTGGTGATCCGCATCGACGACATCACCCAACGCCTGTCGCTGGAAGAAATGATGGTGCAGTCGGAGAAAATGCTCTCGGTCGGCGGTCTCGCCGCAGGCATGGCCCACGAAATCAATAACCCGCTGGGCGCAATCCTGCACAACGTGCAGAACATCCGCCGGCGTCTGTCGGCGGACCTGCCGAAGAACCTCGAAACCGCCGAACAGTTGGGCATTGAACTCGACACGGTCAACCGCTACCTGCAGGGCCGAGAAGTCCCGAAATTGCTCGATGGCATTCAGCAGGCCGGCGCCCGGGCGGCGAAAATCGTCACTCACATGCTCAGCTTCAGCCGTCGTAGCACCCGGCAACTGGCCCCGTGTGATTTGCCGGCGCTGATTGATCAAGCGGTGGAAATCGCTGGCAACGACTTCGATCTGGCCATCGGTTTTGACTTCAAGGGACAGGCGATCATCCGTCAGTTCGACCCTGCGCTCGGCCCGGTTCCGGGCACGGCCAACGAACTGGAACAAGTCCTGCTCAACCTGCTGAAAAACGCCGCGCAAGCGATTCACCAGCGCGAAGACGACAGCGAGCCGGGGCGAATCATTCTGCGTACCAAGCTCAATCCACCGTGGGCCGAGATTCAGGTCGAGGACAACGGCATCGGCATGAGCGAGAACGTGCGTAAACGCATTTTCGAACCGTTCTTTACCACCAAGGAAGTCGGCCAGGGCACAGGCCTTGGGTTGTCGGTGTCGTACTTCATCATCACCAATAACCACAAAGGGCAGATGGAAGTGCAATCGGCGCCGGGCCAGGACACCTGCTTCACCCTGCGCCTTCCGTTGGCCCAACCTGCGCCCATTGCGGCTGAAACCCATCAACTATCGAGGTAACCCATGGGCTTTCGCCTGTCGAAGATTTACACCCGCACCGGCGACACCGGCGAAACCGGCCTGGGCGATGGCCGCCGCGTGCCGAAGGATCACCCACGCATCGAGGCGATTGGCGAGGTTGATACGCTGAACAGTCAGGTCGGCGTATTACTGGCCGGCCTGATTGCCGAGCGCGAGGCCTATCCGCGCCTGAGTGAACTGATCGAGGTATTGGCGCCTTGTCAGCATCGGCTGTTCGACTTGGGCGGCGAGTTGGCAATGCCGGAATATCAGGCGCTGAACGCAGCGGAAATCGAACGGCTGGAAACGGCGATTGACGTGTGGAATGAGGAGTTGGGGCCGCTGGAGAATTTCATTCTGCCGGGCGGTTCGATGTTGATCGCTCAGGCCCATGTGTGCCGAAGCCTGGCCAGGGGTGCCGAGCGACGCTGTCAGCATTTGAACGCAATTGAGCCGTTGGCCGGGGTTGGGCTGGCGTATATCAATCGGCTGTCGGATTTGTTGTTTGTCGCGGCGCGGTTGATTGCGCGGCGGCAGGGGGTGGCGGAGATTCTTTGGCAGCCTGCTGCAAAACCTTCAGGACAGTAGCGCCTGACCGGACGCCTTCGCGAGCAAGCCCCCAGGTGATTGCATTCCAATTGAAGGAACCCGATCAACTATGGGAGCGGGCTTGCTCGCGAAGAGGCCAGCAGCATCACCACATATTTCAGCTCTCTGGCCAGAACGCCCGAATCCCCGCCACACCCTGAGCACCAACCCCCCAAGCCTTCTCCCGCTGCGCCGGACCAACGCCGCCGAGCAGGAACACCGGTTTGCTGCAACCTTCGATCAACGCCGAAGCCTGTTCCCAGCCCAGCGGCGGCGCATCCGGGTGAGTCAACGTCGGCTGCACCGGCGACAGGGTCACGAAATCCACCCCCATCTGCTCGGCCAGAGCCAACTCTTCTGCGCTATGGCAAGACGCCGCCAACCAACGCTGCGCCGGCAACGGGCGACCCGCCGCGGCGTATTTGCGCAACTGCGCAGAAGTGATATGCCAACCCGCAGACGGGAAATCACCGAGCCATTCGAACGGCCCTTTGATCATCAACTGCGCTTTACCGGCACACAGACCGGCGGCGTCTACCGCCAGATCGCGGTACTTCGGGTCATAGCCATTGGGCGCGCGCAACTGGATCAGCTTGATCCCGCCAGCAATCGCCTTCTGGATGCCGCGCAACAACGCCGCAGTTTCAAGGTCTTGCGGGGTGATCAGGTACTCAGCAGGCAACCGCGCCGCCGCAACGATCGGCTGGTTGGCGGCCGGGAACTCATAATTCGCCAGTTCCTTGGCGCTCACCCAGACCAATGGCTGGCCTTCGGCGCCATGGGGGTCGCCGCTGAAGCTCGAGACTTCCCAGACATCCAGCAACACCTGCTTGTCTGGATAGTCATGGCGCACTTTGATCAATGGCCGGGCAGCGCCAACGACGATACCCAACTCTTCCTGCAGCTCACGGGCCAGCGCGCTTTCAACTGATTCGCCAGCCTCGACCTTGCCACCGGGGAACTCCCACAAACCACCCTGATGCTGGGTATCGGCACGGCGGGCGATGAGAATCTTGCCACTGTCGTCACGGATGACGGCAGCAGCGACGTGTACACGTTTCACGGGGTCAATTCCTCCAGTCCAGCCTTCTGCCATGCCTTGAAGGCCGGCCATTGGTAGACGGTTTCAACATAGGCTTCGTCAGCCGCGGGCAGCTTCACCTGATAGGTGCGCAGACGCACGGCAATCGGGGCGAAGAACGCATCGGCCAGGCTCACGCGGCCAAACAGGTAAGGCCCTTCTTCGGTGGCGACAGCACGGCATTCGGCCCACAACGCGAGCATGCGTTCGATATCGACCTTCACCTCCGGCGGCACCGGGTTCAGCGGCGCATCGTGGCTCAGGTTGAACGGCATGTGGTTACGTATGGCGAAGAAGCCGCTGTGCATTTGTGCACAGGCGGATCGGGCCTGGGCGCGGGCCGCGATGTCGGTCGGCCAGAGTGACTCGGACGGGAACTGCTCGGCCAGGTATTCGGCAATCGCTAGCGAATCGGCGATGGTGCCGCGCGCGGTTTTCAGCAGCGGCACCTTGGCCGTCGGTGAATGTTTGAGCAGTTGCTCACGGGTGTCGGGCTTGCCGAGTTTGACCCGTTCTTCGCTGTAAGGCGCGCCGGTCAGTTCAACGGCCAGGGCGGCACGTAGCGACCATGAGGAAAGCAGTTTGTCGCCGATGATCAGGTGCAGGGACATGGTTTTGGCGCCTTTTCGTCAGAGGAAAAGCTTTGGGACTTGTGGTGTCTGGACTGCCGTCTTCGCGAGCAGCTCTCACCCGGCCATTGGATCAAGTCCGGTATTCGGCGTTGATCTTCACGTATTCATGCGACAGGTCGGTGGTCCAGATCGTTTCGCTGCAATCGCCGCGACCCAGCTCGATACGGATCGTGATCTCTTCCTGCTGCATCACCGCCGAGCCTTGCGCTTCAGTGTAGGTCTCAGCACGAGCGCCACGGCTGGCGATGCACACATCGCCAAGGAACACGTCGATCTTGCTCACATCCAGTTCCGGCACGCCGGCACGGCCGACAGCGGCCAGGATGCGACCCCAGTTCGGATCGGAGGCGAACAGTGCGGTCTTGATCAGCGGCGAGTGCGCCACGGTGTAACCGACGTCCAGACATTCCTGATGATTGCCGCCGCCGTTGACTTCAACGGTCACAAACTTGGTCGCGCCTTCGCCGTCACGCACGATGGCCTGGGCCACGTCCATGCACACTTCGAACACCGCTTGCTTGAGTTTGGCAAACAGTTCGCCTTCGGCACGGGTAATTTCCGGCAGAGCAGCCTGGCCGGTGGCAATCAGCATGCAGCAATCGTTGGTCGAGGTGTCGCCGTCGATGGTGATGCGGTTGAACGACTTGTTGGCGCCGTCGAGCATCAGATTTTGCAGCACGTCGCGGGCGACTTTGGCGTCGGTCGCGATGTAGCCAAGCATGGTCGCCATGTTAGGGCGAATCATGCCTGCGCCTTTGCTGATGCCGGTTACCGTGATGGTCACGCCGTCATGCTGGAACTGGCGGCTGGCACCCTTGGGCAGGGTGTCGGTGGTCATGATGCCGGTGGCGGCCGCTTCCCAGTTGTTTTCGGACAGATCATCCAGCGCGGCTTGCAAGGCACCTTCGATTTTTTCGACCGGCAGTGGCTCGCCGATGACACCGGTGGAGTACGGCAGGATCTGATTGGCGTCGACGCCAGTCAGCTCAGCCAATCTGGCGCAAGTGCGCTCAGCAGCGGCCAGGCCTGGCTCGCCGGTGCCGGCGTTGGCATTGCCGGTGTTGGTCAGCAAGTAGCGCACAGCGTTCTGCACGCGTTGTTTCGCCAGGATCACAGGCGCAGCACAAAAAGCGTTCAACGTGAACACGCCCGCCACGGTCGAACCTTCAGCGCAGCGCATCACCACGACATCTTTGCGCCCAGGGCGCTTGATGCCGGCCGAGGCGATACCGAGTTCAAAACCGGCAACCGGGTGCAACGTTGGCAAAGGACCAAGACCAACAGCCATGAATGCGCTCCTTACTCAATGATGTCAGCACCGCCCATCGTTGGGACGGTGGCTTGAATGGCAAAACGCCGCGACGGCAGAAGCCGGTCGCGGCGCGGGTATTTCAGCCGTTGTAACGGGTTTTACTGGATCTGCCCGTGGCAATGCTTGAATTTCTTGCCCGAACCGCAGTAGCACAGTTCGTTGCGGCCCAGCTTCTGCTCGTTGCGCACCGGGGCGGTGGCGAGGGCCACATCGACCTCTTCACCCAACGCGTCCGGTTGATCCAGCCCAGGAGCTTCGGCATGTTCGAACTGCAAGCGGGCAGCCAGTGCTTCAGCTTCCTCACGCAGGCGTTGCTCTTCGGCTTCCGGATCTTCGCGGCGCACCTGAACGTGCGACAGCACGCGGATCGAGTCGCGCTTGATCGAATCGAGCAGCTCGGAGAACAGCGTGAACGACTCGCGCTTGTATTCCTGCTTCGGGTTCTTCTGGGCATAGCCACGCAGGTGGATGCCGTGACGCAGGTGATCCATGGTCGACAGGTGATCTTTCCACAGATCGTCCAGCACACGCAGAACGATTTGCTTCTCGAAGGAGCGCAGTGCTTCGGCACCGGCCTGATCTTCTTTCTCGTTGTACGCGGCGATCAGCTCGTTCATCAGCTTCTCGCGCAGGGTTTCTTCGTATAGATGATCGTCTTCATCGAGCCATTGCTGGATCGGCAGTTTCACCCCGAAGTCGCTGGCAAGCGCTGCTTCCAGGCCGACCACGTCCCACTGCTCTGGCAGCGATTGCGGCGCAATGTGGGCGCTGATGGTCGCGTTGAGCACGTCCTGACGGAAATCGGCGATGGTTTCACCGATGTTGTCGGCGGCCAGCAACGTGTTACGCATGTGATAAATCACTTTACGCTGTTCGTTGTTGACGTCATCGAACTCGAGCAATTGCTTACGAATGTCGAAGTTACGCCCTTCAACCTTGCGCTGCGCCTTCTCGATCGCGTTGGTCACCATGCGGTGCTCGATCGCTTCGCCCGGCTGCATGCCCAAGGCTTTCATGAAGTTCTTCACCCGGTCAGAGGCGAAAATGCGCATCAGGCTGTCTTCCAGCGACAGGTAGAAGCGGCTGGAACCGGCATCACCCTGACGGCCGGCACGACCACGCAACTGGTTGTCGATACGGCGGGATTCGTGACGCTCGGAGGCGATGACCTGCAAGCCGCCGGACTCCAGCACTTGCTGGTGACGCTTTTGCCAGTCGGCCTTGATCTGGGCAATTTGCTCAGGGGTCGGGTTTTCCAGCGAAGCGACTTCAACTTCCCAGTTACCGCCCAACAGGATGTCGGTACCACGACCGGCCATGTTGGTGGCGATGGTCAGTGCACCCGGACGACCGGCCTGAGCGATGATCTCGGCTTCTTTTTCGTGGAACTTGGCGTTCAGAACCTTGTGTTCGATGCCTTCCTTCACGAGCAGTGCGGACATGTGCTCGGAGGTTTCGATGGTGGCAGTACCCACCAGCACCGGACGGCCAGCGGCCATGCTTTCCTTGATGTCCGCCACGATCGCCGTGTATTTCTCTTCGGCGGTGAGGAATACCAGGTCGTTATAGTCTTTACGCGCCAACGGTTTGTTCGGCGGAATGACCATGACTTCCAGGCCATAGATCTGGTGGAACTCGAACGCTTCGGTGTCGGCGGTACCGGTCATGCCGGACAGCTTGGTGTACAGACGGAAGTAGTTCTGGAACGTGGTCGAGGCCAGGGTCTGGCTTTCGGCCTGAATATTCAGGTTTTCCTTGGCTTCGATGGCCTGGTGCAGGCCTTCGGACAAACGACGGCCCGGCATGGTACGGCCGGTGTGTTCGTCGACCAGTACGACCTGGCCGTCCTGCACGATGTATTCAATGTTGCGATTGAACAGCTTGTGCGCACGCAGACCGGCATAGACGTGGGTCAGCAGGCCCAGGTTATGCGACGAGTACAGGCTCTCGCCTTCAGCCAGCAGGCCGACGCGGGTAAGCATGTCTTCGATGAACTGGTGGCCGGCTTCGTTGAGTTCGACCTGACGGGTCTTCTCATCGACGGTGTAATGGCCAGCCTTGGTGACTTCGCCTTCGACTTCTTCAACGTGCAGTTCCAGCTGCGGGATCAGTTTGTTGATCTCGATGTACAGCTTGGAGCTGTCCTCGGCCTGACCGGAAATGATCAGCGGGGTACGCGCTTCGTCGATAAGGATGGAGTCGACTTCGTCGATCACGGCAAAGTTGAGTTCGCGCTGGAATTTTTCTTCCATGCTGAACGCCATGTTGTCGCGCAGGTAGTCGAAACCGAATTCGTTGTTGGTGCCGTAAGTAATGTCGGCAGCGTAAGCAATGCGCTTTTCTTCCGGCGGCTGGAACGGCGTCACGACGCCGACAGTCAGGCCGAGGAACTCATACAGCGGACGCATCCAGTTGGCGTCACGGCGGGCCAGGTAGTCGTTCACCGTCACAACGTGCACGCCTTTGCCGGACAGTGCGTTGAGGTAAACACCCAGGGTAGCCACGAGGGTTTTACCCTCACCGGTACGCATTTCGGCGATCTTGCCTTCATGCAAGGTCATGCCACCGACGAGCTGTACGTCGAAGTGGCGCATGCCCATGATGCGCTTGCCGGCTTCACGAGCAACCGCAAAGGCTTCTGGCAACAGCTTGTCGAGGGTTTCCCCTTTGGCGATGCGGGCCTTGAACTCATCGGTCTTGGCGCGCAATTGATCGTCCGAAAGGGCCACCATTTGCTCTTCGAAGGCATTGACGAGCTGCACCGTCTTGAGCATGCGTTTGACTTCACGCTCGTTCTTGCTTCCAAAAAGTTTCTTTAACAAAGGCGCAAACATATCGGCAGGATCTTCCACACTAAAGGGATGGAGGGCGGCCCCGTGAGTCGCCCGTGCAGCCCTCATGGCCGCATGCGAACGAGCATTCTACCCGGAAACGGTGGTGAGGAAAGTGGCGATGTTCCACGATGCTGGCACTGCGCTTTGACGGGGCTCACTTAAAATAGGGGCGTTTTGCTCAACTTCAAGTCACACAGAAAAGAAGTTAGTCGTTGATTTAATGGGCAAAGCAATTGCAAAAGCAATGGGCGAGTGATTTCGCTGCTTTCTGCTACCATGGCGCTTCTGTTACTTCAGGTGTTCGATCATGGCATTTCGCCCTCTTACGGCCAGAGCACCCGCCGTTCTACTGCGCGAAGCCAAGCCGCTCAAAGCCATCCTCGGCCATGCCCAACGTTTGGGTCATCTGCAGCGTCTACTTGAAAGCCAACTGCAACCCGCTGCCCGTGAGCACTGCCATGTCGCTTCGTGGCGTGAAGGCAGTCTGTTGCTGATTGTCACTGACGGCCACTGGGCCACACGTCTGCGTTATCAGCAAAAGCGTCTGCAACGGCAATTACAAATGTTCGACGAGTTCGCCAGCCTCACGCGGATTCTGTTCAAGGTGCAGCCGCCAACGGTTCAGCGCGGTGCGACCGGGCATACCATGGATTTGTCGACGGATGCAGCCGCGACGATTCAGGCGACGGCGGACGGGATCACTGATCCGGGGTTGCGCGCAGCGCTGGAGCGCCTTGCCGCGCACGCCAAAGCCAAGACCTGACATCGATCTAATGGGGGAGCGAGCGAGCCCGCTCCCACCGTTTGATCAGCGGCGTTTACTGCCGCCGAGCAGGGAGCCCATCAGGCCGCGTACCAGTTGTTTGCCCAGGTTGTTGGCAGCCTGGCGCATGGCTGATTTCAACGCCTGCCCTGCCGCCGTACCAAGAAACTCCCCCGCCCTATCGGCCAGACTAGGCTCTTGCACGGCAGGCTTGCCCGCCGGTGTTTCAGCCTCCGGTGCCAAGCCTTTACGCCCCATCAGAATTTCATAAGCCGACTCCCGATCAATCGGCTTGTCATACCGCCCCTTGAAGGGGGAGCCGGCTATCAGCATCGTGCGCTCGGTGTCTGTCAACGGCCCGATTCGTGACTGCGGCGGCGCGACCAGCACGCGCTCAACCATTTCCGGCGTGCCCTTGTCCGCGAGTGTGCCGACCAGCGCCTCGCCGATACCCAACTCAGTCAGCACCGACAAACTGTTGAACGCTGGGTTGGGCCGGAACCCGTCCGCCACTGCGCGCAGGGATTTCTGCTCTTTGGCGGTGAAGGCGCGCAAACCGTGCTGGATGCGCAAACCAAGCTGCGCCAGCACATCATCCGGCAAGTCAGCCGGTGATTGGGTGACGAAATACACCCCAACCCCTTTGGAGCGAATCAACCGCACCACTTGCTCCAAGCGCTCCTGCAAGGCCTTGGGCGTGTCGCCGAACAACAAATGCGCCTCATCGAAAAACAGTGCCAGCAGCGGTTTATCAGCGTCGCCGCGCTCCGGCAGTTGTTCGAACAACTCGGCCAGCAGCCACAGCAAGAACGTCGCGTAGACCTTCGGCGCCTCATGCACCAGACGGCTGGCGTCAAGCAGATGAATGCGCCCACGGCCATCGGCGGCCGGTTGCAGGATGTCTTCGAGTTGCAGCGCCGGCTCGCCAAACAACGCCTCGGCGCCCTGCTGTTCCAGGGTTGCCAGCCGACGCAATAGCGCCTGACTGGAACCTGTGGTCATCAGCGCGGCGTCTTCACCCAACATTTGCGGATTGTCTTTGAGGTGATTGAGCAGCGCTTTCAGGTCCTTCAGATCCAGCAGCAACAGCCCTTCACGATCCGCGACTTTGAACGCGGCATACAGCGCCGCTTGTTGGCTGTCGGTGAGTTCCAGCAGGCTGCCGATCAGCAGCGGGCCCATTTCACTCAGCGTGGTGCGCAGCGGATGACCCGACTCGCCGTGGATGTCCCACAACGTCACCGGATAAGCCTGCGGTTTGTAGTTGAGCCAAGGCATCCCGGCAATGCGCTCGGCGACTTTGCCCTGCGGGTTGCCGGCAGCACCGAGACCGCACAGATCACCCTTGATGTCGGCAGCGAATACGGCGACGCCCGCGTCACTGAAGGCTTCGGCCAGACGCTGCAAGGTGACGGTTTTACCCGTGCCGGTCGCGCCAGCGACCAGCCCGTGTCGATTCGCCAGACGCATGGCCTGGGCGATCGGTTGCCCCGCGAGATCGGCGCCGATTACGAGTTGCGATGAGTCAGGCATTTTGTCACCCGTTGGTTAATCTTTGATTCTGCATGGCCGATAAAGAAAGGTGAGAAGCCGACCAAAAGTCAGGACAGACATTTCCCTAAGGAGAGACGGAAATATCAGCTTACTTTCATCCTTGCCCATTTAGCGCGCTGCTATAAAAGCACGCCTTGGACATTAAGACCTTAGCGGAACCCCAAGCCATGAACAAAAATCTGCGCTTCAGCCATAAAATTTTGCTTGCCGCCGCCCTCATCGTCATTGCCGCCTTCGCCTCGTTCACGCTGTATAACGACTGGCTCCAGCGCAATGCGATTCGAGATGACCTGAACAATTACCTCAACGAAATGGGCGAAGTCACCGCCGGCAATATTCAAACGTGGCTCAGCGGCCGCATTCTGCTGGTCGAGAACGCTGCCCAAAACATCGCCATCAACCCCGAGCCCGCCAATGTCGCCAGTCTGCTGGACCAGAAGGCCCTGACCTCGACGTTTATGGCCACCTACCTGGGCGATGCTACCGGTCATTTCACCATCCGCCCGGATGTGAAGATGCCGGACGGTTTCGATCCACGGGTTCGCCCTTGGTACAAAGGTGCCGAGAGCAGCAGTACCCCGACCCTGACCGAGCCCTACATTGACGCGGCCACTGGCCAACTGATCATTTCCATTGCCACCGCCTCGAAAAAGGCCGGCCAGAGCGTCGGCGTGGTTGGCGGCGACTTGAGCCTGCAATCGCTGGTCGACACCCTCGCCGCCCGAGACTTCGACGGCATGGGTTATGTGTTCCTGGTCAGCGCCGACGGCAAGATCCTCGTGCACCCGGACAAAGCGCTGGTGATGAAATCGCTGAAAGAAGCGTATCCGCAGGACACCCCGCGCATCAGCAGTGACTTCAGTGAAGTCACCGTCGATGGCAAAACACGCATCGTCACTTTTGCCCCGATCAAAGGCCTGCCGTCGGTGAACTGGTACATCGGCCTGTCGGTGGACAAGGACAAAGCCTTCGCGATGCTCAGCGAATTCCGCGCCTCGGCAGTCATTGCGACGGTTATCGCGGTAGCCATCATCATTGCCCTGCTCGGCATGCTGATCCGTATCCTCATCCAGCCGCTGCACGTCATGACCCGCGCCATGGAAGACATCGCCGACGGTGAAGGCGACCTGACCAAACGCCTGACCATCGTCAATAACGATGAGTTCGGTATCCTCGGCACCGCGTTCAACCGCTTCGTCGAGCGCATCCACCGCTCGATCCGCGAAGTGTCGTCGGCCACAGGGCAAGTCAACGAAGTCGCGCTGCGCGTGGTCGCCGCGTCGAACTCGTCGATGTACAACTCTGATCAGCAAGCTTCGCGCACCAGCAGTGTCGCCGCCGCGATCAATGAGCTAGGTGCCGCGGCTCAGGAAATCGCCCGCAATGCCGCGCAAGCCTCGAATCAGGCCAGCGACGCCCGCGGTCTCGCTGAGGACGGCCAGCAAGTGGTGGATCGCAGCATCAAGGCGATGAATCAACTGTCGAGCATGCTCAGCGCATCGAGCAGCAACATTGAGTCGCTGAACAGCAAAACCGTGAACATCGGCCAGATTCTCGAGGTGATCACCAGTATTTCCCAGCAAACCAACCTGCTCGCGCTCAACGCGGCGATCGAAGCGGCGCGTGCCGGTGAGGCCGGGCGTGGTTTTGCCGTGGTGGCGGATGAAGTGCGTAACCTGGCACACCGCACCCAGGAATCAGCGCAACAGGTGCAGACCATGATCGAGGAGTTGCAAGTCGGCGCCCGTGAGTCGGTGAGTACCATGAGTGACAGCCAGCGTCACAGCCAGGACAGCGTGGAAATCGCCAATCTTGCAGGCGAGCGTCTGAACAGCGTGACCCAGCGCATTGGCGAGATCGACGGGATGAACCAATCGGTGGCCACCGCGACCGAAGAGCAAACCGCCGTGGTCGAGTCGATCAACGTGGACATCACCGAGATCAACACGCTGAACCAGGAAGGCGTTGAGAACCTGCAGGCGACGTTGCGTGCCTGTTCGGACCTGGAGCAGCAGGCTTCGCGGTTGAAGCAGTTGGTGGGCAGTTTCCGCATTTAAGATCAAAAACTTCACCCCTGGGTGTGAGGGGAAAGGGCGCTGATCTTCAAGCGTTTCAAACCTGAGTTCGGCTCAAACTTTCTGGTCGATGTATCAAGCCCAAACACTTCGCGCAGCCCTCTCCTTCTGGGAGAGGGCTGCGCTTCGTTGCACCGCACAAATCCCGACCGAACATCTATTGTGGATAAAGGTCAACCAAGGGAGAGCAACGCTGCGGAGGGACGGTCACTGTGCACATCGCCGACATCACCATGTTCTACGCCCCGGCCAGCGGTGGCGTACGCACTTATCTTGACGCCAAACACCGCCGGTTGGGCGTCAAACCCGGGACTCGTCACAGCCTGCTGATCCCTGGTGCGCATTTCGGCGAAAACGATGGTGTTTATACGGTTCCCGCTCCCGCCCTGCCCTTTGGCAAGGGTTACCGCTTCCCCGTGCGTTTGGCCCCTTGGCGAAACGTCCTGCAGGACTTGCAACCCGATCTGATTGAAGTGGGCGACCCGTACCTCACCGCATGGGCCGCACTGGATGCCCGGCGCCAACTGGATGTACCGGTGATCGGTTTTTACCATTCCGACCTGCCGCTGCTGGCCAGTAACCGCATGGGACATTGGGTTACGCCCAACGTCGAGGCCTATGTCACCAAGCTCTACGGCAACTTTGATCGGGTACTGGCGCCGAGCCAGGTAATGGCTGACAAGCTGACTGGCCTGGGGGTGCGCAACGTTTTCGTGCAACCGCTGGGCGTTGACCTGCAAAATTTCCACCCGGGCGCCGCAGATCCAGGCCTGCGCGCCGAACTGGGGATCGACGAAGACACTCACCTGCTGATCTTCGCCGGGCGCGGCTCGAAAGAGAAAAACCTGCCGGTCCTGCTCAAATGCATGCAACGCCTTGGCCCGCGCTATCACCTGCTGCTGGTGGGCTCATCGATGCCCGCAGTGGTGCCGGACAACGTCAGCGTCATCAATGAATTCTGCCCGGCGCCGACCGTTGCCCGGCTGATGGCCAGTGCCGATGCCTTGGTGCATGCCGGCGATCAGGAAACCTTCGGTCTGGTGATCCTCGAAGCCATGGCCTGCGGTATTCCGGTTGTGGCGGTGGCGGCCGGGGCTTTTCAAGAGATCGTGCCAGAGTCCTGCGGCCTGCTGTGTGAGCCGAACAACCCACAAGCCATGGCCAACGCCGTGCGCGAGTTGTTCAGTCGCGACAGCGCAAGACTTGGCCTACAGGCGCGCCAACATGTCGAACGGCATTACGCCTGGGATACCGTGGTCGACAGTTTGCTGAGCCACTACCGCGCCGTCCTCGGCCACGTAACGCGGAAGGTGGCCAATGGCTGATTCCCTGAATCGCCCCGCCGTACTGCTGACGCTGCACGACGTGGCCCCCTCGACCTGGGCGGATTACCGACCTTTTGTAGAAGCAGTCGATGCTTTAGGCAATGTGCCGATGACCTGGCTGGTGGTGCCGGATTTTCATCGCCACGACGCCCTCGACGCTCACCCGGACTTTCGTCGACTGCTGAGCACCCGCCTCGCCCGCGGCGATGAACTGGTCCTGCACGGTTATTTTCATGATGACCAGGAACCTGACCCGACCACGCCACGCGATTGGTTCATGCGCCGTCTCTATACCCATGAGGGCGAGTTCTATCGTTTATCCCACGACGCCGCGCTCGCCCGCCTGCGCACCGGCATAGAACTGTTCCAGCGCTACGAGTGGCCGCTGCACGGCTTCGTTGCCCCAGCCTGGTTGATGAGCGAAGGCACGCGAGAAGCTCTGCGCCAATTGCCGCTGCGCTACACCAGCGATCCTCAGCACCTTTATCGTTTGCCGGACTTCACCCCTGTCGATGCGCCGGGGCTGGTGTGGAGTGCGCGCAGCGCCTGGCGTCGTGGTCTGTCGAAGATGGTCAGCGATCAGCGCGAACACCGCTGGCGTCACGCCCCAGTGATTCGTCTAGGCTTGCACCCGGTGGACATGCGTCATGGCTATTCCCGCAATTACTGGCTCAATACCCTCCAGCGGCTGCTGGCGGCAGGACGAGTGCCGATGACCAAGGTGAACTGGCTTGCACAACAGCGCGGTCAACGGGAACGCGCCGCATGAGTCGCGGCCTTGTGTTGTTGCTTGGTCTGCTCGCAGCCGCGCTGATCCCACTGCTACTCGGTGGCAGCGGGATCTGGGCGCGCTTGCAAAACTTTCCGCTGCAATGGCTGCTGATCATGTTCGCCATGATTCTGCTTTGCTGGGGCATCAACACCCTGCGTCTGCGCTTATTGCTCGGCGATCAGCGTAATCGCATCACGCCGATGAAGAGCCTGGGCGTGGTCATGGCCGTTGAATTTGCCTATTGCGCGACACCGGGCGGCAGCGGCGGCCCCCTGACGATCATGGCACTACTGGCCCGCTACGGCGTGCGCCCGTCCCGCAGCAGCGCCGTGTTTGCCATGGATCAGTTGAGCGACCTGCTGTTCTTTCTGTGCGCCTTGAGCGGCATTCTGATCTACGCCGTGTTCCAGCACCTGAGTGATCGTCTCGAATGGCTTCTGATCGTCAGCGCCGTATCGTTGTTCGGTGGGCTGTTCAGTTGCGTACTGCTGGCACGTTACCACCGCCCACTGATTCGCCTGAGCGGACGGCTACTGGCCAGAATGAACGTGCCCGCCAGCACTCGCCGTCGCTGGACGCGCAAAGTGCTGCACTTTCTCGCCGACTTCATCAATGCACTGAAGTTGCCCTGGCAGACGTTGAGCAAAGTGTTCGCCCTCACCTGCGTGCATTGGCTGCTGCGCTACAGCGTGCTGTATCTGGCGTTGCGTGGACTGGGCGCGGACTTGCAGTGGGCCTGGAGTTTTCTGGTGCAGATGCTCTCGCTGGGCGCCGGACAGCTCAGTCTGTTGCCTGGTGGCGCGGGCGCTGCGGAGTTGACCTCGGCGGCACTGTTGGCGCCAATGGTGGGAAAATCCACCGCGGCGGCGGCCATTCTGATCTGGCGGGTGGTGACGTACTACTTTTGTCTACTGGTCGGCGGTCCGGTGTTTCTGTTGATGTTCGGCAGACCACTGCTCAAGAAGCTGATGAAGGCGCGGCAGGCCTCTTAGGCCCATCCTGCTCTTCTTTTATTTGCTCCCACAACTCGGCGGCGCCGGGAAACTCCGTCCCATCCTCCTCACTCATGTCATCCGGGTCATAACGGCTCAAACAACCTTCCCCCAAGGTGGCGGGCGCTTTGGAAGTGGCTTTGTCCAGTGGATCGCTCATGGCATTTCCTCAAGGGCTGAAACGGCGAAGGGCCTGGAGCGATTGAACGCCCAGGCCCTTCGATATTCAAGCATGCGTGACTTCGATCAGAACACCACAGTCTTGTTGCCGTGCACCAGCACCCGGTCTTCCAGGTGATAACGCAGGCCACGCGCCAATACCATCTTCTCGACGTCACGACCGAAACGCACCATGTCTTCGATGCTGTCGCTGTGGCTGACGCGGACAACGTCCTGCTCGATGATGGGACCAGCGTCCAGCTCTTCGGTCACGTAGTGGCAGGTCGCACCGATCAGCTTCACGCCGCGCAGAGAGGCCTGGTGATACGGTTTGGCGCCCACGAACGACGGCAGGAAGCTGTGGTGAATGTTGATGACCTTGTGTGCGTATTCACGGCACAGTTCCGGCGGCAGGATTTGCATGTAGCGCGCCAGCACCACCACTTCAGCGTCGTGCTGTTTGACCAGACGCGACACTTCGGCGAAAGCCGGTTGCTTGTCCTGTGGATTGACCGGGACATGGTAATAAGGAATGCCGTGCCACTCGACCATACTGCGCAGGTCGTCGTGGTTGGAGATGACGCAGGAAATTTCGCAGTCCAGTTCGTCGCTGTGCCAACGGTGCAACAAGTCAGCCAGGCAATGGGATTCGCGGCTGGCCATCAGCACAACGCGCTTCTTCTGCTCGGTGTCAGTGATGCGCCAGTCCATCGAGAACTCTTCGGCGATCGGCGCAAACTTCTCGCGCAATACATCAATACCGAACGGCAGCGAATCGGCACGAATCTCGTGACGCATGAAGAACCAGCCGACCTGATTATCCGAGTGGTGGCTTGCTTCAGTGATCCAGCCATTGTGGGCTGCCAGAAAATTACTGACTTTGGCAACAATGCCAACGCGGTCCGGGCAAGAAATCACCAGCCGAAAAGTGCGCATGAGGGGGAACTCCAGAACTTCGCAAAGGCCGCCATTCTAGCGACTGCGCAGGAAAACTGCAGTATTGATGAACGCAGGCATGGACGCGGCCCCTGACGCACATTTTTGTGCGCAGGGCGATCATTGTTTGATCAGATAACTGTGAATATCCGTGATGACTGCATCACATTATTTAACTGAACATTCAATCCGCGGCTAAATCCCGTAACTAATTTAAATAAAAACGCCGGTTAAATGTTTACTTGATGAAACAGCCTGACTATTATTGCGACACTGTCCCCTGCCATTCAGCACTTTACTAAGGTAGTAATCATGTCCTTGATCAACGAATATCGCGCCACCGAAGAAGCTATCAAAGAGCTGCAAGCCCGTTTGAAGAACCTGTCCGAAGACGACAAACTGCAAGCCGAGCTGGAATTCGAAGGCAAGCTGCGCACCCTGATGGGCGAATACTCCAAATCCCTGCGTGACATCATCGCGCTGCTGGATCCGGATTCGAAAACCAAAGCCCCACGCGGCGGTGCAGTAAAAACTACCGGCACCAAGCGTGCTCGCAAAGTTAAACAATACAAAAACCCGCACAACGGCGAAGTCATCGAAACCAAAGGTGGCAACCACAAGACTCTGAAAGAGTGGAAAGCCAAGTGGGGCGGTGACGTGGTTGAAGGCTGGGCTACCCTGCTGGGCTAAGCCGCAACGCCCGTTGCAGAACGATCTGCGACGAAAAAGAAACGCCAGCGAGTGCTGGCGTTTTTTTATGCCCGGCATTTAGCCCCGGCATGTTCGATTTCAAAGATTCAAACGTTTGCGTAATGCCTGGACATAATTGTGCCATTCATCAAGCACGGCTCTGTGCATCGGTGTGGCATTAAGCGTCCATTGCTCTGCGCTCTCTGTAAAAGATTGCAAGGTATTCGGTGCGCCCCATTCCGGCTCGGACAAACGCTGTTGACAAAATATTCTCCAGCGCTCCTGTTCTTCAAAAGTCAACGTTTCAGGAAAGTTGCGTGCTCGATATCGAAAGAGTAATTCAGGCAAACGTTCATCATCGAAAGGCCATTGCTCTTGCGCTAATTGAGCAGGATCGGCCGCTCTCACTTGCTCACATAGACGCCGGTCGCGATCACCGATAAATCCATCGTACAACTGCTGTTCCGGATCCTCGCTGGGCGTGAAGTCTTCACTGGTATAAATTGCCGCCACTTTATCTTTCCAAACTTGTTGTGCGTCAGTTAGTCGCAGCGCTCGCGCCTGATAAAGCGCCATGTCCAACCCCAACCGTTGCTGATCCTGCGCACGCAATACCGACAGTGGCGCCACCACCGGGCAACGGTTGATATGAATCAGCTTGAGCGGCACTGGCAACTCACCTTCCAGCAAATCGTCACGGCGGGTGTACAGACGCTGACGCAAGGCTTGTGCATCCAGGTCGAGCAAGCCCTGAGGATCAAGGTGCAGGTCGCAGACGATCAAGGCGTTGCGGTTTTTCGGGTGCCAGGCCAGCGGCAGCACCACACCGACATAACTGCGCGCCGCAGAGAATCGCCCGCTAATGTGCACCAAAGGCTGCAACAGACGAATCTGATCCATGACTTTTTGCTTGCTGCGTAACTGGAACAACCAGTCATACAGTTTTGGCTGTTTCTCGCGGATCAACCGCGCCAGGGCGATGGTCGCGCGCACGTCCGACAACGCTTCATGGGCATTGCCATGATCAATATTGTTGGCGGCCGTCAGACGTTCGAGCTTGAGCGTTACCCGCCCCTCTTCATCGGTCGGCCAGACCAGGCCGTCCGGGCGCAGCGCATAGGCGGCACGTACCACATCGATCAGGTCCCAGCGACTGTTGCCGCCCTGCCATTCACGGGCGTAAGGATCGAAGAAATTGCGATAAAAGCTGTAGCGCGTCATCTCATCGTCGAAGCGCAAAGTGTTGTAACCCGCGCCGCAAGTGCCAGGGGCGGCCAGTTGCGCGTGCACCCGGGTCATGAAATCGGCTTCGCTCAAACCCTTTTCGGCGAGTTGGCTTGGGGTGATTCCAGTGATCACGCACGCCGCTGGGTGCGGCAGGATGTCTTCGCTGGGCTGGCAGTAGAGGTTGACCGGCTCATCGATTTCGTTGAGGTCGTGGTCGGTGCGAATCCCCGCCACCTGCAGCGGACGGTCGCAACGGGGATTGATGCCAGTGGTTTCGTAGTCGTACCAGAAGATGGAAGTCACGGGCGGTTCCTGAACTGAAGATCGGCAAAGTCTAGGCGTTCAACCGCGGTCGCGGCCAGCCTCGCGTCATTCAAGCACTTCACGCCACACGCGGTGCAATACATAGTTATGTCGTTTTCCCCCGAGAGGCTGCTAGCATCGGAGCCACTTGCACCCCGAACAGGCGAACATCAGGTAGCCCATGCTCGAACCCACAGCACCGCCAAGGAAAGCATCGCTGGCCCCGCCGCTGGATACGCGGCATCAGGTCGAAACACCGGAAGGCATCGACTTGCCCTTGCGTCCGGCCGGGTTGATGGTGCGGTCCATCGCCTTCGCGATTGATCTGGGCATCCGCGGCGTGCTCATGGGCGTGCTGTTTATCGTGCTGGCATTTCTCGGCAAGCTTGGCATGGGCCTCGGCTCGCTTTTGCTGTTCGCGATCAGTTGGTGGTACATGGTGCTGTTTGAAGTGCTGCGTCAGGGACGTTCGCCGGGCAAACAATGGATGGGGCTTCGCGTGGTGCACGATGACGGCACCCCCATCGGCTGGTCAGCCTCCCTGCTGCGCAACCTCCTGCGCTTTGTCGATCTGTTGCCATTCGGTTACTTCCTCGGCGCCATCAGTTGCCTGCAACACCCGACCTTCAAACGCCTGGGCGACATCGCTGCCGGCACACTGGTGGTTTACAGCGAACGTCCACTGACCCGCCCGCAACTGCCTGACGCCGAACCACGCCGTGCGCCGATTGCACTCACCCTCAGCGAACAACGCGCCCTGCTCGGGTTCGCCGAGCGTCAGGGCGAGCTGACGCCGGCACGGGTCAACGAACTGGCAGCACTGCTGGCCCAGCCCTTACATATTTCCGCGCCCAAAGCCGTTGGTGAACTCAACAGCATCGCCCGCGGCTTATTGGGGCCAGCATGAAGCAAAGCCATTTTGAAACTCGCCACAAGGCCGAATGGGCGCATTTTACGCAGGCCCTTGAACGCCTTGAACGGGGCAAGGAAACCTCGCAAGTGGCCGGTTTCCCCAAGGCCTATCGACGTCTCTGCCAGCACTTGGCACTGGCGCAGGAGCGCGGTTACAGCAGTTTTCTGATCGACTCGCTGCAGCAACAAGTGCTGCGCGGGCATCAACAGCTTTACCGCCATCGCAGCCGACTGGGTGCCAACCTGTTGAGTTTTACCCTGGCTGACTTCCCTCGAATGGTCAGAGCCGAATGGCGCTTCGTGCTGGTCGCCGGTCTGCTGTTTTTCGGCAGCCTGATCGGCGTCGGTGTGCTGGTTTATCTGTTTCCGGATCTCATCTACAACCTGATGCCCGCCGAGCAAGTACGTGAAATGCAGGGCATGTACGATCCGGTGGCCGGGCACCTGGGGCGCACTGCCGAACGCGCGGCCAGCGAAGACTGGGTGATGTTCGGATACTACGTGATGCACAACATCGGCATTGCCTTTCAGACTTTCGCCAGCGGTTTGCTGATGGGGCTGGGCAGTGCGTTTTTTCTGTTCTACAACGGTCTGGTCATCGGTGCGGTGGCCGGGCACCTGACCGAAATCGGCTTTGGCCAGACCTTCTGGTCATTCGTGATCGCCCACGGTGCCTTCGAACTGACGGCCATTGCCCTGGCCGGCGCAGCGGGTCTGAAATTGGGCTGGGCATTGATCGCGCCGGGACAACTGACCCGCGCCGAAGCGTTGAAACGCGCCGCGCGCAAGAGCGTGTTGCTAATTGGCGGGGTCATGCTGTTCCTGCTGATCGCCGCTTTCATCGAGGCCTATTGGTCGTCGAAAACCAGCGTCGCGCCGCTGACCAAATATCTGGTCGGTGCCGGGCTCTGGGTATCGGTCGCGGCTTATCTGCTGCTCGCTGGAAGGACACCCCATGCGCCTGAGTGACGCGACCGTTGTGATTCGCCCGCGCTCGACCTGGGAAGCCATGGACCTTGGCGCGCTCATGAGTCAGCAACATCGGCGCGTGTTGATGATCAGTTGGGCGATCGTCACCCTGCCGTTGTTCGCTCTGCTCAGCGTGTTGTTCTGGGACTCACCGTCACTGGCAGTGTTTATTTTCTGGTGGCTGAAACCGGCCTACGAACGCCTGCCACTGTACATCCTGTCCAAAGCGCTGTTCGGCGAAACGCCGACGCTCAAACAGGCCTTGCGCGCATGGCCGCGCCTGCTCAAACCACAATTGCTGGCCAGCCTGACCTGGCGGCGCCTGAGCTTGAGCCGCAGCTTTCTGATGCCGGTGGTGCAACTTGAAGGTCTGGATGGCAACGCACGTCAGCAGCGCTTGCAAGTGTTATTGCAACGCAACGCCGGCGCAGCGCAATGGCTGACCCTCATCGGCGTACATCTGGAAACGGCGCTGTGGATCGGCCTGATGCTGCTGTTCTACATGCTTGTGCCGCAACAGATCGAAACCGACTGGGACTGGCAGTCGTTGATGCTTGCAGCGGATCAGGACTGGCGCTGGCTGGAGCATCTGACCAATGCTTTTTATGCGTTGGTGTTGGTGGTCTGGGAACCGATTTATGTGGCCTGCGGATTCAGTCTTTATCTGAATCGGCGCACGCAGTTGGAGGCATGGGACATTGAGCTGGTGTTCCGCCGCTTGCGCCAACGTCTGAACAACAGCGTGTTGGGCGTGTTGCTGGCACTGTGTCTGGTGCTGCCAAACGTGTCCTCGGTCTGGGCGGCCGAACCCGACAGTCGCCCGGACGCACCTCGCTTGTTGAATCAGCCGCTGACCAGTCAGGCATCACGCGACAGCATCAAGGCACTGCTCGAACAACCGCCGTTCAAGAACAAGGAGTCCGTCACCCGCTACCGCTTTGGGGACGACCCGGCAACTGCGGCCAAGTCCAACGAAGCAGGCGAAGCCCCACAGTGGCTCAAAACCCTGCTCGGCTGGCTCGACGGTCAGCAATTCAATGCCCTGGCCAAAGTGATCGAAGTGCTGCTGTGGGGTGCGGTGATTGCCGCGCTCGCCTGGCTGATCTGGCGCTATCGCGAGTTTCTGCAAGCATTCGTCAGCCGCCGCCCGACACTGCCTGCACGGGCAAAGCGGTCATCGCCCCAACAAGTTTTCGGTCTGGATCTGAACCGCGACACGTTGCCCGACGATATCGCCGCCGATGCCGAACAGCTCTGGCAGACTCAGCCCCGTGCAGCGTTGAGCCTGCTCTATCGTGGCCTGCTCAGCCATTTGCTGCACGACTTCGGTCTGGCCCTGAAAGACGCCGACACCGAAAATCAGGTACTGGCGCGCATTGAACAACTCCAGCGTCCGCAACTGCTCGCCTTCAGCCGTACCCTGACCACTCACTGGCAGAACATGGCCTATGGGCATCGCGTGCCGGCTGCGCATCTGCAGCAGCAATTGTGCGATGGCTGGCGCGCCATTTTCGGCCCAGGAGCGTCTCGTTGAACCGCCGTACGCTGTGGTGGATCGGCGCGTTGCTCGTTGCGCTGCTGGGCACGTTGAGCGTTTTTCTGTACATGAAGGCCCAGTCTTATCAGAAAGATATCGATCACGGCCCCTCACCGGCCGCGCAGGCGAATCCTTATCTGGCGGCGGAGATGTTTTTGCGCGAGCGCGGTATCAACGTCACGCATTCCGAAAGCCTCGCGGTGCTGCCGGACATCGATCCTCGGGGCCACACACTGCTGTTGTTCAATGAACGTACACGGATGACGCCGCGTCAGGTCGATCAAGTGCTGAACTGGACGCGGGCCGGCGGGCGACTGGTGTTCGTCGCCGAATCGCTGTGGGATGCGCAGGCCAGACAAAGCAACGACTTGCTGCTCGACCGGGTGCAACTGCATCAGTCCCTGAGCAAGGATCTGAAGGACCCACCCGCCGATCTGGAGCAAGATCGTTATCCCCAATTGACCAAGCTCTACCTGGAAGATGAAGACGCACCGGCCTACGCCGGGTTCGATACGGACTTGCACCTCGACGACCCGAAGAATCTCGCGCAAGCCTGGGCCAACAGCGCCAAGGCTACGCACATGATGCAAATGCCCTACAGCCTTGGCTCGATCACCGTGGTCACCGATGCCGAGTTGTGGAAAACCACCGCCATTGCCGAGTACGACAACGCCTGGCTGCTCTGGTACCTGAGCGCCGATACCGACGTCACGCTGGTCTATAACACCGAGCACGAGGGTCTGCTGACGTTGCTCTGGCGCTATTTCCCACAGGCCATTGTCGCCCTGCTAGCGCTGATCGGCCTGTGGTTCTGGCATGTGTCTGTGCGCCATGGCCCGCTTCTGGCGCCCGCCCCCGGTGGCCGTCGGCAGTTGCAGGAGCACCTGCGCGCCAGTGCCGATTTCACCCTGCGCCACAACGGTCAGCAAACGCTGTTGCAAGCTCTGCAACAAGACGTGTTGCGCCGCGCCCGCCGCCGTCATCCCGGTTTCGATCAATTGAACGTTGCCGAACAATGGCTGGCGTTGTCGCGCCTGACCCGGCAACCCACCCGAGCCATCAGCCAGGCCATGAGCCCGGTGTCGAACCGGCGGATGTCCAGCGCCGACTTCTGTCGCCAGGTCGCCCACCTGCAAACCTTGAGGAACACGCTATGACTGAACAGATCGAACCCGGCAGCGCCAGCCACGCCGCCCAGCAACGCCAGCGCGCCAGTCAATTGGCTCAAGCGGTGCGCAGCGAATTGCACAAAGTCCTGATCGGCCAGAGCGCGGTGATCGACGACGTGCTGACCGCACTGATCGCCGGCGGCCATGTGTTGCTTGAAGGCGTTCCCGGTCTGGGTAAAACCCTGCTGGTGCGTGCATTGGCGCGGTGTTTCGCCGGTGAGTTCGCGCGCATTCAGTTCACCCCGGATCTGATGCCCAGCGACGTCACCGGCCACGCTGTGTACGACCTGCACACCGAGCAGTTCAAGCTGCGCAAAGGCCCGCTGTTCACCAACCTGTTGCTGGCCGACGAAATCAACCGCGCCCCGGCGAAAACCCAGGCGGCGCTGCTCGAAGCCATGCAGGAGCGTCAAGTGACCCTCGAAGGTCGCGCCTTGCCGATTGCGCAACCGTTCATGGTCCTCGCCACGCAAAACCCGATCGAACAGGAAGGCACTTACCCACTGCCCGAAGCCGAGCTTGATCGCTTCATGCTCAAGGTGCGTATGGATTATCCCGACGCCGATCAAGAGCTGAACATGGTGCGTCAGGTCAGCCGCTCGACCCGCGCCGACATGCTCGATGTGCAGCCGCTGCGCACGGTGTTGCAAGCCAAGGACGTGCAGGCCTTGCAGCGTATTGCCAGCGATTTGCCGCTGGACGATCAGGTGCTCGATTACGCCGTGCGTCTGGCACGCAGCACGCGCACCTGGCCGGGCCTGACCCTCGGCGCGGGGCCGCGCGCCTCGATTGCCCTGGTGCGTTGCGCCCGAGCGCGAGCGCTGCTGCGCGGTGGCGAGTTCGTGATACCGGATGACATTAAGGGCTGCGCCCTGGCCGTGCTGCGCCACCGCGTGCGCATTGCCCCGGAGTTGGACATCGAAGGCTTGCAAGTGGATCAAGTGCTCCAGCAATTGCTTGACCAAGTTCCGGCGCCGCGCCTGTGAAACCCTCGCGCCTGCTGCTGATCTGGCTGGCTCTGCTGCTGGTCATCGGCACACTGCTGGGCACCTTGCAGGCATTGGACCTCGACGTCCCGGCGAGTCTGCTGGCGATCAATTGGGGATTGCTGCTGGCCCTGTTGGCATTGTCGATATTCGATGCGCTGCGCCTCCAGCGCCTGCCGGCACTACGGATCAAACGCCAGATGCCCGGCAGCCTTGCACTCGGGCGCGGGAAAGACGTGCAACTCACGGTTGAACATGACTTCGCCGATTCATTGAACGTGCAGATTTTCGACCATGTCCCGGATGGCCTGAGCTTTGAAAACCTGCCGCTAAGCGTCGAGTTGCAACCCGGTCGAAGCAGCCAGATCAACTATCGCCTGCGCCCGCTCAAACGCGGTCACTTCATCTTCGAACATTGCGAAGTGAGCCTGCCGAGTCCGCTGGGGTTGTGGTCAGGCAAACGCCTGCTGAAGGTCATTGACAACACCCGCGTCTACCCGGATTTCGCCAGGCTTTATGGCAGTGAATTGCTGGCGGTGGACAACTGGCTCAGCCAGCTCGGCGTGCGCCAACGGCAACGTCGTGGCCAGGGTCTGGAGTTCCATCAACTGCGCGAATTCCGTGAGGGCGACAGCCTGCGCCAGATCGACTGGAAAGCCACCGCACGCCAGCGTACGCCGATTGCCCGCGAGTATCAGGACGAACGCGATCAGCAGATCATATTCATGCTTGATTGCGGCCGACGCATGCGCAGCCAGGACGATGAGCTGTCGCATTTCGACCATGCGCTCAACGCCTGTCTCCTGCTCAGTTACGTGGCCCTGCGCCAGGGCGATGCGGTGGGGTTGAGCACTTTCGCTGGCGACCAATCCCGCCATCTCGCGCCGGTCAAAGGCTCCGGCCAACTGAACGTGCTGCTCAACAGCGTTTACGATCTCGACAGCAGCCAGCGACCCGCCGACTACCAGGCCGCTGCCAACCAGTTACTCGCCCGACAACAACGCCGGGCACTGGTGGTGCTGGTCACCAATCTGCGCGATGAGGACGATGACGAACTGCTGAGCGCGGTCAAACGCCTGCGCACCCGCCATCGCGTGCTGGTGGCGAGCCTGCGCGAAGAGACACTCGATAGCTTACGCAACACGCCGGTGCAAACCTTGCCCGAGGCACTGGCCTACTGCGCGACAGTGAATTATGTGAATGAACGCGCAGAACTCCATGAGCGACTGATCGCCCATGGCGTTCCGGTGATGGACGTTCGGCCCGCCGAACTGGGGGCCGAACTGGTGACGCAGTATCTCGGTTGGAAACGAAGTGCCGCGCTTTAAACTGTCGATCAACTCACGACCGTGACATAAACGGCGCCACTGTCGGAGGAGCCATCAGCGTTCTCGACCTTCACCGCCAGGGACACAACTTCCGATGTGTCCATCGGCCACCAATAGTGAAGGTATTGTCCTTTGCGGTCGGTAGTGGCATCGATGAATGGCGCGCCATTTCGGGAAACCAGAATAGCCCTGCCTGCCATTGGCTGACGGGATTCCCTGTCCACAATCTGCGCGGTCATATTGACATAGCTGTTCACCGGAACCGGATTCACCGACGCGACAACGGACTCGACAGCCGCATGATCCCATTCAAGTACAGACAACGACAGTGACTTCACGTCCCACCCGGCTAATCCGCCCTTCACTGCGGCCAATAAAGAAGCTTCGCCAGCCGCCCCCAGCACGAAGCGAACCGTCGCCTTTCCATCGCCGTCGGTGAATGGTGACGGCAACGGTTGATTGTCGTATTCCAACAGCACCTCGACATCTGCCAAAGGCTCACCCGTAATGGCCGATACCACCCAAACGTCTGCGCTGATTTCCTGCCCGGGATAACCGCCGGGATGATCGCTGAGCAACGCTTTTATCTGACGTGGCTCGCTGAGGAAAAACGGTAACGAAATCGAATCCGAATGGACCGCGCCGCCCACCGATGCAGTCAACTCCATCGCCCCTGGTGTAGTGGGCACAAAATCGATCTTCGCCACCCCGTAAAAATTGGTGGTCGAGGTCACGACACCAAGGTCCGGACTGCGCCAGGTCACAGTCACTCCGACCATAGGTTTGCCACTCACCGTCGAGATCACCGCGACCTGTTCGGTCACCGCCGCCCCCCACAGCAACGTCTGATTGATCCGCTGGCGTTCTGCGATTTTCATCACCTGCTCGCCCTGCCCCACCGACATCCCGTTTGCCGGCGACAGACTCGCCAGCCGCTCGGACGCCAGGCACAGAGCAAAGCTGCCGTCCTTCGAGTCACCCACCGAGAAGTAATAGTCCAACCCCACCTCGCTGAAATATCTCGGTTCGCCAAGCCCAGGCGAGTTGAAGCGAATACCCAACTCGGCAGGTCCGGTCCCGGTCATCCCCAGTGTCAGCAGTTGATCAAACAACGCGCTGCCCGCCTCAGCAGTCACATCGATCCTGTGTTGGCCCTTGCGACGCGGGAACAAGGTTTGCCCCCAGGGCCTTGCCGGCAGGCCGTCAAAACTGACCATCAGCCCGTCCCACGGGTCGCGTTCCAGCGCCGTTAATGTGAATGAACGGGACTCTTCGAAGCCGTCATAGGGACTTTTCACCCGGCACTCGATCGTTTTGCCCCCCTGCGTCACGGCCACAAAAGGGAAACCGCTCCAGCCATCACCCGCTGTTTTTTTCTGCTGGGGCTGTTCGTCAACGATCCAGCTCACGGGCGCCTGATCCACGGGTTCTTCTGTGAAGGCCGATACCACTTTTACCCACATCCAGGCCGGCTCCTGACCCACCACCGGATTCACCGATGATTCGCGCGTGGCTATGATCCTGACTTTGTTGTGGTCCAGCTGCATGGGCTTGGCTGTCGCGACAAAACCCAACTGCGGTAGCGTCAGGGTCAGAGAAAACCGGCCAGGCTGCGCACTATCAAAAAAGTCCAGTGCCCAAAGTGCGCCGCCATCATTCAGGGTTTGTGACGTATCCAGCGCGGGCAGCACCGTCGCACCTAACTCATCTGCCGGCGTTCCCGACCATGTCAGCGAAGCTTGCAATCCCACCAGCGGGCTCAAGGCGTTGGGTAACACATTAAAGCAATGCCTGGCGCGCAGGCATGGATAAAAGGTTTGTTCGTCAACTTCGCCGCGAATCTGATCGAGCACCAGCCCCACCTCTTCGGCCAGGTCGGTCGACACCAAACGTCCGGACAGCTCCCGAGGGGGTACATTTGCCAGATCAAGCCGAAGCTCCAGATCAAAGAGGCTGCTGGTACCCGCTGAAGCGTCAAGTGTCCACTGCACACCCTGCGCCACCAACTTCCTGGGCAGTTCCAAATCACCGGGAACGAGCCCGATCTGGGGATCAGCACCGCGCCAATGCAAACTGATATTTCTGTCAATCCACAGACTGCCGGGCACAGGTATGACGCTCAGTAGGGGTGTCTGACCTTTTCGGCAGAGCACGCCGAGCGTATTGCGGTCGACCTCCACCTCATCGAGCAGGACCCGGACATTGTCATTCCAGGGACTGCTCTGAATCGCGACCACTTCGAACGTGCAATCGATCGACTCAGCCTCCGGGTGCGCCTTGACGCTGGCGGTGATTTCATGCGTTTTTGCGGTTGTTGGCGTATACAGCAAGCTCGCCCAGCCGCCTGTGCCGGTTTGCGCAGGAACATCGTCTTCGGGGGTCAGCCAGGTGACCCGTGCATTGCTGACAGGCTCGCCGTCACCACTTTCGGTGGCATGCACGACCTGCACCCGCAACAACACGCTTTCTTGCTCATCCACCACCGGACTCTTGTTGGCCTCGCGTACATCGGCGATCTTCACCCGATTGCGCGCCAGCGACATGCGTCTTTTCGGCGACGAATCCAACAACCTAGAGCTGACCAACGACAAGTCAAACTGACCATCGAGACGATCTGCGCTGGTCAGCGTCCAGATCAAATCGTCTTTATCGACGAGCACCGGCTCCCCGAGCGCCGGGCTGACTTCCACCCCGAGTTGGGTCTGAGAATCACCGCTCCAGTGCAGCGACAACATAGAACCACGCAAAGGCGTGTTATCAGGCAATCGGATCTGGACCTTATGCGAAGAGCCCCGGTTGGGATAGTCGGTCCCCACCCAAGGCCTCTCACTCTCGTCGACCACCGCCACCAGTTGACGCCACGGATCGGTCGCCAAAACCTTGATATTGAACGTTTCCGTCAACTTGGCATTGATGTAATAGGGGCTGTCGACCGACGCTTCGACGACAACATCCCCCGCCGTGTCGGTCTCAAACTCGAACCAGGCCCAGCCGTGTTCATCACTGACCTTGGCGCTTTTCACGCCCTGCCCTGACACCGACCAGTCAATCGTGCGCCCATCGGGGGGCTGACCGGTATAAAAAGACGCGACCTGAACCCCAAGGCGGACGCTTTGGCCCAGTACCGGGTAATAGTCAGCGCCACGAGTCTCGCGAAATACCAAGCGATGATGCCCCAGCGAGACAGCAAAGGCGCAAGGCTCGGCGTTGTAGCGGTTGATCAGATTCAGCGTGAACGCATACCGATCCTCATCCCCGACAATCGGGCAGTCGAGCAACCATGGGAGGGTCAGCAACTGCTCGGCATCCTCTGCCGGTGTAACGATGATCGCTCCCTGTGGATTATCGGCGACCGACAAAGACGCCTCGGTGTCCAGCCACGGGCTGTCCGGTACGGGTGTGAACCTCAATCGGTGAGATTGCAGGCCTGTTGCGCCCAGGCACAGGTACAACGGGTTTTGCGTGTTCGGCGCCCAAATCATTCCGTCCAGATCAAGTTCCTGCAGGCTCAACGGCTCCAGCCGCAATTGCAGGTCGAGGCGGGTGACCTGTATTTTCGAGTCGTCGTCATTCGGGACGTTCTTCGGACTGCGTATCTCGATGCGCAGCGTATCGCCGGCAGCGAATAACGAATCCAGCGTCAGCGTGCCTTCCTCCGGAGCAAACTTCAGTAACTGCCCGGCCGTCAGTGGCGACCGTTCATGTTGCCTATTTTGCGGAAGCGTTGGCTTGAGCTCGAATTCGTGTAACACCGTTTGAGCCTTGAAGATGCGCAGCCAGCCCGATTCGGTGTGGTGCGTCTGCCACAGGAAACTCAGTGAGTACTGCACCTGGAGCCCAGGCGTGCTGGGTATCTGAAATGACTGACTGACCCAACTTTCATGAGAGAGGGCCAGGACCGGGATTGGCTCGTCGTCATAAAATTCCTGGTCAACGCCGATTGCGGTACCGGTTGTTTTCCAGCCAACCGTTCCTTTTTTGAAGTCACCATTGAGTACAAGATTCTGGTTCGCTTGAACGGTAGGTTCACGCATGACTGTCCGCTCCCTGGGTCTTGGCATTTTCTCTGGCTTCTTCAGCCTCGGTGACCAAATCTTCGACTTTACGGGCAAAGGTCGGCTCGCCGGCTTTGGCCGTATAGCGGATACGGACGATGACGTCGTTCAAAGACTGGAGCATGCTCACTTGCGGCTCTTTTCCGGCTCGCGGAAAACTCAGTTGCCAGCAAGAAACACACCCGGTTTTTTCGTAGGAATGGAGCAAGCCTTCATCGGGCTTCATCGTTGTCACGCCGTTGTCGGCGATGCCGACCGACAGGGCGATCTGCTGAGCGCTGCGTAAATTGAACAACACATCCAGTGGCGCCTGACCTTCTGGCTTGTACAGATACTGCACCGACTGCGTTGTGGGCCGGATAGCCGTCATGCTACCGATCTGCAGCAAGGTGGCCCGTACATCTTCAAAAGGCCCGGTCAGAATCGGCAGGTCTATTTCCACCGAACTGATCTGCCGGCAGTAATGTCCCGGGTAATCACGGTCAAACAGCAACTGGCTCAGTTGGAATTCCAGTACGCCGGTAGTCCGTAACTGCTGCAGCGCCGCCGCCCAGCCGTCGAAGTCTGCCTGTGGGTCTACCTTGTCCTCAAACAACTTGCGTAGAGAAACGGTTTTCACCAACTCCAGCCGTCGCTCGTACCGTTGCACATACTCGCGTTCCAGAGACAGTAAAAACCAGCGCAAATGCTCGCCCGCCGCCATCCCGTGAAACTGATCCAGCCACATCCTGGGCAGGGGCCTCTGTGCGTCATAATCGCCGGTTTCGGCGTTCATCGATGCCTGGGCGCTGAGGCACAGGCTGATCACGGCGTCGTAAGCCTGATAATACAAGGCCTTCATTTGACCCAGCATCCAGCCGAACAGCTCGGCATTGGTCGCACGTTTTTTCAGGAAGTTGTAAACCGCCAACGCCTGATCGTTGGCCCGCAGGGTTTGCGCCAGGCTGGTTCTGGCTGCCGCGACAGCGTGCTGCGGCGCCTCGATTTGCGCATCGATGGCTTCAACTTCCGCCAACGCCTGGTCACGTTGCAGCCCCCATTCGTTGCGACGACGGCGGTAGCCTTCGGTGGTGGCCTGGGTGTCGGCATCGATCTGCAACAGCGACGACGCGACCTCCAGACCGAAACTCACCGCTTCAATTGCATTCTCGGGTTTCATGCCGCCGTTGGACATGCCAATGATTTTCGGCAACGCCGCAGTGACGCCGGCGGTCACCTTGAGGACTTTTGCCTGTAACGCAGACACTTTCGACAATTTCAGGCTCGCCATGACCTGATACTCAACGGCCGAGACGTTGTCGTCATAGCGCTGTGCGTAGGCTTGCGCCCGCTGCTGCGCCACGGCCCGACTCTGCGCAAGTGCCGTCACGTTCGCTTCCAGTTGCGCGATAGACTGCTCCTGTACGGTCTGGGCGTAGCTGCCCAATTCCACCAGATGAGATTGCTGCAGTTCTTCCTGCAAGGCTCGATCACGGCGTTCGAGCAGATTAAGCACCTGGCTACCCCAATCCTGCAGTGCTTGCACCGCGCGTAATGCGACTTCGTACGTCACTCGCCAGCGGAACGCGTTGACCACCGGTCGCCCGCCCATCGGACGTGGCCCACCGACGCCACCGGCCGCCAGATCGGCCAGTAACTGGGACGGGTCTGTCGGCGGGCTGAACAACGGAATATCCAGCGGTTTGCCGTCAATGGTCATATTGTTGCGCAAGGTATAGAGGCGTTGCTCAGGCGCTGCGTACAAGTCAAGCAAAGGCTGGTTGAGCGGTGCTTTGAAAGGCTCGCAGGCCAACAGGCCGAGCATGGGTGCGGCATCGGAACCCGCGGGGACATCCGCCAGGCTGAAGTCCAGTGTCTGTTCAAACTGCTCAAGCGCCGAACGCGTGCAACTCATGGCCAACAGATTTTCCACAGAATCGGTTTGCCAGCGAGTCACCGCACGGGCCAGGGGCGCGTTGCCCATCAGAGATCCCGCCTGCACATAACACAGCTTGGCCGCCACCAGGCTATCGCGGGTCAGTTGACGGTAATACCAGTCGCCCCACGCCATCAGATTCTTCACGTAATCGCAAAACATCAGGATTTTGAAGTGTTTGGGGGCCGAGTAGCCGATGGCATCGGGGTCGATAGGAGCCAGCGATTCACAACCGGCATTACCCGCCTCATTGGCCAACGGCCGGCAGCGCCAGTACGCCACTTTGGGCGCCGTCTTCGCAGAGCCCTCACTGGCCTGTGGATTGAATACGTATTGCAACCAGGATTGCGCATCGGCAAAGCGTTCTTCATCACGCAGACGCGTGGCCACCAGATGCGGCAGATGGAAAAACAGCTCCCAGAAAAACAGGCCGTTGGCGCCGTCAAATGCGCCATTGAACTCCTCAAACACTTGACCTGTGGGCGGCGGCTCGGCGAGAAACTGGGTATCCCAGTCCAGTACGGCATCAACGGAGATATTCGAGCGCTGCACCAGTTCCGGGCCGAACAGCGAGTTCAAGCGAGTGCATTTGAGGTACGGATCAGGCAGGTTGAATGAAAGAAACTGCGCTGCATCGCCCGCGTTTTTCAACAGCACTGGCGCTTCGAAAGACGCCAGATCGACAATCGTGAGCTGGAATTCACGGCTGCCATACTCAGGCAGGTCAGTCCCGAAAGTGAATCGGGTGGGTTGGGGCCATGACCCCTTGCTACGTATGAACCTCATCGAGCCGGTTTTCCAGCCGCCAGCCTGTGAATAGGGGCTTACTAAAGGTGGGGCATCACCTCCGGTCGGGTTCACCAATGTCAATTTGAAGACAGGGTCAACGCCCTCAGGCAACCCGGTCGGTCTGCAATAACCGTTCACCGTCAGTACATCGTTATCGTTCTCACGCAAGGCCACGGCGTTCAGTTCCAGGTAACTCGAGATAGACCCGTGTGGCTTGGCCTCGGAGGTCATCGACACTTGGCTGCCCAGTGAGTGCTGCACCGTTTCGGGCGTCGTGAACCGGCCCTGCGCATCCTCCAGCCACTCACCGGCGTCATTGTGGTCGAGACGCATCAAAACATCGTAAATCATGGGCACCTTGAGAGGCTCCGCAACCCGTGATGTCTTCACCGTCGAGGTATCAGTTTCCGGGGTTTTTCCCCCTGAGATGAAGACCCCCAACTTGCCCTTGGGATCAAGGGTATCGGTGCGCACGACGGCGATCAGTCGGAACGCCTCTGCATGGCTCTCATCGACCTCGGCACTGTACAAACTCAGCGGCGCTGACCACTGACCGTTCTGCGTCATAAAGGCCAGGTTGACGTCCAGCTTATGAGGCAGGGACTGATCGGTCGAACCCTTCACCTCGTCGCGCCACTCCGCCCAGACCAGGCACAGCCGGCCATTCCAGAACACCGGGCGCATCTCGATCACCCGGTTGGCCGGCTGAATTTCCACGGCCTGCCATTCACTCCAGGCCGCCGGATTGACCGCAACGCAGGTGGGCGTGAGTTCAATCTCGGCCTTGCGCCAGAAATACTGGAACGGTGGCATTCGCTGACGCCCGACAAAGTAGTAATCGGCGCGGTACGGCCTGTCGCCGTGCATGTAGCAACTGATGACATCCAGATCACAGGTCTGCTCGAACGCTTGCAGGTAGTTGCGCATGGCCACCTGAACCGAGTCGGTGGTCAGGCGCGCCTGGTTGAGGTCGTTTTCCAGGTTTTTGAACAGGCTGCTTTTGCGTTGACGAACGAACGGACTGATGTAGTTTTCCGGGTAAAGCGCAATCAGTTGAACAGCCGCCCAGTCGGGATAGTTGCTGTAAAGCGACCATTGAGCGAGATCCTGAGGGGCAAACTCGTACCCCGCAAACCCGGGTTCCTGACCGCTGAACACGGCATGCATGATCTGCTGCACACAACTGGTCTTTTCAGCCACCCAAGAACTTTGCACCGCGTAGGTGTCAAGCGGATCCAGGCGTAACAGCTCAAGCAGATCGGCCGACGTCTCGACGATAGAGTAATCCGCTCTGGTGGCATGTCCGATGCAATACTCGAGCAGTGCCGAGCGACGTTGTTCCAGCAGACTGGCAATGTTGCTCAGTGCCATGATCCTTGCTCCTTGAGTGAGAATTGCGGGCTAAACGCTGAGGCGGCGATGTATCACTGCGCGGGGCCACCCCCTTCAAACTCGATCGGCCCGAAGATGGCCACCTTTGCGCTTTTTTGGCAGATGACACTGAACGTATAGGTTCCACCGCTGAGGCTGGAGACAAAAACCCGTGTGAGCCCTTCCTGATTGGTTCTCATGTGCGAAGGGCGAACCTGCGCTTTTGATTGCCGGTGTTGCGTGCTCCAGCCCCAATCCACTATCTCGTCCTTCCCAAGGTTCTTGTAGGTGTCTTGAAGTGTTGCGTAGAGCTCGACTTCCTGGCCTTTGGGCACAACACCCGATGGCACCGGCGACCTCAGCCGCAGCACAAATCCCAGGCTATCTCTATCGGAAATAAGATTGATGGGCCAGGCATTCTCAGGCTCGAACAGATCCAGCCAATACACGGGGATGTCTGTTCCCATCGTCGTGCCGGGGGTATAGGTGAACTTGGCGGCGCCATCTGTGTTTGTGTCGGCGCTCGCCTCGACAGTGCCAAGGCTTGCGCGGAAATTGACCCTGACACCGCTCAATGGCGTCCCGTCGGCGTCCTTGACCCATACCGTGTAGGTGGCGGTTTGCTCAGATCCGGCGACGATTTCGGTAGGCACGACAGAAGACTCAGTGCTCACCAGTTGTTTCACAGCTCCCGACACCTGGACAGGCGATGGACGTGAGCCCGACTCGCTCAGCAAGGCCAGTTCGGCGGCCTCGGCGTAGATGTTTCTGTTTTCGTTATCCACGTCTTCCGGCAAGTTACCGATCTGGAAAATCGTCAGCGCATCCATCCCCGTTTTTGCGGACAGTTCACGCACACGCATCAACAGATCCAGTTGGGTCAGGTTTTTCAGGATTGGCATTTGGGGCGCCACGCGATGAACACACTCAAGCACCTCCTGCACGCTCAAGCCGCAGATACCGGCCAGTCGGATAGCCGAGACCTGTTGCGCCAAGCGCTTGGCATCTGCGCCCAGAATCGGTGGAAGCTCGTTGACATCACGCAGGTAATCGAGCAACTCCTGCTCCGGTTGCAAGCGCAACTCAATAACCCGGGTCAGCGTCATCAAGCCATAAAGGGTGGACACCGAGAACGCATGCTTGTCGGACTGATCCAACCAAGCCTGATGGCCGTAATCCAGAAACTCCTGCAACGTGGCGGCGCTGATCCTCAATGCAGCCGCTACGTCGCCAAGTCGCCGTATTTCGGCCAACCGAAGGGCCCCAGCATTCGTATTGACTGGACGCTGGCGCAGCGATTGCTCGTCCGGATCAACAAGGTCGCTGACTTGCCGCAGCAAGTCGTAAACCGTTGAGTTGGCCCAGTTCAATACCGGTATCGCCAGATCGACCCCGACCCCTGCATAGACCGCGAGTGTTTCTTTCACCAGCGACACCTGAGCATCCCGGGCATCCACAAGTAATGTGAGCAAGGTGTCGACAATGTGTGTGTGTACGTCCGTTTCCAGATCCCCAAGGGCGTTCCTGACCGCCCAATCGATCCGTACGCGTGCATCGATCAGATACTGTTGCGGCGTACCGACGGCTGCCAGTACCAGCCCGTCTCTATCAATAACAGTCGGCCCCTCAACGCCCTCCGTCGCCAAAAAATCGAGCCAACTGGCCGCTCCGGCGGGAGGTACCCCCGCCATCAGCACCGTCGCATTGGTAAGCTGAGCCGTCGGCAGCAAACCGCGTATCTGATCGAACAACTGCCGATCCTGTTCGGAGACCTCGGAGGCGGGTTGCGGCACGGCCAGATGCTGCATCACCCACGTCACCTCCAGCTTGTTTTCGTTACACCACTGCACAAACGCCTGCATGGCCCCGATAATTTTCAGCACGTCCACCGCACCGTCGGTGCTGTTGCAAATCCGTGGCTCGCCCGCCAGACCATTGAGCCATTCGTCTGCGCCCAGCAGACTCAGCATCAGCACACCTTCGACTGGTTTGATCCCCAGCATCCGGGGCAATCTCGTCAGTCGATAAAAACTGGACAGGATGGGCAGGCTGGGCGAGAGCACGTTGTTTTCAACTCCGTGTGCCCTGGCTACCGTCATTGCCAGATATTGGTAGGTTTGCAGATCAATCCCCAAGCCCTCGCACAACCGATTGATCGTCAGATCGATTTGCCCCGGCTCCGGCGTCACGGGAAACACCCCGTCATTCAGCTTCAAAGGCTCGGCGTAGCCTTCTCGGCTGTTGAACAACTGATCGAATTGCGAGAGTGCCTCCCCCCGCCCGTAAATCGACAGATGATCGACAAACGCCGCGAACTCCGCAGCGGTGCAGTTGTAACGCTCGCGCAATGTCTGAAACAGGCCAAGGGCATGCACAACGTTGGGTGTTATCCACCAGTCGTTTTCTGCACCGCCGCGTACGTCAGCGCTCATCGCAGCGGCCAGCACGGCATCCACCTGGTCACTGGGCAGTTCCAGCCAGTTGCACAGGCGAATCATGCGATTCATCCGGTCGAATGCGGCAAAATCCGCGATAGGCGCCACTGACAGGCGATGCATAACGGAAACGTTTGAACTGCCACGGAGGATGTCAATTGGCGTGCTGGAGTGGGCATTGATGTAAACCGAGCCGCAGAGACCGCTTTCCGGTTTTTCAGGTACTGGGTAGGGGGGGTGCTCATTCCTCGTACGCACCGGTGCAAAATCCCTGATCGATAACAAGCGCTCGATTCCCTGTGTATCGAGCTTTGTATGTTTTGCAAAAAACTCGATCCGGCCCAGGTCGGCCACTTTAGTTTCGGTTGTACCAAAGTTATCCAGATAGAACTGGTTCAGACGTTCCCTATCGGAATCCGGCCCTGGCTCGGTCAGCAACTTGCGCTGATAGGGCCCCAACCGCGATGCATGCGCCAGCGCCCGCTCGAAATCTGGCGCCTGCAATTGCGCCCGCAAGAAGTAGGGATAGACCAGATCGACCGTCTGGGCAAAATCGCCGACCGACAGTTTTTTGAGACCAGCAATGCCGTCAAGCGTGACCCAATGCTGATAGTAAGGAAGACCATTGGGATAACGCGCCTCGATCAAAGCATCCTCGATCGTCCCCGGCTGGCCCACTGGCCGGTGCTCATTGATAAACGTCTCCAGCACCCGAACAATGATTTCCACCGAGGACACTGACTGATACACCGCATTGAAGTCGATCATCTGCGGCATCAAGTCTGGACGGCGCTTGTCGATCGCATAGCTCAACTCGCGCCGATCAGGCTCGATGCTGAAGACGAGCCAGCGCAGCAGGTCCATCAGATAAGCCACCGGTGATGCCAGAGACTCCAGCGCATCGGGCGGACACATGGCGTTGAAATTAGGTTTGAAAAGCACTTCAAACGTCGGTCCGTCGACCAGTGATGCGAAGCCGCTCTGATCATCGACGTTGCCACCGCCAAGCGTGCACTCGATGTACTGGCGACGCAGGAAAGTCGCCATGCTGTTGGCACGGTACAAAAACCGTTTAGCGTCCTGCGGACTCACCTGCTCGTCCCTGACCATGCCCTGCACGCCCTTTGCGACCAGCGATAAAATCGAACCGCCTTGTTCAAGGTAATCCCTGAGCTTTTTCAAACCTGCGTTCTGAACGTTTTGCTCTTCTGAGGGGAACAACTGATCAAACAGTTGCAAGCCAGGGCGGCGAGGATCAGCCATGATCAAATTCCTTGGGTCGATAACCGGCCAGAACGGCCAGGCGTTTCGCCCGGCCGTCATTTCATTCATCAGGATTTGGCGCCGAATGACGATTACCGTCTACTGTCAGATCTGACAGGTTTAATGACCGTTCGTCGGCTCTGGATTCAAGTCTTCTTCAAGGGGGCGGACTGCACGTCAAAACGCGCACTGTCGACCCAGGCGGAAAACGTTGTCTTGCCGGTTTCGTCATTGAACGTCTGCCGGAACCGACACCACTGGCCGCCCGTTCGCGCCACCGTGTATTCGCCGCGCCATCCCTCTTCGGAAACGGACAGCAGCGGCGACCACTTCACATCCGGATTGAACCAGCTCACGACTTGTCCGCTGCCCTCTCGACCTTGACCGGCAAAGGACACCGGATCGCTGACCCACCCCCCCGCTGTCGGTTCATCGATACTGGGCCGATAGGTGCCCAGTACGATTGATCGCCGGGCGACGGCCGACTCAAAACCGTCACACGTGGCCACAGCGCCCAGAACGTAATTGCCATCAGGCTGATCAAGTTCCAGCGTCACCGACCAGGTGCGATCCTCAAGCACTGCGCTGCTTAACCCGACCTCTCGCGGCCCGCTACCCAGCGTCACGCTGACGGTATCGCCCGGCACACCAAACCCCGACACCACCACCCGCTGCCCGACCGATTCACCTGCGACCGGGGTCTCGACAAAAGGCGCTGCCGGGACCACGGCGTAGGTCAAAAGCGGCGTGAAGTCGGACTCGTAAGGCTTGCCGTCGTTAACGAACGTCTGTCGCGCCCGAAGGGTGTGGAGGCCCACTGGCAACGTCACCTCACGCGCCCAAACACCGTCCGCGCCCACCAAAATATCGCGCTGCCAGGGTTCGTTCTCGCCCACGCGCCAGACCTCGACCTGCCCGGACGGCATACCACGTCCTTCAAGCTTCGCGGTGCGCGTCAACCTGCCGTCGGGCGCCGGGGTGGTGATTTGTGGTGGCAGCAGTACCACTTCAAACCGACAGTATTCACTGCGTTCGGACTCATGTTCATTGCGCTTTTGCACCGCGTAGATCGTGAACGGACCAAATTTCAGGTCAGTGAGTTCTATCGCCCACTCACCGTCCTCCTCCAACACTTTTGGCTCGCCCAACTCCCAGCCGTATTGCGCATCCCACAACTGCAGCGTGGCGCCCCTCATTCCACAGGTTCCTTCGATGGTCACGTCGCGGCCGACCTGGGTATCACTCTGGGGAAAGGTGATGATCGGTTGGCGCATGGCCTCGGAAACCCTAAAGCTTTTGACCTCAGACACAGATTTTTGCCAGGCAGCAATCTGGTAAACGGCGACGGTATGCTCAACATCTGGAGCAAACGGGGTGGGTCGCTGATATGTCCAAGAGTCATTGGACGTGACCGCGTTTTCCGTTAAGCCATTGTCGTTGAATATCAAATTGACCTGGGCTCCCGGCCAGCATGTACCACTGAACTTCGGTGAAAGACCGTCTTCGATGGGCTCGTTTACCCCCGGTGCCAGGGGTGGAATATTGACCAGCAACTCGATCCAGTCCGGTGACTGATGCTCATCCTTGAACTGCTTTAAATAGACTTTGCGCTCGAACGTCGGCCCCCATTCCTCAAGCGCCGCGCTCGACCATTTGCCATTTTGCACTTGCACGGCGGGAGCAATGGGCGTGTTGAGGTCTGACTCAACCAGCCTGACCGTCGCACCGCTGAAGCCTTTACCACTGAAGCTCGGTCGGTATTGCGGGGTGAATGTGATGTCTTCGACATTCGTCAACGATCTTGTGACCACGAAACCATACGGATGTGATTCGATCCAGCCACTGTCACCATCGGGAACTTTCTGAATGACCTCGACTGTGCTGGTGCCAAAGGGCCAGTCCGTCGCAGCCGTTTGCCACTTACCGTCCTGGTTAACCTTGGTATTGGGGGGAGCAGTCCCTGGGCCACTCTTGACGGTGAACTGGATCTGGGTCTCAAGCCTCCCATCGAAATGGCCGCTGCCGAAGAAAGTCGCCGATGTATCAGTGGGGAAATTGATGTCAACACTTTCCAATACCGGGGGGCGGATTTTAAAGGCACGGGGGTTACCACGACCCGATCGCATGTTGCCTACCGACTGTTCAACAACAAGGCCGATATTGCCGGGCGACAGTCCGGTGACCGACACACTCCAATCACCATTTTCCGCAGACACCCTGCTCGTGCCATACACCCGCGTATTCTGATCCTCAAAGACCTCGATCAGGGCGCCGAGCAATCCGTTGCGGCCCTCTAACAAAAAAGATGAGTCCTGTAAGGTAGAAGGTTGCGGTTCAAGAATCTCGGGCATGCCATTGACAAAAAACGTGACGGCCTTTGAGTAGCCGTGACCAATGTTGGCGTGGTGATACTGCACTTCAACGGTTAACTCACCAAATCCGACACGATCCTTTAGCGCAGACAGCTGCCACACTTCTGGAGCTTCAACTGAAGTTTCACTCAATAAAGCATAGTGATTATCCTGCCGTACGACTTTAAGTGTTAATCCGGGGTGCCCCTTCCCAATAAAACTTAAATCAGAAATACGCACGACTTGCCCAGTGACCGGCATACTCAGCCTCGGCATGTATAAAAAAAGCATCTCTTTGGTTGAAGACAGGCGATGGTACGTATGCTCCTTGTATCGTGCGGTTTGATACATCCCTACTGCTACTCTTCTGGGGGGATAATATGTAAAAAGCGGCGCTTCCCATCTAGTTCCACAAGGAAATTCAGGGCCAATCTGCGTGCGGTTATTCGCCCCAAGCACATGCACCGCATGGGCGGTCGTTCCGGTACCACCATAACCTTGAATTTTGAAATCGTCTGAAATCTCGCCAAAACTCAAAGGGTCACTAATGTAGTAATCGAGAAACTTATAATCCGAAAAAATTTCACCACGCCGCCATTGAATACGCAGTGACTTTGCACCATCACGCGTATAACTGAAGTTAAGCGAATTTACCGTTCCCGCAGAAAACCACTCCCCGGAAATCTGACTTTTAATTTCGCCATCTTCCATGTAATCCACCCACACTTGGTGAACCCCAGCCCAAGGAATTCGGAACGTAAAACTGAAAGCCCTCCCTTGAATAGAAAAGTTGGATGGCGACAACAACTGTATGGGAGGGGGTTTATCGTTTAAACTATCATTCACTTCCAGCGACACCTCGCCAGAAACAACCGCATCGCCAGCAACGTTCAGGTTACCCACTTGAGTTATGGGCTCTTTTTCTTGTTGCCCGAAAATGCCTGGATCGGTTTGGTCCTTGTCGTCGGAAGTCATCTCTCAAGCTCCAGTTGTTGGCGTCGCCAGCGACGATGCGTTTTCTCACGCTAAGTCGAACGGCCTGACACTGACACCTGTAAAATCTGACAGTCCCGACGGGCGGTAATATTTCCCACGCAGTAATCTGGCGACATCCTTCAGATGCCCGCACACGGCTACGTTGCCTTGCGCCATTGCCTACACATCCCTCAGAATCCGCCGGCTTGTGCGCTTTGTTGATGCCCCGTAACTTGGTCCGTGCCGCTGCCAATCAGTGGTCGGGTTTAGTCGCCCGGTTTCAGTACGAATGCGTATAAGTGTCATCCCGTCGGGTATTTCCTATTCCCGCACTCGATGGTGGCTGTTCGCAGGGCGCCTTAGGGCGCGCCGGTTTTCGTACTCACCGGTCGACTAACCTGCTTACAGCCGCCACCCTTTCGTTTAGTCGCGGAGAAGGTGGCTGCCCTATTAGCGAGTACGAAACCATGTTCAAAGAAACCCCCAATCCCCCCGAAACCGACTCGGTTTCCCCCTACACATCCGCCGAATCAAAAAAACTCCACGAGGCCGCCGAAAAAGCCCTCGACCATTACCTCAAACCAAAACCTGACCCGCGCAATTCCGTGGATCGCGGCATGCAGATGTTCATGGTCGCCCCCGACATCAACCCCGAAGCCGTGGCCATCCAGACTTACGAAACGTTTTCGTCGGTCAGCATTCTGCTGCTGGATCTGGCGGACAGCCTCGAAGACAAGCCGCGGCATCTGGCGATGGCGATCTATCAATTGAGTGAGATGGGTTTGTTACTGGCGCAGAAGACGCTGGATAACGAACGGGCGATTGCCATTACCTGATCCTGGCGATGGGTTGTAGGTGCTGATGCTTTCGCGAGCAAGCCCGCCCCCACATTCGACCGCCTTTCAATTGAAGGAATACAGGCCAATGTGGCAGCGGGCTTGCCCGCGAAGCTTTCTAAAGATTTGGGGTCAGGCAGAAGCCGGCAACGGCTGAAAGCTGAAGTATTGCTTCAGCGCCTGCACCAGCTCCCCATATTCCGGCGGCGGTCGCTGCACAACGAACCCGGCGTCATATTGCAGCGGGGTCGCGTCTTCGTGACACCACAAGCAGCATGCCGTCAGGTCGATCACTTGCAGGCAGCCGTCACTGGCGGGAATCTTCAGACGCAGATTGAAATCCACCCCCGTCATCATCGGCAAATGGCTGATCAGCATCAGCCCGTCCTCAGACACATTGCCCAGGAAGCCGATGGGTTTGTCGGTGACGCGGTTGAACACTTTGAGGAAATACGGCAGTTGATGCCGTTCTATCCGGCGGTCGGTAAACATATGCGGTTCGCCATGCAGGGCTCTATCACAGAGCCGCGCCTTTGCTTCGGAACGCGCCCGTATCGCAGACGCGCTCTCCCCGCTTCCGGAGTGATGGTCACCCAATCGCCATCACCTTACATCTGCCAGTCGCAGGTGTTGCCCAAGTTAGAGACTCGACTCTAAACCCGGTTCACTGGACTATAGCTCAGGCTGTACAGCCGGCCAGATTTTGTCTGACAACTTCCATTAAAAGCGGGTTGGCCGCACGACGGGTGTGGCGACCGGGATCGGGTAATGGCCCAGACTCTGCAAGGTCTCCAGGCGCGCGCGTGCGCGGTAGGCGTATTCGCTGCTCGGGTAGGAGGCGATGATGAACTGGTAGGTCTGCGCCGCATCGACAAACATTTTCTGCCGTTCAAGGCACTGGCCACGCATCATTGTCACTTCCGGCCACACATAGGGGCGGGCACGGCTGGCGCGCTCGACCTTGGACAGTTCGAGCATCACCTGCTCGCAATTGCCGCGATCATAGGCGCTGTAGGCGTTGTTCAAATGATGGTTCATCGACCAACGGGTGCAGCCCGTCACGGCGAGGACGCTGAGGGCAAGGGCGGCAATGGGCAACAATCGCATGAGGGTTCTCCTGTCTTGAGCTCTGTATCGACCCATCGTCGGAAATCTTCAGGCGCGTTTGCCCCAAAGTGACCAAGTTCAATAAAGAAAACGATAAGTAGTGCAAACGAACAATGACTACACCCTTGGAGCATAGTAGCCTTCGCTAGCGCTTGAACTCAGGAGTCTTTGCATGTCCGTCCGTCGTACCAAAATCGTCGCTACCCTTGGCCCGGCCAGTAACTCGCCGGAAGTTCTCGAACAGCTGATTCTGGCTGGCCTGGACGTTGCCCGTCTGAACTTCTCCCACGGCACCCCCGACGAGCACAAGGCTCGCGCGAAACTGGTGCGTGACCTCGCTGCCAAGCACGGCCGCTTCGTCGCCCTGCTCGGTGACCTGCAAGGCCCGAAAATCCGTATCGCCAAATTCGCCAACAAGAAGATCGAGCTGAAGATCGGTGACCCGTTCACCTTCTCCACCAGCCATCCGTTGACCGAAGGCAACCAGCAAGTGGTCGGCATCGACTACCCGGATCTGGTCAAGGACTGCGGCGTGGGCGACGAGCTGCTGCTCGACGACGGCCGCGTGGTCATGCGCGTTGATACCGCCACGGCCACTGAACTGCATTGCACTGTGACCATCGGCGGCCCGCTGTCCGACCACAAAGGCATCAACCGTCGCGGTGGCGGCCTGACCGCTCCGGCCCTGACTGAAAAAGACAAGGCCGACATCAAGCTCGCCGCTGAAATGGAAGTCGACTACCTGGCGGTGTCCTTCCCGCGTGACGCCGCTGACATGGAATACGCCCGTCAACTGCGTGACGAAGCCGGCGGCACTGCCTGGCTGGTGGCGAAGATCGAACGCGCCGAAGCCGTGGCCGACGACGAAACCCTCGACGGCCTGATCAAGGCTTCCGACGCGGTGATGGTTGCCCGTGGTGACCTCGGTGTGGAAATCGGCGACGCCGAACTGGTGGGCATTCAGAAGAAAATCATTCTGCACGCACGCCGCCACAACAAGGCTGTGATCGTTGCGACCCAAATGATGGAGTCGATGATCCAGAACCCGATGCCGACCCGCGCCGAAGTGTCCGACGTGGCCAACGCCGTGCTCGACTACACCGACGCAGTGATGCTCTCGGCCGAATCCGCCGCTGGCCTGTATCCGCTGGAAGCTGTGCAAGCGATGGCGCGTATCTGCGTCGGCGCTGAAAAGCACCCGACGCTGAAAACCTCCAGCCACCGCATCGGCAAGGAATTCACCCGCTGCGATGAAAGCATCGCGCTGGCGACCATGTACACCGCCAACCATTTCCCGGGCGTCAAAGCGATCATCGCGCTGACCGAAAGTGGTTACACCCCGCTGATCATGTCGCGCATCCGTTCTTCGGTGCCGATCTACGCCTTCTCGCCACACCGCGAGACTCAGGCGCGTGCGGCGATGTTCCGTGGCGTGTACACGATTCCGTTCGACCCAGCCTCGCTGGAACCGCACGAAGTCAGCCAGAAGGCCATCGACGAGTTGGTCAAACGCGGTGTTGTGGAAAAAGGCGACTGGGTCATCCTGACCAAGGGCGACAGCTACCACACCACCGGCGGCACCAACGGCATGAAGATCCTGCACGTAGGCGACCCGCAGGTCTGAGTGATCGGATGCTGAAAAAAACCGCCATGTGAATGGCGGTTTTTTTTCGCCCCTGTAAAGGCCAACACTGGAATTACTCATGCGTCAACTGTCAGGTCTTACAGTAGATGAAGTTCGTGATTCCTGTCCCACTAGGAGCCTGCCAAGGTCGATGCCTGCATCCCATCAAGAACGAAAGAAGGCCTTGCCTTCTAGGAGCCAAACAGATGAATACGACGGATGAAAAACTGTTCAGCAGCACGGGGGAGCTGGATCCGAACTTCGGCGCCGATGGTGCCTACGAGGTGTCCCCCCCCTCCGACTATCAGGTGATTTCTCCACAAGCATTGGTTCTTGGTCCAGCGGGAGACTCTTACTACGCTTGTTCGACCATCGCTGTGAATGGCGTCATGGGGTATGCCTACTTTCATCTGACTGAGGGCGGCACACTCGACACGACCTTCGGCAAGGAGGGTTACGTCTTCGGCGATTTTGGTACAAGTCGATTTTTCCCAAGACAGATTTTTTTGGTCGATATTCAAGCAACCCGCAAAATTCTCGTCGTCGGAGACTTCAGAGCCAGCGGCTCCCCATCGAAAAAAGCACTGTTTCGGATGGAGCTGAACGGTACTGCGGACGCTACCTTCGGCAACAATGGTTTAGTCATCGTGGAATCACCGGCCACCCGCTGCGCATCAACAACTGCAACTGACCGTCAACCCAATAACGATCAGGCTCAGGCATCAGTAATGTCAGATGGAAAAATCCTGTTGCTGCAGAACCTGGATAGTCCATTCGGCGTAATCACTGTGCTGAACAGCGATGGCTCGCCGGACAAGACTTTCAACAAAACGGGACATTTCACCGCTCAACCCGAGAACGCGCTGCAAACATTTTTGGAAAGCGTCATGCGCTTGCCTGATGGCAAATATCTCGCAGTCGGCTGGGTGATCGTGCAGCCGTCCGACGCGCCCCAAGCACTGTTCATTCAGCTCGACGGTACGGGCCAACTCGACACATCGTTCAACAAAACGGGTTATCTGAGCGTTGGTGAAAAAAATGAATACTTTGCAATTCATCAATTGGCCTTGCAGCCCAATCAACGCGTTTTAGCCATCGGTGAAGCTTCTGCAAGCATCAGAAAAGGATTGCTGATCAGTCGAGAGCCAAACGGCGAAGCCAATATTCAGTTCAACCGCGCACAACCGCTCAAGACAGTGCTCGACTATGCAGAAACCGGGTGGCTTGCGGGCACAGTGCAGAGCGACGGAAAACTTCTCGTGGCAGGGAGAGCAGACTTGCCGATGGAGGCCACACAGAACGTTGTCATCGCTCGCTTCATCAGTGACGGCACACTCGACACCTCATTCGGCAAAGGCACCGGCTCCCTGCGTTTCCCGCAGACCACGGGCTCATCACTCGCCATCGCGTTCATGCCTGACAAAGTACTGTTTTTCAGTTGGACAACCGATACGAACATCAAAATCATGCGCGGCCTGCTTGGTTGAAAGTGCGCAATCACCGCTGACAACCTCTTCAGCCATGGGTATCGATGGCGTCAGGATATTGGTCCACCTGACTTTCTGAAAAATAAGCCCCGCCATTTGAATGGCGGGACTTTTTGCGTTCGGGTCAGGCAGGTGTGGCACCTGTGATGACCTCATCGCTGACACAGCTAACCGTAAATCACTGAGTGACATCCCCCGTCTACTGTCAGACCTGACAGTAGACGGGGGATGGTGATGGGTAGCTACTTGAGTCGCCCCCTACTCAAGGACAGCCACATGAACCACTCAGATCGATCTGTGCAGGCCGCAGGGTCGCTTGATGAAAGTTTTGCAGATTCAGGTATTTTTCGTCTGGCCCTCGACTCATTGGAACCTGAAACACTGCTCTTCGGCCTCACGGCAGCACACGCCACCGGGCACCTGTATTTCACAGGTAAAGTACAAAGCGGCGTCACCCATTCGCCCTACCTGCTGGGGCGCTTGCTGGTTGACGGAACGCTGGACAACCGCTTTGGCACGAATGGCGTCGTGACCGGTTTTTTTGCCGGAACAAACGAGTCCCAGGGGAACGCCGTGAGCGTTCTCAGTGACGGCAAAATTCTCGTGACCGGGTCTGTAGGAGGCGCACGTGATCCGGCATTGGCCCGATACCTGCCCGACGGCACGCCGGACGTCGAATTTGGGATGGCGGGCCATGTCGTACTCCCGCGACCTCAAGAGCTCAATGCCCTGATGCTCATGGACGTGGTGGGAGGTAAAGATCAGAGCGTGCCGGCAAATGTCTTGCCCCTCGACAATGGAAAAATCCTGATCGTAAATTCTTACGTCATCACTCATCTGGCGGACACCCGCGCCTTTATTTTCCAGCTCAACAACGATGGTTCGCTGGACACTTCTTTCAATGACAAGGGGTATGTCCAGGTTATTTATCCGGGTGCCGATCCTGCTGACGTCAAAGTGCATGGCGGTTTGATCGATCAGGATGGAAACATTGTCGTCTGCGGCCAACTGGCGCCACGCTCAGGCACGTCGGCGCCCCTGTTCGCGCGCTACGGACTCAACGGCAGCCTCGATCAAGGCTTTGGCAATGGCGGGTTTGTCATTGTGTCAGTGTCGGAGTCCGCCAGACTGGTGGCCATTATTCAACAACCGAACAACCGTCTGCTGGGCATCGGCAGAACCGAAACGCCCCAAGGTCTCTTGATCGGTCTGGAACCGGATGGCAGCGCCAATATCCAGTTCAATCGAGGTCAACCGTTGCTCACCCGATTGAATAATGAGCCCACCTACTGGGCCAGCGGACTCATGCAACCGGATGGCAAGATCGTTTTGATAGGCAAGCAACTGGATGAAACAGCGCCAGCCGTCGTCGCAAGAATACTCAGTGACGGTTCGTTTGATACAACATTCGCGGGCATCGGTTGGGTGGGTACGGACGTTGGCGGCAGAACAACTTTCTACGCTGTCACGCTACAGAAGGATGGAAAGATCGTAGTGGCAGGAACCGGGATTACCCCGGAGTTTCAAGGTCAGGTACTGCGCTTGCACGGACTTGGCTGATTGTCACTTCAAACGAGCAGAAAGCAAAAGCCCCGGCCTATGAATGACGGGGCTTTTACATTCTGATGCGGCGCTCGAAAGGCAGCGCCCCTTGACCGTGAGGCGCGGCACGCATAACGAACAAACCAGTGTCAACTGTCAGACCTGCCAGTAGACGCGGCAGGATGATGGGCAGCTACTAAAGCCGCAAACAATCCATTCAAGGAGCGTTACATGGCCACTCCAAGCCCATCAGTGCGACAAGCCGGTTCACTGGATGAAAGTTTTGGTGAGAAAGGCATTTGGCACCTGAACATCCCTAACCTGCGGTCGCAAACCCTACTTTTAGACGTTACAGCGCAATCCCCTTCGACACTGGAACGCCTTTATTTTACGGGCGATGCTCCTCATGATTCCGGAGGGCACTACATATTGGGCCGCTTGTTGCCTGAAGGATCGCTGGATAAATCGTTTGGCGTGGATGGCATTGTCAGCGGTTCGCTTGGCTCTGCACCGGTCTCCATCGGCAATTCCATCATCCTGCAGGCCGATGGCAAAATTCTAATGATTGGACTGTCAGGCAACGCCCCCGCACTGGCCCGTTTCTACTCCGACGGCAAACTGGATCGCGAATTCGGCTCCAACGGTCTTGTGACTCTGCCAATACCCCAAGGCTTGCAGGCTCAGTTCCCCGGTCAATCGAAACGTCAGGATCAAGACTCTTCATACAGCGTAAGCGCATCGACTGAAGGCAAGATCCTGATCGTAAAAACCTTTAATAAGGACTTGTCCCCCTCCCCCCTCGCCTATTTGCTGAACATCGATGGCTCTCTGGACACTTCCTTCAATGGAAAAGGTTATGTCCAAGTGGTTCATCCGGAACATGACCCCAATGCCATAACAATGAACAGCGGATACATCGACGAAAAGGGCAGGATCATGGTCGGTGGCAATCTGTTGCTAGCTTCGGGTGAGTCAATGCCATTATTCGCGTGCTACACCCCCGACGGTCGGCCCGATCCCGCTTTTGGCAACGGCGGATTTGTCGTCCTTTCATCGCCGTCAACACAGTTCACGACCGTCAGAAAAGTGATTCGACAGCCGAACAATCGGCTTCTGGCGTTAGGGTGGGCAGGCAGCGCTGAACAGGGCCTTTTGATCAGCCTCGAACCGGATGGTAAAGCCAATATTCAGTTCAACCGTGGACAACCTTTGCTGACCCAAGTGGATGGCCGCAACACCACATGGCGAAATGCAGTCATGCAACCTGACGGAAAAATCGTGCTGCTCGGCAATAGCCACTGGCCAGGAGAAGATAACAACGTGATAGTGGCCAGACTGCTGAGCGATGCGAAAGACGATCTCTCTTTCAACGACCAAGGTTGGGTCATTACTTCACTAGGGGCGGTTAATCGTTTCGACGGCCTCACTCTGCAGGACGATGGAAAAATCGTGATCGCGGGCTTTCTGTCAACGTCGGTGGTTCAGGGCGTGATCCTTCGTTTCCACGGGAAGAGTTGAAGCCGACACACAGTCTGTCTGCAATTCAATGTCGCCCCGTCATGTGAATGGTGGGGCTTTTGTCTTTCTGATCCCAGAGGGGTTTTGACTGATCAAATGCAATCGCGAGCATGCTCACTACAGGGGAATGAATTTCAGATTTGGGAGGACGCTTGCTCCCGAAAGGCCGCTACCGTCAGCGAAAATTCAATGCCGCTTGATAAACCCGGTCAACGCCGCCAGCGCCTCGGGTGAACGCAGCCGCTGGGTAAACAGCGCGCCCTCCTCCTCGATCACTTGGCGGATCAGCTCGCGATCCGGAGCTTTCATCAGTTGCTTGCTGATACGCACCGCTTGCGGCGGTAACTCATCGAAGCGCAGTGCCATTTCCCGTGCCTTGGCCAACGCGGCTTCTCCACTGCCCAACGCTTCGGTGGCAATGCCCCACTGGGCGGCTTGCTCGCCACTGAAACCTTCGCCGAGCAACAACAACTCAGCTGCTTTCGCCTGGCCGAGCAAGCGCGGCAGGATCAGGCTAGAGCCGAATTCCGGGCATAAACCCAGGTTGACGAATGGCATGCGCAGCCGCGCATCGCGGCTGACGTAAACCAGATCGCAATGCAGCAACAGCGTCGTGCCAATCCCCACCGCCGCGCCGGCCACGGCCGCGATCACTGGCTTGCGACATTCAAGCAGGTTGAGCATGAAGTGAAACACCGGGCTGTCCAGATTGTTCGGTGGCTGCTGGATGAAGTCGGCGATGTCGTTGCCGGCGGTGAAACACTCGGCGCTGCCGGTGATCAGTACGGCGTTGATTTCAGGATCACTGTCGGCCTGCTTCAACGCCTCGGCGAGACGGCTGTACATGGCGCGGGTCAGGGCGTTTTTCTTGTCCGGGCGATTGAGGCGCAGGGTCAGTAAACCGCGCTCGCGTTCCAGCAGGATGGCTTCGGTCATGGCGTGTCTCGCGTCTGATGGATCAGCGCTCAACCACGGCTGAGGAATACGTCGGCCAGCAGTTGATTGCGCGGCAATCCGGCCAGGTACAGACGCCGGGCGAAGGCGTCGACACTGGCCGTCGAGCCGCAGACTAAGGCCAGGGTTTGCCGGGAAACAAGGCGCAGTTGCGCCAAAGCGGCGGGTGCCTCGGCCGCCGTCCATAGCTCGACGGTCAGGTTTTCACGCTGGGTGGCCAGTGCGCCAAGGGGTTTGGCCAGATAGTGCTCGCTGGCGTCATGGGCCAGGTGAATGACGCGGATGGCGCCTTGGTGATCCTGACGCAGCGCTTCACGCAAGACACCGAACAACGGCCCCAGGCCTGTACCCGCCGCCAGCAGCCACAACGGTCGTGTATGCCAGTCGGCGTCGTATTGCAACGCACCACCGCGCAGTTCGCCGAGGCGGATCGGGTCGCCGATCTGCAGACAACGCGCCGCATCGCTGAACTCCCCGGGCTGGCGGCAATCGAGGTGAAACTCCAGGAAACGGTCTTCTTCCGGCAGGCTGGCCAGCGAATACGGACGTGCGATGTGATTGATCCACAACACCAGATGTTGCCCGGCGCTGTAGCGCAGCGGACGCTGCGGATTGAGGCGCAAACGCAGAACGCTGTCGCTCAGCCAGTCCAGCGCCTCGACAACTGCCGGGCGTCCGTCCGTCGCCGGATCGAAGGTGTGCACCTGCAAGTCTTCGACAACCTGGCACTGACAAGCCAGCCGCCAACCCTGCTGGCGCTGTTCGGCACTCAAGGCATCCGGGCGATTGTCGGCCGGCAGGCCTTGCACGCACTGCACCAGGCATGCATGACAACTGCCGGCGCGGCAGCTATATGGCACCGCCACGCCGTTCTGATTGAGGGCATCGAGCAGGTTGCTACCCGCCGCTACCGACCAGTTCTGCTGACCAACGCGAAGCTCAGGCATCTACGTTCTCCCAGGCTGCAGCGCAGCGATTGCGCCCGTCACGCTTGGCTCGATAGAGCGCCTGGTCGGCACGCTGCAGGGCGTCATCCAGATCATCGCCCAAGGTCAACAGGGTCATGCCGGCCGAGAGGCTGAGATCACGCACATTCACGCCGACCAATTCGACGTCGGTAAAGGCCACGCGCAGACGTTCACAGCAGGCGGTCAGGCGTTCGGCGTCGCAGTCGGGCAGCAACACCACGAATTCCTCACCACCATAACGCGCCAATACATCGCCGTCGCGCAGACACGCTTGGGCGACAGCGGCAAAGGCCTGCAACACCTGATCGCCGGCGGCGTGACCGTGCAAGTCGTTGATGCGTTTGAAATGGTCGAGGTCGATCAGCGCCAGGCCGTGCACCGCTTCGCTGTCCATCGCATTCAGTTCACGCGAGGCCAGACGCAGAAAGTGTCGACGATTGAACAGCCCGGTCAACTCGTCGGTGGCGACCAGGTCTTCGAGCTGGCGCATCATCCCGCGCAAGGTGTCCTGATGTGCCTGCAAGGCAAACCGGCGCTGGCGTATGCGTTGACGCGAAACCTGAACAAAGCGCGCATAAATCACCAGCCACGCCAGCACCATCGCCAGGATGCACACTTGCAGCACGGCGAGCGCTGGCTCCGGCAGGCGGAAGTGGTATCCGTCCCACAGGGTAATCGCGCAGAAACTGAAGAACACCAACAGGGCACAGCGGATGAACGCCCGTCGGCTCAGATGAAACAGACCGAACAGCAGGATCAGCACGTAGAACACCAAAAACGCGCCCCGGGCCTCGTCCAGATGAGCGATCAGCCACGTCTGCCAGCCGAGCCCGAGCAGCACTTGCGCTTCGGTCAGGCTGGGGTCGGCAAAACGCATATTGCGTCCGGTCCAGAACAGGCCGAACAAGGTGGCTTGGCTGATCACCACCAGCGTACTGCCGATGGTCACAGCACGCAGGGACTCGCCGAAATGACCGGTAAAAAACGCCAGCCACAGCAGCAGCAAAGCCAATCCATAGGTGGCTGCAGCGAGGGCGAAGCGTTTAAGCAAAAGACGTTGAATGGCGTTATGGGTCAATCGTTGACTCACCGTGCGATTGGAGGCTGACCGAGTGTCCTACCCTACAGACCGGCTGCCACTTTAGTGGCGTAGTCGATAAATGACCATTGATTTTCGGGCCGGATAATTGGCGTCAAAAGCGTGGCCTCAAAAGCCCCTCACCGCCCTGGGAGACAGGGCCTGACTGAGGGGCAAGGATCTCGATTTGCCAATGCAATCCCCCGCCCCCCGTCAAGCCATTCGACCAACGAATGAATCCCGGCGCGTGTATGCCCCACCGAGGCGCGGTATACTGCCGCGCCTTTTTAGCGTCGCGCCAGCAGCCCCGGCGTGCCCGGCCCAAAGGGCCAGCTTCAAGTTGCAAGCTCAAAGCCGCAAGCTCAAACAGTCCACGTACTGCCTTTGACTTGCCGCTCGAAGCTCGAAGCTCGAAGCTGCCCTATTAAAATGTTCCCGTCTTTTAGAGGAGCGCGACTCATGACCGTGATCAAGCAAGACGACCTGATTCAGAGCGTTGCCGACGCCCTGCAGTTCATTTCCTATTACCACCCCGTGGATTTCATCCAGGCGATGCACGAAGCCTACCTGCGCGAAGAATCGCCAGCGGCCCGTGACTCGATGGCGCAGATCCTGATCAACTCGCGCATGTGCGCCACCGGCCACCGCCCGATCTGCCAGGACACCGGTATCGTCACCGTGTTCGTGCGCGTCGGCATGGACGTACGCTGGGATGGCGCCACCATGGGCCTGGACGACATGATCAATGAAGGCGTGCGCCGCGCCTACAACCTGCCGGAAAACGTCCTGCGTGCCTCGATCCTCGCCGACCCGGCGGGCGCTCGTAAAAACACCAAGGACAACACCCCGGCAGTCATCCACTACTCCATCGTCCCGGGTAACACCGTGGAAGTGGACGTGGCGGCCAAGGGCGGCGGTTCCGAGAACAAATCGAAAATGGCCATGCTCAACCCGTCCGACTCGATCGTCGACTGGGTACTGAAGACCGTTCCGACCATGGGCGCTGGCTGGTGCCCACCGGGCATGCTCGGCATCGGCATCGGCGGCACCGCCGAGAAAGCCGCGGTCATGGCTAAAGAAGTGTTGATGGAATCCATCGACATCCACGAACTCAAGGCCCGTGGCCCGCAGAACCGCATCGAAGAAATGCGTCTGGAGCTGTTCGAGAAGGTCAACCAGTTGGGCATCGGCGCCCAGGGCCTCGGCGGCCTGACCACCGTGCTCGACGTGAAGATCATGGACTACCCGACCCACGCCGCCTCCCTGCCGGTGTGCATGATCCCGAACTGCGCTGCCACCCGTCACGCGCACTTCGTGCTCGACGGTTCCGGCCCAGCTTCGCTGGAAGCGCCACCGCTGGACGCCTACCCGGAAATCGTCTGGGAAGCCGGCCCGTCGGCCCGTCGCGTCAACCTCGACACCTTGACCCCGGAAGACGTGCAGAGCTGGAAGCCGGGCGAAACCGTGCTGCTCAACGGCAAAATGCTCACCGGTCGCGACGCGGCGCACAAGCGCATGGTCGAGATGCTGAACAAGGGTGAAACCTTGCCGGTGGATCTGAAAGGTCGCTTCATCTACTACGTCGGCCCGGTTGATCCGGTCGGTGACGAAGTGGTGGGCCCGGCAGGTCCGACCACGGCAACGCGGATGGACAAGTTCACCCGTCAGATCCTTGAGCAAACCGGTCTGCTGGGCATGATCGGCAAGTCCGAGCGCGGCCCGACTGCGATCGAGGCGATCAAGGACAACAAAGCCGTGTACCTGATGGCGGTCGGCGGCGCGGCTTACCTGGTGGCGCAAGCGATCAAGAAGTCCAAAGTGCTGGCGTTTGCCGAACTGGGCATGGAAGCGATCTACGAGTTCGAGGTCAAGGACATGCCAGTGACGGTTGCTGTCGACAGCAAAGGCGAGTCGGTACACATCACCGGCCCTGCGATCTGGCAACAGAAGATCAGCCAAAGCCTGGCGGTAGAAGTGCAGTAAGCGTTTCATCGCGGCAAACGAAGCCGGCCCGTCTCACGACGGGCCGGTTTTTTTGTGCCTACGCCCCCGACATCCGGCCCAACCATTGCTTTGGCGATAAAAACCGCGCCAATGCACACAATTTGATCTTATTGACCTGTCAGATCTGACAGGTTACGCCTCGTCCGATTCTTGGTAGCGTCCAATCAACTACGCCACCGCAAGTGCACCGGACGCAATCATGGCCGAACAAGAGCTGAGCATCGTTACACCCTCCATTGCCAAAAGCTCGACGATCGCCACGATCGGCAAAAGTTGGGGCGCGGTCGGCCCTACGGGTGCCGCCTCATTCGTACTGCCTTTGCCGACATCCGCCGGGCGAGGCTGGGATCCGCAACTGTCCCTGTCCTACAGCAGCCAGACCGGCAATGGTCCATTCGGCATCGGCTGGGGACTGGGCCTCAGTGAGATCAGCCGACGTACCAGCAAGGGCGTGCCGCACTACACCGATCACGATGAAATCATCGGCGCCGATGGTGAGGTGTGGATGCCGGAACTGGAAGCCGACGGCACGATCAAGTCGCGCCTTGAATCCACCTATGACGGCGATGACGTCGGCCCGCACAGCGTGGTGCGCTACTGGCCACGGGTGGAAGGTGATTTTGCGTTGCGTGAATACTGGCAGCACGCGCCGGGTTCAGGAGAGGGGGTTGCGCCGGGTTTCTGGCTGATACACGGCGCCGACGGTTCGCTGCATGTCTACGGCAAAACAGAGAATTCACGCAGCGCAGACCCGGACGACCCGCAGCGCATTGGCGCCTGGCTGCTCTGCGAAAGCATGAACGCTCGCGGTGAACACATCGGTTACGTGTACAAGGCCGATGATCAGGATCCCGACCCCGTCCACGACTACCGTGCCCAGCGCTATCTGGAGCGGGTGCACTACGGCAACTTCACCGCGAGCCAAAAACTGTATGCCTGGGAGTTGGAGGATACCGCGCCGCCACAGTGGCATTTTCAGCTGTTGTTTGACTACGGTGAGCGCACCACGTCGCTGACCGAGGTTCCGGTGTATGACGGCGCTACCCTCAAGCCGTGGCTCAACCGCGCAGACCGCTTCTCGACCTACGGGCAGGGCTTTGAGGTGGGCACCCGCAGGCGTTGCCAGCAAGTGCTGATGTTCCACCGCTTCCCCACGAAAGCGGACGACTCGCCGAAACTGGTACGTCGTCTGCTGCTGGAATACCGCGACCCGCAAACCGTGACGCAATGGGCCTTCAGCCAGATCGCTGCGGCCCATTATCAGGCCTTTGATGCCAGTGGCTTTGTCGAGAACTCGCCGCCGGTGGAGTTCGACTACTCGCCCTTCGACCTCAATAAAACCTCAGCTCGTTTGTTCGAGTCACAAACCCAGCCAGGCATTGAAGACGGCAACTTCTACCAGTGCGTTGACCTCTACGGTGAAGGCATTCCAGGGTTTCTCTGCCGCTATGACCAGGGCTGGTATTACCGCGAACCATTGCGTGCCACACCGCAAACCGACGACATCGACTACGGGCCCTGGACGCAACTGGACAAGATCCCGGTGGCCGATCGCAACCGCGCGGTACAGCAATTGCTCACCGATCTGACCGGTGACGGACGCCTGGACTGGATCACTGCGCAGCCGGGCATCAGTGGTTTCCGTACGCTGAATGCACAGCGTAACTTCGCCGACTTCGTCCCCTTCGACAAATTCCCGCTGGAGTTTTTCAACACCCTGTCGACACTCGGCGACTTGAGTGGAGACGGTTTGAGTTCCGTTGCATTGATCGGCCCGAACTCGGTGCGGCTGTACGCCAACCGCCGCGAGCAGGGCTTTGCCGCGGCTCAAGACGTCGATCACAAGCCTGACGACGACCGCTTGCCGTTGTTCAGTGATTCACCCACCGAACTGGTACTGCTGGGCAACTTGCTGGGCAGCGACATGCCCGAGCTAAGCCGCATCCGCCATGACGAAATCACATGCTGGCCCAATCTGGGCCACGGTACGTTTGGCGAAGGTCGCAAGATCAGCGACTTGCCCTTCACTTACGAGCAATTCGATTCGTCGCGCGTACGCCTCGCCGACCTCGACGGCTCCGGTGCCTCGGCGCTGATCTATCTGCAATCCGACACTTTCGAGATTTATCTGAACCGCGGCGGCAATGGTCTGGAGCAGATTCCCATCACCGTGCCGTGGCCCGAAGGCGTGCGTTATGACCGCCTTTGCCAGGTGAGCTTCGCCGACCTGCAAGGGCTGGGCTGCGCCAGCCTGATCCTGACGGTGCCGTACGTTCAACCGCAGCATTGGCGTTACGACTTCGTGCCGGCAAAGCCTTATCTGCTGACGTCCAGCAACAACAATATGGGCTGCAGTGCCAGCGTGGTCTATCGCAGTTCCGCACAGGAATGGCTCGATGAAAAACAACGAATACTGAAACTCAACCAAATACCGGTCTCGAACCTGCCGTTCCCGGTGGCAGTGGTGAAAAAACAGCAGCAACTGGATGAGGTCACCGGGAACTGCCTGACCCAGACATTTACTTGGCGCGAAGGTGTCTACGACAGCAAGGACCGCGAGTTCCGTGGCTTTGGTCAGTTGCAGCAGACCGACAGCGAAAGCGCCACCGGCGATGACGATGTCGGGTTCAGCGACCCCGTACGGGTCTGCACCTGGTTCCATACTGGGCAATCGATGGATCGGCCCCGCGACTTTTATTTCAACGAAGACGCACAGGCTGTTGCACTGGGCAAGACGTTGTTCAGCCGTTATCACGCTGCCGACGAAGTCGACGAACCGATCGAGCCACACGACGCCGACAGCCAATACCAGATTTCCCGGGCGCTGGTCGGGGCGGTCACCCGCATCGAAACCTATGCCGATGCCCAGGTCGACGAACCGGGCATTGCCACGCCGTATGCGGTGCAGGAGATGCGCTATCTGGTACGCGAAGTGCGCCCCAAGGGTTCGTATGCGGCAGCGACTTTACTGCCGCTGATGCTGGAAAAAATCAGCTACCAGTACGACCGGTTTATAGAGGATCCACTGTGCCGTCACGAGGTCAACCTGCGCTGGAACGAGTACGGGCTGTCGACCCACGCACTGACGGTAAGTTATGCACGTCGCCTGACCCGTGAAGACTCGCCGCCATTTACCGACCCGGATGAACAACAGTGGTGGCGCGACGCCCATGACGAGGCGCAGCAGTTGTTCTATCTGAGCGAAACCCGTTCCCGCTTCATCGACCTGGATGAAGATCCTCAGCATTGGCGACTGGGCTTGCCATACCAACTGCGCAGCAATGCGTTGGTTTTGTCCAAAGGCACGCTGCCGACCGGTCTTTCGCCGGCACAGGTCTCTTTCGACCAACTGAGGGATCATCAGGATTCGCCGCACTGGAACTCCGAGCGCGTATTGACGACCCAGTCCGTGCAGCGCTACGTGAAAACCGACGGCACGCTGCTGGCCGACGGCGTTGCCGAATTCGAAGCACTGACAGGCCCGCTGGAAATGGCGCAACTGGACAAGATTGCACTGGACGCTTACGGCGTCCTGCCGCCGCCGTTCGACATCCGCGCCGAACTGGAGAGGATCGGTTACACGCCAATGCAGTTTCTGTTCTGGTCCCCCCCCTTGACTGGCACGGAACACGACTTGTGGTCGTCAACGTTCTCCATCGCCGAATACGCCGACCTCCAAGGCTTTTACAAAGTGCTCGGTTACCGCGAAACCCCCAGCCACGGCACGACCAGGGCCGAATACGACGATTACCATTTGGCACTCACGCGTATCGTGCTGCCCGACGGCTGCACCACCCGCATCGATTACGACTATCACGCCCTGCAACCACTGCGCATCATCGATCCCAACGACAACGTTGAAGAGGCGATTTACGAACCTTCCGGGCAACCGTTGGCCACCAGTTTTTACGGCACCGAAAAGGGTGTCGCCGCGGGTTTCAGACCGCTGAGCGAATACGATCGTCCGGCGGATCATCACCCGGACCCGGCCATCGAAAATCCGGCGCTGGCGGTGCAAAAAGCCGCCAGCACCCTGCGCAAGGACTTGTTCAGCTGGATGGGTGTCGTTGCTGCGACCGAGCCGTGGGTGAACGAGGGATACCTGTTGCCCAGCGGACATATTCGGGCTAGCGCGCGTCAAAGGCTTGCACGGCGCAACACGCTGACGTCAACAGAACAGGCCTTGCTTGAAGCGATCACATCGGCTCACCGGGAGCCGGTGCACAGCGTCGTGCTGAGCGCCGACCGTTACCCCGACGACGAGATCCCCGCACAAATCCAGATCATCAAGGCCTGCGTCGATGGTTTTGGCCGGGCATTGCAAACCCAGCAACTTGTAGACCCGGGCATGGCGTACAAGGTGGTGGATGGCTCACTCGTCGTTCAAGACGGCCAGTATGTCGAGGTACATGCCGATCCGCGCTGGCGCATCAGCCAACGCGTGGAATACAACAACAAGGGGGAACCGAATCGCCAGTTCCGAGCGTTTTTGGCCAATGTGCATGGCTACATCAAGGATCAATCCCTTCGCGAACTCGGCTACTTCGATCAACTGTTCTATGACGCTTTGGGACGGCAGATAAAACTGATCAACGCCAAAGGCGAGTTCTCCCGCGAGACCTACCATCCCTGGTACCACATCAGCGAAGACTTCAACGACACCGCCGAGCCTTCGCCCGAAACAATGGTTCCTCGGTCATGACCGCCAGTGAGCATTGGCGTACACCCACGCTCTCGGTGAGCGACGGCCGGGGCCTGCCTGTTCGGCAGGTCGCTTACTTGCGTACCGTTGCACAAACCACGCCTCTGGTGAACCGTCAGCAGCATGATGCGGTGGGACGGCTGGTGGCGCAGTGGGATCCGCGCCTGTTGGTTCCGTGCCAGACCACGGTGTATGCCTTGAGCGGTGCCGCGCTGAAATCCGACAGCGTCGACGCCGGCTGGCGCTTGAACCTGCCCGGGCTGGCGGGCGAGCCGCGCAAGCGTTGGGACGAACGCGACCACCAATGGCTCACGGCCTTCGATAACCAGTTGCGCGTGGTGGCGATCGAACAGAACGGTGAGGTCGAAGCTTTCACCTACGCCGATGCCTCGGCCGACGCCGGGCACAACCTGCGCGGTCAGTTGCTGGCGCACAAAGACAATGGCGGCACGCTGCACACCGACAGCTTCGCCCTGTCCGGCCAGCCGATGCAGGAAACCCGCACCTTTGGCGATGGAGAAGCCTTCACCAGTCAACGGGTGTTCAGCCCCTTGGGTGCCGTACTGGAACAGACCGATGCCGGCGACCATCGGCAGCAGTCGCGCTATGGCCTGGCCGGGCAACTCAAGCAGGTGCAATTGCTGATCAACGGCCAGCCCGACTGGCAGCCGGTTCTGCTCGATGCGCAATACAACGCCGCCGACCAGATCATCGAACAGCAGGCCGGTAACGGCGTGCTCAGCCAATGGACTTACGATCCGGCCGATGGTCGCCTGCACACCCAGCGCAGCCGCAAAGCTGCCGGTGCGGTGCTGCAGGATTTCGAGTATTTCTACGACCCGGTCGGCAATATCACCCGCATTGAAGACCACGCCTTCCAGCCGGTGTGGTTTGCCAACCAGCTCATCGAGGGTCACCGTGATTTCTGCTACGACTCGCTGTACCGACTGACCTGCGCCACCGGCTATGA
>NZ_JAIHLQ010000099.1 GCF_019733355.1 Pseudomonas baetica | reverse complement strand
CTGGAACTGCCAGAACCTGAAGTACAAGGCCTGATCGACGGCGCCCTGCCCGCCGACACCGACGGCACCACCCTGACCGTGATCTATCTGGACACGGTCAAGGGCGACGAGGTGATCTGGGAATGGGTCGGCTCGAAAACCGGCACGGCCAGCGATTCGGTCACCTTGAGCGATTTCACCGCCGGCAAGGAAGTGCCGTTTTCCATCAAGGCCGGATTGATCAAGGGCAACGAAGGCGGCACGGTGTCAGCCTCGTATTTCATCAAGCGTGCGGTGGGCGGTACCAGTTATGCCAATGCGCGGGTGTTCAGCGTCGGGGGGGCGCTGGAAAATCCATTGCCTTTCCCGAGGATGCCACTCGCCAACGGTACGGGCGCGAGTGTGACGCTGGCACCTCTGAACGCTCAGACCGGAGCCAAGGTCATCGTGGCCTACACGGGCATGAACGATAAACAAAACATCAAACTGACCATGACGGGCACGTCCGGCGCCGGCTCGCCGGACATCCCGGCCAAACCGGGCGTCGCCAGCGGCAGCGTCGAGTTCCTGATTCCCGCCGAAGCCATTGCGGCCAACATCGGCAATGAAACCAAAACCTTCACACTCAGCTACGACGTCACGGCAGGCCAGACAATTCCATCCTTGCCTTTGATCGTGAGCGTCATGCCGCTGCCTGCGACAGAGCTGGACAAAATCAGTATTGAGCAAGCCGATGGCACGGTGCTGGATCTATCGAAGGTGACGTCGGGCGCAACAGTGGTCGCTGGCGTCTGGGCATTCATTGCCGTCAATCAACGGGTCAAACTGGAACTCAAAGGTACCAAGAGCAACGGCGACGATTTCCATTTCGTACGATGGCCATGGCCATCATCCTACGTTAATCAAAACTGGATCAATGCCAGTCGATATAGCTACCAGGTGCCCTACGACCTCCTCAAGGATCTGGCCAATGACAGCAAGCTGGAACTGCATTTTAAGGCCGCGTTGACCTTGAGCCGTGTGGAGGAAGAGGCGATTTTAGCGCCGGTGAAGGCCTACACGATCAAGGCTTTGGATCTAAAAGTCCCCAGCATCAAGGAAGCCAGCGGCAATAGCCTCAATCCTTTTGCGGCCAAGGACACGCTAACGGCGGTTATTGGGGCTTACTCAAACATGATCGGAACTCAAGTGAGTGTGACCTGGAGCGGCGCACCCGGTGAGGGCAGCGTTACGGTTGGCCCGATCGACGTGACCGTACAAGCGGACAAGGAGATTCCTCTACCCAATTCAGTGGTGGCGTTCAATCTGGGTAAGCCGGTGAAAACAACTTACACCGTCACCCTTAATGGCACCCCGCTGGGTTCAAAAGAAGTGAATCTGACCGTACAGCCGATTATCGATGGCGACAATAACCTGCCAACGCCGGCCATCGACGGCGCAGTAGGTGATGATCTGGATATAACTCAGTTGGAGGAAACTGCGCAGTTGAGGATCGCCAAATGGTTGCTGCAGGCTTTGAATCAGAATATTTGGCTCCGTTACGACGGATTTAACAAAAATGGAGACGCTGTAGAACTCATTTTCTGGGCAGGCGCAGCACATAAACAAGTGGAGGGTTTGTTAACGGCTGCGCGGGTCGCATGGCTTCGGACACTTAAAGACGGGAGTTCGCTGAGAATCACTTTCAAGCTGAACTTCGACAAAGTGGCGGACCCTGATACAGCGGTCGATTTTCCTATAACTATTTATACCGTCAAAGCCGTTTCCGAGTTCATTGTAGACACGTCCCCCGTCAATCTCTCGGGACGGAACTTTACAGTCGATCTTGAAACAATAAGATGGGCGCTGACCGGCGCCGATCCGTCAGGCACTGCAGTGTGTCGAAGCGCCGAAGGCGGAGTTCCCCCTTATTCTTACATCTCATGCAACACTGCGGTGGCGTCCGTGGATGAAACGGGAATGATCCGTAGCGAAGGAAACGGTACAGCAACCATAACTGTGTCAGACGCCTCCGGCCAAAGCAGGTGCATCAGTGTCACCGCATCCAACGTTAGAGAGATAATCAGCTCAAATACATCAATGTCCCATGCGCAGTCATTAGCGTGGGTGCGAAGTGTAAATGGAATATCATGCCCCGACAGACTAAATGACATGGATTTATTAGAGCGAATTAACATCAAATATAAAGCGCTACCACCAGGTGTATTCTGGAATCCTGGGGATTATCGCCCAAGGGATTTCTACCCGGGTTACCCATCACCACAAGGAGGTTATGAGTATCTATCCACCATCCAGAATGCAAATGGTACAGGCCCTATGTCCCCCATGTTCTTCTCAGCCGGAAATGGAATTTCCGCCCTCCACATGCCCCCCATGTGTTTCAGACGCTGAGAGCACCAAACGAAGAATGTAGTGGTCAACTAATTCCAGACACCTCGATAGGTGATTTTGACGCCATCGCCCGTTCGTAAACGGTCGGTGGCAGATCTCCCAGTTTCGAGTGCAGCCGTTCGTTGTTGTAAAACCCAACGATGTACTCAGTGATGTCGCGTATCGCCTCGGCATGGTTGGCGTAATCACGTCGCCATACCCGCTCCATTTTCAAGCTCAGGAAGAAGCGCTCCATCACTGCGTTATCCCAGCAGTTACCTTTACGGCTCATGCTTTGCTGCATGTCACTTCTTGCCAGTAGCGCTCTGTAGCTCGCACTCGCGTACTGGCTGCCGCGATCCGAGTGGGCGATCAAGCCGGGTGGCGGTTGACGTTGAGCAACTGCCAGCTGCATTGCACTGCACACCAGTTCAGCGGGCATGTTCGGCGCCATTGACCAGCCCACTACCTTGCGTGAGAACAAGTCCAGCACCACAGCCAGATACAACCAGCCACTACGGGTTCGGATGTAGGTAATGTCTGCTACCCAGGCCTTGTTCGCCGCCTCGGGTTCAAATTGGCGGTTCAATACATTTTCAGCAATCGGCAGGTCATGTTTGCTGTCGGTGGTGTGCACAAATTTACGCTTCCAGGCCGAACGCAGGCCGTTGACGCGCATCATGCGGCGAATCTTGTAAATGCCTACTTGCATACCCTTTGCGCGTAACGCTTTACGCAATGGGCGACTGCCATAACAGCCGCCACTTTCAGCAAACGACGCCTTGAGTTGCAGAGCAACGGGGCAGATCGATGCAGGAGCC
>NZ_JAIHLQ010000098.1 GCF_019733355.1 Pseudomonas baetica | reverse complement strand
CTGAGTTCGGGATGGGATCAGGTGGTTCCAACGCTCTATGGTCGTCAAGAAATTCGGGTACTGACTCGTGGCCTGTTGGCCTCGCTTCAGCAAATTGGGTATGTGACAGCTGTCGGTGTTTTGTGAACATCGAACTTTCGGTTCGTTTCGTCTTCACACACCGCAATCTGGTCTCTTTCGTTTGTTCAACGAGGAGTATCAAATTGCTTGGGTGTTATATGGTCAAGCCTCACGGGCAATTAGTATTGGTTAGCTCAACGCCTCACAGCGCTTACACACCCAACCTATCAACGTCGTAGTCTTCGACGGCCCTTCAGGGAACTCAAGGTTCCAGTGAGATCTCATCTTGAGGCAAGTTTCCCGCTTAGATGCTTTCAGCGGTTATCTTTCCCGAACATAGCTACCCGGCAATGCCACTGGCGTGACAACCGGAACACCAGAGGTTCGTCCACTCCGGTCCTCTCGTACTAGGAGCAGCCCCTCTCAAATCTCAAACGTCCACGGCAGATAGGGACCGAACTGTCTCACGACGTTCTAAACCCAGCTCGCGTACCACTTTAAATGGCGAACAGCCATACCCTTGGGACCGGCTTCAGCCCCAGGATGTGATGAGCCGACATCGAGGTGCCAAACACCGCCGTCGATATGAACTCTTGGGCGGTATCAGCCTGTTATCCCCGGAGTACCTTTTATCCGTTGAGCGATGGCCCTTCCATACAGAACCACCGGATCACTAAGACCTACTTTCGTACCTGCTCGACGTGTCTGTCTCGCAGTCAAGCGCGCTTTTGCCTTTATACTCTACGACCGATTTCCGACCGGTCTGAGCGCACCTTCGTACTCCTCCGTTACTCTTTAGGAGGAGACCGCCCCAGTCAAACTACCCACCATACACTGTCCTCGATCCGGATAACGGACCTGAGTTAGAACCTCAAAGTTGCCAGGGTGGTATTTCAAGGTTGGCTCCACGCGAACTGGCGTCCACGCTTCAAAGCCTCCCACCTATCCTACACAAGCAAATTCAAAGTCCAGTGCAAAGCTATAGTAAAGGTTCACGGGGTCTTTCCGTCTAGCCGCGGATACACTGCATCTTCACAGCGATTTCAATTTCACTGAGTCTCGGGTGGAGACAGCGCCGCCATCGTTACGCCATTCGTGCAGGTCGGAACTTACCCGACAAGGAATTTCGCTACCTTAGGACCGTTATAGTTACGGCCGCCGTTTACCGGGGCTTCGATCAAGAGCTTCGCGTTAGCTAACCCCATCAATTAACCTTCCGGCACCGGGCAGGCGTCACACCCTATACGTCCACTTTCGTGTTTGCAGAGTGCTGTGTTTTTAATAAACAGTCGCAGCGGCCTGGTATCTTCGACCGGCATGAGCTTACGGAGCAAGTCCTTCACCCTCACCGGCGCACCTTCTCCCGAAGTTACGGTGCCATTTTGCCTAGTTCCTTCACCCGAGTTCTCTCAAGCGCCTTGGTATTCTCTACCCAACCACCTGTGTCGGTTTGGGGTACGGTTCCTGGTTACCTGAAGCTTAGAAGCTTTTCTTGGAAGCATGGCATCAACCACTTCGTCATCTAAAAGATGACTCGTCATCAGCTCTCGGCCTTAGAATCCCGGATTTACCTAAGATTCCAGCCTACCACCTTAAACTTGGACAACCAACGCCAAGCTGGCCTAGCCTTCTCCGTCCCTCCATCGCAATAACCAGAAGTACAGGAATATTAACCTGTTTTCCATCGACTACGCTTTTCAGCCTCGCCTTAGGGACCGACTAACCCTGCGTCGATTAACGTTGCGCAGGAAACCTTGGTCTTTCGGCGTGGGTGTTTTTCACACCCATTGTCGTTACTCATGTCAGCATTCGCACTTCTGATACCTCCAGCAAGCTTCTCAACTCACCTTCACAGGCTTACAGAACGCTCCTCTACCGCATCACCCTAAGGTGATACCCGTAGCTTCGGTGTATGGTTTGAGCCCCGTTACATCTTCCGCGCAGGCCGACTCGACTAGTGAGCTATTACGCTTTCTTTAAAGGGTGGCTGCTTCTAAGCCAACCTCCTAGCTGTCTAAGCCTTCCCACATCGTTTCCCACTTAACCATAACTTTGGGACCTTAGCTGACGGTCTGGGTTGTTTCCCTTTTCACGACGGACGTTAGCACCCGCCGTGTGTCTCCCATGCTCGGCACTTGTAGGTATTCGGAGTTTGCATCGGTTTGGTAAGTCGGGATGACCCCCTAGCCGAAACAGTGCTCTACCCCCTACAGTGATACATGAGGCGCTACCTAAATAGCTTTCGAGGAGAACCAGCTATCTCCGAGCTTGATTAGCCTTTCACTCCGATCCACAGGTCATCCGCTAACTTTTCAACGGTAGTCGGTTCGGTCCTCCAGTTAGTGTTACCCAACCTTCAACCTGCCCATGGATAGATCGCCCGGTTTCGGGTCTATTCCCAGCGACTAGACGCCCTATTAAGACTCGCTTTCGCTACGCCTCCCCTATTCGGTTAAGCTCGCCACTGAAAATAAGTCGCTGACCCATTATACAAAAGGTACGCAGTCACCCAACAAAGTGGGCTCCCACTGCTTGTACGCATACGGTTTCAGGATCTATTTCACTCCCCTCTCCGGGGTTCTTTTCGCCTTTCCCTCACGGTACTAGTTCACTATCGGTCAGTCAGTAGTATTTAGCCTTGGAGGATGGTCCCCCCATATTCAGACAAAGTTTCTCGTGCTCCGTCCTACTCGATTTCATGACCAAGAGATTTTCGCGTACAGGGCTATCACCCACTATGGCCGCACTTTCCAGAGCGTTCCGCTAATCTCAAAGCCACTTAAGGGCTAGTCCCCGTTCGCTCGCCACTACTAAGGGAATCTCGGTTGATTTCTTTTCCTCAGGGTACTTAGATGTTTCAGTTCCCCTGGTTCGCCTCTTGCACCTATGTATTCAGTACAAGATAACCATCTTATGATGGCTGGGTTCCCCCATTCAGACATCTCCGGATCAAAGTCTGTTTGCCGACTCCCCGAAGCTTTTCGCAGGCTACCACGTCTTTCATCGCCTCTGACTGCCAAGGCATCCACCGTATGCGCTTCTTCACTTGACCATATAACCCCAAGCAATCTGGTTATACTGTGAAGACGACATTCGCCGAAAATTCGAATTTCTCAATTAAGAGAACTCACAAATTTTACCTTAGCCTGAATAAACACCAGTGAAAGTGCTATCCAGTCTATCTTTCTATCACATACCCAAATTTTTAAAGAACGATCTAATCAAAGACTAGAAATCAACATTCATCATCAC
>NZ_JAIHLQ010000097.1 GCF_019733355.1 Pseudomonas baetica | reverse complement strand
GAGAAGCGATCCTGATCTACAACCAGGAACGCCCGCACCTGTCCTTAAAATACAAAACGCCCGATGCAGTGCATCGGGCGTTGGGGTGAAACAGGTGTAAACCTATTTCAGGACTAGACAGTTAGAGCAGCCCTTCACTTTCAGGCAATTCATAGACCATCGCAGCATTACTCGCGCCGCCCGACTTACCGGGCTTGCTCAAGGTCGGCTCCTTCTCCAGACACTCCACCAGGTAGTCGATAAACACCCGCAGCTTCGGCGGCAAATAACGCGTCGGCGAATGCAGCAGCCAGAGTCCGCCATGGTAAGAAGCCAGGAAGGTCCACTCTGGCAATACCTGCACAATCAACTTCTGCTCCAGGGCATACCGCGCGGTGAAGTACGGAAGGCTGCCAATTCCAATATGCTGCAACACCGCTCCCAGCCTCACGCCAGTGTGATTGGCGGCATATCGGCCACGCACGCCGACCGTCACGGCGTTGCTGCCTTTTTTGAATTTCCAGCGCGCATCGCTTGGGGTTTCCCCTAGATAAATGCAGCTGTGTTCGAGCAAGTCGTGAGGGTGCTTTGGCGTGCCGTTTTCGGCCAGGTATTGCGGGGTCGCGCAGAGCAAATGGTCAATCGTCAACAATTGCCGCCCTACCAACCCGGCGGGCGGCCGATCGGTGATGCGAATCGCCAGATCGACATGATCGTCGATCAGATCGACCTGCCGGTCCTCCAGTAACAACTCCACATCGACTTTGGGATAACGCCGCAGAAATTCGGGCATATGCGGATGAATCACGAAACGCCCCACCGCTTTCGGTACGCTGACCCGCACCAGCCCTTCAGCCTCATGGGTGAACTGGCCGCTGATTTCCATCACGGACTTGGCAGCGCTGACCATTTCCTGGCAGCGCTTGAACACCTCTTCTCCCCCATCACTCAGGCGCAGTTTGCGCGTGGTGCGCTGCAGCAACCGTGTGGCCAACGCTTTTTCCAGTCGGGAAATGCTGCGGCTTATCGCTGAAGGCGACGATCCGAGTTGGCGGGCGGCTTCAGAAAAGCTGCCAGTTTCAACGACCTTGACGAAAATCGCCATTTCACCGAGTAACGGCAGCGGTAGATTTATGCTCACAGCGCACAAGTCCTTTGATGTTTGAACGGATTATCACGTTATTGCACGATTCATATAATAAAAATAGAAACTTTAATAAGGGCATGGAATATGACGCTTCGCCTCTTTTTCCATAGTGATGACCTCAAGGCTAATGTAGAAGTCCTCGACTGCACGCCCCACGAGAACGAATTCGCGGTAGAACTGCGCGCTACCCTGTTTCATCCGCAAGGGGGCGGCCAACCCTGTGATACCGGCTGGATCGGCGCAAGCCAGGTGCTGCGCGTAGTGCAAGAAGCGGATCGAATCATCCATTTCGTTGATCAACCGGTCACGCTCGGCATGACCTGTATTCGCGTCGACGAAGATCGCCGCTGCTTCAACACTCGCCTGCATTCGGCCGGGCATTTGATCGGGCATTTCGTCCAGGCCATGGGGTGGACGCCTATCAAAGCACACCACTGGCCGAATGAAGGCCGGGTGCAATTCAAGCCAGGTGATGCCGCACAGGAAGTTGACGCACACACCGTTCAACTCGGTATCGATCAGTGGATCGAGCACGATCTGCCACGCCTGACCTCGTTGCGCGAAGGTGCGCGGGAAATCGGTTTTGGTGAACTGCCAGCCTATGGCTGCGGTGGCACCCATGTACGAAGCCTGAAGGATCTGGGCACAGTCACGATCGCGTCCCTTTCACAGAAGAAAGGCACATTGTCCGTCCACTACAGCGTGGATTGAGCATTTTCGGACATTGCTCCGCGCAATGTCCGGCGCCGGGGAACCGCATTCGCCGGTTCCGTTGACTATCGATAGATGGACCTAAAAAAATGATGCTAGACGTCGAGCGTCTCGATGAGACGTGCATAAAAAAACTGGCCAACGAAGAAGTCCTCGCCATTCGCGTCAAAGGCTTTTTGCCCGAACCGCTGGCAATCCAGATTGGCGACAAGATTCTCGCCCCAGGCTTTGAGGGCTACATCAACGCACCGAGTATCGGCCGTATCGGTATGGCGTTTTACGAGGCGGAAAACCAGCCGCTGCTGATCGAGGATTACTTCGAACGCGCCACCAGCAACATCGCTGAACTGCGTAATCGCTGCGCCCCCTACTCCTCACCGGTCGATACACTGCGCTGCATGCTCGACGAGTCGTGGCCGGCCGGTGCGCATCTGGAAAATCTATACGGTCGCAAAATGTACGTCGGCCTGTCGCGAGTCGTAAAACCCGGCGTGTGCTTCCTCGCCCACCACGACATTTTCGCCAAGGACGCACCGGAGAGCTTTCAAGCGCGCAGCCTGGAAGCACAGTTTGCCTGCAACGTGTACCTGAACATGCCGACCGAAGGTGGCGCGTTGCAGATGTGGGACGACGATATATCGCCCGATCTGTTCGACGAGATGCGTGGCGACAGTTACGGCATCGACCCGGCTCTGCTTGGACCACCCACACTCGAAGTTCGGCCAGAACCCGGCGATTTCATCATGTTCAATTCGCGCTGCATGCACTCAGTGACTCCGGGTGTAACGGATCCGCGCTTGAGCCTGTCCTTCTTTGTCGGCTATCGCGGCAATGCTTCACCCCTGACCTTCTGGAGCTGAGATGTTATCGAATTACCTGGGCGAGTTTCTGGCGCTGGCCACCATTCACTTTCTGGCCGTGGTCGCTCCCGGCCCTGACTTTGCGGTCACTATTCGCCAGAGTGTGCGCTTTGGCCGACTGGTGGGCATCTGCACGGCATTGGGCATCGGCGCAGGGATTTCCGTACATGTGCTGTACACATTGCTGGGCGTAGGCGCATTGATGCACACGACCCCATGGTTGCTGACGGTTGCCAAAGTGATTGGCGGTGCTTATATCCTGTACCTGGGTGTCAGCCTGCTGCGTAGCAAACCGAAATCGACACTCGAGGGGAAAACGAACGACGAGCCGATAGCTGAACAAACCCTGTTCAAAGCCTTCAGTACCGGTTTTCTGACCAATGCCACCAACCCGAAAGCCACACTGTTCTTTCTCGCGATCTTTACCACGATCATCAGCGCCAGCACGCCACTTGAAATTCAGGCGCTTTATGGTTTGTGGATGTGCTTGGTGAACGCCCTATGGTTTGTGGTGGTTGCGCTGTTTTTCTCAAGCAGCAAGGTTCGACTGCTGTTCATGCGCATGGGGCACTGGTTCGAACGCACCATGGGCGTCGTGCTGATTTTGTTTGCCGGTCGACTGATGCTGTCCTGGTAATCAGAACTGAAACGCAAGAGGCCCGCCGAATCTCTTCGGCGGGCCTCTTTTTTTGACTGACTCGATGACTTCAATCAGTAAAGTAAAAACACACGCATACAAAAACGCCGCTCTATTGAGCGGCGTTTTTGTGAAATTGGAGCGGGAAACGAGACTCGAACTCGCGACCCCGACCTTGGCAAGGTCGTGCTCTACCAACTGAGCTATTCCCGCANAAATTGGAGCGGGAAACGAGACTCGAACTCGCGACCCCGACCTTGGCAAGGTCGTGCTCTACCAACTGAGCTATTCCCGCAAATGGCGTCCCCTAGGGGACTCGAACCCCTGTTACCGCCGTGAAAGGGCGGTGTCCTAGGCCACTAGACGAAGGGGAC
>NZ_JAIHLQ010000096.1 GCF_019733355.1 Pseudomonas baetica | reverse complement strand
CCCCACAGGTTTTGTGTGCACCATCAATCCATTGTGGGAGCGGGCTTGCTCGCGAAGGGGCCGATCAGGCGTTAGAGATCAGCCCGCTAGCAACCACGCACCCGTCACCGCCGAAGCAGCACCCGCCAGGCGCACCAGCGGCGCAGCAGCCTGAGGCAGAAAACGAACCACCGCATAACCGGCGGCATGCAGCGCAGCGGTTGCCGCCACGAAACCGGCCGCATACGCCCAAGGACTCGACATGTCCGGCAACTCCAGGCCATGCGCGACACCATGGAACAGCGCAAACAACGCCGTCGCCGCCACCGCCATCACCAATGGCGGACGCACCACCAGCGCAACCGCCAGGCCCAGCGCCAGCACCGACGCCGCTATCCCGCTTTCCAGTGCCGGCAATTCCAGCCCTTCAAAGCCGAGCATGCCGCCGATCAGCATGGTGCCGACGAAGGTGCACGGCAGCGCCCAACGCGCCGCGCCTTGCTGCTGAGCCGCCCACAAACCGACGGCAATCATCGCCAGCAAATGATCGAGGCCGCCCATCGGATGGCTGATACCAGCGATCAAGCCACTATCGCCATGCCCAGGGTGAGCAAAGGCCAGCGCCGGGGTCAGCAGCAGCGCCAGGGCGCCAAGAATGCGTTTGAGTGTCATGGATAAGCTTCCTTGTTGATAAGTGAATCAGGCTGCGGTCAGCAGGCCCTGGCGTTCGATGAAGGCGATGATCTCTTCCAGGCCCTGACCGGTTTTCTGGTTGCTGAACACAAACGGCTTGCCGTTGCGCATGCGTTTTGTGTCGCTGTCCATCATTTCCAGCGAGGCGCCGACCAGTGGGGCGAGGTCGATCTTGTTGATCACCAGCAGGTCGGATTTGCAGATACCCGGCCCGCCCTTGCGCGGCAGCTTGTCGCCGGCCGAAACGTCGATTACGTAGATAGTCAGGTCGGACAGTTCCGGGCTGAACGTCGCCGAAAGGTTGTCGCCGCCGGACTCCACCAGAATCAGATCAAGCCCCGGAAAGCGCCGGTTCAATTGATCCACCGCTTCGAGGTTGATCGAGGCGTCTTCGCGGATTGCCGTGTGCGGGCAGCCACCGGTTTCCACGCCGATGATCCGCTCCGGTGCCAGGGCTTCATTGCGCACCAGAAAATCCGCATCTTCGCGGGTATAGATGTCATTGGTGACCACGGCGAGGTTGTAGCGCTCGCGCAGCGCCAGACACAGGGCCAGGGTCAACGCGGTTTTGCCGGAACCGACCGGGCCGCCGATACCGACGCGCAGAGGTTGTGTGTTCATGCGGCTTCTCCAAAAATAAAAGGCCTAAAAAAACAGGCCCTAGGAACGGAACAGGCGGCTGTACTGGCGCTCATGGGCCATGCACGCCAGGGACAGACCGAACGCGGTGCTGCCGATGTGTTCGGGGTTGATTCGGGTGGCGTCCTGCTGTGCCTGTTGCAGCAGCGGCAGCAGTTCGCTGGTCAGGCGCTGGGCGGCTTGCTGGCCCAGCGGCAGGGTTTTCATCAGGACGGCGAGCTGGTTTTCCAGCCAGCTCCACAGCCACGCGGCGAGCGCGTCCTGCGGGCTGATGCCCCAGGCGCGGGCGGCCAGCGCCCAGCCGAGGGCCAAGTGCGGTTCGGCGCACTGCTCAAGAAAGTCGCGCGCGGGTGCGTCCAGTTCCGGCAAGCCGTTGAGCAGTTGCTGCAACGAGTAACCCATCTGCCGGCTCTCCAGATGCAGTTCGCGGGTCTCACGGCTGGCGCGGTGGGTTTCGCAGATCTGCAGCAGTTCGCCCCAGTTTTCATCCGCAGCGGCCTGACAATGGGCGAGCAGCAGCGGCGCTTCGAATCGGGCGAGGTTGAGCAGCAACTGATCACTGATCCAGCGGCGAGCGCTGTCCGGATTGTTGACCCGGCCGTTATCCACCGCCATTTCCAGGCCTTGGGAATAGCTGTAGCCGCCAATCGGCAATTGCGGACTGGCCAGGCGCAGCAGCGCCCAGGCCGGATTCACAGGCGCACGCCGAACTGGTGGAGTTTGGGCGCGTAGTTGAAGTCTTCGTCGCCGTGGCGCGAATGGTGATGGCCGCCGCCGTAGGCACCGTGCTCCGGCTGGAACGGCGCTTCAATGGCTTCGACCTGCGCGCCGAGTTGCTCGAGCATCGCTTTGAGCACGTAATCGTCGAGCAAACGCAGCCAGCCATCGCCGACTTGCAGGGCAACGTGGCGATTGCCCAAGTGATAAGCGGCGCGGGTCAGTTCAAAGGCATTGGCGCAGGTGACGTGCAGCAGTTGTTCGGGGCGGGCGCAAACTCGAACGATGCGTCCGTCTTCAGCCTGTAGGCATTCGCCGTCATACAGCGGTGCCTGACCGCGCTCCAAAAACAACCCGACGTCTTCACCCTCGGCACTGAAACAGCGCAAACGGCTTTTGCTCCGTGCTTCGAAGGTCAGGAGCAACTCGGCGGCCCAGAGGGGTTGAGGGTCGATTCTGCGATGAATCACCAGCATCGGAAAGCTTCCAGCAGTGGACAATACTCAGGCTAGAGCAAGGGGCTTGCCAATCGGACGAGATGTAGGAAATCCCTGTCGGAGCGTAGTGGATGTTTCAAGATGTTGCGGGGAATTGAGATATTTTGGTGCGTGAGGATTTTTACATGCACCAAATGGAGGCCGAGACGCTGATCCAATTGTGGGAGGGGGCTTGCTCCCGAAAGCGGTGTGTCAGGCAAGCATGTTTCGACGGGCACACTGCATTCGGGAGCAAGCCCCCTCCCACAGGAGATGTATGACTATTTGGAGGGAGGAGGGTTATTCGGTACTGCCCAGCCCTTGCCAGTGCTTGAGCCCGATAAAGATGAAGCGCAGTTGCTGGGTGATCTTGGCCTGTGGCGTCAGATGTTCCGGCAAGGCCTCGGCCGGCGGGTCGATGATGTCCGGCAGGGTGGCGAAAACGGATTTGACGATCAGGTCGGCGATCACGCTCAGGCCGGCTGCGTCCAGATGCTGAAGCTTGGGCATCAGCCCAAGGTCAGCCGCCAGGTCGGCGCTGATGTTTTCGCGCAAGCGGCCAATCGCCTGTCGCACCGGTTGCGAGCCGCCATACTGCTCACGGGCCAGAAACAGAAATTGCGAATGGTTGGCGCTGACCACATCAAGAAAGATGCGCACCGACGCATCGATAATGCCGCCCATGACGAATTCGTTGTGGCGCACCAAGCGGATGGTCTCGCGGAAGGTCTGGCCGACTTCACTCACCAGCACCAAGCCCAATTCGTCCATATCGGCAAAATGCCGATAGAAACCGGTGGGCACGATTCCGGCGGTTTTCGTCACTTCGCGCAGGCTCAGGCTGCCGAATCCTCGGCCGCTTTCCATCAAGTGGCGGGCAGCGTCCATCAGGGCGTTGCGGGTCTGTTGTTTCTGTTCGGCGCGGGGCAGCATCGCAGGGCGTGTTCTTTGGCAGGACAAGCGCCGCACTCTAGCAAATCGGCTTTATCGGCGTCGAACGGCAGGGGGGGATGCAACGAAGGAAAATCGCGACTTCTTGAACGCTGTGGCTGAAAAGTCAAAAGCCCAATCGGGGAATTGGGCTTTTTTTCCAGGCCACCACGGGCTTAGCTTAAAGCGGCGTTGCGTTCGATCACACGGTCACCACCACCTTCGGCGAGCGCCTGGCCTTGTGGGGTTTTGTCGTAACCGTCTTCAACCAGGCCTTTTTGTTCGAGGC
>NZ_JAIHLQ010000095.1 GCF_019733355.1 Pseudomonas baetica | reverse complement strand
GGTGATCACCAGCGGCTTCCAGCGCGGCTTGATGAAGGCCGTGGGTGCATCGGCCGGCACCTTGCGCAGGTTGTCGGCGTTCATCTCACGCAGGGTCTGCACGGCTGCCAGCACGCCTTGCGCGGCCGGCCCGTGCTGTTCCCCAACTTTTCGCTCGGCGAAGAGTATGAACATGCGCCGCCGGCGACGAATCGCCAAATCTCACCGTATCTCCCGAGCGGACGATTTCGCACCGGTCTGCCCGTCGAAGGGCTTGCGATCGAACGGGGCGACCTTTTCTATGCATGTCCGCGAGCCAGCGTCTTTTATGGCACGGCGCTCGACGCCGACCTTCGGACGCGCGGCGTAAGCACGCTTGTCATGGCCGGGATAAGCACCACCGGCGTTGTTCTTTCAAGCGTCGCCTGGGCTAGTGATGCGGACTACGACGTGCGTTTGGTCCAGGACTGCTGCTACGACCCGGATCGGGATGCCCACGAAGCTCTGTTGCGTTCCGGGTTCGGCGGACGTGTACAGGTCGTGTAATTTTCGGGCCTCGCATGATCGCGGCCATAGCCGCAGGTGGATTGGTGCGAGGCAGGGCCAGTCCAAGTCAGGGTGCGGTCATCGCGGCGCCTGCAACTCTCAAAAACCCATCGCCGTAGCGGAGGTCTTGTAATCGCATGTCATTACGCACGCCCGATTTATTGTTCACAGCGATAGCACCTGCCATTTGGGGCAGCACCTACATTGTCACCACCCAATACCTGCCGAACTTCTCACCGATGACGGTCGCGATGCTGCGGGCGTTGCCGGCGGGTTTATTGCTCGTGATGATCGTCCGACAGATTCCAACGGGAATCTGGTGGATGCGCATCTTCATCCTCGGCGCACTTAATATTTCGCTATTCTGGAGCTTGTTGTTTATTTCGGTCTACCGCCTGCCGGGCGGGGTCGCGGCGACGGTAGGCGCTGTGCAGCCGCTGATGGTCGTGTTCATCTCTGCCGCTCTGCTAGGTAGCCCGATACGATTGATGGCGGTCCTGGGGGCTATTTGCGGAACTGCGGGCGTGGCGCTGTTGGTGTTGACACCAAACGCAGCGCTAGATCCTGTCGGCGTCGCAGCGGGCCTGGCGGGGGCGGTTTCCATGGCGTTCGGAACCGTGCTGACCCGCAAGTGGCAACCTCCCGTGCCTCTGCTCACCTTTACCGCCTGGCAACTGGCGGCCGGAGGACTTCTGCTCGTTCCAGTAGCTTTAGTGTTTGATCCGCCAATCCCGATGCCTACAGGAACCAATGTTCTCGGCCTGGCGTGGCTCGGCCTGATCGGAGCGGGTTTAACCTACTTCCTTTGGTTCCGGGGGATCTCGCGACTCGAACCTACAGTTGTTTCCTTACTGGGCTTTCTCAGCCCGGGGACCGCCGTGTTGCTAGGATGGTTGTTCTTGGATCAGACGCTGAGTGCGCTTCAAATCATCGGCGTCCTGCTCGTGATCGGGAGTATCTGGCTGGGCCAACGTTCCAACCGCACTCCTAGGGCGCGTATAGCTTGCCGGAAGTCGCCTTGACCCGCATGGCATAGGCCTATCGTTTCCACGATCAGCGATCGGCTCGTTGCCCTGCGCCGCTCCAAAGCCCGCGACGCAGCGCCGGCAGGCAGAGCAAGTAGAGGGCAGCGCCTGCAATCCATGCCCACCCGTTCCACGTTGTTATAGAAGCCGCATAGATCGCCGTGAAGAGGAGGGGTCCGACGATCGAGGTCAGGCTGGTGAGCGCCGCCAGTGAGCCTTGCAGCTGCCCCTGACGTTCCTCATCCACCTGCCTGGACAACATTGCTTGCAGCGCCGGCATTCCGATGCCACCCGAAGCAAGCAGGACCATGATCGGGAACGCCATCCATCCCCGTGTCGCGAAGGCAAGCAGGATGTAGCCTGTGCCGTCGGCAATCATTCCGAGCATGAGTGCCCGCCTTTCGCCGAGCCGGGCGGCTACAGGGCCGGTGATCATTGCCTGGGCGAGTGAATGCAGAATGCCAAATGCGGCAAGCGAAATGCCGATCGTGGTCGCGTCCCAGTGAAAGCGATCCTCGCCGAAAATGACCCAAAGCGCGGCCGGCACCTGTCCGACAAGTTGCATGATGAAGAAGACCGCCATCAGGGCGGCGACGACGGTCATGCCCCGGGCCCACCGGAACGAAGCGAGCGGGTTGAGAGCCTCCCGGCGTAACGGCCGGCGTTCGCCTTTGTGCGACTCCGGCAAAAGGAAACAGCCCGTCAGGAAATTGAGGCCGTTCAAGGCTGCCGCGGCGAAGAACGGAGCGTGGGGGGAGAAACCGCCCATCAGCCCACCGAGCACAGGTCCCGCGACCATCCCGAACCCGAAACAGGCGCTCATGAAGCCGAAGTGCCGCGCGCGCTCATCGCCATCAGTGATATCGGCAATATAAGCGCCGGCTACCGCCCCAGTCGCCCCGGTGATGCCGGCCACGATCCGCCCGATATAGAGAACCCAAAGGAAAGGCGCCGTCGCCATGATGGCGTAGTCGACAGCAGCGCCGGCCAGCGAGACGAGCAAGACCGGCCGCCGCCCGAAACGATCCGACAGCGCGCCCAGCACAGGTGCGCAGGCAAATTGCATCAACGCATACAGCGCCAGCAGAATGCCATAGTGGGCGGTGACGTCGTTCGAGTGAACCAGATCGCGCAGGAGGCCCGGCAGCACCGGCATAATCAGGCCGATGCCGACAGCGTCGAGCGCGACAGTGCTCAGAATTACGATCAGGGGTCTGTTGGGTTTCACGTCTGGCCTCCGGACCAGCCTCCGCTGGTCCGATTGAACGCGCGGATTCTTTATCACTGATAAGTTGGTGGACATATTATGTTTATCAGTGATAAAGTGTCAAGCATGACAAAGTTGCAGCCGAATACAGTGATCCGTGCCGCCCTGGACCTGTTGAACGAGGTCGGCGTAGACGGTCTGACGACACGCAAACTGGCGGAACGGTTGGGGGTTCAGCAGCCGGCGCTTTACTGGCACTTCAGGAACAAGCGGGCGCTGCTCGACGCACTGGCCGAAGCCATGCTGGCGGAGAATCATACGCATTCGGTGCCGAGAGCCGACGACGACTGGCGCTCATTTCTGATCGGGAATGCCCGCAGCTTCAGGCAGGCGCTGCTCGCCTACCGCGATGGCGCGCGCATCCATGCCGGCACGCGACCGGGCGCACCGCAGATGGAAACGGCCGACGCGCAGCTTCGCTTCCTCTGCGAGGCGGGTTTTTCGGCCGGGGACGCCGTCAATGCGCTGATGACAATCAGCTACTTCACTGTTGGGGCCGTGCTTGAGGAGCAGGCCGGCGACAGCGATGCCGGCGAGCGCGGCGGCACCGTTGAACAGGCTCCGCTCTCGCCGCTGTTGCGGGCCGCGATAGACGCCTTCGACGAAGCCGGTCCGGACGCAGCGTTCGAGCAGGGACTCGCGGTGATTGTCGATGGATTGGCGAAAAGGAGGCTCGTTGTCAGGAACGTTGAAGGACCGAGAAAGGGTGACGATTGATCAGGACCGCTGCCGGAGCGCAACCCACTCACTACAGCAGAGCCATGTAGACAACATCCCCTCCCCCTTTCCACCGCGTCAGACGCCCGTAGCAGCCCGCTACGGGCTTTTTCATGCCCTGCCCTAGCGTCCAAGCCTCACGGCCGCGCTCGGCCTCTCTGGCGGCCTTCTGGCGCTCCTGCTGCGGCGTCCGCTCGTGGGCCGTGGCGCGGGTCCGCGCGCCGGCCTCGTGCGCCTGGCGCTCGCGGGCGAGGTCCAGGGCGGCCGTCTTCACGTTCTGCCTTGCGCAGATGAGATAGGGGAGCCCGCAGAATTCGGAAAAAATCGTACGCTAAGGTTTTCCGGGCATCCGTAAGGGCCGAAACTTCCCGTCTTCCAGTCTGCGGCTCTGCCGCCAGACGTAATCGCCGGTTAGGT
>NZ_JAIHLQ010000094.1 GCF_019733355.1 Pseudomonas baetica | reverse complement strand
TCTCAACCGAGGCGCGCATTCTACAGCAGCCTCATTTGCTGTCAAGTGATTATTTTCAGAAGCTTTCGAAGAATTCTTCAACAACTTCAACCACTTGCGCCTCCGATCTCTCGTCAGCGGGAGGCGAATTCTACAGCGTTACACGCTGCTGTCAACACCTCTTTTTATCCGCTTTCGACCGAGAAGCTCGAACCGTTAAAAGCGCCAAACAACACGAATGTCGATGGGCACATTAAGTGTCATGGCTACCCTAGGTGGAATCAGGGTTCCACGTGAAACACGGGCACGAAAACTGTCACATCTGAGCCACAATTAGTGTCGTACTGCGGATTACTGACCTTATTAAATGTCGTTTCCACAATCAGCATCTTCACCTAACGAAGGAGCCTGCTGGCGGCATCCAAAAAGGGACCGTTCTGCTAGAGCAAGTCCATCGTAGCTAGGGAGTCAGCCATTCGGTAACCCATCGCTTTGTACCCCGCCTGCCGCTTATCCCACATCCTCATCAACGCAACATTGCCCACGTCAACAAAGTCGATCACTCGCACGTCGGCCTTATCGGCATGTGATCGATGCAACCGCCCCGCATATTGCTGAAGGATGCCCTTCCATGAGATGGGCATTGCCAGCACCAGCGTGTCCAACGGCGGATGATCGAAGCCTTCACCTACTAGTTTTCCTGTTGCCAGCAGCACTCGTGGGGCATCAGGGGGAAGGGACTCAAGCTCATGCATACGGGAAATCCGCTGTTTCTTAGGCACTCGCCCATGAAGCGTGAAAAGGTTATGCACGCGCTGCTTCAATTCTAATTCAAGGGCATCCACATGTTCCGTCCGCTCCGTTAGCACTAGAATTTTTCGGCCCTCGTTGTACGCCAGCTCAATCTCCGACACGATTTTGGCTGTCCGCTCAGAGTCGTCGGCTAGACGCCGAAAAACGTCCTGAATCCCAAAGCCCTCGGGGACAACTATTGGTTTGGGCAGCAATCGAGGCACGACAGATAGATCATGGGGCGCACTCGCTGGTCGAGCAGCAGAATGTCGGATCGGTCCGCACTGCATGAAAATAATGGGCTGCTGCCCATCTCGGCGCACTGGGGTTGCTGTGAGTCCCAGTACATACCGCGCGGTCGCGCTCCTCAGTAGCCCCTCGAATGACACTGCTGATAGGTGATGACACTCATCAACGATGACCTGGCCGTAATTTTTTACCTGATCGCTGATCTCGCCTTTTCGCGATAGCGACTGCATTACGGCAATGTCGATGATGCCTGTAAGCTTCGCTTTTCCGCCCCCAAGAGTACCAACGACACCATTCCCGACTCCCAAGAACGCCTGCAAGCGCTCTTGCCACTGCCTTAACAGTTCCGTCCGATGCACAAGCACCAACGTGTTAATGCCACGTGCGGCAATCAACGCAGCAGCACTCACCGTTTTACCGAAAGCTGTCGGCGCGCAGAGGATACCGGTGTCATGACTTAGCATTGCGCTGACAGCAGCCTCTTGGTCAGAACGCAGGGTCCCGAGAAACCTCACGTCGATGGGGGCGCCCCCGAAGCGTTCGTCTTTAAGAATAGGGGTAACCCCGCTTTCCTCTAAAAGCTCCAGCGCAGCATCCAAACAGCCACGTGGTAACGCAATATGTTTGGGGAAGTTCTGGGCACAACCGATAATCCTCGGTTTGTTCCACACTGACATGCGCATGGCCTGAGCTTTGTAGAACTCAGGATTTTGAAAGGCAGCGAGCCGGACAAGCTGGTTTGCCAATGGCTGTGGTAATTCCGACTTTTCAAAGTAAATTAAGTTAGCCAGCGTGATGTTCAGAGCATCAGGCAACGGGCATGTCAATTTACGTGATCTCGATTCACGATCTTTCCAAGGTTCTGCATCACCTTCGTCATCGACGTAGGCGACCCCTAGAGGGTCCCGATTACCCATCGCCTGGATAATAACGGGCTGGATATCTTCTGGGCTCATGCGCTGAATCGATGCCAGGAAGGCCCATTGATCAGGATGAGGCTCAAGCGAGTCGTCTACAAAAACGCTATTGTTTTGGGCCCTGGCCCGCTTTTGTAACGGGAGCGCGATGAGATTTCCAAAGCCACCTTTGGGCATATAGTCTTGGTTTGGAAACAGTCGATCATAGGAGCTGAGCGCCAACTGGCGGGTGCGCTCACAGGCATGACTAATGATTGCTGCACCCAGACGGCGCGCACCGCAGGCAGGAACATTACGCTCAAAGAAAATCCAACCATGAGCCCCTTGGCCTGAGCGCGATATTTCCAGCGCCACCGGGACGTTCAGCTCATGGCATGACTGCACAAAAGCTTTGGAGTCATCACGCCATTCGGCCTCATCGAAGTCGACCGCCAAAAAATAACACGTGTCATCAGAGAGTAGGGGGTAGATACCAACGACCACTTCGCCCGCCAGATGGCGATAGACCACCTCATCGGTCAGCGGAAGCAGTTGGCGGTTACCGCAGTCGCCACATTTAATTCGGGGCTTCTCACAAACGCCAGGCCTCCATTCGTTTGCGCAGGCGGGTGCGTATCCTGATTTGCCCGCCTTGCTTTCCCAGCGGATGGGGTAGACGTCAGTCCTACCACGAAACAAGCTTCGGAATAGGGCAAGCTTTCCATCAGTATCGAGTTGTTGCGAGCGCTCAAGTGGAGCCGCTGGTAGCTTGACCAGCTCATTAGGCAGCCGCCATTCGATGCCATGAGCATCCAACAAGGCAATCAGCCGTGCATTTTCAGCCTGTAGCTTTGCCACCAGATTTGGGTCCATCACCCGCTTTCAGCCTCTACATCTCAGGGGAAGACTATAGCCTAACGCTACAATCCTCAGCCCATCAGAAAAATATCGAGACTATCGAACGACTGAGGTTCGGTCATTAAGAACCCTCAGGCTGCATGGTGATTGGCTTTAAAATTACGGCAGAATCCATATTCGCTGAAGCAGGTAGTGACACACAAGTTATGAGACACGACTGACGTTAAGACTCATCATAAATAGCCGTGTATTCAGTACCCTTCGGCTTGATCCACAACTTGTTATTTGTCCGCCCCCGGTTCAACCGTCCAAAAACCAAGAAATGCATGCCCTCAAGCTCCGTCCACTTGGCACGGTGATAGTCTAGAAAAGCCTTGCAGACCTCCTTGCCGACGATCACGCTGACGTTTTCTTTATCTCCGGTATTGATCCATCGAGACCCGTCCTTGGACTCGCGGGTATCCTGAATATCACCCCAAAAACCTCTGAGCTGACCCACGTGCTCTTCCGTGATGTCAGAAAAATTCACGAACAAATCACGCACTCGAAACTCACCTACTTCGGGCAACTCAATGGTTTGATCTGAATGTCTGAACGCTTCGGAATATATTAAATTCTTCAAAATTGGTCGGAGTCGGCGCTTAGATATTGCTCGCTTGCTCCCCCCAAGGCCAACGTACCTGCCACCAGAGGCACCGCCTGTCCCACCCAACACTGGGTCACCGTTCACGTTCTCCGCCGCACCGTAACGGAGGTCTAGAACGATGCGATCACCAGGGTTACGTAACATGTCCTGATCATCGCCGCCGCCCTCACCGCGTTCAGACTCAGGTGCAGCGAATGTGCAATTCAGATGAGGACGAGCCCGGAAATGCGGTCCTTGTCCGCTTCGCGCCTCTTTGACAAAAATTGCTCGGGTACCACACTTGATACAAACGAGGTGTCGCCGTTTATTCGCTAGTTCAGAAGGGGGAAGTTTGGCGAACTTTACTGCGGGATATTCAGCGCCGTCCACGGTACATCTTGCTATGTCCATAACAATGCCTTCAGCTAGGGAAACTCTGAAAAAGGTTTCAAAATCTGGTGAAATATCTCCCATCACATGAGCTGAACGGTTGATCCCCCCATGAAGCAGATTTCTTTCGCCGATGCCGAGTACGCAGGTAAACGTAAGCGAACCCGCCGT
>NZ_JAIHLQ010000093.1 GCF_019733355.1 Pseudomonas baetica | reverse complement strand
GATGGGACAACCTCGGCCTGGTCTCGATACTGGACACGATAAACCGACTTAACCGTATAACCTGAACCGCCGTATACGGAACCGTACGTACGGTGGTGTGAGAGGACGGCGGATGTGAATCCGCCTCCTACTCGATGGTGATCGTCAGGCGCCGCCCAACACTGCTTTCACTGCCGCCACCGAGCGCTCGACATCTTCCTTGGTCATGGTGGTGAACATCGGCAGCGACACAATCAGCCGTCCCACACGCTCCGCCACCGGCAACATGCCTTCCTGGAAACCGCGCTCGCGGTACAGGCTCAACAAGTGGATCGGCGGGTAGTGATAGCCGATCCCGATGCCTTTTGCCTGCATCTGCTCCATGAACGTGGCTCGCGCCGGCAAGCCATCCTTGCGCTCCGGCAATACCAACTGGAACAGGTGCCAGTTGCTGTTCTCGAAATCCGCGGGCGGTAATTGCGCGCCATAGGTGGTTTCGAAATCCTCGCCGAAGCATTTGAAATAGTGTCGGGCCAGTTCACGCCGATGGGCGGTCAACGCCTCGATATGGGCGAATTGACCAAGGCCAATGGCGGCGGCGATATCGGTCATGTTGAATTTGCCACCGAGCACGTCGACGTCCAGACCGTCGAAACCATTGCGGGTCACGCCCTGCAAGCGGTACTTCTCCGCCAGCCGTGCTTCCTCGGGCGTGTTCAGCACCAGGCAACCGCCCTCGGAGCAGGTCACATTCTTGTTCGCCTGAAAGCTGAACGACACGAAGTCGCCAGTCGCGCCAATGCGTTGGCCACTCCAGCGCGAACCAAGTGCCTGAGCCGCGTCTTCGACAATGCGCAGATTGTGTTTGGCGGCGATGGCGTACAGGCGATCCATGTCCACTGGCAAACCGGCCAGATACACCGCAATCACCGCTTTGGTACGCGGTGTAATGGCGGCTTCGAGTTGATCCAGGTCGATGTTGCGGGTTATCGGGTCGATGTCGGCAAACACAGGCGTTGCGCCGACTTCAAGGATTACATTGGCCGTGGCCACCCAGGAAATCGGTGTGGTGATCACCTCGTCGCCCGGGCCGATGCCGGCAATGCGCAAGGCGATTTCCATGGTGCAGGTGCCGGAGTTGAACGTGCGCACCGGGCGCCCGCCAAAGTATTCCGAAAGCTGCGCTTCAAAGGCCTGAACTTTCGGCCCGCTGGTAATCCAGCCGGAGCGCAGCACGTCGCCTACAGCGGCAATCGTTGCTTCATCGATAACGGGTTTGGAAAACGGCAGGAATGGCAGTTGGCTCATGGGGCGTCGATCATCCGCTGGTTGGATGCCTGAGGCAGGCGCGCCACAGCATGGCCCGAAACCGCCGTCGGCGCCAAGCCGTGCGCGTCGATATCGACTGCTATGCTGGTTTGACCGTGTTGCATTGACGCCGAGCGCCAGCCAAGAGAGAGCCCGTCATGTCCCAATTGCCGTCCCTGAGCCAGTTACGTGATCCAGATGCCTTCCTGCGCCGTCACTTGGGCCCCGATGCCGCCGAGCAGCAGGCGATGCTCGACAGCCTGGGGCTCGGCAGTCGGATCGAACTGATCGAGCAAACCGTGCCGCCGAGTATCCGCCTCAATCGTGCGCTGGATTTGCCGCCAGCCCTCGATGAGCAAGCGGCGCTGGCCAAGTTGCACGGTTATGCCGAGCAAAATCAGGTCTGGACCAGCCTGATCGGCATGGGCTACCACGGCACCCTCACGCCGACCGTCATCCTGCGCAACGTGCTGGAAAATCCCGGCTGGTACACCGCGTACACGCCCTATCAACCGGAGATCGCCCAAGGCCGGCTCGAAGCGCTGCTGAATTTCCAGCAACTGACCATCGACCTCACCGGCCTCGAACTGGCCAATGCCTCGCTGCTCGACGAAGCCACGGCGGCAGCGGAAGCCATGGCGTTGGCCAAGCGCGTGGCGAAGTCCAAGAGCAATCTGTTTTTCGTCGACGAAAACTGCCATCCACAAACCCTTTCCGTGGTGCAGACCCGCGCCGAGGGCTTCGGTTTTGAAGTGATCGTCGACGCTGTGGATAACTTGAAGCAGCACCAGGTGTTTGGTGCGCTGCTGCAATACCCCGACACGCACGGCGAGATCCGTGATCTGCGGCCGTTGATCGATCACCTGCATGCGCAACAGGCACTGGCCTGCGTCGCCACCGATTTACTGAGTTTGCTGTTGCTGACGCCGCCGGGTGAACTGGGCGCGGATGTGGTGTTCGGCTCATCCCAGCGCTTTGGCGTGCCCATGGGGTACGGCGGCCCGCACGCCGCGTTTTTTGCCAGTCGCGAGGCATACAAACGGGCGATTCCCGGGCGGATCATCGGGGTGTCGAAAGACGCCCGGGGCAACGTGGCGTTGCGCATGGCCCTGCAAACCCGCGAACAACATATCCGCCGCGAGAAGGCCAACTCGAATATCTGCACCGCGCAGGTTCTCCCGGCCAACATCGCCAGTTTCTATGCGGTCTATCACGGGCCGGAAGGTTTGAAACGGATCGCCCAGCGCGTGCATCGGCTGACCTGCATTCTTGCCGCCGGTCTTGAGCGTCACGGCATCAACCGGGTCAACACACAGTTTTTCGACACGCTGACGCTGGAGGTGGGCGGCGCGCAAACCGCGATCATCGAAAGTGCTCAGGCTGCGCAGATCAACCTGAGGATTCTTGGCCGTGGCCGAGTCGGTCTGAGCCTCGATGAAACCTGTGACGAACGCACCGTCGCCAAACTTTTTGATGTGCTGCTGGGTGCCGATCATGGGCTGAACGTTGACGATCTCGACGCTGAAGTGCTGGTTTGCGGCATTCCCGTCACTCTCCAGCGCAACACACCTTACCTGCGCCATCCGGTGTTCAACGCCCATCACAGCGAAACCGAGATGCTGCGTTACCTCAAGCAACTGGAGAACAAGGATCTGGCGCTCAACCAGTCGATGATCCCGCTGGGCTCCTGCACCATGAAGCTCAACGCCACCAGCGAGATGATCCCGATCACCTGGCCGTCGTTCGCTCATCTGCATCCGTTTGCACCGCGAGCGCAGGCCGTCGGTTACACGCTGATGATCGAAGAACTGGAACGCTGGCTGTGCGCTATCACCGGCTTCGATGCGATCTGTATGCAGCCCAACTCCGGCGCCCAGGGCGAGTACGCCGGGCTGCTGGCGATCCGCAAGTATCACGAGAGTCGCCAACAGGGCGCGCGGGATATCTGCCTGATTCCTTCCTCGGCCCACGGCACCAACCCGGCCTCGGCGCAGATGGCCGGGATGCGCGTGGTGATCGTCGAATGTGATGACGCGGGTAACGTCGATCTGGAGGACTTGAAGGCCAAAGCCGCCGAGGCCGGGAATAAGCTGTCCTGCCTGATGGCGACCTACCCGTCGACCCACGGCGTCTACGAGGAGGGCATCAGCGAGATTTGCGAGGTTATCCACAAGCACGGCGGTCAGGTGTACATGGATGGCGCCAATCTGAATGCGCAGGTTGGACTGACGCGGCCGGCGGACATCGGCGCCGATGTTTCGCACATGAATTTGCACAAGACTTTTTGCATTCCCCATGGCGGTGGCGGGCCGGGTATGGGGCCGATCGGCATTCGCGCGCACTTGGCGCCGTTCGTCGCCAATCATCCGGTGGTGCCGATTGACGGGCCAATGGCGCAGAACGGCGCCGTGAGCGCGGCGCCGTGGGGCAGTGCGAGCATTCTGCCCATCAGTTGGATGTACATCGCGATGATGGGGCCGCAACTGGCGGACGCCAGCGAGGTGGCGATTCTGGCGGCGAATTATCTGGCCCAGCATTTATCCGGTGCGTTCCCGGTGCTGTACACCGGACGCAACGGTCGGGTGGCCCATGAATGCATTCTCGATTTGCGGCCACTGAAAGCGCAGACCGGTATCAGCGAGGAAGACGTCGCCAAGCGTTTGATGGACTACGGTTTTCATGCGCCGACCATGTCGTTCCCGGTGCCGGGTACGTTGATGGTTGAACCGACTGAGAGTGAATCCAAGGCTGAACTGGACCGTTTCATCGGCGCGATGCTGAGCATCCGCGCCGAAATCAGCGAAGTGCAGAACGGCAATTGGCCGGCCGAAGACAACCCGCTCAAACGCGCGCCGCATACGTTGGCGGATGTCACCGGGGTGTGGGAACGGCCCTATAGCATCGAGCAGGGCATCACCCCGGATGCGCATACCAAAGCGCACAAGTATTGGCCGGCGGTGAATCGTGTGGACAACGTTTACGGGGATCGCAATCTGTTTTGCGCCTGCGTGCCGGTGGACGAGTACCGCTGAACTGACGGTTGAACCGGATCCACTGTGGGCCTGCTCGTGAAAGCGGTGTGTCAGTCAGTAGAAAGGTTGGCTGGACTGACGCCTTCGCGAGCCAGCCCGCTCCCACCGTTTTGATCTGTGATGGACGATTTTTTGTGTTCGCCAAAAATCCAGTGTGGGAGCGGGCTTGCTCGCGAAAGTGGTGTGTCAGTCAGTAGAGAGGCTGTCTGGGCTGACACTTTCGCGAGCCAGCCCGCCCCCACAGTTTTGATCGGCGATGGACGACTTTGCGTGTTCGCCAAAAATCCAGTGTGGGAGCGGGCTTGATCGCGAAAGCGGTGTGTCAGTCAGTAGAGTGGCTGTCTGGGTTGACGCCTTCGCGAGCAAGCCCGCTCCCACCGTTTTGATCTGTGATGGACGATTTTTTGTGTTCGCCAAAAATCC
>NZ_JAIHLQ010000092.1 GCF_019733355.1 Pseudomonas baetica | reverse complement strand
GTTTCGACTGCGCCGGAAGTGGGGCGAATTATAGACGTCTGGAATTCGCCGTCAACACCTATTTTCAATCCCCCTCAGATTTCAACGAAATACGCGCGAATGCCTTCTTACCAGCCTGACAAACGTGAGTCGCCCCCAGTACGTATATAAAGGAGCGATCAACCACCTCACCATCAACCCGCACACCACCAGAAGCCAGCAGATCTCGTGCAGCAGCGGAGTTCTTCACCAGGCCTGCCTTATTAAGGACAGCAGCAATCGGCATATCCTCAGCAGAAGCCAGCTCGATCTCCGGCAGATCATCCGGCAACTCGCCATCCTTCATACGATTACCCGCCGCACGGTGAGCATTCGCAGCTGCCTCTTCACCATGGAAGCGCGCAACGATCTCTTCAGCCAGTTTGATTTTGATATCGCGCGGATTGGCTCCAGCCTCTACATCAGCACGGAACGCACCAATCTCATCCATGGTACGGAAACTGAGCAACTCGAAGTAGCGCCACATGAGCGCATCTGGAATAGAAACCAGTTTGCCGTACATGACACCGGGCGCCTCCTGGATGCCGACGTAATTGCCCAGCGACTTGGACATTTTCTTCACGCCATCCAGCCCTTCCAGCAGCGGCATAGTCAGAATGCACTGAGCCTCTTGACCATAACCACGCTGTAGCTCACGCCCCATCAATAGATTGAACTTCTGATCGGTACCACCCAACTCGACATCCGCACGCAGAGCAACAGAGTCATAACCCTGAACCAACGGATAGAGAAACTCGTGAATCGCGATCGGCTGATTGGTGGTGTATCGCTTATCGAAGTCATCGCGCTCAAGCATGCGAGCAACGGTGTACTGCGAAGTCAGACGAATGAAATCTGCCGGCCCCATCTGATCCATCCAGGTGGAGTTGAACGCGACTTCGGTCTTCGCCGGATCAAGAATCTTGAACACCTGAGTTTTGTAAGTCTCGGCATTTTCCAGAACCTGCTCACGAGTCAGCGGCGGCCGCGTTGCGCTCTTGCCGCTCGGATCACCGATCATCCCGGTGAAGTCACCTATAAGGAAGATCACCTGATGCCCCAGCTCCTGGAACTGGCGCAGCTTATTAATAAGCACAGTGTGACCCAAGTGCAGATCGGGAGCGGTTGGATCGAAACCAGCCTTAATACGCAGCGGCTGGCCACGCTTGAGCTTCTCGACCAGCTCGGACTCGACCAACAGTTCTTCCGCACCACGTTTAATCAGCGCTAGCTGCTCTTCAACCGACTTCATAACAGACCCGCAAGGCTCAGATTCAAAGGGAACCAACCATACAAGATCGCGCACCAATTACAAGTTTTGCCCGGCGCACGGACACCAATCCACAGACGCGAGGTCTGTAGACTTGCTTCAGAGATGATTTGGTTATATTTTATACAGTTATTTCATCTTCATCATGTCATTCATCTTTTCCAATTCATCACTATTCAAAGTCAAAATTACTTATGACCACAGAACCGTCTAAAGCGCCGCCGCTTTACCCGAAGACCCACCTGCTCGCCGCAAGTGGAATCGCCGCCCTTCTCAGCCTGGCGCTCCTGGTATTTCCTTCCAGTGATGTTGAAGCCAAAAAGACAACGCTGAGCCTTGAACTGGAAAGTCCTGCTGATCAACTGGCACAAGATCAAGACGCCGCTGACGCGGCTCAAGCCACAAACGAGCCAGCAGCTTCGCCATTTGCACAGATAGAAAACAGTAGCGAAAACACTACTGAAGCCGCGTCCGCGACAGTTCAGGCCGACGAAAAACCAAAAGACCCCTGGCACCGCGAAATCGTCGTCGCCAAGGGCGATACGCTGTCCACATTGTTCGAAAAGGTGGGGCTGCCAGCTGCGGCCGTGCATGAAGTACTGGCCAGTGACAAGCAAGCCAAGCAATTCAGCCAGCTCAAACACGGCCAGAAACTCGAATTCGATCTGAACCCGGAAGGGCAACTGACCAGCCTTCACAGCAAGGTCAGTGATGTCGAAACCATCACCCTGACCAAGAATGACAAAGGTTATTCCTTCAACCGTGTTATCGCGAAACCAACCGTTCGCACTGCTTATGCCCACGGCGTCATCAACAGTTCGCTGTCGCAGTCGGCTGCGCGTGCTGGCCTGTCTCACAGCCTGACCATGGATATGGCCAATGTATTCGGCTATGACATCGACTTTGCGCAGGACATCCGCCAGGGTGATGATTTCGACGTTATCTACGAGCAGAAAGTGGTTAACGGCAAAGCTGTCGGCAACGGTCCGATCCTGTCCGCGCGGTTCACTAACCGAGGCAAGACCTATACCGCTGTTCGTTACACCAACAAACAGGGCAACAGCAGTTATTACACGGCTGACGGCAACAGCATGCGCAAGGCGTTTATCCGTACCCCGGTGGACTTCGCCCGCATCAGCTCGAAGTTCTCCATGGGCCGTAAACATCCTATCCTCAACAAGATCCGTGCTCATAAAGGTGTCGATTACGCAGCACCACGCGGCACACCAATCAAGGCGGCCGGTGACGGCAAAGTGCTGTTGGCCGGTCGTCGCGGCGGCTACGGCAACACAGTGATCATCCAGCACGGTAATACTTACCGTACGCTTTACGGGCACATGCAAGGCTTCGCCAAAGGCGTGAAAACCGGCGGTACCGTCAAGCAGGGCCAAGTGATCGGCTACATCGGCACCACCGGCCTTTCCACCGGTCCGCACTTGCACTATGAATTCCAGGTCAACGGCGTTCACGTCGATCCACTGGGACAAAAGCTGCCAATGGCCGATCCGATCGCCAAATCCGAGCGCTCTCGTTTCATGGCTCAGAGCCAGCCGCTGATGGCACGCATGGATAAAGAGAAGGCCACAATGCTGGCTTCGAGCAAGCGTTAAGCCATGGCCCTGTATATCGGTGTGATGTCTGGAACCAGTCTCGATGGCCTGGACATCGCGCTGATCGAACATACCCCGGCAATCAAACTGATCGCCACGCATTACATCCCTATGCCTGAGTCCCTGCGCGCCGAGCTACTTGGCTTATGCGCCAGCGGCCCTGACGAGATCGCCCGCTCTGCGATTGCACAGCAGAACTGGGTAAAACTCGCCGCTCAGGGCATTCACACCCTCCTTGATCAGCAGAAGCTCCAACCTCAAGCCATACGCGCGATAGGCAGTCACGGCCAGACCATTCGCCATGAGCCCGCACGCGGCTTCACCGTACAGATCGGCAACCCGGCCCTGCTGACCGAGTTGACAGGTATCACAGTGGTCAGTGACTTCCGCAGCCGCGATGTCGCTGCCGGTGGCCAAGGCGCACCACTGGTACCAGCCTTCCATGAAGCTTTGTTCGAAGAGCGTAACGGCAACCAGGCTGTCTTGAATGTCGGCGGTTTCAGCAATCTCAGCCTGATCGAGCCGAACAAGCCTGTAGCCGGTTTCGATTGCGGCCCCGGAAACGTGCTGATGGACGCCTGGATTCAACAACAAGTCGGAGAAAACTACGATCGCAATGGTCAGTGGGCAGCCACCGGCACTGCAGAACCAAGCCTGCTCAAAGCACTGCTCAGCGACCCTTTCTTCGTGACTAAAGGGCCGAAAAGCACGGGGCGGGAAGTGTTCAATCTGCCTTGGCTGCAACAGCACCTCTCCCACCTACCGACGCTTGCTGCTGAAAACGTCCAGGCCACTTTGCTTGAGCTGACCGCGCTGACTATTGTTGAGTCGCTGCAAAGCGCTCAATCCGATACCAGAGAACTGTTGGTCTGCGGTGGCGGCGCGCACAATGCCACGCTTATGAAGCGACTGGCCGATCTGCTGCCGAAGGCGAAAGTCGCCAGCACCGCCACGCGCGGTGTAGACCCGGACTGGGTCGAAGCCATGGCTTTCGCTTGGCTGGCCCATTGCTGTCTAGAAGGCATTGCCGCCAACCGCCCAAGCGTCACCGGCGCCCGCGGCCTGCGAGTACTTGGCGCTATCTACCCAGCCTGACTCAATTTACAGAAAACAAAACGCCGCCGAACCGTGAGGCTCTGCGGCGTTTTGCTGTGTTCAGCGAAGTGCGATCAGATCGAGAACGAAGATCCGCAACCACAGGTCGTGGTGGCGTTCGGGTTTTTGATCACGAAGCGCGAACCTTCCAGACCTTCCTGGTAGTCCACTTCGGCACCCGCGAGGTACTGGAAGCTCATCGGGTCAACCACCAGACTCACGCCTTCACGCTCGACGATGGTGTCGTCCTCTGCCACCTCTTCATCGAAGGTGAAACCGTATTGAAACCCTGAACAACCGCCGCCCGTAACGAATACGCGCAGCTTCAAGCGATCATTCCCCTCTTCATCGACCAGGCTCTTCACCTTGTGCGCGGCACCGTGGGTGAATTGCAAAGCCGTGGGGGTGAAGGATTCGACGCTCATGCTGACTATCTCCCGGCGTTACGCCGCCATAATGCGTGATGACGCGCATTATCCGCTTGTCCGAGAAAATCGGTCAACTATTGTTACGGTATATCAATCAAGCCGATCGGCGGTTCAGAATGCAAAAAGGCCCGTTCAACGGGCCTTTTTACTGTGCACTGTCTCGTCCTGAATAAGGTTTACACCTTCTGGCTTCTTATCAGGAGGGTGCAATGGATACGGGCGCAAAACGTAGTCAGCGCGATTACACGCTGACTTTTAAATTGTCGGTTGTCGACCAAGTAGAAAAAGGCGAGTTGAGTTATAAAGAGGCTCAACGGCGTT
>NZ_JAIHLQ010000091.1 GCF_019733355.1 Pseudomonas baetica | reverse complement strand
AAATTCGCTTAACCTGCTGTGGATTCTGCCCATAATAGCGTTTAAATTCACGACTGAACTGCGACACGCTTTCATAGCCAACTGCATAAGCGGCGCTTTGCACGGTGCAGTTAGTCTGCGTGAGGCGAGCATAAGCGTGGCTGAGGCGCACTTTTTTTAGATATTGCATGGGTGAATCGGCCGTATAGTGCTTGAATCTACGCTGCAAGGTGGGAATGCTCATGCCCATATGGGACGCCAAATCATGCAAAGTGACAGGCTGATCCAATTGACGTAAAAGAAACTCAGAGGCTTGTAAAAATTTAGCAAAGCTACCATCTTGCTCCAGCCACTCGCGGATAAATGCACAAACATCGGCTTGTTCTAATGCCGCATATACCAGCGTTTGAATGTGTGTGGGCATAAACAGATCGCACGTGACTGGATTGCCTAGTGCATTCAACAACCCGTATAAAGCCGTTTGGATGGCTGGAGTCACTTGAACAGACAAAAAACCCGAGTGCGAATGGGCTGCTGCCATCTGTTCCGATGTGCTGTCTGAATGCACAGTCAAGTGGTGTAGCAATTGCGCCACTTGTTTGCGTTCAAAACGGATTTGTATCCCAATGACAGGTTCTTGTTCGCTGGCGCGAATGTTGCAGTACACAGGATAAACTCCAGTCAGCAACAAAGCTTTGCTGGGGTTGTATACGTAATAATTTTGCCCAAGCTGTACACTTTTCTCACCTGAAAATAAAAATACCAATCCAGGTGCGTACAGTGTCGGTCGCAGCTCTTGAGCGCTGGTCTGATAAAAAAGATCTATGTCAGGGCTGCATGTGGGCAATAGCCCTTCAACTATAGATGAATTTGAGGCTTGCTGCTGCTTGAGCAATTGGCGTGCGATGGCGCATAGGGTTTCGTTGTTCATAACCATATTTTACATGCAAAATATGGTTATGAACAACACTTTCATTGATTTGTGACTATTTTAGGCAAGGAATTGATTTTTTTGGGCATCGGAAATTCAGTGCTTAAAACCTAAGCTATGCTTTGAAGACAATGCGGCCTGCATTAAATGAAATGATGTGGCTACCCCTTATAAAGAATAGGAATCAAAGATGAGCATTCAAAACCAACCCACAGCAGAACAATTTGCGGTCATTCAAGCCGTGGCCAATTTTTCTGCTAAGCCGATGCGCACCCCGATTTTAAAAACCCCTGCTGACCACGGCATGGCCTATGAAGATGTGTTCTTCCCTGCTTTGGATGGCGTGCCGCTTGAGGCTTGGTACATTCCAGCCGTTCAGCCATCTGATTTGTTGATTATTGCCAATCATCCTTTGCCGATGAATCGCTATGGCTTGGCTGGACATTTATCTCCTTGGGACATGCTTGACCCGACAGAAATTAATTTTTTGTTTGAGTTAAAACACCTGCATGATGCTGGCTACAATATTTTGACTTATGACTTACGCAATTTAGGCCGTAGTGGCACAGGAGGCAATGGTGCTTGTGGTGTGGGTCGTTATGAGTGGCGTGATTGCGTTGGTGCACAAAACTATGTCAACGCACATCCAGAATTGTCAAAAATGAAAGTGGGTCTGTTAAGCCGTTGCACAGGTGGCAATTCTCAGTACGAGGCAATTTCACGTCATCCTGAATTGTTTAAAGATGTAGCGTGCATGGTCAGTCCAATGGTGGTTTCAATGGAAGCGTTCACCAAACATTATGCAAATTCTGTGGTGGCAGGTGCTGGTGATTTTCCTGAAATTTTGGACTTTGAACAAGTCAAAGCAGGCGGCTTGAAAAACTCAGAAATGACTCCTCACCTCTTTGCACCCGATGTCACTATGCCAACTTTGGTGGTGCAAGTGCGTGAAGATCGCTGGACTTCAGTGGAAGATGGCGAAAAAACTTTTGAGCTGTTGGGCGCAAAAGAAAAAGAGCTGTTCTGGATTGAAGGGACACCACGCCGTTGGGTTGGCTACAACTACTTTGGCAGCCATCCTGAAAAGTTAATTGGCTGGTTCGACAAATACATGAAGGTTTAAGTTTTGCTAAATATATAAGCTGTAGAAGTCGCGATCTGATCTGACAGTTACCTGTTTTGTGGATGCATAACTGTCAGATCAATTCAAATTAGTTACTTTTTCACTTTATGTTATCTGTTAGCAGGAGTGTTTATTGTTGAGGCTCAGACTAGCACTTAACATAACCCTCAACTTAAGAGCGGCATGATCCTGAGTTAGCGGGAGGATTACCGTGGACAAGTTGTTGCTGCTCTATTTTCTTACCCAATAAGGCAAATGAATATGAAGAATGCACTAATTATCAATGCACACCAACGTTGGGAAAATTTTGCGGAAGGTAAACTGAATCAATCTTTTGCCTCTGTCGCAGAAGATCGTTTAACCATGCTAGGCTATAACGTTCAAACAACAGTTATTGACGAAGAGTATGATGTTAATAGTGAAATAGATAAACATCAATGGGCAGATGTGGTTATTGTACAAACGCCGCGAATTCAACTTCGAAGTGCGACACTCGCCTATGCCGCCTGACGGTACTCTTCGAATACCTTGACAGGCTGCCTGAATCCGAGACATTTCCGAGGTCGTAGGTTGAGCCACTGCTCCGCTCTCCTGACATCCTCGTCCGTGACCTCTCTCAGGTCTGTTCCCTTTGGGATAAACTGCCTCAACAGCCCATTGCTGTTCTCGTTCAGACCGCGCTCCCACGAAGAGTAAGGGTGCGCAAAGTAAGTCTCGGCACCCAGCGCTTCCTCTATCGCCTTGTGTTCGGCAAACTCGCCGCCGTTGTCAAAGGTGATGGTATGCACCTGCTCGATGTAGGGCGTTAACATCTCGATTATCGCATCCCGCACCACCCCAGCCTGTTTGCTCGCGACCCGCTTGACCAGATAGAGCCGGCTCTTGCGCTCCACCAGAGTGACCAGTGCACCTGTGCCTTGCTTGCCCAGCACCGTGTCCGCCTCCCAATCACCGAGCCGCTCCCGGCTATCGACGATAGCCGGCCGTTCATCAATAGAGCGGGCTTCCTTGATGGGAGAACGCAGGCTGCTCGCCCCCTTGCGGTAGCGCTTGTGGCCCTGGCGCAGATGGCGGTACAACTGGCCACCCCGGGCTTTGTCGGCGGCCACATGGCGGTATATCCACTCGTGACTCACCATGAGGCCTATCTGCTTGCCCACCGCGCTTATCTGCTCCGGGCTCCACCACCAGGCGAGTGTCAGCTCGACAAACTGGATGACATCGGCAGATAGCCGAGATTTGGCCGCACTGGCCCGTCGGTGGGTGGCGTGCTGATGCGCATTGTCTGGCTGGTAGCCCTGCGGCCCGGCGTTACGACGCAGCTCCCGGTAGAGGGTGGAGCGATGAACGCCAATGGCGCGTGCGGTGGCAAGGATGGACATCCCCTGTGCGCGAAGCACCGATAACTGGTATCGTTGCCCCTCGGTCAACTGCTGATAGCTCATGGTGATACTGCTTTTACTTTGGCGAGCATAAGGGTACCACCAATCAGCAGTTGGCCACCTCTCGCCATTCATCCATGAGTGTCGCACTTATTATCTGAATTCCCGCGCCACTGTTTTGGATGAGTGCACCATGGCTATTCAAGAAGTACATTGATGAAGTATTTACAGCAGGTTTAGGCGGTAAGCTAGCTCATCATGATGGTCGAGTAATCGATGACCCCAGCCAACGTTATGGTTCTGGCGGTGTTGAGAAAGGTAAAAAATTCATGCTATCCGTAACACTTAATGCGCCTAAGTATGCTTTTGATACTAATGAGTTTTTTGAAGGTAAAGGTGTCGACGGTTTATTTATGTGGCTACACAAAGTATATCAATTTAATGGCTTTGATTCTTTACCAGGCTTTGCAGCCTATGATGTAATTAAAAACCCAACTATTGAACAAGACTTCGCGAATTTTGACAAGCACATTTCCCAACTGTTTGCTTAAAATTTCTCCATACTTAAAAGGCAGCAAGACAAAAGCTTTGCTGTCTTTTTTTTAATATCACTGTTCCAGATGCCAACATATGGCACTAAAAAACCGTGAAATGATAGGTCTGCCAATATGTCAAAGTCGATGATTATTCTAGCTGTCTTTTGCCTTGCGGCAATCATTGCAGGTTATCACTACTACAGAACTCAGACTTATTGGATCATCTGGCGTGTACTAACTGACTCGGTTGATTTCAGTATGAACAGAGCTTTTGCAGGAAGTTAATTTGATATTTGCTTAGAAAATCTACGTTACTGAGTTTGCAGGCACTGATGAAGAAACGGGTCCGTCCTTGTAACAGCCTGAATTAGACCTGGGTATGCATATACCGGTGTAGTGATAAGGAAGCAAGGCTCGGATGACATCATGGCGAGGGAGTTAATCCCATCATAACGCCGGATATATGGTCGCAAACCGTATCAGTTCAGTTCTTGCACAACCCGGGGGCGTCCATATATGGTTTAATCATCCGGACACCATTTTAGGTGGTACAGTCGCCACCATGACCTGAGGTGTTCAATGACAAGATTACGTCGCTCATTTACTGCCGAATGGCGTTGTTGCCCAAATCGATGCAGCTTAAATTGAACTAACTAAGGACTTGGTGATCTGATCAACAATGAAACGGTACTGCCGTTCTTCGAAGCCCATGAGGCTCGGGTCTATACCATCTTATCGGACAACAGGCGCGAGTTCTGTGGGCGCCCTGACCACTATCCCTACGAGCTGTTCCTACAACTGGAGGGGATTGAGCACCGGACCACCAAGGGGCGTAGACCGCAGAGCAACGGCTTTATCGAGCGACTACATCACACACAGCTGGACGAACACTTCCGTTATCAAGGGGAGGACAACCTGGTATGAGTCGGTGGAGCAGATGCAGACAGACCTGGACAGCTACCTGGATCACTACAACACCCAGCGGCCACATCAGGGCAGGATGATGAAAGGACAGACTCCCTACAGCATGTTCATTAAGGGTCTGAAATTGATACCGAAGGAAGTGCGCACTAAAGTAGCGCGTAAACAAGACACCGGTTTGAGGCCGGTGTCAGGTGATAACTAGATCTATACAATCAAATCAAGTATGAACTTCTACAAATAAACTCAGCATATGCAGACCTTATTTACACAGGCCTAATTTATGATCGTGCTCTCTGCTGCCACAGGTTTATCGCATCTTGAACAACTGGTGACGGAGATTCATCTCTTGGCCCTGTTATTTGTGGCCTTCCCCGTTTACGTTTTACCGCTGTCTGTGTAGCTTCATTGGCAATATCGGCAAGTTCTAGCCTATCTAATTGTGCCTCCATCCGTTCACCACTGACATCCAACAGCGCCTTGTAATACTGTTCTTCCCCCAGTCGATTCGGCTTTACCTTGTCTGGATGTGGCCCACGACGTCGGTTGGCTGTCGGGGTGTTCGGCAAGCTACGTGAACGCACATCATCC
>NZ_JAIHLQ010000090.1 GCF_019733355.1 Pseudomonas baetica | reverse complement strand
ACCCTCTTCGCGAGCAAGCCCGCTCCCACAGTTAGATCCGCGTTCCTACCAGGTTTCATCTGCAAGCTTCAGCACCGGATCGGTCGCCCCCAAATAACTGACGCAACGCAAAAAAACGGTGGGAGCGGGCTTGCTCGCGAAGGCGCTGTGTCAGGCGACAGCTCTGTGCCTGACACACCCTCTTCGCGAGCAAGCCCGCACATTGATGTCAGGCGCAGGCGAAAAATGGCCTGATCCCCTGGTCGTGGAAATAGCGTTCGATCACTTTCGGATCGGCGCTGTTATCGGCAATCGCCACGTAGGTGTCCGGGCGCAGCAGATAGAAGCCGTTACGCGCCAACCCCGCCGTTTCAAACGCCGGGCGCCAGTCGAGCACATGCAGCGGCAGATGATGTGCGTGACACCAGGCAATCATTTCGTCGCTGGTGTCACCGTACACATGCACCTGCCAGCACGGCTGCTTGAGCGGGTCGTAATTATCCCCTTCACCGTCATGCGCCCACGGCAAGCGATCGCCGCCGTGGACGTGGCCGGCCGTGCCCTGGCTGAGCGGCATGCCGCGATAGTTGAGGGTGACTTGCGAGACGGTGCGAAAGAGGAACTCGCGGCTCGTTTCGAATGAGGCGAGTTTCGGGATCAGAAACGGTGCCAGCCGCGTGCGCAGCAGGTCGGCCATGCGCCCTTCGGCGGTGACGAAACTGAAGACTTTGTCGGTGGTCGATACTAACCGCCGGGCGAAGGCGATGCGCTCCGTTTCGTAAGTATCGAGCAGCTTGGCCTCGGCAGCGCCGCTGAGCACGGCGGCGAGTTTCCACGCCAGATTGATTGCGTCACCAATGCCGGTGTTCATGCCCTGACCGCCCGCCGGGCTGTGGACGTGCGCGGCATCGCCGAGCACAAACGCGCGGCCACTGCGAAAGTGCTCCGCCACGCGGTGATGCACGCGGTAGGTGGAGAACCAGTGGACATCTTCGATTTGGACTTTCAAATGTTCGATGGCGCGGCGGCTGACGTCGGAAAACGCCAGGGTTTCGGCGCGCTGCGCACGTTCGTCGCGCACCGTCCCGATCAACCGCGCCCGCCCTTCGCCCGCCAACGGGAAGACCGCGAGAAAATCTGCTTCATCCAGATCCAGGTGCAGTTCGCCATTCATGGCCGGGCCGCTGGCCTTGACGTCCGCCACGTAGAAAATCTGCTGATAGGTGCCGCCGGGAAAACCGCTGTCGAGGGTTTTTCGCACGATCGAACGGGCGCCATCTGCACCGGCCAGGTAACAGGCCTGGCAAATCTCCTGCTCGCCATCGGGAAGGCGTAAATGCGCGGTGAGGCCGTCGCCGGTTTCCTCGAAGCGCTCAAGTTCGGTATTGCGCTCGACCACGACGCCATAGTCTTCGAGACGCTCGATCAACAGCCGTTCGTGTTCGTCCTGCGGGAAGATTTCGACGAAGGCGTAGGGTGTCAGGCCTTCGCCGATGCGGTTCAGTGGCAGTTGCGCGACCGGTTTGCCGTTGACCCAGAAGTTCGCCGCTGCCACCCGATGGCCGTTGCGCACGATGGTGTCGGCCAGGTCCAGTTGCCGGTATAGCTCCAGGGTTCGCGCCTGTACCGCCAGCGCCCGGGAGGTGGTGCCCGGGGCTGAAGTCTTGTCGATGATGCGCACGCGCACGCCCAGTTTGCTCAGCCACAGGGCCAGCACCAGGCCGGTGGGGCCGGCGCCAATGATCAGTACGTCGCTGCGGTTCATGGGCCTGTCCTCCGTTTGCTGTGGAGCAAGTATGGATCAGAAGAAGAGGGTGGCCAGTTGATCAGCCAGACGGGAAAAAGCCCCGCAACCGTGAAGTTGCGAGGCCTTTTTCGGGCTACGACGTTGCTTAGAAGTCGATAGTGCCCGACAACTTCGCCACTCGCGGTTCACCTTGCGTCAGATAACCGCCCTGAGCTGATGCCCAGTATTTCTTGTTCGCCAGATTCTCCACGCCCAAACGCAGGGTCACGTCTTTCTCCGACACCTTGAAGGCGTAACGCGCGCCGGCGTCGAAGCGGTTCCAGGTCGGCAGGCTGAGGTTGTTCGCCGCGTCGGCGTATTGGCCGCCGGTGCGCAGCATCCGCGCATTCAGCGCAACGCCTTGCAGGCCGGGTACATCCCAGTCCACGCCCGCGTTGAACTGGAAGGTCGGCACGCCGATGGCACGGTTGCCGTCGTTGGCGCGGTTGAGGGTGTTCTTCAGTTCGGTGTCCATCAGGGTCAGGCCGGTGATCAGGCGCAGGCCGTTGATCGGCTCGCCGAACACGTTCATTTCCACGCCTTTGTTGATCTGCTCGCCTTCACGCACGTAAGTGCAGGTGCTGGCGCTGTCGATTTCACAATAGCCGTCGCTAGGCTGCTCGATGCGGTACACACCCAGGCTCGCGCCGTAGGTGCCCATGTCAACTTTGACCCCGGCCTCGGTCTGCTTGGAACGGGCCGGTGCATAGACTTCGTTGCCGTTGGTCACGCGAAAGCCGCCGGAGCTGGTCGGCGAGGTCGGGCCCTGGGCGAGGCCTTCGATGTGGTTGGCGTAGAGCGACACATGCTCCCACGGCTTGAACACGATGCCGTACACCGGCGTGGTGATCGATTCGTCATAGCTCGACGAGCGCGGGCCGCTGCCATAGCTGGCGTAACCGTAACCTTGCACGACCAGTTGCTGACGACGCAGGCCAGCGGTGATCAACAGGCGATCATCGAAGAAACCGAGGGTGTCGGAAATCGCGAGGCTGCGGTTGAAGGTCTTGCCGACGATGCCCGGGTCGTTCACATCGCCACCGGAAAAGTTGCCGACCGGCGACGGGGTTTGCACCGGGTGATAGATGTTGTTGCTGTAGCGGGTCAGGTCGAAATCATAGGCGCTGCGCTGCTCGGCCCAGATCCCGGTCAGGCCGAAATTGAGCTTGTGGCTCACCGGGCCGGTGTTGAATTTGCCATTAAGGCCGGCCATGACGCTGGTGTTGTCTTCATCGTGAGGGATGAACGAGCCGGTGGTGAACGAGGCGCCATTGTTACCGACCAGCGTGGTCGAGTTGTAGCGCCCGACTTCACGGGTGTGCTTGGCGCCGCCGGCCGCGTAGGCGGTCCAGTTGTCATTGAGGTCGTACTCGGCGCGGAGCATGCCGAACGTATCTTCGATGTCGGTATAGCCCCACTTCGGCGCGTAGTTGGTGTCGGCCGATGGCGCATCCGGAATGTGTGTGGCAGTGCCTAGGTTGACCGAGTTGCGGCCACCGTTGACGCGCTCTTTCTGGTAAGCGAAATCACCGGAAACCCGCAGGGCATCGCCACGGTAGTCCAGGCCGATGGCGAACAGTTTCGAGCGCTGATTCTCGTGATCGATGCCGGTATCGCCTTCGCGCTGGGACAGGTTGACCCGCGCGCCGAAGCGGTTGTCTTCACCGAAACGCTGACCGATGTCGACGTGATGACCGATGCGGCCTTCGCTGTTGATATCGCTGGTATAGCGGCGCAGCGGTATGTCACCGGCGCGTTTGGGTTGCAGGTTGACGCCACCGCCGATGCCCGAGCCGGTCGGGGTTACGCCATTGATAAAGGCGTTAGGGCCCTTGAACACTTCCACGCGCTCCAGAGCGTCGGTGGAAATGATCTGCCGTGGCAGCACGCCGTACAGGCCGTTATAGGAAATATCGTCACCGTTGAGCGGCAATCCACGGATCATGAAAACCTGCGCCTGGTTGCCGTAGCCCGAGGCTTGGCGCACGGAGGAATCGTTGAGCAGCACATCGGCGACGTTCTCAGCCTGCTGATCCTGGATCAGTTGCTCGGTGTAGGACGCGGCGCTGAACGGTACGTCCATCATGTCCTGATTGCCCAACACGCCCAATTGGCCGCCGCGAGCGACCTGACCACCGGCGTAGGCTGGGGGCAGGGCATCTGGCGCTGGGGCCTGAGCGTTGATGTTGACGTTGTCGAGCACCAGTTGTTTGTTATCGCCTTCGGCAGCGTGAGCGGTGACAGTCAGGGAGCACAGCAGGGCGAGAAGCGTCGGACGAAAGGGAGCAGCGAGTCGAGCTGAAGCGGGCATGTTTCGTACCTGGAGGCGCACGGCCAATGAGAAAAATAAGGGCGGCGCGGAACTCCTTGCGCAAATGCGACTCCAGGTGCAAATGATAGGCTTTCTCAGTAACGCATTGCAATCAGTTTGTCATCACCTTGAGCTACCGAAGGGATTGTGTATGGTTAACCCGCCTCAACGGACTGGATGATGGAGCCGCATGCACACCCCTCGATTACTGATCACCCTCGCAGCCCTGCTCGTACTCGGCGGTTGCGCCAGTCAGCGCAGCGGCGAGCCCGCCCCGCGTCCTCCCGCCGAAGTGAAGGCCGAGATCGTGCGGCTGATGCCGGCCAAAATCGCCGATCGCCAAGGCTGGGCCACCGATATCTACGCCGCGTTCGCCGCGCAGAACATCAGCCCGACCACGCAGCATCTGTGCTCGGTGTTGGCCGTTGCCGAACAGGAGTCAACCTTTCAGGCTGACCCCACAGTGCCGGGCCTGGGCAAAATCGCCCGCGACGAAATCGACCGTCGTGCCGGCAAAATTCATATCCCCGGTTTGTTGGTCAGCGGCGCCCTGCAAGTGCGTTCTCCCAATGGCAAAAGCTACAGCGAGCGCTTGAATGCGGCGCGTAGCGAGAAAGAGTTGAGCGCAATTTTCGACGACTTCATCGGCATGGTGCCAATGGGCGGCACGTTGTTTGGCGGCTTCAACCCTGTGCACACCGGCGGGCCGATGCAGGTCAGCATCGAATTCGCCGAGCAGCATGCCAAGGATTATCCGTACCCTGTGGACGGCACGATCCGCCATGAAGTGTTCAGTCGTCGCGGGGGGATGTATTTCGGTATCGCCCATTTGCTCGGCTACCCCGTCAGTTATCGCGAACCGCTGTACCGCTTCGCCGACTTCAACGCCGGTTGGTACGCCAGCCGCAATGCCGCGTTTCAGAACGCCGTCAGCCGTGCTTCGGGCATCCCGTTGGCACTGGATGGCGACCTGATTCGCTATGACTCGATCATGCCCGGCAGCACCGAACTGGCCGTGCGCACCCTCGGCAAGTCCCTGGGCATGCGCAATCCGACGATTCGCGATCAATTGGAAAAGGGCAAAACCCTGGAATTTGAAGAGACCAGGCTTTATCAGCGAGTATTCGAGTTGGCCGAGAAAACCGAAGGTAAAACACTGCCGCGTGCTGTATTGCCGGGGATCGTGCTGCAGAGCCCGAAAATCACCCGCAAACTGACCACCGCGTGGTTCGCCAAGCGGGTGGATGAGCGCTACAAGCGCTGTATGGCGAAGGCTGGCTGATTGTTGCAGACATAAAAAACCCGGCTGATGGGAGCCGGGTTTTTCTGGTTTGTTGCGATGACGCCATTCATTCAAGCGTTGCGCAGTTCGTTCAGGCGATCAGCACCACCTTCAGCGACGGTGTTGCCTTGCAGACGATCCGAGCCATCAGCGGCGACGGTGTTGCCTTGCAG
>NZ_JAIHLQ010000008.1 GCF_019733355.1 Pseudomonas baetica | reverse complement strand
TGACTGGAGCTTGCGCGCGCCAATGCAGGGTTGGCGCACTCGGATTGTCTGCACAAACTTGATGATTTTCTGATCTTGATCGACTCGAGCCCGATAGACACGATCACGCTTGTAAAAGGCTTGACGACTGATCCCCATAAACTGGCAAGCCCTGCTGACACTCAGGGTTTGGGTTTGCGCAACGACTTGCCGGGCCGCTTTTTTACAATGGATACGCCGTAGTCGTTCTTCAGGACATCGACCACATCTTCAAAGAATTTGGCTTTCTGATTTGCCAGTGCCAGTTGCTCCTCAAGCTCTTTGATTCTCTGCTCGGGGGGCAGAGGCAAAGTTGGCTCGTCCATCGGTCGAGTCCTCTGGGTACGAATGGAGGCGCCTTGGCTCCAATCCTGTCGACCATGCTTGCGTAACCAGACCAACACCGTCGACCGACCTTGAATCCCATAACGCCGTTGAGCCTCTTTATAACTCAACTCGCCTTTTTCTACTTGGTCGACAACCGACAATTTAAAAGTCAGCGTGTAATCGCGCTGACTACGTTTTGCGCCCGTATCCATTGCACCCTCCTGATAAGAAGCCAGAAGGTGTAAACCTTATTCAGGACTAGACACCGGTAATGCGAAAAGCCCACGACGTGTCGTGGGCTTTTTTGTATGTCCTGATGCAAGCCCGCTCCCACAAGGGTTATGCGCTGCGGCTCAGCTCATCCGTACGAAGTTGATACCTGGATGCCAATACCTGAATCCTTGGATCTGTTGCACTTGACAGAGTCTGACTCGCCACCCGCAAAAAATTCAGATTACCGCCAGCCAAGGCTTTCTCAAGCCAAGCCACCGCTTCATCAATCCGCCCTTCCCCCGCCAACACTGCCGCGTAACTGAACTGCCCGCGAAAATCCCCGCCCTTGGCCGCACGTCGATACCACTCGCGCGCCATGACCGGATCCGCCGGACATGCCTGCCCTTCTTCCAGATAACGCCCCAGCAGATTCATCGATTTCGCATGGCCCCGTTCAGCCGCGCGCCGATAAAGCGCCAGCGCCTGCAGATGATCCACCACCACCCCGCGCCCAGTCGCCAGCAAATTGGCGAGGTTGTACATCGCCCAATCCAGCCCGGCATCCGCGGCGATCCGATAATGCTGCGCCGCAATGGACGCATCCGCGCGACAACCCCAACCATGCTCAAGACAACGCCCGAGCATATTGCGCGCCATCAAATGACCGCGCCCGGCGGCGATGCCAAACCAGCGCAGCGCCAACGGCTGATCCTTGGCAATGCCCTGCCCCTCCAGAAGGATCTGCCCCAGCAACGCCTGGGCTTCAACTTCGCCCTCACCCGCCGCCAGCAAAATCGCCTGCGCGGCACGGGCCGGACTTTCTTCGAGCATGGCGCTGAGTTGTTCACCGCTCAGGATTTCCTCGCGGCGCAATTGAAAACTCATACCTCGACCCAACGCCGCAGCAGGTTGTGATACGTGCCAGTAAGGCGGATCAGCGACGGGTGATCAGGCATGTCCTGGGTGAGTTGCTGGATCGCGTCGTCCATCTCGAACAGCAACGCGCGCTGGCTGTCTTCACGCACCAGGCTTTGCGTCCAGAAAAACGACGCATAACGCGCACCGCGAGTGACCGCATTGACCTTGTGCAGGCTGGTGCCGGGGTACAGCACCATGTCACCTGCAGGCAGCTTCACCCGCTGGGTGCCGAAGGTGTCCTGGATTTCCAGTTCGCCGCCGTCGTAATCCGCAGGCTCGCTGAAAAACAGCGTGGCCGACAGATCAGTGCGTACCCGCTCGATGCTGCCCTTCGGTTGGCGCACGGCGTTGTCGATGTGGAAGTCGAAACTGCCGCCGGCCGTGTAACAGTTCACTAACGGCGGGAACACTTTGTGCGGCAGCGCGGCAGACATGAACAGCGGATTTTTCCACAGCCGCTCAAGCATCGCCGCGCCGATTTCCTTGGTCAGCGGATGGCCCTCAGGCAATTGCAGATTGTGTTTGGCCTTGGCCGATTGGTAGCCGGCGGTGATCTTTCCATCGGCCCAATCCGCCTCTTCGAGCGCCTGGCGGATGCGCTGCACTTCTTCTTTCGCGAACAGGCCGGGAATGTGCAGCAGCATGGCAAACGTACCTGATGGTAAAAGGATGCCAATGGTATTGATTCTTATTGGCCGTGTAAAACCCACAGACGAATGAATCAGTAAAAACCGTAAGGTCAAATTGTAAAGAATGTAAATTCAGTGCGAATAACAATATTTCGCAATTGATACACATACCTGTTTACCCTATATTCCGCCGCCTCAAATCCTTGGGGAGGGGAATTCAAATGGCACGTCAACACGCTCAAATACCGGTCAGTTCACCACGTTTGCTCGCCTCTGCAATTGGCGTGGCAATCACCGCAGGCTCCGCAGGCCACATGGTATTCGCCGCCGAAAAGACCGACAGCAAAGCCTCTGGCAATGCCATCGCCCTGGATGCCACCGCCATCACCGGCGAAGTGCAGGACACCACGTCCTACCAGGTCGAGAAAGCCTCCTCGCCCAAGTACACCGCGCCGCTGGTCGACACACCGCGCTCGGTCACCGTGATCCCGCAACAAGTGCTCAAAGACACCGGCGCCCTGAACATGCAGGACGCGCTGCGTACCGTGCCGGGCATCACCTTTGGTGCCGGTGAGGGTGGCAACCCGCAGGGCGATCGTCCGTTCATCCGCGGCTTCGACGCCCAGGGCGACACCTACCTGGACGGCGTGCGCGATACCGGTTCGCAGAGCCGCGAGATCTTCGCCGTCGAAAACATCGAAGTCAGCAAGGGCCCGAACTCGGCCATCGGTGGTCGCGGCGCAGCGGGCGGCAGCATTAACCTGGTGAGCAAGAAAGCCCACCTGGGCGATTCGTTCGACGGTGGTTTTACCTGGGGCTCCGACCAGACCCAGCGCTACACCCTCGACGGCAACTACCAGTTCAGCGACACCGCTGCCGGGCGTCTGAACCTGATGAGCCACGAGAGCAACGTCGCCGGCCGCGACAAGGTCGATTACGACCGTTGGGGCATCGCGCCGTCGCTGGCGTTCGGCCTGGGCACCGACACCCGCGTCAACTTCGATTACTACCATCTGGAAAGCAACGACACACCGGACTCGGGCGTGCCGTACACCATCCCGACCGGTGGCTCGGCAGCACGCACCAAGTCCAATCCGGACAAGCCGTACGCCGGCGGTGACCACAGTAATTTCTACGGTCTGGATCGCGACTTCCGCAAGGGCCGCACCGACACCGCAACCTTCGCCATCGAGCACGATCTGAGCGACTCGCTGACGATCAAGAACACCCTGCGCCACGGCACCAGCATGCAGGATTACATCCTGACCCAGCCGGACGACAGCAAGGGCAACGTCAACAACGGCAGCGTCTGGCGTCGTGCGAACACTCGCGTGAGCAACACCGAGACCACCACCAACCAGACGGACCTGTTCGGCAACTTCTACGTCGCCGGTTTCAAGAACAGCTTCTCCACCGGCGTCGAATACACCCGTGAGCAAGGCCAGAAGTCCTCGTACACCGTCAACACCGACACCACGCCGCGCACCACCGCTGTCACCAATAACTGCACGCCGTCGATGATCGGCGCGTCGAGTGGCTACAACTGCACCTCGCTGTCGAACCCGAACCCGAACGATCCGTGGAACGGCGCGATCTCGCGCAACTACGCCGGCACCGACACCAAGGCCAACACTTACGCGCTGTATGTGTTCGACACTCTGGAACTGTCCGAGCAATGGCTGGTGAACATGGGCCTGCGTTACGACCACTTCGACACCGAATACAAAACCTACACCGCGGCCGGCAAAACCACCTCCAAGGGTGATGACACCAGCGAGTTCGTTACCGGTCAATTCGGCGTGGTCTACAAACCAGCGGATAACGGCAGCATCTATGCCTCCTATGCCACCTCCGCCACCCCGCCGGGCAACACCCTCGGCGAAGGCCAGGAAGGCAACCCGCTGGGCGGCACCCCGAACCGCGCCGGCAACTTGCTCAGCAGCGACATGGAGCCGGAAACCACCAAGAACTACGAAATCGGCACCAAGTGGGATCTGCTCAATGATCGCTTGTCGCTGACGGCTGATATCTTCCGCACCGAGAAAGATAACGCTCGCGTGCAAGTCGATACCACGTCGTACGAGAACGCCGGAAAAACCCGCGTACAAGGTATCGAACTGTCGGCCAGCGGCAAGATCACCGACCAGTGGCAAGTGTTCGCCGGTTACGCCTACATGGACAGCGAGCAGGTCGACGGCGGCCCGATGGGCAAGGCCAACGACGGTAACCAACTGCCTAACACGCCGAAAAACAGCGCCAGCCTGTGGACCACTTATCAGGTCACGCCGAAGCTGACGATCGGTGGCGGTGCGTTCTACGTCGATGACGTGTTCGGCAGCGTGGCCAACACCACCCTGGTCGATTCGTACGTGCGTTACGACGCGATGGCGGCCTACAAGCTGACCAAGAACGTCGACCTGCAACTCAACGTGCAGAACCTGACTAATGAAACCTATTACGACAAAGCCTTCGCGACCCACTTCGCCAACCAGGCGGCGGGCCGTACGGCACTGTTGAGCACCAACTTCCACTTCTGATCAATGCTGTAAATGTGGGAGTGAGCTTGCTCGCGAAGGCGATGTGTCAGTGAAATAGATATCGACTGACATGGCGCATTCGGGAGCAAGCCCCCTCCCACAAGGCATGCGCCGCAAGGTACGGCCCCGTTCACTCAGTTGAACGGGGCTTTTGTGCGTAATAAAGAACGCTTCTCGATAAGCCACGGCATAATGCGCGCCGTGATGACAATTTCCGAACGGACGGCGAGTGACGTGTTAAAGAAAACCCTGTTCCAGTTGCACTGGTTTTTTGGCATCACTGCCGGGCTGGTGCTGGCCTTGATGGGCATTACCGGTGCGGCCTATTCGTTTCAGGACGAAATCCTGCGAGCGCTGAACCCGTCGGTGCTGCAGGTGGAAAAACACGTCGCCGGGGTCCTGCCGCCGGTCGAACTGGTGGAGCGCATCGAGGCCACTTCGGGCAAGAAAGTCTCGATGCTCTGGGTCGAGACCGACAGCGGCAACGCAGCAAAGGTGTTCTTCACCCCGCCAAAAGGCCAACGTCGCGGCGAGATGCGCTACTTCGATCCGTACACCGCCGAGTTCAAGGGTGACGCAACCGGCCAGGACTTCTTCGGCCTGATGCTGCAACTGCACCGTTTCCTCGCCATGGGCGACACCGGGCGCAACATCACCGGTGCCTGCACCTTGATTCTGCTGTTCTTCTGCCTCTCTGGCCTGTACCTGCGCTGGCCGCGCCAGTGGAACAAATGGCGCGTGTGGCTGACCCTGGACTGGAAGAAAAAGGGCCGCGCTTTCAATTGGGATCTGCACTCCGTGGCGGGAACCTGGTGCCTGTTGGTGTATCTGCTGCTGGCGTTGACCGGGTTGTCGTGGTCGTACGAGTGGTACAACAAAGGCCTGACCAAACTGCTTTCCGACGCACCGCAAAACGAGCGCGTGCGCGGTGGTCGCGGGCCTGCGCCGCAAGGCCCGGCACCGACCGCCGACTATGCCGCGATGTGGAGCAGCATCTACAGCGCCGCCGGCCCGGGCCTGTCTGCCTACAACATCCGCATGCCGCCCGTGGCTGGCCAACCGGCGACGGTGTTCTACCTGCTCGACCGTTCGCCCCATGATCGCGCGCTGAACCAGATCACCCTCGACCCGGCCACCGGCATCGTCAAACGCGTTGATCGCTACGCCGACAAGCGTTTCAAGGCGCAATTGCTGACCAGCCTTTATGCGCTGCACGTGGGCAGCTATTTCGGCCTTGTCGGGCGGATCATCATCACGCTCGCCGCAGTGTGCATGCCGCTGTTCTTCATCACCGGATGGTTGTTGTACCTGGATCGTCGCCGCAAGAAACAACAGATCAACAATGCCCGCAAAGGCCTTGAACAACCGGCCGGCGGTGCGTCTTCGTGGTTGATCGGTTTCGCCAGCCAGAGCGGTTTCGCCGAGCAACTGGCGTGGCAGAGCGCAGGCCAATTGCAAGCCGCCGGGATGCCGGTGAACGTGCAACCGCTGGCAAACGTCAGTGAGCAGGATTTGCGTGAGTCAGCCAACGCATTGTTTGTCGTCAGCACCTTCGGCGACGGCGAGGCGCCAGACAGCGCCCGCGGTTTCGAGCGCAAAGTGCTCAGCCACGCGGCGACACTCGACAGCCTGAACTATGCGGTGCTGGGCCTTGGCGATCGCCAGTACCCGCACTTCTGCGGCTTCGCTCGACGCTTGCAGCAATGGCTGAGCGAGCACGGCGCCAAGACCTTGTTCGCCCCCGTGGAAGTCGACAGCGCTGATCCCTACGCCCTGCGTCACTGGCAAACCCAACTCGGCCAGATCACCGGGCAAGCGCCGGTCGACACCTGGCAAGCGCCGAACTACGACAACTGGACGCTGCTGCGCCGCGAGCGGATGAACCCGGACAGCAGCGGCTCGCCGGTTTTTCTGATCGCTCTGAGCGCACCGAACACCAGCAGTTGGCTGGCGGGTGATTTGGTGGAGGTGCTGCCACGCAACGGCGGTTGGGCCATCGAACACTTCCTCGACGGCCTCGGTATTCGCGGCGAGACCAAGGTGACCCTCAATGGCCTGGAAGAGCCGCTGGAAGTCGCCCTCGCCACCCGTCAGTTGCCGGAGCACCGCGCGCATCTGGTCGGTCTGCATGCGCAGGCGCTGGTCGACGCGATGGTGCCGCTGACGATGCGCGAATACTCGATTGCATCGATTCCCGCCGATGGCGTGCTGGAGCTGATTGTGCGTCAGGAACAACACGGCAATGGCAGCCTCGGCATCGGTTCCGGCTGGCTGACCGAACACGCGCCGTTGGGTGGCAGCATCAGTCTGCGAGTGCGCCGCAACAGCGGTTTCCACTTGCCGAACGAGCCAGTGCCCATGATTCTGCTGGGCAACGGCACGGGCCTTGCCGGGCTACGCAGTTTGCTCAAGGCACGCATCGCCGACGGTCAGCAGCGCCAGTGGTTGCTGTTTGGCGAGCGTAATCGTGAACACGACTTCCTCTGTCGAGCGGAGCTGGAGGAGTGGTTGATCAACGGCGATCTGGAGCGGCTGGACCTAGCGTTTTCGCGGGATCAGGTTGAGAAGGTTTATGTGCAGGATCGCTTGCGTGAATCGGCTGATGACCTGAAAAAATGGTTGGCCGACGGTGCTGTCATCTATATCTGTGGCAGCTTGCAGGGAATGGCATCAGGCGTGGACCAGGCACTCAACGACATCCTCGGCGCCGCCGAAGTCGAACGTCTGATCGAACAGGGACGTTATCGCAGGGACGTTTACTGACCCCACACATTCCCCACTGTGGGAGCGAGCCTGCTCGCGAAGGCGATTTAACACTCAACATTGATGTTGGCTGTAACTCCGCTTTCGCGAGCAGGCTCGCTCCCACAGGGGATGCGCTGATCAAACCGGCTGCAATTTTTTCTCAAACACCGCCACCCCATCCAGATCCCGCAACACCACACTCATCTCCCCACTCTGCCCTTCAATATTGACCTCGCCAAAAAACTGAAACCCGGCAAACGGCGAAGTGTTCTGTGCCGGCGGGGCTTTCTCGAACACCACTTCTGGGCCAAAGGTCTTGTCCAACGGATTAGGCCCGAAACTCCCGGCATTCAACGGCCCGGCGACAAACTCCCAGAACGGTTCGAAATCCTGAAACGCCGCACGATCCGGGTGATAGTGATGCGCCGCGCAGTAATGCACGTCTGCCGTCAGAAAGACAAAATTGCGCACCTGCTGCGCCCGCAGAAATCCGAGCAATTCAGCAATTTCCAGTTCACGCCCCTGCGCCGACCCCGGGTCGCCGTTGGCCACTGCTTCCCACCGTGCCACGCCAGGACTCACCTCGCCATCAGGCACACCAAGGCCAATCGGCATGTCGGCGGCGATCACTTTCCATTGCGCTTGCGAGCCCTTGAGCCCCTGCTTGAGCCAGTTCAGTTGCTCACGCCCAAGAAACGGTTTCGCCGCCCCGAGGTTGTCATCGTTGGCATCGCGATAGCTGCGCATGTCGAGGACAAACACATCAAGCATCGGCCCATAACTGAGCTTGCGATAAATCCGCCCGCCATCGTCAGCGGTCTGCAAGCGCATCGGCGCGTATTCGAGCCAGGCCTGACGTGCTCGGCCCACCAGCGTGTGGATATCTTTTTCCTGATAGCGCTCATCCAGTTGCTTGCCCGGCGACCAGTTGTTAACCACTTCATGGTCATCCCACTGCCAGATCTGCGGCACCTCGGCATTGAAGCGGCGGATGTTTTCGTCCATCAGGTTGTAGCGGTAGTTGCCGCGATAATCGTCGAGGGTCTGCGCGACTTTGCTCTTGGCTTCGGTGGTGATGTTGCGCCATATCCGACCGTTTTCAGTGGTCAGCTGCGCCGGCACCGGGCCGTCAGCGTAGATGGTGTCGCCGCTGTGGATAAAGAAGTCCGGCAGGCGCAGACGCATGGCTTCGTAGATACGCATGCCACCAATGTCCGGGTTGATGCCAAAACCCTGGCCGACGGTGTCGCCGCTCCAGACGAATCGAATATCACGCTTGGCCGTCGGCACGCTGCGCAAATGGCCGAACCACGGTTCGCTGGCGACGCCGGTCTGCGCGTCTTCAAAGTAAACACGATAGAAAATCGCCTGATCGGCGGGCAACCCGGTCAGCTCGACGCGAGCGGTGAAATCCGTGCGGGCGTCGGCCAGTGGTGAGACAGATCGGCGGGGGTTGCCGAACAGGCTCCGCGTGTCCCACTCAACCACCATCCGCGCCGGACGGTCGCTGCGGCTCCAGATCATCGCCCGGTCGCCTTGCAGGTCGCCGGACTGCACGCCGTCGGTGAGTTGCGGACGATCCTTGACCGACGCGATCACCGCCGGCGCCAGCCCCGGCATCAACAGCCCGGCACCCACGGCTTGCATGACACGACGGCGACCGAGGTTGAAATCGCTCATGGTGTTCTCCCTGGAAAAAGGAAAACTAAAGCACGGGTTTATGAACCCGGCATGACATCAGCCCCACCACAAACCCCAATGTGGGAGCGGGCTTGCTCGCGAAGACGTCGTACCAGCCAACATCAAATGGACTGACACACCGCCTTCGCGAGCAAACCCGCTCCCACTGGGAATGTGCGTCAGGCCTTCGCCGGTGCCATTGTGAGGTCGACGGACTCGGGCCGTTTGACCGTCGCGTAGACCACCGCCGTCAGCAAACTACCGGCGACAATCGCCAGCAGATAAAGCAGCGCATGATTGATCGCATTCGGAATCGCCAGCACGAACAAGCCACCGTGCGGCGCCATCAGTTTGCAACCGAAGTACATCGACAGCGCGCCGGTCAACGCACCGCCCGCGATGCTCGCCGGGATCACCCGTAGCGGGTCTTTCGCGGCAAACGGAATCGCCCCTTCGGAGATAAAGCACAGCCCCAGCACGAAGGCAGCCTTACCCGCTTCGCGCTCGGTCTGGGCGAACTTGCGTCGGGCGATGAACGTGGCGATGCCCAGACCAATCGGTGGCACCATCCCTGCCGCCATGGTTGCGGCCATCGGCGCGTAACTTTGCGAGGCCAGCAGCCCCACCGAAAAGGCATACGCCGCTTTGTTGATCGGCCCACCGAGGTCAACGCACATCATGCCGCCGAGCAACACACCCAGCAGGATCGCATTGGTGGTGCCCATGCTGTCGAGGAAATGCGTCAGCGCCGCGAGCATTTGCGCTACAGGTTTGCCGACCACGTAGATCATCACCAATCCGGTGAACAGGCTGGCGAACAACGGGATGATCAGAATCGGTTTCAACGCTTCAAGACTTTGCGGAAGCGCGACATATCGACTGATCGCCTTGGCCGCGTAACCAGCAATGAAACCGGCGACGATCCCGCCGATAAACCCGGCGCCCAGGGTGCTGGCGAGCAAGCCGCCAATCATCCCCGGCGCGAGGCCCGGACGGTCGGCAATCGAGTAGGCGATGTAACCGGCCAGCAGCGGCACCATCAATTTGAACGCGGTCTCGCCGCCGATCTGCATCAGTGCCGCCGCCAGCGTGCCTTCTTCCTTGAACGCGGTGATGCCAAAGACGAACGACAGGGCAATCATCAGACCACCCGCCACCACCATCGGCAGCATGTACGACACGCCGGTCAGCAGGTGTTTGTAGACGCCGGTTTTCTCCGACTTGACCGGGGCCTTGCCATCGCTGGCAGCGCTTTCCTGCTGGCCTTCGGCGAGGGCTTTTTTCAGCGTCGCTTCGGACTGTTTCAACGCAATGCCGGTGCCACAGCGGTAGATTTTCTTGCCGGCAAAACGCTCGGTGGCGACGTCGATATCCGCCGCCAGCAACACCACATCCGCCTCGGCAATCGCTGTCGCACTCAGGGGCGTTTTCGCACCGACCGAACCTTGGGTTTCGACTTGCAGTTCATAGCCCAGACGCTTGGCCGTTTGCTGCAACGCTTCGGCCGCCATAAAGGTGTGGGCGACACCGGTCGGGCATGCGGTGATGGCGACGATGCGCGGTGCACGTTGCGCAACCGCAGCAGGGGCGGCTTCGGTTGCGACATAAACTTCGGCTTCTTCGGCACCGCGACGCAGTACCTCCTCGACGTCCTGCAGGGCCTGCGCCGGGGCAATCTGAAAGAGCCGTTTGCCGACGAAACGCGTCATGTCGACGTTGCCGGTGCACACCAGTAACACCCACTCCGCCGCCTCGATGGTCGCCGCCGACAACTCGCGTTCCGGATGCGCCGCATCGACCACTTCAACGCTGGTGCTCCAGCCCTGACGCTGCGCCGCCGCATCAAGCAAGCGCGCGCAGAGCACACTGGTGACCATGCCGTTCGGGCAAGCCGTAACAATGGCTAACTTCATGACAAACCCTCTTATTGTTCTGTCAGGGGGCGAATGCGCACGCCCTGTTCGAGCTGCGCCAGTTGCGTGGCGTCGTTGATGCCAAAACCGATCTGCGTCACCGCCATCGCCGCAATCGCCGTGGCCGTGCGCAAGGTCTGCTCAGGCGTGTCGGCGCTGAGCAAACCGTGGAGCATGCCGGCCAGCAGCGAATCGCCGGCACCGACGGTGCTGGCCACGCTGACCTTGGGCGGCGAGGCGTGCAGCGCCGAGCCGACACTGAACCAGTTCACACCGTCGGCACCGTGGGAGATCACGACGTGCTCGATACCTTGAGCGTGCAGTCGACTCGCCGCTTGAGCCTCGGCGGCGTGGGAAACCACCTCGCAACCCAACGCATCGGCCAGTTCCTCCGTGTTCGGTTTGATCAGCCAAGGGCTGGCCTTCAACGCTTGGCGCAACGCTTCGCCGCTGGAGTCGAGGGCGACTTTCAGGCCAAGCGAGTTAAGCCGCTCGATCAATTCGCGCAGCCACTGCGCAGTCACGCCACGCGGCAGGCTGCCGGCGACCACGACCGCGTCATGCCCCGGCGCGATCTGCACCAGACGCTCAAGCAACGCCTGCTGCGCGGCTGCATCGACCAACGGCCCAGGGCCGTTGATGTCGGTGATACGGCCATCGCTTTCAGCGACTTTGATATTGCTGCGCGTCTCCCCCGGTACACGGATAAACGCGTCGACAAAACCGCGCTTGGCGAACAGGGTTTCGAACGCTTGCAGGTTGTCTTCGCCGAGAAAGCCGCTGACCGTCAGTTGGTGGCCCAGGTCAGCCAGCACCTGCGCGACGTTCACGCCTTTGCCGGCGGCATGGGTGTGCATCTCGTCGCTGCGATTGACCTGACCGGCGTCCAGCCGTGGCAACTCGACGGTAAGGTCGAGCGCCGGGTTGAGGGTCAGGGTAAGAATCTTGGCCATTACAGGGCCTCCACTAATGCACGCACTTCATTGGCGCTGCCCACGGTGAGGGCTTGTTGAGCAAGGGTTTGCGCCTGGGTCAGGCTGAGTTCGCGCACGCGCGCCTTGACCTCGGCAATGCTGCGTCCGGACACACTCAACTCATCGACGCCAAGGCCGACCAGCACCGGCACGGCCAGCGGGTCCGCCGCCAGCTCACCGCACACGCCCACCCATTTGCCGTGGGCATGGGCCGCGCGCACGGTGATGTCGATCAGTTGCAGCACGGCCGGGTGCAAGCCGTCAGCCTGGGCCGACAGGGTCGGATGACCACGGTCGATGGCCAGGGTGTATTGCGTCAGGTCGTTGGTGCCGACGCTGAAGAAGTCGACTTCTTTGGCCAGCACCGGCGCGAGCAACGCGGCGGACGGTACTTCGATCATGATCCCCAGTTGCAGATCGGCCACCGGGATTTCCAGGCGCAGACGCTCGGTCATGTCGCGGGCCTGACGCCATTCTTCAACGCTGCCGACCATCGGGAACATGATCCGCAACGGACGGTTATCCGCCGACCGCAGCAAGGCGCGCAGTTGCGCTTCCATGATCTGCGGACGCTGCAAGGTCAGGCGAATGCCGCGCACGCCGAGGAACGGGTTTTCTTCCTTGGCGATCGGCCAATACGGCAGCGGTTTGTCGCCACCGACGTCCAGCGTACGCACCACCAGCGGCCGCCCGGCGAGGCCATCAAGAACGCGGCGATATTCGGCTTCCTGAGTCGCTTCGCCCGGCGCTTGCGGGTGGGCCATGAAAATCAGTTCGGTGCGCAGCAGACCGATGCCTTCGGCGCCCTGCTCCACCGCGCTGATCACGCCAGCGCTTTCGCCGATGTTGGCGAACACTTCGACGGCGTGGCCGTCGGTGGTGTGCGCCGGTTGATGACGTTGTTCGGCGGCCACCTTGAGTCGCTGCTCGCGAGTGTTGCGTTCTTCGACAGCGCGTTGCAGGGTCGCGGCATCCGCATCGACATGCAGGCGACCGCGCTGACCGTCGAGCAGCAATGGCGTGCCCGGCGCCAGCAGCAACACTGCTGCACCTGCACCGACCAGCGCCGGAATGCCCAACGCACGAGCGACGATGGCGCTGTGCGCGGTGGCGCCGCCGCGTGCGGTGAGAATCCCCGCCACGCGCGCCGGGTCCAGCCGTGCGACGTCGGACGGGCCGACCTCGTCCATCACCAGAATGTACGGTTGCTTGGGCTCGCTCGCGGTCTGCACGCCACACAGTTGCGCCAGCACCCGGCGACCGATGTCACGCAGATCCGCCGCACGCTCGGCGAGCAAGGCGTCCTGTAGCGACTCCTGCTGTTTGGCCGCGGCTTCGATCACTGCCATCCACGCCGCTTCAGCGCTTTCGCCCTGTTTGAGGCGCGTGTCGACTTCGTCGGTCAGTTCCGGGTCGTCGAGCATCTCCTGATGGGTGATGAAAATCTCGCGAATGGCTTTGGCTTTACTGCGTTCGATCAAGCCTTGAATGTCGCTGCGCACATCGCTCAGCGCCTGCTTGAGACGCTCGCGTTCGACGGAGGCGGACTCGCCGCGCAGCGGGTAATCGATGGTTTGCTGCACTTGAATGTGCGCAGGGCCAATCGCGATGCCCGGTGCTGCCGGGATCGCTTGCAGCAGGCTGCCGGACGCAGGGGCGACGACGACTTCGGCGATATCGGCAATCACTTCGCGCTGCTGGCTCACAGCCGGCAACGGCTCAACTTCTTCACCGAGGCCTTCTTCGATGGCGGCCAACAAGGCCGGCAAGGCATCGGCGGCGATGCTCGGTTCAGCGATCAGCTCCAGCACCTGACCGCGACGGGCGCCCAGGCTCAGCAGTTTGCTCAGGCTCTTCACCGACACGGCGCTGTCCTGACCGTCGACGATGCGCACACGAATCTCGCCGTCAAAGCTTTTGGCCAGTTGCGCGAGGATCTTCGCCGGACGCGCATGCAAACCGTGGGCATTGGCCAACGCAATACGTGCGCTCGGCCAGTCGGCCGGCAATTCACCGCCAAGCACTTCGAGGACTTTACGGCTGCTGGTGGCACGACCCAGTTCGTGACCGCGACCTTCGATCAGCAACGCACACAAGCGCTCAAGCAAGGCCTGATGCGCTTCGCCCAGGCTGGCCAGGCAGAACAGACCGCTGAGCGGTTGGCCGAGGTAGCGCATCGGTTTGTCCGGGGTGACAAAAGCCAGGCCCGGGCGTTTCACTGTTTGTTCGCTGTGCAGCCACCACAGGCCATCGCCCAGCGGCAGCGCTTCGACTTGCTGCAACACGCCGGCAAAGCCGTTGCTCACGCAATCGGCCTGACGCAACAGACGCGCGCCACGCCAGACCAGTTCTTCGAAATCGTCGGCGGAGACACCGAGGCCGATCATCTGCGCGTCCAGCGCCAACTCCTGCGGCGCGCCTTGCAGCAGTTTCAGCAGCGCTTCGGGGGAGCTGGCGCGACGCAGGGCCTGGCCCAGATCCGTCTCGCCGAGGGCGCGGGTCAGCAGTTGCAACAGGCGCAGGTGTTCATCGGATTTGGCGGCGATACCGATGGCCAGATAAACGATCTGACCATCGCCCCAATCCACGCCCTCGGGAAACTGCATCAAGCGCACGCCAGTGGCGAACACTTGGTCGCGGGTCTCGGGGGTGCCGTGCGGGATGGCAATACCTTGACCGAGAAAGGTCGAGCCCTGGGCTTCGCGAGCCTGCAATCCGGCCAGGTATCCGTCGGCGACCAATCCATCGGCGACCAGGTGATTGGCCAGCAATTGCAAGGCAGCGGGTTTATCCACAGCCGATTGGCCCATGGATATCTGCTCTATAGTGAGCTCGAGCATGCGATCTCCTTTTTGGCACATGAAGGTGCCAGGTATTGTTTTGAATGGTTGCAGCTTAGGCGCTTGTCAGCTTCCTTTTCAGGGGCATTTTTGGCGGTTTCACGGCAGAACCGACCAAAAGCGTCTAAAACGTAGAAAATACGCTTGCTGAAACGTTTAATCTAGATTGATCGGCACGTTACTCGATAATGTCTCATCCTTGAAGTCCAACTTGTCGGATGCGCGCAGGCAATAGTCGTCTGCCCTAATCGGGTAGGATTGGCGAAAATCTCGCGGCAAACTCGAAAAAACAAGGAAATACCGGGTTGAAACTCAGTGATATCGCGCGGTTGGCCGGCGTGTCCGTGACCACCGCCAGCTACGTCATCAACGGCAAGGCCGAACAGCAACGCATCAGCACCGCCACCGTCGAGCGTGTGCGTGCGGTGGTCGAGCAGCACGGCTTCACGCCCAACCCTCAGGCGGCCGGGCTGCGCAGTCGGCATACGCGCACCTTGGGGTTTATCCTGCCGGATCTGGAAAACCCCAGTTATGCGCGAATCGCCAAACTGCTGGAACAAGGTGCGCGGGCGCGCGGCTATCAGTTGCTGATCGCCAGTTCCGACGATGCGCCGGACAGCGAGCGCCAATTGCTGCAACTGTTCAAGGCGCGCCGCTGCGATGCGTTGATCGTCGCCAGTTGCCTGCCGGCCGGTGACGACAGTTATCGTCAGTTGCAGGCCAAGGGGCTGCCGATCATCGCCATCGACCGGGTCATGGAACCGGAGCATTTCTGCTCGGTGATCAGCGACGACCGCGAAGCCAGCCTGCACCTGACCCAGAGCCTGCTCGATCCGCAGCCCAAGCAGATCGTGTTGCTCGGCGCCCGTGCGGAGCTGAGCATCAGCCAGGAGCGTGCCGCTGGTTTCAAACAGGCCCTCGTCGACTTCAAAGGCGAAGTGCTGGTCGAGCACGCCGAATCGTTCAGTCGCGAATGCGGCAAGCAGTTGATGGAAGACCTCCTGCAACGCCTGGGGCATTTGCCTGATGCGCTGGTGACCACGTCCTACGTGCTGTTGCAGGGGGTGTTCGATGCGCTGCATGACTTCCCGCTCAAGTCGCGACCGCTGCGCCTCGGCACGTTCGGCGACACGCAGTTGCTGGACTTCCTGCCACTGCCGGTCAACGCCATGGCCCAACAGCACCAGTTGATTGCCGACAAGGCACTGGAACTGGCGCTGGCGGCCGTCGAGCAGTCGGAGTACAAGCCTGGCGTGCAGGCCATTGCGCGGACCTTCAAGCAGCGTATTCACCAGGGCTGAACCGTGGAGTTGATCGACAGCCACACCCACCTGGATTTTCCCGATTTCGACGCCGATCGCTCGGCGTTGCTGGCCGAAAGCCGTGCCCTAGGGGTGCGGCGGATGGTGGTGCTGGGCGTCCATGAGGGCAACTGGCAACGGGTGTGGGATCTGGTGCAAAGCGATGCTGATCTGTACGCGGCGTTCGGTTTGCACCCGGTGTATCTGGATCAGCATCGCCCCGAAGATTTACAGACACTCGGCGACTGGCTGACGCGGTTGCGCAGCCATCGACAGTTATGTGCAGTGGGCGAGATCGGTCTGGATTACTTCATCGAAACCCTCGACCGCGAACGCCAACAGGCGCTGTTCGAGGCGCAGTTGCAACTGGCGGCGGACTTTGAACTACCGGCGCTGATCCATGTACGCCGCAGCCACGCGGCGGTGATTGCCACGCTCAAGCGTTTTCGATTGAAACGTGCAGGGATCATCCACGCGTTTGCCGGCAGCCGTGAAGAGGCGCGCGAGTACATCAAACTCGGTTTCAAACTGGGTTTAGGCGGCGCGCCGACCTGGCCGCAGGCGTTGCGCATGCATCGGGTGCTGGCGGATCTGCCGCTGGATTCGATCGTGCTGGAAACCGACTCACCGGACATGCCGCCCGCCATGTTTCCCGGCCAGCGCAACAGCCCGGCGCACTTGCCGGCGATCTGCGAGGCGCTGGCCGCACTGATGAACATCAGTGCGCCACAACTGGCCAATGCCAGCACGGCCAACAGCTGCGAAGTGTTTGGCTGGTAATCAGTCGCCGTGAGCCTTGGCGGCTTCTAGCACCAGCGTCAGATGCTGGCGCTGACGCGCGTATCGAACGGCAACGAAGTACAGAAAAATAGTTATCAGCGACGCATTCAACTGCTCGGTGACGCTTAGCAGCCCTATCCACTCCATCACCAACGCCAACAGCAACGCAATGCACACCGTCATTGACACGCTGAAGCGCAACAACGCCAGCGAATCGAGAGACTTGAAGCGTTTGATCTGTTGCGGGCAGCGCAGCTCCAGGCTTTTCTGGCAATGCTGGCAGGTGAACGGTTCATTGATTGCGATGGCATTGAGTTGCCAGGGCTTGAGCACCAGGGTGATCTGACAGTGGGTGCAGCGGCCCTGGATGCCCAGAGTTGCAACAGTCATTAGCGGCCTTCTCCATGCAGCCTTGTGAAGAGTGATCTTGGTTGATCGAAGGCGAAATGCCAGAGCATGGAGAAAAACAAGAAATGGCTTACATAGGCTGGTAAACAAGGACTACAAGCCATTCAGACAAAAAACCGAACCTGTGGGAGCGGACAGCCCACCCCCACAGGAAACAAGGTGTTTCATGAATCAGACGCGAAACGCGCTGATCAGTTGCTTGAGTTCCACGACTTGAGCCGACAACGCCCGACTGGCGTTCTCGGTCTGGTGCGCGCCTTGCGCGGTACGCTCACCGGCGCGGTTGATCTCGACGATGTTCTGGTCGATGTCATGGGCCACCGCCGTCTGCTGCTCCACTGCCGCCGCAATCTGCTGGTTCTGATCGACGATCATGCCTACAGCGCCGAGTATATTTTCCAGCGCCTGCTGGACCTTTTCCGACTGCCCGACCGTGCCGTTGGCCATCTGATGACTGACACCCATGGCTTTGACGGCTGCACCGACGCCGCCGTGAAGCTTGCCGATCATCTGCTCGATTTCTTCAGTCGATTGCTGCGTGCGCTTGGCCAGCGTGCGAACTTCGTCCGCCACCACCGCAAAACCTCGCCCCTGTTCCCCGGCCCGGGCCGCTTCGATTGCGGCGTTGAGCGCCAACAGGTTGGTCTGTTCTGCAATGCTTTTGATCACTTCCAGCACGCGACTGATCGATTGGCTGTCGCTGGCCAATTGGTTGATCACCTGCACCGACTGGTCGATTTCGCTGGCCAGTGCAGCAATGCTGCCCTGCTGCGACTCAACCAGGCCGCGCCCACTGACCGTCTCTTCATTCACGCTGTGGGCGCTGCTCACCGCTGCTGCTGCACTGCGCGCCACCTCCAGCGAGGTGGCCGACATCTGGTTCATCGCGGTCGCCACTTGCTCGATCTGCGAGCGTTGCCCGGCGACAGCTTGATTGCTTTGTGCAGAGACATCCTCCACTTGCCCGGCCTGACGCTCGACTTCGCCAACGGTTTGGCCGACGCGCTCGATCAAGTCATGAATCTTCTTCACCGTGCCGTTGAACACCTCGCCCAATTCGCCCAGTTCATCGCGGCTATTGGCCTTGAAATTAACCGTCATGTCGCCTGCCGCCACCTTGTCCATCATCGCGCCGAGGCGCTTGAGCGTGGTGCGGGTCGAAGCGTAGAAGCCACCGTAGAGATAGAAGATCAGCACGAACACCACCGACAACGCCACAGCCTGCAAGACCATGTGCGTGCGGTTTTGCACGAGGCGCTGCTGCAATTGGGTGTCGAGGAATTTCAACGTCGCTTCGTTGAGCTTGTAGGTTTTGTCCATCAGAACGGTGACCTGGTCGTAAAACGCCTGCCACGGGGCATCCAGGGTGTCGGCCATCACCACTTGCTCTTCGAACAACTCGCTGGCCTCTTTGAGCGACGCCTTGCTGCTGTCGGCCTGAGCGCTGAGGGTTTCACGCGCCACGTTGCTGGAGCCGAGGGCATCCTTCAATTTCAAACCGTACTCGGCCTGGAGCTTTTCGATCTGCACCAGCAACTCGTCAAAACGGGTGCTCGACGAACTGTTGAGAAAACCCTGGCCCAGCGAATACGAGCCCATGGCCCGACCGTCGCCAAGGGTCTGCGTGACGGTCGGAGTGATCAGGGTCACCAGTTCGCTGAGCTGACGGATATCGCCTTGGTTGTCGCGGCTCAACCCGGCCTGACTGCTGATGATCTGGCTGAAAATCTGCGCACTGGCCAAGAGCTTTCCGATCAGGGCGCTTTTGCTTTGCAGCGAGCGTTCCGCTTGCTGGGCTTTGAATGCAGCAAGCATTTCATCGCGCTTGCCGTCGAATACTTTGATCTGCTCAGGATCGTCGCTCATCGCCGTCAACCCTTGCAGGCGAGCCAATACCGTCTGTTCGAGGGCGGTGATCTGCGACTCGACGTTACTCGCCTTACCGGACTGGCCGAGGGTGACGTTGATTTGCACCAGATTGTTGAGGGTCTCCAGATCCCGGCGCAAGGCCAGGCTGCTGCCCAGCAGGTCGAGGCTCTGCAATTCGACTCGGGTGCCCTGAAACTCACGATAGGAATCGCGTACCAGATAGAAATTGGTCACCAGCATCGGCACCAGAAACAGCACGCTGATCAGGCTGAACTTCATACCGAAGCTCAGACGGTTCATCAGCGAGACGGCGGGATAGAGCAAGCTCTTCACTGGAAGTCTCCCTTGGTTTTTCTTGTTTTTATTGGCAGGCGCGGGGCGAAAGCAGATAGCCACTATCGAGCGCCATCTCTGTATAGCTCAAAACGAAGGGAGTTTTTGTAACTTAAGGTTAACGGCGGGGTGTACCGAGGGAAATGACTCCCTCGGCACCCTCAGTCAGTGAATCAGAACTGTCCACAAGGCAAACCCGGCAAACCACAGCACCGCCGCACGCAGCAGCAGTTCCCACAGGCAATCAAGGGTGTTGATGCCTTCAGGGCCCACCGCAGGTGGCGGGATCTCCCCCGCCGCCAATCCGACCTTGTTGATCAGTTGCGCAGCACTGATGTTCCAGTTCAACAGTTCATGCAGCATCACCCGACTGACCGCAACGAAGTTGCCCACTAGGGCAAAACTCGCCGCCAACAATCGCACCGGTACCCAGTCGAAGGCATGGCGCAGTTGCGCGGCGCGTTCAACCAATGCCGGGGTTTGGCCATGTTCTTCGGCCAGCGCCAACAAGCGATAGGCCAGCGCAGCCACCGGGCCGAGCACGAAATACCAGAAGATCACCGCAAAGAAGCTCTGATAGGCCTGCCACAACAAATGGCCCTGGACCTGATCGAGCAATTGCTCACCACTGTCGGCGCAGATATCCAGATCACGCTTGGCCACATGGGCCGCCGCCTGCAGATCCTCACGGCGCCAGGCATCGCGAAACGGCCCGAGACCGCCCAGCAAGTCGCCGCGCCCCAGACTGTAAATCACCACCAGCAAATGCACCGGCAAGGCCAGCAGGCCATAAGCTACTGGCCCCAACACCACCAGCAACAAGCCGAGCAAGGCCACCGGCAGCAACACCAGAATCGTCAGCACCAGCCACGGCCGTTTGGCCAATCGCGCGCTGCTTTCGAGTTTGTTCAGTTCGCGGATCCATCCGCCATCGCGTTGAACCCGATGGCGCAGGGCCGAGAACTTCTCGACCCAGACTGCCAGCAGTAACACCAGAAAACTCATTGTCCTTCCTCTTGTGCCAGGGCTGCGCGGTAACGCGCCCAGTCGAATGCCGGGCCAGGATCGGTCTTGCGCCCGGGTGCAATGTCGCTGTGTCCGCAGATGCGTGCGCCGGTGATCGCCGGAAATGCTGTTTGCAACTGCCGCGTCAGCCTTGTCAGTGCCTGATATTGCGCATCGGTGAACGGCAGATCATCGGTGCCTTCGAGTTCGATGCCCACGGAAAAATCGTTACAGGTTTCGCGTCCGTCAAAAATCGACACGCCCGCATGCCACGCCCGCTCAAGACAGGAGACAAACTGGGTGACCTTGCCGTCACGTTCGATCAGAAAATGCGCCGAGACTCGTAGGTCGGCAATGCCTGCAAAGTAAGGATGTTCGGTGACATCCAGACGGTTCTGGAAAAATTCCTGCACCTTGCCGGTAGCGAATTGCGCAGGCGGCAGACTGATGTTGTGGATCACCAACAGGGAAATTTCGCCCGCAGGGCGTTCATTGAAGTTGGGCGATGGGCAAACCTGCACCCCGTGACACCACCCGCTAGCGGGATCCAACTGCATACCGATTCCTTCAACGCCGACTGTGTTGGCGCCCAGTATGCCGTGATCGGACCCCGGCGCGCGATCACTTGGCGCGATTGAGTCGCCTCAGATTGCCCAGCACCGACTCCAGCGCCCGGTCGAACAACAAGGTGTCGTCCAATGCGCGTACCGCACCACGACGGAACTCAAGGGCCAGGCCGATACGGCTGCGCTCCAGCACTTTCATCCCGGTGCGGTCGACAAACACATACTTGCCGGTGGCTTCGATGATCGCCGCGAGTTTGCAGCGCAGGGTATGTTCCTCATCTTCCTCGAACGCCACCCAACTGCCCAGACGCAGTTGAGCGACCTGACGCAGCCCGGCGTCATCGCAAGGCAAACGAACCAGCGCCATGCCGTCCTCATCAGCGGTTTGCAAGACGATCTGTTGCGACACCTTGATCATCGCCGTGGCCTCATCCGCCTCTGCGGAACGCTCCAGCACGCGAACATGCAAGGCTTCGAGCTCACTGAAAAATTCGCTGGTGGCAAACGGGTCGAACGCCGAACCGTTCAGGCCATCACGCAATGACTTGAGCAACCCCGGTACCAGCGCCAGCAGACGCAGGCTCGATTGCTCGTCTTCATGCCGTTGCACGCTCCAGATCAGTTGCGTCATGGTTTGCACATCGGCCTGCCATTCGGCGGACTGATCGCCATGCTTGAGGCAGGTCAGCAGCAGCACTTTGCTCCAGGCGTTGTGCACGAACGTCACCACCGACGGTGGCAGGACTTTACCCAACAGTGCCTGATTCAACGCCTGCTCGACCCGGCGCCGCGCCAGATCGGTTTTCGCCCGGCCCTCTTCGGCATCACGCAATCGCTGCTCAAGCAACTCGCTGCGACGACGTTCATCGCCAGTGAAAGCCAGGAAGTCGGCCAGCAACTCGGAAAAAATCGCCGGATCATCGACAAAATCCGTCAGCAAGCGCTGCACCACTTGTTCGATACGCTGATACAAACTGTCGCGCGCATCACCGTCACAATTGCCCCAGCCCATCGCCGCGTCGGCGATTTCGTTGAGCAAACGCCGCGCCGGATGGCTGCTGCGGCTGAAGAAACTCTTATCCAGCACCGCCACCTTGAGCATCGGGATTTGCAAGCGGGCGATCAAGGCCTTGAGGAAGTCCGGCAGATTGCGGTCATCGAGAATGCAGTCGAACACCATGGCAATCAGGTTGATCACGTCTTCGTCTGCGCCGCCGACAACCCGCGATTTGCCACTTTTGACACTGACCCGCGTCAGCAACTGTTCGAGCTGATTGCGCAGATCGAAATCGTCCTGCGCAGCCAACGCCGGCACGTATTGCTGCAAGTGTGAGAGCAGGCGCAGCAGGTCGCGGGTGCTGATCGGCTGGGCGCAAGCGCTGGGTTCCAGGGTCGGCGCGACACTGCCGCGCACATGCAACAACAACGCCTGCAGCGCGGCGAAGACTTCTTGCACGCTGTCGTCCGCGGGCGGCGGGTCCTGGCTTTCTTCGCTGTCCACCGTGGCCGCCGCACGATCGCTAGCTCGCCGCGCCGGTGCCGGTTTCAGGTCCGGCAACACACCCGTGGCGCTGAGCAGTTGATTGGCTTCGGCATAAAGCTGTTCCGTGCCAGCCAGCACGTAGCGCTCGAACAGTTTAAGCAGGATCAACTTGACCTTGATCTCCACGCCGAGGTTACGTCCGGCTTGCAGGAAATACTCGCAGAGCAGCGCCGGGCCGAGCGGGTTGGTTTGATCGTCAAGGGTGTTGCCGAGCAGCGCGTTGAACCGTGTGCTCAACTGATCGAGCGCGAAGCCATCGCGTTTTAGCACTCGACCGACCATGGTTTCCACCGCCACATTGCGCTCCATGTCATCGGTGCGCGGCGCCAGGTCTTCGTAAATCAGAGAGTGCGGTAGCGTGCTGTGCGTGGAATCGTATTGAGTGAGGCCGACAAAGGCTTCGAAGAACTGCTCGAGAAAGCCGCGCTCGATATTCTTGCGCTTGAGGCGCAGGTCGCGCATGGCTTCAAAAAAGATATTCTGCTCGACGTCGTTGCGTGCGCGGTCGGCCATTTCAAACAAGGTGTCATCGGCGTTATCGAACAGCTCCTGCAAACCTTGGCGAAGTTGCTGGGCAGCCTTGTCGCGAACCTGAAGCAGAATCACAGGCAGGCGGGCGAGCGGCGAGTGATTCGCCTGATCGGTAGCGGCCTTGTGCAAAGGCACTACTTTCCCGTCGTTGTGCATCCAAGCCTCCTGGAACGGTGATTCTTCTTTGAGCAGAAACCTCGAGCGCAGGAGATGTCAAAGCTATGACGTCAAATGCAAGGCGGATTATCTTGCAAAAGATGTCTCCAGCGCCAGAGGCGTCAGGGTTTCCCCTATGTCCGCCTACCTTGCAATGACCGCGCGTTCGCCGGGTTTGCTCACATAAAATCGACCGAATGCAGACCAGCACGCGAGTTCTCGCCTTGGGTTGGTTCGTGCCATGCCCCTATAATCGACCCACTTTGTTTGTGGAGCCCGTTATGCCGAATCTACGTCTCGCCGATTTGACCGCCGAAATCGAAGCCAACGTGCGCCGTGCGTTGCTCGAAGACATCGGCAGCGGCGACATCACCGCGCAACTGATCCCGGCCGAACGCCTGGCCAAAGCCACCATCATTACCCGGGACGCGGCCGTCATCTGCGGCACCGCGTGGGTCGATGCAGTATTTCGCCAACTCGATCCACGGGTGGCCGTGCATTGGCAGGTGACTGATGGCGAGCGGGTGAAACCCAATCAGCCGCTGTTTCATCTGGAAGGCCCGGCCCGTTCGCTGCTGACCGGCGAACGCAGTGCTCTGAATTTCCTGCAACTGCTCTCTGGCGTGGCAACGCATGCGCAATACCTGGCGGACTTCGTGACCGACACTCAGGTCAAGCTGCTCGACACCCGCAAGACCCTACCAGGCCTGCGCCTGGCGCAGAAATACGCAGTGACCTGCGGCGGTTGCCATAACCACCGCATCGGTTTGTACGACGCGTTTCTGATCAAGGAAAACCACATCGCTGCCAGCGGCGGCATCGCGCAAGCCATTGCCGCCGCGCACAAGATCGCCCCGGGCAAACCGGTGGAAATCGAAGTGGAAAGTCTGGATGAGCTCAAAGAAGCACTGGCGGCCGGCGCGGACATCATCATGCTCGACGAACTGAGCCTGGACGACATGCGCGAAGCCGTGCGCCTGAACGGCGGCAAGGCAAAACTGGAGGCCAGTGGCGGCATCAACGAAAGCACGCTGCTGCCGATCGCCGAGACCGGGGTCGATTACATCTCGATTGGCGCGATGACCAAGGATGTCAAAGCGGTGGATCTGTCGATGCGACTGAGTCTCTAAGACCTTCACGCGATAAAAAACGCCAGCCCGGTTGAGGCTGGCGTTTTTGTTTCAGACCACCAGATTGTTCATCTCGCAATACTCTTGCCACTCGACGCCCAGCACTTCGGCTGCTTCTTTGTGCAGGACAAGACGTTGAGCTTCGAACGCTTCTGGCGTGCTCGTGTACTTGAGTGTCAGCTCCCACGGCTGCAGGCCCTGGGCTTCGGCTTCATCCTCGAACGACCACTGAATCTGGTCTTTCTGATCGTCGGGACTCAAGCCCTTGATCTCGTCCATCAATTGGGGCACGTCGAGTTTGTATTTCTCCAGCGCTTGTTCGTGACGTTGCTCTTGAGTTAATTCGGTCATGGCGTTCTCGCTGATCATAAGAATGGAGGATGGATCTGGATCATCAAGGATCTCTCTGACGCGGTTTGTCCGGCCTTCGGAACCATTCGGGATCATCTGAAAACTGCTGGGCGATGCTCATGCAGGCACCGAATATAGGACGTTTGCATGACGAATTACACGGCTCTTTACATCTCTCCCACAAAAAGTTGACCTGCGGAACATAACGGTGGATTTCGAGTCATAGCGATGTGCCACTTCGGCACCCTCTCCGCTGTTCACAAGGAAAACCAGTGATGCGCAGCTTTTCGAAGATTTCCTCCATTGTCTCCGTCACCACTTTAATGGCTGCACTGGCCCTGCCGGCCAGTGCAATGGCCGTTGAACTGAGCACCAGCAGCCCCTCCTATGGCGACAAGGTTTCTCTGATTCACAATGATTACGGCAAAGAGGTCGTCATCAGAAGCGACATCAGCATCGATGAACTGAAAAAGATGCGCGACACCGTCAATGATCAGTCGCGCCAGATAGAAGAGCTCAAACGCAACAGCGGTTCGAGTAGCAGTGCCAGCAGCAAGGAAATCGATGAGCTGAAGAACAAAGTCAAAGAGCAGGATCGTGAATTGGACACACTTGGCCGTCAGGTCGAAGACCTCAAGCGCAACAGTGGCTCGAGCTCCAACTCGAACAGCAGCGAGATTTCAAACCTGAAGCAGAAGATCAACGATCAGGATCGGGCGATGGACCAGCTCAAACGCACCGTTGAGGATTTGAATCGCAAGGTGAAATAAGGAGATGGTGCCCGAGACAGGAATCGAACCTGCGACCTTCGCGTTACGAGTGCGCTGCTCTACCGGCTGAGCTACACGGGCGGTGGGCTAAACCTAGCACCGCTCTTGAGGTCCGGCAACTCGGGGCTTGGTACGGTTGATTTCAACAGACAAAAAAATGCCCCGCCGTTTTCACGGCGAGGCATTTTTATTGCGCTAACGCTGCGGGGTGTTTAAACGCCCGAAGCCTTGGCAGCTGCCACGTCTTTGATGGACAGCTTGATACGGCCGCGGTTATCCACGTCCAGTACCAGCACTTCCACTTCCTGACCTTCTTTCAGAATGTCGGTCACTTTCTCAACACGAGCATCGCTCAGCATCGAAATGTGAACCAGACCGTCCTTGCCCGGCAGGATGTTGACGAATGCACCGAAGTCGACGATGCGCTCAACCTTGCCGACGTAGATCTTGCCGATCTCGGCTTCAGCGGTAATACCCAGAACGCGCTGACGAGCTGCTTCAGCCGCTTCCTTGGTTTCGCCGAAGATCTTGATCGAACCGTCATCTTCGATATCGATCGAAGCCTTGGTTTCTTCACAGATCGCACGGATGGTCGCGCCACCTTTACCGATAACGTCACGGATCTTGTCGGTGTCGATCTTCATCGCGATCATGGTCGGAGCGTTGGCCGACAGCTCGGTACGCGACTGGCCGATGATCTGGTTCATCTGACCGAGGATGTTCAGGCGCGCTTCCAGGGCTTGGCCCAGAGCGATTTCCATGATCTCTTCGGTGATGCCCTTGATCTTGATGTCCATCTGCAGTGCGGTAACGCCTTTGGCAGTACCGGCTACTTTGAAGTCCATGTCGCCCAAGTGGTCTTCGTCGCCCAGGATGTCGGTCAGGACTGCGAATTTCTCGCCTTCCTTAACCAGACCCATGGCGATACCGGCAACCGGTGCCTTCATCGGTACACCAGCGTCCATCAGGGCCAGGGAAGCGCCGCAAACGGAAGCCATCGAGCTCGAACCGTTGGATTCAGTGATTTCCGAAACCACGCGAATGGTGTACGGGAACACGTCAGCGGCAGGCAGCATGGCCGAAATCGAACGACGGGCCAGACGGCCGTGACCGATTTCACGACGACCTGCGCCACCCATGCGACCACATTCGCCCACCGAGAACGGAGGGAAGTTGTAGTGCAGCATGAACGGGTCTTTTTTCTCGCCTTCCAGGGTATCCAACAGCTGTGCGTCACGGGCTGTGCCCAGCGTCGCGACGACCAGAGCCTGGGTTTCGCCACGGGTGAACAGAGCCGAACCGTGGGTCTTCGGCAGAACGCCGACTTCGATGTTCAGCGGACGTACGGTGCGGGTGTCACGGCCGTCGATACGTGGCTTGCCGTTTACGATGTTTTCGCGAACGGTGCGGTATTCGATTTCACCGAAAGCCGCTTTGACTTCGCTGGCAGAAGGCTGGCCTTCTTCGCCGGACAGCTTGGCAACAACCTGGTCTTTCAGCTCGCCCAGACGTGCGTAGCGGTCAGCCTTGATGGTGATGGTGTAAGCCTGGGAGATCGCTTCGCCGAATTCGGCACGGATCGCGCCCAGCAACTCGGTGGCTTCTAGAGCAGGAGCCCAGGTCCAGGTTGGCTTGGCAGCTTCGGCAGCCAGCTCTTTAACGGCGTTGATCACAACCTGGAACTCGTCTTGAGCAAACAGTACCGCGCCCAGCATCTGGTCTTCGGTCAGCTCTTTGGCTTCCGACTCAACCATCAGCACAGCGTCCGAAGTACCGGCAACGACCATGTCCAGGCTCGAAGCAGCTTGTTGCTCGTAAGTCGGGTTCAGCAGGTAGCCGGTGCTTTCGTGGAAAGCTACACGAGCGGCGCCGATCGGGCCGTCAAACGGGATACCCGAAATGGCCAGGGCAGCCGAGGTACCGATCATCGCAGCGATGTCCGGATCGGTCTTCTTGCTGGTGGAAACGACGGTGCAGACAACCTGCACTTCGTTCATGAAACCTTCTGGGAACAGCGGACGGATCGGACGGTCGATCAGTCGGGAAGTCAGGGTTTCTTTCTCGGAAGGACGGCCTTCACGCTTGAAGAAACCGCCAGGGATCTTACCGGCAGCGTAAGTCTTTTCCTGGTAGTGAACGGACAAAGGGAAGAAGCCCTTGCCCGGATCAGCTTGCTTGGCACCAACAACAGTCACCAATACGCTGACGTCGTCGTCAACGGTGACCAATACTGCGCCGGAGGCCTGACGGGCGATACGGCCAGTCTCGAGGGTAACGGTCGACTGACCGAACTGGAATTTTTTGATTACCGGGTTCACGGTGTCCTACCTTCTTTTGTGGCTCTTGGGGGAACTGGTTTCTTGCGAAATTCTTGGGCAATGTCGGGAGTCGGCCCAACGCCTGTCCAGGGTAAAACGTGTATCCAGATAAAACTTGAGGCTGGAAGCCTGCAAGTCGCCAGCGGTAAACCGCTGACGCCTGACAGACAACCAACCTCATAGCGCAATCGCTGATTAGCGACGCAGACCCAGGCGACCGATCAGAGTCTGGTAACGACCCAGATCCTTGCCTTTCAGGTAGTCCAGCAGCTTGCGGCGCTGGTTTACCATGCGGATCAGACCACGACGGGAGTGGTGATCTTTACCGTTGGCCTTGAAGTGACCTTGCAGTTTGTTGATGTTGTGGGTCAGCAGTGCAACTTGCACTTCTGGCGAACCAGTGTCACCAACAGCTTGCTGGTAGTCAGCAACGATTTGAGCTTTTTCTTGAACGTCGAGAGCCATGAGGCAATCCTTTTATCAGGAAACTGTTTCAAGGAAACAGCTTCAACAGGCCAGGGACAAATCCCTGTATCTATAAATGAGTCGTGACCGTGCCTGTTAACAGCCACACTCGCCGACCTGCTGTTACACAGGCCGGTTCCGGTCATTCTGACCGAATCAAGCGACGTGGCGCGATGCGCCCGTCTTCGCTCACTTCACCGATACCGATGAAGCGACCATTGTGATCCTGTACCCGCACCATGCCGAACTTCGGAGCATCCGGAGCACGAACCGGTTGGCCGTTAAGCCAGTAGAACGCACTCGCTTCAGAGAAGTGGAGCAACGGCCAATCCAGCAGGCCGCTGTCCGATGGCATCAGGAAGCGGTCGACCGCTTCGTTGCCGCCTTCGGCATGTACGGCTTCCAGCTCTTCGAGAGTCACGGTCTGCGCCAGGGTGAAAGGCCCGGCCTGGGTACGGCGCAATTCTGCGACGTACGCACCACAACCGAGTTGCTCACCGATATCCTCCACCAGGGTGCGAATATAGGTGCCCTTGCTGCAATCCACCGCAAGGCGCGCAGTATCGCCCTCGAAGGCCAGTAATTCCAAGCGCGCAATAGTAACAGAACGCGGTTCGCGCTCCACTACTTCGCCTGCACGAGCCAGCTTGTACAGCGGCTGACCATCTCGCTTGAGCGCCGAGTACATCGGCGGTATCTGACTGATTTGACCGCGAAATTTCGGCAGAACCGCCTCGACATCGGTGCGACCAACGGTCACCGGACGCTCCTGCAAAACCTCACCTTCGGCATCTGCCGTGGTGGTGGTCTTGCCCAGTTGCGCCAGGGTTTCGTAACCCTTGTCGGAATCGAGCAGATATTGCGAAAACTTGGTGGCCTCGCCGAAGCACAGCGGCAAAACGCCAGTGGCCAGCGGATCGAGACTGCCGGTATGCCCAGCCTTTTCGGCGTTGAGCAACCAGCGCACCTTCTGCAACGCGGCGTTGGAGGTGAACCCCAGCGGCTTGTCGAGCAGAATGATACCGCTGACGTTACGACGGATACGTTTGACCTGAGCCACCGAATTACTCCTTGGTGTCTTCAGGTTCAGCAACTGCCGGATGCTGATTGTCTTCAGCCACGGCGCGCTCGATCAGGGCCGACAGGTGCGCACCACGCACGACGCTTTCGTCGTAGTGGAAGTGCAATTGCGGCACGCTGCGCAACTTCATTTCGCGGGCCAATTGCATACGCAGGAAACCTGCGGCGGCATTCAGTACCTTGATGCTTTGCGCGATGTCTTCGGCATTGTCCTGCCCCATCACGGTGATGAAGATCTTCGCGTGACCGACGTCACGGCTGACTTCCACAGCGGTAATGGTGACCAGGCCGACGCGCGGATCTTTGACTTCACGACGGATCAGTTGGGCCAGCTCACGCTGCATCTGATCGCCGATACGTTGGGTGCGGCTGTATTCTTTTGCCATGATTTGTTACCTGTTACTGCCCTACGGTGAAACCCGCAAGGTCTGAAAGCGGCAAACGCCCGGCCTGACAGAAGCCAGACCGGGCGTTGCGTTTAGAGTCCGAGTGATGCGCCACACATTGCAGTGCGGCCGACCATCACGGCTCCTGAAGTGCGCGAGTTAGAGGCTGCGAGCAACCTGAACCTTCTCGTAAACTTCGATCTTGTCGCCAGCTTTGACGTCGTTGTAGCTCTTGACGCCAATACCGCATTCCATGCCGGCACGTACTTCGGAAGCGTCATCCTTGAAGCGACGCAGGGATTCCAGCTCGCCTTCGAAGATAACGATGTCTTCACGCAGTACACGGATCGGACGGTTACGGTGCACAACACCTTCGATCACCATGCAACCAGCGATCGCGCCAAACTTCGGCGAACGGAACACGTCACGCACCTCGGCGATACCCAGGATGTTCTCGCGAACATCGCTGCCGAGCATACCGGTCAGGGCTTTCTTGACGTCTTCGATGATGTCGTAGATCACGTTGTAGTAACGCATATCCAGACCTTCCTGCTCGACGATCTTCCGTGCGCCAGCATCGGCACGCACGTTGAAACCGAACAGTACAGCGTTGGAAGCCAGTGCCAGGTTAGCGTCGGACTCGGTGATACCACCGACACCGCCGCCCACTACGCGCACTTGTACTTCGTCGTTGCCCAGGCCATTCAAGGCGCCGTTCAACGCTTCCAGCGAACCACGGACGTCGGATTTGAGGACAATGTTGAGCGTCTTCTTCTCAGCCTGACCCATGTTTTCAAAGATGTTTTCCAGCTTGCCGGCGTGAGCGCGAGCCAGTTTGACTTCTCGGAACTTGCCTTGACGGAACAGAGCCACTTCACGGGCTTTCTTCTCGTCAGCCACTACGCTCATCTCGTCGCCAGCGTCCGGGGTACCGTCCAGGCCGAGAATCTCGACAGGGATGGAAGGACCGGCTTCCTTGATTGGCTTGCCGTTCTCGTCGAGCATGGCGCGAACGCGACCATAGTTCGAACCGACCAGCACCATGTCGCCTTGGCGCAGGGTACCGTCTTGGACCAGCACGGTTGCAACCGGGCCACGACCTTTGTCGAGACGCGATTCAACCACGACACCACGGCCAGGAGCCGAAGGAGTCGCTTTCAGTTCGAGAACTTCAGCCTGCAGCAATACGGCTTCGAGCAGTTCGTCCACGCCAGTACCGACTTTCGCCGAAACCGGTACGAACGGCGTATCACCGCCCCACTCTTCCGACGTCACACCGTGAACCGACAGTTCGCTGCGGATGCGATCAAGATCAGCACCCGGCTTGTCGATCTTGTTCACTGCAACCACCAGTGGAACGCCAGCCGCTACAGCGTGCTGAACAGCTTCAATGGTCTGCGGCATTACGCCGTCGTCGGCTGCAACAACCAGAATCACGATGTCGGTCGCCTTGGCACCACGAGCACGCATTGCGGTAAACGCGGCGTGACCCGGGGTATCAAGGAAGGTGACCATGCCGCGTTCGGTTTCAACGTGGTAAGCACCGATGTGCTGGGTGATACCGCCGGCTTCGCCAGCAGCAACCTTGGCACGACGGATGTAGTCGAGCAGCGAGGTCTTACCGTGGTCAACGTGGCCCATTACGGTCACGACTGGCGCACGGGAGAACGACTCACCTTCAAACTTCAGGGACTCGGCCAGGGAATCTTCCAGAGCGGTGTCGCTGACCAGGGTCACTTTGTGGCCCAGTTCTTCGGCTACCAGTTGAGCAGTTTCCTGATCAAGCACCTGGTTGATGGTCGCTGGAGTACCCAGTTTGAACATGAACTTGATGATTTCAGCAGCCTTGACCGACATCTGATTGGCGAGATCGCCAACGGTGATGGTCTCGCCGATCTGCACATCACGCACGACAGGGCCGGTTGGGCTCTGGAAACCGTGAGCGTTACGCTTCTTCAGCTTGGACTTGCCGCGACCACCACGACGGAAGCCGTCGCTCTCTTCGTCGGTAGTACGTGGCGCGACACGTGGCGCTGGCGCTTTTTCTTTGACCGATGCGCGATGCGGAGCGTTTTTACGCTCGCCGTCACCACCGCCACTGCGACGATTGTTGTCGTCGGCACGTGGTTTGTCCGGACGACGCTGCTCGTTCTGCTTGTTACGAGCGTCAGCAGACGGTGCTGGAGCAGCGGCGGCCACCGGTGCGCTTTCGCGTACTGGTTGGGCAGCTGCAGCCGGCGCCGAAACGGCGTCGTTGGTAGCGGTTTTGGCAGCAGCAGGCTGGCGACGCGCTTCTTCTTCGGCGCGCTGCTTGGCTTCTTCTTCAGCCTTCTGACGCGCAGCATTTTCTACTGCGCGACGCTCATCCAGTTCACGCTTGCGCTCGGCTTCGATTTCTTCCGGGCTACGCTGTACGAAAACTTTCTTTTTGCGAACTTCAACACTGATGCTCTTGCTACCAGCCACGCGCAGGGTGCTGGTGGTTTTACGCTGCAGCGTGATCTTGCGTGGTTCTTCCACTTTCGCCTTGTGGCTGCTTTTCAAGTGAGTCAGCAAAGATTGCTTCTCACTGTCAGTCACATTTTCTTCGGCGGCGGTGTGCGGCAGACCTGCCTCACGCATCTGCTGCAACAGGCGCTCTACCGGTGTTTTGACCTCATCGGCCAGTTGTTTCACCGTGACTTGCGTCATGCACTTCTCTCCTCAGGCCGCGCCTAATTACTCGAACCAATGGGCTCGGGCGGCCATGATCAACTTGCCGGCACGATCATCGTCAATGCCGTCGATGTCGAGCAGGTCGTCAATAGACTGCTCGGCCAGGTCTTCGCGGGTAATTACGCCGCGCACCGCCAGTTCCATCGCCAAATCCTTGTCCATACCCTCAAGCGAGAGCAGGTCTTCGGCCGGATGGGCGTCTGCCAGCTTTTCCTCAGTAGCGATGGCTTTGGTCAACAAGCGATCCTTGGCACGAGCGCGAAGCTCGTTGACGATGTCCTCGTCAAAGCCGTCGATGTTGAGCATTTCTTCCAACGGTACGTAGGCAATCTCTTCCAGGCTGGTGAAGCCTTCATCAACCAGCACCTGTGCCAACTCTTCGTCGACTTCCAGCTCGTCGATGAAGTTGCGCAGGATGTCGCCGGTTTCTGCTTGCTGCTTAGCCTGGATGTCCGATTCGGTCATCACGTTCAGGGTCCAGCCAGTCAACTGGCTCGCCAGACGCACGTTCTGACCACCGCGACCGATGGCCTGAGCCAGATTGTCTGCGCCAACGGCGATGTCCATGGCGTGGGCATCTTCGTCAACGATAATTGCCGCAACCTCGGCCGGGGACATGGCGTTGATCACGAACTGAGCCGGGTTGTCGTCCCACAGGACGATATCAACACGCTCACCGCCCAACTCACCCGACACTGCCTGGACGCGCGAACCGCGCATACCAATGCAAGCGCCCTGCGGGTCGATGCGTTTGTCCTTGGAGCGGACGGCGATCTTGGCACGCGAACCCGGATCACGGGACGCAGCCATGACTTCGATCAGACCTTCGGCAATTTCCGGCACTTCGATACGGAACAGCTCGATCAGCATTTCCGGCGCGGTACGCGACAGGATCAACTGCGGGCCGCGGTTCTCGGTGCGGATTTCCTTGAGCAGCGCACGCAAACGCACGCCGACACGGAAAGTTTCGCGAGAAATGATGTCTTCACGGGCCAGCAACGCTTCAGCGTTATTGCCCAGATCGACGATCACGTTATCGCGGGTGACCTTCTTCACGGTGCCGGAGATGATTTCTCCCAGGCGCTCGCGATAGGCGTCGACCACTTGAGCACGCTCGGCTTCACGCACTTTCTGCACAATGACTTGCTTGGCAGTCTGTGCAGCAATGCGGCCGAACTCTATGGATTCGATCTTTTCTTCAACAACGTCGCCGACATTGGCGCCAGGATGCGTTTCAGCAACCTTGCTCGGCCAGGTTTCGATAGCCGGATCGTCGAGATCGTTTTCTTCGACGACCGTCCAGCGACGGAAAGTTTCGTAAGAACCGGTGTGGCGGTTAATTTCCACACGCAGGTCAACTTCGTCTTCAAAACGCTTTTTGGTAGCAGTGGCCAGAGCCAGCTCCAGCGCTTCAAAAATTACGCTTGCCGGTACGCCCTTTTCATTGGATACCGACTCAACAACCAGCAGTACTTCTTTGCTCATCGTACGCCTCGCCTTTCGCAAGCCATTGGATCCGCGGGATCCGCGTCTCAGTCAAAACTGGGAATAATGTTGGCCTTGTCGATCATATCGATCGGCAACAGGAACTCATGGTCATCTACCTGCACCACGACGTCCTGCTCTTCTACACCGCGCAGAAGGCCCTGAAAGTTGCGTCGACCTTCAAAAGGCGAGCGCAGCTTGATCTTCACTTGTTCACCGGCAAATTTTGCAAACTGCTCAAGAGTGAACAGTGGGCGCTCCATGCCAGGCGAGGAAACTTCGAGGGTGTATTCAACGGAGATTGGATCTTCAACATCCAGCACACCGCTGATCTGACGGCTGACAATGGCGCAATCGTCCACCAGCACGCCACCCTCTTTATCGATATAAACGCGCAACATCGAGTGACGACCTTGAGCCGAAAACTCAATACCCCAGCATTCATAGCCTAGGGCCACGACCACCGGGGCCAGCAAGGCCTGCAACTCTTCTAGCTTGCTCGACACCTGAACCCCCTAGTGCATGATATGTGCATGCTATGCAAAATAAAAAAATGGGCCTAACGCCCATCCTTGAAACGCCGCCGAACAGCGGCGTCGAAAGTGTCCAGCTAACAAAAAGCCCCTTAAAAGGGGCTCCTTAAACTGGTTGCGGGGGCCGGATTTGAACCGACGACCTTCGGGTTATGAGCCCGACGAGCTACCAGACTGCTCCACCCCGCGACAAAGCTGGGGCGGAAGTATACGACCGATCCCTTGCAGGGTCAATGTAACCTTCCACCTGCAAGAAAGCCCGCAACAGCGGGCTCTCTTGACTAATTGGTACCGAGAAGGGGACTCGAACCCCTACACCCTATGGGCACAACCACCTCAAGGTTGCGTGTCTACCAATTCCACCACCTCGGCAAAACTACGTTTGAAACTCTTCTCACTTCTGCTCTTGAGCTGGAGGTACGTCAGTCGCTGGAGTAGCCGACTTTTGCTCTTGAAGCACCGGTACATCATCAGAAGCCGGTTGTTGCTGCTTAGGCACTTCCAACACTGCTGGATCTGGCAAACCTGCTTGAGTCAGCTCATGAGCTTTCTCTTTAGCAAAGTAACCTAACCCCAAGCTGGTTATGAAGAAACCGGCGGCAAGTATAGCAGTAAACTTACTAAGAAAGGTAGAGGAACCTTGGCTTCCGAACACAGTATTTGAAGCACCTGCTCCGAAAGACGCACCAGCGTCCGCACCCTTACCCTGCTGCAGCAAAACCAGAGCAACTACGCCCAATGCACCCAGCAGATGAAAAACGACTACGACTGTTTCCAGCATTTTTTCAGTTTCCCGCGGCGCGACAAATCGCACCGAACTCATCTGCATTCAGGGAAGCTCCACCAATGAGCCCCCCATCGATATCCGGCATGCCGAACAGTTCGACCGCATTGGCCGCCTTCACGCTGCCGCCGTATAGAAGCCGCACACCTCGTGCGACTTCAGAATTCTCTGCCGCCAACTGCTCCCGAATGGCCTTATGCACATCCTGCGCCTGTTGCGGTGTTGCAGTCAGTCCGGTGCCAATAGCCCAGACCGGCTCGTAAGCTATTACTGCCTTGGCAAAGGCACCTACACCCAACTCCTCAATGATACTGCCAAGCTGACGCCCGACAACTTCAAGAGTTTTACCGGCTTCGCGCTGCTCCAGGGTTTCCCCTATACACAACACCGGAATCAAGCCACATGCCTGCGCCGCTGCGAACTTGCGATTCAGCATCCCGTCTCGCTCACCCATAATCTGGCGGCGCTCGGAGTGCCCGACAAGCACAAGGGAACAGCCTGCATCCATCAACTGACTCGGCGCAATTTCACCAGTCAGCGCACCTTGCATGGACTCCACCGCAGAGTTCTGCGCGCCGACCGAGATCGACTTGCCTTTCAAGCCATCAATCACTTGATTGATATACAAGCAAGGCGGGAATACCGCGACATCAACACCGCTTGGCAAGGCCAGATGACGAAGCCCGTTGATCAGCTCAGCGACGCTGGCGCGGGTACCGTGCATCTTCCAGTTACCAGCTACCATAGGGCGACGCATGCTGTACCTCGTCGGTCAAAGTGGGCGCAGATGTTACCCAACACAATCATGGCTGGCAAGCCGAATCAGGCAGAAACTTCAGTTACCAGTTTTGCCAGCTCTTCGGCATAGCCGCGAACCTGGGTTGCATCCTCCCCTTCAACCATCACACGCACCAAAGGCTCTGTGCCGGACTTGCGCAAAAGCACACGCCCGCGACCGGCCATTGCCTGAGTGACGCGCGCGCTGGCCTCCTTGACAGCCGGATGTTCCAGCGGACTTTCGCCTCCACCGAAACGCACATTGATCAGCACCTGAGGACACTTGCGCAAAGCTTGTCGAGCTAACGCCAGACCTTCGTTACGCGTTTTGAGCGCCATCAGCACTTGCAGAGCAGCAATGATCGCGTCACCGGTCGTGGTGTGATTGAAACAGACGATATGCCCTGAGTTCTCACCACCGACCAACCAGTTACGCTCAAGCAACTCAGCAATCACATAACGGTCGCCGACATTGGCGCGAACAAACGGAATCGAAAGATCGGCAAGGGCCAGCTCCAGACCGAGATTACTCATCAGAGTGCCTACCACTCCTCCTTGCAGCTTTCCACGCTCCTGCAGATCGCGAGCAATGATGAACAGCAGGTCATCACCGTCAACAATGGCACCCGTATGGTCAACCATCAGGACCCGATCACCATCCCCGTCAAAAGCAATACCCAGATCAGCGTGCTCAGCCAGCACCGCCGCCTGCAGCTGCCCCATATGAGTGGAGCCACAATTGTCGTTGATGTTCAGACCATTTGGCTGGGCTGAAAGCACCACGACCTCGGCGCCCAGCTCACGAAAAACACTCGGCGCAACTTTATAGGTCGCACCGTGAGCGCAGTCGATGACGATCTTCAGACCGGCGAAATTGGTACCGGTTGGCACACTGCTCTTACAGAATTCAATGTAACGACCAGAGGCATCATTGATCCGCGACACCTTGCCGATCTTGCTCGACTCAACCACGGTCATTGGAGTATCGAGCAACTCTTCGATCATCAATTCCAGCTCATCCGGCAACTTGGTGCCTTTACCGGAGAAGAATTTGATGCCGTTATCATCATGCGGGTTGTGCGAAGCACTGATCACGATTCCGGCTTCAGCCTGGAACGTGCGCGACAGGTAGGCAATGGCCGGCGTCGGCATCGGGCCAAGCAGCATTACATCCGCACCCGCCGAAGTCAGGCCAGCTTCAAGCGCCGACTCAAACATATAACCGGAGATCCGTGTGTCTTTGCCAACCAGCACTTTGCAGGCGCCCATCTTGCGGAACGCCATGCCAGCAGCCCAGCCGAGCTTGAGCATGAAGTCAGGAGTAATCGGATATTCCCCGACTCGACCACGAATGCCGTCAGTACCAAAGTATTTCTTGCTCATAACTGCTCCATCGTTCTTATTCCGCCGACTCAACGGCCGCGATCATCCGCACCACATCTACCGTTTCCGCCACATCATGGACGCGCAATATACGCGCACCCTTGATTGACGCGAGCGTAGCCAGTGCCAGACCACCATGCAGACGCTCACCCACAGGACGATTCAACGCATGTCCGATCATGCTCTTGCGTGAAACACCCACCAACAAAGGCCGGCCCAATGCATGCAGGGCTTCCATATGCTTGAACAAGCTTAGATTGTGCTGCAGTGTTTTGGCGAAGCCGAAACCTGGATCAAGGATGATGCGCTCGGCAGGAATACCCGCCGACGCACACGCCTGCATGCGCTCGCAGAGAAACTCGCCAACTTCCCGAGTGACATCCTGATAGTGCGGATTGTCCTGCATATCACCCGGCTCACCGAGCATATGCATGAGGCAGACCGGCAAGCCTGTCGCCGCCGCCGCATCCAGCGCACCGTCGCGCTGCAACGAACGCACATCATTGATCAATCCGGCACCCAGTCGCGCAGTTTCGCGCATCACCGCCGGAGTCGACGTATCGACCGAGATGATGACATCAAGTTCGCGATTGATCAGCTCGACAATTGGCGCCACGCGCCCAAGCTCTTCCAGCGGCGAAACCGTACGGGCGCCAGGACGGGTGGACTCGCCCCCCACATCGATCAGCGTCGCGCCAGCGGCGACCATGGCTTCGGCGTGGCGCAAGGCCGCGTCGAGCTGGCTGTAACGGCCACCATCAGAAAAGGAATCGGGAGTGACATTGAGAATGCCCATGACATGCGTCTGGGAAAAATCAAGAACCCGGTTGCCGCAAGGCAACCGGGTCAGGGACTGTACAGAAGTCATTTCAAACCTTAAACATCAGCAGCCGGACCGCCAATCGGTTTTTCCGGACGCTCATCCTGAACGACAGGAGGCGGCGGCGTACCCGCACCACCCGACCAATCGCGAGGCTCGCGAGGCGTGCGGCCGGCCATGATGTCGTCGATCTGCTCAGCATCAATCGTTTCATACTTCATCAGCGCGTCAGCCATTGCATCCAGCTTGTCACGATTGTCCGTGAGGATCTGCTTGGCCGTGCCGTAGCACTGATCAATGATGCTGCGCACTTCAGAATCGATAAGCTTGGCAGTCTCACCAGAGAAACTGGCGCCCTGACCGCCACCACCACGCCCGAGGAACACTTCGCCCTCTTCTTCGGCATACATCAGTGGACCGAGTTTTTCCGACAACCCCCACTTGGTCACCATGTTCCGCGCAATCTGACTGGCACGCATGATGTCGTTGGAGGCACCGGTGGTCACACCGTCAAAGCCAAGTGTCATCTCTTCAGCAATACGACCGCCATACAGCGAGCAGATCTGACTGATCAGCGCACGCTTGGACAGACTGTAACGATCTTCTTCCGGCAAGAACATAGTCACACCCAGCGCACGACCGCGCGGAATGATCGACACTTTGTAAACGGGATCATGCTCAGGCACGACACGGCCAACAATCGCGTGGCCAGCTTCGTGATAAGCAGTGTTCTGTTTTTCTTTCTCCGACATGACCATCGATTTGCGCTCGGCGCCCATCATGATCTTGTCTTTGGCCAGTTCGAACTCTTTCATCTCTACGATGCGTTTGCCGCTGCGAGCAGCGAACAGCGACGCTTCGTTGACCAGGTTAGCCAAGTCGGCACCGGAGAATCCCGGAGTACCGCGAGCGATGACAGCCGGAGCAACGTCGTCACCCATTGGCACTTTTCGCATGTGAACCTTGAGAATCTGCTCGCGACCACGAATATCTGGCAGACCTACCACAACCTGACGGTCGAAACGGCCCGGACGCAGCAATGCTGGGTCAAGTACGTCAGGACGGTTGGTTGCAGCGATCACGATGATGCCGTCATTCATTTCGAAGCCGTCCATCTCAACCAGCAACTGGTTGAGGGTCTGCTCACGCTCGTCGTGACCACCGCCCATGCCCGCGCCACGATGGCGACCAACGGCGTCGATTTCGTCGATGAAGATGATGCAAGGCGCGTGTTTCTTGGCCTGCTCAAACATGTCACGAACGCGGCTAGCGCCAACACCAACAAACATCTCGACGAAGTCAGAACCGGAAATAGTGAAAAACGGCACCTTGGCTTCGCCGGCAATCGCCTTGGCCAGCAAGGTTTTACCGGTACCCGGAGGACCAACCATCAGCACACCGCGAGGAATGCGACCGCCCAGGCGCTGGAACTTGCCCGGATCACGGAGGAACTCAACAAGTTCGCCGACCTCTTCCTTGGCTTCGTCGCATCCGGCTACGTCAGCCAAGGTGGTTTTCACCTGATCTTCAGACAGCAGACGCGCCTTGCTCTTGCCAAAGCTCATCGGCCCGCCCTTGCCACCGGCGCCGCCCTGCATCTGGCGCATGAAGAACATGAACACAGCGATAATCACCAGGATAGGGAAGCTGGCCACAAGAAGCTGGGTCCAGATGCTTTGCTGCTCAGGCTGCTTGCCTTCGACCACAACATGGTTGTCGACCAGATCGCCGATCAGGCCATTGTCCTGAATCGCGGGACGAATGGTCTTGAAGCTGTCGCCGTCGTTGCGCTTGCCGGTAATCACATAGCCGTCAACCGCTACGCGCTCGACCTTGCCATCCTTGACCTGCTGGATAAAGTCGGAATAGTTGAGGGTCTGCGGCTCGTTAGGGCTGGAGAAGTTGTTCATCACCGTCACCAGGACAGCCGCGATGATCAACCACAGGATCAGATTCTTTGCCATATCGTTCAATTAACTACCCTCTGAAGCAAGCTCCGCTACTGGCGCGCGCTTCGCATGATATTCACCGGCCTAACTTACTACATTACCTACAACTCTGGCAGGCGCCGTCTGTAACCCTTTGTGAAACACTTTCTACACAATATTCGCTTATGCACGCGTGGCAAAATACGAAAAACCTATCACCCTGCCAAAAAACCTCATTACTTGCTACCGCGGTAGCCCCAAGCCAGCATGTATTGCTCGCGGGAACTGCCACGGGAAGAGTCTGGCTTGATCATCTGGATCTTGTCGAATTTCCGACGAGCATCCTTCAGGTAAACATCAAACCCTTCACCCTGAAAAATCTTGATAACGAAATTACCACCCGGCTTGAGTATCCGCTCCGCCAGATCAAGCGCCAGCTCGCAAAGGAACATGGCTTTGGGCATATCCACTTCAGGCGTACCACTCATATTGGGGGCCATATCGGAAATCACAAGGTCTACCTGCGAATTACCCACGGCTTCAAGGATCCGCGCGAGCACTTCATCCTCGGTGAAGTCGCCCTGGATGAAAGTCACGTCCGGAATGCTGTCCATTTCCAGGATGTCCGAGGCAATCAGACGCCCCTGACCACCGATCAGCCGGCTAGTGACCTGCGACCAGCCACCAGGCGCAGCCCCCAGATCGACAACACTCATGCCAGGACGGATCAACTTGTACTTCTCTTGAACCTCCAGAAGCTTGTAACTCGCACGCGAGCGGTAGCCATCCTTCTGCGCTTGCTTCACATAGGGATCATTGACATGTCTTTTCAGCCAACCAAGGCTTGTCTTGGAACGCGCCATTGGGCACCTCGATGATAAGGGTCGTGATTAATTGGGCGGATCCACGAACCCTCGGGTAAAATGGCCGCCATTTTACAGAATCCAGACGAAAGGGTCAGATTATGCCGCTCACTCAAGAGCAGAAGAAACAGTACAAATCCATTGGCCACCACCTGAAACCAGTGTTGACTGTGGCTGACAACGGTTTGACTGAAGGTGTTTTAGCCGAACTTGAACGCGCATTGGCGGATCACGAGCTGATCAAAATCAAGCTCAACATCCTCGATCGCGAGTCGCGCCTGGCGCACATCGCAGAACTGTGCAAGGTCGGCAAGGCTGACCTGGTACAGGTCATCGGCAAGATGGCACTGGTCTACCGCAAGAACTTCAGCGCCAACAAGCAGCTGTCGAACGTTCATCGCTTCAAGTGATGACAAGGGTCAAGGGTGTGCTTCGCGCACCCTGCCACTCCATCCAGGTACCGGCTGCAGCACCAGCACCAGCCCGGAAAACCCCAGAACCAGATAACTGAATACCTGCCAGCGCTGAGCATCCGGCCAGCCGACACGCACGGCGACAAACATCGCACACGCATACAACGCCATCAACAGCACCTGCCCGCGAAAATCTCGCCATAGACTGCCAAGGCCCTCGGCATGTACCAGCACCAAGGCCTGAAAAATCAAGCATGCGGCGGAAAAACCCACCACCAGCACTTCAAATGCACTGGCGACTTCATCAATCAGCAACTGCGCCAGGCCAATCTGGCCCAACGCCGGCTGCAAACCAAAATGAATCAACCAAAGACCACCGACCCACAACATCTGGGTCAGTTGCCAAAGCATGGCGCCCGCACGTAGCGGGCGCCCGGTTTCAGATGTGACGGACTTCGACAATCTCATACTCGATAACGCCACTTGGCGTTTTCACCGCAACAACATCACCCTCTTCCTTGCCGATCAAAGCACGAGCAAGAGGAGAACCGACCGAAATCTTGCCAAGTTTGAAGTCAGCCTCATCCTCACCCACGATGTGGTAAGTGACGCTTTCATCAGTTTCGACATTAGCGATTTCAACGGTGGTGCCGAAGATCACTTTACCGGTATGAGGAATCGTCGTGACATCGATGATCACCTGATTCTGAATCCGGCCTTCAATATCACGAATCCGCGCTTCGACCATGCCTTGCTGTTCGCGAGCGGCATGGTATTCAGCGTTTTCCTTCAAGTCACCCAACTCGCGGGCCGTACCGATGTCCTGGCTAAGCTTTGGACGAACGACCTTGGTCAGGTGAGTGTGCTCTTCTTCCAGGGCGCGAGCGCCCTGAACAGTCATTGGGTACTTGATTATGCTCATGCCTTCAATCCTGCGTGTAGATCCTGCAAGCGGCGCACGGTCTTTTCAGGACCGAACTTCAGCGCTTCACAGATAGCTTCGCCAGCAGCAATGGTGGTGGTGCAGTAAATCTTGTGCTGCAAGGCATTACGACGAATGGAGTAAGAGTCAGCGATCGACTGACGGCCTTCAGTGGTGTTGATGATCAGAGTGACTTCGTCATTCTTGATCATGTCGACCACGTGCGGACGCCCCTCGGTCACCTTGTTCACACGGCGCACTTTCAGGCCTGCGGCTTCGATCAGTTTGGCAGTGCCGGCAGTGGCAACCACTTCGAAGCCCAAGTTGATCAGATCACGGGCTACGCCTGCAACCAGTGGCTTGTCGTCGTCACGCACGCTGATGAATGCAGTACCGCCGGTCGGCAGCACTTCGCTGGCACCCATTTGGGCCTTGGCGAAAGCTTCGCCGAAGGTGTCGCCGACACCCATCACTTCACCAGTGGACTTCATCTCTGGGCCGAGGATCGGGTCAACGCCAGGGAATTTGGCGAACGGGAAGACCGCCTCTTTCACGCTGTAGAAGTTCGGAATGATTTCTTTGGTGAAGCCGATTTCTTTCAGGGTTTTACCGGCCATCACACGAGCCGCGATCATCGCCAGGGAAACACCGATGCACTTGGAGACGAACGGTACGGTACGGGAAGCGCGCGGGTTGACCTCGATGACATAGATGTCTTCGCCTTGCAGCGCCAATTGCACGTTCATCAGGCCGACAACGCCCAGTTCCAGGGCCATTTTCTTGACCTGTTCGCGCATCTCGTCCTGGATGTGCAGCGGCAGCGAGTACGGCGGCAGCGAGCACGCGGAATCACCGGAGTGAACGCCGGCCTGCTCGATGTGCTGCATGATCGCGCCAATCACGACATCAGTACCGTCGCAAACTGCGTCGACGTCCATCTCGATGGCGCAGTTGAGGAAGTGGTCGAGCAGCACCGGGCTGTCGTTCGACACCTTCACCGCATCACGCAGGTAGCGTTTGAGTTCTTCTTCTTCGTAAACGATTTCCATCGCCCGGCCGCCCAGTACGTAGGACGGACGCACGACCAGCGGATAACCGATCTTGCTGGCAGCACGAATCGCTTCGTCCTCGCTACGCACGGTGGCGTTTGGCGGCTGACGCAGGTTCAGACGCTCAACCATTTGCTGGAAGCGCTCACGGTCTTCAGCGCGGTCGATGGCGTCAGGGCTGGTACCGATGATCGGCACGCCGGCAGCTTCCAGAGCACGAGCCAGTTTCAGCGGAGTCTGGCCGCCGTACTGGACGATCACACCTTTGGGCTTCTCGACGCGGCAGATTTCCAGCACGTCTTCCAGCGTTACCGGCTCGAAGTACAGACGGTCGGACGTGTCGTAGTCGGTGGACACGGTTTCCGGGTTGCAGTTGACCATGATGGTCTCGTAACCGTCTTCGCGCAGAGCGAGGGCCGCGTGAACGCAGCAGTAGTCGAACTCGATACCTTGACCGATACGGTTCGGACCGCCACCCAGAATCATGATCTTGTCGCGACCGGACGGCGCCGCTTCGCACTCTTCCTCGTAAGTCGAGTACAGGTAAGCGGTGTCGGTGGCGAACTCGGCCGCGCAGGTGTCAACGCGCTTGTAGACCGGGAACACTTCCAGCTTGTGACGGTGAGTGCGCAGGTTTTTCTCGGTAACGCCCAGCAGCTTGGCCAGACGCTGATCGGAGAAGCCTTTGCGCTTGAGTTTGAACATCAGGTCACGGTCGATAGCGGACAGACCGAGGGTCTTGACCTTCTCTTCTTCCTTGATCAGATCTTCGATCTGCACCAGGAACCACGGGTCGATCATGTTCATGCCGAAGATGTCTTCGACAGTCATGCCCGCACGGAAGGCGTCTGCCACGTACCAGATACGCTCGGCGCCCGGCACAGTCAGTTCGCGCTTGAGCACGCTCATGCTTTCCGGATTGCTCAGGTCGAGCTTCTCGTCCAGACCGCAAACGCCCACTTCCAGACCGCGCAGGGCTTTCTGCAGGGATTCCTGGAAAGTACGGCCGATGGCCATGACTTCACCGACCGATTTCATCTGCGTGGTCAGGCGCGCGTCAGCCTTGGCGAATTTCTCGAAGGCGAAGCGTGGCAGCTTGGTCACGACGTAGTCGATGGACGGCTCGAAGGACGCCGGGGTCTTGCCACCGGTGATGTCGTTCGACAGTTCGTCGAGGGTGTAACCCACAGCCAGTTTGGCCGCGACTTTGGCGATCGGGAAACCGGTGGCTTTCGAAGCCAGCGCCGAGGAACGCGATACACGCGGGTTCATTTCGATCACGACCATACGGCCAGTGTTCGGGCAGATACCGAATTGAACGTTGGAACCGCCAGTCTCGACGCCGATCTCGCGCAGTACCGCCAGGGAGGCGTTACGCAGGATCTGGTATTCCTTGTCGGTCAGGGTCTGAGCCGGGGCGACAGTGATCGAGTCACCGGTGTGCACGCCCATCGGGTCGAAGTTTTCGATCGAGCAGACGATGATGCAGTTGTCCTTTTTGTCGCGGACAACTTCCATTTCATATTCTTTCCAGCCGATCAGGGATTCGTCGATCAGCAGCTCTTTGGTTGGCGACAGGTCCAGACCACGGGCGCAGATTTCTTCGAACTCTTCACGGTTGTAAGCGATACCGCCACCAGTGCCGCCCATGGTGAAGGATGGACGGATGATGCACGGGAAACCGAGGGTTTCGAGAACCGCGTTGGCTTCCTCCATGCTGTGGGCGATGCCGGAACGCGGGCACGCCAGGCCAATGGATTTCATCGCCTTGTCGAAACGCGAACGGTCTTCAGCCTTGTCGATGGTGTCGGCGTTGGCACCAATCATTTCTACGCCGAACTTCTCCAGAACGCCTTCGCGCTCCAGGTCCAGGGCGCAGTTCAGAGCGGTCTGGCCGCCCATGGTTGGCAGCACCGCATCCGGACGTTCTTTTTCGATGATCTTGGCAACGGTCTGCCACTTGATCGGTTCGATGTAAGTGGCATCAGCCATGTCCGGGTCGGTCATGATGGTGGCCGGGTTGGAGTTCACCAGGATGACGCGGTAACCCTCTTCGCGCAGGGCCTTGCAGGCCTGGGCGCCGGAGTAGTCGAATTCACAAGCCTGGCCGATAACGATCGGGCCAGCGCCGAGAATCAGGATGCTTTTAATGTCTGTACGTTTTGGCATGGGTTTGTCACTCAAATCCGCAGGTCAGTCGGCAAGCCGTCTTGATCGATTTCTGAAGTCTCGAGGGGGCCGCCGGCGTCGGGGCCGCCCTCGAAGGGCTTCTCTCTACAGTCTCAAGGCGAGCGCTTAGCGTCGCTTGGCCATCTCGTTGATGAAGCGGTTGAACAGTGGCGCGACATCGTTCGGGCCGGGGCTCGCCTCAGGGTGACCCTGGAAGCTGAACGCGCTCTTGTCGGTGCGCTCGATGCCTTGCAGGGTGCCGTCGAACAGCGATTTGTGAATCGCGCGAACGTTGGCTGGCAGGGTTTCTTCGTCTACCGCAAAACCGTGGTTCTGACTGGTGATCATCACGACACCCGTGTCCAGATCCTGCACCGGGTGGTTGGCACCGTGGTGACCATGGCCCATTTTCAGGGTCTTGGCACCAGAGGCCAGCGCCAGCAACTGGTGACCGAGGCAGATGCCGAATACCGGAGTTTCGGTTTCCAGCACGTCCTTGATCGCCTGGATCGCGTAGTCGCACGGCTCCGGATCACCAGGGCCGTTGGACAGGAACACACCGTCCGGCTTCAGAGCCAGTACGTCAGCGGCCGGAGTTTGCGCCGGCACCACAGTAACGCGGCAGCCGCGCTCGACCAGCATGCGCAGAATGTTCAGCTTGACGCCGAAGTCGTAGGCAACGACGTGGTAAGGCAACTCGGAAGCTTCGATGGTCGCGTGGCTGTCGGTTTTCAGATCCCAGACAGTGGAACGCCATTCGTATTGGGCCTTGGTGCTGACGACTTTCGCCAGATCCATGCCCTTGAGGCCCGGGAAGCCTTGCGCGGCGGCAATGGCGGCTTCTTCGGAAATGTTGTCACCAGCCATGATGCAGCCGTTCTGCGCACCTTTTTCACGCAGGATGCGGGTCAGACGACGGGTGTCGATACCGGCGATTGCCACAACGTTGTTGGCTTTCAGGTAATCAGACAGGGACATCGTGTTACGCCAGTTGCTCGCTACCAGCGGCAGGTCACGAATGACCAGACCAGCGGACCAGACGCGGTCGGATTCGGCATCTTCAGGCGTGGTGCCGGTGTTGCCGATGTGCGGGTAAGTCAGAGTAACGATCTGTTGGGCGTAGGAAGGATCGGTAAGGATTTCCTGATAGCCGGTCATTGCGGTGTTGAACACCACCTCACCAACGGTTTGACCGTCGGCTCCAATGGCTTCGCCGCGAAAAATGCTGCCATCAGCAAGGGCAAGTATGGCTGGCTTAGTCAAGAAGACCTCCCGTAAATAACGCATGAAAGGGCGATCGCAGGTTGTAAAAAAGCGGAGTGACGTATGGACACGTCACCCCGCTTCTTCACTGAATTATTCTGCTCGCTTTTAGTGGACACACTAAAGCTGTAGCTTACAGAAAAAGGCTTTTTTGGTCCACCGCTAAAGAGCCTAAAAGGCCGGAGAATGCGACAGGACGTCGTTCAGTGGAGAAAATCCAGCGCAAACAGGGCGTTTGCGCTGGATTCAGCAGCAACTCAACGCAGGTCGAGAACGTCCTGCATGTCATAAAGACCCGCCTCGCGACCATCCAGCCACAGCGCCGCTCGCACCGCACCCTTGGCGAAAGTCATGCGGCTTGAAGCCTTGTGGGTGATCTCCAGACGCTCCCCCTCGCAGGCGAACAGCACCGTGTGATCCCCCACCACATCTCCACCACGAACAGTGGCAAACCCGATGGTTTCACGCTCGCGCGCACCGGTATGACCTTCACGACCGTAGACCGCCACTTTCTGCAAGTCACGATCCAGCGCACTGGCGATGACCTCGCCCATGCGCAACGCAGTACCCGATGGGGCATCGATTTTGTGCCGGTGATGAGCCTCAATGATTTCGATGTCTGCATCATCACCCAACACCCGCGCCGCCATATCCAGCAGCTTCAGCGAAAGGTTGACGCCTACACTGAAGTTGGCGGCAAAGACGATGGGAATATCCTTACCCGCCTCGGCCAGCAGTTGCTTCTGCGCAGCATCCAGCCCGGTGGTGCCGATAACCATGGCCTTGCCTGCCTTGCGGCAGAACGCCAGATTTTTCAGCATCACTTCCGGCAGCGTGAAGTCGATCAATACATCGAATTCATCAGCGACCGCTTCTACATGACCGGACAGCGGCACGCCAATACGCCCCAGCGAAGCCAACTCACCGGCATCCACCCCGATCAGCGTGCTGCCAGGACGGACGACAGCGGCAGTCAACCCGGTCAGAGGCGCGCGCTGCTGCACGGCCTCCACCAGAATTTTGCCCATGCGCCCGGCGGCGCCCATCACTGCAATACGTCGCATGCCGACTCCTTACAAATCGCCGAAGAAGCGCTTCACGCCGTCAAACCAACCCGTGGTTTTCGGCGAATGGCTGTTGTCGTCTGCCAAGGAGCTGCGGAACTCTTCCAACAATTCGCGCTGACGACGATTCAGGTTGACCGGCGTCTCGACCGCCACACGGCACATCAAGTCGCCCGCACCACCGCCACGCACCGGCGCCACACCTTTGCCGCGCACGCGGAACTGCTTGCCGGTCTGGGTGCCTTCAGGGATTTTCAGTTTGACGCGACCGTCGAGGGTCGGAATTTCCAGCTCGCCGCCCAGCGCTGCATCGACAAAGCTGATCGGCACTTCGCAGAACAGATGTTTGCCGTCACGCTGAAAGATGTCGTGCTCTCGCACATTGATGACTACATACAGGTCGCCAGTCGGACCACCTTGAGTACCCGCCTCGCCTTCGCCGGACAGACGAATGCGGTCGCCAGTATCGACGCCGGCCGGCACTTTGACCGACAGGGTTTTGTACTCTTCAACGCGGCCATCACCGTGGCAGGAGTCGCACGGATCGGAAATGATCTTGCCCTGGCCATGGCAACGCGGGCAGGTCTGCTGCACCGAGAAGAAGCCCTGTTGCATGCGCACCTGACCGATGCCGCCACACGTCGGGCAAGTCGAAGGTGACGAGCCTTTTTTGGCCCCCGAACCATCGCACGGCTTGCAATTGACCAGTGTCGGAACGCGGATATTCACGGTTGTGCCGCGTACCGCTTCCTCCAGATTCAGTTCCAGGGTGTAGCGCAAGTCGCTGCCACGCTGAGCGCCGCCACGGGAACCACCGCGACCGCCACCGAAGAAGTCACTGAAGACATCACCAAAAATGTCGGAGAAGTTCTGACCACCGAAACCGGCACCGCCACCCCCCATGCTTGGGTCGACACCGGCATGACCATACTGGTCGAACGCCGCGCGCTTGCTCGAGTCGGACAATACTTCATAGGCCTCATTGGCCTCTTTGAACAGTTCTTCCGATGCTTTGTCATCGGGATTACGGTCCGGGTGATGCTTCATCGCCAAACGGCGATAGGCCTTTTTCAGGTCTGCGTCGCTCGCGCCACGCTCAACACCCAACACCTCGTAATAGTCACGCTTTGCCATAAGTCTTTGCACTCTTAAGGACGTTCGGCAAACCCCTCCTGAGCCTCGCCAAACTCGTTGAGCCCCAATACAGGCCCGGACCCAACTCACGTCAATTCAACGATCCTGGTCTGTGATTCATGCGGTACTTTCGACGTGAAAAGCAGGAGCATTTTCAGCCATACCGCCAGCATTCGAACGCTGTCGCATGCTGTAAAAATTCGCGTATTCCAGATACGCCAACGCGGGAGCAAGCTCCCGCGCGGCGACATCCTACCAGTCACCGCCTAAAGGCAGTCAACCGGCCGACCAACAACTTACTTGTGGTCTTTGACTTCTTCGAACTCTGCATCGACCACGTCTTCCGCTTTCTCAGCCGATTCGCCTTGCGGGGCTGCGCCATCAGCTGGCTGAGGCTGTTCGGCGTACATCTTCTGAGCAACTGGAGCGGAGACTTTCGACAGCTCTTCAACTTTAGCTTCGATGGCAGCCTTGTCGTCGCCTTTAACGGCGGCTTCCAACGCAACCACAGCGGCTTCAATCGCAGTCTTCTCTTCGGCGCTAACCTTGTCGCCAGCTTCGGAGACCATTTTGCGAGTCGAGTGAACCAGTGCATCACCTTGGTTGCGGGCGGCGGCCAGTTCTTCGAACTTGCGGTCTTCGTCAGCGTTGGCTTCGGCGTCACGCACCATGCGCTCGATTTCTTCGTCGGACAGACCGGAGTTAGCCTTGATCACGATCGACTGAGTCTTGCCGGTGGCCTTGTCTTTCGCACCAACGTGCAGGATGCCGTTGGCGTCGATGTCGAAAGTCACTTCGATCTGCGGCACGCCACGTGGAGCGGGTGGAATGTCGGCCAGGTCGAACTTGCCCAGGGACTTGTTCTGTGTGGCTTGCTTACGCTCACCTTGCAGAACGTGAATGGTCACAGCGCCTTGGTTGTCGTCGGCAGTCGAGAACACTTGCGATTTCTTGGTAGGAATCGTGGTGTTTTTCTCGATCAGCGCGGTCATCACGCCACCCATGGTTTCGATACCCAGGGTCAGCGGGCTGACGTCGAGCAGCAGAACGTCTTTCACGTCGCCAGCCAGAACAGCGCCCTGAATCGCAGCACCCATGGCAACAGCTTCGTCCGGGTTAACGTCTTTACGTGCTTCTTTACCGAAGAAATCGGTTACCAGTTTCTGCACCAGCGGCATACGAGTCTGACCGCCGACCAGGATCACGTCGTTGATCGCGCCAACGTCCAGACCTGCGTCTTTCATGGCGATGCGGCAAGGTTCGATGGTGCGCTGAACCAGGTCTTCAACCAGAGCTTCGAGCTTGGCACGCGAGATCTTGACGTTCAGGTGCTTAGGACCGGTGGCGTCTGCAGTGATGTACGGCAGGTTCACGTCGGTCGACTGAGCGGACGACAGCTCGATCTTGGCTTTCTCAGCGGCTTCTTTCAGGCGCTGCATGGCCAGCGGATCACCTTTAAGGTTCATGCCGCTTTCTTTCTTGAATTCGTCCACGAGGTAGTCGATCAGACGAATGTCAAAGTCTTCACCGCCCAGGAACGTGTCACCGTTGGTGGCCAACACTTCGAACTGGTGCTCACCGTCAACTTCAGCGATCTCGATCACGGAAACGTCGAAAGTACCGCCACCCAGGTCGTAAACGATCACAGTGTGATCGCCTTTGGCCTTGTCCATACCGTAAGCCAGAGCGGCAGCGGTTGGTTCGTTGATGATACGTTTTACGTCCAGACCGGCGATACGGCCGGCGTCTTTGGTCGCCTGACGCTGGCTGTCGTTGAAGTAAGCCGGAACGGTGATTACCGCTTCGGTCACTGGCTCGCCGAGGTAGTCTTCGGCGGTCTTCTTCATTTTCTTCAGAATTTCAGCCGAGATTTGTGGCGGGGCCATTTTCTGGCCGTTCACTTCAACCCAAGCGTCGTTGTTATCAGCCTTGACGATCTTGTAAGGGACCATCTGGATGTCTTTCTGCACAACTTCTTCGTCGAAACGACGACCGATCAGACGCTTTACGGCGTACAGAGTGTTGTGCGGGTTGGTAACAGCCTGACGCTTGGCCGACTGACCTACCAGAATTTCGCCATCGTTGGCGTAAGCGATGATCGACGGCGTGGTACGCGCGCCTTCAGCGTTTTCAATAACTTTTGCTTTGCCGTTTTCCAGCACGGAGACGCAGGAGTTGGTAGTCCCCAGGTCGATACCGATAATTTTGCCCATGTTAACTCTCCCGAAACTTTGGATTTGGATGCCGCAGCAGTGGTGGCTAACTGCGGTAGCACTTAAACGCTTGACTTCTAAATGGGGGCCTTGCGGCTAATTTCAAGCCTGCTCATCAATAGAAGGCGAAACTGGCGCAGGCGCCTTGCTGACCACGACCATGGCCGGGCGCAACAAGCGGCCATTGAGCTGGTAGCCCTTCTGGAACACCTTCAGAACGCTGTTCGGCTCTACGTCGGCGCTTTCCTGCATGGCCATCGCCTGATGGTGAACGGCATTGAACGGTTCGCCATGCGGATCGATCGCTTCAAGCTGATAACGCTTGAGGGTGTCGTGAAACATTTTCAGCGTCAGCTCGATCCCCTCACGCATCGGACGAATACCTTCGTCGTCCGGGTTCGACAGCTCAAGGCCGCGCTCCAGGCTGTCGACAATCGGCAGCAGGTCACTGGCGAATTTTTCCAACGCAAACTTGTGCGCTTTCTCGACGTCTTGCTCGGCACGACGACGGACGTTCTGCAGATCAGCGGCAACACGCAGAGACTGATCCTGCGCGGCGGCCAATTGCTCTTCGAGCACTTGTACACGGGTCGCCAGGTCGTCACCCGAACCCTCGGGCGCCGGATTGGCTTCTGGGTTTTGCTTATCTACTGTCTGTTCGTCAGCCATAGAATTCTCCTTTCAATATCGTCCGCGAGTTCGACTCGCGCTTCTGTCCCGATATATGGGGCCGCAAAATCAGGCTTCAAGGGGCTTCAATGATTAACCCTACAAAAAAGTGCCGCTTTCACATTCCTCGATGCGCTAAGAAATTTTTCCGTTCAAGCGAATCGAGCTAAGAGGGGGCATTGTCAGCCCGAAACAAAACACTGTATAAATAACCAGACCTAAAGCCTGGGAGCGGCCTTTATGCTGGTGCACCTGTCTGTACACAACTACGCCATCGTTGAACATCTCGATCTCGAACTTGATCGCGGGATGAGCGTGATCACAGGGGAAACCGGCGCAGGCAAATCGATCATGCTCGACGCCCTGGGCCTGACCCTTGGCGATCGCGCCGACAGTGGCGTAGTGCGCCCGGGCGCCGACAAGGCCGATATCCTGGCGACTTTCGATCTGGTCGATATTCCCGAAGCCCACGCCTGGCTGGCAGAACGCGATCTGGACATCGACGGCCCCTGCATCCTGCGCCGAGTCATCACCAGCGAAGGTCGTTCACGCGGCTATATCAACGGCACACCCTGCCCGCTGGGTGATCTCAAGGCCCTCGGCGAATTGCTGATCGATATTCATAGTCAACATGAACACCAGTCCCTGCTGAAAACCGACACCCATCGCCGACTGCTGGACGAATACGCTGGCGCTACCGACCTTGCGCGCCAAGTGCATCTGGCCGCGCAGCGTTGGCGCCAGACACGCCAGGAGCTGGAGCGCCTCTCCAATTCCGGCGACGAACAACGCGCGCGCCATCAACTGCTCAGCTACCAACTCGAAGAACTGGAAAATCTCGGACTCGGCGATAACGAACTCGAGCAGTTGGAGCAAGAACACAAAAATCTGACCAACGCCGAAACCTTGCTGGGCATTTGTCGACAAGTGGTCGAGCAATGCAGCGAAAGCGATTCCGGTAACGTGCTGAATGCGCTGACCGCCAGCCTCAATCGCTTATCGAGTGTGAACAATTCAATCGGCGCACTGGGTGAAGCAAGCAGCTTGCTGACCAGCGCACAGATCCAGGTTGAAGAAGCCGTTGGTGAACTCAATCGCTTCCTTGATAACTTCGATGCCGATCCGGCTCGCCTGCAATATCTGGAAGAGCGACTGGATGCCATTTACACGCTGGCGCGCAAGCACAGGATTCAACCAACCGAAGTCAGCGAAATGCAGCAAAAACTGCTGGATGAAATCGAAACTCTCAATGCCAACGACGAATCCATCGAGCGATTGAGCGAAGAGCTAGCCTCCTATGCTCGTCATTATCAAGAGAAGGCCCGCGAGCTGAGTGATTTGCGCCATCAGGCGGCCGGCAGCCTCGCCAGCGCGGTAGAGCTGGAGATTCAACGCCTGGGCATGCCGGGCGGGCGATTCACCATTGAGTTGCGCGCCAACAGCAGCGAAGAACTTCTGCCCAACGGGCTGGAGCAAGTCGAACTGCTGGTCAGCGCCAACCCCGGTCAACCACTGAAGGCACTGGCGAAAGTGGCGTCCGGTGGCGAACTGTCACGTATCAGCTTGGCAATTCAAGTGATTACCGCGCAAACCTCCCGCGCCCCCACACTGGTGTTCGACGAGGTGGACGTGGGTATTGGCGGCCCGACCGCTGAAATTGTCGGCCAATTGCTCCGCCGCCTCGGTGAACGCGGACAGGTTCTGACAGTGACGCACTTGCCACAAGTGGCGGCGCAAGGTCACCAACACCTGTTTGTACACAAAGTGCGCGGCGAACAGGCAACCCACACTGCTGTCTCCAAGCTGAGCAAGAACGACCGAATAGAAGAAGTGGCACGCATGCTGGGTGGCATCGACCTGACCAAGGAATCCTTGGCGCACGCGAAAAAGATGGTCGTCACCGCCAAAGTTTAAAGATGACTGAAAGCACGAAGGCGACCCTTGGGTCGCCTTCGCTCGTTTCGCGAACCTGAAATTCGCGCGACATGCTTACTTTTTCTTGCGTACGTACAGCACCAGGTTGTGATCCACCAACTCGACACCGTGCTCCTCGGCAATTGCATTCTGGAGTTTTTCGATTTCAACGCTGATGAACTCGACGACTTCACCGGTTTCAACGTCAACCATATGGTCGTGGTGCCCACCATCGGCCAATTCGAATACCGCGTGGCCACCGTCGAAGTTGTGACGGACCACGAGACCAGCCGCTTCAAACTGGGTCAGGACACGGTAAACCGTGGCCAGACCGACGTCCTCGCCAGCCTCCATCAACGCCTTGTAGACGTCCTCGGCACTCATGTGACGCTGCTCGGTAGAGTCGAGCATTTGCAGGATCTTGACCCGTGGCAGGGTCACTTTCAGGCCGGCTTTGCGTAGTTCGCTATTTTCAACCATGGTTAGCTTTCTCGCGATGCTGCTTCGCAGCTTCTCTTAATGCGGGTATGATCGGCGTTTACGTTGTCCCAGCCAAGATAGTGGAAGTCGCCCACCGATGCAAAACACCAAGCTCTTGCTAACCAGTTTCACCTTTGTGGGACTGCTCGCACTCGCCGGTTGTTCATTCCCCGGGGTTTACAAAATCGACATCCAGCAGGGCAATGTCGTCACGCAGGACATGATAGACCAGTTACGCCCGGGAATGACCCGGCCGCAAGTACGGTTTATCATGGGCAACCCCCTGCTTGCCGATACGTTCCATGCCAATCGCTGGGATTATCTGTACAGCCTGCAACCGGGTGGCGGTGAACGCCAACAGGAACGCATCAGCGTTATTTTTAACTCAAACGACCAGCTTGTCAGCCTGTCTGGTGACTTCATGCCGGGCGTAAGCCGTGACGAAGCCATTCTCGGCAAGGACAGTGACACCACCGTGACCGCTCCTGCTGAAAACGCCGAGAAGCCAAAACCGGAAAAACCGGTCAAGCCAGGTTCCATGCTGGATCAGATCCAGAAGGAAGTTGATGGTGTAGAAACCGTTCCGGTTCCGACACCAGAGCCGCTGGACACCTCGCCGCAATAATTGGCGAGCCAATAAAAAACCCGGAAATTCCGGGTTTTTTATTGCTTGCAGATTGGCTTACTCACTGATTTCGAGCTTTGGCTTCGGCTGCTTTAGCCGCGCGCAAACGCCGAACCTCTTTTGGGTCGGCGAGCAGCGGTCGGTAAATCTCAATGCGATCCCCCGTCTGAACAAGCCTTGTATCCGGATCGGAAACCACTTTGCCAAAAATCCCCAACGGACACTCAGACAGATTCAACTCAGGAAACTCGATATTGATACCCGAGGCAAACACCGCCGATCGCACGGTCGCCCCCTCAACCAAGCTGACCGTACGCAGCACCTGACGATCAACGGCCGCATACACGACCTCTATCTCGATCACCGCTTCAACCATGCATCTGCTTGGCACGCTGGCAGAACGCGTCCACCAGAGTATTCGCAGCCTGATTGAACAGCGGCCCCAGCGTGGCGCGTACGAGCGGCCCTGCGTAGTCGAAGGACAGATCCAAACTGATCTTGCAGGCCTTCTCGTTCAACACCTTGAACACCCAAACGCCGTGCAACTGATTGAAAGGGCCCTCTTCGAGATTCATCTCGATCGATTGCCCAGGTACCAGCGTGTTGCGCGTCACGAAATGCTGACTGAGGCCTCCCTTGGCCACGCCAACACTGGCACGCATATGCTCGGGCGAGCTTTCCAGTACTTCAGCGGACGAGCACCACGGCAAAAACTCCGGATAACGCGCCACGTCGTTGACCAGGTCGTAGAGAAATTGCGCCGGGTACGGCAGCAGCGCCGATCGTTGAATATGTGTCGTCATGTAAGCGTCACTTCCAGAGCTGGGTGGCAAACACTACAAGAATGCCGATGGGCGCCACATAGCGCATCAAGAACAAAGACAGGGCAAACAGCGCCGGGTTACGAATCGACAACTCGTCACGCACTGCTTCACGCCCCATCACCCATCCGGCAAATAGCACGAAACACAACCCACCCAACGGCAACATGATCCGCGAGGTGAAGAAATCGATCACACCGAAGAAATCAAGGCCACTCTGCGCGCCCCATTGGTAGAGATGGAACATCCCGCCTTCGTTCACGAAAAATTTGGCTTCCTTCCAGATATTGAAGGAGAACACCGTGCCCAAACCGACGAACCAGCAGGTGAATGCCAGCCAGAATGTCACCCAGGCGCGCCTGACTTTCGTGCGCTCCACCAAGTAGGCAACCATGGGTTCGAGCAACGAAATTGCCGAACTCCAAGCCGCAACCGCCACCAGAACAAAGAACACAACGCCCATCAACTGACCAAAAGCCACGTTACCAAAAGCAAATGGCAGACTGACGAACATCAGGCCAGGCCCCTCGCTAGGGTTCAGCCCGCCGGCGAACACAATAGGAAACAAGGCAAGACCGGCCACCAGCGAAACAAACGTGTCGAGCAATGCAACGCCGACAACCGTGCCGGACAATGACGCACTCTTGGGCATGTAGGCGCCGTAGATCATGATCGAGCCAACGCCCACGCTCAAAGAGAAGAACGCGTGACCCATGGCGGGCAGCAAACCGTCGAGGACTTTTTCCGGGTGAAAGTCGAACATGAAATGCACGCCTTCCATGAAGTGCCCAGTGGTCATGCTGTAACCCAGCAGCACCAGAATCATCACGAACAGCAGCGGCATCATGATCCGCAGGCTGCGCTCAAGCCCTGCAACCACACCCTTGGCGATGACCAGCGCCGACAGCAGCATAAAAATCGTGTGCCAAAGTGTCAGGCGCCAAGGATCGGCAATGACATTGCCAAAGTAGGCGCCGACCTGATCAGCCGTAGCGCCCTGGAAGTCGCCGCGCCCCATGTCGATGATGTAATCCAGCGACCAGCCACCCACAACGCTATAGAAAGACAGAATCAGCAATGCCGTGATCATCCCGGCAAACGCACCCCACGACCACTTGGGCGAGTGCCCAGCCTCCAGCGCCAGCACCTTCAGGGCATTTGCCGGACTTTGCCGGGCGCGCCGGCCTATCAGGGTTTCAGCGAGCATGACAGGGATGCCGATCAGTGCGATGCACGCCAGAAACATCAATACAAAAGCGCCGCCGCCGTACATCCCGACCATATAGGGGAATTTCCAGATACTACCCAGTCCCACGGCCGAACCGGTCGCGGCGAGTATGAATACCCAGCGGCTAGCCCAACTGCCGTGGACAGAAACCTTGTCTGTCGACATCGTTTATCACGCCCAAGCGTTAGAAAAAGAGGCCGCATTGTCCGGCATTCACTCAACCTGCTCAAGCACGCAGCATCACCGTAGCCGACGGCCATTTATCTCCATATAATGCCGCCCCTATGGCTAAACAGAAGAAACACCCAACAGGGACCATCGCGCAGAACAAAAAAGCGCGACACGATTACTTCATCGAGCATAAGTTCGAGGCTGGTCTGGTCCTGGCCGGCTGGGAAGTAAAAAGTCTACGGGCAAGCAAGCTGCAACTGGTCGACAGTTACGTGCTGCTCAAGGATGGCGAAGCGTGGCTGCTCGGCAGTCACATCACGCCTCTGATGACCGCCAGCACCCACGTCATCGCTGACCCGGTGCGCACTCGCAAATTGCTGCTCAACCGCCGCGAGCTTGAAAAACTCGCCGCCGCTGTGCAGCAAAAGGGTTACGCCTGCGTATGCCTGTCCTGGTACTGGAGCAAACACATGGTCAAGTGTGAGATCGCTCTGGGTAAGGGCAAGAAGGAATACGACAAGCGTGACACCGAGCGTGAACGCGATGCAGGTCGTGAGTTGCAGCGTGCCGTGCGCAACAAGGGCAAGGAAGACTGAGTCTTTCTGTCTGAAAAGATCGCAGCCGGCGGCAGTTCCTACAGGGAAATACATCTCCCACACGCAGGAACCGCAGCCGGCTGAGATTTTTTGCCTTTAAAAAAGCTACATCCCCTTGCGCCGCTCCGCTCTGGCCATGCGCTGAACCTCTTGCCGCACCTCTTCCAGCACTTCCTGTACATACAGAATGTGTCGACTGGAAACTTCCCGCGCCTGCTCTGCGCGCCCTTCAATAATCGCCAGATACAATTCCCGATGCTGAGTGATCAGCATGTCACGGGTTTCCGTGCGCTGCTTGTACATGCCGCCAATGTTGGTCACGACGTTGCGCTTAAGCAAATCGAACAGCCCGCGAATGGTGTGCAGCAACACGGCGTTGTGACTGGCCTCGGCAATCGCCAGGTGAAACTTCGCGTCCGCAGCCCCCTCCTCTGCACGACTGACTTCGTCGTGTCGCGAATAGCAGTCCTGCAACTCTTCGAACGCTGCTGTCAGCCGCTCGCGATCAACATCGGTAGCACGCAACGCAGCGTAATAGGCACACGATGCCTCCAGAGTGTGGCGAAATTCCAGCAGATCGCGTTGCGCCTCAGGATTGCTTTCAAGCAATTGCAGCAGTGGATCGCTGAACGTTGAACCCAGACTCTCAACCACATAGTTGCCGCCGCCCTGGCGACTGACCAGCAGACCTTTGGCCGCCAGTTTCTGAATCGCCTCGCGCAGCGACGGGCGTGATACGCCAAATTGTTCGGCCAGCGTGCGCTCCGCCGGAAGCCGTTCACCGGACTTCAGCGTGCCCTCGAGGATCATCCCCTCAAGTCGCTCGACAATATCGTCAGACAAACGGCGCTGACGTATCTGATCAAACCCCATAACTCATTTCTCCACGATCCCGACCGCTCGCCGGGCTCTCTATTCTGGCCTATCGGCGCCCTGCCGACACCTATCAGACGACACTAGCCCGAACCGGATCAGATGCGATCTGCACCGCTTATTCGACAAAAGTTTCAGGGCGACAAATTGACACACCGACATGAAGGCTTTTACCCTAGCCAACAGCGATTGTAAATTGGTCTTACCAATTATCCAAGAACGCTGACAGTGCCTGACCAACAACAATTAGGGGCCACCCCATATGCAAACCTGGCAACAGCTCTACAGCCCGCTCGGCAGTCTCGGCGTGTCCGCACTCGCGGCCGTCATTCCCATCGTTTTCTTTTTCCTCGCCTTGGCGGTGTTCCGTCTCAAAGGTCATATAGCCGGCAGCATCACGCTCGCGCTGTCGATTGCCGTGGCGATCTTCGCGTTCCAGATGCCGGTCGACATGGCCTTCGCCGCTGCCGGGTATGGCTTCGCCTACGGTCTATGGCCGATTGCCTGGATCATTGTCGCCGCGGTATTCCTCTACAAACTGACCGTCAAAAGTGGTCAGTTCGAGGTTATTCGCAGCTCGGTGCTGTCGATCACTGACGACCAGCGCTTGCAGGTGCTGCTGATCGGTTTCTGCTTCGGTGCATTCCTCGAAGGTGCTGCCGGTTTCGGCGCGCCGGTGGCGATTACCGCCGCCCTCCTCGTTGGACTGGGTTTCAACCCGTTGTACGCCGCAGGTTTGTGCCTGATCGCCAACACCGCCCCCGTAGCGTTCGGCGCACTGGGGATTCCGATCATCGTGGCCGGCCAGGTGACGGGGATCGACGCATTCAAGATCGGCGCCATGGCCGGTCGCCAACTGCCACTGCTGTCGTTATTTGTACCGTTCTGGCTGGTGTTCATGATGGATGGCCTGCGCGGCGTCCGTGAGACCTGGCCAGCTGCGCTGGTTGCGGGCTTGAGCTTCGCCGTCACCCAATACTTCACCTCCAACTTCATTGGCCCGGAACTGCCGGACATCACGTCGGCCCTGGTCAGCCTGATTTCCCTGACCCTGTTCCTGAAGGTCTGGCAGCCGAAACGCAGCGCAGACGCGCAAATCGCCGGCGCCACGTCGAGCGCGGCCATCACCGCCAGCGTCGGCGGTTTCGGCCAGAAACGCACCACCGTGGCTTCGCCTTACAGCCTCGGGGAAATTTTCAAAGCCTGGTCGCCGTTCCTGATCCTCACGGTGCTGGTGACCATCTGGACCCTCAAGCCATTCAAGGCCATGTTCGCTGCCGGCGGCTCGATGTATGCGTGGGTGTTCAACTTCGCGATCCCGCACCTTGACCAACTGGTGATCAAGACCGCACCGATCGTGGCCGTGCCAACCGCAATTCCAGCGGTGTTCAAACTCGACCCGATTTCCGCGACCGGCACGGCGATCTTCTTTTCCGCACTGATCTCGATGCTGGTACTGAAGATCAACTTTAAAACTGGTCTTACCACTTTTAAAGAGACACTGTTCGAGCTGCGCTGGCCCATTCTGTCGATCGGCATGGTGTTGGCGTTCGCCTTCGTCACCAATTACTCCGGCATGTCTTCCACCATGGCGCTGGTATTGGCCGCGACCGGCGCTGCATTCCCGTTCTTCTCGCCGTTCCTCGGCTGGCTTGGCGTGTTCCTCACCGGCTCCGATACCTCGTCCAACGCCCTGTTCAGCTCGTTGCAGGCGACCACCGCCCACCAGATCGGTGTCAGCGATGTGTTGCTGGTCGCCGCAAACACCAGCGGCGGCGTGACCGGCAAAATGATCTCGCCACAATCGATCGCCGTGGCCTGCGCCGCGACAGGCCTGGTGGGCAAGGAGTCGGATCTGTTCCGCTTCACCCTCAAGCACAGCCTATTCTTTGCAACGATTGTCGGCCTGATCACTTTGGCTCAGGCCTACTGGTTCACTGGCATGCTGGTGCACTAAAACCGGCAGAAGCCTACAAGCGACATGGAAATAACCGACGCCGGTTCGTGATTCCGACGTCAGCAATTCACAACCCGGTCTGTAAGGCTGCTGAAAGCAACGCGTTCTATATTCAGCAGCCTCAGCGGACGGATAACCGGGATCACCCGGAGACACGCCTGATGAGCGAGCTTTTTTACAACGCGGTGCCAAACGCGACCCGCGTTGCACCGCCACTGCCCGAACCTCGGCAATACCCCAGCGAGAAACCCTCGCAGGTCTACCTGTTCGGGACGTGTGTAGTCGACCTCTTCTACCCGGAAGCCGGGATGGACGCGATCCACTTGCTGGAACGCGAAGGGATCCGGGTCGAGTACCCGCCAGGGCAGAGCTGCTGCGGACAACCGGCCTACACCTCGGGTTACACCGAGCAGGCACGGACGGTGGCGCGCTCACAACTGGCGCTGTTTGCCGGGGATTATCCGGTGGTCGTGCCGTCGGGCTCCTGCGCCGGCATGCTGCGAGAACATTACGCCGACTTGTTCAAGGACGAGCCGGACACACTCAAACAGGTTCAGGCCCTCGCGGCCCGTACCTATGAGTTAGCGGAGTTTCTGCTGTTCGTCTGCAAGGTGCAGCTCAAGGACAGCGGCGCACCGGTGAAAGTCGCGCTGCACACCTCGTGCTCAGCGCGCCGCGAGATGAACACTCACCTGCATGGCCGAGAGTTGTTGGCGCAGTTGAGCAACGTGGAGCGGGTCAATCACGACCACGAAAGCGAATGCTGTGGCTTCGGTGGGACATTCAGCGTCCGTATGCCAGACATTTCCGGCGCGATGGTGGCCGACAAGACCCGAGCGTTGAAGGAATCCGGCGCACACAAGGTGTTGAGTGCGGACTGCGGCTGTTTGATGAACATCAACGGTTCGCTGGAAAAACAGAAAGAAGCGCTGCGCGGCCAACACCTGGCGAGTTTCCTCTGGCAACGAACCGGGGGTGCGCAATGAGTACCTCGACGATTATTCCTACGGTCACCGTAGAAGAAGATTTCCGCACCCGGGCGCACAACGCCTTGGGTGATCCGCAGCTACGGAACAACTTCCGTACGGCGATGGATTCACTGATGACCAAACGGGCAGCGGCTTTCAGCGATGCCCACGAAAGAGAACACTTGCGTGCTCTGGGCAACTCGATCAGAGCCCGCGCGCTCTCCAAGTTGCCCGACCTGCTCGAGCAACTGGAACAAAACCTGACCCGCAACGGTGTGACAGTGCACTGGGCGGAAACGGTGGACGAAGCCAACGGCATCGTCTTATCGATCATCCGCGCTCACGAGGCGCGGCAAGTGATCAAGGGCAAATCGATGGTCAGCGAAGAGATGGAGATGAACCATTTCCTCGAGGCTCAAGACATTGAATGTCTGGAGTCCGATATGGGGGAATACATCGTCCAGCTCGACCACGAGAAGCCTTCACACATCATTATGCCGGCGATCCACAAGAATGCCGGTCAGGTCGCGTCCTTGTTCCACGACAAACTTGGCGTGGAATACACCAAGGACGTTGACCAACTCATTCAGATCGGTCGCAGAGTCCTGCGGCAGAAATTCTTCGAAGCGGACATCGGCGTCTCCGGCGTCAACTTCGCCGTGGCCGAAACCGGCACCTTGCTGCTGGTGGAAAACGAAGGCAACGGGCGCATGACCACCACCGTGCCCCCCGTCCATATCGCCGTCACCGGCATCGAAAAAGTCGTGGAAAACCTGCGTGACGTGGTCCCGCTGCTGTCGCTGCTGACCCGCTCGGCGCTGGGCATTCCAATCACCACTTACGTCAACATGATCTCCGGCCCACGCAAGGAGCATGAACTCGACGGCCCGCAGGACGTGCATCTGGTGCTGCTCGACAACGGTCGCAGCCAGGCCTTTGCCGACAGCGAATTGCGCCAGACGTTGAACTGCATCCGCTGCGGCGCGTGCATGAACCATTGCCCGGTCTACACCCGGGTCGGCGGTCACACCTATGGCGAGGTGTATCCGGGGCCAATCGGCAAAATCATCACCCCGCACATGGTCGGTCTGGCGAAGGTTCCAGATCACCCGAGCGCATCGTCGCTGTGCGGCGCGTGCGGTGAAGTGTGCCCGGTAAAAATTCCTATCCCGGCATTGCTGCGTCGCCTACGCGAAGAGAACGTCAAAGCCCCCGACAGCCCTCATCAAGTGATGCGCGGTCAGGGCAGCAAGTACTCGCGCAAGGAGCGTTTCATCTGGAACGCCTGGGCGAAACTCAACAGCTCGCCGACCCTGTATCGGTTATTCGGTTTCTTCGCCACGCGCCTGCGCGCCCTGACGCCTAGCAATGTCGGCCCATGGACGCAGAACCACAGTGCACCGAAACCCGCCGCCCGCTCATTGCATGACATGGCCCGCGAGCATTTGGCCAAACAGGGAGATCGCTGATGAGTGCCAAGCAAAATATCCTCGGCAAACTGCGCAAAAGTCTGACCGGCGCCACGCCGATTGCCGACGACTTCGATGTCGATCTGGTGACCCAGCCTTACACGTACAGCGCCGAACAACGCATCCCGCAACTGCGCAAGCTGATGGAAGCGGTGCACACCGAAATCCACCTGACCTCAGACGCAGAGTGGCCGGCACTGCTCCAGCAATTGCTGCACGACCGTCAATTGCCCAGCCTGTTGATCGCACCGACGACAGCGCACGGGCAACGGGTCACACAGCACTGGGCGAACAATCCTGATCTGCCAACGCTGAAATCCTACAACCGCCCGATGGAAGAATGGAAAGCCGAGTTGTTCAACGATACCCCGGCCAGCCTCACCGGCACCCTCGGTGCCATTGCTGCAACAGGCAGCCTGATTCTCTGGCCGACCCGCGAAGAACCGCGCCTGATGAGCTTGGTGCCGCCGGTGCATTTCGCTCTGCTCAAGGCCAGCGAAATCCGCGACAACTTCTATCAGGTGCAGCAGGAGTTCGAATGGGCTCAGGGCATGCCGACCAACGCGCTGCTGGTGTCCGGCCCATCGAAAACCGCTGACATCGAACAAGTGCTGGCGTATGGCGCCCACGGCCCGAAAGACCTGGTGGTATTGATTCTGGAGGACCGATGAGTCTACCGGCGGCTTTCCTGCGCGATGCGCAGCAACTGATTCCGGCTGATCGACGCTTTGACGATCCGCTATCAACCCTGGCTTTTGGCACCGACGCGAGTTTCTATCGGCTGATCCCCAAACTGGTGATCCGCGTCGAGTCCGAAGACGAAGTGGTGACCCTGCTGAAACTGGCCCAACGCGACCGTGTCCCGGTCACGTTCCGCGCCGCCGGCACCAGCCTGTCGGGACAGGCGATCAGCGATTCGGTTTTGATCGTGCTTGGGGATAACTGGAACGCTCGCGAAATTCGTGGCCAGGGCACGCAAATCCGCCTGCAACCGGGCGTGATCGGTGCCCAGGCCAACGCCTGGCTGGCGCCATTCGGACGCAAGATCGGCCCAGACCCTGCCTCGATCAATGCCTGCAAAATTGGCGGCATCGTGGCCAACAATGCCAGCGGCATGTGCTGCGGCACCGCGCAAAACACCTATCACACGCTGGCCGGCCTGCGCCTGGTTCTGGCCGACGGCACGCGCCTTGATACTGAAGATGCCAACAGTGTGGCGGCGTTTCGCGCGAGCCACGGCGATCTGCTCGAACGTTTGGCGACGCTCGGTCGCGAGACTCGCGCCAATGCCGAACTGGCCGCGAGAATCCGCCACAAATATCGTCTGAAAAATACCACTGGCCTGTCGCTCAACGCCTTGGTGGACTTCGATGAGCCTGTGGATATCTTGAGCCACTTGCTGGTCGGTTCTGAAGGCACTCTCGGCTTCATCAGCGCGGTGACTTACGACACCGTTATCGATCACCCGAACAAGGCCTCGGCGCTGATCGTGTTCCCGGATGTGGAAACCTGCTGCAACGCGGTCACCGTACTGAAAAGCCAACCGGTGTCGGCGGTGGAACTGCTGGATCGGCGCAGCCTGCGTTCGGTGCAGAGCAAACCGGGCATGCCTGCTTTCGTACAGCAACTGTCGAACAATGCCTGTGCGTTATTGATCGAATCCCGCGCGGCTTCTTCCTCATTACTGCAGGAACAACTGGCGCAGATCATGGCGTCACTCAGTGGTTTCCCGGTGGAGAAACAGGTCGATTTCACTGAAGACCCGGTCGAGAACGCCCGCCTCTGGGCAATCCGCAAAGACACCTTCCCCGCCGTCGGCGCCGTGCGCAAAACCGGTACCACGGTGATCATCGAAGACGTGACCTTCCCGGTCGAGCAACTGGCAATCGGTGTGAACCGCTTGATCGAACTGTTAGACAAACATGCCTACGACGAAGCGATCCTTTTCGGACACGCACTGGAAGGCAATCTGCACTTCGTTTTCACCCAAGGCTTCAACAGCGCGGAAGAAGTCGCACGCTACCAAGCGTTCATGGACGACGTCGCGCAATTGGTGGCCGTGGAGTTCGGCGGCTCACTCAAGGCCGAACACGGCACCGGGCGCAACATGGCGCCGTTCGTTGAGCTGGAATGGGGCAGCGATGCCTATCAACTGATGTGGCAGCTCAAACGCCTGCTCGACCCCAACGGCATCCTCAACCCGGATGTGGTGCTCAGCGAAGACCCGCAGATCCACCTCAAACATCTGAAACCGCTGCCGGCGGCCGACGAGATTGTGGATAAGTGCATTGAGTGCGGCTTCTGCGAACCGGTCTGCCCGTCGAAAGGCCTGACCCTCAGCCCGCGCCAGCGCATCGTGATCTGGCGCGACATTCAGGCGAAAAAACGTGCCGGCATCGACACCACCGAACTGGAAGAAGCCTACGAATACCAAGGCATCGAGACCTGCGCCGCGACGGGTTTGTGTGCGCAACGATGCCCTGTAGGTATCAACACCGGCGAACTGGTGAAAAAGCTTCGTGGTCGACACGCAACGCATCAGAAAACCGCTGACTGGATCGAAGGAAATTTCGCCAAGACCCTGCAAGGGGCACGCTTCACCCTGCACGTAGCCAACGGCGCGCGGATGCTGCTCGGTGCGCCGCGTCTGACCAAGCTTTCGGCAACGCTGACGCGTCTATCCAAGGGCCAAGTGCCTCTGTGGACGAGCGCGATGCCGCAACCAGAGAAAGCCATTCGCTTCAGCCCGAGCGTGTCGGACGAACGCCCTCGCGTGGTGTATCTGGCGGCGTGTGTGTCACGGGTCATGGGCCCGGCGGCGGGCGATAAAGAGCAGACGTCGCTGTACGACAAAACCCGTGGTTTGCTGGAAAAGGCCGGTTACCAGGTCGTCTTCCCGGACAATCAGGACAACCTCTGCTGCGGTCAGCCCTTCGCTTCAAAGGGCTATGCGGAGCAGGCCGAACACAAGCGGCAAGAACTCATCAGCGCCTTGCTCCACGCCAGTCGCGGCGGGCTTGATCCGATCTATTGCGATACCAGTCCGTGTACGTTGCGACTGGTGCAGGACGTCGCCGATTTGCGTCTGGATCTGTACGACCCGGTGCGTTTCATCCGCACGCACCTGCTTGATCGGCTGGACTTCACGCCTCAGGACGCACCGATTGCAGTGCATGTGACGTGCAGCACTCAGCATCTGGGCGAAAGCCAGGCGCTGATCGATCTGGCGCGCAAGTGCAGCAATACCGTGGTGATTCCGGAGGGTATTCATTGCTGTGGGTTTGCCGGCGACAAGGGCTTCACCACACCGGAACTGAACAGCCACTCGCTACGCACACTCAAGGACGCAGTGCAGCATTGCAGTGAAGGGATTTCCACCAGCCGCACGTGCGAAATCGGCCTGACGCAGCATGGCGGGATCGACTATCACGGCTTGGTTTATCTGGTCGATCGAGTCACCCAAGCCAAATCTGCCTGATTCATTTGCATTGAAAAGGGGCTATTTCGCCCCTTTTCAAGGCGAGCAGAGAGGTGTTTCGGCTTTTTCATACCGAACGTAAAAAAAAACGAATTCCTCTGCGCAGCCGCAGTCGATTAATCAAGCCCTAAACGAACGTGGCTTGTTCCGACCTCGGCAGAGCCGCCAGATCGTCCGGCAGCACCGAGACCAACTGTTCAAGGAGATACCCATGAAACGCACTGCTTTTGCTGGTTTGTTTATTTCCGCCGCACTGCTGGCCTCCCCCGTGTTTGCTGCGGACAACGATCTGTGCACCTCAAAACTGCAAGAACTCAAAGACAAGGTCACGTCCCTCCCGGCCACGTCGGAAAACACCACCATGGACATCAAGCGCATGCAGGGCGACGCGGAGATGGCGCAAAAAGCGGGTGATGACAAGAAATGCATCGCCTCGGCCACGCAAGCGCTGCAACGCGTAGACAATCTGGCCAACGAACCCGCCAACTAATGACAGCGTGGCCAACCTTCGGGTTGGCCTTCCCCTGTCGTTTGGCGTACACTGCGCAGGCTTGTTGCTCATCAAGATGTACAGAGCAATGAGTTCGGGGCCGTTTAGGATTCGACGCCGGTTGCGAAACTTTAGGTGCATGCCGAGTTGGTAACAGAACTCGTAAATCCACTGTTGCAACTTCTTATAGTTGCCAATGACGAAACCTACGGGGAATACGCTCTCGCTGCGTAAGCAGCCTTAGCCTTCCCTTCTGGTACCTTCGGGTCCAGCAATCATCAGGGGATGTCTGTAAACCCAAAATGATTGTCATATAGAACAGAATCGCCGTGCAGTACGTTGTGGACGAAGCGGCTAAAACTTACACAACTCGCCCAAAGCACCCTGCCCGTCGGGTCGCTGAGGGTTAACTTAATAGACACGGCTACGCATGTAGTACCGACAGCGGAGTACTGGCGGACGGGGGTTCAAATCCCCCCGGCTCCACCAAACAAGCTATACAAATCAGGCACTTAGCGTTTACCGCAAGTGCCTTTTTTGTGCCTGAATGGGTGGTTTTGGCTCGGTTATGCCAGCTTAATGACAGCATTTGTAGTGGTATGTAGTGCGCTACACGCCCCGCGCAGAGCCTCCCACTGGCTGCCCACCTTATAACCGCGATGATTTCGCAGCGGGGGATATGCAACCAGTTCGTTGCGTCAGCTCACCCTGGCGGAGCCTGTCAGGAGAAGGCGAGAATACTTGATGCGCAGATCTGCGGTGACATCGGGAGCCTTCCATGGGCGAGCAATTTCACATGTCTGCGGACCCAGACCACCCCTACGACTTGTGATGAACCCAGTAAATAATTTCCGCTCAAATTTTGTACACACACATTTAGTGCTGATCAAAGTTTGTACAAATACACTCTTCCCTGATCAATTTTTGTCCAAATGTTTTTGACGCACGGAGCAATTGCTCACGCCCTATCCAACCGACTGAAGGAAAGTGGCTCGTCGAAAACCCACCTGCACCGCGGCTTTTATGCACCTAGTAGATTTTTTTGAACCACTTTCGCTCGTTTGCGATCTTTCATGATGTCCGTTCTCAAGTTTGAGATGGATGGGGCGATACAGGTGTGACGTGTCATGCAGTGATGGTTTTTTCCTATTGTGATGAAGCCATTTTGCCATGTATGATCCGCGAGCAACTGTCCGCTATGGGATTGGAGTTAAGGTAACAAATACCGCTTCGCTCGTAGCTGACTAAGATGTCAGCATTTTTTGCTGTCACAAATCGCCACCTTTTTAGGGATGGCATCAGGCTGAAGGTCGGTTGGCCTTTTATCCAGATGGAAGCCTGTGTTGGAATTTTCGACTCATATTGGAGATGAACCTGTAATGGCTACTACTTCCGCACAAGTACAACAGCTGTATGTCGCTTACCTTGGCCGCGCCGCTGACAAAGCTGGCCTGGACTACTGGATGGCTGAACTGAACGCTACTCCAGCTGTTCTGACTCTGGAAAACCTGCGCGCTAACTTCGTAAACGATCAGCCTGAATACGCCGACGCTTATGCCGGCCTGTCGCGTCAAGACACCGTTATCAAGATCTACAACAACCTGTTTGGCCGTACTCCGGATGCAGCTGGCCTGACCTACTGGACCACTGGCGCTGGCGCTTCCGTCAATGCTGACCAACTGCTGACTGCTTTTGTTAACGGCGCAAGCGCCGCAGACGCTAAAGTGCTCACCAACAAGGTTCTGGTTTCCGAGGTCTACACCTCCGCTGCCGGCGCAAACTACGTTAAAGCCGATGCTGTTGCTATCCTTGATGGCGTTGATGGAACTTCGGCTTCTGTTGCAGCTGCTATCGTTAAGCTTGAAGACGGCAGCCTGTCGGGCATCGCTATCCCAGCTGGCGTTGCTGCTCTGAAGGCTGATGCTCTCGCTGACAAAGCTGTACTTGATTTCGAAGCTAGCAAGGTTACCGAACTGACCGATTTGAACAAAGCGGTCGTTGACCTGAACGCTTCTTCTGGCAAGAAAATCACTCTGGAAGATTTGGTTGCTGCAACTCCAGGCCAAGATCAGACCTATGCTAACGTTGATCAAGCAATCAATAACGCTCTTGACTTGCGTGAAGCCATTGGCGCATCGACCAGTGTCTTGCAAGCCCTCGCTGGCCAAGCAGCTACTGATCTGATCGCGACCCGTGCTGCTTACACTAAAGCAGAAACTGGCAACGTAGATAAGGCTGTTGCTTTTGAAGCAGCTCTGACCGCCGCTACTGGCCTGAAGGAAGCAGACGGTGCTGCTGTTAGCTCTGCCACCGCTAAGACTGATGTTGACTTCAGTGCTGCAAAAGGCGCAACTGGCGGTACTGATGCCCTGGCAAAAGCAAACACTGACGCCGGTCTGACTGTTCCAGTCACCGACGCTGCTACGCTGTACACCGCTTTGACTGACAAGACCAAAACTCCTGCTCAAGTCGAAGCAATCTCCAAGGCATTCTCTACTTTCCTGAACAACTCCACTGACTTCGGCACCTTGAAGTCTTTGGCTGCTACCGATTACGCTAAAGCCGTTGCCGATCAGGCTGTAACGGATACCGCTGCTGAGATTACTGGCGCTACCGGTAATGCTTTCAAACAAGACGTAAGCGACAAAATCGCTGCTGACAAAACTTTGGCTGATGCAAAAGCTGCTGACGCTCTGGTTGTCAAAGCTCAAGCTATCGCTGATGGTCATCAAGCCTTGGAAGATGCTGCTGATGCAGCAGTAGTTCCTAACTACGTCAAAGATTTGGGCGCTAGCAACTTGGGCGGTACTGGCGCTGACCTGTTCCATTTTGCAGCAAAAGTTACAACCGATGACTTCACAATCGGCAATGCTACTGCTTCGACTCAGTTCAACAAAGGTGACGCGCTTTACATCGGTGAAGGCTACAGCCTGAATTCCACTGCCACTTATGATGCTACCACCGGTCTGTTGACTGGCGGCAAAAACGGCACTTTGGAAGTATTCTTCATCAAAGACGCTGGTGTAGTTAAAGCTGTCGTTGAAGCTTCCGATTTCGGCAGCTCGACTGTAGCGACCGGCAGCCTGGCCGGTTCGAGTGCAGATCAAGTTTCGGTCATCACTCTGACTGGTGTTACCGACATCGCGCAAGTTTCCTTCGCAAATGGTGTTATCAGCCACGTAGCTTAAAAGCCGCGTGATTGACAACTGCGGCGCGCTTCAGCGCGTCGCAAGTTGAATTAAAAACCCGCCCTTCAAAGGCGGGTTTTTTATTGTCCGGATTTTTATTGATTCAGTGAGTAAAAATAAACGCTGAAAAAAGGGCAAAAAAAACCCGCATCCTCCGTCGAGGTGCGGGTTTTTAATTATATCAACATCGACTATTGGAGACAGTCGACGCCACTTTACATGCAATGCGCAGCAATGGCAAGTCGACACCACGAACAATGGGAGACGCGTGCCACAATCTTATGCTCTCGGGTTCACGGTACATGCGCGAAGAAGATGTGATGCCCGAGCCTCAGCATGGGCGTGGCGCCCTCGGTCCATTTCGGAGCCCTTGGCATCGTGGTGGAGTAATAATGTGTCGCACCGCCTGTAGGGTCAGGCGCCGTGCCGGCGATCACATGATCAGCAGCAATCTGCGCGCGCGCGAACTCACGAAGCGGGATCTGCTTGGCGCCACTCAAGTATGGATAGTTCGGATCGTTCTTATTCCAGCAACTGAACTGCCATGGCTTCAAGCATACGCCCGCGTAACCTTCCCCCCACCAATCCGGTTTTCCATCGTTGTGCAGGTCCATTTCCACGCGATTGCGGATGGTCCAGGCTACGGCTATCTGGCCGATGAGATCCTCACCTCTAGCTTCACCCCAAAGTGTCCGAGCGAGGATGTCGCGGTCTCTTTCAGTTACGGTCATACGTTCTCCAGACAAAAAAAAGCCCGCGCAGTGGCGGGCTTCTCTCATAATATTTTCCAAGGGCTGTTTATAAGGCGCCCCATCCAGGCATGGACAATAAGCCTGGCTGCGCAGCGTACGAGGTATACAAAAATCCAGCGATTAATAGTCCAGAAAGTACGGCGACGAAAAATCGATGCATCCTCACTCCTTGAGTTGTTCAGCCTTCCCAGTGAAAACATAGCCGTATGATATCACTCGATTATCCCTTGATCCTCGCCGTTCATCTGGACTAGGATCCTCCCCACGTTCTCCCGTATTAAAGGGTGCAGGAGAAAATAGAAACCCCGGCGAACAGCGAACCGCCGGGGTTTTGCTTTCGCTTCCGTGCTGGTAGCATTGCGGCAAGTTCTGGATGTTCCCCATCTGAGAAATAGAAGCCCTGGTGATTACAGCTCACCGGGGCTTTGTCTTTTCAGTCACCAGACGAAGAAAACCCCGAACGCGTCGGGGTCTTGGTGTAGTGCTTGGCGCCGCCTATCCTGACACCCAGCCAGAATAAATAGGCTCTCCATCGAGCGACCCCTTCTGCCCGCAACGCCCGATACAACACCGCGTCTGCCTCCTCGCGGCTGAGCTCACCATTTTCGTATAGCCAGTCATGCACCGTGGCCGCGTAGTTGCCGTACCCCGACACCAGCGCGAACAGCACGAACAGGAAGGCATTGTGCAGAACCTTGATGCTGGCAAAGTCAGTGACGAAGCCGGCCGGTACGATGATCGTGCGTTGATCGTCATCGGCCAGCACCAGGTCATCGAGCAGCTTGTAGGTTCGGCGGTCGGTCTGGTCGGTTTTCAGCGTGGTGATAAATCGGCTCATGCGGGCCACCCCTCCTCGAGCATTTCGGCGGTGATCGAGCCGTCGGCCACGAACCCAAGCAGCTCCGCCTCGCGATCAAAGCAACTCTGCACATGTGCCCGGACCATCGAAGCGACACCGAGGATCTGCTGACCGGTCAACTCAACGAAACCAGTCGAGGTTTTCCAGTGCAGCGAATACGCAGGATCGATTATCGCTTGAACAGCCGCGCCGGTGATCAGGCCTTGGCTGTCGCGGCCGGTGTCGAGTGGCAGGCCTTCGACGGTGGTGCCCGCCGTTTCAGCGGTGTAGCGGCGGGCAGCAATAAGCTCCGGCCAGTTAGGAGCCTGAGCAGGCTCAGGGGCTGCCGACAGTTTTTCCCAGTCGCTGCCGGTCCAGCGCGCTACCTGAGTACCGGTCAGCTTCGGCGGTTTGGTCGGTGTGCTTCGCATCGGAAGTGCGCCGGTTTCGTCGACTTCGACATCCCCGGTATATATGCCGCGTTCATTCCACACAGATAAAGTAATCATGCTGATGCCCCCAAGGCTTTGATATAACTTTTTACCCCCTGAACTATTGGCATCGCGGGTAGCTGGAACTGTGTTGCGGGATCGTAGGAGTAAGGGAGGCCGCGGTAAATCGCGTTAGTCGACGGGGCGATGATTATGTTAGAGCCGGCGTGCGCGATAATAGGCATGTTCTGCGACGTTATAACTGGTGAAAATACAGAGTCTTTATACACGTACTGCGTTGTACTACCACCGAAGCTCACAAAGAAGGCTCCCTCCATAGCGATTATCGCGTTGGCGCCGGCTGTCGTACCCATTGGGACCAATGCGAACCCCGCACCGTTGTTCGTACTCAGGTAAGTATTCGTATTCCCGTTAGTCCCGCCAATAAGCCATGTCCCCATCTTGTTGGTGGCGATAGCGGCAATTCCAGAGGCCGGGGCAGTTAGCGCTGCCCATGTCTGCCCGTAGTCCGTGCTTCTTCGCAGCGTGGTGCTACTGCTGATAATCACAATGCCGGCTTCATCACTCCCTATGGCAGTGATGCCGATAGAGCCACCCCCATGTGCTGTAGGGGTCCATGCTGTCCCGTTATTTGTCGACACTAATACCGTAGTATTTGCAGCGCCACTTGTAGCTATAAATACGTTACCGCCCGCGTATGCAAGCTTGTTAACCCCGCCGCTAATGGTAGGGACTGTGATATCGCTCCATGTTAGCCCATCGTCTGTGCTCCTTTTCCCCGTCCCGTAAGATGGTATGGCAAGCCACAGACCCGCACCGTTAGTAGCTAATGCAACCGGAGTTATTCCGGTAGCCGTACCAGCCACCCAAGTGGCCCCTTTATCCGTACTGCGGTACACCGTACCCGTACTGGTAATAAACAGTGAAGTGCCGTTAACACCTGATGCGACATTGTTTGGTTGAACAGGGACGGAGATCGTCTGCCAATTAGAGCCGATACTATTACCGACCAAGCCTACCGCGGCAAAAAGCGCGGGGTATGCCGACTGCAAGCGAATCGAGCCATCAGCCGGAAGCCAGAGCGCACCCGGATTTCTAGCGCCGGTAAAAATGTCACCAACCTGGAAAGGTTCCGCCCATGCCAGAGAGGTCCCGTTCGGAGCAATTGTTAGGACCTTGCCGGGCGCGCCACCAACCCCAGGCAATACCGGAAGTCCGAGGCCCCATTCAACCGCCAAACCATTAGCCGTAACGCGGAGCACTCTATAAGCATTGCCGACCAGTGATGGCAAGCCCGCTGCTGCGCCCGCGGCAGCGGCAGCCGCCTCGGCAGAGTTCTTAGCGCTAACTGCCAGGGTTACCTGATTCGCAGCCAAGGCCACTTGCGCTGCGCCATTGTTGGTGGCATCGATGGCCGACTGGGCAGCGGCGTTCTTCGAGGCGTTCGCGGCGGTGGCGGAATTGGCAGCAGCCAACGCAGAAGCAGCGGCAGCAGCAGCCTGGGCTTGCGCCTCGGTCAATTGCCCGGCCATCCATTGGGTGGCAATGTTGACCTGCACAACCATCGGCTGCAGCGCACCGGCCAACGCATCCGCCTTGCTAGAAAAATCGGCGGAACCGTCCGCCCGCGTCGGCGCCGGCGGCAGGTTCGAAATAACAGGTACGGCCATCAGATAACCCCTTCAACAGTAATGGAGCAGTCGGAAACAGTCGGGCCCGAGAACACGATCTGAAAGTCTTTGTAGAAGCCAAAAAGGATGGTGGCCTCGTACGATTCTTCGCCGATCCACACCACCGGCGTGGCGCGCAGATCAGCCAGAAGGCGCCGAACGCGAGTCACCTCGGATGTGTCCAGCGCGATGTCGAAATCAGCTCGGTTGGAGAACGAGCGCTGAATGACTACGGTGTTGCCGAAGTCGTCGGTGGATTTGCGGCTGTAGTCGTTGATCCCGACCGAGCTGCCATACAGTGCCGTGCCGATTTGCTTCACAGCACCGATCACCACATGACCAACCGCTGCCACCTCGGCTCCGGCATCGATGGTCAGTACGATATTGGCCGAGCCGTAAGCCGGCATATCAAGCACCACAACGTCAGTGCGAATGCCGATTGGCTCGAAAAACCAGTCGTACCAGTTAGTCACTCCAGCATCGACCAAGCTGATCTCTTTGCGGTACACCTCCCCTTCCAGTGCATCGACCATCGAGACGGTGACCGACTTGCCCTTGAGGTTGAACAAGGCCAGGGAGTTGACCACCGCCCCCGGCTTGATCGTGACTTCAATCGTGCCGGGGTTGGTAGTCAGCGACTCCACCTTGTTGTCGAACATCCGCCAGCGATTGGTAGAGCCCAGATCTAGCCACTTGGCAGGATGATCCTTGTCGATCACCTCTTCGCCCGGCTTGACTCCAGCCGGGACGGCGGCCAGCGCTTGGTAAATGTGGTGATTCCAAATCACCTTGGTATCGATATCGTAGGCAGTGGTCGAAACCCATGCCGCGAAGTCCGTTTCAGGCACGTTGCTGCTGATCAACTTGGCCGGTGTTATTTCAACCGGCTTGATGAGTCTCATAGGGCGTAATCCCTTTCTTTTGGCGCACCTTCGGTGTCCCACTTCTGAAGCAGCGAGGCGACTTGCTGATTGGTCTTGGCGATCTGGAACCGCTGCGATTTGTTTTCCTCACGCATCTGCTTGAGTTCGGACAAGAGCGCAGCGTTATCTCCGCCACCCCGCAGCATTGACGCCGTCTGGTTGGCATTGAAAATCCGGCTCGGGCCTGTGACCTCCAGCTGAGGCCCTGATTCGCCAATGCCACCACCAGTTGCGAAGGCCGGGACCAGTCCGGCATTCATCTGATCGAGTAGACCGGTACCGAACATGCTCACCGCGGACGCTTGCATGACGTACTCGCCATTCGAGAGCCGGGCAAAAATGCTGTCGCTGGTACCGGTGCCAGGACCGGAGACAAGGCCACCGGTGGCATAACCCGCCTTGACCTTCTCATTGCTGTTCAGCTTGGCCGCATTGGCGACGGCCTGAGCAAGTTGATCGAGGGGCACGTTGCCGCTAGCCACCTGACCTAACCAGTACTGCTTGCCGGCGTCATCCGCATCGCGGCCGAGCACATCCTTATAGACCGAATCAATGAAGGTACCGTTGGTGGCGGCCGAGTTGGTTGTTCCCTTCCCGCCCATGCCTGCCAGCGCCGCAACCACCGCCGCGTTCATCGCATTGATGGCCGCCGTAACACCCATGACCGAGTTGTCGACGCCGTTGAGCGCATCCATCTGCGCCTGGGCGAAGGCCAACTGCGAATCGAACTGAGCCATCTGAGCGTCATACGCCGCCTTGGCTAGCTCGATTTGCGTCTCCAATCCCTTCAGCGACTTCTCTGCAGTGGTGAGCTGCTTGCCATTGATGCCGTTCAGCTCGGCCACGACGTTAGCCGTGCGCCCCTGATCCCGGGCGAAATCCTCCATGGAGCCGTACAGGTCAGTGTTGTTATTGCTGACGGTTTCGAGCGCGTCTTCCAGACCGGTGAAGCCTGACAGCGACCCACCGGAGCGAGCCGTGGCCAGAGCGCTTTGCAGCGTGGCTTGCGCCTGGGCTCGCAGCATCTTCACGGCGTCATCCGAATCGCCGCGCAGAGCTTTGAGTGCAGCACTCAGATCATTGCCAACAGATTTCAAGCCAGTGACGTTTTCCGTCGCGGTGCTGACCATGTCGTTCAGCGAAGTGACGCGAGCGTTGTAGGCTTCGGTCGTAGCCTTCTGCTGGGCAGAGATGGCGCGTTGTACGGCGCTACTGGCCCCAGTCACTGCACCCATCAGCGAATCGATAATGGCCTGAGCCGCCTCGGCCGCTTTCTGCTGCGCCTCCGTGGCCCGCTGCTCGAGGATAGAAAACGACTGCGCAGCGCTACCAGACAGGCCGGTAAGCGTGACGTACATCTGCCGACCCGACTCGGTTGTCCGATCCAGCGCTTCGACCATGTCCCGATACGCATCACGTGTACCCGGCAGCTTCACGCCCATCGCTTCGAACTGCTTGTTCACTGTCGACAGCGCGTAGTCGGCCTTTTCCGTGTCCGTGTAGAAATTCTCGAAAAAGGAAATTTCTCCGGCTTTCAGGGCTTCCAGCCCGCCCGCCATGGCAATCAATTGCTCAGCCATAAAGCCCGTGCTGACCGACACGTCGTACAGCTTCAGACCCAGCATGTCGAAAGAGTCATTGACGCTGTACAGGTTGTTGACGAACGTGGTCAGCGCCTCGAAGTTGTAATTCTCCAGGCCGGAGTTGGTCGCCGCATTGATCGCCGAAACGGCTGAGTCACCCAAGCCAGAAAACCACTTGTCCAGCTCCTCCTGGATCGCTTCCGGCGTCTTGCCCTGGGTGCTGATCTTGGTGGCCGCCACGTTCAGCCCGTCGAAGACCGACTCGCTGAGTTGAACGCCGAGTGCCGAGAACAACCCCATGGAATTGAGGATCTTCTCGTTATAGGCGCCACCGAGCGAAGCGGCCGTGTCTGCATCCAGCTCGCTGTAGCGCGTGCGCTTCTTGCTGCTGGAGAACAGGCCGCCTTTCTTCTTCTGGTAAATGTACTGCTGAGCATCGAACTCGCCATCTTCCACGCCGAGCGAGATACCGCCGTCCTTGGTTTCCCAAGCGCCGCCGAACAGCTTCTTGCCCACCGCACCCCAAACCGCCTGGTGCAAGGTTGATCCGCTGATGATTGCAGCCAGCTTGCCACCCACCAGCTTGCTGTTGATTTTGTCGGTCAGCTCCATGATTCCGGATTGCAGGGCAATCGGTGCCATGGTGGCCTTGCCCAGCGCAGTGTCGCCGCCAGTGGCCTGCATCTCGCTCATGCTTGGGCGAACCCCGGCATCGTACAGCTTGCCGGACTGGTACATGCCCATGATGACTGCCAGTGGCCACATTGCTGCTGCACTGCTGAGTGCGCCCGAGATTGACGCGGCAATACCTTGAGAGGCCGCCGCCGTGGTCGCACCGGCCACGCCGATGTTCGTGCCTATAGAGGCCGCACCCTCGGCAATAGCGCCCTGAAGTGCAGCCGCCGTGATCCCTTCGGCGCCCACCGTCGCAGCGGCAGCAGCGGCCTGAGCAGCAGTCACCCCAGTCAAAGCGGCGGTAGTCGCAGCAGTCCCGGCAGCGGTCGCCCCCGTGATAGCGATATTGCCGCCAATCAAGCTGGTGAAACCACCACTCAATGTGCTGGCGATGTTGGAAAGCATGTTGCCGTAGTAGCCTGCACCGCCCGAGATTGCGCCACTGACACCGCCGGACGCGTAGCCCGACGCAATGGAAGATCCGACGCCAGTGAGATTGCTCCACGCCGAATACAGGTTTTTGCCGAGGCTGACCATGCCACCCCAGCCGTTAGCATCGCCCGCGGATCCGCCCTGACCCGTTGCGCTACCAAGAAGCTTGCCCCATACCGAAGATAAGCCCTGGCCGTTGTCGGAACCAGTCAGCCAGTTGCTGATCGAGGCCAGCAGGGGCTTGGTGGTGAGCATGTGAGCGATTTCGCCCAAGGTCTGCTTGAAACCTTTCTTCAGGTTATCCCACAGGCTTTCCGCACCGCTGCCAATGTTGCCCCAAGCACTGGCAAAGGCCTCGTCGATACGATCGATTGCGCCCTCGGTCATCTGCCCCCAGATCGTGGCCTTGCTGCGGTTGACCTCGTACTCGTTGCCAAGCTTGGCGAGGGCATCCTGGTAGCTCGCTGCATTCTTTGGATACAGCGCCATTGCAGCGTTGAGTGCTTCCTGATCAGCGGTGTAATCCTTGAGCAGCTTCGCCTCAGGATACAGGCGCTCCATGATTCCGCCAGCGCTACCTGCCTGCTGAACAAGTTTGAGCGCCTCCTTCTGCGCCTCGGTCGCAGCCAGCATTTGTTTATATTCTTCGCTGCCGACTTCGATGTTCTTGCCGGCAAGCGCAATGGTCAGCGCCTTTTCCGCGTTGTACGCAGCCAGCGCATCGGCGCCCATCAGGGTGGCCTTGGCTTGCGCAATCAAGTCCGCCGTTTCTTGTTGAAGGTTGTACGCCGACTGGCTGACGTTGAGCTTGTCCTGCGCGTCCTGTTGGGCCTTCAGTGCCTTCTCCACTTCCGCCCGTGCCGCCGCGCCGGTTTTAAGCAGGGCCTCTTCGACCTTTTGCTGAAGGCTGAACTCGCGGGATTTGTCCGTACCGGCCAGGTATGCCGCCGCCAAACCGGTGGCCGACTGGATGGCGATATCGGCCTGGGCCTTGAGGTCGGTAAGGGCCTTAGCCTGGTTTTTCGCTTCGGTCGCCGCTTCCTTAGCGGCACTAGTGCCGCTTTTGGTTGCCTTAGTGGCTGCATCGTCCGCAGCCTTCTGGGCGTCCTTCGCGGCCGCAACCTTAAGGATCTCGGCCGCCATTTCCTTGGTGAGAAGCTTGTTCTCGGAAATGAATCGATTAGCAGCCTCTACTGCGGTTTTGTCCTGAGAGGTCGCGAGCTGCTTTTGCAGCTGCTCCAGATATTTCTGGCCCACGCCAGCCGCTTCCGCCTTTGCCGCAGCGTTTTCACGCTCGGCCTGGGTGAGAGCGTTGGTTTCACCGGCTAGCTGAGAGACCGTATCCTTCAGCTTGGCGAGCTGTGCGGCCGCAGTTGCCGAGGAGGTGCCACTTTCCTCAATAGAAACTGCCATCTCCTCCGTGACACCAGGAACAAGCCGCAGCTCATCAGCCACCGCCTTCCAGTCCACTACGATGCCAGAGGCCTGGTCCTTTGACGCCTTGCGCACACGATCAAGCGCCGCCTGTGTGTCCCCTGGCAGACTAACCAACCCTGCCATGAGGCCGTCAGCCCCCGCAGCCCCCATGCTACGAAGGTCATTCTCGAATTTGTCGGCCATAGCGCCAGACATTTGAGCAACCTTGCTCTGCGTATCGGCGATATTTTCCTGAAGCCCGCGCAGAGTCACCGACTTTCCGGCACGATCAAGCTCGTTGAACCGCTTGGTAAGCTTTTCGATAGGGTCAGCAAGATCACCCAGCTTCTTTTCCAGATAGCCGGTATTGTCTCGCAGGGTGAGAAACGCAGTGGCTGCGCCAATGGCGAGCATCGCTATACCTGCCGGGCCACCCAGCAATCCGAGCAGAGTTCGACCAGTTCCAACGATGGCTCCCTGCGCTGCTCCTACCGCTGTCGTAGCGCGAGCTTCCAACATGCGAGCTTCCGCAAGCTGCAGCGACAGTTGCTTTTCAACTGCCATGCCGCTGATACGGGTCTTCGAGGCGGCAAGCTCCTTCTCTGCAAGGAAAACCGCCGTTTGCGCTTTTTGCTGATCGGCCTGGGCCGCGAGCAATATGGCTGTAGCTTGGGCTCGACGAGCCATCGCGTCGTCAATGGCCGCCTTCGTCGCAAGGACAGCACCTGCAGCCGACGCGGCAAGCCCGCGAGCATAAGCTGCGAGAGCACCGGCAGCAGCGACACCAGCAACCTCAGCAATTGTTCCGAAGTTCTCAGCCAGCACTGATATTCCGGACGCAAGAAGCCCAGTGCCGTCAGTTGTTTCGTTGAGCTGCCCGATGTACACAGTGAAAGCGTTGTTGAGCGCCACCATTGCATCGCGAACCGCTACGCCCATGCTGTCAGCGAGCAGGCCGTTCGCCTCAGCGCTCTTGCGCAAACCCTGAGTCAAGGTGTCGAGGCTGAGCTTGCCTTGCGCGCCCAGGCTTCGGATTTCCTCGGCAGACTTGTTTGTTGATTTTGAGAGAGTGTCGACAATCGTAGGCATCGCGGCGAGTATCGCCTGCCAGGAATCGGCCTCAACCTTGCCAGTCTGCAGCGACTTCGAATACGCATCGATGGCAGAGCTGGCCTTGTCAGCAGATGCCGAGTTTGTCACCAGAAGGTAGCTAAAACTGTCCATGACATCCATGGACTGGTCAGCGCTAAGCCCCATAGATCTAAGGCTGTCGGAGGTGCGGATGTAGAGTTCTTGCGCCTCTTCAAGTGGACGGTAGGTGCGATTTGCGGTGGCAAGCAATCGCTCTTGCACCGTGTTGTACTCGCCGAAGCTCTTGGTCGCCAGACCAATACGGTCGGACATCTGCGAGTAGGAGTCGGCAGTCTTGATTATGGTACCGATAGAAGCGGCGCCAATGGCAGCCGCCAAGGCACCCTTGATAAGCCCGCCAGCGCTTTGCGCGCTCGCCCCTGCGCGATCAAACGCAGAATCGATACGCCCAAGACTCGTATCCATTTTGCCGGCCGACTGCGCAACCGCCGCCTCGCCTCGGGCGATCTCCTGGCGGAGCTGTGCCGTAGTAGCCTCGATACGAATCAGCATGCCTTGAACGTCGGCGTCAGCCATTTACTTTCCTCCAGGCGAAAAAAAACCGCACAACGCGGTTTGGGTAAATCGGTGTCTAGTCTTTTTTCCTGCCCATGGCCGCAACACGAAACCCCATACGCGCTTCCTTGGCCACGGCCTTTCTGTCGATCTTGTCCTTCTCCCCACCACCGCCGAATGGGTTCGTGTCGATCAAGAACTGACGCTTCGAATCCCAGGCCATGACGATCTCAACGACGGGCGTGTTCCAAGCTTCGCTCGGCGACCACCCCAGCCAGCCGGTGGCTATGTTGAATAGCTCATCGACTACGCTGAGGTCGGGATCCCGCTTTACTCGTTTCCCGACTCGGCCTGCGCTTCCAGCTCGGCGTCACTTTTACCGGCAGGGTTCAAGAAACCTTTCAGGTACGGGATGACTTGGGCGCCGGCGCTATCGATCCCTTCCTCGAACACAGCTTCCTCGATTGGAGTGGCAGCATCTTTCTTGGCCAAATTTACGCCGGTACCGATCGCGACAATGAAGGCGATGGTAGACAGATTCGCAGTGCCCACCGATTGCATTGCAGGCAGGATGCCGCCAAAGCGACCTTCAATCGCTTTCATGGCTTTCAACGTAGGTTTCAGGGTGAAGACTTCGTCGCCGAGGGTGACTTCAACGGTGCCGTGGTTGGTCTTGGACATGGATATTTCTCTCTATCGAATGAAGAAGGGCTGACGCCGCAGGTTGCGGCGCCAGGTGAAGCCGACCGATTAAGGCTCGATGACCTCGTACACTTCGGAGTTGATACCCAGGGTCACGGTGCGCTTGAGCACGCCCTCGACACTGATGCCGGTTTTCTTGTTGCTCATGACCTTGGCAGCCATGTAGTCAGTTTCACCGTCGACGTATACGACCTTGATCGGATAGTCATAACGGGAGCGATCCAGGAACGCTTCGACCAACTTGAGCTGGCCAGCATCACCAGCATCGAAGCCGATGGACAGCTCGACCGACCCAGCATCGGCCAGGCCTTTCAGATGCTTCGCTCGGCCTTCCGCCAGGCCGGCAAAACTCACATCGTTGATGGTGTCGCCGTAATCGCCGATGCTTTCCATTTCACCGACTTCGACATAAATCAGGCCGGACAACAGGGTGATGGCGGCGGCATGATCTTTTGGCAGATCGGCAGTGAGGCGCGGACCGATGTAAATTCGCGTGCCAGCGCCGGTATTGATAGACATAAGCAGTCCTCCTGAGGACAGGTGATAAAGCCGCGTGGCGGCGTTGGTTCAGCGGTTTAGTGTTGGGTGATGATTCGCAGCGTGACGCTACCCATAAAGGTGACGCCGTCCGGCTCGCGGTTTGTTTGTTTGCGCTCGACGCGGATCGATACAACCCGGCCTGTAGTAAGCGGAAGAGGTCGTTCGTGTGTCGCCGCATCGATCTCGGCCATGAGGCGCTTTACTTCTTCTTGCCCTTTGAAGTCAGACCAAACAGACAAGTAAAAAAATCTGATGTCTCGGCGGCTCGCCAATGGATCGTTGTTGGTTGAGATTTCATAATCGAGCGAGACGTACGGAAAATCGGCGTTCATCGGCACGCTGTCGTAGACCGGGCAGGACACTTCCAATTCAAGCCTGTCGAACAGCGCAACCTGCAGCGCAAAGGATGGATCAGCCATTGCCCAGCTCCTCGACAGCGCGCTTCAGTGTGTTGCTGACCGCTTGATTGATGCTGGCCAAGATGAACTCCTTGTTCACGTCATAGGCCGGTCGCAACCAGGGGTGAGCGGGTCTAGCCGGAATATCCGGATACTTTCCGAAGAATGTTGCGCCGTCTGACTTGTTCGTTGGCCGCTTGTTGCGGCCGCCAGCTCGCTTGCCTTCGGTGTAACCTTTCGAGCCGCGCTCCACGATCCCTAGATAGAAAAACCGCCGGTTCAGCTTCTTCCCTCGAATCCCAACCTGAGCATCCAGTCCGCTCTTCGAGACAAAGGCTGTCAGCGCCGCCGCACCCTCACCGGTATCCTTAGGGATCAGCTCCTTCATCGTGGACAGAAGCTTGTCCGCCGCTTCCTGCATTGCAGGCTTGAGCTCGTTGTCGAGCTGGGTGTGGATATTGCGCAGCGTCTTTCTCAGCTTGAAGTCGCCGGACACTCGTGATCTGCGCGCAGCCATGGCTTACTCCTTGGCTGCCGCCTTTGGCTTCTTCGGCTTTTCGGTGACTGGTAGCGGCGCCGACTCAACAGGCACCGGCTCTACCAGCTTACGGTCGATCAAAGACTGGGCATCACCGGCACTGACAACAAACTCGTCGCCCGCGACCTTGCGACCCATGGGGCCAGAGATACTGGCCAAGGCACGTACTTTCATGTGGATAACCTCTAAGGGTTGGTGACGCTCGAGCACAACAGCCTGAGCATGGCGGGGTCCCGATCCGGCAGCGCTGCTACGATCAGATAGGTGCCCCTGGGAGATGCGATACGCATTCCAGCGACTACGTCGGGGCGGTACCGGATTTTAATTTCTGCGGTGACTTTCGCCTCAAGGCGGTCCGCCACCGGGGAAGTGCTACCGCTGGGAGTGGCGATCTCTGCCCAGATTTTGTCAACCTCTACCCAGACGGCCTCGCGACCGCCACCCGGGCGTTTAAGATCTTGAGACTGCATCAAGGAGCAGCGTTTGTTCATCGGGCCGGCTCTCATCAGAAGCGCTTCCTGTACCAGAGCAACCGTTCCACCGCGAGCGGCACGGCGGTTGAGATAGTCCCGATCACCACGGCCTCGCGGTTGGCGTACCAGTGCCCAACGAGCAGCAGTACCGCCTGCTCGACGTCCGGGGTGAACGCCATTTGCTCAGGACAGGTCGGCGCCGATTCGACGAGCTCGCGATCACAGTGCATGGCCACGTGCGCTTTCGCGGCTTCGAGGTAACCCGAAATGACCGCGTCCTCACCATCGCCATCGACCCGGAGATGCAGCTTTACGCGGTCAAGGTCGAGCATTTATTTGTTCTCGTTGGGCTTGGCGGATTTGTTGGCGGAGGGCTTCGCCTTCTCGACCAGGCCCTTCCCGATCAGTGTGTTTGCCAGTTCTTCGTCTTCGACGTCGAGAATCTGCCCGGCCTGAATACGGCCGCTGGCGGTTTTGAGCTTTTCAGGATCGCCTTCGAAGCCCCAAAGCACTTTCAATTCCATGGTGTTCTCCAACAAAAAAGGGGCCGTTAGGCCCCAAGGGATTGATCATTTTCCGATTCGAGTGGCTTACGCAGCCAGCGCGAAGCGACCTTTCACGAAGGCGAACTTCTTGCGAACAGCCAGGCCAAGACGCTCTTCCACCAGGATGGCGCGCTGGTTCTTGATGAAGTCGTCGTTGATCATGCCGACCTTAATGGTGAAGCCCATACGGTCGTAGATCCGTGCGCCCTGCTGGAACGAGCCGGTCAAGAACTCGCCACCAGTGGTTTCGCCATCGCCCTCGTCCATGCTGTCGGAGGCAACGACTGGGCGACCCCACAGCACCGGGGTGACCAGACCTTGCAGATTGGCGAACAGGTAGCGGTTTTCGCCGTCCTTCTGCAGCTCGATGTTCATCCAATCTAGATCGGACATAACAACGGCATCGGCCGGAAGCTTCGACTGCTTGCGCGCCTGGTAGATCGCACGGCGAACGGTATCGATGGCGGTGTCGCTGGCCTTGGTCAGAGCCGCATTGAATACGGTCGCCTGAGTCATGATGCCGTTCAGGTTGTTGCCGGTGCCGTCACCCTTCAGCAGCTGACCTTCGCGCTTCAACTCGAGATCGTAGCGCAACAGTTCCTGGATGTAGCTGTAGAGCTGAGGAACGTCGTCCAGTGCTTCATCGGTCACAGGCATCCAGACGGCGATCTTCTTGATCGTGTCGGTCACCTGCTCGAACGTCACATTGCTGGTCGGTTTGGCCCCACCTTCTGGCACCATCCCGGCACCCAGAGTGTGCAGCAGTTCGCGGAAGTACGTGAAAGCCTGGCCGGTCACTGGAGTGGTCGGGATCAAGTCACGAATCAGCAGATTCTGACGAGGAGCGCCTTGAATCACCGGATCGTATTGCGGAGCCACAAGGCCAGAGCTGGTGACCTTGGTCTCAGCCATCGCCGCCATGTCGGATTTGCTAACCTCGATCTCGGCCGAAGACTGATTTTTCTGAGCCAGCGCCTGGTACTTCTCGTTACCTTTGACGAAGTCGATGAAGCTTTTCTTCTCGCCGCCGGCCGCACGCAGCTTGACGCCCTTTTCTTCGAGCTTCTGAACCTGCTCGATGACGCGCTCGATCTCGCCTTTTTGGTTTTCGATCTGAGATTTCATCTCAGCGGTGACGGTGTTGCCCTTTTGCAGTTCATCGGCGACAGCGTCGTACTTCTTCTGCAAGCCACCGAAACCTTCTTTCAGTTGGTTTTCGAGCGAGCTTTTTACTTCTTGGATTTGATCGGTCATGGCGACACCTTAAAAAATTGGTCAAAAGTGCTGGAGAGTGTTTTCAGCTCTTCCACGATCGCCGTGGCCCCAGCGTCACCATCACGGTGCACTGCGGAATAGCCGAGCGAGGCGACTGCTGCCGCCTCCTTTTGGGAAAGGCCCATGCGGTCGCGCAGGGCCTTCTCAAAAATTCTGATGTCCGACTTAACGTCGGTAACCTGTGCCGCTGGGTTCATTCCGAACGGCACCAGCGAAGCCTCCCAGAGCTCCGCCTGTTTGATGATCCGCACGCTACGTCCCTCGCGCTCTTCATAGGCCGCGAGGATCGTGTTGAAACCGATGGACATGCTGTCTAGCGTGCCCTCCTTCATCAGTTCGTAAGCGTCACGGGCGTAGCTCACGGCCAAGTTGACCTTGCCCTTGATGTACAGGCCATGGTCGTCCTGACTGAACTCAGCGGAACCGACGAGCCGAGTCAGGTCATGGAACAGCGCCAGCTTCAAGCGGCCCGCACGGGTGGTCTTAACCTTCGTGAACGCACCCGGCAGAATCACGTCGTCACCCAGGTCGATGTTGTTGAATACCGCGGCGTAGCCCTCGAAGTTGCCGAGCTCGTCGCTGGCCTTTACTTCGAAGGGAACTTCAATCTTGCTTAGCATTGGTTTGCATCTCCCACCGGGTGACCCGGTCGTATTCTTCGCCAGCCAGAGGAGGAAGGTTTTCTTTGCGGCGGACTTCGTTGATGGTCATCCAGCCGGAGCCACCAGACCCGCCGAGAGCGCTACCGTAGTAGGTGGCCCGTCCAGCGCTATCGGCGCGCAGAATGCCCTCCACTACGAACTCGACGAACTGAGTCGTGCCGCCAAAGAGCTTGTCGTTGATCTCGTCCTCAATCGCCTTGATGTAGGGACTCAAGCCAAAGGTGATGAACCCGCTGGTCTGCTGCTCCAGGTTAGAACCCATGATTGAGGTCTTGCCCGCGCGGTTGGCCAGGTACAGCGGAACGCCCCAGATACCGGCAAGCGCCTCTTCCTGGAACTGCTGCGATTCGATGAACTGGCTGTCTTTCTGCGTCATGCCAGCCGGCACAATTTTCGGCCCGCCCTGCAACAACCCCATCTTGCCGATGTCTTCAACGTCGCCGTCACGGATCTTGGGGAATTTGGCGAGGACCTGCGCTTGTTGCTCCTCGGTCAGGAAGTTGTCGTAGATCACATAGCCGCCGGTGAAGCCACCTTTGCGCATGAACCGTGACGACCAGCTCTGAGCGGCCTTGGCCAAGCCCATCGCTTCCTTTTGAAATTCGACTGGGGACAAACCGTTAATGCCGTCAGCACTGAATATTTTGAAGTGCAGCATGAACTCGGGAGATACAGGGAAGCGCTGGCCGTTCGACGTCACCCAGTAAATGAGCTCGTCGTCAGTGTTCACTTCGACTGCGTCGGCACTCAACGGTATAAAGCCGATGAACTCCCCCGCATCGTTACGCTCGATAAGCGCGAACGCATTTCCTCGAAGCGCCATGTTGACGATGATGGCCTTGATGAAGTTGAGCATCGTCATGTAGGGGTTGGGCTTGCCCAGTAGCCGCGCCGCTCTGCTGTTGCCCTTCGCAAGCACCCGACCTGCTGGCAGATCGTCGTAAAGCTTTAGTGGAAGGCCAGATACGGTTTCGCTCAGTATTTTGATGCACGCCCAGACGATCGGGATGGCCATCGCTTTCTTCGGCGTTATCACCTCACCCGAGCGCGTCTCCCCGCCGATGTCGGTATTCACCTCGACGTACTGGCCCGTCTTTGGATCATTGAAGCCGAAGAAACTCCAGCTCATCGGGTTGTACCAGCGAGAAGCCATAGTGAGCCTATAGAAGTCCGGAAAATCCGTGTTGGAGGTAGTGGTCGAAATCGCCTTTGCTTTCCTCGACAGTTCCGAGGGTGGCTCCGAACGCCATCGCCAGTGCGGCCATGCCATCGATTCGACCGGTTGCTTTGTCCTTGGCAAACTTGCGCCCGCCTGCGGGGTCTTTCTGGATGACTGCGTTGGCCGCACACATGGTCAGCACCGGTGTCATACCGTGTCGTAGTCGTCCGTTCAGCAGTTCAGACTCCAGTGCGTCAATGGCTGGAGCCATGTCCTTGAAGCCCTGGCCGTACTCGATCAGAGGAAGATTTACACCTTGGGCTTCGGCGTCACGCTTGAAGAGATCAATCCGGTAGCGGTCGAATGCAATCGCCTGAATGTCACCGCCCAGGTCATTCAAGATCCGAGCGATGTCTACTGCCACGAATGCGTAATCCACTGTCGCGCCGGGAGTGGTGATCAGCAGCCCCTGCCTTACCCACACGTCGTATGGCTCGCGATCCCGCTTGGCTCGCTCCATCAGCCCCACTTCGGGAGTCCAAAAGAATGCCCAGGCGTTCCACTCCCCGTTGCGCTTACCGATCACAACAAACGCTGTAAGGTCAGTACGGAATGACAAGTCGAGACCACCGTACAGATCCAACCCATCCGGGCTGTCCGGCTCATCGCCGCATGATTCCCACACGCCCTTCGAGACGAATACCGATACGGTCGACACTCGCTGGTTGAGGCAAAGGTTTCGAAAGGTGTTCTCCGACGCTGGCATCCGGTCGGCACGCTCGGCCTGTTTCTCCAGATCCGGCAGGGACCGAAATGTCCCAAGTGCCGGGTTCGCCGCGCGCCAGGCAGCGGGGTCGGTGAGTTTGCAATCCTTCGGCGCCTCATAGACGTGACTGACGATGTGTGGATCCTTGGAGCGCGCAGCATCGTCAAGCCAGACGCTGAACAGATCGCTGTCCTGCGCCGCCTGGGTGCTGATCGCAATCAAGAGCGGTGCTTCATGAGCGCCCTGCGCCGTGGTGATCGCATCGATAAAATCGTTCTGCGGACCTCGCACCTGACCAACCTCGTCGAGGATAGCCAGCACGGGCGACAAGCCGTGCGTTGTCTTTCCCTCGGCCGCCAGGGCTCGGTACTCGACATTGAGCGGTGTGCCCAGCAGCTTCTTACCGCTCGGGTTGATATGCACCAGCGCCTGAAGATCAGGGTTCAGGTTGATCATCTTCACCGCGAGGTTAAACACGATCCCCGCCTGCTCCCGACTCATGGCGCCGGAAACGATCTGCGAGTTCTGTACGGCTTCAGGGCCGACCAGGTGAACGAGCAGAATGCCGGCGATCAAACCAGTCTTGCCGTTCTTCCGCGCAATGCTCAGATAGGCCGTGCTGGTCCCGGCCGGGTTGTCGTAGATCGCCAGAATGAACTTCTTCTGGAACTCGTCGAGCACCAGAGGCTGACCAATGTGCTTGCCTTCCGGAACCCGGCAATATTTCTCGATGAACGCAATGACGCGCTCGCCGCGAGTGCGGCGCCTGACCGCCATCAGTGCATAGCCCGGGGGATCAGGTCGTCATCGTCCTGTTCTTCGATGACCTTCTCGGCCTGCCGTTGCTTGGTGGCCTTTTTGCCCTGGTCCCGAGAATCACCCTGCGTGGCGTGAGCATGAACCTGCAGGGAGCGTGACAGCGAAACCGCGCGACGACTCAGTGTCTCCAGCAGCGTGTGACGTGGGTTGATCACCGGCGTACCTCTGTCGTTAGTGATGATGTCGCCCTCCGCGTCGATCTCACGTTGCAGCTTCTCGATGGTCGCCAAGCAGCGGGCCAAGTTTCCCGCCAAGATCAAATCGGAGTCGGTCCAACTGTCTTTGGCGCGGGCGCGGACAATCGCATCCCAGTAGGGTTGATCGCCATCGCGCAAGTGCACGGAGGCAGGTGGCTTGATCGGACCGGAAGATGCGGCCTGCATGGCGGCAACCGCCGACGACGAGCTATCAGAGCGGCTACGTCTGGCTGCCATAGAGTTCTCTTTGGGTTGGGAGTGGTATTGCTCGCGGCCGGTCAGGACCGAGTCTTGATAATCTTGTCCAACGCCTCTCGGGTCAGGCGCTCACGCTCGGCGTGTTCAAACTGTTGCGCTGCGAGGTGGGCTTGCCGATTGATTTCTTTGCGCTGTAATCTCGACAGCCTCGCGCGCGGGGCTGTGCGGGCGCCTAGCGCGCACAACAGATCATCGTGAGCGTCATCCATAAGGGTTCTCTATGCTGGCCGAATTTGGTTTTTGGAGGTTTTTCCGGGTTACGGATACAGAAGCAGGTCGAGGGCGGTCCTATCCAACGAGAACCCCTATCATTTGACCACCCCCTCTATCGCCGACTGACCGACGATAGACTCTCCCTATCGATGGTCGATCCTGCCAATAGCGCTGCCCTATCACCGATTCCAGTGATGGTTCGGGTCAACCGGCATGCCGGAGGTGTCGTGACCAGGGAGAATGCCGGTGCGCTCCTGCCGTTGCTTGGCGCCGTCATGGCAAGGCTTGCACAACGACTGCAGAGCGCTGGCATCGTGGAAGATGTTCTCGTCACCCTTGTGCGGGATGATGTGGTCAACCACTGTTGCCGCCTCAACCGTACCCAATGCCCTGCACAGGCGGCACGTTGGTTCGGCCTGAAGCTGATGCCACCGTAGTCTGTACCAGCGCTTCGTCTTGTACAGGTGACGCCAGGGTGAGTTGGTAGCCACAACTATCGAGCCTCCAGCGAGATTCGTATCATCGCCATGAGCGCACCGATCAATGCCTTGTCGGACCGCTGGGCAATCGCGATCACATCGGCCTCAGCCTTCATGACCTCGGCCTGCTCTTCCGGCGTCAGCTCGCTGACCATGCCCTTCATCTGGTAGTACTCGGCCTTGTCACTCATGTTGCGGTTCCTCGCCGCGTGTCGCGACACAATTTTTACTCTCGCGAAACGTGTCGCGACTTATCGAATATGACTCAATGAATTCACCGATCCGACTACAATCCAAATCCTTTCAAAGGAGTCGACTCAATGAAATTCAGCTGGATCATATTGATACTTTCGGCCGCTTCAGCATCGGGATGTGGGACGATCAATACGACGTTCCGGGATGATGCAGTGGCTAGTAATAAGCTGGCTCGCTGGCATTCCCGTTGTGACTCGGTGCCGCGAATCTACAGCGGTACAGTGTTTGATTACTGCACACTAGACGCGGAGCAACGGCGAAGCACTGGCTTCGATGGATACCCTGCTCCCGCACTGATTGTTCTCGATATGGGACTCTCAGCTGTTACAGACACAGTCTTATTGCCTTATTCCATTTATCTTCAGAACAAGCATGGCGATATCAAGAAGGCCCGGTTCGAGTAGCACGCGAAATGACTACTTCCATGAGAAACGCGTCGCGACCTACTTGTCCTTTCTTCACAGGCGTCCGGTCGTGAGCTTCATGGCATCACCCACTAGGCGCGCTTGAAGGTTATTGTGATGGTCGGAATGATCGCGGCCATGAGTCTCCACAGACCATTTGTCGCACTAAAAACCTAGTGCGGAGTGGGTAAGCGAGTCTGGCTTAGGGATTGCACAGGGGTCGATTGTAATGGCCCCAGAGCGTCGGTAATCTGACGTAGCGGCACCCAAATAATGTTCATGACTCAGCGATACGCTTGGGCAGTCCACCGGAGATGTAACGTGTCAACTCTCAATGAAATCGCAATGAACCACGCGAGAATGACCAAGGCAAAGGAAGAAGGCTCGACCAAATTAAGTGAACGGCAGCTTCAACTACTCGGCGGCTTCGAAATCCCAGCCGTTGATGCGCAACAGCTAATTCCTTCGCGCCTCTTGGTCACACAGGACAGTTCGCTTGATCAAGGTGCCGGCTATTCGCTCTGACTGCGCTTGATCTGGGCGTCAACTTGATCGGCACACGTGTCCAGCAGCTTGATGGCCTTGTCCTTGAGCTCCCACACGTCGCCGTTGTATCGAAGGTCGGCGTCATCGTGGTCTACCCGCTCGCAGGGGATCAGCTCAGGGGCTTCAATTCTTACGGCCTTTGTCTGGGTTACCAGCGCTGGCTTTCCCGCGCAGGCCGTCAGGCAGAGGCTGAGCAGCCCAGTCACGAACAGGCTTGCTGTTGCGCTTGAGTTCTTCAAAGTCTTTCCTCGCCTTCTCGGCTTTCTTCTCGCTGGCCTTGATACGCTTGGCCAGATCGGCGGTGTAGTCGGCGTTGCGCTTGGCTTCTGCTCGCAGCGTGGTGATCGTGGCCTGGCTCTCCGTGTTCGCCTTAATGGCGTCATTCTTGCTTCGGGACTCAGCCTCCACCTCGCTACGTAGAGCGACGACGCGTGACTGCTGGATACCGATGAGCAAGATCCCCACCAATGCGATGATGATTGCAGCAGCGAAGGCCTTCATGCCGCATCTGCCTTGCGACCGAGGAACCTGATGATCAGGTCTCGGATCGCTGTGACACCGATGAAGCCAATAGCACCTCCAGCTGCAACGGAAAGGCTCGGCGGCCATTCCATCCATTCAATGATGCTGCTGGCAGAAAGGCTGAGCGCGCCACATATCAACGCCTCGAAGACGATCCGCCATTTGTTTGGCTCTTTGGCTTCGTACAGCACGCGCAACAGAGTAATGGTGAAGGCCATGATGGCGCCCTGCCAAAGCGGCGTGGAAAGGACCAGCCAGACCTGCGCCCAAAAGTCAGGATTTTTATCCGGCATCTTCATTTCTCTGCTCGCTTCTGAGCGACGTCATACGGGCGTGGTCTTTTGTTCGCGAGACAGCCCGTGATATTGATGGAAGCCATGCTGCTTTTCGCTAATCCTTCGGGCAGCGACAGCATCCTCAAACGAGTCGTGGTAACCGAGAAAAGTGATCACGCCACCAGAGGTGATTTTCGCCTCCCACTTTCGCTTCTCTGGATTCCAGCGAACGCCCATCACGCCGGTGCGATTGTCTCGGCGCATCGTTATATTTTTTTGATTTTCGGCATGCTCTACCAGGCGAAGATTCGCCAAACGATTATCCCTGCCATCGCCGTTGATGTGGTCGATAACTAGGGTGTCGTCGATGCTTCCGTGAACGATCACCCAGATGAGCCGGTGGGCATGGTAGAAACGACCCTTCACGCTTACCTGGGTATATTCCTTACCGGGGCTGAGCTTTCTAGTTCCAGCCACCACTCCTGACCGGGTCGAGTTCCACGCCTTAGTGTGCGCATCCGATGAGCCGCCAAGCAGAGGCTTTAACTTCCAGCGCAACAAGCCTGTATCAGGCTCGTACTCGAGCATCGCACACAGATCTGCTTGGCTCAGGCTGATTGGCCTTGCCATGGATTTTCTTGGCATGGACTTCATCCGGCTTCCTCCCTTGTGGGGAGCGTAATAAACTCGGCCCCAACAGCACTCCCAGCTCAGGGCTATGGGTGTGGGGAGCCGAAAACGAAAAACCCCGGCTAATGCCGAGGTCAAAAATAAGGTGATCCTGACCAGCCAGGACCCAGCAGTCGTTCAATAATTTTGGAATCTTTGCAAACGCAGTCGATCACTACCTCAGACGCAAAAGGGAGGCGGCATGAGCATCGACATTTTCACTATTCAGTATCTGCTACACGGCGAACCAAAAACCTTCGTCATCAGAACGAAAGGCATGAACACCGCTGACGCATGGCATTGGGCAAGCTGCGATGTCGGTATCGCGCCGATTCCAAAACCTGGTCGACCGCCTCTTAAAAAGTTTTCCAAACCGATGGCCGAAAGATATGGCATCGCCGATGTACGGTGGCGAGCATCTGAATCGGTCGACTGGTCGGATACGGCCACGTCGTGATTGTGGATATGAGAATACCCTAGGAGGCGCTTACTAGAATTCGGTGAGGGACTTTCCCCTCCTGTCCGTCAGCGCTACTTCAGGGTGATGGAGCAAGAGCACGCTGACTGCCGGTGTTTATCGCACCACCGTACTGACCGGCTTATCGGTGTCCAGACATCCCCAAAGGGCCACTCTGGCAATGGTCATCAACAACATTGGCGGAAGGTGAAAGAGTCGAACTCTTACCGTTTCCGATAGCTCCGGGTTCAAACCGGATTGCCCACCACTGGGCGCCACCTTCCTAAAACTGTCTAAACGGCTAGGTCCTAAGGTATCTTGCGCGCCTTATTGACCAGGAGATTCTCGTGATGAGGGTAAAACGCACATTGGAAACTGATCGGTTTGAGGTTCAAAACGATGCAGGGAAAATCTACACCATCGTTGAAGAGACTCAGCAGAACGGGATCATCTCGAAAGGCAGCACGGAGTGGGAAAACGGAGCTAAATCCTACCGGATCGTGGATAACGGCTATTCCACTAGACTCAGCGAGACGACGTTTCATAACTCTAGAACAGGCGAAACCTTGACTCGCACTATGCGCGACTGAGCCCCTGAACCTGCAGGCTTCGTCACTAATGCCTACCGGTATAAAAAAGCCCGACGCGATGTTCGGGCTTTGTCTGTTGTGTCGCGCTTGAAAAGCTGAACACGGTGCCATGAAAACAGGTGTTTATCCGGCAGGAAAGAACTTTTTATGCTGCGAGGCGAATTTGCTCGATCGCGCAATCAATCCACGCAACACCAGCCTTGATCACCTCCCGCGCTGAGCGTTCGGACATCCTCGCCGACTCGCCAACCCTGACCATCGTCCACTTCGCACCGAAGTACAGCCAGATGAAATTACCCATCTGCTCGTCACGCTGGGCCAGCTTGGCCACCGCGCGATCAACCACCAAGGCGGTATCATCCGTGACGCAATAGTTCTTCACGCCGCCCTCGGTCACGTTGTTGTCACGGATCAGCGCATACAGCGGTGACACGTACCGAGGCACACCCATTCCATCCATGCGCCACCAACCCCACTGCTCCAGCAAGTATTCCGTGTCACCCAATGGCTTATCTGCGTAGGTTCGTTTTTTCATGCTGCCTTCCTCGGGTTTGGCTCATCCATGCCGAACAGCTCCCGCAGCAGCTTGTTGGCGATCTTGTTTTTTGCGTTGCCTTCAGTGATCCAGCGCCGGGCGAACTCCTCGAAACCCAGGTTGGCGCGGGACGCGTGCCAGTCGGCAATGATGTCCATGAACGCCGCCGAGCCGATTCGGCCATTGGTTTTTTCCAGCAGTAGGCGATTGCCCTGTTTCAGGAACTGGCACTCGACAGGGGTCAGGCTTTTGCGCGGCAATGCCGCCGTTACGTTGTTCATAGCGTGACACTCCGAACTTCCAGATATTCGTTGGCATTGATGTTGTTGCGCGATTGGGCGGAGACAGCAAAGCTCCACTGCCGATACGCGTCCGCCGGAGAACTGCCGATACCCACCCAGGGCTTGTCCTTGACGAAGCACCAGTAGGTAGACTGACGGCCGATGATCGTTACCTTCGGAAGGCGTCCGGTGAACCCGATCTTGTGCTGAGCCAGCCAACCCTCGACGGCCGACCAAATGATCGCTTGCTCGGCTTTGGCGAACGCCCCCTTTCCTCCGGTGCTGTAAGCCTCAGCGAGCCCATAATCTTGGTTTGCCACCCAGAGGATGAAACCGGTAGGTACGTGCCCGAGTTCATACCCCTTCATCTTCCAAACCCAGTCTTCCGGAAAGTCCCGGATCGAGGCGGCAATGCGCTCGGCCTCCGGGTATTTCGGCGCTTGGACAAGCACCGCGCCTTTCGGGAGGACGTGCGCCTTGCCCGGTTCCAACAATGGCGGTTTTGAAACCTCGCAGTTGGTTGCTTCGTCAATGGCCGTGCGCGTTGTCTCCGGCGGGCGTTGCAGCGAACTGGTGAGATTTTCAAATCTAAAGCCGGTCAATCGACGGAACATCTGTTTCAGCTCGATCATGCCTTTTTCCTCCCCTTGTACTGTTCGGAGAAGGGGCGGGCGATCTCCACCTCTTCTTGGGTGGGCTCGCGGCCCGCAAAGTTTACGAAACGGCCGAATTGACCTTGGCGCTGTACTAGGCATGAGCCAGCTTCCGCCTGACGTCCCTTGTCGAGGATCAGCTCCGTAACTCCCTGCTCTCCCATTTCGGACTCTCGGTCGTAGTGCACCAAGATCACCGCGTCCGCATCCTGCTCAATCTGGCCACTCTCCTTGAGGTCGCTCGCTTGCGGCTTCTTGTTGGTCCGATTGGTCGGGCCACGGTTTAATTGAGCGAGCACCAGTATCGGAATGGCGAGCTCTCGACTGAGGTTCATGATTGCGATGGACACCTTGGCCACCGCATCCGCCCGGTTCTGCGACTTCCCATCACTCCCTACGATCTGCACGTAGTCGATCATCAGGATGTCCAGCCCGACCTCGCGGCGAAGCTTGAGTGCTTCGGCGCGAATCGCCGGCATCGTCAGCCCGGGCGTGTCCAGCAGGTAGAGTTCGGCATCTTTGATTTTTCCAGCCGCGACGCCGATCCGTGTCCACTCTTCCTGCTCCAGGCACTTGACCTCATCCATCCGGCGCAGATCGACGCCGCCCAGACTCGCGATCGTCCTCAGCGTCAGTTGCTCGCCCGGCATTTCGAGACTGACAACCAGTCCGACGCCGCGACCTTGGGTGGCAACGTGATTCATGATCTGCAGGCCCAGCATCGTCTTTCCGCTACCAGGGCGACCGCCTATAACGACCATCGACTTCTGGCGCAGAAATCCAATCAGTTTGTCGAGATCCGCGAGCCCGGTGGAGAGCTTCGGTGGCGCCCGATCGTTGAGCACGTCGTCCATGTGGTCGAGCACCGCCGGCAACACGTCGCTCATGCGCTTGTAACCGGCTTTGCCGGATGCTTGCAGGTCTCGCAGGTCTGCCAGCGCCAGGCCGCACTGATCAAGGATTTCATCCGCCGGAAGATCTTCATCGACGCAGGTGTCAACGATGCGCCCGAGGTCACGAAACTGGCGCACCAGCGCCCACTTCTTAACGGTCTGGGCGTAACTCTTCCAGTTAGCAGCTGACGGAACACCCCGGCAAATATCGATGGTGTATTGCAGGGTGGATGCCCCGCTTGGCAGGTAGCGCTGTATTGACCCGAGAGTCACTGCGTCAACTGGCATCCGCTGCGCATGGCAGTCGCAAATCACATCGAACAGCGCCGCGTTATCTTCGTGCCAAAAGTCTCCCGACTTCATCTGCAAAACGATCTCGTCCAGCATTCCGGCGCTCTGATTGAGCGAGGCAATCATTATCGCGCCCAGCACGCCCTGCTCCGCCTCAAGGCGGTAATACCTATCCAGCGGATTCATACGCGCCCCCGTGCCGAAGCCCAGGTGAATCCAGCCAGTAATGCGCCGTTCTCGCGAAGTCGGTCCAGAGCTCGGGCCCCGATGTACTGCTCCAGGCTGGGCAGGGGTTTGCCGTCGGCGTCAGTGGCAGGTTTTGCCGGTAGATTCGATACCAGTACCGTGGGTTTTAAAAGCTGGTATCGCTTGTCGATGACTTCATGCAGTGCCGCAAGCTCATACGCGGTACCGGCCTGGGCCCCTACTTCGTCGATCACCAGCAGATCGACACTCGACAGTTCGTCGATCACGTCGCCTTCGGTGTAACCCGAGTCGCGCCCCATTGAGCGCTTGAATACCCTGATGATCTCGGCGGCGGTGGTGATCACCGCGACCGCATTCAGGCCGATGACCTGGCGCACGATGCTGCAGGCCAGATGCGTCTTACCGGTGCCGATATTGCCAGTCATCAGCAGGTTGCGGCCTACCGGGTAGTGCTGGTCGGCGAAATTATCGGCGTAGGCCATGCACTTCTCCAGAGCCTTCGCCATCTCTGGGGTTTTGGCGTGGTAAGTTTCGAACGTGCAGCCCGCAAACCGTGGCGTGATTCCTGAGCCTATGAGCGCGCTGTTAAGGCGTTCAGCGGCTAGGGCCGTCACTGCCTGAAGATGCGCATCACTTCCCCGTGGGGCGATGCGCAGGCCGTGGAACTGGCATTTCTTGCATGGGCGGACAAGCATCGAGCCGTCGAACTGCTCAATTTCGACCATCACTTTCACTTCTGGATGGAGCGGGCATGCCACATCGATGTTTCGCTGTTCAGGCAGCCGACGGAAATTAGAATGCAGGGCCATTGCCGCCTCCTTGGTACATTTCTTCGGTGTGCTGCGGCAGATTGTTGTAAGTCGAGGGTTTCCCGTTCTTCGCGCCAGCACCTGGCAATACCGAGTCGGGGTAGATGTCAGACCAGCTGCTGGTGGTGGACTTATCCAGCACCGCGTCAGGCTCTGGATGGTTGGCCAGCTTCTTGGCGATCAGCTCGCAGGCACGGAGTGTTAGCGGTGCCCGTTTGGCCTTTCGCATTTCACAGAAATCTGCCCACGCCTTTTCGGAAGCGTTCGCCGGTTTGGCGGTAAGCGGATCGAACTTGCCAGTCTTTCCCTTATCCCCACCCGAAGGGTTTTCAGTGCTTACTGCTTTTTTCAGTCCTTGCTTGCCTTCAATACTTACTAGTGTCGGATTTGCCGTATGCGGTCGAGCCGGAAGCGGTTCAGCCGGATACGGTAAATCCGGAAGCGGTGATTCAGACACCAGATAGGTGACCTCACCAAGCACGCCAGCCTCGGTGCGCGGCTGTTCTCGGCGCACGTATCCAGCATTGATAAGCTCGTCCAGAAGGCCATAAATACCGTCCCGACCTGTTGGCTTTGCCGAGCCTGCGGTTTCGCCACGCAGGTGCGCCGGGGAGACTTTCCAGTGGTCAGGCTTGCCCAGGAGGAACACAAGCATTCCGCGGGCGCCCCAGCTCAGGCGCTGGTCTTCGCTGATCGTCTTGTTGAGCAGGTAGAAATTTCCCTCGGGGCGAGGGGCGCGAATGATGCTCATACAAATACCTCGGCTCGTCCGCCCTTGCTCGTGTTACAAGGCCGGCAGAGGGTTTGGAGATTTTCAAGGGTCGCCTCACCTCCCAGCACCTCGGGAAAGATGTGGTCGGCGCACAGGTCACGATGCGTGCCGCACCGGACACACCTGTACTCATCGCGCTCCATGACAGCTGTGCGCAGACGATCTGGAATTTTCTTCTTCCGATAGATGGACTTCTGGTCTTCGCGAGCCCCGAACAGCGTTTGCTTGAGAATCTGCACCAGGCGACCGCCCTCACCATCACCCTGGCGAGCTACATGCATCAACAGGTCTCGGTTTTCTTCCATGTAGGCGCAGAAGTTGTCGATGGCTTCGGTCTCTTTCGCGGAAATTGCTTCGAAGTACCGGTCGCGATCCTCATAGATCACGCCGTCGACCTCGCCGAAGCAAACGGGTTTCCGCAGGAATTGGTCGATGCTCATATATCCAGCTCCCGCGTTATCCGGGCAATGAACGCGTCATAGCTCTCACTCATGACGAAGCCCGCCTGTTCCAGCATTTCCCGGTGGGCCTTGGCGCTGCTGTACATCACCCAGCGCTCGCGCTCCGGCAGATCGGCGAACGCGGCATAGCTCGGCCAAGGTCCGGCGATCACCGGCGCTGTACGGGCGTCCTGGGGGGGGGCATGAGGGTTGAGAGTGGTCATTGCAGAGTCTCCCCTGGCTTGCGGCCAATCCCGGCACCCATGGCTTCCACTGAGCCACCAGACAGACGTAACACCAGCAGGCGGAGTGCGGTGGTGGAATCAATGGAGAAAGTGCGTGCCTCGTCCAACGCCAAAGCGTGCGGCGTGTGATCCATGATCAGGATGCGCACGCGATCGCTGTAGTTGAACGCTGCGCAAGCCAATTGCTGGTCGGTTAGGCCGTCAAACGCTTCGTCCGGCAGGCACTCGGCCGGGTACACGACGACGGGGATTTTGTTTTCAGGGCGCGGCTCCCCCCCCAGCAAGTGGCGACTCATTGCGTCAAAATGGTCTTTGGCAACCTGGTCTGCATCGTGGCCCGTCCTCCGCCGGAACAGCACCTTCAACGCATAGAACGCACGGAACAGATCTATGTGCGTTTCATCCTCTTTCTCGATGGTGTACTCGGGCTCGCTAATGACCTCCAGCGCGTCCTTGACTACTTCGAAGCACTTCAACAACAGGGCGGCATCGTTGTTCTTTTCGAAGAGGGCCTCGTTGATAACCTCCACGGTTGGCGTCTTTGGAAAGTCGATTACTTTGCTCATGCTTGTTCTCCGTCGGCGCCAAACAGGTCAGCCAGGTCAATTTGGTAGGCGTCCATCCAAGCGCCAGCGGGCCAGCAGCGAACAAAGCCGAAAGTGGGATGGAATACTTTGGGGGCGGTGATGCCTCGGGCCTTGCACCAGCGGCGCAGGGGCACATACCCGGACACGCCGAACTTGCGGCCGACAGCCTTTTCTACGGCAAGCACTGCCGCCTGCCGGGTGCCGAGGCCCAGGTCATCCTTGAGTTTCTGCACTTGCCGAACAGCCGCCGAAGCGGTGGCCATGGCCGTGGCTTCACGACGCGAACCGATCTCTGCTTTCGTTGCAACGGCGTTGTCGCGCTCCTCGATAGCCAGTTGCTCTGCACGCTTCGAGGCCAGCAGGTGTTCCAGCGCGCCAATGTAGTCAGCGGGCAGTGATGTGCCACTTTGGTTGCGCTGCTGGACCATCTCCCAAAACTCGCGCACCAGCTTCTTTTTGAAGGCCCGGACAATGTCCGTGTTGCGCATGTAGGTCAGCAGCAGCGTGGATTGGGGTTCATTTAGGAAGGCATATTCAGTCGGGCGTCCTCCCGTACTTTCGGATTTGAAATCCAGAAGTCCGAACTCCTCCAGATCGGCCTGATAGGTGCGTACAAGCTTGATGACGCTTGCGTGATCGCTGAGTGTGCCCTCGGCAATTGCCAAGGTAGTCGTCACGGCATCGCCGTCTTTGATGATGACGATGGTCATTTGGCGCCCCCCTCTACTGTTAGGCATGGGAAGGAGCGAACTTCCGTGGCGGTGACCGTGCCGTCAGCGTGACGGGTTACAAATATTTCCCTGCCGACTCGAAGCGCCTTGCTGATTGCAGCCTGCTGAACGCCAAGCTCGCGAGCCGCTATGTGCTGGCGCCCCTTGGCGAAATCCGCCAGAGGAATGCGCGCCACGTTTTCTGCAATATCAAAACGTGGCGCGGGTTTCGCCTCGCCGAGCTCCTTGAACTGGTCGATAGCGCTATAAACTCCACCGAAGCCGGTGTCATTGAAGTACTTCGCCACCTCAAACAAGGTGCCAATCCCTTTTCCGCCGTCGTGCAGGTGATCCAGGTGGATAGCCTTGATCAGTGCTTGCTGCCATTCGAGGACGTCTTTAGCTGCCATCAGCTGAAGCTCAGCCTCTTGCGCCGCCTCTTGCATGGTTGGTAATGGATTGTTCATTTGGCTGCTCCCTGGCCTGGGATGTTTTGCAGTTTGTACGCAGCAGCAGCCCCGGCTTCAGCCATGGACATAGAGAGCAGCGCCAGCGAATTGATCAGCCAGCCGGCGCTCATCGCGAGCTCATCGCTGAGCTCGCCATGATTCGCTGCATGCGCGATAAGTTCGCCGATGGCTGCAACCCCGTGCAGAGTGCTGATCTGGAAGTTATCGTTGGCGTTTTCCACAGCCTGGAGTTGCTCCACCTGGGCGGTGGTGAGCTTCGCCCCTTTGGTTGAGCAGGCTGGAAACTCACGCTCGACATCAATAAGAAGTTGGTTCCACATTGGAGGCTTCATTGGGCACCTCCACGGGCTTCCACTTCCGATGGAAGGCCTTTCTGTACGGACCAGAGAAGTGCGCTAACGCTGTCGCTCACAAACTTCAAGGTTGCCATGCCGTCGCAGTACACCATCTCGCCATAATTCAGGCTGTCGTGCATGTGCTGGCAGATCTGACCAAGGCCAGAGGCGAGCGTGCGCGCCTTCTGGATGGCGTCACGCGAACCAATACCCGCCACGACCTGGAGCATGTACTCGCCCTTGTTGTCGATAGGGGTCTCGCAAAAACCGACCTCAGTTGTGAGGGTGTCTTGCGCTACAGATTGATTGTTGCTATTTTTTGTGGGCATTAGATCGTCTCCTACAGACGAAGAAGTACTGACCACTCCCGGCAAGGAGTGGATTGAGAACCCGCCGGCAAGCGGGTTTTCTGCTTTCTGGGATTCAGAAAGTCAGAATTGGGAGCAGGATTTCCTGCTTGGTTTTTGCCTGTTAAGGATCAACCAAGCGACGAAACCGAATAAGTCCTAAAACTATGCTGTTCATCCGCACAGTGCCTACGCGAATGTACTGGATGCGCATACAGAGCCATCCAGCCCAGCTGCGGAGGTCGAGAATTCAGGGGATGATTCACCTACCTTGTGGCGAGCTTCGACCTGAGCTATCAGGTCGCAAAGGGAAGATGCTTTGATGGCGCCACCAGTGAGGGTTTCAGCAAGCAGCGCCTTTTCGGGGCTTACCTTTTGCGAACCTGACAACCAATAAGAGACCGTAGCCTGGGAGACGCCCAGAGCTTCGCCAGTCTTCGCTTGGCTGCCGAAGAAATTAATTAGTGAACTGATTTTTTCAGCCATGACGAAGGCCTCTGATAAGTCTTTTTATAGACTGCACAGAAGCAAACTTCTTTGCAACCCCATAAGTATGTTTATAGGATCAGCGGATGAAACTATCAGACCGCGTTAAAGCAGCCAGGAAGCATGCACAATTCACCCAAAGCCAACTCGCTGAGCGAGTAGGTATTGCTCAAACTGCTATAAGCCAGCTTGAATCAGGAAAAACGCTTCGCTCCTCGTACCTCCTTCCAATCGCAGAAGCTTGCGGCGTCTCGGTTATTTGGCTGGCCTCTGGTTTAGGTGGGATGCTCATGTCTCCAGAGCAGGCGGCCTTTCATGTCGAAGGCAAGGAGCAGTGGGAAGCATTTGAAGAAGGCATGGATCTGGCTCACAAATACAATGACGAAAATTCAGAGAAAAATATGGGGGCCGTCCCTATAAGCGTTTGGGATGACGAAACGCCGCTGGATGATGACGAGGTAGAAATTCCATTCCTGCGGGAGGTTGAACTGTCTGCTGGAGGCGGGCGCACCGTGATCGAACAAACCAATACGACGAAGCTGAGGTTCGGCAAGCGATCGCTACGCTCGCGCGGTGTTCAATTTGACGAGGCGGTTTGCGTAGTTGTCTCCGGAAACTCAATGGAGCCAGTGCTCCCTGACGGCAGTACTGTAGGGATCAACACCGGCCAAAAATCAGTGGTCGATGGCAAGATGTATGCCCTGAAGCATGATGGTCAGCTGCGAGTGAAGGTTCTATATAGGCTGCCTGGCGGAGGTATCCGCCTGAGGAGTCTGAACAACGCAGAGCACCCTGATGAGAGCTATACACCAGAACAAATGAAGGAGAACGGCATCGAGATAATCGGCCGAGTGTTCTGGGGAGCGTCCTTTTTTGGTTAGCCCCAGCCCCATCCAATGCCCAGTCTTTACTGGGCTTTTTTATGCCCGGCGATCCGAAAAATAAGCTCAAGAAGCTAAAATATAAAAATACTTCTTGAAGCGTATTATCAATGCGCTTATATTTCTAACCATCGTAACGCTTAGACGGAGATGGATATGAGCACGGTTATTAATTTCGGCAAGCTGCAGGGCACCACTGGCGTGCTCGCAGAGCAAGAATTGAGAGCCGCTCTCGCCGTTTGCGCAGGTCTGGCCAACAAAGAAATCGCCCGTGTTGTTGGTTGCGCGCCAGGAACAGTCAAAAAGTCCATTGAGCGTATTTTCTACAAGCTTGGCGTTTCTAGTCGTTCAGCTATCCCTACCGAGCTTTTCTGCCGAGGCATTGCTCGCCACCTGGTAGTCCTGATTTGTGCGGTTCTGACCGGTCACGCAACTATCACCGACGACCACATGAACCGCATCCGCCGCCCAGGCGAACGTCGCATCGAAACGCGCGTGGCCGTCCGCCGCATCGAGGCCGCTCAAACCGTTTAACCAACCCTGATATTCGCGAAAGCCAACAACGCGGCCGGGATTCGCTCGGCCTTGAAAAAGCTTCACCCAACCCACGAAAGAGGATTCACCCATGTTCGGATTAGGCAAAAAGCTGTTCGGCGCCAAGCGCGCAGTCAAGAAGCTGGAAAACCGCGACCTGATGCAAGCCATCGTTGGCGGCTGTCTGTTGGTCGCCGCGGCTGACGGCGAGATCAGCAAGAACGAATCCGCGCAGATCGATATCCAGATCCGCGCCAACAAGAACCTGGAGCACTTCGGCCCGGAGATCACCAGCACGGTGAATCTCTACACCGAGCAGTTGCAGGCGTCCTTCCGCATCGGCCGCATGACGATCTTGCGTGAGATCCGCGACATCAAAAACAACCCGGCCGACGCCGAGGAAGTGTTCGTCAACATGCTCGCTGTAGCTGAAGGTGATGGCGACATCAGCGCTCAGGAAATGAAGGTGCTGGCCGAAGTTGGCAATGAGCTGGGCCTTCGCCTGAAAGACTTCGGTATCGAGGCTTGAAGCAGCGCACAAGGCGGTCGCTGATTATCGCCGGGGCAGTCATCGCCCTGGTGGTGATCATCTACAGCGTCGTCAATCGCGGAGCCTGCTCCTACTACGGCTACCAGACAGATCGAGAAACCCGCTACGCCGCCTTTGTTGGCTGCATGGTCAAGACCTCGAGCGGATGGGCTCTCCGTAGCGAGCTGCGCACAACGCAGTAACCGACCTGCATGGGGTGGTGATCTGCCACCCCATCACAAACAAGGAGTTTTACCCATGTTGATACTCACCCGAAAGCCAGGCGAAACCATCCGCATCAGCGACGACATCAGCGTCACCGTACTCGGGGTCTCCGGCCAGCAGGTACGCCTGGGCATCACCGCGCCGGCAGAAGTTGAAGTGCACCGCGAAGAGATCTTTCTGCGTATCCAGGCTGAGCAGCAAGCAAAAGGTGACGCCCATGCGTGACACTCAATTCGATTCGAGAACCGCCGACAAGTTTGTCGCACGCCTGCCTGACGGCCTGCGCGCAGAGATTGAGGCAATCGCCAATGCCAGTGACCGCAGCATGAACGCCGTGTTTGTTCAGGCCGTTCGGCAGTACACAGACGGTCAGAAGCGCCAGCAACTGTTGCTCGATGCTCTGGCAAACGCTGCCACTTCCTCTATGCACATCGACGTCCGCGTGCAGATGGCTGCCAATGCTCGGCGTTATGAGTGGCTGCGGGATCGGCAGATCATCGATGACCCCGACACCGCAATTCTGGTGATGGCGGGCGATATCTACTTCACCGGCGCGGAACTGGACAAGTGCATCGACGACGCCATGCGTCTTGAAGCTCTGGAGGGTTCGACATGCGGGCAATGATCATCGCCGCCCTGCTGCTGATCGCCGGCCAAGTCAGCGCCAGCGAGCAAGTCATCAGCGTCCAGCACGACTCTACCCGGGCTGTTACGTGCTTCATCACGGCTCAGGGCGGTATCAGTTGCCTACCAGACTCGCTCCTACAGAGCGGCACTACCGAGCGTGAGTCAGGCCGGGCCTCTCAGGCCAGTTCAGTGACTGAAAAAGGGCTTTCGGTGGCCACTCCGCTCCCACAGGATGAGAGGTTCAAACTATGACCACTCCAAACAGTTTTCTGGAACGCGACCGTGAGGGCGTCACCGGAGGCAACGAGTTTGCAAGCCTGGGCGCCCGCCTCGTTCGTTTCGGCCAGGCCCTTCAAGAGCCCAGCACCACCGTCAGTGAGTTATCCAGGCTGGCCGGCGCTTGCGGGATCTCGTTCAAACTCCGCGCCGTGGCCGACTCCGAGGAGCGGAATCATGAATGAGAGGATTTTTGGAGGAGCCTGCGGATTCAGCTGCAATGCTGCGCGCCTTGTCCACTCCCCACGAAAGCGCGGCAGTCATGGTCTCGTCGGTTCGCTCGGTGTACGCCTCTTCATGAATGATGCGAAGACTTTCGGAGTAAACGCCCAGAAACAATTGGGTAACACCCTGTCGAGAAAGTCTTACTTGAACATCAATAATGATTCCGTCGCTAACAACTTCACTATGAGTTCTGTGGTGAAGCTCGCAATCGGCCCACAACCAAAATGTCGATCCTCGATGTGGCATGTTCTTCCTGCTCCTATACCTAGAGACCATTTTGGAAACAAAACCGAACCGCTTAAATACTTGCAGTTATTCATGGAGTCAATAGCGTCTCATAAACGATACAGATGTAACGTTTTAGCAGCTCCATTGATTGGTATTGAAGAAGGGCGGTCCATGGCTAAGACAATTCTGCGGGTTCGCCAGGGAGCGATCGCCTACTACCTGAACGAGTCGTCTACCGGTGCCAAGAACAGCGGTCGTCGTTTCATCCTGAGTCGCACCAGCGACTACGGGAAAACCAAAGACGGCTGGATCAAGGTCAACACCACCGAACATCAGGTGCTGCTGAATATCGCTGGTGACATTGAGCGGTTCTCCGCCTGCGACAGCCTTTACGCAAGCAAGCCGCATCGCCCGCACGTCGACCGTCACCACATCCGTGGAATGGCCGGCAAGTGGGAGGGCGTGGCATTTCCAGCTCGCGTGACGCATGGCCGTGACGCGACACAAAACGCGAACTTTGAAAAAGTGTCGCGACACGGAACACGGTGAAGCGATGCGCTATGTGACCGTCAGGAAATTCGCCAGCGAGTCTGGCTACACAGAAGACGCGATCCGCTCAAAGATCCGTGACGGGATCTGGCGGCTCGGTGAGATATGGATCAAAGCGCCGGATGGCCGGACGCTTCTCGACATAGAAGGATACGAGTCATGGGTAGAGGCGGGCGGGGAGTTCGGGCAGTCTCCGATTCGAGCATCGAAATCACGTTCATGTATCGGGGCGTCCGGTGCCGCGAGCGGATCACGCTCAAGCCCACCGCCACTAATCTGAAGAAAGCCGAGCAGCACAAGGCGGCGATCGAGCACGCGATCTCCATCGGAACCTTCGACTACTCGGTGACCTTCCCAGGCTCGCCCAGGGCAGCGAACTTCGCGCCCGAGGCCTCTCGCCAGACCCTGAACGGCTTTTTGATCAGGTGGCTTGAAGCGAAGAAAAAGCACGTCGCGAGCAGCACGTTTGATGGTTATCGAAAGCTGGTCACCCTGCGCCTGATTCCCGCCCTGGGCGACACCATGCTCGTGGACCTCAAGCGGAAAACAGTGAGGGACTGGCTAGACACACTGGAGGTGGGCAACAAGACGCTCAGCAATATCCAGAGCTGCCTACGCTCCGCGCTGAACGATGCCGCCGAGGAGGAGTTGATCGAGCTGAACCCGCTGGCTGGCTGGACCTATTCGCGCAAGGCCGCGCCGCCAAAAAAAGACGATGTCGACCCTTTCAGCCCTGAAGAGCAGCAGGCGGTGTTGGGCGCCCTCTCCGGCCAGGCGCGCAACATGATGCAGTTCGCCCTATGGACAGGATTACGCACTAGCGAACTGGTGGCGCTGGACTGGGGCGATATCGACTGGCTGCGGGAAGAGGTAATGGTCAGCCGTGCGATGACCCAGGCCAGCAAGGGAAAGGCGGAAACAACGAAGACCGCCGCCGGGCGCCGAAGCGTGAAGCTGCTCAGGCCGGCGATGGAGGCATTAAAAGCACAGAAAGCGCACACGTTCCTGGCGGACGCCGAAGTGTTCCAGAACCCGCGCACACTCGAGCGCTGGGCTGGCGACGGGCCGATCCGGAAAACGATGTGGGTGCCGGCGATGAAGAAGGCTGGTGTTCGGTACCGGAGGCCGTACCAGACCCGGCACACCTACGCGTCGATGATGCTGTCTGCCGGCGAGCATCCAATGTGGGTGGCCAAGCAGATGGGACATACCGACTGGCTAATGATTGGCCGCGTGTACGGACGCTGGATGCCATCAGCGGATGTCAGTGCGGGCAACAGAGCAGAAGAGCTTTGGAGTGCAACACCAGATGATGGAAATAATGTTGAGGGAAGATTTGATCCTGCTGCTCGATGATCAGGACGTTTGGAGGCTATAAAAGACAGCTTGGTCGAGCCTTTACGAAGACGAGAAAGGCCGATCTATGACAGCAATTTTCGGCGCCCAACTAATGACAGCTTTTCGACAGCATTCTAACGCCACCCTTTACAGAACAAGGCATACAGCGTAAAGGACGGGGGTTCAAATCCCCCCGGCTCCACCACTTCATCATCTAAAGACGTCCACTGACGTCTTTTTTTGTGCCTGAAATCCAGTGAATACAAGGATTTAGAGTCCATCAGCGTCCACCAGCATCCGTGACCATCTACGATTTCGTGTATTCCAAGTGGTATTCCAAGCCCTCACCTGCTATTTTTTGGAATACATAAACAGCACTGGAATATACGATGGGGGCCCAAGCCACGCGCCTTTCAGACGTAAAAATCAAAGCCGCGAAGCCAAAGGAAAAGGACTACATACTCACCGACGGCAACGGCCTTCAGATGCGAGTGAGAATCAATGGCTCAAAGCTATGGAATTTCAACTACATCCAACCCGTGACGAAAAAGCGGATAAATATGGGATTGGGCACATTTCCAGAGGTAAGCCTGGCTCAAGCACGCAAGAGAACCATGGAAGCGAGAGAGCTCGTCGCCCAGGGGCTGGACCCTAAAGAAAAACGCGACGCCGAGCGGCACGCGAAAAAAGCAGCCACGGAACACACTTTCGAAAATATCTCGGCAGCGTGGTTCGAGCTCAAAAAGGATTCAGTCACTCCTGCGTACGCCGAGGATATTTGGCGCTCACTAACGCTGCATGTCTTCCCTGATCTGGCGACCACCCCAATCTCTGCTATCACTGCCCCTAAAGTCATAAGTTTGCTTCGCCCCCTCGAGACGAAGGGCAGCCTCGAAACCGTTAAACGTCTGACCCAACGCCTCAATGAAATCATGACCTACGGCGTCAACTCGGGATTGATTCACGCGAATCCGCTCAGTGGCATTCGAGCCGTCTTTAAAAAGCCCAAAAAGAAAAATATGGCGGCCCTTGCACCCGATGAGCTGAAGGAGCTTATGGTGGCGATTGCCAACGCCAGCATAAAGAGAACTACACGCTGCCTAATCGAGTGGCAACTTCACACCATGACTCGACCAGCCGAGGCTGCCACTTCCCGCTGGGCTGATATCGACTTCGAAAAGAAAATCTGGACTATACCGGCGGAGCGCATGAAGAAACGTCGGATACACATCATTCCACTCACGGAGCAGGCTCTGTCGCTCCTGGAAGCGATTAAACCCTACAGTGGACACCGGGAGTACGTCTTCCCTGCAGACCGTAACCCTCGTACCCACTGCAACAGCCAGACTGCCAACATGGCGCTGAAGCGCATGGGTTTCGAAGGGCGCCTAGTAAGTCATGGCATGCGCTCAATGGCGAGTACCATCCTCAATGAGCATGGCTGGGATCCGGAGCTGATCGAGGTGGCGCTTGCCCACGTTGACAAGGACGAAGTGCGAAGCGCCTACAACCGAGCAGACTATATCGAACGCCGACGTCCGATGATGGCTTGGTGGAGCGGACACATTCAGGAAGCAGCCACAGGCAACATGTCGATCTCAACGCTCATCCAAAATCGAGACCGGAAGGTTGCCTCCTTACGCTGAAGATTCGATTGATGATAGTAGTTGAGTAATTGCACAGACTTGCCCCCCATTTGCATCCGACCTGACCAGTCATTTGCATCGGATTTGACCATCATGCTTCGTGATCATGGCCGGCAGAGAACGCCCCTTGGCTACCCTTCGCGAAGGGTAGCAACCGGCCGATTCTGTTGAAAAAGTCGGATTTTCCACTCGCCTGAACTCACGCACGATCCCACCGGAGAACTGAACATGCCGATACGACCTCAGCCGTTCAGCTTCGAGTGCGGCGATTGTGGGTGGAAAAAGATTGTGGCGCCCAAGAGTGATTGTTTGGGGCCGGGGGATTGGTTCTCGAAGTGTCCGAAGTGTGGCAGCCAAGAGATGAAAATCAGACGCGCAGGGTGGTTGATGAGGAAGTTGATTCGGCTGCTGGAGTGAAAACTATCAGCGCGAGGGCCACCGCGTTGCCGTTTTCAAAGATGGGGTCCTGGATGGATAGAATTCGAGTGGCATTTTGATATACCGTTACCGCTTTGTGCCTCAGTGCTTAGAGTGTGATGAACATACTGAGTACGGAAGCCGGTGATGGACAATTTTGTGAATAGTTGAGCGTCAGGAAGGATTATTCAAATGGATCAGCAAGAGTTCGATCGTCAATTCAAGAAAGCGCATGAAGAAAAATCGCCTAATTACGATGACAACGTCAATGTTGCATTAGTCGGCAAGGTCAGTGCGGGCAAGAGCTCGTTGCTCAACGCGATCATGGGCTGTGATCGCTCGGATCCCATCGCCAAAGTCGGTGCAAGCTCCGGTGTGACGACAACCGTTACACCTTATCGGCTCGACGAGCACGTGCTGATTATTGATTGTCCAGGCCTTGATGATGTTCGCAAAGAAAATAGCGACACCACCAAGGCGTTTCTAGATTCGATCGATGTCGGGATTTTTGTAGTCACCGGTTCATCGGACGCATCGCAAAAAGCCAATTATCAGGATCTCAAAGCCAGCGCAAAGCACGTGTTGGTGGTATTGAACAAAGCTGATGAGTGGGACGATCTTGAGCCCTCGGCTTTCGATGAAGTCGTTGAGCAATGGCGCCTGGATTTGGGGGCAGACAAAATCTACCCTACGTGCGCGAAAGGTTACGACCCCAAGATGCGCAAAGACGCTCCGATGGTGCTTCGCGGCATCGAAGAAATCCGGGAGGTCATGTTCGATTTTTTAGCGCAGGAAAAAAAGGCGCTGCTGATGGCCCGGCACCTTCGGGACAAGAACAAATATGCCTTGGGCATTATTGCGGCGGCGTTAGTCTCAGTGGCTGGAGAAGCCTTTATCCCAGGTAGCGCCGTGTACATCACCGCTACCCAGGTTGTTGCTATTTCCTCCCTGCATTACCTGTATACGGGCAGTGTCTTGAGCAAGAGCTCGGCGCTCACATTACTGCCGACGTTTGCCGGCGAAAGTATCGGTACCACCGCATTCTTGTGGGCCAAGTCGTTTTTGCCGCCTACCGGTGTCGTTGATGTGGCAGCAGCAGTCATTGCCGTTGTCATCACCTTCGCGATGCTGGCCGCCGTCAAGTACATGCTGGAAAGTGGCCATGGGCTGGATGAAACCGAGCTGCTGAAGCGCACATTCAAAGACTTCAGAAAAGTCGGTGAGAAACTTAAAGGCGTGAACCTCACTGATCTGAAGAGCAAAGAAGGCGTTACCAAGCTGTTGACCGGACTGCTCAACTGACGAGCGTTTCCTCTCCAGGCAGATATGCCTGCTTCCTTGATGTCGGAAGCAGGCACTTATGCATACCCATCAAACCACTGTCTTACGACCCTACACTCGCACGTTCGGCCTTGATACGCTCCAGCAGCACGCTGGCATCTGCTTTGATGATGCTGGCGTCCACGGCAAAGCCTTCGCCCTTGACCAGGCCGGCGTCCATGCATTGACGTAGCACTTCATTGAACAGCCAACGAAACAGATCGCTGTCCCGAAAACCGCCGTGTCTATTTTTGGTCGAGTGACTGGGGACTTCATCTTCAAGGCTTAACCGGCAGAACCAGCAATACGCCAGGTTCATATGGATCTCTTAGCACAGCCGCCGCTCGGAGCGAATACCGTAGCAATGGCCTACGATCAGCATGCGGATCATCAGCTCAGGGTCAATCGACGGACGCCCAATCGGGCTGGAAAAATCGGCGAAGTAATGGCGCAAGTCGCTCAGATCGAGGCACTGATTAATGCTGCGCAGAAGGTGATTGGCTGGGATGTGATCTTAAAGGTTGAAGGAGCAAAACAGTCGCTCCTGCCCACTCGATAGCTGTCACATCATGCTGCGTGATCCCCCGCCGACCAATGAAGCAATTTTGCCGCAGGCCAAACAGGGGAGCTACTTTTTCAACAGAATCAGCCGTTCTGTGCCGATCATGGTGACAAAGTGTACTGGTCAAATCCAATGCAATCGGTGATCAAAACGAATGCAAATGCCTGGTCAGGTCGAATGCAAAAGGGTGGTCAATTCGATGCAATCACGCAGTAGTCACTCGCCCCTAGCTATCGGCCGCCTAAGCTCAATATCACGCAGGTATCCACACTATCAGCACGGATACCCGCAACGTAACCTTCCGGCTATGTCACTCAATCAATGTCCCTCCTCTCGGGGTGAACAAACATTTGATCATCCCGAATGACTCCGCTCCTACCAAGTCAGCGACAGGACCTCACAATGTATCAGCCACCCGTACCTCCAAGGCTTTCATCGCTCGGGCTATGGCGTGCAGCGTGACGTAGCGTGAATGCGCTCTCGTGTGACCTCTAGGTTGATGACTTCCTTTTGCACGTCAAACTTGAAGGTAGCGACTAAAACTTTTTCAGATCAGGTACAGGTTTCAGCGCTTTTCGAGATACTTGAATCCTGAATCGTCCAGAGACTGAATAAATCAAGAAGACAGGCAGCAGTCCCGAAATATGAGGGCAAAATCCACGCTCGGCCTGAACTGCGAGACACTGACTGTCTGGTATTCATCCAGCCGCAGCTGGTAAGAGGTTTTCCTGCAGTTGCTCCGCTTCAAGCTGGGAGTAAGTGATAGCTGAACGACTTGACATGCATCCCGCCAATGCGGCTTTCTTTAGCAGGTAGGATCTGGTCGCCATACCAATGAAGCGCATGCCAGCATTAAGCCCAAAATCTATGTGCCCGACATGCTGACCAATTGCAAAATCTTTCTCACGAAGTCAGCATACTCCCCTCTAAGCGGGCAGAACGCCACCACGGACATTGCTTCAGTCAAAAGGAACTTGTAATGCCCGAGCCCCCGCGCCCGACTAAAGAGGCCGTCCGCCGTGAGTCATTGGGCAGCGACGATACCCCAATCCTCCGGAAGGCACAGACTCTCAACAAGCCGAACCTGGGCGAGAGACTCGAGCTTGCAACGCTGGTCGAAGAGTTCGGTGTCAACATCCGCACCATCCAGTGCGACCTCAACGAGCGCCTTGCTAATCTCCCATTGAACAAGATCGACCTGCGCGACGTCGAGCGCTTCGCGGGACTGGTCGGCATTTATGAGCTGTTTTTATCCCTGTCCACCGATGTCCTACGCGACACCATCGACGACCGCACGCAGAGTCGCCTGCTGATCAATAGGCAGCGTTACGAAGATCTCAGCGGCTGCAAAGTGCCGGCCGAGCACTGGAAAAGACCAGAGTCACGCACCTTCATATCCACATCATCAGCCCGGAAAGCGTGTAGGACGAACTGGAAAACGAAGTTCGTACCGCCCCTCGCCCGCTACCCCCTCATCTAGAAGACTCGGCCGCCCCCCATAGAGACGCCGAAACAAACATGGAGCAGAGCATGAAATTCAGGAAACTCGGTCTTACCCTATCTGGTGGCGGCGGTAAGGGTGCCTATCAACTCGGCGTCTGGCAGGCCATGCGCGACCTGGGCCTGGACAGCCAGCTGAGCGCCATCTCCGGTACCTCGGTGGGCGGACTCAACGGCGCCATGTTTGCTCAAGACAAATTCGATCAGGCCAAATCCATGTGGCTGAACATCGAAAGCCGCAACATGCTTTCCGTACAGGATGTGCCTGGCCTGGCGTCACGCCTTGCGTTACTGACCGCCAGCGGCATGATCTCGCCGATGCTCAGCCACTTCATCAGTACCAAGGGCTTTTTCAAGCAAGATGGCCTCAAGAGCATGATCGCCGAAGGCCTGGACGCAGGCAGGCTGGCTTCTTCGGCGCTGCCGCTGACCGTGGCGCTGCACAATACTGCCGCCAACCGGGTCGACTACCTCTCGGTACGCGATACCCACACCGCAGCGGACATGCTGCTCGGTACCGCCGCCCTGCCCCTGATCTTCGACGAGGTCGCAATTGGCGACGGCATCTATACCGATGGCGGCTTCTACTGGGGACTGCCGCAGAAAAATGTCGACAACACGCCGGTCCGGCCACTGATCGAGGCCGGCTGCGACACCATCGTGGTGGTGTATCTGTCGCCCGACGACCTGAGCATCGACCCGCGCCACTATCCCGGGGTGCGTATTTTGCCGATCATTCCTGCCAATAGTCTGGGCGGCGTCAGCGCCACCCTCGACTTTTCCAACGAAGGTGCCGCAAGGCGCATGGAACAAGGCTATGCCGACGGCCTGCAGATCTTCCGCCACCTGCAATTGTTCCTCGACAACGAGGCGCAGTACGAAGCCCTGTGGGAGCGCGCTCGCTTGGCAGCCGAACAGGAGCGCAAGCTCAGCGACAACCTGTACGACGTGGACCGTAAACACAGCCAGGCTGTCCGCGATATCCATGACTTCGACCGGCAAATTCGCAACGACGATTTCAGCCAGAAGTTCGAACTGGCCGACGACGAGATCCCCCTTGCACTCGAGCACCTGGCTCTGGACAACACTGCGCTGCTGGCTGACATCGAGCGTCAGCAACTCGAAACTGCCGTCGACAGTTTCCTGGCCCAGAACAGCAACAACCGCCGGGCGGTCGAAACCTCGGTGCTGGACGCCCTCGCCACCCTTTCTCCAGTCAGCGGACGCGCCACCTACCTGCGTGAACAGGGAATACTGTCTCGCTTCATGGGCGCTATCACCGGCAAGAACCAGCAGATTGCCGCCGAGAACGACCGCGACCTGGCCCAGGCGCAATTCGCGGCCGTGCGCCTGATTGCTGCAGTTCAGGAAAAAGGTGCAATCACCCTCGAGTTCGCCTGCACCTTGCAGAACCGCCTGAACGGCGCCTTCGCCGAAATCCAGCGACTGGGAGATCGTCATAATCGGGATCTGCGGCGCGTCTACCGCTCGCTGGCCGGAGTCTACTGCAAGCTGCGCGACCGCCTGAGTGCACATGACAACCGCCTCGATGCCCTGGAACGCACCAGCCGCCTGCACGACTGGCTACTTCATCCCAATAGGCGTCATCTTGACGGCCAGGCGCTCAGCGAACTGCCTACTACTTTGCGTCTCAGCTGTCTGGCCAACGACTTCTTTCGCCTCACCGACGGCCAGTGGACAGTCCACGAGCTGAACAGCCTCAAAGAGATGTGCCTACTCGTCGGGCTGGATCATGCTCACCCCGTGCAGATCGGCGAGTTCTGCGCCCAGTTGAGCCAGCAACCAGCCTGCCTGCAGGCACTCACCCTGCACCTGGCTGCACTGCCTCAGCCTGTCCCCCTCAACCCGACGGCCCTCTGGCTGCTCGACCTGCGCGCCGGTACCGCGCCAACGGACAACGACAGCGTACTTGCCCGCTGGGGATACGGTGCGGCAACGGAGCTGCCAGCCTGGGACTTTCTCGCCGAACTGCTCTACCACCTCCAGTCCGCCGGATTTTCGGTGGTGCGCAGCAGCGACCTGAGCCAGTACAAGGAGCATTGGCTAGGGCAAATGCAGGTGCTTGACGACCTGCTGGGCGAAAACATCCTGCCCAAGAGCTTCGCCGGGGAGATCAACGCACTGCGCCAGCAGATCACCGGTTTCCACCTCAAGGTGCCGCTGATCGGCAAGTTCAGTGTTGGTAAGTCGACCCTGCTCAATTGCTGGCTGGGCGAGGATATTCAGAAAGACGACCTCGGCGCCTGCACCAGTCTGGCCACTGAATTCCACTACGCCGAACCGGGCGCGGAAAAACTGGTGATCCACTGGCTGGAGGACGCCCAGACTGGCCACGTACGGCGCGAGGAAAAACCGCTCACGGCCTACGCCGCGCTGCTCGATGATCCACGCACTACCGCCCGGCCACCACTGTTCGTAGAACTGCACCTGTGCCGCAGTGCCCTCGCCCGCCACCCTGATCTGGTGCTGGTCGACACGCCGGGCCTGGGCTCCAATGATGGCCAGCATGAGCGTGCGCTGGAGCAGTACATCGGCGAGGCGGTGTCGTGCATCCTCTGCGTCACCCGTATCAGTCAGGTCGGTATCGACGAGCTGGCTTTCATTGATCGCCAGCGCTCCCTGGGTCAGACGTTTTCCCTGCTAGTCTGCCAGGAGGCGCTGAACAGCCGTCAGCAGCGCGAATCCCTGCGCCGTTCCCTCGCCGAACAGGCCGGCCTGGACCCGAGCCAGCCGACCCGTGGCTGCTCTGCGCGTGAGGGTGATCTGAGTGGCTTCGAGGATTTGCTCGCTGGCCTCGAAACGCAAAAGGCTTCCCTGTTCCACGAGCGCTTCGGTGCGCAGGTCAAGGCGCTATTGGTTCAGGCCGAACGCCTGATTCGCCAGCAACTGGCGATGGACACCAGCGCAGAGCAGTTACTCGAACAGCAGAAGATCCTCGACAAAGGCATGGCCCGCCTCGAAGAAAACTACACCAACGAACAAGACAGTTTGCTGCGCGACTGCCGCGGGCCGATCAGCCAACAGGTGCTGGCCACCGTCAACAGCTACCTGCGCAGCCGTCGCCAGGCCTACAAACAGATGCTGCTGGCGGGCCAAGGCATTGGTCCGCTGCTCACCGCCGATGCGCGTAACGCTTGCCAGTTGGCCATTGAGCAGAACCTGACCCCGCGCCTCAAGGACGCCTGCCAACGTCTGGGCAGTCATATCGAGTTCAACGCCTTTGAGGGTCCGCAACTCTCCGGCGACGGCCCGACCGGAATAGAGGCCGACCATGGTTTCAGTGCCTCCGCGGCCGGTGCAGCGGCTGGGGCGGCTATCGGCACCATAGTGCCGGGGATTGGTACCCTGATCGGCGGCCTGGTCGGCGGCGCGCTCGGCTTGTTCGCTTCGCGCAGCAACAAGGAGAGCGAAGCCGAAGGCAAAGCCAATGACGCGATTGAAACGGTCATTAGCCAGTTGCAAAGCGTGATTCCCGATGCGCTCGACAAGCATGCCCGTCAGTTCATCTCCGATATGTGCGACCGATTAGCCGCACAGTTGGCGGCGCAACGGGAAAACCTCGAACGCATCGAACAGCAACTGATGGCAGACCGTGACCGCAAGCAACAAATCCAGCACAAGGCCGAACAGGCGCTGAACAGCGTCGCCCGATTACTCGACCACAGCAGCCAGCAACAACCTCGTCCTGTGGAGGCCAGCGCCGATGTCGCTTGATTTCAGCTTCTCCCTCGAAGACCTGGAGGCCGCGCAATCGGCCACCACCAACCCTTACATGAGTGACGCCGGCAGAGGCTTGCAACTGATTGCCAGCCTCGTCGGCCGGCCACGTCCGGACGCGGGCCAGGAGCAACAACAGCAACTGTCCGCAGCGCTGCACCGGCTGATCCATGAGCGCTTCATCGACCTCACGTCCAAGGGCAGCTATCCCGGTGAAGCTCAAGCGTTGCGCGAGCTTCAGGCGCTGGAAGCGTCACTGGAAAACCTTGCTCTGTTTCCCGACCTGGCCAACAAGACCGTGGTCGGCGTCGGTGGTGGTTTCAGTGCCGGCAAGTCGCGCCTGCTCAACACCCTGCTCGGCGTCGATCTGCTACCGGAGTCGCTGGAGCCAACCACGGCGATTCCCAGTTTCATCACCCGTGGCGAAGACGGTATCGTTGCGCTGAACACCTTCAACCTGCAGATTCGACTGGACCCCGACGGCCTGCAGGCCATCACTCACGCCTTCACCAGCCAGTACCGCCACAGTCTTGACGAGGCTTTCGGTTTTGCCCATGTGCTCAAACTATTGATGCTCCATTGCGCTAGCTTCGCCTGGGACAACCTGGCCTTCCTTGATACGCCCGGTTACAGCAAAGCCGACGCCCGGGGTAGCCGCCAAACCGACGAAACCATCGCCCTCAAACAGCTGACCGAAGCCGATCACGTGATGTGGCTTCTCAGTGCCAAGAACGGCTCGATTCGCCAGGACGACCTGGAGTTCTTGCGCAGCCTTAATCATCCAAAACCGATCTTCTTCGTCGTCACTCAGGCAGATCTGGTAGGGCGCTCGTCTATCGACTCTATCCTGCACAGCACAGCAGAAGAGATCGACGCTTCGGGCATTCCCTGCGCCGGACTGATGGCCTGGGCGGCGCCGCTGGGAGCCGATCAGGGAACGCTGATTGCGGGTGATGATATTCGCGTGTGGCTCGAAAAGCTGGACGACGCTCCCAAGTACACCAACCACAGGCGCACTTGCGAACGTGTGTTAGACGGTTATATCCGTCACAACCAAGAAAACCTGTCCAACAGCCGCAGAAAACTATCGCTGTTCAATACCCTCCTGCCCTTGCAAGAAAGACTGCCTCAGAGTGAACAGGCAACGCTACAAGAACTGCTCCAGGAGCAACGTACCCGGCAGAAAGTCTTCGCCGAACTTGTCGACGCCTTCACCGTTTTAAAAAACGAAATGCAGGAAATCATCGCGCAGATCATCGGTGACCTGGCCATTGATGCGCTTTCCATCGAAGAACTCTACGGCACAGGCCTGGCATTTCATGAGCAAGGCGATTACGGCTCGGCGGCTGTCTACTTCCAGCACGCTGCAGAACAGGGGAGTTGCGATGCTCAGTTTCGCCTTGGCATCTATCACGAGCTAGGACAAGGCGTGTGCGTAAACGAACGCCTCGCGGCAGAGTGGTACCGCAAGGCCAAAAACCAAGGTCATGTCGAGGCCCAGTTCTACCTGGGCGTCTGCTACGAGAACGGTGTAGGCGTGCAAGAAAATCTGGAAAGCGCCGTCGCCTGCTACTTCCAGGCCGCGGAGCAAGGGCACGCCGAGGCTCAATACAACCTGGGTGTTTGCCTTGCCAGTGGAGAAGGGATTGCGAAAGACGAACAGCGGGCCCTGCATTGGTTTGAAAAAGCGACCAGGCAAGGTCACCCAGAAGCCCGCTTCTACGTGATCAATCGATCAGCCCAACATGGCAGCCCCGTCGCGCAGTACGCGTTAGGGGGGCTTTACGAAAAAGGCCTGGGTGTTTCCCTGGACCTGGAAAAAGCCATCAAGGCATACCGCAAAGCGGCCGAGGCAGGGCATGCCGATGCCCAATTTGAACTTGGCCGCCGCTATTTAAATGGAGAGGGTCTGAGAAAAAACTCCGCTCACGCTATCAGTTGGCTGGAAAAGGCGGCTGCACAAAAACATGCCAAAGCCTCTTCATTGCTGAACCAACAACGATCGAGCCTACGGCCCCGGTCGGGTGGTTGGTTTTCTCAGATTCAAATGGTAAGGAATAAAATCCAATGACACCCAAAGTATTCTCCCTGGCTTCGCTAACCCCGCATGCCGCAGCTCTTGACGCCGAACAACTCAGTAGTCTGAAAACCTTGCTCGACGGGCTTGAAGTTAATCTCAACGCTGTACGCGAGAGCGATCGCGACCTACGCATCGCTGTCGTTGGCCAGATGAAGGCCGGCAAGTCTTCGTTCCTCAATGCTGCCTTCTTCGGCCGCGACTTGCTGCCTAAGGCTGACACGCCGATGACCGCGGCGTTGACCAAGATCGTGTACGCCCCCAAGGCCAAGGCTGAAGTGGTGTTCTACAGCGTCGACGATTGGGCCGACATCGAACAACGTGCCAACGAGTACCCCAGAGCCTATGCCGAAGCAAAGCGCAAGCTGAAGGAGCCGCCGAAGACCGACAGCCCTTTCGCCAAGATACTCGCGACACCTCGCGCGCACACAGCGGAGGAGATCGATCGCCACGTTCCCGAAGCCATCCGCTCCTCACGGGAGCTGGTGGAAATGACACGCAAGAAGGGACTTAACGTACGGGACTACCTGGGTAAGACCGAGGTGCTGGACGTCGCTGGCGGTGCTCAAGACCTGGCATATGCACTGCAGGAGTATGTTGGCAGCGGCGGACGCTTCACCGCCATCACCAAGATGTCCGTGCTGCATGTCGACGACAAGCGCCTGCAAGGCCTGGAAATAATAGATACCCCCGGCTTCAACGACCCGGTGGTTTCCCGTGGCCAAATCACCCGTAGCTTCCTTGGCCAGTGCGACGTGATCTTCCTGCTCTCGGCAGTCAGCCAGTTCCTCACCTCTTCCGACATGGCGGTGCTGCGCGAGCAACTGCCTGAAGCGGGTATCGACGACAAGGCGGTGTTCCTGGTCGGTTCGCAGCGTGATCTTGCCCTGCGCCAGGATCGTGGTATTGCCGTCACAGCCAGCAAGCTCGCCGAGCGGGCACCCGCCGAGAAACGTTCTGCTGTACGAACCGGTGCAATGTTGCAACTGCTGGACAAGAAAATGACCGAGCAGGCCGGCCTGACGCTGGAAGCGCAGATCAACCAGCCTGGCCAGGACAACAAGACCCGGCGCATCCTCAGCGCCGTTAAAAAATCCGCACCACGCTTCATTTCCAGCTGGGCGTGGCTAGTCGCCGAGCACTTCGATTCCCTGTCCGAAGAAGACCGGGAACAACTCGATCAGCTATGCACCGCGACCGGTTTTGCCTTTGAACCGAACAGCCTGCGTCAGCTCTCCAACATTCCGGCGCTGCGCGACGAGATCCTCGCCCAACTCGAACACAAGCAGCGCCTGATCGCCAGCAAGGAGCAGGCATTGATCGAAGGCGTGCACAACGGAACGCGCGAACGCCTGCAACAGATTGACCTCAGCCTGCAGGCGCGTAGCGAACATGTGCGCAACGGCGACATCGGGGAGCTGGAAAAAACCGAGCAGGACATGCTCAAGCGTATGCGAAGTGGCAAGGCACGCCTGGAAGGCGTGTTTGACGAGCAGTCGGTAAAGGCCAGTCAGCAGTTCGCGCTGCTCAAGACAGACATTCGAGAGCAGGCACAGAAGTACTCCAGGGTGGACGCGGTCAAGGAAACAACGACCGAGTCCTACTCCGTTTCCACGTCCAGCTGGTACAACCCCTTCTCCTGGGGGGATCGGGAAACACGCTTCCGCGATGTGGTCACCGTCTACGCCAGCGCTCAGGATGCCATCGAGCGCGTACAGGTCTTTGCCTTGCAGACCACCAAGGCCCTGCAGAAGGCAATCATTGACTGCGTCGATCTCGATGAGATGCGCCGTAAAGTCGGTGTCGCGGCAATGTCGCTGTTCGACACCGGCAGCGCCGACTTCGATGCCGAACTGATGCTGGCCGAGGTCAACAAGAGCCTGCGCCGCATCACCATTCCGGATGTCAGCTTCTCCAGCAAGGACTACAGCCTCAGCATCATCAAATCGTTTGGCAGCGATCGGGTTTCAGAGAGCCAGATCAACGGTCTCAAGGAAGCTCAGCGCGAGGCCGTAGCCGCGATCATCCGCGACCTCGAAAGCGAAGTGGAGCACAAGGTCAAGGCTATCGAAGCCAGCCTGAGCAGTACCGGCCAGACCTTCGTCGAAGACATGAGCTGCGACATCCAGCGGAGCCTGACCCGTTTGCGAGAAGATATTGCCAACAAGGAGCAGAGCATCCAACAGATCGCCGCCGCCCGCCAGGCGGTAGCGAAGGCACTGGCCGCGCTGTGATGGCGAAGTGACGAACACATCACACCGCTACGAATATCTGCCAACTCTCGAATCGAGACAGTAGCCCGCAAAATAGAAGATTAATAAATGTCCCTTGAATCCAACTTCAGCCTAGAAGAACTGGAAGTTGCCGAAGCCGAAACCGCCAATCCCTATCTGGCAGATTCGGCGCTGGGACTGCAGTTGATCACCCGACTGATCGCCCAGCCTCAAGGCGTGATCCCCAGCGAACATCGCCGGCAGCTTCACCGCTTGCACCAACTGATTCACCAGAGCTTCGTCAACCTCGCCGCGCGAGACGACTACCCGGCCGAGGCACAAGCCTATCGCGAGCTAGTGGCGCTGGAGCAGTCGCTGGAGGATATGGTTGCCTTCCCCGATCTGGCCAACAAGACTGTAATCGGTGTCGGCGGCGGCTTCAGCGCTGGCAAGTCGCGCTTTCTCAACAGCCTGCTCTGCGTCGATGTGCTGCCCGAATCGCTGGAGCCCACCACCGCGATTCCCAGCTATATCGTGCAAGGTGAGCGTGAGGAAATCATCGCGCTGAACACATTCACCCAGGAGGTCGCGCTGGATCGCCGCGCCCTGCAGGCGATCACCCATGCCTTCCAGAAGCATTATCAGGAAACGCTCGGCGTGGAGGTTGGCTTCGCTCATGTCCTGCGCCTGCTGATGATCCATCTGCCCGGCCTGTGGCGGCGACTCGCCTTCCTCGACACGCCTGGCTACAGCAAGGCCGACCGCAATGACGCCGTACATAGTGATGCATGGATCGCCCAGCGCCAGCTCGCCGAAGCCGACCATGTGATCTGGCTGCTCAGTGCCAAGAACGGCTCGATCCGCCGCGACGACCTGGAGTTCCTGCGTACCCTCAACCATCCCAAGCCGATCTTCTTCGTGGTCACCCAGGCGGATCTGGTCGGTCGCTCGCGCATCCAGGCAATCCTCGACAGCACTGCTCAAGCACTCGACGACGCCCACATCGACCGGGCCGGACTGATGGCCTGGGCTGCCCCGCTGGGCAAACTCAATGGCCAGCACATGGCCGGAGATGATGCACGCGCCTGGCTGGACACGCTCAACCGCCAGCCAAAGCGAACCCAGAAGCGCGTGGCCTGCGCGCGAGTGCTGGACGCCATCATCGCTCACAACATTAATGCGACGGCCACCAACCGTGAGCTGCTGTCAGCCATGAACGAGCTGCTGCCCATCGCCGACAGCCTGGCCGAAAAGCGACGCGAAGTGATCAAGCAGCAGATCGAACGCCTGCGCAATGACCAGCGCCGACTCAACGAGCTGGTCGGTGCCTTTGGCGAGCTCAAGCAGGAAATGCTTGAGACAATCACCCTCATTGTCGGCGGTGTGGCCGAAGACGAAGAGGTACGACGCAGCCACGAGTTGATCTACAGATTCCGGCGCACATGGCTCAATCGCCCGCTGACCATCGGTGAGCAGTTCGAGATCAGAGTGCTGACGGTCAAGCCGGAGATGAAAAAGATTATCGTAGAGTTCGGCAATGGCATTGCCTCCACCGGGCTAAGCTTCGGCATGATCCGAGGCGGCTTGCGCATTGACCCGCTGGTACTGGTCAAGGGCAGTCTGCTGCACGGCGAAGTTCGTGTTGTGGATGATGAGTTTGTCACCCTGGCGATCAGCAATCCGCACGCAGCAACATGAGCACTTGGCCTGCGACCTGAGAAGGTCGCAGGCGATGCAGGCTCGACTGCAGCATATGACGTCCCTTTGCGTGCCGACGAGCACTCAAAAGCGTCGCAGTCGCGCCAGCCATTCAGCCACTGTGCGATCGATAACGTCCGCTCGCCGATGACTCAACGCCTCGCTACCGCATTTGGGGCAGCGAGCGAACCAGTCACCGGGCCCCAATGCATCGCTACGTGGCGCTACAGTTTTTTTCCAACCACACTCATCACGAACAAAAGTGAAAGGTTTGGGTTTGATCGGCATCGCGGCTCTCCTGAACATTTATCCACAGACCTCTCCTTCAGCGCTCTCACCCAGCGGGATACGCCAGCTCGATTTGCTGATCAAACTCTCCGCTATACCCACAGTACACGCGCGGAATACGCTCTATGTCCTCGGCAACTTGCACAATCACTTCGCGCAACTCCAATTGCTCGAACCACCGAGCAGGAATCGCCGCAGCACCATACTGAACACCCAACAAGTGCCCGGCGACGAGTCCTGTACTGTCGCTATCGCCACTGTGATTCACCGCCGTGATCACGCCCTCTTCGAAAGAGGGCGCTGCTAGGGCGCACCACAACCCGATAGCCAGCGTTTCTTCGGCGACCCATCCACCACCAAGCTCGCCTATTCGTTGCGCAGTGGGCTTGTAGCCCTCGTAAAAGAAGAAAAGGACGCGCTCAAGGAGGCTGCGGGTCTCTTCCATACCGGGCACTTGTCCATACTGCGCCAGGCTCTGAGTGACGGCGTGTTCCAGGCTGTCCTGCCGATCGACCATACGCTGGAGAATATCGGCGAACATCCCGGCTGCCAGATAGCCCGTAGGATGCCCGTGAGTCAGGCGCCCTGATTGGGTCGCGTAGTCAAAGGCGTTTGCAAAAAAGGCGCAGGGCGCAACGCGCATCAAGGCGCCACAGCCTTTGCTGTTGTTCTCGGCAACTGCGCCCAACCGCGGACTGGCCTTGAGTGCACCTAGGCAAGTAGTGCCAGGGGCGCGCCGAGACCAGAGCTCCGATTGCTTGATCAGCCAGCCGTCCACGTCGATCGGCATCGCCGCGGGATAGTCCTGGGTTATCAGCCAGCGCAGCAACGAATGGTGAATAATGCTGGGGACGTGGCAAGTCCCTCGCGAGCTGCCGCACACATAAGCCCGCAGCAAGCCTTCTGCGGTGAAAAGCATCATCTGCGTATCGTCGGTAATGGCGCCGGTGGTACCGAAAGCAGGGGCAAAATCAACGATACCTTGTGGACCGAACTTAGCCTCAATAGCTGACCATTCGAGAAACTCCACTGGGGCGCCTAGCGCATCACCGACGGCGCCGCCGAGCAGGCAACCCTTGATCCGTTCAAGTCTGTTCATGTCCTTTCCTCATCCCTCTGCAGGGATCAATTCCTGCAGAATCACCAGCTTTCTTTGCAACTGCTGGACGTGCTCTTTCTCGGCTCGCAACGCCGAACGCAGTTCGCGGTTTTCCATTTCCCAGATCCGCGCCCAGCGCACATTTTTTTGGCAGCCCATAGCCATCTGCCAGAGCTCACGTAATCTCAGACACTGATGCAGTAACACCAGCAGGATTGCTCCCATCATCAGCAATGCACCCGTCGAAACCGCTTCCGACATACTCATGTCCACTTCCTTTCGTGACTTCAATTCATTTTGAAGACAGACACACGATATGTAGTGTTTAACGACAGGTCTAGAATGTAGACTTATACAGGTAAAGTATTCGCGCATATGGAGACGGTATGAAACGCAAGCAGTCCATCGAACAGGTCCGCTGGGATCTGGCACTTCGCTATCGTTTGATTGAGACCGTTGCCTGGTGGGAGGGCCGGTTGACCACGGGACACTTGATGCAGAGCTTCGGCATCAGCCGTCAGCAGGCGTCCAAGGACATCAACACCTACATCACAGAACATGCGCCTAAAAATCTTACATATGATAAAAAAATAAAAGGTTACGTGCCCAGCAAGACGTTCACGCCGCTGTTCATCGACAACAGCGCCAGCGCCTATTTGCACCTGCTCTATCAGAACAACGAACGCGCCCCGCACATCGATGGACTCGCCCTAGCCTACGCCCACACCAAGGTGCTGGAAGTCCCGGATCGTCCAATTCGGCCGGAAGTCCTGCGCCCATTGCTCAAGGCCTGTCGCGACGGCCTGCGCCTGGAAACCGAGTACGTGTCGCTCAATACTCCGAACGTGGAGATTCGCCTCATCGCCCCTCACACGCTGGTCTACACCGGTATGCGCTGGCATGTGCGGGCTTACTGCGAGAAGAACGGCCAGTACCGCGACTTTGTGCTCAGCCGTCTACGGGGCCAGCCAGATTTGCTCGACGAATCGCCAAATACTCGTGAGCTGGATGAAGACTGGAACACCGAAATACCGGTGATATTTGCCGCCGATGGGCGATTGAACGCGGCGCAGAAGTCAATCATCGAAACCGACTTCGGCATGATTGATGGCCAGCTCGTGGTGCCCAGTCGCAGGGCGCTGGTGAAGTACGTATTGCAACGCTATCAGATCGACCCAAGAAACCAGGCCACTAACCCCGAGGCCCAGCAAATCGTGGCAACCAACCTCAAGGAGCTGCGCCCCTGGCTCATGCATGACTGATCCTCAATCCTTTGGGCGAAGGCGTGTTGCCCCGAGTCGATCGCTGTCTGTCAGGCGTTTCGACTCGGCAACATCCATGTCCACCCGGCCGACATCTCGTGCCAGATACGCGCAGCGCTGATGCAGTTGTTGATCTCCCGGATCAGCAGTTGCTCAGCGATGTCGTTATGGCCATAGAGGATGGCCAGATTTCGAGCGGTATTGCCCTCGTTGTTCTTCGCGTTCATATCAAGTTCGAACATATTGTAGTTATCAGTGAAGTACTTGACGGTCTTGAAGTGGCCATTTATTGCGAGCCAATGAATAGGCGTATTTCCGCCCACATCACGATGGTTGAGACTCCCGCCTAGCCGGAAACGCGTTTCAAGAGTTTTTATTTTTCCCTGCCTGGCGGGAAGATGCATGTATTTATCGTGCGGCATGAAGCTGCCGAGCCCTTTCCAGCTCCGCAGTTGCTTGTCTCCCAAGGCACCGAGTGCCTCCAGCTTCTCGATCAGGGCGATTCGGTTCAGACGATAGGCGATGTCCAGTGGGGTGTCCCCCACAAGATTCCGGTCATTGAACGCCAGCGGATCAAACGACGACAGATACTGCGTATTGTCGAGAAGCACTGAAGAGTGCCAGTCCCCCAAGCCGAGCCCCTCCATGTCATCAACGCAAAAGCTCGTCGAGGCCAAAGCCTTCTGCAGCAGAGAAAGCAAAGCGGGCGTGTATGGCATTACTCTCTTCCCTGTTGCGGATAGATGACAAAACCCTTGATGGCACTACTCACACAGGGCGAGAGCATTGGCAGCCGTCCCGTACCTGACAGCCATGCACAAACCGTTGACTAGGCTCATGTCGTGCGGAGTCAGGCAACGTATGGCAGTTAGATCGGGGCTGGCGACGATACAGGCCAACGATTTCGCCCGGCTGACGGCTACATTCAAGCGATTTCTCGAGTACAGGAAACCAATGTCTCTGGGCAAATAGTCTTCATTGGAGGTCGCCATCGATACGATAACAATCTCCGCTTCCTGCCCCTGAAACTTATCCACAGTACCCACACGAGCGCCCGCTGGCAGCACCTGTTTCAACAACTGTACTTGCAGGTTATACGGGGCTACTACCAGGATGTTTTCGATGCAGATCGCGTGCTCTACGCCCTTGTTATCCACATAACGCTGGCGCAGGAAGTATGCGTAAAGCTCTTGGACTTGCGCCGCTTCTTCGTCCGAACTCTGGCTGTTGCCATCGTGCTCCACAGGGCAAAACATCAGCCCGCTGTTCGGCACTTCCGGTCGCTGGCCATCCAGTAACAACACCCGCTTCTCAGTACCGGGCGCCGAAGAAAGTTGCCCTTCGTACACTGCTTGCGAAATGAACGAGCAAACGTTGGGGTGCATCCGCCAGGTTTGCGCCAGGAACACCCCACGATCAGGTGCGATTGTGGGCGTGCCATCCAACAGATAGTCGAGGATGGAATCGCCGGAGCGGCCCGGATGCACGCCTTGCACTGGCTGCGACAATTGCATCTGGTCGCCCATCAGGACGATGTTTCGCGCAGCCAAGCCCATCGTGACCAGATTCGCCACACTCACCTGACCAGCCTCGTCGACGAAGAGGTAATCCAGTTGCTCGGTGAAGACGGGGTCGGCAAATAGCCAGGCGGTGCCGGCGGTCAAGTTAATGTTCGGCCCCCACGCATCGAGGAACTCCTTTTTTTCCTCGATGGAACGGATGCAGCGGCCGGTGAACTCCGTGCCTTCGCCCTCCGAGGACTTTTTCAGTCCTGTGAAAGTGAATCCCTCTTCTTGCGCACGAGATTCAACCGCCGCCAGCAGGTTATTGATGGCGTGGTGCGAATTGGAAGTTACGCCGATACGCTTGCCCGCCTTGAGCAAATCAACGATGACGTGCGAGCCGGTGTAGGTCTTGCCTGCACCAGGCGGCCCCTGAATAAAAAGCACGCTGTGCTCGAGGTTTCGCACCACCTGCTTGATGGCATCAATCGTCGGCAGGCTTGAATCAAGCAGTGGTGCACCCGGCTTAATGCCCTTCACCCGCGGAGCGCGACGATGTAGAAAGTCTGCAACCGCCTGGAAGCGCTGTTCGCCGGCCAAGAGGCTGTCGGCATAACGGAACAACGCCTTGCGCAGCGAAGTAGACGGGATCGGCCTCCCGGGAATCATGTCGAAGTAATCAGGCGGTGCATTTCTCTCGGTAGCCTTGAATGTCGCCAGACCGTTGTCATGGTCCAGATTAACCAGCTGTACGCTGACCAGGGACTCGGTGATGACGCCCTGAGAACCCGTACGCATTTTGGTTTCTTGAGGGTCGAAACTGTACTCATACAAAAACGATTTCTTGTTCGGTTCAGGCGGTGTGTTTGTGCGCCGCAAACCGGCCAGGCTCTCGATATCCTCCAGCAGCTCCTCGGTTGTCATGTCCTGCCGACTGAACAGCTGCCACCACGTTGGCTTCTCTGCACGGCGGTGGAAGTCGAGTAGCTGGAAGGTGAGCAACGTGACCTGATCCTCGTCACTCATGGCCTCTTCGTCAGTGCACATCCCCCCCAGCAAACGATCGCGATAATCTTCCAGACGAATCTCGATCTCCTTTTGCTCCGCCATGGATTTCTCGCTTTCGGCTTCAGATCCAAGAAAAGCGCCTGCACTCGACGGCTTGATTTCCAACAGCCAGTTACGAAGAAGATAGGTGGATAGCACGTCGTCTTTGTTGTAATGCTCGATCTGCTCAAGCAACTTCGATTCGCCGGTCTCTTTCCACTGCTCATAAAACACCATACTCGCGCCGGCATTGGTGACGTCGCCGTCACGCTGCCCCATGTAAAAGTGCTCGATATTCTTGATCGAGTAGCTGGGCTCGGACACCCGGATCGCTTCTCGCACGACCTTGTACAGATCGATCAGTTTGCCGTTGCGCAGCAACCAGTCCACTTGTGCTTCACGCGTCCCGTGCTGGCTCATCAGGCGCTTGATGGCCGTCTCTTCGTAGCTGGCATAGTGGTAAATATGCGCGTCGGGGTAACGTTTGAGATGGCCGATGACCCAGTCGATGAACTGCTCGAAGGCGGTCTTTTCTTCTTCTCGGGTATGCGCCCAGAAGGGTTTGAAGGTTTGCTGCCCAGCCTCGTCGATGTAAAGACCGAAGAGGTATTCCAGGCCACCCTCTTCCAGCGGATTGCCCTCCATGTCGAAGAACAGATCACCGTCGACCGCCTTGGGCATCCGATAGAAACCACGCCGCTCACCCGAGACAGGCAGAAGCTCGAACAACGGAACATCACTGGAACGCCCCAGGAACTGCAAGCGTGCCTGATGCCGCAACTTGCTCAAAGACTCCGTCTGCAGTTTCGGGATGCGCAGGTCGTCGGTACTGTCCGCCAACTGACGCAACGTGGTCACGCCGGCGCCCTGCAGTTTCCGAATTTGCGAGCGGCTGATGCCGGCGACGGCCGAGATGTGGTCGTCTTGCAGCCGCTGTTCGTCACAGCGATCGCGCCACGCACAGAACCCGCAATGGCTGCATGGCTCCGGGTACGTTACGGGGTGGTCGGCACTGTTCACGAACGTTTCGAAACGCTGAAGCACATGCTCCAGATAATCAGCGTAGTCAGCAACCCGAAATGCTTGCTCGGTACACGCGGCATCACCGAGTACGACATACATAAACTGTGGCTGTACTTGCTGGATCGAGATCAGCATTCGTGAGTAAAGCGCAACCTGCACAAGGAACTTGGCCTTGGCCGTTTTCGCCAGCTTGGTGTCGATCACCTCATAACTGTGGTCGCCCAGCGCCGACGCCCGCGGCACCTTGCGCAGGAAGTCGGCGTGACCAATAAAGGCGCCTTCCTGAAGCGAAGCCTGGAAGATGATATCGACGCCGGCCTTCATGGCCTGGATGGTCAGTTCCACCCGGCGCGCGAAACTCGGATTGCCCTCGGCAATGTCTACCACGTTGGCATATTCGCTTTTGAGCCGCTCGAAAAAGGCTGCCTCATGGGCTAAGCCCTTGTCCTGTATCAATCGGTTCTGATCGCTAGCCGCCGCTTTTTCCATAGGCATGACGAGGTTCTGAAGGTCTAGCGCCGTCAGGTGCTGGCACTCAAGAAAACCGCAGATATCTGAGGCGGAGTACAACTGAATTCCGTTCCGGTTTTGCATGGTCGCTTCCCGTCCGGTGAGGCGCCCAGGAACGCCTCACGCTGATTCAATGTCCTGCGGGATTCAGGCGTCGAGCGAGCATCCGCGGAAAAATTGCTCGAACAAGGCCGTCGGCAGATGTTGTGCATCGAGCAGGCCGAAGTGCTTGCCCACGTTGCGCCCCAACGCCATCAGCGTCTTGGCAGAGTTCTCGGTACCGGCATATCCGGCGCTCAAGATGTAGTCGATGCGTGCCTTTTCTGTCGTAGCCCGCAGATACGCATTGCCCGTGATCAATACATCCACCAGACAGACATTTACCCGTTCATCACCCAGGGTGAACGGCTCCAATGTTTCGGTCGCCAGTGCCGCACACAATCCATCCTTGCCACCGTCGACAATGCGAATGAGCTCTTCGGGCGACCGGCCAAACAGGTCGAATTCCTCAATGGAAAATGCGAAACAGTAGCCCTGCGCGGTGGCACGCGTGAGTGGTTTCTCGTTACGCGGGTTAGTCAACAGCCATGCAACGAAGGACGCTTTATTGTCGAGCGAACCGCTGTGGCGGAAGGCCAGATAATCCCTCAGGACCTGGCTGAAGGGGTGACCCGTTGGCACCCAGCCAGTGGTGTCACTTTCGCTTTTCTGCGCGTCAATCACGGGTACTGCTGCCTTCGGATCAGACACCAGCGCCGCCCCAAAGCACCGCAGGTCATAGCCGAGCATAAATAAGCTGGCCTCGAAGGCGTGGCATCGAGCAGGCAGTGTTCCTTGCTCGGAAAACCAGTCGGTGCGCTCGAGCAGAGCTCGGATAATCCACCCCAACCGCACCTGCCAACGTGCCCACTGCGCATAATCGATCGCAGAAAATTGCGGTGCTGCCAAGCCGTTCAAGAATGCTCCCGCGTTGCGGATCTGGCTGCCACGAGCAGCTCCGGACGGGAACGCCAGCAAGGGCTTGCCGCTCCCCGTCCATTGCTGGCGAAACAGTGAATAAAGCATACCTATGGCAGCGCCAACACGACTGTCGTAGATGGGGGATCCCGACTTATCGAACAAAGCGTGAATCTTGGTCAGACCCGCATCGAAACGCTCGACACTGGTCGCGTCGAGATCATTCAGGTCATTGTCGCCGTCGAGCGGCATGAGCCCGGCCATCTTTTGCAGATAGCTCGACAGCTCGCCCTTTGCGGCCAGCCGGTGCAAAAACGGAATGGCTCCCCGGACACCACCCCAACGAAGAATCTGCAAACACGCCTGAAGCGCTTGTTGTACATCCTCCAGACTGACCGCACTCGTCAGCCACTCACGAAGTTGCCCGAGGGAGCGCTGGGTTTCAGCCCAGGTTTGCGAGTCCACCGGGACTTGGTTGGAATCTTGCCAACCTGCCTTCCAGCGATAGTGCTCAAGGACCTGCTCGAGCCCCTGAACATCAGCCATTAAACCGCCAGGCACGAACTTGCTGGATTTGAAGCGCAGCTTGAACGTGAGCGTCGGCAAATTCTCCGCAAGCCATGAAATGAAAGACTCGACTTCAGGTTGTTTCAGGAACTGTTCGCGCTTCATGCCGACTGCCTTGCAGGTAATATCGAATGGCCATACCCTAAGCAAAAGAGCTGGCCCCGTCCACGTTGTCTGTTCATACAGGTAAACAAACGGCGCAGGTTCCAAGCTTCGGATAGACGCTTTTCCATTCCCTCGGCGTTTAACCCAACTATGTGTAAAGTTTTCAGACACACACCATCTGTTTACGTACCGCCCACGACCTCAAGGATCGGCACTGCATGGACCATCAAACACTCAAGACCCGTCATCGTCAGGAACGGGAAAGTCATCATCCAAACCTCACCTTGCGCGTTCATCGTGCACTGAGCTGGCTGAATCGCGCCGAGCAAGCTGATGATATCGATGGTCGATTTATCTTCCTGTGGATCGCTTTCAACTCCGCCTACGCCACCGATATCGACGAGCAGTACCGTCTTTCCGAGCAATCCACGTTCAAGGCTTTTCTGGACAAACTCTGCGCGCTCGACACTGACAACCTGATCGAGAACCTGGTCTGGTCCGAGTTTTCAGGAAGCATTCGCGCGTTGCTGGATAACCCCTTCGTGTTCCAGAGCTTCTGGGATAACCAGAACGGCAAAATCAGCGAGCAACAGTGGACCGAGCGCTTTGCCAGCGGTCGGCGAGCCGCACAGCAAGCGTTGGCCAACCGCAACACCCCTGCAGTACTTGGCGTTCTGTTCAATCGAATCTATACGTTGCGGAATCAGGTCATGCATGGGGGCGCAACCTGGAATAGCACTGTGAACCGGGATCAACTGCGCGACTGCTCGAACCTCCTCGGCAAGTTGGTGCCGGTGATTATTTTGCTGATGCTGGATAACCCGGAAACGCTATGGGGTGATGCTTGTTATCCGGTTGTTTCTTAGGTCGTGGGACTTTCCAATCACGCGATCACAAACGAAGTGATTCCGCTGGCTGTTCATCCTCATCACCTAACTTGCCACTGTCGAGCATGACATCTTCGTCCTCAATCAGAGGGAATGCGAAAAAGCGGGGACTTTGGGCGCAAACTGCGCCCGTTCCCGCCCACGAACTGTTCAAGGAAAGAATGCAATGATCAAGAAATCGGTATCGGAGCTCTCGTTCGTCAACAAAGGGTCGCCATTGCCCACTGTCGAGGTCGACTCGCACTCCGTCGAAAATGCGGGCTTTAGTATCTACCGCACTGTGATGCAGGTACTGACCCAGTTGGCCGAACAGGACGCATCACTTCGCGCAACCCTTTACATGTACGCTTCTGCCAGCGTCAATTTCCATGAGCAGAGCTGGTCTGAATTCCTGTTGGTTGCCGGCCCTAATAAGGTTCTACTGGCCTTGGGCGCTGGCTTTGAGCGGTTGCCAGCGGTGAAGTCGCGGTTCAGCGATTACGTTTCGTCCTCCATAGCCCTGCGCACCTTTCATGTCGAGGATGGGCTGGTATGGGAGCAGGAGGACGCCTGCACTTGGTATTCCAATGGTCAGAGCCTGGCTGACCTGACCGCTGAGGCCGATGATGATCCGGAACTTATAGAGGGGGATGAAGAGGACGAGGACTGGGATGTCGAGGAACCAGATGCCGAGGATGAGCAGGGTGCAGACCAGACCGTGGCCACTGCCGAGCGAAGGGCGGCGCGCTATCGGGCCGCACGTTCGGATGCGAAGGTCAGCAGCATTCGGGCAGCCATCGAGGAAGTCTTTGGTCTACCGGAAGGTTCGGTCGCGCTCTGTGGACCGGATCGGCGTGCGCTGCGAGGGGATGCCCGGATCAGGACGTTGCGCAAACGCTGGGAAGAGAGCTGAGCAGGGGAGCCGATAAATGACGCATGAATCTCCTGTCCGGGTCAGCACCCTGGCATTCGACGATCTGCTAAAGGTAGGTTGGCCATTGGCACTGGACAGTTATCAGCGCGGCTTCGTGTGGGGCCCGGACAAGCTGTTGCAACTGACCAGTGATCTCGCAGAGTTCGCAGGCCAGCCGGACAAAACCTTGCCTTACTACATTGGCGCGGTATTGCTGCATCGCGATGTGCACCAATCGAGAAGGTTCATCATCGATGGTCAGCAGCGCATCACGGCGTTGTCGCTGCTGTATCACCGCGCGACCGGTGCACTGCCAGCGGGCCAGGTGCTCAGCTATTCGGGGCAGTCCGCACGACATATCCGTGAAGGGATTCAGGCGTTGAAGCAGCAAGAGCCGATTGCACCGGAGATCATCGGAAAGCTTCGTCTGACGGTGATCGAGGTGGACAGCAGCGACCTTGCATTTACCTTTTTCGATACCCAGAACAATCGCGGCGTGCCTCTGCGGGCCACCGACCTGCTCAAGGCCTATCACCTGCGTGCGATCGATCACGCAGACGCTGAGGGCGATCTGAAGACAGCCCTGCAGCAGCACTGCGCCGAGCGCTGGGAGGCGCTGCAACGTCAACCCGCGATACTGTCGCCCGGCCAGGATTTTGCCCCCAACCTGTTCAATCGTTTTCTCTGGCGTGCTCGGCGTTGGCGCGGTGCGCATACTCCAGCGGGCAGACACGAGACGCTGCTGACCGAGTTCCAGTGCGACACATGGAACCACGTTGCGGACAGCCGCAGCAGCGTCGACAGCGTGCCGCTCTACGCCACCCGACACAATCGGCTGGCAACTGCGTTGACGCTGACGGGCGACGGAGAGCATGTACTGCACGGCAGTCAACTGCGCATCAGCCACAACCCCGCGAACTTGCCGATGGCACTGCGCCAGCCCATTCATGAGGGCGTGGGCTTCTTTCTCTACGCAGACAAGTATGCCGCCTTGCTGCAGAGGCTGATGAACGATCCTGCGCCGTGCGCGCAGGTGAGTTTTTTCCGCGCGATATATCGACAGCTGCTGTGCAACAACCAGGAGTATCTGCGCGAAATTTTCATGCTCTGCAGCCTGGTGTACATGGATCAGTTCGAAGTCGAGCAACTGACCGCGTTTGCCTTACGCCTGGAGTTTCTGCTGGGCGCAATTCGCCTGGAGAAAAAACAGGTCAAGCAGGAAACCGCCGCCAACTTCTTCAGGTTGGCCGAGCTAAACCTGCTGGATGTGATCGCACAAAGCTACCATCCGAAACAGGTGCTGGACTTTCTGCAAAAGCGCCAACAGGCCGTGGCATCGTTGTATGCCGATGAAACGATTGAAGTGGGGAATGGTGTGCAAGGTCGATACAAACGGGCTGTTCTGGCGTTCTACAAGGTGCAGGCGGATCCTGAATGCCGCAACCTTGCGGACAAATCGCAATGGCTTGAGGTGTTTCTTAAAGCCTCCCATGGAGGTCGCCATGAGCATTGATTCCAGCCTCTGCACTCTGCAACAGCTGGCCAACAGGAAAGACGCTGCGTGGTGTTTCAATGTGCCGATCTACCAGCGCCTGTATGTGTGGGGTGATGAGCAGATCAAAACACTGCTGACAGACATCGCCAATGCTTTCGATCGAGGCGACACACAGTTCTTCCTGGGCGGCACGCTGTTGGTGGAAAAAACCACCGATGAAGATCGCAATCAGGGCATGCGCCGCTTCGACCTGATCGACGGCCAGCAGCGTTTCACCACGTTGTGGATGCTCAGCACGGTGCCGGTATGGAGCCAGGTGATGGAGGACTTCAGTAGGGTTGTGCTGAAGGAAGGGACGATTCCGCGTCTGCACTTCTCAATCCGGGAGCAGGTGAACGACTTCCTTGCCAGCATGATGCCGGGGGGGAAAGCGACGAGCAGCGAAATCATCGACACTCAGAGCATGAGAGAGGCTCAGCAATTGATGGCCTCCTTCGCGCAGACCTACAAGCGTGCGGACGGCGGGCCTGTTGATGATGAATATCTCAAGGCGCTGGCCAGCTTTGTGTATCGCAATGTATCGCTGGTGCTCACGCAAGTGCCTGAGGGCATGGACCTGAACAAGCTGTTCGAAGTCATCAACAATCGTGGTATCCAGCTACAGCACCACGAGATCCTCAAGGCTAGGTTGCTGCAGGACATCCCCGCGGAAAGCCGTTTCCGTTTCGCGGCATTGTGGAATGCCTGTGCCGACATGAGTGGCTTTGTCGAGCGCAATCTGTGTTTGGAAACCCAGCTGGAGGCGCACCGACTGGGGGATCTCTATAACAAGGGGCAACTGCTCCATGCAGGCGCCGTACACGGGTTGCTCGATCGAAAGACCGACTCCGCGCAAACGGATGGCTACGACCGCCTGACCTTGCAGGCCATCGTTGACGGCTCTGTTGTCGATATCGGCGCGGCTCCGGCAGCCATCGCCGAGGATGACGGAGAAGCCCCCTGGGCGCGGAGCATCATCGGCTTTCCACTCTTCTTGCTTCATGTGTTGCGTATCTGGCTGAAGGAGCAAGGGCAGGCGGATCTGCCGCGTGTGCTGGATCGGCAGTTGCTCGCCCTGTTTGAAGCCCACTTGCTGGCGCCAGCGGATTCGGCGCAGCGTGTGGCGAGGGCGCAAGGGTTCATTGATCTGCTCTGGCGCATGCGTGTGCTGTGGGACGAGTATGTGATCAAGTGGGTCGATCAGGGCGATGACGAAATCCATCAGGTCTGCCACACATCGATTTCCGCCAGTGAAGACAAGCGTTACATCAATCGCAGTCGCGACAATGCCGTGCACCAGGGCCTATCGTTGCTGCAGAGCATGCTGTATCACTCGCAGGAAATCACCACCCATTACTGGCTGACCCCCTTCCTGTATTTTATCCACAAGCATGCGCACACCGTGCGGGGTGGTGGCGGTGAAATCGAGCAGTACTATGGCTTCCTATGCCATCTGGATAACCAGCTGCTTGGAGAAGTGACGGATGCTTCGCTGGTCGTACGTAGCCGCCGGTTCATGGACGATCCCTGGCGTACCGCTTCGGCGCTGCAGTTCGACGCTGTGCTGACGGAGGACCATGGCGTCAGATTTGCGCATTACTGGTTCTATAAACTGGACTTCGTGCTTTGGTATGAACAGCAACGTGATCATGAGTTCTGGGGCAATTTCCGTTTCACCGCGAAGAACTCGGTAGAGCATATTTCGCCGCAGACCCCACAGGCGATCGATACCAACACGGTCTCGCGGGATTGGCTGGACCGCTTTGGCAATCTTGCGCTTGTCTCGCGCAGTATCAACTCGGAGTACGGTAATCTGCCATACAACGAAAAGCGCCAGCGATTCCTCAACAAGCGGGCGTACGAGAAGCGACCTGACTCCCTGAAAATGGACTTGATCTATTCGAAGGAAACGTGGGGAGAGGTCGCGGCCGATGCTCATCAGGCTGCTATGCTGGCGGCACTGCAATGCCATTACCAAAGGGTTTTCACCATCGACTAGGGTGACGGTGAAGCAAGCGTTATCAGCGCTATCCATTAAGCGCAACGACAGGTGATAACCCTGCAGCGATGTCGCCCGATGAATCCACAGCCAGGAGCGACGGTTCAGCATCTACGGCATGAGCAGGATTACACTGCGAACCACTGGGATGATGCCATCGCGTGCAAGTCCGCTCCCGCAAAGCTTGGTGCCCAATCCCTTACTACCGTCCATTTGGGTCGATCTCAGCCTGCCACGACCGGCTAATGACGACCCTAAGCTCCCTGTCGCAGCAACTAGAAAATCAGGGGAGATTCAGCGTGCCAGATGGAGCTGAGCATATGGTCACTGAGAAGAGCCAAAATTCATTAAAAAGCTGGTCACATAGGTCTGGCAAGAAGTGGCCCGAAAACGTGTGTATGGATTAGATCACCCGTCATTTGAGAAGTGCGAAGAGTACATCCAGTGAAATTTCCACATTGGTGTCTGGTTCGTAGAAACAATCATCTAACGGATCCGTCCAAACCAACTCCCCGGTCAAAGGCCGTCGCATGCAGTTACTCAGCCGCAGGTCCATCGACTCAATCCCCCGAAACTCCGCCGCCAGCGCCAGCGTTTCCATCAACCCAGCATACTGCCTATGAGCGCGTGCCAGTTCACGACATTGCTGTGCAACAACGGGTAAGTCCCTCGGGCCAGGCTGCCCCTCTTCATCGAATCGCGCAAGCCAAGCCTCAAGAACAGGCTCGCTGCCCACTTCAATATCAACCAGGCACTCGACCTGCGCTAGCCAGTAGAACTCTACCTCAGGGCCAGACTCGTAGGTGTCCGATAACGCCACCGCACCATAGTTGTGCAGTACCCTGACCACGTTTGGGTTACCCGCAGCCGATTGTTGCGCCAGGAAGTTATGGCCACTGCCTTGCAGGGTAAGCCGCAGCAAACTGTCACCCATCTCGAAGATAGTTGAACTGGAACCGGTCTTGAATACCTTCGCGCCTTTGAGTGGCAAGGTTTCCAGCAGTCGGTCGAAATTCGGGGTAGGGAAACGCGCGCAGATGTGTTCGCTCATTGTGTTCTTCCATAACAGATTGATGGGTCTGCCGAGCGCAAACTTCGGCTCATTTGGACAACGACAATTCAGCTTGTAGCCGGTTAAATTTCAAGCAGGCCTTCCACCACAGCACTGACGTCTGCCAGGCCGCCAATGCTCACAAGCCAGCCATAAGTGATGGGTTGCTTGACATTATGCAATTTCGATGGAAACTTCGACATGCTTGAGTGGTGTCGATGGCCTGTGCTGACGGCGATTTCCGCCAGCAGATCTACCAAGTGACCCCTGATGATGTTGGGGTGAACCATCAGACAGATGTTGTTGATGCGGGTCCTTGCTTTCAATAAATAAACCGTCTGGCCGGCAGCGCAAAACTCTGCGAGGTATTTGCTCTCCCTGACGAGCACGTATCCGCTCTGTTCAATCTGCTTGATCACCTTTTTGGGGAATTCATCGCATGGGACAGCTACGGTCTTGCGGGCTGGCTTGGCCGGAGGCGGTGGGGCAAGGGCAGCTTGGATACTGTCCGGTAGAGGGACGGCGCATGGCGGTTCCGACATTGGCGCAGCGCCGGCCAGAAGCAACGCAGTTGCGCCAGCCATTCGCGCATAGGCCCGATCGAGTTTCGCAACTCTGTGACGTACAGGGTCTGTTGGCTTCAGGTCACTGAGTGTTTTATCTCTGATATACACACTCGGTGCGCTGCCGCCACTGGTTGAAGGATGGCAGAAAGAACCCAGAAACTGCCGGGCGTGCAGGTACCCGTTATCGACGCACCATTGCAACGCGTCTTCGGGGCAATCGCCCAGGCCGATATACAGGGCGTCTGGATTAATTTCGCGGAGTGTGGAGACGAAGCAGTCCATGAAGCACTCTCGAAATAAAGGGGAAGCCATCAGGTAGGCAAATGAGCCCGCAAACATGGATTCGCCGCCTTCAGGCTTTGTTGTAAAGGCCGCGTGAGGTATGACCGAGGTTCCGTGGAACAAGCCGGCGTTTTCTTCCCACAGGGACTCTACATCTGGAATGCGCAGGATCTTGTCGAACTTGAAGTGCCGCAGATAGCGCAGCAAGTTTGGGCGCATGGCGCTGCCACCGAATGCACCAAGTTTTTTCACTTCATGAAGCAGCGTTGCAGTAGGGATGCCAACGGCCATTAGTCGCTGGACTTCGCCGTACGCCAATCGCAGCTGGTTGGGGCCTGGGGTGATGCCCACGATGACCAACTTGGCATCAGCGTTGACGTGTTCGAAAGGGATGTACCTGAGGATGTGTCTGCCTGTGTTTGCAATCACGAGCTCGGGACTGTTGGCGCCCGCCGTGCCGAGCCTGCGGATGGCAGGTGAGTAGCGCTCGAAAAGTGTGTGGTCCATCGAGTTGTTCTCCTGATCTGTTCGAGCTCGTTCCGTTAGTAGGGCGGTTGCTCAGCGGTGCCGGTGTTGGGCCGGTATTTTCTCGGTCCGAATCAGTCGCTCGCGCTCTTCGACTCGTCCGCCACGGTTGATAGGGGCCTACCTGGATCCTGCCTTGAATCGCGCTCAAATTTGTAGTCATTCCATGACTACTTTTGGCCGATTCTATTGAAAAAAATCCGGCTTGGTTTTCACGGCAGAAAAGTACGTGCCTGAAATGGAGACCCTAGCTTTGAGCAGATCCTCCGGATCTCGGATTTCACGTTGTAGCGTGCGAAAGAGATGTTTTCACCCATCAATATTCGAGCATTTTGAGCAAACCGACTTGTCAACAGAATCGGCCGATTGCTGCACTTAATCGTCATGGAGGCCGATTACGATTCGACTCAAAAAAAATTCAGTCCTACATCACTGCCATGACGTCCACCCCATGGAGCTCAGAACCATGTCATTGCAATGTCCTCTGTGTAACTCCCCCAAGATCGCATCTTTACAAACGGCCATGAAGATTGGCGCAGTTGTTGGAACCGTCGGCGGAGCCGCTCGTGGTGCGAGCGCCGCTCTGGCAGCAGGCCAGGTGGGCGCCTCTGCCGGCGCTATTGCCGGCCCTCTTGGCATCACCCTCGGCACAGTTTCTGGTGCCATCCTCGGCGGGCTCACTGGAGGTGCAGGCGGCTGCGCCCTCGGTGCTCAGCTTGGCGAAAAATTCGATCGCCATGTGTTCTCAAATAACCTCTGCTTAATCTGCGGTCACCGTTTCAATCTGCCGACCTAATCTTCTTTCAACATTCTTCGGCCAGTGCTGCGCGTGCGCAGCATTTATGCCTGCGCCCTCCCAAAGGAATCACTCCCATGGCTCATCTCGTCGAACAAATGGCATACGTTGGCGCTACCCCTTGGCATGGTCTGGGTAACTGCCTGACGCAAAAGCAACCCCTGGAAGTCTGGCAGCGCGAAGCTGGCATGAACTGGCAGATTCAGGAAAGTCCTGTTCACTTCAAGGCCGACACTGTCGGCAACCTAGGCACAATTCACTCTTTTCCGGAACAGAAGGTGCTGTATCGCTCCGATACCAAGGCCCCCTTGTCGGTAGTTTCCAACCGCTACCAGATTGTGCAGCCTCGTGAGGTGCTGGAGTTCTACCGGGATCTGACTGAGGTCTCCGGCTACGAGTTGGAGACAGCTGGGATACTCAAAGGTGGCCGCAAGTTCTGGGCTCTGGCCAAGACGGGGCAGACATCCGTGCTGAAGGGCAACGACCAGGTGAATGGCTATCTTCTGTTAGCTACTTCCTGTGACGGTACGCTGGCCACCACCGCGACCCCGACCACCGTGCGTGTCGTTTGCAACAACACCCTGACCATCTCCCTGAGCGGCGCTACCCGCGCAATCAAGGTGCCACACAACACGCGCTTTGATCCGCAGGTCGTGAAGAAACAGCTGGGCATCGCCGTCTCGCAATGGGATGAATTTATGTACCGCATGCGCGCACTGGCGGAGCGCAAGGTGCAATGGCATGAGGCGATAGGCTTCTTCATGAATGTGCTGTGTGACGTAGCCCCCCATAGCAAACTGCCGGAAGTGCTGCCGAATGAGCGCGCACTGCGCAAAGTCCAAGGCCTGTACGAAGGCCAAGGTCGTGGAGCGACGCTTGAATCTGCTCAAGGTACTGCGTGGGGCTTGCTCAACGCGGTGACGGAGTATGTCGATCACGAGCGACGCGCCAGGAGTACCGAATACCGAATGGACTCTGCGTGGTTTGGGGCCGGGGCCGTCCTAAAGGAGCGCGCACTGAACGCAGCGCTGCAACTCGTCGCCTAGCCCCACTCACCTACTCAACTATTAAAGCGCCTGGTCAGCTCCTGCTGGCCGGGCGTTTTTTATGCCGGATAGGAAAACATCATGGAAACGCAGTCGCTGCAACAATCCTGCAGTAAACCCCGCCCCGCCTTGCGTCTGGTGGGGACCAAACAACTTCCCCGAGAAGACTGGCTGGCTGTGCGTAAACAAGGCATCGGCAGCTCGGATGCCGCCGCTGCTGTAGGGCTTAACCCTTACAAATCACAGTTGGAGCTGTGGATGGAGAAAACTGGCCGTGATGAATCACTACCCAAGCTCGATCCGCAGGATGAAGAGAGTCCAGCTTACTGGGGCAATGTGCTGGAGCCCATCGTCGCCTGGCATTACAGCAAGCGTAGCGGTAACCGAGTACGACGTATCAATGCAGTGCTGCAGCATCCGGATCCTAAACTGCCCTGGATGCTGGCCAACATCGACCGAGAGGTGATCGGTGCAGACGACGTACAAATCCTTGAATGCAAAACAGCCGGCATCAACGGCGCTCGCCTCTGGAAAGAAGGCGTGCCTGAGTATGTGCAGTTACAGGTCATGCACCAGTTGGCAGTGACCGGCAAGCAGGCGGCGGATGTGGTGGTACTGCTGGGTGGCCAACACCTGGAGATCCACCGCATCGAACGAGACGAGTCGATGATTGCTCGGCTGATCGACCTGGAGCGGCTGTTCTGGGATTACGTGGTCAGTGATACCCCGCCACCGGCCGATGGTACGGACTCAGCGGAAGCCGCACTACGCTGCCTCTACCCCGAGGACAACGGTCAGACCCTGGACTTGAGCCAGCACCCGGAGCTGACCAGCGCCTACCTGGAGCTCAAGGCTGTTCGCCAGAGCATTGGTCAGCAAGAGACGCGTGAGGCGCAGCTCAAACAAGTCTTGCAGCAGGCCATGGGCGTCGCCACCCGCGCGGAGTTTACCGAGGGCTACATCAGCTGGAAGAAGTCCAAAGACAGCACCATGCTCGATGTCGAACAGATGCTCAAGGATAAACCCTACCTGCAGGCCCGATACCCCAAGATCAAAACAGGCAGTCGTCGTTTCCTGATCGCCTGACTCTACCCACCGTACATAAGCCACCCGGACCGATCACGTCCCGGTGGCTTTTTTATTTCCAGATCAAGGATAACCGCCATGCTCAAAGGTTTAGCCATTACCCCTCCTGTACTCGGGCGTATTTCCATCGGCAAGGTCGTCGAGAAAAACGGCAAACGTCTGCCGGAGAAAGATGATCAGTTCACTATTACTTCGCAGGTACAGAGCCGCGACGGCTGGCTGCTGCACCCGCTCAATGAGGAACTGCGCAATGGCCAGGACGGCAAGCTGCGCAGCATTCCGATCCGTTTGTTGTTCAACGAGCCGGACCTCAACTTTCGGGCTGACTACAGTCTGTTCGACCGTAACACCGGCCGGCCGGTGTGCGTCGGCAATGGTGAGACCTGCAAGCGTTTGACCAAGGACGGCATCCAGTCGTTGCCCTGCCCTTCACCGGATGGCTGCTCACTGGCCCAAGGCAATGCCTGCAAGCCTTACGGCCGGCTGAACGTGGTAATTGGTGACGATGATCCGCTAGGCAGTTTTGTCTTCCGTACCACCGGTTTTAACAGCATTCGCACTCTGGCGGCACGCCTGCAGTATTTCCAGGCCATCTCCGGCAACCGCCTGGCCTGCCTGCCACTGGAGCTACGCCTGCGCGGTAAGTCCACCCGCCAAAGCCATGGCACGCCAATCTTCTACGTGGACATCACCGTGCGCAGTGGCTTGAGCATGGAAGACGCCTTGCTGGAAGCCATGCAGCTTGACGAAACCCGACAAGTCTCTGGCTTTGACCAGACCGCCTTGGATCGCGCGGCACGACAGGGCTTTAACAACGGCGCCTTTGAAGACAATGAGGAGGACACCGGCGCCATCGTCGAGGAGTTTTTCCCCGCAGCTGAAGATCAGCCCGGCAAGGAAGAAGCAGCACCCAAAACAGCGGGCCCAGCCAAAACCTCCCTGGCACAAAAGCTGGAATCTAAATCTTTCCAAAGCGGCAGTGACCACTCCGCTCGCGCCCACTATTCAAACTTCCAACATGACCAAGGTCTTCCAGTTCAGGAGAGTCCCCATGAAATATCCCAAGCTCAGAGCCGGTGAAGAGACCGGAACTTATGTCATGGAATCACCGGTCACCGAAGCCGACATCCTGCAGATGGCTCAACAACTCGCGATGTATCGTCTGTCCAAAGGACGGGCGTTGAATGAGCGTAGACTCGTCTTCAGTCACCTAAAAACCCTGCTGCAATTCCATGATTACGAAGTCTTTGCTTTGCTACTGCTCGATACAGAGCACCGGGTTATCGGCTTCAAAGAGCTATTCAGGGGCGCACTGGAAGTTGCCTGCGTATCACCTCGGGAGGCGGTCAAGATATCCTTGGAGCATAACGCAGCGGCCGTGATCCTAGTGCACAACCGTCCGTCTAGCCATGCCGAGCCCAGCCGCGCCGATTGCGCACTGACCACGATCCTCAAGAATGCTCTCAACATGATTGGCGCCCAGACATTGGATCATGTAGTGATGGGCCGTGAAGGCTGCATATCACTTGCCGACCAAGGTTGCCATTAAACGAAGAGCTTAATCCTGTGCGACTGACTACCCTTGGCTAAGGCTGGGGTGGTCATTGGCACATGGGGCCAGCAGTTCATGAATCTTTTTTTGTGTTAACTGCGCTGCAATGAGGTGAAATGGAACAAATACTTCCAAAGGATATGTCTGCTGCATTTCAGTTACCTGTAGGTGATGTCAAACGCTTGATCGCTCCCATAAAAGCCGTGCTATTACCTGAATCTCAGCGAACTGGAAGGAAGGCTTCGGTCCTTCGCAGGACGAGTCATCTTCTTGAGTCAACAATCAATTTTTTGTGGGATGGCAGTCTTGGTTTCGGTTGGAGTGGGGACCGACGCCGCCTCCCCCAACAGCGTCAGTAACTATCTCTTCATTGTTTTGATAGGCTTCGCCGCTGAATCCGTGCTGTTCACCGCTGCCAAGGAATCTGACGCATGAGCGACTTCCAACATAAATATGCCCTGTGGGGCGAGTTCGTGAAGGATAGGCCTCGGGAGCGGTTGGCGATGATGACGCTGGACGAATACTCTCAAGCTGGGTAGAAGAATAGTTTAAATTACTGGATTGAATCGCGATTGGATGAGCAGGGAAGCATCTGGGGCGGCTCATCGTTTAAGTTCGGCGTATTCTCACGCAAAGACACTGGCGACAAAGCGAGCGATTCCAAGCTGAGCTATTCGAATACCCACGGCTAGTACTCATCACTAGCAGCTCAGTTCCACCTGAAAACACAGGCTCGCAGTTTTTCACTAGTCAAGCATCATGGGCAAAATTGGCTCCGACTGAAGCCTGATTTACTCGCTCAGGAGTCGGCAACTACCCGGCTGGTGCTGGATACGAAATGGAAGTTGATCGAGGCCACGAAGGCCAACGCCACCGACAAATATGGACTGGCGCAAGCTGACTTCTATCAGCTGAACGCATATGGACAAAACTACCTCAACGGCCGCGGGGATGTGATCTTGATATACCCGAAAACCGAAATTTTTACACATCCGTTACCAGTGTTTAATTTTTCCAAGACAAAAAACCTCAATTTTTGGGTTCTCCCGTTTTGTCTAACCTCAAAAGCTCTGCTACTACCCTCTGATCAAACACTTGCCCAGGTCATCTGTATTAAACCTAGCGCGTTGGCGGCAGCCTTTGATCGTGGCACGATGTTGAAGTTATCGACCGAGACCCCCTGACCATGCCGCAATCCCAAGACAAGAACCTGTCCCTGATCGCCGCAATAGACCTGGGCTCCAACAGCTTTCACATGGTCGTGGCCAAGGCCCAGAACGGCGAAATCCGTATTCTCGAGCGTCTCGGGGAGAAGGTTCAGCTGGCCGCCGGCATCGACGATGAGCGCAAGCTCAACGAAGAGTCGATGCAGCGCGGGCTCGACTGTCTCAAGCGCTTTGCCCAGCTAATCAACGGCATGCCCACCGGCTCCGTGCGGATCGTCGGCACCAACGCCCTGCGCGAAGCCCGCAACCGTGCGGAATTCATCCGCCGCGCCGAAGAAATCCTGGGCCACCCGGTGGAGGTCATCTCCGGCCGTGAAGAGGCGCGCCTGATTTATCTCGGCGTGTCCCATACCCTCGCCGACACCCCGGGCAAGCGCCTGGTGGCGGACATCGGCGGCGGCAGTACCGAATTCATCATCGGCCAGCGCTTCGAGCCGCTGCTGCGCGAAAGCCTGCAGATGGGCTGCGTCAGCTACACCCAGCGCTATTTCAAGGACGGCAAGATCACCCCGGCCCGCTACGCCCAGGCGTACACCGCGGCGCGGCTGGAGATCATGAGCATCGAACACGCCCTGCACCGCCTGACCTGGGATGAAGCCATCGGCTCCTCGGGTACCATCCGCGCCATCGGCCTGGCCCTCAAGGCCGGCGGCCATGGTTCCGGCGAGGTCAACGCCGAAGGCCTGGCCTGGCTCAAGCGCAAGTTGATGAAGCTGGGCGATGTCGAGAAGATCGACTTCGAAGGCATCAAGCCGGATCGCCGGGCGATTTTCCCCGCAGGCCTGGCGATTCTCGAAGCGATCTTCGATTCCCTAGAACTCAAGCGCATGGATCATTGCGAAGGCGCGCTGCGTGAAGGCGTGCTCTATGACCTGCTGGGCCGCCATCATCACGAGGACGTGCGCGAACGTACTCTGACCTCGTTAATGGAGCGCTACCACGTCGACCTGGAACAGGCGGCGCGAGTTGAGCGCAAGGCCCTGCATGCCTTCGATCAAGTGGCTAAGGACTGGGATCTGGAAGATGGCGTCTGGCGCGAACTGCTGGGCTGGGCGGCCAAGGTCCATGAAGTGGGCTTGGACATCGCCCACTACCAGTACCACAAGCACGGTGCCTACCTGATCGAGCACTCCGACCTCGCCGGTTTCTCCCGAGAAGACCAGCTGATGCTTGCACTGCTGGTTCGCGGCCATCGCCGCAACATCCCCAAGGACAAGTTCGCCGACTTCGGCGATGACGGCATCAAGCTGATTCGCCTGTGCGTACTGCTGCGCTTCGCGATCCTGTTCCATCACATCCGCGGCACCCAGCAAATGCCTAAGGTGGTGCTGCATGCCATGGGCGCCAGCCTCGATGTGCTGTTTCCGGAAAATTGGCTAGACGACAACCAGCTGACCCAAGCCGACTTCGCCATCGAATCGCAATGGCTCACCCGGGGCGAAATCGTACTGAGCGTGCGCTAACATCGCCGCTGTGGTCTCGTGAATGTATAGCACCAGACAAAAATGGCGATCCACAGGGATCGCCATTTTTGCTATGCGACGCTTGTTTTAGCGTACAAAGAGTTTGATCCCTTAGTGCCGAGCCTTTGCATTTAGTGCATTCACGAGTTTTTCACATGCTGCCATGTAATACGCGTAAAATGCACTAGCTCCTTTTTGGTTTTTTGGCCCCCGCTACCATGGCGGGCTTTTCTTTGCTCTGGATTTGCTTTCAGCACAATAAAAAAGGCCAGGGTTGTCGATCTCGTACAAGCGGTCACCGGATACTGAAATAAAGGGAACCAGGTTTTCAGGTTAGGTCGCGTCGAAATGCTGGCGCTTTAGATGATCAGCTAACCTGCATTAACTTGATCTAGCTGAAAGCTTCGGACACCCCTTTTGCCAAGTTCAACGCAAACTCTTTCAGGCCGCCGGTTTTAGAGATGTGCCGGCTTTCGATCTGAACGCCAACGATTTGAACGGCATCTATCTGTATCGTTTCAAAAGTCGCGCAGGTACCAACAGCATGGAGCTTGCTACTTGGAAGTGCAGGGTAAGCGAGTACCACTCGGTTGCAAGTCGCAGCCTTTGCAAAAGCCAAAGACTCGTAAATGTCCGCTTCAGAGATCCTAAGCCGCCCTTTCTCAGCATGCCCTTTGTACTTGGCATCTAAAAGCATTCGAGGCCGGGTACCATCCGACTCGATCACGCAGTCTGGAAACACGGATAGCATACGCGTCTCTCCCGTACTTACTTTAGTCTTGCTGCCTAGCGTAAAACCCTTTTGAGGTACAACGGCCGCTCGCCCAAAGCCGAGACGCAATGCTACCGTCAAGAGGTCTTCCCAAACTCGCCAAGTGGCAACTACATATCCTGGCGCATGCGCCTGTCCTTGATTGTAATTTAGGCCAAGCCCACCGAGCACATCAACAGATAGCTCGTGCAATGGTCTCCATGCCCTGTGCCTAGCAGGAATGGGTCTTCTCCGTCCGGCAGATGTATGTTTTTGAGGAGCCAAATCTTCAATAAGTCGCACCAAACTACCGACAACCGAAGGGTCGCTTACCTCCGTCAGAAGCGCTCTAGCAGCAGCTGTAATATCTGAATTCCAACCATTATGTCGATCAAAACGAACTAGCTCTTGCTCGAATCCATCAGGCGAGGGAAAAATGAGATCCACAGGGTCTGGATCCCCATCGAGAAAGAATTCTGCCTCCCTTACTCTGCGATAAGTACGCAAAGGCCTACGCTTTCTGGCCTCATACATGCTTGTCATCGAACGAGCTACCAAAGTGGATAGATCCCTCGGGGCCCCACCAGATGCAGCTAAGCGCTCGGACGCCAAGAGCCTTCCATGTAATGAAAGCGTGGAAAGGAAAAAGAAGTCTTCTCTCCAGGTCGCATCGAAATCATCAAGTCCTAGAAATTTGGGAGCCACTTCCAGTTCAAGTGACGGAGCCAGTCTAATTAGACCCGCAAAGTCTATAGCCCGAGCGCCCTGCGCATCGACACTTATAGGGTTATAGTTGAGACCGAGACTTGATGCGGCACGATTGCCAGCATCAATCAAAAGCCCGTTTGCCTTGGCGCGGTCAGCTCCGATGGCCACGCCAATAGCATGACTCAAATCGATAGGTGAGCCATATTCGACAAGCGATAGCCGTGTTCGGACATATGCCACAAAACTACTCTCTAGCAAAGGCTCTCAGGGCGGCATATATGTCGCCCTGAGAGAAATTCGCGGGACCCTGAACTCTAAACCGAAGATCATCTGCAAAGGTGGTCTCGGTTAACTTAAAAGGGTTATAGGCCGGTCCATCTAATGCATTGAGAGTAGCTGCAATACCCCGGATGTCTCCGAAGAAAACCTCTTCTACATGCGCCCGCGCCTTGGCCCAGCCCACGCATAGAGCTCCTAATGCCTCCGGGAGACTCAAGGTTTGCAGCTTCACATCAGACATAAGCATTCCATGTCCAATTTGGAACTCGGAACCTCGGCCCAGAGCAATTTGCTCATTGACTGCCATCCAAGCGCGCACAGAAGCCTCCAAGACATCTGCTACCGAGGCAGGGGCGTCAGGCAAGGGGTTAGCTCCCTTAGCCCCAAGCTCATAAAAATCGCGAAGGGTCTGCTCACGCGGCTCCAAACGGAGCGGTTCCCAACGTCTCAAAAACGCAACATCCAAAGGCTCCACTGAGGCGTCTGCTTGGTTCATTGCCGCTAGGATATAAAGGTCATGCGGCAAGCCATACTCAATCACATCGCCGCTGACAGGATCGAGCATTTCAAAATACTGAGTCTCCGCACGTTTCCCCCCATCAGGTGCTAGGCGTTTATCGGACTCAATAGCCACGATGGAACCGCCGAAGACCTGCACAGCGGGCCCACGATTAATTTCATCAATAATCAGCAGGGACGCACCGTTGGCGGTTTTAGCATGCTCACTAGCCCGATACAGCGTCCCTTTAACGATGGCAAAGTCAGGCTCTCCAGCCTTTTTGTTCACCGCAGGGGTGATCCCTGACACGAAATCTCGGTACTTTGAGCTTTGATGAAATACTGTACGAAATACCCTACGGCTCATCTTGGTGGGAGCAGGAACGTCCTTAGCATCCTCGCCCGCAGCGGGTGGGATCGGGACGCCCCCCGAGCGATTAAGCTTCGGCGCCCCTCCTGCGGGAGCAATTCCGAAAGCCGACTCAAAGGCTAAAGCAACCTCAGCAAGCAACCTCGACTTACCTGTACCTGGCGGGCCTGAGATCAACACATTCCGGGAGCGGGCCAACAACTTCAATGCCTCTTTGCAGTAATCACTTGCCATTGCAGAACCTACCGGCATTAGTGAAATCACGGTACCCGAGAACGACCTGATTGGATGGACGAGCGGCATCAAGGCAATCTAAAAGCTCCTTGGCGACTACAGAATGCCAAACATTTGGTGTTCGCAACGACCTCTCCTCAGCGTAGTGCGGCCACACAGACCCATCGTCTAGCTGGATTAGCAGCAGCAAGACCCTATTACCAACACCAATCTTTACCTTACTGGCATCGAAGCATCCATACTCGTGAATACGTGCTATTCGACCCTCCCCAGGTCTGGCGTCTGTCGGGGGCTCCATATAAGAATCCTTCCGGACAACATTGCCATTGGCGTCAGACCAAAAGAACTCCCCTTTGAAAATATCGATCTGCACTTGCTGTTTCTTCCGCCTGCGATTTTCTTGGACAGTCTGGGGGAACATCTGCCTAATCACAGGTAAAAGTGTGTCGTAGGAGCGAAATCGGAAATCCCTTGCCCCACCACCGGAGTCTGAATCGTTGGCCGTAGCCTGAATCTTTCGCAAATCCCCTTCTACAATCTCCTTGTAGAGAATACGAGCAACTTGCCCTGCTTGGTTAGCCATGTAGCTGAGTTCCTTCTTCTTCGATTTCTGTGCCGCTGAGGGCTAGCTCTGAAGGCACATAGGCCATAGCCCCCAACGCACGTGCATTCACAGTACGCTGCTGCCAATCTATAGACCGGTCTCCGATCCTTCTTGCCACCGCAGCTAAAACGCTGTCTCGGGTAATTGTAGATTTCCACTCGCCCGGCAAAGATGCTTGCCCTCGATCCAGTAACGGAAAATCTTGGAATACAAGCTCCATGTCCTTCAAATCAAGTCCGTAAGCCATAGCTATTTCGGCATCAATATCACTGCGCAATTGCACCATACGTTCATAAATCTCACGTGCTGCTCCCGCGTTATCGAGTTTCTGCAACTCGCGTGCAGCACTCACGAGCTTTTTCCAAGGCAGGCCGCCTTTGGTGAGTTTTGGCAGAGGAACACTTTGCAAAAGGAAGTAATTCACCGTCGTGGTGAGCACTCTTCTGAGCATCCAATCAAAAGCGAAACTGTTTGCAATTGCTGCCCATACTAAAAGGCGCTCTTCGGAAGGATCATCAGGGAAGAGAATTGTAGGGACCTTGTTACCGCACACAACGCCTGCAGGTATTAATGCTGCCATGAGTGATCGCTCATTGGTCTGCCCTGCAATGTCACAAAAACCGACTCTTTGTTCACCAGATCGCCCCTGATTGGCTCGTGGTACGTCTGAAGAGCGAATCCAAAACTGAGGTGATAGTCGCGAGCCCCCGATGGGGAAGGCTTCCCACTTTGCTCTGCGCCCCGTACCGGAGACGTGCCCTTTTACACCAAAACGATGGGCTTGCACCATGCGACCCTCTACCAATGGCATTGCCCCATGAGCGTCATATCCCAAAAACTTTGGCCGTTCTTTAGTCATATCGACCTCGCGACAGAACTTCGGAGTCCAGCCGTAAACAGGTTCCTCCCAAGAGCAACCCGCCTCAGAAATTTTGGAAAAAAGCTTCCACTCAGCAATGCTGCGGACCTCTGGTAAACTCAGGTCTGGTCTTACATCAACCAACGCAGCGCGACCGATAATTGCCTTGCCCGTTATTTCCAAGCCAGTAGTGGTTCCACGCTCATGCAGAAGCTGGATCGGCTCACGCTTTCCCTTCCCAGATCCCGCCTTCACCAACGCCATCGCCAGAAACTTAAAACGTGTGTCGATAGCAAAGAACCGAGCTCGATTATCGATAATCGAAAGCGAAACGCTTTGACTCGAATCGAAAATCTTCCGCCGCATTTCCTTAGTGCCCTGCGAACGGATTAACCCACCAGGAATTAAAGCAGCCACAGTTCCCTGCTCTTTACAGAGATCAAAGAAGAGATCCGTAAAGGCAACGTAAAGGTCAGGCTCTCCATTACCTAGATCGGGATATCGAGCTAACAGCCGCTGAGAATAGCTCGCCATCTGATCACGCTGGACAGCAAACAACTCTTCATCAAGACCGTGAATCTGCGCCCCATAGTGCCGTTTGGTGCCGGTAGACTTCAAAAACTCGTGTCGTGAGAGCTTTACTTTCTCCCAGGGCGGATTGCCGATCACTGCGTCAAAGCCTTCGCCAGCCATGGTTATCCAAACCTCACGATCAGCCATCAAGCTGTCTCCACAGTACCAGCGAGCACGCATTGACTTGAGAGACTCTAAGTCGTCGGTGAAGGAAGCCAGGCTTAGGAGAGTTGCACGAAGGGAGTTGGCCGACAGGTCAGCAGCATGCACTCCGTGAGCAAGCCAATGCGCGACCTTGGCACGGTCTACACCACACACTGCATGAGTCAAAGCAGCTAACAGAATCCCTGCTCCACTGGCCGGATCAATCACTCGACTCTCATGAGTGAGTTTGGAGGAGGCAAGCTGTGCGAGCCTAGAGGCAAGACGGAAGTCTGTATGATAGGCCCCAGTACTCTTTCGATCCTGTTCGTGCAGGGCTTCCCGAGCTAGAGCGCTCAGGGCCAAAGCAGGATGTATGGGGGAGCATTCAATAGCAGCGGCTACTGGAGCGGCAAGTTCCATCAACGCGACTGCTGTCATCTTGCTTTGAATGCCAAAGATTTCATGAAATCCTTCTAGATCAAACCCTCCAAAACGAGCCGACGCTGCCTCTAACACCTGAAGACGAAGCTCAAAGCTACCAGGGCCATGGCCACTAACAGCCTTAGTCAAAGCTGCTTCTGCTGGCGACAGGAACTCAACTTCAAGCGGACGCGGCGCACTCATGCATAGCTCTCCACAGGGGTTTGCCTGGAGGTCTTATTGCGTGTTTTGGCAAGCCCTATATCTGGGCGCTCCGCCACAATCAAAAATTCGTTCACATCAGACGCCGTTCTACTTGCCACTTTATTGGGACGATAACGGCCGATGGCACCCAAGGGATGCATTGTGAACTTACCGGTCATGGAAAGCTCCTGCTTCATATCCTGCATGGAGATGTGCCCTTCACTGCTGTAGGACAAAAGTACTCGCTGCGCTTTTAAGTGAGTCATTAAGCGAGAGAGCGTCTTAAGGGCACGGGTTTTGTAGCAAAAATCTGAGGCACGATCTTTCCAAGGTCTCAGACCAGCAACACCCTCCACTTCGGGTTCGTCGCCAAGTGCTACCGTTTCGAGGATATGGTAATAGCTTGCATATTGACGCTTCGTGTATGGAGGATCCAGGTATACCAAGTCTTCAGGATCGTTAGGTACATCGAACACATCACCCACAGTGGCTTGCACTCGCACATTGCTGACTTTAAGGTCCCTGCAACGCATAGCAATGCGCTCTTGAGACTGTTTGGTCCACTTGGACAGAAAACAGCCAAAGGTACCCGCAATATTAGCCACACGATTCAGGGCCCCAAAAAGATCTGCGATCAACAAGCGCTCCTCGACATCGTCAATGCTTCCAGCCTCACGCCATCCAGCGATGAGAGCACGCATGGCGTCAATGCGAGCGGCATTCTCCTCAGTGAAGTATCTACGCTCAATGCCACAGGAGTCGAACGATACTGGGCTGTAAGCGCTCCACATGAAACCATGCAAAGGCTTAGTTGAGTTGAGCTTATCGATGGCGCCTGCGTAGCCGCCAAGTACCTTAAACGTCGCCTGGTTCCGACTGATAAGTCGCGCCCCCGCAGAGATTACTGCCGAGTTCAGGTTGTCATTAATCCTCACATTCCAACCAAGCTGAGCAGCAGCCTCAGCCACGGCCCCCGTTCCGCAAAAAGCATCCACAAAAAAAGCCCCTTCTTTTGGGGGGCCAATGTAGGTGGTGATTTGGTCGACAATCCGGGATTTTGAGCCGATGTAGCGAAATGTCATGCTGCCGCTCCTACGTGTGCTCGACGTTTAGCATGACTTCTTTTCTTTTCGAGCACTGGATCGGCCTGCTGCCCAGGTGGCAAAACACCTGTACGTTCGCAGTACTCACCTAGCAACACTTCAAGCATGTTCACCATACTCCGATGCTCGTGATCGGCGGCTTCCCTTAAGGCAAGCTTAAATAAAGGGGAGACTCTGAGATTCAAGGTTTCGCTCTTAGTGTCAGTAAATCGCATGGAGAGCCCCGTATTTGTCTGTGCATTTGCGTTATTGTACACGCATACAGTAGTTTTTCTATGTGCATCAAGGTCTTTGAACCCAACAGACACCGCAGTAGCCCTACCTTCACTTTGACGACGTGAGCGAATCGATCAGCAAACCATCGCAAACAACGAGCTCCTGCGCCTCTCGATAATTGGCATCTCGGGCCACAGATGCGTATCTCGGTAAGTCTTCCAACCGAATCATGTGGCGATGTGGCCGGGTTTTTCGACCATGCGATCAGTCCACTGGTGTCTAGCCATCCGGGAGCGCTGCGCTCGACGCCACGAACTGAACACCGCGCACTCGGAGTGACCACCTTCCTATATTGAGTCATCCAATGGTGAGCGCTCAGCACTGACTGAGTGGTTTCATAAAATCGTTAGAGGTATTCAGTACCATGAACTGCTTGTAGTCGACCGCGTCGATCAGGCGCGAAGCTCACACAGCAGCACTCGAGCGATAGCTTTCCAGCTCTTGCTGGGAGATGCGACACATCAGACCTCCCCAGCCAACCAGACGGAGGCAGTTGCAAATCGGTTCTGATCGCCACTGAGGTTACGTGTGTCCAGGTGCTGCCGACCAAAGCGAACAGGATGTATGCAGATCCACCGCTTATAGATTCTTCATCCAGCACATAGTGCGCCTTTAGGTTGCATGCAGAAAATCCTCCGTGACTGGATCTAAATGCGATGCGGTGTAGTTCCGCGCGATTCATCTCTGTTAGCAACCTATCCACCGCAGACCACCGTGTCATTATCTTTGCCAACAGCCATACAAAACTGCCGTCTTCGCTATTACCGCAAAGGCCGGTCAAGAAATCCTCGAGCGGACCATTACCTCGCTGCCGTTGATATCGTGATGAACTATCACTTAAGCCCCCCATCCTCTGTCATAACGTGACCGTCTCAATTTGAATACTTCGGGGTAACGCAGATGACACATGACACCAGGGGCGATTCACTCAGCCACCAGCCCAGCTCAACACGCATCGTCTTCATATTCGACTTGAACGATCTCAACCGCTAAGCTCTGGATAATCTCGATAACTTCTGGGCACTCCACCAGCTCGACAGCGTCGATGCTTAGAGTTGTGAAACCGTAATCTGCCGTTACGCGCCATACGACATCCCCAGCCTGGGTAGTCCCGGTGAAAAAGGTCGCATAGGTTTCACCATCCCCCTTGAATCTGGGAGCCTCCACCAGCTCAGGTGGGGACTGAACTATCGAATCTGCCGGGATAGTTACCTTCTCGCCTGACAGGTCGTAAACCACATCCTGAGTGACTTCAATCACTGATGCCATGGTGCCCTCCTAGTAAAAGGGCACCACTGTAGTGGCAATCAGCTAGTCAGGAAATAGGACATTCGCCTCAGAAGTGGGATAGCCATCGACAGATCGATAGCGCTCAAGCAGCTGTCCGCCGAATGCGACCAGTGCGAAAGGTTCGTGCCCCTGTCGGCTTGATGCGTAGATGCTGAGAGTCCTTGGTGAGGTAGTGCATGGCCTTGATAACCTTGCCGCACGCCTGAGTGTCAACTCGCCGGATCGTCCCAATACCTACCTCATCGCCGTAACGGTCCTTGTCATCATTGCACCGGTAGCAGTACCCATGCCCACGGCTGACCTGCTCCCACAACTCACCAATCTCCCTCGCTTTGTTGAAGTCGCTACGCACCTCAGCACCATTGAAGAAGAAGGCAGCATGAACGTGAAACCCCTTGTCCTCTCCTTGCTCAATTGAACAGATATAGCCCGTCTCGTGCATGAAGATCGGATTACGCTCCCTCGCTCGGACCAGCATATCCAGGTCCTCAAACACATGCTCGATAAGCAGACGCGCTCGAGCTATTGCTCGGTAGTGCAGATCCACCCGTACCACAACCGTGCGGGAATAGCGATCCAGCACTCGTCCCACATACTCAGTAAGCTTGGCCCGTTTCTGGCTGGCCTCATAGAGGCGGTCATTCTCCTTACGCTTGAACTTCTTGCTTCGGACTATCTGACGAATTCGAGCGACCAGCACGTTCATGGCGTGGTGGCAATCCAAGTATCCCGTCCCTTGCTCATTCAGGCAGATCAGGCCTGCAGAACTACGCTCTAGGCCAATGTCCTGACAGGCTTGCCAGAAGGCTCGCAGGTGCTCGCTGTAGACGTAGGCTTCATCATCATAGAAGAGATCAAGCATCTGCTGCATGGAGTCGAAGTATTTGGAGAGCCTGGTCTTCTGCACCCGCTCGTATCCCGATGGAGACTGGATGATCTCGAAGGCAGGTCTGTCAGTACGCTCAATGGACTGAACGAGTCGCTCGATCAGGATCGAGGCTTGAGACTGGGATACGCGGGTGTAGGTGGTAGTGCTGGGTGAGTACATGGTTGAGTGCCTGATTCGTTGGATGCACACCAAGTACTCACTGAGTATTTTTTTACTGCCGAGACGCTCTCTGCTTGAGACTATTGGAAGGGAGTTGTTGATTGGATTGAATATGGATGTAGCTATATAGCTATATCAATAAAACCAGCTTTACCAAGCAAGGCACTGCCCAGGGAAGCGGGACAATGGAAGGCGACATTGCCCCGCCTATAGATACTTTTTGCTATGAGCCTATTGCGGGAGTTGTCTGAGGTGTCGCCACGACAACCGGCTGAGGCGGCATAAAGCGCCATGGTTGGGGAAGCCCCAGCCATGGCGTATTGAGACTGCTTGAACAGGCATCCAAAGCTCACCCCTGATGCCTACGAGTCACACGGCTCACCCTCGGCCAAGTCGCGTGCCTCAATCCTAGCGCGGATCCAGTTGTGAACTTCACTTTCCACCCAGGCAACGCACCGATCCCCCAGAGAGACCGGTCTGGGGAAGCTGCCTTCCCCGATGTACTTGTAGATGGTCGACCGTGCCAGACCGGTCGAGTTGATGACTTCTTTCAGACGGATGATCCTCATGAACGGGCTCCTGTAATACGTTCAGAGGATTCGCAAAGTCTGTAAAAAATTACTTAATCACCTCACCATTGCCTGGCCTAGAAAGCAACCCGTAGAGATAGAGCTCTTCCAAAGGGATTGCCTGCTCACCAGCAACGCTGCGGACGAGCTCCTTAGGAGCGCTTGTGTCAATCACCAGACACCCATTCCAACCTTGCTCTGCCTTCGGTAGCGCGAGCAATGCACGGTAAAAATTGGCATGCGTAAAATGTTGGGGGGAGATTACGAAATCGAGCTCACTAAGAGGAACATTCGAGGCGTTGGATAGCAGAGACTTGATCCATAGGGCGATGTCATACGTCAAATTAAAAAGTTGTTCGTTGAACCTGGCACGAGCAACGCTGACACCAATATCGTCAATCTCTTGCAAGCCTTCCGGTAACCTAAAATCTTGTTGGATCTGCTGTCGTAGCTGCAGGTCATCAATTCGCTCCGCCAGTGCTCCACCCTCAGCTAGATTCAGCCAGTGCCTAGATAAAAGCTGCGCAGCGTACTCCTCTAGGAGAGCCTGAAATGCACGATAAAACTCCGGCCCTTGACCTGCCAAGATCTTAACGATTAGAGCTTCGCTTGAACCGTGGACGACCTTGGCATCCTTTTTAGTTTTGTTTACTACAAAGTGAATTTTTTGCAGCAACTCTGGCCCGGCGCGGTAAATGTTTCTGCCCTGAACCCCCAGAATAGAAGTTGCTTGGCCATTCCCAGCTAGCTGCGCATGATTCAGGTTGAGGTAGTAAACACTCTTTCGCTTCACAGCCAGCACCGGACTGCTTAAGCCAGGTATGTAGCTGCGGATCAAGGCTTGATCCATTAGCGTCTTGAGCCGGTTCCTCAGCATTTCCTTAGTCAACCCTGTCGCTTTACAGATCTGCACTGTCCCGAGATTGCGCACAACACCGAACCGATCAGCGCCGCATAGCAGCACGGCCATCAGGAGTCGATTCACCCTGTTCAGGCTGCCTCGTTTTTTTCTTGCTCGAAGCTGAGACAGAGATCCCCCCCTCTCCTCGCCCTGAACTCCAACAGGCCCCACATGCACCATCAGCCGTTCAATTGCTGCTTCGTGCATCGCGCCCAACGGCACCGGCAAACAATTCAGTTCCGCCAGGAAGGTCTTGGCGACTCTATGGCTCCTTACTGGACGTCCTCTCTCATTGGGTATTGAGGAGCGGATCAAAATCGCAGCATCCACCAAAGCATCCAGAGCCGCCGAAACCTGGCGGTCCGTCACGCCAACATGATTGGCCAAATCCTTAACCCCTAGGCAGACAGGATCAGTAACGCCGAAACACTGAATGAAGCGCACCAGGAAGTACTTGGTCTCTGGCTGAAGGCCTTTGATCTCACAAAGCAAAGCACGTAAAGGCACCGACGGCCTCCGGTCACCGGTTAACAGAGATCAATAATATCGTAGTATTTACAGGCTGTAATAAATATAATTTCGTTATGCATAACGCAACGCATAACGGTATTAATACGTTACGAATAACGATAATTAGATGTACGATGCCGGAACGGTGCTAAAACCGAAATCTGAGGGTCAGGACAATGCGCCAAAGGTCATTGGGACTTGAGTGGCTCGATAAAAACGATTACCTGCAGCAAAGGTGGGCCCACGAGTACCTTCAGGGAAAAAGCCGCATCGACCCACAGCGCAGAGCTTCAACGCACGAATACCTACTCGGCGTGGGCAAAAGCCTAGAAGAGTCAGAAGCCGGCCAAGGCCTGCTTGGTAAAATGAAGAATGCCTGGAGACAGAAGAAGTACAGGTCTCCGGAAAAGGGTCGAAAGGCCTGCACCTTCAAACTCGAAACTGGGGTCAAAAAAGAGCTTTCGTCACTGGCTAGGAGAAACCGAACCAACGAGACCAGCTTGCTTACCACTTTGATCTCTGACAAATCGCAAGCCCAGACGGACCTGAAAAAAGAGGTTAAGCAGGTAACCGATCGGCACAAAGCGCAGCTGTCAGCCTGCAAAGAAGAAATCAACAAACACAAGCAGGCCAATAAGACCCTAATGGACTTATTGAAGAACAGCGTGGGATCGTTTTGTCGACTTGAGGCTCTGCTGCAAGATGTCGCGCGTTCAACAGAACCCGTCACCCAGGATCAGCAACGCAGGATCGACAAGCGGTGCAAGCAGATAATGGTCGATGCCGAAGCAATCGTAAAAGGCCAGAGCACCCTACTCCACAGCGAGCTCTTTAATCACGCCATACCAGTAGGCGACTCCATACTGGCACTAAAAGAGGCAGCAACGGAGGGCCCGCCTTGCTCGAATAATTCTTCGCCAGGCAATCAATCAAGCTCAACTGAAGATACGTTTAGGATTGACTCGGAGCGCCTGCCACTGCCAGAAGATCATTCGGAATCCAGCCTTGTGCTCGTAGCTAAGCCTCATGGTCCGGGAACGACTAATCACACTGGTCTAAGCCCAAAGGAGCTTTCAGAAGAGAAGAATTCTGTCTCCCTTGAAAAAAATGCGACCGACCTTGAGTCTCGATCAGCGCCACAAAACCTGCCAGGCTGCTCCTCCGCTGATATAACCATTAGATCTAACAAAGTCACGCTTCAAAGAAAGAAGCGCACCGTTATCCGAGGACCTCAGAGAAAGCTCGAAGAGGACAACTAAGCTATTCATCTTGAGGCAGACATAGGGCGACCTCAGTGAGGTATGGACAAGAAAACGGCAGGGTCATCCGCAAGCGCCTCTCCTCCCCTGATACCTCAGTTCAACAATTACCGTGGCCGCTGCCAGCACCATCCATAGAAAGCCCCTTCTGACGAATCTCAGCTGAAGGCATTCCAAATGGTATTCCACCCAATCAATTAACCGAATATTTTTATTATAAATCAATAACTTAAATATTCAGTTCAGATTACCCCGGCCCACCAACTCTCAACGACAAAGCCCGCCCCGTGCGGGCTTTGTCGCATCTGGGGATCTTGAATTCACATTGATTCAAGCCAGTTTTTACGATTTCCCAGCAACGCTTCTGCGGTGTTCTGCCGATCAAACCTCAGCACAGCTTCAATAGCTCATCACAGGCTCACTAGTGCAGCTTAGTTATTCGGCTCTGGGAGCCCCCCTTTCAAACACCCCCTGAAATCCGGCGAGATTTAATCGCCTGCCAGGTTGGACTGGTATGCGGCGCCGGATCTATGCTTCGGGGCACAGAGGCAATTACCCGAAGGACGCTCATGAATATCTGGCTCGGCGCCGTACTGGCGGCCCTCGTTTCACTGTCTGCCCACGCTGCCACCATCGACATCGCGCCTAGGATCCAGCAGGTCGTCTACAAAAGCGGCCATGGCAGCGTGCAGTTCAAACAATCGATCAAGGGCTACAAGACGGCGCAGTACAGGCTCAATGCCAAGGCTGGGCAGCTCCTGACGGTGGACTTCAAGCCCTCCAACACCTCCGCCTACTTCAACATCACCGCCAAAGGCGCCGATTACGCGCTGTTCAACGGTTCGATGATGGGCAATCACTTTCTCGGCTCGTTACCCGCCGACGGCGAATACTCGGTGCAGGTCTATCTCATGCGCAATGCCGCTCGGCGCAATGAAGTGGCCGACTACAACATCTCGCTCATCCTCGCCAACGGCGACGCTGTGGATAACCACGCGCCCTTCGACCAGAACCTGGCGTTGCAGGGCATCAGCTTTCATGTGCAGGCGAATATCGTCGACGGCAAACCCACTTTGCGCATCGAACCCAAGGGGCTGGAAATCGACAACTCGGCGATAACCCGACCGCTTAACGGCGAGATCGTCCGTGCCGAAGTCGCCGACCTCAATAACGACGGCTCACCTGAGATCTACGTTTTTACGCGCGCCTCCGGTCGCGGCATGCCGGGAGAACTGATTGCCTACTCGGCCAACAATAAAAAATCCCTGAGCGACATTTACCTGCCGCCGGTCAGCGACAATCCGAAGACCGCCGAGGGGTATCAGGGAGAGGATTCATTTTCTGTGGTGGAGAACGGGCTGGTACAGCGGTTTCCGCTCTACGACAGCGCCGATGCAGACGCGGGCCGGACAGGAAAAATGCGCCAGGTTCAGTACACGTTGGACGCTGGCGAGGCGGGCTGGATTTTACGGGAAGATAAAGTTACCGAGCGCTGACAAGCATCCAGGAAGGTTCTTACACGCAACATCACTTCCTACATTTCGCATCCTAGGAAATTTCCCTCAATACGCGTCGACTTTCATGAACTGGTGAACAGGTTTTCAGGGGATTACCCTCCACGATTGCTGCCATCCAGCGGACGGTTTGACAGCCGCAACCGCAGAGATTGTTCATTCCACGGAGCTACGTCATGAAAAAAATCACCCGACTTACGCTTGTTGGACCGGTATCTGCCGAAGCGCAAACAGCCGGCCTGAAACCGCAATCCAACACCACCAGCTCGAACCGACGCAAACCCCGCCGCACCATCCCCCTCAAGCAGATGCTCAGCGTACGCGACGACGTCGACACGACAACCCTGCTGGCGCATGCCAGTGACCTCCTTGAATCCCTCGCGGTCATCAGCGCCAACTTTGCTGATGAGTTTGACGGTTCCCAGCGCCATGTTGCGGTCGCTATAAAGCAACTGAGTGCATTGGCCGAAATCGTGATCTGTCGGGTGCGGGACAATCTTGACCCCCAACGATCGTGCGCCACCCCCGACCCTGAAGTTCGCCACTGATGGGCAAAACCTGCACAGGCCGACCTCATTGTCGGCCTGTCTTTTATTAACCGGTGGAACGACATCGAGCCAGCGCCTCGAGATGAATTTTTCTTCACTGCTGCCGCTGCGCCAAACCGGTACAGTCCACTCGCTCATTCAAGAAACTACGGTTCGCCCGCACTCTCCCGCGGGCTTTTTTTTGCCTGGCGTTTACGCGCCCTTTTCCACCATCGCTTGCCGTACTCCAGGTTATTGCGCGAACCTGCCAGCAGACTTCTCGCCAACCGGAGCCCCCGATGCCGCTGCTGACCCTGCCCTGCCAACGCCTGACGCTGGCCATCCTTGCCCCGGATCAGGCGGCACTGGAAAGTGATTTCTACCAGCGCAATCAACGCCATCTCGCGGCGTGGTCGCCGATCCGGACCACCGATTATTTCTCCACCGAACAGATTCGCCGACGCCTCGACATCCAGGCCCGCGCGTTTGAAGCGGGACTGGCGATGCATTTCGCCCTGCTGACGCCCGACAGCCAACAGATGATCGGTGCCTGCAATTTCAGCGGGATTATTCGCGGCGCGTTTCAGGCGTGTTATCTGGGGTATCACATTGACCAGGCTCATCAGGGCCAGGGCTTGATGCAGGAAGCGCTGGAGGCTGCCATCGCTTACATGTTTGAGACACAGAACCTGCACCGGATCATGGCCAACTACATTCCTGGCAACGATCGCAGTGCACGCTTGCTGGAACGGCTGGGGTTTGAGCGTGAAGGCTACGCCAAGGCGTACCTGAACATAGCCGGACGCTGGCAGGATCATGTGCTGACGGCGTTGGTCAATCCGGCGTTCGAAGCGCCGGATCAGCGCTGGTCACGACGCCTGGCGTGAAATAAACGCTGACGTTCACAATTTGTTAAGCATTGGCGACGTATGCTCAGGTTTCCCGCCCCTTCCGGTTGCCTGAAACCCATGTCGCGTGCCGCCACTTCGCTGTTTCTGCTTGCCGCCCTGCTGTTTTTCTTCGCGCTGGGTAACCATCAATTGCAAGGCTCCACCGAGGCTCGCGTCGCCGGGATCGCCATGGAGATGCACCTGGACAATGACTGGGTAACCCCACGTCTGTTCGGCGAACCGTTTCTGGAAAAACCGCCCCTGAGTTTGTGGCTGGACGCCGGCGCCATGCGCGTATTCGGTGTTTCGCCGTGGGCGGTGCGATTGGCGTCAGCGGTTGCCGGGTTGCTCAGCGTGATGTTGCTTTACGGCATGTTGCGTCGCTTCGAACGGCCAAAAATGGTCGCCTGGACGGCAGGAATTCTCCTGGCAACCATGGCCAGCTACTGGAGCAACGTGCGCGGCGTTGGCGAAGATGCCCTGCTCGCGCTCGGCGTGACCACGGCGCTGTTGGCGTTTTTCCAGGCGCAACGTGCATCGACCCTAGGCAGTTCGTTGCTGTTTATCGTCGGGATTGCCATCGCCACATTGAGTAAAGGCGTGCTCGGGCTGGCGATGCCGGGGGTAGTGATTTTCGCTTATCTGCTGGCCGACAACCTGATGGACAAGCGCCTGAAGGTTGGCGACTGGTTAAGGCCCGGGTTGCTCACGGCAATCGGGCTGATTCCGCTGCTGATCTGGCTGGCCGTGCTCTATCAGCACGGCGGGGTGCAAGCGCTCAAGGAAGTGCTGCTGACCAACAGCGTCGGACGCTTCAGCGGATCGTTCGTCGAGGCCGGGCACTACGAACCGTTCTATTACTACCTGGCCAAACTGCCCGAAGCCTTCCTGCCGTGGAACATTCTGGTGTACCTGGGGCTGTGGCATTTACGTAAAGAGCTGAAGGCCAATCGTTACCTGCTGTTTTTCAGCCTGTGGATCATCGTGCAATTCATCATGCTGAGCCTGGCGTCGAGCAAGCGCACGGTGTACCTGATGTCGATGACACCGGCTGCTGCGGTGATTGCTGCCGAATACGCAGGCGTGTTGTTTGAGCGATTGAAAGGGCACGAAACCGCCATCGGGCTCGTCGGAAAAATCGCCCGTCATCGTCAGACACTGGCAATGAGCATCCTCACGCTGGTGATCTTCAGTTACCTGGGCGCAGCGCAATGGGCACTCCCCCACGCGGATAAAAAACTCTCTTTCCTGCCGCTGACCGCACACATTCAGACGCTGCAGGCCGAAGGGCATCAGATCGCCCTGTTTCAGGCCAATGAACGTCTGGGTGGCGCTACCGTGTTCTACACCCAACGCGTGCTAAAGGGGCTGGATACCGATGCACAGTTGAGAGACTTCCTCGCCGCCTCTTCCTCCCACGTCGCAATAATGGCGGCAGACCGCGAACCCGCTGCGCCGTTGAAAGTGCTCAAGACGTTGATGGTTGGAAAGCAGGCGTACTACTTCGTCGGGTATTGAACTAGCGGGAGTACAAACAAGAAACCCGCCAGTAAAAGGCGGGTTTTCTGTAGCGATCGCAAAGACTCAGACCGACGCTTCTGGCTGCGTGCTGAAGGCCTGAGACTGCTTGTCCAGCACCGGCAACGCCAGCCGTGCCCACCCATAAAACGCCAGCGCCGTCAGCAAACACGCCAACCACACGAAGATTCCAGCCCAGAACGTGTGGGACATGTAGTGCCAGCCCTGCAGAACCCGCGTCGTGCCGTAGACGAAACCGAGCAACAACGACCCCCACAGCAAGGCACTGGAAAAACGCCACTGATAGCGACGCGCTACGAAATACAACGCCAGCATGGTGAAACCACCGGACGCATGGCCGCCCGGCCAGCAACGCCCACTACCCGCTTCATGGAACAGCTGGAAATTGCTGTACCACTCGATGTGGGCCATTTTTCCGCCATACAACGTCGTCTCGATCGGGCAGTAAACACTGGTGTGCGACTTGAGGAAATGGATCACGCCCGTACACACCGCGAAAGCCACCACCACAAACAGAAAGTCCCGACGGTGATCAGCGGTGAATCGCAGCACGGGAGCGACTTTGCTGCGCTCCAGAAACGCGCCAAGTCGAGGACGCTTCTGTGCATTGACCAACGGCCAGACCACCGACAGCATCGCACCGATCAGGGCGATTTCGGCCGTCCAGTTCGGAATGATCCGCGCCCATTTGTGCGTCAGTTTTTCGAAGAAGTGAATCTTGTCGAGCGGGAAGCTCTGAGTCAGTGGATCGAACAACAGATTGCTGAAGGCGATGTCGATTTTGGTCATGTCGAACATCAGGAACACCAGCGCCGCGCACACCAGCGGAATGCCAAAGTTGTAGGCGTAAAAACGAGATTTCATCGGGTGGTCACCGTGCGCCAGTCGGAAGCTTCAATAAAGCCGAGCATTTTTGGAGCCGCCGGGCTGGCAGCGGAAACAAACAGTGAAGCGCCGTAACCCAGGTTGGATGTCGGCACTTTCAGATCTTTTTCCAATTGCCCCATGCACTCGCTGTGGGTCACCAGAATCAGGTTACGACCGGGGATCTTGTGCGAAAGCGCGTCCTGCAACATGTGCCCCTTGCAGTTCATCAACCAGTCTTCCCCACTCGCGGCCCGATTGAACATGTAACCGGCCGTCTGCACGGTGCGCAGCGACGGGCTGTTGTAGATGTCGGCATTGTTCAGGCCCAGTTGTTCGAACTGTGCACCGACACTGACGGCGGCACTGCGCGAACGGTCGGTGATGCCGTCATGGCCGATCAGGCACGGCGCACTGGAGTGATCGCAGCGCTCGACGTGGCGCACCAGCACGATCATGTCGCCCTTGGCCCACCCCGCCGCCAACGCCTTCGCACCGGCCACGTTGCCGTGGGCCAGATCCGGCACCGACGCCGGTGCCAGCAACCAAAGGGTCAGTGGAATCACCAACACCGAGGCCGCCAACACGACCCAAGTGTTTCGAAAACGCGCCAAACCGCTCAGATCAATCGAGCGCTTGGCGCCGAACAGACTCAGTCTCAATTCCACAAAAAACCGCCTCGCCAGCCAGCATCACTTGTCATTCGATGCGGCGAAGCTACAGACGCCCGTGTGGGCAGCCAGTGAAACCCATGTGAAAAAAGTCTTGGGATCGGCTTGTTACAAATTCTGTCGGACAAAATCCTTTCAGCTCTCGGATTTACGGCCGATACACACCTGCTACACCCTTGCTGGCTCAAAAAAACAACAATCTTCCAGCCTAACCGACGATCAAGAAACCCAACGTTTCTGGAGGAATTGTGATGAATAGCTGGTTCGGTAACATCAGCGTGAACCTGAAATTGGGATTGGGCTTCGGCCTTGTCCTGGCACTGACCTGCGTACTGGCCCTGACCGGCTGGACCAGCCTGGGCAGCCTGATTGACCGCAGTAACTGGATGAGCGACATCACCCAGCTCAACGCCGGCCTGACCAAACTGCGCGTGGTGCGCCTGCAATACATGCTGACCAACGGCGACGAGACCGCCGCGCAGAATGTGCAGACCACCCTCGACGGTTTCGCCGCACAACAGCAACAACTGATCAGCAGCTTCAAAAGCCCGGAAAACGTCAAACTGCTCAAGGAGCAGGCCGCGACTATCGCCGAGTACCAGACGTCGCTGAACAAAATGCGCAACGCCTACCGCACCGGTAACACCGCGCGCGAGACCATGGGCGCTAACGCCCAAACCGCTTACAGCCTGATTGAAGCGATCAGCACCCGCGTCCACCAGATGGCGATGAGCGAACAGCGTTTCGACCAGTTCCAGGCCATCACTGGCGCCAAGGAAGCGTTCATCCTCGCGCGCTACGAAGTGCGTGGCTACACCGCCACCACCAACGCCGAAACCGAGCAGAAAGCCATCGGCCAACTCGACGCGGCCATCGCCAGCCTCAAGCCACTGAATGTGCATTTCGGCGATACCCAGCAAGATGCCCTGCGTCAGCTGGAAGCGGCGCTGATCAACTATCGCAGCGCGCTGATGGCCTACAAGTCCGCCAACAGCGAAGCCGTGCAGGCACGCAAGGAAATGACCGATCAGGGCAGCACTATCGTGAAACTGAGCGAGCAGCTGTATCAGATCCAGCTTGATCGCCGCGACGCCGAAAGCGCCCAGGCCCGCACCCTGCAACTGATCAGCACCCTGCTGGCTCTGCTGGTGGGCATCATTGCCGCCGTGATCATCACCCGTCAGATCACCCGCCCGCTGCAAGACACCCTTGCCGTGGTCGAGCGCATCGCCAGCGGCGACCTGTCGCAAAACGTGGTCGTCACCCGCCGCGACGAACTCGGTGTGCTGCAACAAGGCATCGCCCGCATGGGCGTGACCTTGCGCGACCTGATCAGCGGCATCCGCGACGGCGTCACCCAGATCGCCAGCGCTGCCGAAGAACTGTCGGCCGTGACCGAGCAGACCAGCGCCGGTGTCAACAGCCAGAAAATCGAGACCGATCAGGTCGCCACCGCCATGCACGAGATGACCGCCACCGTGCAGGAAGTCGCGCGCAACGCCGAAGAAGCCTCACAAGCGGCCGCCGCTGCTGACGGCGAAGCCCGTGAAGGCGACAAGGTTGTGAATGAAGCCATCGCCCAGATCGAGCGTCTGGCCAGCGAAGTGGCGCGTTCCACCGAGGCCATGAGCGTGTTGCAGCAGGAAAGCGACAAGATCGGCAGCGTCATGGACGTGATCAAAGCCGTTGCCGAACAGACCAACCTGCTGGCGCTCAACGCTGCCATCGAAGCGGCACGCGCCGGTGAAGCCGGTCGCGGTTTTGCCGTGGTGGCCGACGAAGTCCGTGGTTTGGCTCAGCGCACACAGAAATCCACCGAAGAAATCGAAGGCCTGGTCGCCGGCCTGCAGAACGGCACGCAGCAAGTCTCGGCCGTGATGAACAACAGCCGCGCGCTGACCGACAGTAGCGTAGCCCTGACCCGCAAGGCCGGCTCGTCCCTGGAAAACATCACCCGCACGGTGTCGAACATCCAGTCGATGAACCAGCAGATCGCCGCCGCTGCCGAGCAGCAAAGCGCCGTGGCCGAAGAGATCAGCCGCAGCATCATCAACGTGCGCGACGTGTCCGAACAGACCGCCGCCGCGAGCGATGAGACCGCCGCGTCCAGCGTTGAACTGGCGCGCCTGGGGGGTCAGTTGCAGCAGATGGTGAGCCACTTCCGCGTCTGATTGACCGACTAACGAAGAAGCCCGCTACCACATCAACTAGATGTGATAGCGGGCTTTTTTGTGGGCGCTATTGAACAGCAACAGAAGCCGTCAGCTCGCCCACGGATCAATGATTTCAACACCACTGAACTCAAAATCCTTCACATTACGAGTGGCAATGGATGCGCCATGCACGCGGCAGATCGCGGCTATTTGCGCGTCAGCCATCGACACCGCGCGGCCCTTTGCTTCGCAATCAGCAACCAGTGTTGCGTACTCAACGGCGGCATGGGCATCGAACGGCAAAATGCGCCCGGCAAAGTCCTCTTCGAACATGGCCATGGCATGCGCCTCCAGTTTTTGTTTGCGCTTGCCAGAGGGCAGGCGTGCGATGCCGTGAAGTATTTCGGCCACGGTGACAGCGCTGATTGCCAGATCCATCGCCGGCTGCGCATCCACCCAGGCAAGCACCCGGGTTGCCGGCTCGAGGCGCATAAACTCTGAAAGCACGTTGGTATCGAGCACTATCATTCAGAAAAATCCACGCCGGTGGCTTTATCTGAACGCGCGGGTAGATCCAGCTCCACGGCCCCCACATCGCTGAACCTGTTGCGAATCCGACTGCCAAGCCCACCAGCGCGATCAACCGTCGCCAAGGCTCTGCCCAGAATCAGGCGTGCTTCTTCTTCCATGGAATGTCCGTTATGGGCAGCGGTGATACGCAACTGCTCCTTGAGCTTCTCATCAAGGTTTCGGATTGTGATGCTGGCCATGACGCCTCCTGCAATCAATGAAATCATTGATTGCAGGCTAACACATCCCGCCTTGCTGAGATTTGGCAATCTTCCCAGTGGCAATTACACCCTCAGCGCATTCCACGTCTGCAATTTACTTCAGCCATGCTTTCAAACTACCTTTCAGGGCATTCATTCGCTCATGCAGGCTTTGATCATGCCATCGCTCGGCTTCACCTCCGTTCCGCCCCTGCTCAAATACCTGCGCCATGCCGAGCGACTGGGCATGGCCATTGCGCCGGCATTGGCGGCGGCCGGGTTGCAGGCGCAGCAGTTGAGCGACAACAGCCTGCGCCTGCCGGGTGAGGCGCATGAAAAACTGCTCGATTATTTCTGCGAACACTCGGGCGATCCATTGTTTGGGCTCAACGCGGCCACGTTCGTGCTACCCAACTCGTGGAGCGTGCTGGGTTACATCACCATGAACTGCGCGACGCTGGGTGATGCCATGAGCCGGATCATGCCGTTCGAGAAACTGGTCGGCGACATGGGCGTCAGCCGCGCCGAGGTGCAGGACGGCCATGTGCACCTGATCTGGAGCTGCCGTTATCAGCGCCCACAGATTCGCCGGCATCTGGTGGAAAACGTGCTCGGTTCGTGGCTGCACTATGCGCGCTGGATTGCTGATATGCAGCTGTCGCCGGCGGCTGTGTGGCTGGAACATTCCTGCCCTGCCGAGACCACGTTGGCGCAGTACGAAGCGTTTTTCGGTTGCCCGGTTTTGTTCGATCAGCCTTATTCAGCGTTGATTGTGCCGTTGGCGTATCTGCAATTGCCGTTGCGCCAGGCCGATGCGCAATTGCTGCGCACGCTGGAAGAACATGCGATGGGGTTGATGGCGACGCTGGAGGATGCGTCGCTGGCGCTACGCGTGAAAAACATCCTGCGCCAATTGCTCAAGGAAGGTCTGCCACGCAAGGAACAGGTGGCCGAGCAGTTGTCCGTGTCGGCGCGTACGCTGCAACGTCAACTGCAACAGGCCGGCACCTCGTATCAGCAGATTCTCGATGACCTGCGTCAGGAACTGGCTGAGCATTACTTGCTCAACAGCAACCTGCCGATTCAGGACATTGCGCAGTATTTGGGTTTTACCGAACCGCGTTCGTTTCACCGCACGTTCAAGCGTCGGCGGGGGATGCCGCCGGGGGAGTTTCGGCAGATGCATCGGGGCTGACTGTGCGGACCTCTTCGCGAGCGAGCCCCCACAGGGGCTCTATGTCGTACACAAAATCTGTGTCCACTGACGATCCAGTGTGGGAGGGTGCTTGCTCGCGAAGGCGTCAGTCGCAGCACCGAAATCCGACAGGCAAATCCTTGATCTCTGTAGTGCAATAAACACCTCGCAGCGCATCCGTTTAAAGACATCCAGTGTTACGCCCGACAGCCTACAAATCCTTGCGCCGCTGCCTACGCCTGCGCCAGAATCCGCCGGCTTGTGCGCCCCGGAGCCCATCGGTAACTTGAGTCCGTCACTGATTTCCAGTGATCGGGTTTAGTAGCCCGTGGTAATTCTGCTGGTCGTACATTCATCACAGGTGCTCCCGTACCTGAGCTTGATGGTGGCTGTACGTAGGGCGCTTCGGCGCGCCGGCTTAAGCTGAGTTCCCCGGTCTACTAACCTGCGTACAGCTGCCTCCCTTTCGTTTAGTAGCCAAAGGGTTGGCGCTCAATGAAGGGAACACAGCTTATGTTCAAAGTAACGCCCAACCCGCCGTTCACCGACCCGGCCTCCCCCTACGAATCGCCCGATTCAAAGAAATTCCACGAAGCCGCCGAGCGCGCCCTCGACCATTACCTCAAACCCGCCGACCAAATCATGGCCGCGCCGTACAAACCCAACACCCTCTACATGGCACACCCCGACGCCGACACCGAATCCCTGCTGGCCGATGCCAGTGAAACCCTCGGTTCGGCCACGGTCATGATCAACAACCATGTGGCGCTGGTTGAAGGCACGCACCGCAAGACACTGCAAGGTATTGCTCAAGTGGTGATGCTGGCCGAATTGGCCGTCAATCGCGTGTTGGACACGTTAGTGCCGACTGAGTAACGAAAAAGCCCGCAGTCAAACCCTGATGGTTTGGCTGCGGGCTTTTTCTGTGCGGCTTAAAACGGTTTCAAACACTGATCGCGTTGGTAAACACCAGCCGATTGCCAAACGGGTCGGCAATGGTCATGTCCTGACTGCCCCACGGCATGGCCTGGATCTGTGGGTGCGAGAATTTGTAATCCTTGGCCAGCAGTTGCTGCTGAAACGCCTCCAGCTCATCCGTTTCAATCCGCAGCGCCGAACCCGGCGTCGCATCACCATGATGCTCGGACAGATGCAGCACACACTCACCCCGCGACACTTGCAGATACAACGGGAAATTCGCTTCGAAACGATGCTGCCAGTCGATCCTGAAACCGAGAAAGTCGACGTAGAACTCTACGGCTTTGGCTTCATCGAAAATGCGCAGGATCGGAGTGGTTTTGCCGAAGCTCATGGGGGGGCTCCCTGACTGATTGGCCCAAAAGTGTAGCGGGGCTGAATGTCAGCACTTCGGCTTGTGGATGGCTTTCTTTAGTCGCAATGTGCCACTGCTGTGACGCACTGCGCGAAACGTCAACGAAAGCCGTCACGCAAATCGCCCTGACGGGCAAGAAAACGCCCTTCCCTTCGCCCATTCGCCTGCCCATCGCAATAACTCAAAACACCGTTGATCCACACCCCGTCAATGCCTTGCGCCGGCCGTTGCGGGTCGCTGAAATCCGCCACGTCACGCACCGTTGCCGGATCGAACAACACCAGATCGGCCCAGTAGCCTTGCCGAATCTCGCCCCTGCCCTTCAAACCGAATCGGGCCGCCGACAGACCGGTCATTTTGTGCACCGCTGTGTGTAAGGGAAACAACCCGACGTCACGACTGAAATGTCCCAACACCCGTGGGAAAGCGCCCCACAAACGCGGATGCGGGAACGGGTCTTCCGGCAGTCCGTCAGACCCCACCATCGACAACGGATGCGCGAGGATTCTTCGTACATCGGCCTCGTCCATGCCGTAGTACACCGCCCCCGCGGGTTGCAGGCGCTGGGCGGCGTCGAGCAGCGGCACGTTCCATTGCGCGGCGATGTCGATCAGGTCGCGACCGCTGACTTGCGGATGCGGCGTCGACCAGGTGATGGTGATGCGGTGGGCATCGGTGACTTGCTTGAGATCCAGCGTCGATGAACTCGCCGCATACGGATAACAATCGCAGCCGACCGGGTGAGTTTTTGCCGCGTCTTCAAGAGCGGCCAACAACTGCGGACTGCGCCCCCAGTTACCGACACCGGCGCATTTGAGGTGAGAAATGATCACCGGCGAGCGGGCATGACGACCGATTTGAAACGCCTCGTCCATCGCCTCCAGCACTGGGGCGAATTCGCTGCGCAGGTGAGTGGTGTACACCGCGCCGCATGCGCTGAGTTCTTCGCTCAATTGCATCACTTCATCGGTGGAGGCGTTGTAGGCGCTGGCGTACGCCAAGCCTGTGGATAAACCCAGCGCACCGGCCTCGAGACTTTCGCGCAACTGCTCGCGCATGGCGCTGATTTCGTCAGCCGTTGCGGTGCGGAACAAGTCATCAAGATGATTGCTGCGCAGCGCTGTGTGGCCGATCAGTGCGGCGACATTGAGCGTGGTGTTGGCCGCTTCGACCGCTGCGCGGTAGTCGCTGAAGCGTGGATAGATGAACGCCGCTGCCGTGCCGAGCAGGTTCATCGGGTCGGGTGGGTTGCCTTTCAACGTCACCGGCGAGGCGCTGATCCCGCAGTTGCCGACAATCACCGTGGTCACGCCTTGGCTGAGCTTGGGCAGCATTTCTGGCTGGCGGATGACCACGGTGTCGTCGTGGGTGTGCACGTCGATAAACCCCGGCGCCAGCACGCGGCCGGCGGCGTCGATTTCTTCGCTGGCGGTGGCGTCGTGCAAGTCGCCGATCTGCTCGATGCGACCATTGAGAATCGCCACGTCGGCACTGTAACCGGGGCGGTTGCTGCCATCGATGATCAGGGCGTTACGAATCAACGTGTCGTACAGCATGTCAGTCTCCCAGCGGCAGGTGATCATCGCCGCCACGGTATTCGTCGAGGGCGAGTTTGATCCGCCGCAGACGTTCTTGATTGTCTTGAGGATTGGCCAGCGCCAGCTCGGTGGCAAGCACGTCGATGGCCAACAACATGCCGTAGCGCGCTGCCGTCGGTTTGTAGATGAACGAGGTTTCCGCGCTTTGCAGCGGCAGGACGAGGTCGGCCCGTTCGGCCAGCGGCGAATCGGCGCGGGTGATGGCCAGAATGCGTGCGCCGTAGTTGCGCGCCAGTTCGACCGTTTCCAGTAGTTCCGGGGTGACACCGGTCAATGAGCAGACAATCACCACTTGTTCGGCGTTCAGGCTGGCGGCGGTGACGCGCATCATCACCGCGTCATGACACACCGCAATCGGGTAGCCGAGGCGCACCAGCCGCACCTGCAATTCATCGCTGCACAGGGTCGAGCAGCCGCCCATGCCGAACGCGTGAATCATGCGTGCCTGGCTGAGCATTTTCACCGCGTCGGCAAATCGCGATTCGTCGAAGGCCGCCAGATGCTGGCGCAGCGTGGTTTCGATATCGCCAACAATCTGCCCGTAAAACGCCGACTGCTCAGGTGTGCCGGCCGGGTCGAGAAAACGGCTGCCAACGCCGCTGGCCTGGGCCAGTTGCAGGCGCAGATCACGCAAATCGCGACAGCCGACGGTGCGGGCAAATCGCGACAGTGTGGCGGTGCTGACTTCGGCCCGTTGCGCCAAATCATCGAGGCTGGCGGAGGCGGCAAAGCCGACGTCGTCGAGCATCAGCCGAGCAATGCGCCCTTCACCGACGCTGAAGGAATCCTGACGGGCGCGGATCTGATAGAGGATGTCCATGACGGCGGGCTCCGGTTACAGCAAGTAAGAAAGGCCGACAGTCAGACCGAAAGCGACCAGCGAGATCAAGGTCTCAAGCACGGTCCAGGTCTTGAACGTCTGCGCGACCGTCATGTTGAAGTATTCCTTGATCAACCAGAAGCCGCCGTCGTTGACGTGGGAAAAGATCACCGACCCGGCACCGGTCGCCAGCACCAACAGTTCAGGGTGTGGATAACCCAGACCGATGGCGACTGGCGCAACCACGCCCGAAGCGGTGGTCATCGCCACCGTGGCCGATCCTGTTGCCACGCGCATCAACGCCGCAAACAGCCAGCCCATCATCAGCGGCGAGAGATGAAATTCGTGAGCGAGGCCAACGATCTGATCGGTCACGCCGGCATCGACCAGAATCCGGTTCAAGCCACCGCCCGCGCCGACCAGCAAGGTGATGCTGGCCGTCGGCGCCAGGCATTCATTGGTGAACTTGAGGATCGATTCGCGGTTGAAACCCTGGGCGATGCCCAACGTCCAGAAACTCAGCAAGGTCGCCAGCAGCAGCGCAATCACCGAGTTGCCGATAAACAACAGGAACTGATTGAGGCCGCTGCCCGGTGTGGAAATCAGGTTGGCCCAACCGCCGATCAGCATCAGCACCACCGGCAACAGGATGGTCGCCATGGTGATGCCGAACCCTGGCAGGTTGTCGCGCGGTTCGCGGTCGAGGAATTGTTTTTCCAGCGGGTTATCCGCCGGTAATTGAATGCGCGGCACGATGAATTTGGCGTAGAGCGGCCCTGCGATGATTGCCGTCGGTATGCCGATCGCAATCGCATACAGCAGCGTCTGCCCGACTGAAGCCTGATAGGCCTGCACCGCCAGCATCGCTGCCGGGTGCGGCGGTACCAGCGCGTGCACAACCGACAAACCGGCAACCATTGGCAGGCCGACCATCAAAATCGACACACCGACCCGCCGCGCCACGGTGAAAGCAATCGGCACCAGCAAGACGAAACCGACTTCGAAGAACAGCGGTAAACCGACCAGAAACGCGATGCAGACCATGGCCCAGTGCGCGTTCTTTTCACCAAATTTGTCCATCAACGTACGCGCCATCTGCTCGGCGCCGCCGGACTCGGCCATCATTTTGCCGAGCATCGTCCCCAACGCCACCACCAGCGCAATATGCCCCAGCGTCTTGCCCACCCCGGCCTCATACGCGCCCACCACGCCGGACGGCGGCATACCCGCCACCAGCGCCAGACCAATGGAAATCAGGGTGATGACAATGAACGGGTTGAGCCGGTAACGGGCGATCAGCACGATCAGAGCAATGATGGCGACGGCGGCGTAGACCAGCAGCCAATAGCCGAAGGAAGGCGTCATGCGGTACTCCTCGAAAGGGTCACGTTCGAATGGGTTGTGAAACTCATAAATCATTTCGAGATCGAGTTTTCAAACGCCATGAAAGTCATTTTCGTGGAGAGGTAAGACCTGTCGCGGATGGATAGGCCGTGTCGCGATTATTGAAAATCGCGGGGTGGGATTTACATCGTTATGGGGTTAACACAAAACCCTGTGGGGGCGGGCTTGCTTGTCACGCACCTCATTCAGCCTTTGAAATCGGCGCTGGCGTAGGCGGCGAGTTTGCTCTGGATGAAGTCGAGGAAGCACTGAATGCGCAGCGCCAGTTGCGAATTACGGTAATACACGGCGTTGATCGGCTGGCGATAGCCGCTGTTGAACTCGGCCAGCACCACGTTCAGGCGCCCGGCACGAATGTCGTCGATGGTCATGAAGTGCGACAGGCACGCGATGCCCTGCCCTTCCAGCGCCAGTTGCCGCACGGTCTCGCCACTGGAGGCGCTGATCGCCGGGGTGATCGGCCAGCGGTCGCCATGCACATAACGCAACGGCCACTGATTGAGGCCCTCGTTCTGAGTAAAACCGAGCAAGGTGTGTTCGCTCAGATCGGCCACTTGCAGCGGCGTGCCGTGCTTTTCGAGATAGGCGGGACTGGCAACGATCAACAGCGGACTGCATCCGAGCGAACGCGCATGCAGCGTCGAGTCGGCAAGGGTGCCGATGCGGATGGCGATGTCGGTGCTCTGTTCCAGCAGGTCAATGATCAGGTCATTGCTGTTGAGTTCGAGCTGGATGTCGGGGTAGAGACGGCGGAATTCGTCGATGTAGGGAACCACGGCGTGGAGCATGAATGGCGATGCTGCATTGATCCGCAGCCGTCCGGACGGCGTTTGCTGACGTGAGGACAGGCGTTCTTCGAGCGCGTCCATCTGATCGAGAATCAGCTTGGCCTGCTCGAAGAAATACTTGCCCTCCTCGGTCAGGTCCATGCGCCGCGTGGTGCGGTTGATCAGCGTGGTGTCGAGCTTGGCTTCCAGCCGCGACAGGGTGCGACTGACCGCCGACGGCGTGTGCCCGACCTGCTCGGCGGCGGCGGAAATCGAGCCGCATTCGATCACGCAGACGAAAATCTGCAACTCATCGGATCTGGCTTTCACGGGTGTCCTCTGATCGATTGGCCTGCACCGCAGGTTCAGGCCTTCGATAGTAGCCGAGCATCAAGCCTTGAGGCCAAACACCTCGGTCAAATGCTGCTCATAACGCGCCACATCGTTTTCGATGTTCGGGCGTTTCATCACGTCAACGCAGAGGAAGGTCGGCAGGCCGGTCATGCCCAAAAACTGATTGGCCTTGTGGAACGGGAAGTACACCGCGTCCACGCCTTTGGCTTCAAAGAAGTCGTTCGGATCATCGAAGGCTTGCTGTGGCGCGTTCCAGGTCAGCGACAACATGTATTGCTTACCCTGAATCAGCCCACCGCTGCCGTACTTCTGCGACGCGTCGGAACGGGTGCGACCATCACTGGCGTACAGGCTGCCGTGGCCTTCGGTGAAGACTTCGTCGAGGTACTTTTTCACCGTCCACGGCGCGCCCATCCACCAACCCGGCATCTGATAAATGATCACGTCGGCCCAGAGAAATTTGGCCACTTCTTCGGCGACGTCGTAACCCTCGTCGATGAAGGTGGTTTTGACATCCATACCGCCGCGATCCAGCACGCTCAGCGCCGCTTCGTGCAGGGTGGTGTTGTAGCGACCGTCAGAGTGGGCGAATTTTTTACCGCCATTGAGCAACAGAACTTTTTTCATGAGAAAGCCTCGGCACAGCCATTGGGCTGGATGGAGAAGGGAAAATTGAATGGCGGCAGATTAACCATCCCTCTTTCGCGGAATAAGCCGGGGTGGCGCAAAATACATTTGAGTAAAACGCACGAATCGACAGAAGATTATTGCCTTAGCATTGGTAGCCATCTGAATTGGAGGAGTCGTTTCTGATGAGTGAACGCCGGGGTTTCATCCTGCACGCCAAGACCCGCCCAGAAAAATCCGAGGCTTTCGAAGCGCTGTTTCGCGCCTACGTCGAGCCCAGCCGCGCTGAGCCGGGCTGCATCGAGTACCACATGCTGCGCGACAAAGAAGATCCGACGTTGTTCATCTTTTACGAGGTCTGGGAGTCCCAGGCGCATCTCGATGTGCATTCGACGCTGCCGCACATGAAGACGTTTTACGCCGAGCGCATGGACTATTTGGAACGCGATTTCGATATCCGTCTGATCGACATGCTCAGCGAAGCATCGGCTAACCGCTGATCAGCAAGTGGGCGCGGCGCAGCTTGACGGTGTGCGCCCGGGAGTTCAGCGCCCGGCCCAATTACGCCAAAGCTTCGCTGTGCGCCTTGACTCTCCCCTAAGGGGCAGACTTCATCCTTGGCTTTTTCATCAGCAAGGACGATGACGATGGGCAAACGTATTCTATTGATTCTCGGGCATCCTTCGGCGAACAGCTTGTGCGCCGCACTCGCCGAAAGTTATGCACAATCGGCACTCGATGCCGGACACGAAGTTCGCCAGTTGCGACTTGGTGAAATGAACTTCGATCCGGTGTTACGCCAAGGCTATGAACAGATTCAAGCGCTGGAAGATGACTTGAGTGCGGCACAGTCCGACATCCTCTGGGCCGAGCATCTGACGCTGGTGTACCCGATCTGGTGGGGCGGCATACCGGCGCTGCTCAAAGGTTTTTTTGATCGGGTGTTGTTGCCGGGTTTCGCCTTCAAATACCGCAAAGGCAAAGCGTTCCCCGACAAATTGCTGAAAGGCCGCACCGCGGATTTGCTGGTGACCATGGACACGCCGCCCTGGTATTACCGCTGGGTCTATCGCATGCCCGCCTTGCATGAAGTACGCAAGAGCACCCTAGCGTTCTGCGGAATAAAACCACTGCGCACGCTCACGTTCGGCCCGGTGCTGGGCTCAAGCGCTCAGCAGCGACAGGCGTGGTTGCAACAGGCGCAGGCTATCGTCAGTCGTTGAGTCTGGCGATAATCACTGAGGCATAGCCAAGGTAAAAAGGACTGTTCATGTACATCAGCGAAGCCGCTCAACGCGCCAGCTCCACGGTCAAAACCATCCGCCATTACGAGGCTATTGGATTGCTGCCCCCACCTCGACGACAGGGCAAATATCGCGTCTACGACCAGCAAAGCGTCGAACTGCTGGGTTTTATAAAGTGTGCGAAGGAGATGGGCTTCAAACTTATGGAGCTGCAGAAAATTTTCGCAGGCCATCACGGTGAGTCGATGCCTTGGGCTTTGGCACAGCAGGCCATCGAAGACAAAAAACGCGAGATCAGCGACCAGATCGCCAAACTTTCTCGACAGCACGCGCAGTTGGTGGCATTTGACGCGAACCTGCAACAGGCCCGAGAGCAATGCCCGCTGGAAAATCTGTAAGTGTTGGCGCGTTTCTGAGCAGCTCGATGTCGAACACAGACAACTGAGCGGCGAGCCGGCGCTATAGGGTGCGACTTCATTCCTCATGTCCACCGCCCGGAGTCCTCATGACCGCGACCGCCCCTATCACCGTTCTGCGCGACACCCACCCACTGCCGGTACTCGACGCCTGCAAATGGGAAAAACTCGAAGGCGACCCGCACACCGTCAACCTCAATGCTTACACCAGCGAAGACGGCAGCAAGATCATGGGCACCTGGATCTGCACGCCGGGCAAGTGGCGCGTTGAATACGTGAAGTGGGAGTACTGCCATTTTCAGGAAGGCTACTGCGTGATCACCCCGGACGGCATGGCGCCGATTCATCTGCGCGCCGGCGATATTTTCGTGGTTGAACCGGGAATGAAAGGCACTTGGGAAGTGGTCGAGACCGTACGCAAATATTTCGTGTTTGCCTGATGCAAAAAAACCGGGAAATCACCCGACGTGATTTCCCGGCAACACTGACTGCACGTTGATTGGCCCTACATTGGCGGCGATTGCTACTGCGGTTTGCGATAGCTGTTGATGATCGCCGAGAAGTCTTTCCCGCCGTCCCCGCGCTGGCTCATCGCTTGATACAACTGCTGCGCCACCGCGCCGAGCACCACCGGTTGGTGTGCCTGACGCGCCGCTTCAGTCGCCAGCCCCAGATCCTTGAGCATCAGTTCGGCACCGAAGCCGCCGGTATAACCGCGCGAGGCCGGTGCCGTTTCGACGATGCCAGGCCACGGGTTATACATTTCCGAACTCCAGCAGCGACCGGTTGAACTGTTGATGATCCCGGCCAGCACCGAGGTGTCGATCCCCAGTGCATCGCCCAATGCCATGGCTTCACTGACGCCCACCATGGAAATCGCCAGCAGCAGGTTGTTGCAGATCTTGGCGATCTGCCCGGTGCCGACTTCACCGCAATGCACAATGTTGCGGCCCATCTGCGCCAGCACCGGTTGCAAAGTCGCGAACAGCTCCGGCGTTGCACCGACCATGAAAGTCAACGTCCCGGCCGTCGCACCGCCGGTGCCGCCGGAAACCGGTGCGTCAGCCATGGCCACACCTTGCTTGGCAGCGGCCGCCGCCACATCGCGAGCGGTCTGCGGATCGATGGTGCTGCAATCCACTGCCGGCACACCTTTGCCGATGCCGGCCAACACGCCGTCCTCACCGAGCCAGACACTGCGCACATGCACCGCGGCCGGGAGCATGGTGATCACCAGTTCTGCATCTTCAGCGGCTTCGCGCGCCGAGGCACGGAGGGTGCCGCCCAGTTGTTCCAGTTCTGCCAGCACGGTTTTGTTCAGATCGACCAGATTCAGTGAATGGCCGGCCTTGATCAGGTTGCGCGCCATCGGTGCGCCCATGTTGCCCAGACCGATAAATGCGATTTTCATGGCTCGCTCCTCAGCGCAGGTTGATGGTGGTGTTTACGCCGTCATTGACGCTGTCGTCATCGAACCAACGCGCCGTGACCGTTTTGGTCTGCGTGTAGAACTGCACCACTTGCTTGCCATACGGGCCGAGGTCGCCGAGTTTTGAACCACGGGAACCGGTGAAGCTGAAGAACGGCACCGGCACCGGAATCGGGATGTTGATGCCGACCTGACCGACGTCGATTTCCGTCTGGAACTTGCGCGCCGCCGCACCGCTCTGGGTGAACAGGCCCGTGCCGTTGCCGAACGGGTTGGCGTTGACCAGCGCGATGGCCTGGTCGAGGGTATCGACTTCCAGCACCACCAGCACTGGGCCGAAGATTTCCTGGGTGTAAATCTGCATGTCGGTGGTCACCCCGGAGAACAGGGTCGGGCCGACGAAGTTGCCTTGCTCGTAACCCGGCACGCTGATGTCGCGACCGTCCAGCTCAAGCTTGGCGCCCTCCTTGATGCCGCTTTCGATCAGATCGAGGATCCGCGCCTTGGCTTTTTTCGAGATCACCGGGCCGACATCAGTGCCTGGCTCGCTGCCGGCGTTGACCTTCAGCTTCTGCGCCAGGGCCTTGAGATCCGGCAGCCATTGTTTTGCTGCACCCACCAGCACGACCACGGATGTCGCCATGCAACGTTGCCCGGCCGCGCCAAAACCAGCGCCGACCAGTGCATTGAGGGCTTGCTCGCGATTCGCATCGGGCAACACCACGGCGTGGTTCTTCGCGCCCATCATCGACTGCACGCGTTTGCCATGCTTGCCGGCCAAGTCGTAAACGTGAGTGCCAACAGCGGTCGAACCGACGAAGGACACGGCTTTGATGTCTTTGTGCGTGCACAGGCCATCGACCACGTCCTTGCCGCCATGCACCACGTTGAGCACGCCCGCCGGGACACCGGCCTCAATCGCCAATTCCACCAGCAGCAGGGTCGACAGCGGATCCTGCTCCGAAGGCTTGAGCACGAAGGTGTTGCCGCAGGCGATGGCCATCGGGAACATCCACAGCGGAATCATTGCCGGGAAGTTGAACGGCGTGATGCCGGCGCAAACGCCGATCGGCTGACGCAGGGTGTAAGTATCAACGCCACCGGCAACGTTCTCGGCGAATTCGCCCATTTGCAGCGTGCCGATTGAGCAAGCGTGCTCGACCACTTCCAGGCCACGGAAAATATCGCCCTCGGCGTCGGCAATGGTTTTGCCCTGCTCGGCGCTCAGCACCACGGCAATGCGCTTGGAATGCTCGCGGATCAGCGCTTGCAGCTTGAGCATGATGCGCATACGCGCGCCGATCGGGGTCAGTTTCCAGGTCTGGAAGGCGCGTTGCGCGGCGCTGACAGCGGCATCGACTTCAGCGGCGGTGGCGAATGGGACTTTGGCCAGCACTTGCTGAGTCGCGGGGTTGACGATGTCGTGCCATTCGGTGGACTGCGACTCGACCCACTCGCCGTCAATCAGCAGCTTGACCTTCTGCAGCGTGGTGTCGTTGGGCGTAAGCGATGCGTTCATGCTGGTCTCCAGAACTTGTTTTTATCGTAGGAGCCAAGGCGAAAGGTGCGCCTTGAGATGAGGCGTGTGTCACGAATTGGTTGTCGGACGGTTTTTGGAGTATAGATGTGCAAACTTCTGATAAGAACGCACATATAAGCCCGTCCATCATGCAAAAAAACATCACCTCGCTAGGTTCACTGAACTGGGACGACCTCAAGTTTTTCCTCGAAGTCGCCCGCACCCGCAAGGCCAGCACCGCCGCCAAACGGCTCGCCGTCGACTACACCACGGTGTCACGGCGGATCAGTTCGCTGGAGGCGGCGCTCGGTACGCTGCTGTTCGAAAAGTCGCGCACCAGCGGCTTCGTCTTGACCACCGAAGGCCAGCGTTTGCTGGGTTATGCCGAGTCGATTGAAAGCACATTGCACATGGCCTGCGAGCAGGTATCAGGCTCCGGCGTGGCGCTGTCCGGGCATGTGCGGATGGGCTGCACTGAAGGGTTTGGCAGCTTCTTCATCACGCCGCAACTGAGCCACTTCGTCGACGCCTACCCGGCGATCTCGGTGGACATCCTGCCCCTGCCGCACTTCATCAGCCTGTCCAAGCGCGAAGCCGACATCGTCATTGCCCTGGAACGGCCGGAACACGGGCCGTACGTGTGCTGCAAACTCTGCGACTACCGCTTGCAGCTGTACGCAACCCAGGACTATCTGGATAAACACCCACCCATCCGCCGCTCGGCCGATTTGAGCAAGCATCAATTCATCAGTTATGTGGATGATCTGGCGTTCAGCTCGGAGCTGTTGTACCTGGCGAACGTGCTGCCAGGCGCCAGCGCAAACCTGCGCAGCACCAGCGTGATCGCGCAATACGTTGCAGCGCAGCAAGGGCGCTCACTGGCGATTCTGCCGTGCTTCCTCGCCGCACAGGACCCGCGCTTGCTGCCAGTGTTGCCGGAGGAAATCGACATCACCCGACAGTTCTGGATGTACTGCCGCGAGGATCTGCGCAAGTTGAAGCGAATCACCCTGTTGTGGGATTACATTCGTGAGGTGACCGAGCGCAATCAGGGTCTGTTGATGGGGCAGACCCGTGAGATGCGGTTTGCCGATTAATTGGCACTGACCACAATCGACACCCGACGGTTTTCCGTGCGGCCCGCCGCGGTGTCGTTGGACGCCACCGGCTCGCTGCTGCCCAGGCCTTGCAATTGGATGTTCTCTTGCTTCATGCCGACTGTGGAAAGCACATTGGCAACACTCTTGGCGCGGCGCAGCGAGAGTTGCTGATTGTAATTTTCCTGGCCCGAAGCATCGGTGTGACCATCGACCCGCACGCGCTCGATGCCGACACCCATCAATGCTTTGCCGATGCGCTCGACGATCTCGGTGCTTTGTGTGTTCAGGCTTTCAACATCGCTGCCAAACAGCACCTTGCCGGACAGCCCAAACTCCCAGCCGTCGTCGGTCAGCTCGAAGCCTTGTTGTTCGAGCACCGCCACTTGCGCCGGGGTCAGGCCTTTTTGCGGGGTGGTCTGGCAACCTGTGAGGGCCAGGGCGGCCATCAACAGTACAGCGGTAAAAAATCGAATGGGAAGTGTGAACACGAGAGTCAGCTCCTGTTTTGAACGGAATCGACCGGGTGCTCCGCCCCAGCCGTGAATTGAGCACCGCGAGACAAGCGCTTGGCTTGATACATCGCCGTATCTGCAGCATCGAGCAAGGCGCCAGGCGTGATGCCATGATCGGGATAAACCGCGATGCCGATGCTGAGCGAAGTCACGACACTACTGCCGCCGGGCAGCGCGATGGGCATGTCCATGCTGGCGAGAATCTTGTCGGCAATGCGCTCGGCATCTTCGACTTTGTGCAGCGGCGTGAGCAACACGGCGAACTCATCACCGCCCAGTCGCGCTACCAGATCCTCCTCACGCAATTGCGCGCGGACACGATTGGCGATTGCCACCAACACCGCGTCGCCGGCGGCATGGCCGAAGTTGTCGTTGATCCCTTTGAAGCGATCACTGTCAAGAAACAACACCGCCACCCGCTCGCTGAGCTTGCTGGCGTTGCGCAGGGCACGGATCAAGCGGCCCTCGAAAAATGCCCGGTTAGGCAGCCCGGTCAGGCTGTCGTGACTGGCTTGGTGGGCAAGGGTTTCGTTTTCGCTTTGCAGATGGCTTTGCCAGGATTCGAGTTCGTCGAGCAAGGCATTGAAGTCGTTGCCGAGGTTGTCGAGTTCGGCGATCTGCGCGGGCGGCACGCGACGGTCCAGTGCTCGCTCACTGCGGGCGGCGTGGGCCACCGTAGCGAGGCTGTGCAGCGGGCCGATAATGCCACGCAACTGCCGACGCGCCAGATAGAGCGCCACCCAGGCACTGATCGCGGTACAGAGAAGGATCCCCGCCAGACCGCTCAGCAGAAAGCGCATCAGACTGCCGCCATGCCCCGTGAGCAGGATGCGTCCAATTTCACGATCCTGATGGAGGATCGGCAGGCTGATCGGTTTCTCCAGGATGGCGCGGGCGGTCTGCATTTCCAGTTTGGAGATGAAGCCGTTTTCCGGTCGCTGCCAGCGCGCTATCAGTTGGCCTTGAGCATCGAGCACCTGGGCATCGGCGACCTCCTCGGTGGAGGCAATCAATGCCAACGCTTCGGTGGCCGCAGCCTTGTCGTTAAATACGACCGCCGCTTCGACGGTGTAGCTGATCGAGCGCGCAATCAGGTGCAAGTTGTGATCCGCATAGACCCGCAGCGCCAGAACGCCCAGCAGGGTCAGCGAAACACTGGCCATTGCCACAGCCACCAGCGCCACAATCAAATGCCCGCGACCGATGACCGAGCCCAGAGTCGGACGAACTTTGGAACTGAACCGTTTCATGGCGCCGCCGGTTTGCGACGGGACAGTTGCAACACGCTTGGATGAATGCGCACGCCGCTACGGGCAACGGAGTCGAGATTGACTTCGAAGGCTACCTGATCGTCGCCCACCCGCAGGCAGAACAGGCTGCCGACCGTGCACTGATCGTCGCCTTCGCTGATGCTCAACACCGGATGACCAATCAGTGAAGTGAACAGGCGACTGCGTTCATCTGCGGTCAGTTTGCCGATGTACACCGCATCGCATTCACTGACGATGGCCGGGTTGTCGGCCAGCAGGCGACGCACAATGACCGGCCTGCCGGTGGCTTGAGTGGTGCCTTTGACCAGGTCATCGGTGTATTCGGTGGGGCCGACGATGCACAGGTGCAACTGCGCAGGTTCCACTGGCCAGCGTGCGTAGCTGAGGATGCCAAGAACGACCTTGGTGACAGAACGGGCACGCTGCTCAGCCATGCCCGTCGGCGTTTGCGGTTGCGCGACAGCCACACCCGCCAACAACCAGAGCAGACCGACAAGCACTACGTGCTTGCAGCGAACCACGCGCTCTGTCGCCCAGAAAGCCACCTTCATGCAGGTATTCTCTTCGATCGTAACGAAATGATGCCGCAACGATAGCACAGCGGTGAATCACCAGCGAAACAGCGACCCCTGACTGACTGGTCAGAAATTACCGAAAATCTTTGCGTTTACCTTCAAAGAGGCGCGGCACCCTCCTCCAGTTCCAGCATGAGCCCGCTCAGACGCTTGACCTTGCGCTGTACCGCCTCCTCAAATACCCCGATACGCGGTTCGATCAGTGTGAACCAGTGCTTGGCCCGGGTAATACCGGTGTAGATCAACTCCTTGGTCAACACGGGATTCAAGGCATCCGGCAGAATCAGCGCCGTGTGGGCGAACTCCGAGCCCTGGGATTTGTGCACGGTCATGGCGTAAACGGTTTCGACGTCATTGAGCCGACTCGGCAACACGAAACGTACCCCGCCCTGACCGTCATTACGCGGGAAGGCTACGCGCAACACCGGTTTTCCAGCGTCCGGTCCTTCGCGTTCCGGTAGTTTGAGTGCGATGCCAATGTCACCGTTCATCAAACCCAGACCGTAGTCGTTACGGGTCATCAGTACCGGGCGGCCTTCGTACCATTGTTGGTCGTTCTCGATCAGGCGAGCCTTGAGCAGTGCCGCGGTGATGCGTTGGTTGAGGCCTTCAACACCCCACGGCCCTTTGCGCACCGCGCACAACAGCTGAAAAGCGTCGAACGCCTGCAAGACTTCACGGGCCCAGTCGATCCAGTCCGGATGTTCGAGCGGCCTGCCCAGCGGTGGACGCTGATTGCGCAGCACACTCAGATAATGCCGATAACCTTGCGGGCCATCGCCATGGCCTTCGAGCAGCAGACGCTCCAGTTTGTGATCGTGCTCGCCCTTGAGCAGCAACGAAAACACATCGTCATAGTGCCCCGTCGCCAGCAACTGCCGTGCCTCCTCCGGTAACTGCTGATTGACCCGTCGCGCGAGCTGGCCGATGCCGCTGCCCTCGCCGAAGCGCCGCGAGTGACGCAACATGACCACTTGCTGGGCCAATGGATGGGAAGCGTCGAGGTCTTCATGCAAAACGCCGGCCTCCAGGGATTCGCCGCTGACCGACTCCAGCCATTGCCGGGTCTGCGGGCTGTACCAACCGTCCTCGGCATCACGACACAGATCCCCCAGCACCGCGCCGGCCTCCACGGAGGCCAGTTGATCCTTGTCGCCCAGTAACACCAGACGCGCATGCGGCGGCAACGCGTCGAGCAGATTGGCCATCATTTCCAGATCAATCATCGACGCTTCATCGACCACCAGCACATCCAATGGCAAGCGGTTACCGGCATGGTGCCGGAAGTGCCGGGTGCCGGGACGGCTGCCGAGCAAGCGATGCACCGTGGTGACGTCGCAGGGGATTTTGGCCCGAACGTTTTCGGCGACTGTCAGCGTTTGTACTTGCTGACTGATCGACTCGGTCAACCGCGCAGCCGCTTTGCCAGTCGGTGCTGCCAGACGAATGCGCAGTGGGAGGCCTGCCTCGACCGCCGGCGCCTGAAGCAGCGCGAGCAAACGCACCACGGTGGTGGTTTTGCCGGTGCCGGGACCGCCCGTGATAATGCTGAAGGCACCGCGCGTGGCAAGAGCACAGGCGAGTTTCTGCCAGTCGATCACCTCACCAGGCTTGGCTGAGCCGAACAGTTCATCCAGTCGCTGCGGCAGATCACCCGGCGTCGCCTCAACTTGGGCGAGACGTTGGCGTAGCGCCGAATCGATACGGCGCTCGTAAGCCCAATAGCGTCGCAGGTACAGCCGCTTTGATGACAAGACCAACGGCCGCTGCTGCGCCGCATCACTGCTATCAGCCGCCAAGGCTACCAAGGGGCTGCCCGCCAGAACCTTGCACCAATGGGCACCATCGAGCGTTTCAAGCAGTTGCGAGGGCAGTAACAGCACACCCCCTTGCACATCGCCTTCGGGCGGGAGCGACAGGGCAAAATCCGGGGCTTTAAGGGTTTCAAACAAATCCAGACACACATGGCCATGCCCGAGCTGATGGCTGGTCAGTGCCGCAGCGAGCAGCACCAGTGGATCGGTATCCGGCTCAAGCTCGTGAAGAAATGCCACGAATGCCTTGTCGAGCGCACGCAACCAGCCTCGCTCAACCCAACGATTGAGCAGCAACAGCAAGTCTTCAGCACGAGTCAGAGGCGAGAGCGAGGACAGGCTGTCGGCTGTCAAAGGGGTCGGCAGCAGATCGTCGAAGGTGCGGCTCATAGCAGGACTCCCTGTTCCCATGCGGGTTCGGCCTTGGGTTCGGGTTTGCCCTGGAACATCCGGTCGAGGCGCTCAATCAATTCACGGGGCGGACGGGCAAAATACACACCGCGACTGTCTGCGCGAGTCCCGCGCAGAAACAGATACAGCGCGCCGCCGACATGCCGGTCGTAATCGTAATCTGGCAAGCGAGCCTTGAGCTGACGATGTAACGCCAACAGGTACAACACGTATTGCAGGTCGTAGCGGTTGTCGAGGATCGACAGCTCCATGGCCTGCGCGGTGTAGGCCAGGTCATCAACGCCCAGCCAGTTGGATTTGTAGTCGGCCACGTAATAACGACCATCGTGTTCAAAGGTCAGGTCGATGAAACCTTTGAACATGCCATTGAGCTGCACCGGCTCTGCCGCCACCCGTGCCACGCCATTGTGGGTGTACTGACGCACCAGTTCGTCGAGTTTGACTACGTCGACTTTATGGCTGGCGAACCAGAACTCCATCTCGACGCGGTACTGCTGCAATTGCTCAAGAATGACGGGAGGCTGCCCACCAGCGATCGGCAACGGGGATTTGAGCAGATGTTGCAGCCAGTCACTCAGGGTGATGATCCAGCCTTCCCATCCGCGAAGATTGCAGCGTCGGGCAATCGCATCCTCCAGCGCCTCGCGGGAAACGGCAAAACTGTCTTCACCTGCCCACTCCAGCAGACCATGGAGGAACGTTCCCGGGTTGGGACCACGAGGGAAACGATGAATATCCGCGCCGCCGGCAATGATGTCTCGCGGAGCATCGGGGTCAAGGCGTTCATCATCGAACAGCTTTTGTGCTTGAGGACTGTCCGGCGCTTCATCACTGCCCACACTCAAAATGTCGCTGATGCGCAATGCACTGTAGGACGCAATCCACCAGTTTTCACTGGCCTTGCGCTTGGGCAATAGCGTGGCACTGAGCACAGCGTCATTGCGTGGAGGCAGGTAATGCTCGTCGGTGGCCAGGGGCATTTCACCCGTGCTGATTGCCGGGCAGTCGTGTTGCAGCTCTTGTAGCCAGCGATTCAGCGCATTGGATTCCCCCAGAGATGCTCCGCCACCCAACAAGTAACCCAGCGCCGAAAGGTGCAGCACCGAACTGTTGTTATTGCCGCGTTTGAGATCCGTCACCCCCAGCCAACAAGCATGTTGCGCACGGGTCAAGGCGACATAGAGCAAGCGCAGATCCTCGGCCAGACGCTCGTCGTCCGCTTGCGTAATCAATTCGGCAGTCGGCCTCAAACTCACTTGAGCCTTGCCCGATGCATCGTGGTAATGCAGCGGCAATCGGCTGCCATCCACCGGTTTGGCCGAGCAGATGAAGGGCAGAAATACCAGGGGATACTCAAGGCCTTTGGACTTGTGAATGGTCACGACTTTGACCAGTTGCTCATCACTTTCCAAACGCAGAATCTGCTCTTCACCGGCCTGACCGGACAACGACAGAAGCTCGGCCAAATGGCGGATCAACGCTTGCTCACCATCCAGCTCCGCAGCGGCTTGCTGCATCAGCTCGGACAGGTGCAAAAGGTTGGTCAGCACGCGCTCACCGTCACTGCGAGTCATCAAGGTTTGTGGCAAATGAAAATCGTGCAGCAGGCGTCGCAACATCGGCAGGACGCCTTGTTTGCGCCACAGCTCACGGTAGCCACGGAACTGCATGACGCGAGTTTCCCACACCAGTTCGTCCTGATTCAGACGCTCCAGCTCCGCCAATGGCAGGTTCAGGGTGATGCAGGCCAGCGCGGCCTTGAGCGAGCGCTCGACATCCGGTTCGGCGCAAGCCTTGAGCCAGGAAAGCAGGTCGTGAGCTTCTTGCGCGGCAAAAACCGAATCCTTGTCCGACAAATACACGCTGCGCACGCCACGGGCAGCGAGTTCGCCGCGCACAGCCTGGGCCTCTTTACCGTCACGTACCAGGATCGCGATGTCAGAAGGGCGCAGACCTTTGAAGTCTTTACCCTCTTGTACGAATCCAGCAACACCTGTTTGCCCCCCATTGAGCAACGCGGTGATTTCACTGGCACATGCCGATGCCAACTGCTGACGATAGACCACGCCAGAAAGGGGCTGATCGGAAGACAATAACCAGACATTCAGCGCCGCAACGTCTTGCCCGGCAATCTGCAGTTTTTCTTTACGGCCCTGCGAGTCGACAGGTTGAAACGGCACCGGGTTCTCACCGTTTTTCTCCCGGAACAAAAACGCGCCGCGTCCCTGCTCTCGGGATTCGGCGCGTTCGAATATGTGGTTGACCGCGTCCACCATGCCATGGCTTGAACGGAAATTGGTGCCCAATGTATGCAGTCGGCCTGTCGTGGCTAGCCGGGCGCGCAGATAGGTGTAGATGTCCGCACCGCGGAACGCGTAGATCGCCTGCTTCGGGTCGCCGATCAGAAACAGACCGGTGTCCGGATTGTTTTCTTCGATGCGGTAAATGCTCTCGAAGATTCGGTACTGCACCGGATCGGTGTCCTGGAATTCGTCGATCAACGCGACCGGGAACTGTTCGCGGATCAACGTCGCCAGGCGCTCGCCCCCGTCAGATTGCAGGGCTGCATCCAGGCGCAATAGCATGTCGTCGAAGCCCATTTCGGCGCGGCGACGCTTCTCTTCCTCAAAACGCGCACCTACCCATTTGGCGGCATGTTGCAGAACGGCGGCGTCGGGGGTCGGCAAAGCATCGAGACTGGATTTGAGGCTCGACATGGCATCCAGCCCGGGATGACGGGGGACCTGGCCTTTCCAGGCCTCAGCCATACCGTCGGGCGTCAGTCGAGTGAATCCGGTGCCGATGTCGAGCTGCTCGAGGGACTCGTCCTCGGCCCAGGCTTTGAGCTTCTCGAACCATGGTTCAAAGTAGCGCGCCTGCATCTTGCGACCGTCGACGGTTTTACTCGCGACGCCCTGATGACAGATGGCGAGTAACTCGTCGGCCCACTGACGCCAAGGCATTTTCAGTTCGATCAGCGCTGCACGGCGTTCTTGCAGACACTCGTCGATCAGCTCCGCCGGGGGCTTGCCTTCGTCGCTGTCGCGTTCACTGGCGAACAGGCCACGCACCCGAGGCAACAACGCAGCAGGCCCACCCCAATTGCTGCGAACCCAATTCAAGGCATCGCCCTGCATCGGATAACAGAACAGTCGCCAGTAATCGCGCAGCACTTCCCCGAGCAAATCGCTGTGATCAGTCTCCAGCGACTGAGTGAACAGGCTGCCGCTGTCGAAAGCGTGCTCGCGCAACATGCGCTGACACCAACTGTGAATGGTGGAAACCGCCGCTTCGTCCATCCATTGTGCGGCGATATCGAGACGGTTGGCGCAACCGGGCCATTGCTGAGACTCGAATTGTTCGCGCAGCTGCGCGATCAATCCGTCAGGAGCGGGTATCTCGTCTCTGAAGAAGCGCGCGGCCTCGGAAAGGCGAGTGCGAATCCGCTCGCGCAACTCTTTCGTGGCAGCATCGGTGAACGTCACCACAAGAATCTGCGGTGGCAACAGTTCTCGGGCAAAGCCATTCGATTCGCCGCCATGGCCCAGAATCAGACGCAGATACAGCGCAGAAATAGTGAAGGTTTTACCGGTGCCGGCACTGGCTTCGATCAACTGGCTACCACGTAATGGGAATGCCAGAGCCAGCGGTATCTTCTTGCTCATGACCGAGTTCCTTCGCTGGACAACGAACGCCAGGGCGCTTCAAGCAAAGGCCGATACAAGGTATCGCACCAACCGGAGAACGTCTCGTCTGCAAGTAATGCATCAAAGTCGGCATATTGCCGTGACAGCGCCGGGCTTTCGCGGCGCTCGCCCTCACTGGTTTGGCCATCACCCTCATAGGCTTTACGCGCCGCGGCTTCAGCCTTGAGCGGATCAGTCTGTGATAACCAGGCGAACGCGGTCTTTACCGCGATCGGCAATGGTTGACGCATTCCAGCCTGCCAGGCGAGAAGAAGATCCCCAAGGAAACGAACAGCTTTGTCTGGCTCCATCGGTTCGAGCAGCAAGGTGTCATCGCTGGCCACCAACGCCGTGGTCATCGAAAGTCTGCTGGCGCAGGCGACCAAGTGATTAACCCAAGGTTTGGTCAGTCGATGCCATTTGCGGTTCTTGATCGAGCCGATGCTGTTGGGGATGGTCGTGACTGACAACACGCCACCGTCGGCACGTTGATGCAAGCCCGAAAGCCAACCTTCAAGGCGTAAGCCCTGTAGTGCCATAGAGATCGGGATCGCACTGGTCAACGGTGTCGGCCATAACGTCAGCAACTGTTGATAGCGCTGCAACAGATCGGGCAACGGCTCGATCAACTCACGTTGAAGACATTCACCAAAACCGGCCATGGGTAGAAGTCCGCTGTTTTGCAAACGTCGGGCTTGAGCCGCGAGCGCTTGCTCGACATTATCCGGCTGTCTGAGCGCAGCTTCGAGCAAGCTGTCGCTGAGCGTATATCGCTGCAACGCGTCCAAGACAAAAGGCTCTTCGTCGGCGAGCGGCGCTTCGGCGGCTTCGAAATACACCTTGAGGCGCTGGGTGAAAAAGTGTCGAACGGGGTTACGCAAGAAGTCCTGCAGCAGGGCAAGGCTCAGCGGCTCTTCTTGAACAAACGGAGCGAGCAACTCCACCTCGTTTTTGGGCGCCTGATGTTGATGCAATACCTGCCATTCGCTGGCATAGCTGAACAGTTGATCGCCCTCATGAAAATAGCGCGCACTGAACGGTTGCAGCGGATGCTCCTCGGTCATGGCATGCAATAAATCCTGACTTTCGTCGACTAATCGCCAACCGCTGGCAAGGTGATCGCGCAACTGGCCGATCAGCACCGAAGCCGGCCGCTCACTGTTGTCACGAATGCTGCGGCCGACCCAACTGATGTAGAGCTGATGACGGGCAGACAGCAGCGCCTCGAGCAAAAGATAGCGATCATCCTCGCGCCGGGAACGATCTCCCGGACGGTAATCGCTGCCCATAAGATCGAAATCGAGCGGCGGTTGTGCGCGGGGGTAATCGCCATCGTTCATCCCCAACAAACAGACGAGTTTGAAGGGAATGGCACGCATGGGCATCAACGTACAAAAATTCACTGCACCGGCGAGAAAGCGTTGGGACAGTCGGCCCTGATCCAGTCCAGCGAGCCAGGCCTCGCGAACCACGGTCAGCGGCAATTCATCTTTCAGGCCCACAGCCTCGCAGGTCTCCAGCCAGGTTTCACGAAGCTCTTCCAACTGGGTGAGCAGGTAGTCATCGTGCTCGTTGCTGGCCTTGAAGAACAACTGCATCAGCGCCTGCAAGCGATGACCCCACACGTTGGGTTGAGCCGGTTGCGTGAGTTCCTGATGAGCGAGTTCCAGTGCATCGAGCAAGGCAACCAATGGCCCGATCAGTGCGGCATCCAATCCGCCGATTTCGTCGTAGGGCTCGATACCCGCACAGGCATTGGCGCTGCCTACGGCATAGCCCAGCAACATTCGCCGCAAGCCGAAATGCCAGCTGTTCTGCTCCAGTTCGTCCGGCAAACCTAGTCCGGCACGTTGTTCGGCGTTCATTCCCCAGCGCACGCCGGCGCCTTCGATCCAGCGATGCAGCGTCGGTAAATCGCGCTCCTCCATACCGAAACGCGCACGTAATGCTGGAACGTCAAGCAGGTCGAGAATTTCGCTGACCGGGAAGCGGCTGTCAGGCAGTTTGAGTAGATGCTCGACGGCGATCAGCAATGGATCTCGACCACGCTGGCCCTGGTCCGCCAAGGTAAATGGGATGAAACGTGGATCATGTCGATCAAGCTGACCAAACACTGCACGGATATGCGGGGCATAGCTGTCGATGTCCGGCACCATCACAATTACATCGCGCGGCCGTAAATCCGGGTTGGCACTGAAGCGTGCCAATAGCTGGTCATGGAGGATTTCAACTTCGCGTTGGGCGCTGTGGGCAATGTGAAAACGGATCGACCGATCTTCATTCAGATCAACAGCAGACCAGTGCTCGCGTGTCTCATTGAGTGGCCGCAGTTCCAGGATGTCGTCCTGTAGTTGATTAAGCAGATTCTCTGGCCGGGTCTCACTGAACAGATCGATACGCCCGTCGCGAAAAGCTGCGCGATAGCTATTCGGATCGTCATAGCTGTCGAGCAAGTTGATGTAATCACGACCTTGTTTGCCCCATGCGGCCAGCAGCGGGTGGGCATGTTGGTGCAGTGTTTCCTGATCCAGAACCACGGGCATACCGTTCTTGCGGGACTGGCGCTTGTATTGGTGACGCAGTAAGTCCTTATCAGCGACGATATCGGCCCAGTGATGTCGACATGGGTTGTGTACACACAGTAGAACCTGACTGAAACGTGCGAGCCCTGCCAGCGCTTCAAGCACTTGTGCTGGCAAGGAAGAAATCCCGAAAACGATCACTCGCGAAGGGATCCCTTTGGGGGCTTCTTCAATCGTATTGATGCGTTCGATAAATCGCTGATGAACACCGGCACGGCTTTGAGCCATGCCCAGCGTTCCTACGTCATCCAGCAATGCACGCCACAACTCAGCCTGCCAACAACTGGTAGGCGGCAGTGGTTTTACTTCGCCTCTGACGTTACGCAATTGATGCCGTCCCTCAGCCCAATCCTCCAGCCAGTCGGCCCGATACACCTGGTACTGGTCAAAGAGATCCGCCAGACGCTCGGATAACTGATAGCGCTTACGCAAGTCGGTGTCGTGGGTGAGAAAGCGTTGCAGTGGTTCAAAATGCGGACGGTCGATGACCTGAGGTAGCAGGCGCATGAGCCGCCAGGTCAGCGGAGCTTTATCAAGCAGGGATTTGGCAGGAATTTCATCTCGGCCCAAGACCATACGGTAGAGCTGCCACATGAAACTGCCAGGCAATTGCACATCAATCGCTGCGGCGATACCGCAGCCGCCGAGGTCATCATCTTCAGGATCTTCGGCCAAGGCCAATTTGAGCCACTGGGCAATACCGTTGCTCTGGACCAGAGCAATTTCGTTTTCCAGGGGGGCCAGTGGATAGCGCCGCATTATGCTGACCACCAGGCTGCGCAGTTCGTCCAGGCTATTGCTCTGAACCACCATGAATGCAGCGTTGAGGGACTGGGCGTCCGGCATAAAAGCTTCCTTGGGAAAGTACAAAAGCCAGGGCAGAACCTTAGCACTGTCGGCAGGTTGTGACAGCCGGAAGAAGGCCCTACAGGCTGTAAGAACTTTCCTGCGGGCAAAACAAAACCCCAACTGCTTTCGCAATTGGGGTTTCGGAATTTAATCTTGACGATGACCTACTCTCACATGGGGAAACCCCACACTACCATCGGCGATGCATCGTTTCACTGCTGAGTTCGGGATGGGATCAGGTGGTTCCAACGCTCTATGGTCGTCAAGAAATTCGGGTACTGACTCGTGGCCTGTTGGCCTCGCTTCAGCAAATTGGGTATGTGACAGCTGTCGGTGTTTTGTGAACATCGAACTTTCGGTTCGTTTCGTCTTCACACACCGCAATCT
>NZ_JAIHLQ010000089.1 GCF_019733355.1 Pseudomonas baetica | reverse complement strand
GAGCCGCAGCTTGGCGCACCCCTGCGTTCGCGCGGCATGGCGGCAAGCCTCGATCAGCGCGGAGCTGACACCCCGGCCCGCATGTGTCCGTCGCACCGCGAGCTTGTGCAGATATGCGGCCTCCCCCTTGAGGGCGTCGGGCCAGAACTCGGGATCCTCGGCCGACAAGGTGCAACAGCCGACGATGCCGTCGCTGCAACTCGCGACTAGGAGCTCGGATCTCAGGACGAAGGTCTCCGCGAATGTCCGGTCGATCCGCGCGACGTCCCAGGCGGGCGTTCCCTTGGCGGACATCCACGCCGCAGCGTCGTGCATCAGCCGCACAACCTCGTCGATATCACCCGAGCAGGCGACCCGAACGTTCGGAGGCTCCTCGCTGTCCATTCGCTCCCCTGGCGCGGTATGAACCGCCGCCTCATAGTGCAGTTTGATCCTGACGAGCCCAGCATGTCTGCGCCCACCTTCGCGGAACCTGACCAGGGTCCGCTAGCGGGCGGCCGGAAGGTGAATGCTAGGCATGATCTAACCCTCGGTCTCTGGCGTCGCGACTGCGAAATTTCGCGAGGGTTTCCGAGAAGGTGATTGCGCTTCGCAGATCTCCAGGCGCGTGGGTGCGGACGTAGTCAGCGCCATTGCCGATCGCGTGAAGTTCCGCCGCAAGGCTCGCTGGACCCAGATCCTTTACAGGAAGGCCAACGGTGGCGCCCAAGAAGGATTTCCGCGACACCGAGACCAATAGCGGAAGCCCCAACGCCGACTTCAGCTTTTGAAGGTTCGACAGCACGTGCAGCGATGTTTCCGGTGCGGGGCTCAAGAAAAATCCCATCCCCGGATCGAGGATGAGCCGGTCGGCAGCGACCCCGCTCCGTCGCAAGGCGGAAACCCGCGCCTCGAAGAACCGCACAATCTCGTCGAGCGCGTCTTCGGGTCGAAGGTGACCGGTGCGGGTGGCGATGCCATCCCGCTGCGCTGAGTGCATAACCACCAGCCTGCAGTCCGCCTCAGCAATATCGGGATAGAGCGCAGGGTCAGGAAATCCTTGGATATCGTTCAGGTAGCCCACGCCGCGCTTGAGCGCATAGCGCTGGGTTTCCGGTTGGAAGCTGTCGATTGAAACACGGTGCATCTGATCGGACAGGGCGTCTAAGAGCGGCGCAATACGTCTGATCTCATCGGCCGGCGATACAGGCCTCGCGTCCGGATGGCTGGCGGCCGGTCCGACATCCACGACGTCTGATCCGACTCGCAGCATTTCGATCGCCGCGGTGACAGCGCCGGCGGGGTCTAGCCGCCGGCTCTCATCGAAGAAGGAGTCCTCGGTGAGATTCAGAATGCCGAACACCGTCACCATGGCGTCGGCCTCCGCAGCGACTTCCACGATGGGGATCGGGCGAGCAAAAAGGCAGCAATTATGAGCCCCATACCTACAAAGCCCCACGCATCAAGCTTTTGCCCATGAAGCAACCAGGCAATGGCTGTAATTATGACGACGCCGAGTCCCGACCAGACTGCATAAGCAACACCGACAGGGATGGATTTCAGAACCAGAGAAAGAAAATAAAATGCGATGCCATAACCGATTATGACAACGGCGGAAGGGGCAAGCTTAGTAAAGCCCTCGCTAGATTTTAATGCGGATGTTGCGATTACTTCGCCAACTATTGCGATAACAAGAAAAAGCCAGCCTTTCATGATATATCTCCCAATTTGTGTAGGGCTTATTATGCACGCTTAAAAATAATAAAAGCAGACTTGACCTGATAGTTTGGCTGTGAGCAATTATGTGCTTAGTGCATCTAACGTTGAAGTAACCGGCGCTGCGCGGTTTTATCGCGCAGCGTCCGAGTTGACTGCCGGGTTGGGCGGTAACGCTTCAATAGAGCGAAGGATTGCCCGCACGATTGCCTCCCTCTTGAAAAGATCATCCATTCTGTTTGGCGTATCAATATTCAGTGCGAAGAATACGGAGCCAGTCGGCCACTCAACCCATCCTACCCACCAACCCATACGGCCTTCCCAGCCCGTCTTTGCACGCAGTATCCAGTTGCGACCGGCTTCCACAATCATGAGATCCTTGACCAAGCGCTGATGTTCTACCCGAAAGGGCAGCTCGTTACGATAGAGCTTCCTGAGAAATGCAATTTGCTCCTGCGCCGAGATTGCAAGGCTGCCTTCTATCCAGTAATCGCCATTACTTGTCGAAGGATCGGCGTTGCCATAGTCGATTTTCTTCAAATAGCGCCGAGCTTTGTCATCACCAATTTCCTTTGCAAATAGCTCATACACCCAAACAGTAGAATTCCGCATTGCTGATCGCAAATCTTGGTCTTGATTGTGGCCTGCAAAGCCCCTGTTAACGCCGTCCCATCGAAAAATCTGGAACTCATCACGAACAGCGCCTGCATCAAGTGCAAAAAGTGTATGAGGTATCTTGAATGTCGATGCAGGCGAGTAGCGTTTCTTCGATCGCACAGGATCAAAAACCAACATGGCACGATCCGCTTGGCGTTCGTCTGCCACAACTATCGTGCCTTTGGCTTGAAATTCGCTGAAAAACTTCCTCCAGTCAGAACGTTCTAGCGTGCCTTCTTGCGCATGCGCGAAAGTGGCAAGAGAAAAAATGGAGAAAAGTATCGCGAAGATTCGGATTGCCATTAACTTTTCCTTAATGCCCAACACCTGAGTTAAGCCGCGCCGCGAAGCGGCGTCGGCTTGAATGAATTGTTAGATGCCAGCCCGGTCAATGTGCGCTGACCTTGGATAGCAGATTTAGAACGGCGACGCCACTAACGATAAGTCCCATGCCAACGAACGCCCACAAGTCTAGTTTCTGGCCATGAAAGATCCAAGCGATAGCTGCCACAAGTACGATGCCGAGGCCAGCCCAAACAGCATAAGCAATACCGACCGGGATGGACTTGAGTGCGAGAGAGAGGAAATAGAACGCAAGCCCGTACCCAGCTACAACTACAACAGAAGGAAATAACTTGGTGAATCCATGGCTGGACTTCAGTGCGGAAGTTGCGACGACCTCACCAAAGATTGCAATAGCCAGAAAGAGCCAGTTCTTCACGTGCAATCTCCTCTACGGTATGAAGGATAAATAGTGGTGGCTATGAGTTGCCAAAAACAGCCTTGCGGCTATCGATTTTCTGTGAGCATACGCAACGCCAAATCTGGCATCTAACGTTTGACATGAGGGGCGTCCAAGGACGATAGCCCTTGGACGTCCCCCTCGATGGAAGGGTTAGACAGCACTGCGCGCCTGCTCGAACGCCTGACGTGTTTGAACCATGTATACGGCCGGTCCATCTGGGGTGTTTATGGTTCTTTGCGCCACAAAACCCGCCTTCTCGTAGCACCGGATTGCGCGTAAGTTGTTCGGCGACGGGTCCGTTTGGATCTTGGTTACCTCAGCGTCTTTGAACAGCGTCTCAACGAGCGCGCGAACGAGCTTGGTTCCCAATCCCTTGCCCAGCTGCGATGGATTCGCCAGAGACTGGTCTATTCCGCGTACTCCTGAATCGGTTTCGTCTTCCCACCATCCGCCACCGCTTCCGAGTGCAATGTACGACTGAGCGTACCCAATCGGTTCTTCATCCAGCATTGCGATGTAGGGAGTGACGGACTCTTTCGCCAGGGCGCTTGGTCGATATTGCTCCAGCACTTCAGCAAGTGTTGGACGTGTTTCTTCTCCGCCCCACCACTCAACGATGTGAGGCCGATTTAGCCAGTCATGGAGCATCGGAAGGTCGTGCTCGGTCATGAGGCGCAGCGTGACGAAGCTAATGGTAGTGGTCATGAGGACGCTCTTTGTGCTGCCTAACGGGCGAGGTAAGCCGACCGCCGAAGGCGGGTCGGCTTGACCGAAATGTTAGAACCAGAAGCCAAAAACGGTAACTTGAATTTGGCGACGGGCACGAACTGCGAAAAAGCGCAGCGCCACCGAGGCGGCACAGCACTACGAAAAAAATAGCTGCTTGCGCTTGCTACACAAGGGCTGGAGGCCAAAAATGCTTGAAACCAGCACAAAGCCAACAGGTGAAGCCAAGAAAAACGGCAAACCCAGCGCTGAACAACGCTTGAGAAATTGAATGCCGTTTGAAAAAGCATGGGCCGAAATAAATTGGTTTTCTTCGGTGCTAACTTTGTTTTAGGGCGACTGCCCTGCTGCGTAACATCGTTGCTGCTCCATAACATCAAACATCGACCCACGGCGTAACGCGCTTGCTGCTTGGATGCCCGAGGCATAGACTGTACAAAAAAACAGTCATAACAAGCCATGAAAACCGCCACTGCGCCGTTACCACCGCTGCGTTCGGTCAAGGTTCTGGACCAGTTGCGTGAGCGCATACGCTACTTGCATTACAGTTTACGAACCGAACAGGCTTATGTCCACTGGGTTCGTGCCTTCATCCGTTTCCACGGTGTGCGTCACCCGGCAACCTTGGGCAGCAGCGAAGTCGAGGCATTTCTGTCCTGGCTGGCGAACGAGCGCAAGGTTTCGGTCTCCACGCATCGTCAGGCATTGGCGGCCTTGCTGTTCTTCTACGGCAAGGTGCTGTGCACGGATCTGCCCTGGCTTCAGGAGATCGGAAGACCTCGGCCGTCGCGGCGCTTGCCGGTGGTGCTGACCCCGGATGAAGTGGTTCGCATCCTCGGTTTTCTGGAAGGCGAGCATCGTTTGTTCGCCCAGCTTCTGTATGGAACGGGCATGCGGATCAGTGAGGGTTTGCAACTGCGGGTCAAGGATCTGGATTTCGATCACGGCACGATCATCGTGCGGGAGGGCAAGGGCTCCAAGGATCGGGCCTTGATGTTACCCGAGAGCTTGGCACCCAGCCTGCGCGAGCAGCTGTCGCGTGCACGGGCATGGTGGCTGAAGGACCAGGCCGAGGGCCGCAGCGGCGTTGCGCTTCCCGACGCCCTTGAGCGGAAGTATCCGCGCGCCGGGCATTCCTGGCCGTGGTTCTGGGTTTTTGCGCAGCACACGCATTCGACCGATCCACGGAGCGGTGTCGTGCGTCGCCATCACCTGAGTTAAGCCGCGCCGCGAAGCGGCGTCGGCTTGGACGAATTGTTAGACCTCATCCGATACACCGTACATTTCCCGTGCCTCCCAATCGTGGAACGGCTTGCAAAGCTCCGACGCTGGGAAAGAAGACCAATACAGAACCGCGTCGACTCGGGAACGCGGTGATTCGGGAACGGTAGCTAGGAACTCAGCTGCGGCCTGTGTGACTTGCGCGCGACCGAACTGTGACACGAGATAGAAGGGCACGATCCTGTTGCTCGCGTCGAGCAGCGACATGTGCACTTGCCGCAGCAGTTCATTCAGCGGCTCGTCTAGGTCGGGCTGAAGCTCAGCAAGCATGTAGCCCGCCATGCCCGATGCTCCATTGGGCGTGCGCTCCAGAGCTAAGCGCCAGAGTGCGTGAAACACGCCGGGGTCTTCACTACTCTGAATACGCCGACGAAGCTCGAAGAAGTCATCATAGTTCGTGATTGCGCCAAGGCGCTCCTCAAGCTGCTGCGATATTTCCATGAGGTCTAACACATGTATGACCAGACCTTTCAGCGCGCCTTCAAACGTGCCGTAGAACAAGCAGGCATCACGAAGCCCGCCACACCGCACACCCTCCGCCACTCGTTCGCGACGGCCTTGCTCCGCAGCGGTTACGACATTCGAACCGTGCAGGATCTGCTCGGCCATTCCGACGTCTCTACGACGATGATTTACACGCATGTGCTGAAAGTTGGCGGTGCCGGAGTGCGCTCACCGCTTGATGCGCTGCCGCCCCTCACTAGTGAGAGGTAGGGCAGCGCAAGTCAATCCTGGCGGATTCACTACCCCTGCGCGAAGGCCATCGGTGCCGCATCGAACGGCCGGTTGCGGAAAGTCCTCCCTGCGTCCGCTGATGGCCGGCAGCAGCCCGTCGTTGCCTGATGGATCCAACCCCTCCGCTGCTATAGTGCAGTCGGCTTCTGACGTTCAGTGCAGCCGTCTTCTGAAAACGACATCAGGGCTGAAAATCACCCCGCTGGATGCGGCGGTGCCGGATCGGGCGCAGGCGCTGATCGACCAAACCAGCCAGTTACTGCCGCGCATCAAGATCACCGAACTGCTGATGGA
>NZ_JAIHLQ010000088.1 GCF_019733355.1 Pseudomonas baetica | reverse complement strand
AGATCTACACAACCCGTGAAGAAGCCCGAAGTGATATTTTCGATTACATCGAGATGTTCTATAACCCTAAACGCCGACACAGCAGTGCTATGCAGCTGTCTCCAGTAGAGTATGAGAAACGCTATTTCCTGAGCTTGGAGAGTGTCTAGAAAACCAGGGGCGATTCAAACGTATCCAGAGTAGAGACCTTCCTTGCGAAGCTCTTTAATACGATCACGCCCCTTAGGCTTCCACGGAGCGATGACTTCAATGTCCGTAACCTTTCGGGCTTTCGGCGCCCGCATTTCGACATAATTGGTGTGCGCATAGAAGTCTTGCACAGCATGCAGGGCTTGTCCTATGGAAAAGAACGCACTGGCAGCAGCATCCTTCATTTTTGCCAGATCACCCACGTCTTTGGCCTTCTGCGCTCTTTCGACGTAGCTGCTTGCCTCATCTAGTAAGCTCGTTACGTAAGTAGTCGCCGAATCAAAGTCGCAGTTGTCAAAATGTGCCTTGGATTCAAACTGGTGGATGATGTCCTGCTGGTAGAGGGCTTTGCGTAGCTCGGCGAGGTAAGGATTGTTCGCCAAGCCCTCGAGCACCTGCTTATGGGTGCTTGTATCGAATGGCTGGTCGCAGCCGATGCATGAAACTGGAGGGTTCGCCTGTTCAAGAGATGGCACTGTGTCGGGTGGGGGCTCTGGCCTTTCTTTCGTTCCCTCTGCCGCGTGTGCCAGTTGCCAACACACCAAAAAGGCCGCAACAACCAATGCAGTATGACTCACCATGCCTACTCTCCTTGTCACCTGTGCCGAGATTAGAGCGACCGCACCATGCACATCGAGAAATTGACACTAAAAAACCAGAATGGCTCACGCACACTGCTCTCTTTCTACACCCGAAAAAGCTTATCTCACGCTATCGTGTTTGTCGCAGGGATCAGCATGCTTGGTAATTCGATACTGTTGGTAGCTGCAGATCATGATCCAGTGGCCCTTCGCGGGTTGCAGCACACCAACGCTGAGCGGCCGCTTCTCGAATCTGCGATTAAGTCTGCAAACCTGATGACCAAGGCTAATGGTCCAACACTCACTCCTTCCTGGACGTGGAATGAAGGCGATGCCCAGTCAGTACCCGTTTACCTGGTGAAGTCGCCTGCTGGAGCTATCTCAACGCCAGCGGTGGTCCCGCGAGACTGCACGTGCGTTTTCGTAAACCTACCAGCATTCGAGGCATGGCTGAACGCCCACTCCAAAGGTTCGGGGCGCATGACGCTTGAATCAAAGCATCTGCTGACGTTTATGCTGCTTCATGAAGTCGGCCACCTGAGCAAAAATACTACAGGTGCCGAGTTCTCTAATGGCAGTCTTTCGCAGTTGAACACCGAGCCGGCTCTTGCTAAAGCTAGGGAAGAAGCAGCAGATGAGTTCGCGGCTGAGCTTGTACGCGAGTGGTCGCGGTCCACCTCTGATTTCACGACCTCAATAGAAGCGAACTGGGTGGCTAACGAACTGACGAAACTTAGCTGGAACATGCAGGCCTACAGAACGCTCGACGAGTTTGGAGCGTTGGAGACGGGGAAGCCATTGGTGTTCTTCGATCAGAACATGTCACACCCAAACTTGGCCTGGAGGATACTGCGCAGTAATCACCTCATCCAGCAATCAGAGGAGACCAAAGCCTTACTTCATAACTTTGAGGAGGCTCGCCAGAAAGGTGCAGATCCACTGCCTTTATACCAAAGCCCGTAAACTGCATAATCACGTTTACCGCGTGCAGATACAGGCATACCCTCTCATTAACTTAGCCAAAGCTAACTGAACTGCTGGCCCTATCTCGATGCATGTAGATAGACTAAATTCTCTCACGACTACAGGACGACAGCGGTCCAAAGCGAAAGACAAAGGACTGCCGGCCTCCTCAATTAGCGTCCCCTGTTAACTAGATTTAACCTTAAACTGTTGTCGTTAACAGACCAAAAAATAGATTTAACCGCTTGGATCACACTGCATAGCAACTCACCTACAGCATCGCTACTGGGTTTGTGACAGCTACCGTCCATTCGGGAGCCGATACTGGACGTCAATGTGGCGCTTGATCTCCAAGATGTCCTCGGTCGCGTCAGGAGCGGCGGCCTCGTGCTGGGAGTACAACACATCTGTCGTCTACGTCGGGTTATCTTCGATCCTGTTGCCATAGAACTAGGCCGGAGCTTGGGTACAGCGGGTCGATCGGTGATTGGTATCTGGCTCGCTTTGCTGCAAGCGGGTGGAGCGTCGTTCCATCTGTTAGAGGACAAAATGGCTTTGTCGCTCGTCGGTTCCGTCGCGATGACCCTGGTGCTCATCATCTGGCAAAAACCCGGGCGGTATCGTGGGTAAGTCCAAAGAGCAGGGGGGGGCGCCGACTACATGGTGGCACCCTGCTACAATCGCCTCCCTTGGAATAGAGAGGCCGACATGACACGGATCGCTGTAACACTTGCTAGTTCTCTTGCACTCACCGGCTGCATGACGCAGATGCCCGAATCGGAATACCAGACGATTTCTAAGTTGGTCTCAGCCGCAGGCCTGTGCAAACGCGAGCAACTTATCACCGCAGACCAATACAACAGCTTTGTCTCGTTCCAGATGCAGCGTCGTCCAGCCCAGTACCTGTATGACCAGGGCAAGCTGTGGAATATGGTTCAAAGCTACTCGGCTGAGGCGGATGCTATGGTTCTCACCGACGCAGATCGATCGAAAGCCCAGATCGCTTGTGCTCAGGTGGCTAGCGCGGCGGACGAAATGGCCAGAATGAGCCAAGCACCAGGCGTCGCACCGCAGATGCCGGTCTATACCCCTCGCAACACCAACTGCATCACCAATTACGGCTACACGACCTGCTCGTCATATTAAAGCCCGGGAACAGACCCAATGAAATATATCGCCGCCCTTGCCGTAGCCCTCTCCCTCGCGGGATGCGCCTCCGAGCAGCAGACCTGGAAGGCCACGGCCACAACCGACGAATTCACCGATAAGACCACCATGATGGTCACTACGGGCGATCTGGGCACGCCGAACTGGATCGTCACCCAGCCGCTGCACTTCTACCCGGTAGTCCGGAAGGAAGGCAGCGAGATCTACGTCGGCATCATGTCCGGTGGCCGCTTCAAGGTGCCGGTCGGTACCGTCCAACTGCGCATCGACCAGAACGAGGCGTGGACAATCTCTCCGCAGGAAACGCCGGTGAGCATGGCCCCGTCTATCCCGTTGGCCCCGCTCGTTGGGCTGCAGGGCGAGCAGGCTGCACTGGTCAACAACGCCCAGGAACAGGCGATGAAGTCCACGTCGCAGTTGATGAGCCCGTACACCGTGACAGGCGGCGATAAGGCCAAGCAGATCCTCAAACAGATGGTCTCCGGCCACCTGATCAAGTACCGCACCGTAGGCATCAATCAGGCCGCGTCGACCACCGGAGAGGCCGTTATCGACCCGTCGCTGGTCAAGTCGCTGCGGGAGATCGGCATCGAGCCGAACAGCCTGTAAGGCGTTCCTGCAGCCACAAAAAAGCCCGCCAAGCGGCGGGCTTGCGGGGACAGCGCCAATCAGATTGACGGAGTATGTACGTCGGCGGTCGCGGTGGTAGCCAGGTCAAAAGCGGGCATCACAGGGGCCAACGAGCAAGTCACCTAGGGAGTCTATTCGCCGAACAAGCATGAAACCTTCCTGCGAAGCGGTAATTACATTTGTCACCCGAAAGCGTAACGCAGTGCCAGAGGGGGTGAGCGTTGGTCGCTGGCTACCTGCAAAAGCAGCCTCTGCAGGTAGCCACAGTTTTGCTGCTGCTGATCCAATGCGGCAATAAGGAAGAGAATCCCCCGCAATCCAAAACCTGAGCGCAAGCGTAAGCCCCGGCTAAGCCGGGGCGATTCTTCGTCGGGATTCGTCAACATGGGATCAACACCTGTAAATACGTAGTCAGGATAGTCATAAGTCAATCCCGGCATGACCCTCACCCCTGGCCGGAGAATCGGCCCATGTTAACCATGTTGTTCCCAAGTGACACCCCGGTCGACAGTTCAATCCCATCGGTCACGTTGCCAACTTCATCCCTCGTCGATGACTCTGAGACCGGCGGCCGACCAGCCGCCGGTCCATTTGAGCGTGCTTGAAAGCCGCGTCGTTTCTGGATGAGACAGTTTTAATTCTCTAACGCATCCGTCCGGATCGGAATTTTAAGTGGTCGCGGCAGTTTTGCGATTCCTCTCAACGAGGCTGCAGTCCGCGAAAACAGCGATGCTCCCGCGACAGTTTTAATACTCAAAGTCTACTTCGACTCGCAACTGATCCAGCTCTGTGTTTGGGGCGCGGGAGGCCTGTAGGTGTTTCCCTTGGCTACGATCCTTTCCTCCACTATCTCCACGGGGCCAGGCCCTTTGTTCAAAGTTTTCTCAGGTACTGCGAACGTATCCGACTTCTCAGCGGCGTGGGCAGTAGGGTTACGGCTATTGGCCTTTCCTGCTCCGCCCGAGGCTTGCGCACCGGGCACCGCTGAGATCTCCCAGATTCTGTGCAAAGGACTTCCCGACGTGCGCAGGGGCTCCGACCGCGCCGGATCAGAGCATGACTGGCGTATAACGCCATGCTCCGTATTACCTTTTGCTTCGCTTAACAGCATCGGCATCCCGAATTCCTAATTACGCGGCTCAATGGCTGGCCCATCGGTTACCCCTGTCAACGCTTCACGCTGCACCTCGCGGTGCAACATGCATGAATCGGGGTCTGGTTGAATCGCCATTTCTTACCAGTATCGAACTTTAATCGACTATCCTCTGCCACCTTTAACTGATGCTCTAAGCGTCCGGCCAACACACCTTGCTCGAGCAAGGCCGGAATCCACTTCCGCGGTAGCAGCCCCTCTTCACTGATATTGTGTCGGCAACGATACCCTAGCGAGACTGCACTGCTTGTTGATGGGGGAGCGTTGCAGCACACTAAACGTCCATCGTAAGGAGACGGCCCCATATGAAGGATACACCTCGCATTCCCCTGATTATCCTTGATGTTCAGGATGCGATTGATCAACCTATTTGGGATGGTAAAAGCCACCCTGGTTATTTGTCCGCAATCCAACGCCTTCTGCGGCACTGGCGATCAAATGGCTGGCCTGTCCTTCATGTGAAGCATGATGAAAAGAATCCCACCTCCAGCTATCACGTTCATGGCCCCTGGAATGGAATCAAAAAAGAAGTGGCCCCGGTAGAGGGCGAGGCTGTCATCATCAAGCATGAGAACTGCGCATTCATAGAAACCCGATTGGATGCCATCCTTAAAAGCATGCACGTAAAACGTATTGTTCTGACCGGCGTTGTGATTCATAACAGCATGGATGCCACTATCCGAGCGGGGAAGGCACTTGGATACGAAATCATTCTTCCTGCGGATGCGACTACTGCTGTACCCGTCATCAGGCCAAATGGAACGTTTTGGGACGCCTCTACCGTTTATGAGCTGACCTTGGCCATACTGGGCACCGAATATGCCCAAGTCATGTCATCAGAAGATGTGGTCGCACAGCTTTGCCTATGAAGCAGTGGCTGGCACCCACTGATGCGGTAGCAATTGCTCGATATCACTGGTCCGCTGTGTGGGCAGCCGCGTCAGCACATCTCTGAGATAGGCATACGGATCATGCCCATTCATGCGCGCCGATTGGATCAGGCTCATGATTACAGCCGCCCGTTTACCGCTGCGCAGCGACTCGGCAAATAACAAGTTCGAGCGTCCGAGCGCCCATGGCCGTATCTGGTTTTCAACTTGGTTGTTGTCGATGGGCACAGCTGCGTCGTCCAGATAGCGCTTCAGCGCTACCCAGCATTTCAGGCTGTAATCGAGGGTTTTGGCCGTCGCTGATCCGTTCGGCACCCCAGCCACGGGCAACTCGATTTTCACTGACGCTTCGGCTGGCCGTTTAGGTACAGCCTTCAGCGGGACAAATGCTGGCAGCGAGGTCGGTGCGGGCTGGTCTCGATAGAGCGGCATCCATTTACGGATGACGATGCCGTGGCTGATGGCGACTCTGGACTCTGTTGCCCAGGTTGCAGGCATTCCTGAGCGACCTAGGCTTTGAACAGTTTCGGATAAGAGCTTCGTTGGCGTACGGAAATCTTTACGATCGGGGGTGATCGCGTTCGCCTAAAAATACGCGAATAGCATCGCCCTTAATGATGGAGTTCGGACGGTGAGCTCGCCGTACGGTTACGCGACAGGTGCTAACCCCTGCTTTGTTTCGACGTTCGATGCCGGCGCCTGGGCAACAATCCTAACTAGCCCAGCGACTTGCTACTTTCGAGAGCTTTGATGTCGACTACGATAATGTCCCCTGACTTCACCGACTTCAGCTGCAGTCGGGTAGGAATAGCTTCCGATGCACGGTAGGCACACTGTGCCGCCGACCGACTGCGCCCGCAACTTGTTAGTAATCACACTGGGCGAAACTCGATAGTGAAACGACGGTTTGGTCGATATAGGACTGGAGGCGACTCCCACGAGTCCATGTTCTGGTCGTCTAGATTCGAGCTTTTGCTCCTGGATAGCATGAGAAAGACCGGCAGCTTGTAAGCGGTGAGGGGCGGGATTCGATACTGCGAGAGGAATAGGCAAAAAGGCGGCACGTATCATGTAACGCTTTCTCATACGAAAAATTAATCTAACCCCATGCAGCAAGGAGGTCCTTCTGCGGGGTCGGCAGCACATCGTAGCTGCGGCACCCACAACTCACATAGTCTCTGGAGTTGCCGCCATGAAATCCATCAAATCAGTAGTTATCAGCGTCGCTATCGTTGCATTCAGTGCGAACACCTTTGCGGCCTACAGCCAAAAAGAACAGACTCTGATTAGCGAGTCGGGTAGTGGCGTTGTGATCACCCCCATCTCGAAAAACGGTTCTGATCGCACTCCAGGTTTCCAGCGTGTAGCTGAAGGTGGTTCCGATCGTACCCCAGGCTTCCAGCGTGTAGCTGAAGGTGGTTCCGATCGTACCCCAGGCTTCCAGCGTGTAGCTGAAGGTGGTTCCGATCG
>NZ_JAIHLQ010000087.1 GCF_019733355.1 Pseudomonas baetica | reverse complement strand
CGCGAATGCGGTGTGTCAGTGAAACATCTGTTGACTGGCACACCGCATTCGCGAGCAAGCCCGCTCCCACATTTGGATCTGAGTGAGGTCTGAGACCTCACTCGGTTCAGATATCAGACAGCGACTGCACGCGGCTCGGTACGACGCAACGCTCGAACCTTTTGCAACGTATCCGCGCACGTCTTCGCCGCTTCCTGACCCTTGTGCACAAAATGCTCGAAGAAGAATTTCTGATGTTCTTCACCGGCATGGAAATGATGCGGGGTCAGGGACACCGAGAATACCGGCACTTCGGTTTCCAGTTGCACCTGCATCAGGCCGCTGACCACCGACTGGGCGACGAACTCGTGACGGTAGATGCCGCCGTCCACTACCAGGGCTGCCGCGACGATGCCGGCATAACGACCGGTCTTGGCCAGCAGCTTGGCATGCAGGGGCATTTCAAAGGCGCCGCCGACTTCGAAGAAGTCGATGTCCGATTCCTGATAACCCTGAGCGAGCATTTCTGCGACGAAGCCTTTACGGCTTTGGTCGACGATTTCCTTGTGCCAGCAGGCCTGGATGAACGCGACGCGCTCGCCATGAGGGTGTTTGCTTTTGCTGTCGATAGCGGTGGGTTGCATGTTCTGACTCCTGTTTGTGTGAAAAACAGGGCGTTATGAATCGAAGGGGATTCAAGGGGACGCACGAACGCAGAAGCGCGCGGACGGCTCTTGGGTGTCAATCCCGTTCTCTCTTCATCCGGACTATGACCGTCGGCCCCGGAATCACACCGGGTCTGCTGACCTTGCCGCCGTCCACTAGCCAAAGCCTTGTCCGTCGCCAAGCGCTCGCGGGCTATGCGCATTGCGCGCAATTACCGCCGGTGGGGAATTGCACCCCGCCCTGAGAACGTTTTCGCCACCCTTTCTCGGGCGGCGCAGCGTTTTTAACACAGAATTTGTATCTGTGCATTGCGCCTTTCAGATGATTGTTATCGGTTTTTTGAACGCTTGTGCGGTGTTTTCGTGCGCCAAGGGTTGATTAATCGGCGCGATGACCGCAGTAATCCACCTTCGTAAAGGGATTTCCCCTGCTGACTTGAGGCCAGGTTCATGAGTGTTATCGATCTTCGCAGCGACACCGTCACCCAACCGACTCCCGCCATGCTCGACGCCATGACCGGCGCCGCCACCGGTGACGACGTGTACGGCGAAGACCCGACGGTCAATCGTCTGGAAGTCGAATTGGCTAAACGCCTGGGGTTCGCCGCCGCGTTGTTCGTGCCGACTGGCACCATGAGCAACCTGTTGGGATTGATGGCGCATTGCGAGCGCGGTGACGAGTACGTCGTTGGCCAACAGGCGCACACCTATAAGTACGAAGGCGGTGGCGCAGCGGTGCTCGGTTCGATCCAGCCGCAGCCGCTGGAGGTACAGGCCGATGGTTCGCTGGATCTGGATCAGGTGGCCGCAGCGATCAAACCAGACGACTTCCATTTCGCCCGTACTCGCCTGCTGGCGCTGGAAAACACCATGCAAGGCAAAGTGTTGCCACTGGAGTATCTGGCCCGGGCACGACACTTTACTCAGGATCACGGCCTTCAATTGCACTTGGACGGCGCGCGTTTGTACAACGCAGCGGTCAAGCTCGGGGTAGATGCCCGGGAAATTACTCAGTATTTCGATTCAGTTTCGGTGTGTCTGTCCAAGGGCTTGGGGGCGCCCGTCGGTTCGGTGCTTTGCGGCTCTGAGCAACTGATCGGCAAGGCTCGTCGTCTGCGCAAAATGGTCGGTGGCGGCATGCGTCAGGCCGGATTGCTGGCGGCGGCGGGGTTGTATGCGCTGGATCACAACGTTGAGCGTCTGGCGGATGACCATGCCAATGCTCAATGGCTTGCTGAAGGCCTGCGTGACGCGGGTTTCAGCGTCGAACCGGTACAGACCAACATGGTTTATGTGCAGATGGGCGACAAAGCCGAGGCGATCAAGGCGTTTGCTGCCGAGCGCGGGATCAAGTTGAGTGCTGCCTCGCGTCTTCGCATGGTCACGCACATGGACGTCAACCGCTCGCAAATCGATCAAGTGATCGCGGCATTCGTCGAGTTTTCGCGCAAGTGACAGCGTTAGCCGTCCAATTGACCGTTTCTATCGTATAAACACGCTGTACCCCGCGCGCAGGGCCGATATAATGCGGCCCTTTGCCGTCGCTTCGTCTGTTGACGTTTCGAACAGGCCTTTGGCCGCAGCCTCCGTGGAAGAACCTAATGAAAAGCGCAGAAATCCGTGAAGCCTTCCTTCGCTTCTTCGAAGAGCAAGGCCACACCCGTGTAGCCTCCAGCTCTTTGATTCCGGGCAACGACCCAACCCTGCTGTTCACTAACGCGGGGATGAACCAGTTCAAGGACTGCTTCCTGGGCCAGGAAAAGCGCGCGTACACCCGCGCCGTTTCCAGCCAGAAATGCGTGCGCGCCGGCGGCAAGCACAACGACCTGGAAAACGTCGGTTATACCGCCCGTCACCACACGTTTTTCGAAATGCTGGGTAACTTCAGCTTTGGTGACTATTTCAAGCGTGATGCGATCACCTATGCCTGGAACTTCCTGACGTCCGACAAGTGGCTGAACCTGCCGAAGGAAAAACTGTGGGTCACCGTCTATGCCAGCGATGACGAGGCGTACGACATCTGGACCAAGGAAATCGGCGTTCCGGCCGAGCGCATGGTGCGCATTGGCGACAACAAGGGTGCGCCGTACGCTTCCGACAACTTCTGGACCATGGGCGATACCGGCCCGTGCGGTCCTTGCACCGAGATTTTCTACGATCACGGCGCCGACATCTGGGGCGGCCCACCGGGCTCGCCTGAAGAAGACGGCGACCGTTACATCGAAATCTGGAACAACGTGTTCATGCAGTTCAACCGCACCGCCGATGGCGTGTTGCACCCGCTGCCAGCGCCGTCGGTCGACACTGGCATGGGGTTGGAGCGGATCAGTGCCGTGCTGCAGCACGTTCACTCGAACTATGAAATCGACCTGTTCCAGAGCCTGCTGGCCGCCTCGGCCAAGGCCATCGGTTGCACCAACGACAATCAGGCATCCCTGAAAGTCGTGGCTGACCACATTCGCTCCTGCGGCTTCCTGATTGCCGACGGCGTGCTGCCGTCCAACGAAGGTCGCGGTTATGTGCTGCGCCGGATCATTCGTCGTGCTTGCCGTCACGGCAACAAACTCGGCGCCAAGGGCAGCTTCTTCTACCAGATCGTTGCCGCTCTCGTGGCCGAGATGGGCGAAGCCTTCCCTGAACTGAAATCCCAGCAGGCGCACATCGAGCGCGTGTTGAAAGCCGAGGAAGAGCAGTTCGCCAAGACCCTGGAACAAGGCCTGAAAATCCTCGAGCAGGATCTGGCTGACCTCAAAGGCGACGTGGTGCCGGGCGACGTAGTGTTCAAACTCTACGACACCTACGGTTTTCCGATGGATTTGACTGGCGACATCGCTCGCGAGCGCAGCCTGACCATCGACGAAGAAGGTTTCGAGCGCGAGATGGAAGCCCAGCGCGTGCGTGCGCGTTCCGCCAGCTCCTTCGGCATGGACTACAACAGCCTGGTCAAGGTTGATGTGGATACCCAGTTCACCGGCTATCACAACACCAGCGGTTCGGCGAAAGTCGTGGCTCTGTATAAAGATGGCCAGTGCGTCGACATTTTGAGTGAAGGCCAAGAGGGCGTCGTGGTGCTGAACCAGACCCCGTTCTACGCTGAGTCCGGCGGCCAGATCGGCGATTGCGGTTATCTGCAAGCGGGTAGCAGCCGTTTTGATGTGCGCGACACCACCAAAACCGGCGGGGCTTTCCTGCACCACGGTGTGCTGGCATCGGGCAGCCTGATCGTTGGCGCGCCGGTGGAAACCCACGTCGAAGCCGACGTGCGTCACGCCACTTCGCTGAACCACTCGGCCACGCACTTGCTGCACGCAGCACTGCGCAAGGTGCTGGGCGATCACGTTCAGCAAAAAGGTTCGTTGGTCGACAGTCAGCGCCTGCGCTTCGACTTCAGCCACTTCGAAGCGATCAAGCCTGAACAGTTGAAAGAACTGGAAGACATCGTCAACGCCGAGATTCGCAAGAACTCCGCCGTTGAAACCGAAGAAACCGATATCGAGACCGCCAAGCAGAAAGGCGCCATGGCGCTGTTTGGCGAGAAGTACGGCGACAACGTGCGGGTGCTGAGCATGGGTGGCGACTTCTCCGTCGAACTGTGCGGCGGTATCCACGCCAACCGTACCGGTGACATTGGCCTGCTGAAAATCATCAGCGAAGGCGGTGTGGCATCGGGCGTGCGTCGTATCGAGGCCGTCACGGGCGCTGCGGCACTGGCCTACTTGAACGCGGCAGAAGAACAACTCAAGGAAGCGGCCAGCCTGGTCAAGGGCAGCCGTGACAACCTGATCGACAAGCTGTCGGCTGTGCTGGAGCGCAACCGTCTGCTGGAGAAGCAACTCGAGCAGTTGCAGGCCAAGGCGGCCAGCGCTGCGGGCGACGATCTGTCGGCCTCGGCACTGGATGTCAAAGGTGTGAAGGTTCTGGCTGCACGCCTGGATGGTCAGGATGGCAAAGCGCTGCTGGCGCTGGTCGATCAGCTGAAAAACAAACTCGGCCGCGCAGTGATCCTGCTCGGCAGTGTCCATGAGGAAAAGGTCGTTCTGGTTGCAGGCGTAACCAAAGACCTGACTGGCCAACTCAAAGCCGGTGATTTGATGAAACAGGCTGCTGCGGCAGTGGGCGGGAAGGGCGGTGGTCGTCCGGACATGGCGCAGGGCGGCGGCGTCGACGCCGGCGCGCTGGATGGCGCACTGGCGTTGACCGTTCCATTCGTCGAGCAGGGTTTATAAGGCGGCCCGCCGGGCCCGCAGTCTAGTGGTGGGCCCGGCGGCTGTTTGAGTGATTATTGGGCGCCCTTCATGGGCAGAGGCGGCTTTGAAATGGCTTTGATCGTACAGAAATTTGGAGGCACCTCGGTCGGCACTGTCGAGAGAATCGAGCAGGTCGCCGACAAGGTTAAGAAATTCCGCGATGCCGGCGATGACCTGGTGGTCGTGCTGTCTGCAATGAGCGGCGAAACCAACCGTCTGATCGATCTGGCCAAGCAAATCAGTGGCGACGGTCAACCGGTTCCGCGTGAGCTGGACGTGATCGTTTCCACCGGTGAGCAGGTGACGATTGCCCTGTTGGCCATGGCGCTGATCAAGCGCGGTGTGCCGGCGGTGTCGTACACCGGTAATCAGGTGCGGATCCTGACGGACAGTGCACACAATAAAGCGCGTATCCTGCAGATTGATGACCAGAAGATTCGTGGTGATCTGAAAGCAGGTCGCGTGGTGGTTGTCGCTGGTTTTCAGGGTGTCGACGAACACGGCAACATCACCACCCTCGGTCGCGGCGGTTCCGATACCACGGGAGTGGCACTGGCGGCAGCGCTCAAGGCGGATGAGTGTCAGATCTACACCGACGTTGATGGTGTTTACACCACCGACCCGCGTGTTGTGTCGGTCGCTCAGCGTCTGGACAAGATCACCTTCGAAGAGATGCTGGAAATGGCCAGTCTCGGTTCCAAGGTGTTGCAGATCCGTGCGGTGGAATTCGCCGGCAAGTACAACGTTCCGCTGCGCGTACTGCACAGCTTCAAGGAGGGGCCGGGCACCCTCATTACTATTGATGAAGAGGAAACCATGGAACAGCCGATCATTTCCGGCATCGCTTTCAACCGCGATGAAGCCAAGCTGACCATCCGTGGCGTGCCAGACACTCCAGGTGTGGCGTTCAAGATTCTCGGCCCGATCAGTGCTGCGAACATCGAAGTCGACATGATCGTGCAGAACGTCGCGCACGATAACACCACCGACTTCACCTTCACTGTGCACCGCAACGACTACCAGGGCGCGCAGACCGTGCTGGAAAACACCGCTCGCGAGATCGGTGCCCGTGAAGTGGTGGGTGACACCAAGATTGCCAAAGTCTCGATCGTCGGCGTCGGCATGCGTTCCCACGCTGGCGTGGCCAGCCGCATGTTCGAATCCCTGGCCAAGGAAAGCATCAACATCCAGATGATCTCGACTTCGGAAATCAAGGTTTCCGTCGTCATTGAAGAGAAATATCTGGAGCTGGCTGTGCGCGCCCTGCACACGGCTTTCGAACTGGATGCTCCTGCCCGTCAGGGCGAGTAATTCCGTTTCCTTGAAGGGCGCGGTTTGATCGCGCCCTTTATTTTTGAATGACGCGAGACCTGAACTGTTCTTTTGCTCGCGCTAGTCAATACTCAGGCATGTAGGGCTACGATCGCTCCGGTTGTAGGTCGGGTGCCTTTTTTTTGCAGACTGTTGTCCCTGAACTGAATTGCGTGAGGAGAAAGGTATGCTGATTCTGACTCGTCGGTGCGCAGAAAGCCTGATTATCGGTGATGGCGAAATCACCGTAACCGTGCTCGGCGTTAAAGGAAATCAAGTGCGTATCGGCGTCAACGCCCCGAAAGAGGTTGCCGTGCACCGTGAGGAAATTTACCTGCGTATAAAGAAGGAGAAGGACGAAGAACCAAGCCATTAATTTTTATCGTTTTTTATGTTTGCAAACGGGGAAGAAGGTGGTTAATATACGCCCCGTGTTGCGGAGAGCTGGCCGAGTGGCCGAAGGCGCTCCCCTGCTAAGGGAGTACACCTCAAAAGGGTGTCGGGGGTTCGAATCCCCCGTTCTCCGCCATTATTTGCTTAGTACGTCGTAATCTGGCTTTTTCGGTAAGTTATTGAATTTACTAGAAAAAGTGGTTGGAATAGAGATTAGACGGGCTATAATGCGGCGCAACAAATGCACTCGTAGCTCAGCTGGATAGAGTACTCGGCTACGAACCGAGCGGTCACAGGTTCGAATCCTGTCGAGTGCACCATTTAAGAGTTGTTTATAGCAATATAAGTAACTCGGCTTCAGCCAGTTGTGGTCTGGTTTAAAAACACAAATGCACTCGTAGCTCAGCTGGATAGAGTACTCGGCTACGAACCGAGCGGTCACAGGTTCGAATCCTGTCGAGTGCACCATTTTAAGGTTGTTTGCAGCAATGCAGGTGATCTGGCTTCAACCAGTTGTGATC
>NZ_JAIHLQ010000086.1 GCF_019733355.1 Pseudomonas baetica | reverse complement strand
CGGCCCGCCGAGAATCCCTGTGGGAGCGGGCTTGCTCGCGAAGGCGTCGGCACATCCAGCATTAATGTTGCCTGACCCACCGCCATCGCGGGCAAGCCACGTTCCCGCCGTGTTATCTGCCGAATCACAACCTCCCGGCCCGCCGAGAATTCCTGTGGGAGCGGGCTTGCTCGCGACGGCGACGGCACATTCAACATCGATGTCGCCTGCCCCCCCAAACAACAGGCACAAAAAAGGGGACTTTCGTCCCCTCGCGGTGTTAAGCCCTCAACCTCAGTAAATATCCTTCGACAGCAGTGTAAACGGTGTCTTCACCAGGATCTTCAGGTCCAGCCACAATGACCAGCTATTGATGTATTGCAGATCGATCTCAACACGCTTCTGCATCTTGTCGATGGTGTCCGTTTCACCCCGGCAGCCGCTGATTTGAGCAAGCCCGGTGATCCCCGGTTTAATCCGGTGACGCGCCATGTAGGCAAGGATCTTCCCCGAGTAAAAATGGTTGTGCGCGACAGCATGTGGACGCGGCCCCACCAGGGCCATATGCCCTTGCAGCACGTTGAACAATTGCGGCAACTCGTCCAGCGATGTGCGACGGATAAAGCGGCCGACCGCCGTAATACGCGAGTCGTTACGGCTGGCCTGTTTCACTTCACGGTCATCATGCATACGCATCGAGCGGAATTTCCAGACCTTGATCACCTTGCCGTTCCAGCCATGGCGATCCTGCTTGAAGAACACCGGGCCGGGCGAGTTGAATTTGACCGCCAGCGCAATGACCAGCAGCACCGGACTCAGCAGGATGATGGCCAGCAGCGCCACACTTTTCTCCATCAGGCTTTTGCTCAGGGCCGCCGTCGGGCGGCTGGTCAGCGGGCTCTCGTTCAGGTAGATCGCCGGCAGACCGTCCACGACTTTCACCGAGTGATTGAGCAGCGTCAGGCTGTTCAGATCCGGCACCCAGACAACGTCCACGTTGGCCCCCAGCAAATCGACATACATCGCTTCGATTTTCGCCGCTTCGCACAGCGGCAGCGTGATGTACAAGCGGCGGATGTCGTGGGCCTCGATCAGAGCCAGCAACTCTTCCTGAGCGCCGACGATGCGCGGTGCGTCCGAGTCCAGGACCGGCAGATCGCCGTTGCTGACCAGACCCACCAACGGCAGGTTCTCCAGTTGGTTGAGCTTCTTCGCCAAGCCCAGTGCCAGTTCGCCTGTTCCTACAATCAGGGTCTTGTGCTCGCTTTTACGCGAGCGCTGATAGAACTTCGAAAACGCATGCAGCGGCGCGTACAGCAGTGCCTGACCCAGGAAGCCATACACCGCCCAACTCAGAATCACCTGTCGTGAGAACAGCTCATCGGCCTTGCAAACAAAGGCGATGAAGGCCAGCGCCGCCATGGTCATCGACCAGCCCATCAACAGCCGACCCAACCCGGTCAGGTAGTTGTCGCGTTTGCGATAAACGCCGCTAAACGTGTAGGCCGGGACCGAGGCCAATACCGCCAGTGTTGCGCACATTCGGTAGTAGAACGCGACGGTACCGGTGTGCTGCTCAGCCAGTATGAACAACAGCGTTACAACAAAGCCCTGTGCCAGCGCCCATTGGCCCCAAAAGGTCAGTCCTTTGAGGCCTGCGCTTCGATTGATACTGAGAGAAAGATCCATACGATATCCCCAAAAGACGTCCATTCAGGTTTCAACAGTTGAAAGCCGAGTTGTTAGTCAGAGTTATTGTTTTTGTTTTAACGAGTGTCCTGAGGTAACAACGTCGATAGGTCGAACTGTCGTCAATCAATAGACTAAGTTATTGTCGGGAATGGTGTCTGACGAGTTCTAACAAGGTGGCACAGTGCCAACTTTTAAATAATTAAATAGAGGGGTGTTAGAAAAGGTCGTGGAGGAGGGGGTGAATAGATGATGTCGTTTTTGTTACTGTTGGAGGGGTGGAGGCATGGAAGTCTTATTTAGCGAAGGGAGGTAAAGTCAAACAGAGTGCTCTTCTTGTTTTTGTAGTCGCACTGTTATCTGTTTGCTTTGTACGGAACGGTCGCCGTGTTTACGCGACGATTTCCTGGATGAGGCAATAACCGCGATTTCTTACGGCGCGGAACAATCGTTCACCATTGCTGGCGCTTTTGAATTTGTCTTGCAGGCGACTCAGGCACATTTCCAGGCCGCGATACTGCTCCGGCTCTCGGCCGATGCTGAGGATCAGGTCATCGCGACTGACAACACGCTCTTCATGGTTAAGCATTTTCTTGACCAATGCGGTTTCCAGGCCAGTCAGACTGATTTCGACGCCTTCTTTGCTCAGTGCGCCCTGATCATTATCGAGATGCCAGGTTTCGCTGCAAGGCGTGTCGCCCATGATGACTGGAGGCGTGTTTGCCGAGACGCTGTGAAATGGATTCGCCGACTGTGCAGCCAGCCATTCGGACTCAAGAGTGGCTAATATTCGCTGTGTGTCATGTTCAATCGTACGGGCGACGTTTCTTCGGGTGCCGTTTGGGTAGGTGAACTCCATCAGCATGGGGGCGGAAGAGGGCGAAGTAGCACCTTCAATAAACATTTGTGCCTGAGACGTACCAAACGAATTGAAGCGCTTGCTGGACAACATGCTCTCAAGTTCACGCTGCGAACTTGTACTGTGAGTCACGACAACAAAATATTTTCTTGGGAGGGTTGTACTAGTTTCCATGTCTCTCTCCTAAATACACACCAAAAATGGCTAAAAGATAAATCGGCAGGCGAGCAATGACTTCCTTGGAAGTAATCGATAGGCAGGGTCTGGGCCCAATGATAGCCCTCGATGAATTCCACTCGATCTGCTGCTATGTTGTTGAATTTATTATTATGTTGGCGTGCTCATTCAAGCGCTTTGTTATTAGTAGGCGTGAGGTATAACTAGAGCTATATGGTTGCATCAGACGATCCTTCGTAAGTATGCAAAAGGGATGGTGCCCTTGAGTCAGGCAGTCGATATCAGACCGCGCATCAGGCGATAGCCGTAGCCGCGGATACTCTGAATCGCGTTCGTACCATACATGTCCTTGATTTTTCCACGCAAGCGGCTGATTGATTTTTCCAGCGCCCTGGGATCGTAGAAATTGGTATTGAGCCCCATGATATCGGCGATTTCATCGTGGCTGAGGATGTGATTACTGGTTTGCGCAAAGGCTTCCAGGATCTTCATTTCAGCGAAAGAAATATCCAGCTTCTTGCTGGTATCCATCAGGCAGATACGAGTGGGGTCGAGTGTCAGATTGACTTCTCTTTGCCATTCTTCACTGTTGAAGAATTCGCCAAGTGACTCGGCGCCATCGTCGCAAGGAGTGTTGACCTTGATACAAAAGTCCGCCCCGGCCAGATAATACTTGATCTTGTTGAAGGCGCCGCGACCGCTGATGACCGCACAAATGATAGGTTTCAAGTTGTCGGTGCGCAGGCTCTCCACCAGCGCAAGATTCTCTTCAAGAGCTTGGGGGCTGTCGATGACAATGAAGATGGCTCGATACGAACCAGGGTGTTCATTCTGCTCATATGAACTAGTGTAGGCGTTGGCATCCAGTGCCATATCGCTTCGTATGTGCCGGGCGATCAGTGCTCTAAAATGTTCAGCCACGCCACGGGTTCGACCCAGAGTGAGAACGCCGGGTTCATCGTTTGTCGGGCGCGGACTTCTAGTCGCCAAGTTCCCTGAGAGCATCATGCATTGACTCGAATTAAGTGCTGACATCGGGATGTTAAAGCACTAATTCTCATCTGTGACTGACAATTGGTAACATTCACGCGATTTTTAGACGTGGCTCCCGAGTTTTATAACAATAATTAAGCATTTCATGCTTTTAGTTGATTTTCTCGGGGGGCTGAACTAGCTGCTAGATGGTGGCACAATGAAATTGTGCCACTATTTTGAATCAGTGGCCATTACTGTCTTGTGTCCTTTTGCCATTATCTAGCCATCGAAGAGAGTGTGATATTGATCACACTTTTCCCGGTTGGCAAACTTTTTCTATTAAAGTGCCTAAATATTTTCCGAGTAGTTCGTAGGCGGACGATTACTAACATGGCTTGAGTGTGTCTTTTAATAAGGCATATTCTGCGTCGCCTACTCAGCAATGGGCCGATATAGCAATTGTTTCAATACAGATACTCAATTTCTGAGTGCAGTTTTAACGGGTCGCTCGCCACGAGCACTCTGACGGAGGATTAATGGATTTCTGGACCCTTTTCCAGGTGTTGATATTAGGTGCGGTAGAGGGCCTGACCGAGTTCCTGCCTATCTCAAGCACCGGCCACCAGATTATCGTCGCCGACTTGCTGGATTTCGGCGGCGAACGCGCAATGGCCTTCAACATCATTATTCAACTGGGGGCCATTCTTGCCGTCGTTTGGGAGTTCCGGCCGAAGATCTTCGCCATCGTCAAAGGTTTGCCCACTGAGCGTAATGCTCAGCGCTTCACCCTCAACTTGCTGATCGCCTTTCTCCCCGCCGTTGTACTGGGAGTATTGTTCGCTGACAAAATCCATCAATACCTGTTCAACCCCATCACCGTCGCTGTGGCCTTGGTCGTCGGCGGTGTTGTGATGCTATGGGCCGAACAGCGTAATCACGTAGTGAGTGTCGATCACGTCGACGACATGCACTGGTCTGACGCGCTAAAGGTCGGTTTCGTACAATGCCTGGCGATGATTCCAGGCACCTCGCGCTCCGGCTCAACCATCATCGGCGGCCTGCTGTTCGGTCTGTCGCGCAAAGCCGCCACCGAGTTCTCGTTCTTCCTCGCCATGCCAACGATGGTAGGCGCCGCCGTTTATTCAGGCTACAAGTACCGCGACCTGTTTCAGCAAAGTGACCTGCCAGTCTTCGCCCTCGGCTTCGTTACTGCGTTTATTTTCGCGATGATCGCCGTGCGCGGCCTGCTCAAGTTCATCGCCAACCACAGTTACGCCGCGTTCGCCTGGTATCGGATCGCGTTTGGCTTGCTGATATTGGCAACGTGGCTCTTCGGCTGGGTGAACTGGACGGCGGCAGCGGCGGGATGAGGATAAAGCCAGGCGAATCAACTCGCCTGGCCAGTTTGAGGGGATGGCATCAACGGCCTTCAAGCAACTCCGCCGCCTGATCCAGCAACGCCAGCGGATCCTTGGCCTTGTGAATATCCACCGACAACAACTGACGAAACTTGCGCGCCCCCGGGAACCCGGTGCCCAAGCCCAGCACATGGCGAGTGATGTGATGCATCGAGCCACCGGCCAGCAAATGCTCGGCAATATAAGGCCGCAACTGCGCCAGCGCCTCAGCGCGGCTGATCACCGGCGCTGAACTACCAAACAACTGCTGATCCACCTCCGCCAGCAAATACGGATTGTGATAAGCCTCACGCCCTAGCATTACACCGTCGAAGGTCTGCAAATGCTCATGGCAAGCCTCTATCGTCTTGATCCCGCCGTTCAGCACAATCTCCAACTCTGGAAAATCCGCCTTCAACTGTGCGGCAACGTCATAGCGCAACGGCGGAATGTCGCGATTTTCCTTCGGCGACAACCCCTCCAGAATTGCAATCCGCGCATGGACTGTAAAACTGGTACACCCGGCATCCCGCACCGTCTCGACGAAATCACACAACTGCTCGTAACTGTCGCGCCCATTGATCCCGATTCGATGCTTCACCGTCACCGGAATCGACACTGCATCGCGCATCGCCTTTACACAATCGGCCACCAGTTGCGGATGTCCCATCAGGCACGCACCGATCATGTTGTTCTGCACACGATCGCTTGGGCAGCCGACATTGAGATTCACCTCGTCATAACCGTGTTCCTCAGCCATCCGCGCGCAAGCGGCCAGATCCAACGGAACGCTACCGCCCAACTGCAACGCCAGCGGATGCTCGGCTTCGTTGTGACGGAGGAAACGTTCGTGATCGCCGTTAAGGAGCGCGCCGGTGGTGACCATCTCGGTGTAGAGCAGGGCGTTCTTCGACAGCAGGCGTAGGAAGAACCGGCAATGGCGGTCAGTCCAATCCATCATGGGGGCAACACTAAAGCGCCGAGACAGCGTAGGCATTGGTTTTACTGGGCTAAGGCTCTGATTCTGTACCATTTTACTCAACGTGTTTTCGGCGTGTTTTGGGGCGTTTTCAGGCGTTTTTCAGGTCTCGGTGGTGCGATCTACCACTTCAAAACCGACGCGTACCACTTTCGATATGGCAGCTATCAGGGCAAGAAAACTGGCAGATGGGTCTGTGAGCTCCACTGCTCAGATCCGCATCAAGCGCGCTGGAGTGCAAGTCTACCAAGAGAGCTAGACCTTCGCCCGGAAACAGGCTGCGCAAGCGTGCGCTTGTAAGCGTGAATCGGAACTCAATGAGCCTGGCGCTATCGAGCGGGCGAGCCGCAAGGGCGCAACTGCCAAAGAGATGATTGATCAGTACCTGCGCGAAGTCGAAAAAGCGCGGCCGCTGGGCAAGACCCAAAAGATTACGCTCACGGCCCTCGTTGTCAGCTCCTTCGGCAAGCTCAATGACACCGACATCAATACGCAGTGCTTGGTGGAATTCGCCCTGTGGCGGATGAGTGGCGAAAGGGAGGCCTCCCGTTCCTCATCAAAACGATCCGCCACATAGTCGCCTGGGATGCTTCCTGCGACGCTTCCCGCAACCACAACTGCGATTGCGTAAACCGGGGCGGCGGGGCCGCATAGCATCGATATATTCAGTTCAGCCAACGCGGCACCGAGGATAATCCCTCGGCGCCCGGCTTCTTTAGGTTTGTTGTTGGTTTTGTAGATCTCTGAGGCAGCAAAGGCAGCGGTTATGATCCAAGCGACTTTTCCCGTGACCCAGCATTAGGCGTGATGATCAACAGAGCAAGCGCTCAAGCTCGACTCAGTTGATAATCACTTTTTTCAGGTATGACAAGGATTGATCGGATGATTATCACCACCACGCCCTCAATCGAGGGGCGTCAAATAACGGCTTATCTGGATGTCGTTAGTGCCGAATCCGTGCAGGGCGTGAACGTGATTCGCGACATGTTTGCGGGGATGAGGGATTTTTTTGGTGGGCGCTCTCAGACCTTGGAGCGTGCGTTGAAAGAGGCGCGTATCCAGGCAACTGACGAGATCAAGGAACGAGCGCGAGCCTTGCAGGCGGACGCTTTGGTTGGAGTGGACTTCGAGATCAGCATGCCTGCGGGCAAGGGCGGTATGGTTGTGGTGTTCGCAACAGGGACAGCGGTCAAGTTGCGCTGATTATCGGCCCAAACTCGGTGGCCGATAGATTTCGCTGTCACCGTGTTTAAGTTGTTTTCAGTGGGTGTAGGCCGCTCGTCGGGCATGGGTCGATCTGAACCGCAAGTCCAGGAATGACCAGCTAGTCTCAAAAGTCTTGGAGGTCGATATTTTTTCAGGCAAAAGAGCTTTGCTGGTGTCGACCCATTTCTCAGGGGCGAAGGTATGACTGATCCGTATATCGAAGACGATGGTGCTGAGTTTCCATTGAACAATTGCGTACGATGCGGCCAGACCGATTATCAGGCTGGCTTTGGCGAGGATCCGGTTCAGATCGGCAAGATCAAGTCCGCGGCGCCAAAAGGACCGAAGGCAAAGTTCCTGCCCAGGGTCGCGACTCGTGCCCGAAAATAGTCCTGCAGCGAGCGACCCCGCCAACAAGCGGGGTTTTTTGTGGTGCGCCAGGCATGGCGCGTAGCGCCGTGACTGGCGCTGTTCAGCT
>NZ_JAIHLQ010000085.1 GCF_019733355.1 Pseudomonas baetica | reverse complement strand
CCGGTGCGGTCGTAGCCGTCTTGGGCGACGGTGGCGGAACCGGTGCGGTCGTAGCCGTCTTGAGCGACGGTGACGGAACCGGTGCGGTCGTAACCGTCGGCGGCAATGGCCGAGCCGGTGCGATCAAAACCGTCGGCTGCAAAGGTGTTGGCGGCCAGTACGGACAGGGTCAGGGCGAGGATCAGTTTGGTTTTCATGTTCGTTACTCCAGATTCGTTGGGGGTGTGTCTTGCATGGGTTGAATGCTACGCCAATAAAATTGATTAAAAAGCGCAAAATAATGCTAAAAACAATCGATTAACTTGATGTTAAGGGCGGCGCTTTTAAATCGCTTACGTCGTTGAAGCAAACGTCGCGCGGGTCATCGATCAGGTAGCAGCAGGATGCAGCGCCAGGATTAATCAGCGATTAATCGCTGTTTTGCCGTTTGTGACAGATTTTTCATGATTTACCGACCGCTTTTTCACCGCTGCAACGCGAGTCTGCCCACGGCCAGAAAACCAAGAACCGGCCGTCACACATTGGAGCGTTACCCGCGATGAATAAACTGCCTCAAATCACCCTGGCTTTTTGGGTCATGAAAATCTGCGCGACGACCCTGGGGGAAACCGCGGGGGATCTGCTGTCGATGACCCTCAATGTCGGCTACGCGATCAGCTCGTTGATTCTGATCAGCGTGTTCGTCCTGACGCTGATCACGCAATTGATGGCCAAGACCTACAAGCCGCTGCTGTACTGGATCGTGATTTTGTCCACCAGCACCGCCGGCACCACCATGTCCGACTTCATGGACCGCACGCTGGATTTGGGTTACGCCACCGGTTCGATGATCCTGATCGCGATTCTGTTGGCGATCTTCTCGGCGTGGCGACTGAGCGGTGACTCGCTCAATGTCAGCAAGGTGCAGACCTTCCGTGGCGAGATGTTCTATTGGATGGCGATTCTGTTTTCCAACACCCTGGGCACCGCGCTGGGGGATTACCTGGCCGACGATTCGGGGCTTGGTTTTGCCGGTGGCGCATTGCTGATCGGCTCGACGATTGCTGTGGTGGTGCTGCTCAAGTACTTCACGAAGATTTCGACGGTGTTGTTGTTCTGGGTGGCGTTCGTATTGACGCGGCCGTTTGGCGCAACGCTGGGCGACTTGATGACCAAGTCTCATGAGAAGGGTGGGCTGGACTTCGGCACCATTGGGTCGTCGGCGGTGCTGGCGGGGATTCTGCTGGCGATGATTGTGGGGGCTTCTTATGCGCAGAAGCGTTATGGCAAACAAGACGCTAGCGCTGAGTTGACTTGATACCGAGTGGCCCCAATCGCTGGCAGCCAGCACCCACAGTGGTCGGTGGTGGTCACAAATGCTGTGTTCACCACCTAACCCTGTGGGCTGGCTTGCCAGCGAAGGTGCCAGCACAGCCACCATTGCAGTGGCTGTGAAACCCGATCAGTCCGTCACGATCCGCGAATGCTTCTGGGTGTCTCTCATGGTGATGTACACCAATAGCGACACGGCGATGCACGCGGTCACGTACCAGTAGTAACCGCTTTCCATGCCAATGCTCTTGAACCACAGCGCGATGTATTCGGCAGTGCCGCCGAAGATCGAGACGGTCAGTGCGTACGGCAGGCCGACGCCCAGCGCACGGATTTCAGTCGGGAACAATTCCGCTTTTACCACGGCGTTGATCGAGGTGTAGCCGCTGACGATGATCAGCGCCGCCATGATCAGGAAGAACGCGCCCCACCAGGTTTGAATGGTGTGCAGGGTCATCAGGATCGGCACGGTGAAGATCGTACCGAGCACGCCGAAGGCGATCAGGATCGGACGACGACCGATCTTGTCCGACAGGCCACCGATGATCGGTTGCAGGCACATGAACAGGAACAGCGTGGCCGCGGAAATGGTGGTCGAGTCGGAGATGCTCATGCCGACGGTGTTCACCAGGTACTTCTGCATGTAGGTGGTGTAGGTGTAGAACGCCAGTGTGCCGCCCATGGTCAGGCCGACCACGGTCAACAGTTCTTTGGGGTGACGCATCAAGGTGCGCATGGCGCTTTCCTTGGCTTTTTCTTTTTTGGTGAACGACTCGGTTTCTTCCATGCCGCGACGCAGGTACAGCGCAACGACTGCGCACAGCGCGCCGATGGCGAACGGAATACGCCAGCCCCACGCGTACAACTGCTCGGTGGTCAGGGTTTGTTGCAGCACGATCAACACGCCCAGCGCGATGAGCTGGCCGGAAATCAGGGTCACGTACTGGAAGCTGGAGAAGAAACCGCGACGTTCCTTGGTCGCCATCTCCGACAGGTAGGTGGCCGAGGTGCCGTATTCACCGCCGACCGACAGGCCCTGCAGCAGACGGGCAAACACCAGCAGGATCGGTGCACCGATGCCAATGGTTTCGTAATTGGGGCTGAGGGCGATGAGCAAGGAGCCAAAGCACATCAGGTAAACCGAGGCCATCAGGGCTTTCTTGCGCCCGACTTTGTCGGCGTACAGGCCCATCAGCCAGCCACCGATCGGGCGCATCAGGAAGCCCACGGCGAAGATCGCGGCGGTGTTCATCAGTTGCGCGGTGGAAGAGCCTGCGGGGAAAAAGGTCTTGGCGAAGTACAGCGAGAAGGCGGCATAGACGTACCAGTCGTACCACTCGACCATGTTGCCGACGGAACCGCTGAAGATCGACTTGATCCGGCTGGCGGTGGTTCGTTCTTTGACCGGCACGGCAGCCGACCCAAGAGGCAGGGCGTTGGAGTTATCCATTGAAGGATCCTTCGTTTAATTGTTTTTGTGGAGCGCGTGTAAACGCAGCCTGTTGGGGCTATAGCAGGAGCTGTGCCAACGGGGAGAGGGCCGGTTTAGAGGGGGTAGCGGGGTTTGTTGAGCGGAAATCCGCTTATGGCTGGTGGGTGGTGAGCGGAAAATTGCTCATTCAGGCGGGTAGATCTTTATTGCCTGTGCCGGCCTCTTCACGGGCAAGCCACGCTTGCACAGGGTTTTGTGCTGAACACAGAAGGTGTGAACACTACCGACCACTGTGGGAGCGGGCTTGCTCGCGAAGTGGCCCGAACCGGCACTGCAAAATTCAGCTGCCTTGAACAAACATCTCCCGAGTCAGCCCATGCCGCTGCATCTTTTCATTGAACGTGCGGCGCGGCAGTTGCAGCTCTTCCAGCACCGCTTTCACATCGCCCTTGTGCCGGGTCAGCGCGGCGCGCAAGCACTGCGCTTCAAACGCCTCCTGCTGCGCTGCCAGCGACTGCCCCGGATCAATTCCCGGTGCCGGCTCATCCAGCCCCAGCACCTGACGTTCAGCAACGTTGGCCAGTTCGCGCACGTTGCCCGGCCAGTCGTGGCTAAGCAGATGACTCAACTGCGCACCACTCAAGGATGCAAAGGTTCGGCCCAGACGCAGAGCGGCATTTTGGGCGAAGGTCTCGAACAGTAAGGGAATGTCTTCGCGGCGATCCCGCAACGGTGGCAGACGCAGCTCGGCAACGTTCAGGCGATACGCCAGGTCTTCGCGAAAGCGTCCGGCACGGGCTTCATCGAGCAAGTCGGGTTTGGTCGCCGCGACGATCCGTAAATCCACGCGGATACTCTGGTTCGACCCCAGTCGTTCAAGCTTTTGCTCTTGCAACACTCGCAGCAACTTCACCTGCTGGGCCAGCGGCATGCTTTCGATTTCGTCGAGAAACAGCGTGCCGCCATCGGCGTATTCGAGTTTGCCGATGCGCTTGCCGGACGCCCCGGTAAACGCGCCGCTCTCATGGCCGAACAGTTCGGCTTCGAACAGCTGTTCAGGAATCGCTGCGCAGTTCAGCGCCACAAAAGGCTTGTCCGCACGCGGGCCGAAATCGTGCAGACAACGCGCCACCAACTCTTTGCCGCTGCCGGTTTCGCCGCGAATCAACACGTTGACCGGCAACGCTGCCAGATCCAGTACCTGCCGGCGTAACGTCTGCAACCCACGGGACACGCCGAGTAACGTCGCATCGAGTTTGGCGCGGTTGTCGGCCTGCTCGTGCAGGGCACGGTTTTCCAGGATTAACCGGCGTTTTTCCAAGGCCCGGCGCAGGCTGCCGAGCAATGTTTCCGGGCTGAACGGTTTTTCCAGAAAGTCGTAGGCGCCGTCGCGCATCGCTTCGACCGCCATCGGCACATCGCCGTGACCGGTGAGCAGAATCACCGGTAAGTCGGCATCGCGGCGCTGCACCTCGGCCAGCAGTTCCAGACCACTGAGACCGGGCATGCGCACATCGCTGAGGACCACTCCGGGAAAGTGCGCGGGCAGTGCGGCGAGGCATTCTTCGGCGCGGCTGAACAGTTGCACCTCAAAGCCCGACAGGCTCAACCACTGCTCGACTGCGCTGCGAATGCTGCTTTCGTCATCAACCACCATTACCGAGTTGAGCATCAGATATGTGCCTCCAGATCGATCGGCACAGACAGGGTGAACACCGCACCGGTCTCGCCATTTTCCACACTCAAACGTCCACCGGACTCATGGACGATCGCGAAGGATACCGCCAGGCCCAGACCCAGACCGTCGCCCACCGGTTTGGTGGTGAAGAACGGATCGAATACCTGGTTCAGATGCTCTGCGGCGATGCCGCCACCATTGTCGCTGACGCTCAGTTGCCACAGTTGCTCATCGGCCTGCAGGCGGATTTCCAGACGCTTGCACGGTTTGCCCTGCATCGCATCGAGCGCGTTGCGCAACAGGTTGATCAGCACTTGTTCCAGACGGATCGCATCACCGCGTACCCACGCCGGACGCGTCAGGTGCAGCACCAGACTGACCTGTTCGTCGCGCAGCCGCGCATCGAGCAGTTGCAGGGACTGATCAACCACCGTCGCCAGATCCAGGCGCTCGCGCAAACCGCCGGGGCTTTTTCTGGCGAAGGTTTTCAGGTGGCCGGTGAGGGCGGCCATGCGCGTGAGCATATCGTCTACCGGTTTGAGTGCCTTATAGGCGTCATCGACCCGGCCATGGTCGAGCAGCAGGCGCAGCGTCGCCAGTTGCATGCGCTGAGCGGTCAGCGGTTGATTGATTTCGTGGGCGAGTGCGGCGGACATCTGGCCCAATGCCGCGAGTTTGGCCGATTGCACCAGACCGTCCTGTGCGGTGCGCAACTCGCGAGTGCGTTCCTCGACCAGTTGCTCCAGCTCTTCACGGTTGCGCTGGCGGATTTTCGACAGGCGCCAGCGCTGGTTGAGAAACAGCAGCAGAAACACCAGCGCCAGCCACACGCCGGCAGCGGCGAGCCCGGCGTTGCGCAGGTCTTCGAACGCCACTTGCGGGCGACGCAAAAGGTGCAGCGTCCAGCCTTCGGCGGCCAGCGGCAGCGATTCCCACAAATAATCTGCTGTGCCTTGCGGACCTTCGACCCGGCGCAGTTCGCTGTTGTCATCGAAAAGGCGTAGCGACAGATGGGTCAGTTGCACCAGCGACTGTTTGTCGTACTGACGGGTGGCCTTGATCTCGGCCAGATCGCTGGCGCTCAACGGTCGCAACGAGCGATAGCGCCAGCCGGGCTGGTTGGCGATGAAAATGATGCCGCGTGCATCGCTGACCAATAGCGTGTCGTTGCCCTGGCTCCATTCGCGTTCAAGTTCGGGGAATTCCAGCTTGACCACCATCGCCCCCAGGAACTCATTGTTATCGCCGAGCACCGCGCTGGAGAGGAAGTAGCCGGGAATCCCGCTGGTCACGCCCACGGCGTAAAAACGCCCGCTGCCCTGGGTACGGGTCTGACTGAAATAGGGGCGAAAACCGTAGTTGTGGCCGACGTAACTGCTCGGCAGCCGCCAGTTGCTGGCAGCCACGGCGAGGCCGGTGTGGTCGAGCAGTTCCAGGGTCGAGGACTGCGCCGCACCGTTGATCTTTTCCAGCTTCAGATTAAGGGCCGCTTGTTCCTCGGCATCGACCGGGCCGGCCAGTGCCGACCGCAATTGCGGGTCCAGCGCCAGCACATCGGGAAGGGCGCGATAGCGGTCGATCAGGGTGTGCAATGAATTGGCGTACAACGCCAGTTGCTGGTTGGCGCGGGTCGCGTCCTCCTCCAGCGCCTGCCGTTCGGCGTGGCGGATGGCCAGAGTGGCCGCGAGCGCGGCACCGGCGATGATCAGCAGGGTATACAACGACAGACGCAAAGTACGGGAAGTCGGCAGCATGCTGGGCAGACGGGTGGCAGGTCGGGCGGGCACGATAGCATGGGCGGGGGTGGACCGGCGCGCTGATCGGAGCGGTCATGGATGTCACACGACGGTTTCGCCGACAGACGCCCGACGAATGAATTTCGTCCGGGGTTTGGGCACGGGCCTGGTCATGGGTTGCGCCATCGGCTGCGCAGCGATGTTGTCCATCATCGCCTGGAGGCGATGGTTCGCTTGCTCTGCTTCACTGAGGTTGTCATGTATTTCCTGGACTGCTTCCAGTCCGTCCTGAATGCCGCGAGATGCCGCCGCTGCCAGACCTGATACTGAGCGGTATGCGTCAGCGATTGAGTGGCCAGCCTCCACCATTTCTGTGAATTCAAGTTGATCCAGCGGGGACATCTCCTTGACCTTTTCCAGCAGCGCCTCTGTGGCTGATTGCCGGATCTGGTTCAGGTTGTCCTGAATGATTTGGGGGATTGTGCCGTTGGCGACATCGTTGGCTCCTTCGGCGACGGCCTGTATGGCATCACGGATGTCAGCAGTGTGTAGGGTTTCTGTCACGCGGATGCCACGCTTGAAAAAGCGGTAACGGACATACGCCGCCCCCAATCCACCCACTAAACCACCGATGAAGCCGCCTATCGTATTGCCGATGACGGGGGCGAATGATCCGGCCACTCCGCCGACGACGCCCCCGACCGTGAACCCCAGACTGAAGGCTCCCATCCCCTTCTTGGAGAAAAGGAAGCGGCGGAAGGTCATGTTGTCACGGATTTCCTGGCTGACATCCGCTTCATCATCAGGACCATCAAATCTGTCGGCAGTGTCATGTACCTGGTTTGCGACACTGGCTGTGGTTCGAAACAGGCTCGCGATCCGATTGAAATCGAACCCCTTTTGTCCATCAGGATCAACGTAAATCATCGGGTTGTTCGACACGAAGGTGTACAGATTCAAACCCTGCACATCGCCGGCAGGATCAGCGCTGATCCAGCGTTGCACCCATGGCGCGTAATAACGGGCGCCGTAGTAATACACACCGCTGGCGTCCATCTCCTTGCCCGAATAGCGAATGAATTTGTAACTGACCTCAATCGCCGATCGGGTAGCCATCCACGCCGTGGCACCAAACGGGTAATAGCCTTCGTGGCTGATCACTTGGGCGTTCTGATCCAGTTCCATCACGCAGGAGCCCAGGTGATCGTCGAGGCTGTAGCGGCGTTGATTGTTTTCGGCGCCTGGCGGGGGATTTTTCGTCCAGTGCAGGCAGTGCACATTGCCAACACTGATGACGTGCAACACCTCGCCATTGTCCTTTGTGCGAATTTCCAGCCCCGGTAAATAGCGCACCTGATGGAAGTGTTCGGCGGCGCCGGTAAAGGTTTCATGACGTTTGAACACCCGCACGCCTTGGCTGTAGTGGTAGTGTTCGGCGTCGTCGCGAGCGTCTTCACGGTGGATCAGCGTCACGCAGGCCAGCTCGTCTCGCACGTTCCATAGCATGTCCCCGGTAGCCAGCGTCTGCAGATTGCCGTGGCGGTCGAACAGCTTGTCGAAGTCAGGGGGCGGGTCGCCCGGTTTCCAGCGCACGCCGCGGTTGCTGGTCGAGTCGATACACATCTGGAC
>NZ_JAIHLQ010000084.1 GCF_019733355.1 Pseudomonas baetica | reverse complement strand
ACGCCGGTATGGGTGATCTTGACGAGCACTTCACCCTTGCGTGGCGGCTCAACGTCGATCTCAACGATTTCCAGCGGTTTACCTGGCCCAAAGGCCACTGCTGCACGTGATTTCATGATGTCACTTCCTTTTTTGAGTTGGTCCCCGTCACCAAAACCACCTGGAATTGGTTACCGGAGATACGACCGAACGATGGAGATGGTTTCGTTAATAGACTGTTGCTGCGAGTCGCTCCTCGCCCCTCCGTCAGGAAACTCCTCCCGTAGATGGCTCTCCAGAACGGCCGCCATCAGGCCGTTGATTGCACCGCGTACTGCTGCCAACTGCTGCAGAACCGCGACACATGTCGGATCAGCCTCCAGGTCATGCTCTAGAGCCGTGACCTGCTCGCTAATACCTCTAGCGTGACCGAGAGCTTTCTCCTTCTCTTTGGGGCACTGGGGCATTGCCATCCTCCCTTGCCGTTGATGTGGTCATACTATACCCCCCCACAGTATAAAACAACAACCAAAATTTTTTTGCCCGGCGCTTTCCCCTCTCGCGGACCCGCTTGATCGATCGCCTGCGACGACGACATCCAGCTATCGGGCGACCTTTCACCTACCGTCTACTCTGAAATTCCGCGATCTGGGAGGGTCGTCCATTTCACTGAAATGACTGAGCAGAACGTCCCATAAGGTTTCGTAGCGAATGAGCCAGGCACGGGAGATGAGTGACGGATGGAGGGTGCCCAAAGCTCGGTTGAACGAGTCGCGGATTCGCCGAGCTGCGATCATCGAAAGGACAGATACCGAGTCAACGTTCCTTGGATCGCCTCAAAATTGACCCAATAGGTCTTTTGGCCCATTGGCCTCTGCCAACGCACTACTGTCCTTGCAGTCTGGATGAGATGTTCGGCACTGGATTACACAATCCTCTTCACAATTGACTAAATGCACGAACGTAATTGCATGAGGCTTGATGCCCATCCCTTCAAATCTCATTTCAGAGGGATGGGCATCTTTCTAATCGAATCAACCTAACTCTGAACGCATCACCCTAACCGGCACCGACTTGTACGACGGCGTTCCGCTGTCCACGTCAATGTAGTCCAGCGGCACCAGCTGGTTGGCCTCGGGATAATAGGCCCCCACCGACCCAGGCGAGATCTTGTACTCGATGGCAGTTATGCGTTCATAGCGCATCTTGCGACCATGGGTGACCGTCTCGATGTCCACCAAGTCGCCGTGGGCTAAGCCGCGCGCCTGCAGGTCGGCAGGGTTCATGAACAGCACGTCGCGGCGGCCGAACACGCCGCGGTAGCGATCGTCCATCGCATAGATGGTGGTGTTGTACTGGTCGTGGCTACGCAGGGTGATCAGGCGCAGTACATCGTCACCCTCGACTTCCTTGTCCTCGTGTAGGCCCGGGAAGACGAAGAACTCGGCCTTGCCCGAGGGGGTCATCCAGATGCGTTCGGTGGCCGGTAGCGGCATGCGAAAACCGCCCGGCACGCGAATGCGCGCATTGAAGTTCTCGAAGCCCGGAAGAGTCTTCTCGATCAGGTCGCGGATTTTGTCGTAGTCGGCCCCCAGTTCCAGCCAAGGCACGGGGCTGTCCGGCATCGTCGCGTTGGCCATGCCTGCAATGATCGCCGGTTCAGAGCGCAAGAACTCCGATGCGGGCAGCAGTTTTCCAGCCGAAGCATGCACCATCGACATCGAGTCCTCGACGGTAATCGACTGCCGCTCTCCGTTCTGCACGTCCAACTCGGTGCGCCCCAGGCAGGGGAACAGGTAGGTTTCCTTGCCCACCAGCAGATGCGTGCGGTTGAGCTTGGTGCCGATGTGCACGCTCAGATCCAGCTTGCCCATGGCCGGGAAGCACTGGGCCGGATCGGGCAACGCCACGGCGAAGTTGCCGCCCAGGCAGATGAGCGCCTTCGACGTACCAGCGATCATTGCCTGCATGGCCTGCACCGAGTCATGCCCGTGTTCGGCCGGCGGCTTGAAGCCCAGTACTTGCTCGATCTTCTGCAGGAAATCGGCGGACGGTTTCTCGGTGATGCCCACGGTGCGGTTGCCCTGCACATTGGAGTGGCCGCGCAGCGGACAGATACCGGCGCCGGGTTTTCCGAGGTTGCCACGCAGCATCAGCAGGTCGCAGATCAGCCGCACGTTCGCGGTGCCCTCGTTGTGCTGGGTGATGCCCATGCCATAGGTGACGATAGTGGCGTTGGACTTAGCGTAGGCTGCAGCAACTTTTTCCATCTCGGCCTTGGTCAGACCACTAGCGTGCTCGATATCGGGCCATGCAGTGGCCAGCAGATCGGCCTTGAGCGCCTCGAAGCCATTGGTGTGCTGGGCGATGAATTCGAAGTCGAGCACCTGGCCGAGCGAGTCCTCCATCTCCAGCAGCGACTTCATCACCCCCTTAATTGCCGCCGCGTCGCCACCGGCCTTGACCTGCAGGTAGGTCGAGGCGATCCGGGTCGAGCCGTAGGTGGCCATCTCGATCATGTCCTGCGGGTCAGCGAATCGTTCCAGCGCCCGCTCGCGCAGTGGGTTCATGACCATGATCGGCACCTTGCGCCGGGATACCTCATGCAGTGTGCCCATCATCCGCGGGTGGTTGGTACCGGGGTTATGGCCGATCGAAATCACCAACTCGCACGATTCGAAATCGTCCAGCGACACCGAGCCCTTGCCCATGCCAATGGAGCGAGGCAGTCCCACGCTGGTGGGTTCATGGCACATGTTCGAGCAGTCGGGGAAATTGTTGGTACCCAATGCCCGCGCGAACAACTGGTACAGGTAGGCTGCCTCATTGGAGGCGCGGCCGGAGGTGTAGAACTCGACCTGGTTGGGTTCCAGTCCACGAAGGATTTCACCGATCCGGGCGAAGGCGTGCTCCCACTCGACCGGTTTGTATGTGTCGCTGCCGTGGTCGTAGACCAGCGGATGGGTCAGCCGCCCGAGGTCTTCCAGCTCGTAATCGCTGCGGTGCAGCAGCGTGGCCACCGGGTGGTTGGCGAAAAACTCAGGTGTGACGCGCTTGTTGGTCGCTTCCCAGGTCACCGCCTTAGCGCCGTTCTCGCAGAACTGAAAGGTCGACTTATGTTCCTTATCGGGCCAGGCGCACCCGGGACAATCGAAACCATCCGGCTGGTTGGTGCGCATCAGCGTAATGGGCGCTTTGAGCGTATCCATCTGCTCTCGCACCGCTGTCGCAGTCGCCTTCAACGCCCCCCAGCCACCAGCTGGGCCATCGTAGTTACGTACACCGGGTACCTTGCGTCGAGTCGTCATGGTCGCTCCTTAAACGCTTTATATTTTTTCGATATAAACCGATAGTTGCGTAATAAACCGCTCTTCTAGCGGACTTGAGGAATTGGGTTTGGTTGTGACAGTTCAGGAGGAAAGCGTACAGCCTTGTCAAATAAAGACAACCAGCAAAGCTGGATCCAACCTACCGGTGATCTGGAATCAAAAGTTTGGTCGACAAGGGAAAATCGTGTTCTAGAATCAAGCCACACTCTTTCGACATGTCAAGGCAACGAATCGATGAGCTACTCATCTACTTGTTGCGTCTCATTCGCATTGCGGTACTGAAGCCGCGCCCTGTGAGGCCGAGAACCATGGAAACATTCAGCTCTACGGCGCTTGATTTGGCTCGTTTTCAGTTCGCGTTTACAGTGGCCATGCATATTCTTTTTCCGGCAATCACCATAGGCCTCGCGAGTTATCTCGCCGTGCTGGAAGGTCTGTATCTGAAGACCGGTAGGGAGGTGTATCGCGATCTTTACATGTTCTGGATAAAGATCTTCGCGCTTAACTTCGGCATGGGAGTGGTTTCTGGCCTGGTGATGGCATATCAGTTCGGCACTAACTGGTCGCAGTTCTCTTATTTTGCCGGCGGCATTACCGGGCCACTACTGACTTACGAAGTGCTCACGGCATTCTTTCTCGAAGCTGGTTTTCTAGGTGTGATGCTGTTCGGCTGGGATCGGGTAGGCCGAGGCCTGCACATGTTCGCCACCTGCATGGTGGCGTTGGGCACGCTGATCTCGACCTTCTGGATCCTCTCCTCCAACAGCTGGATGCACACGCCCCAGGGCCACGAAATCATCGACGGCCGCGCGGTGCCGGTGGACTGGCTGGCGGTGATCTTCAACCCGTCGTTCCCCTACCGCCTGGCGCACATGGCGATCGCCGCGTTCCTCAGCACCGCGTTCTTCGTTGGCGCCTCGGGGGCCTGGCATTTGTTGCGCCGCCAGCACATCGAGCCGGCCCGCACCATGCTGTCGATGGCCTGCTGGATGGCCCTGGTGGTGGCGCCGATCCAGGCGGTGGTCGGTGATGCCCACGGCCTGAACACCCTGGAGCACCAGCCGGCGAAGATCGCCGCCATCGAAGGGCATTGGGAGAACGTCCCGGGCGAGCCGTCGCCGCTAATCCTGGCCGGCTGGCCGGACATGAAGGCCGAGAAGACCCACTTCGCCATCGAGATTCCCTATCTGGGCAGCCTGATCCTGACTCACAGCCTCGACCGCCAGATTCCGGCGCTGAAGTCATTCCCCCCCGAGGACCGGCCCAACTCCACGGTGATCTTCTGGACCTTCCGGCTCATGGTGTGCATGGGCCTGCTGATGATCCTCGCCGGGGTGTGGAGCCTGTGGCTGCGCCGTGGCGACCGCCTGCACACCACGCCGTTGTTCCTCCGGTTCATGCTGTGCATGGGCCCGGCGGGGCTGATCGCCCTGTTGGCCGGCTGGGTGACCACAGAGATGGGCCGCCAGCCCTGGGTGGTCTACGGGCTGATGCGCACCGAGCATGCGGTATCACCGCTGAGCACCGCGCAGATGAGCGTCAGCCTCGCGGCATTCGTGGTGGTGTACTTCGTGCTGTTCGGCACCGGTATCGCCTACATGCTCAAGCTGGTGCACAAGGGGCCGCAGCGCCACGAAGGCGAGCACCCGATCGAAGGTGGCGCGGGCCAGTCCAAGACCCCCGCGCGCCCCCTGTCCGCAGCGGACGATCACTGACCCTGTCGAAGGCGACGGCAACCTGAGGAGCGATGGCCATGGGCGTGGATATCACTTTGATCTGGGCATTGATCATCATCTTTGGCGTGATGATGTACGTCATCATGGACGGCTTCGACTTGGGCATCGGTATCCTCTTCCTGGCGATCAAGGACAAGGAAGAGCGCGATGTGATGATGAACACCGTCGCCCCGGTGTGGGACGGCAACGAGACCTGGCTGGTGCTGGGCGGCGCCGGCCTGTTCGGCGCCTTCCCGTTGGCCTACTCGGTGATCCTCAGCGCCCTGTACCTGCCACTGGTGCTAATGCTGCTGGGCCTGATCTTCCGCGGCGTGGCCTTCGAGTTCCGCTTCAAGGCCAGCGAGCGCAACCGCCACTGGTGGGACAAGGCGTTCATCGGCGGCTCGATCATCGCCACCTTCACCCAGGGCGTCGCCCTGGGGGCGTTCCTCGATGGCATCCCGGTGGCAAACAACATGTACGCCGGCGGCGCCCTCGACTGGCTGCGTCCGTTCCCGCTGTTCTGTGGCTTCGCACTGCTGCTGGCCTACGCCCAGCTGGGCAGCACCTGGCTGATCATGAAGACCGAGGGGCGTCTGCAGGAAGAGATGTACCGCTACTCCTCGTACTTCATCTGGGGCCTGCTGATCGCCATCGCAGTGATCAGCGTGTGGACGCCGCTGGCCCACCCCGAGATTGCCCAGCGTTGGTTCAGCCTGCCCAACCTGTTCTATTTCCTGCCGGTGCCTCTGCTGCTGCTGTTCTGCTTCTTAGGCACCCTGACCACCCTGGCGCACCGGGCCACCGCCGCACCGTTCCTATTCACCCTGCTGGTAATCTTCCTCGGCTACAGCGGCCTGGGCATAAGCATCTGGCCGAACATCATCCCGCCGTCGGTTACGCTGTGGCAGGCGGCCTCGCCGGTGGCGAGCCAGCTGTTCGCGCTGATCGGCGCGCTGTTCATCCTGCCGTTCATCTTGGTGTACACGGCCTGGAGCTACTACGTGTTCCGCGGCAAAGTTAAGATTGGTGATGGTTATCATTAGCCAGACAATGCTGTTGATCGCCCCCCCAATTGGCAACGCTGACTGATGCATGTAACCGAGGTAGGTATCTACACTCCGGCCGCCGACGAAGTGCTGATCCGGGTCGCCTATACCGGTGTGAACCGCCCGGATGAATTGCAGCGCTCGGGTAGCTATCCGCCGCCAGCCGATGCTTCACTCTACCTCAGCCTCACCCTACCTCGGCCTGGAAGTCTCGGGCGAAGTGGTGGCCGTGGGTGCGGCCGTGCAGGGATTGCAGGTCGGTGCGTAGGTGTGCGCACTCACGCCAGGTGGCGACTACGCTGAATACTGCAGCCGGAAACTAATTCACCGTGTGGACCAATCTATTCGAGCACGACCGCCTGTTACCCGGCGAAACCGTGCTGGTGCATGGCGGGTCTAGCGGAATCGGATTGACCGCCATCCAGCTGGCCAATCAGTTCGGCGCGCGGGTGTTGGCAACGGCAGGCAGCGAGGCCAAGCTGGAGACATGTAGCAGCGCAGGTACCAGCCGGGCCATCAATTACCGAGAAGAAGATTTCGCCGAGGTGGTCTGGGCCGAGACCGAGGGCAAGGGTGTGAACCTGATCCTCAATCATGGTCGGGGGTAGCTACCTGCAGCGCAATATCGACACCCTGCCGGTGGAAGGTAAGTTGGTGCAGATCACCTTTCTCGAAGGCAGTACGGCCGAGTCGAACGTCATGCCGATCATACTCAAGCGCCTGGCCTTTATCAGCTCGACCCTCCGCGCCCGATCCAAAGCGGAAAAAGCCAACATCGCTGCAGCCCTGCAGGCCGATGTCTGGCCGTTGCTTGGCGCAGGTCAATGCCTTCCTGCACTTTCCCGCTGCATGAAGCCTCCCAGGCACATGCACTGATGGAAAGCAGTCGTCACATTGGCAAGATAATGCTGGAGATCAATCCATGATTGCAGGTCGTCACAGTGGTAGGAATGTGCTCGTTTCTGGTGCTGCGAGCGGCATCGGTCCGGCGGTTGCGCAGCGCTATTGCGAAGAAGGCGCTACCGTCGCACTGCTCGACCTCAACCCTCAACCCTCAACCCTCAACCCTCAAGCGCTACAAGCTCAGGGCGAGAGATTGCGCGCCCAAGGCTTCGTGGTTACATGGCACGCTGTGGCCTCCCACTACAGTGCCACCCAAGGCAGCCATCATCGGGTTCACTCGACACCTGCCAGGAAAACTTGGGGCCTATGGCATTACGGCCAATGCCCTGGCCCCTAGGCGCATCGAAACACCCCTGCTGAAACCGTCACGTCGGCGGCCGATGAGACGCTTATCGCCAACACCCCACTGCCCAGGCTAGGCCAGCCCTGGGAGATAGCCGATGCGCCCGCTACCTGCGTGCTCCAGACAGCGCCTCATCACAGGCCAGGTACTCGATGTAGCTTACGTCGTCGTCAGGACAACTTGCAGGCGATTTTGTTTACAGTCTCCTCGTTTATAGTGCGAGAAACCATCCTCGCCCTAGCCATGCCTCTATTCCTGTTCGCCTAGATCACCGATGTCGTCGATGGTTTGATGAGTCGGCATCTGCGCAAATTCGAGGCACGTTGCGAGAGCAGCTTTATATACTATCCCGCGAAACGGACATTGCTGCCATTACTCGAAAGCTCATAGGCAGCCTATCTTTTTCTGCCCAGGCCACTCAAGTCAAACTGGGTGCTGATACCCTGCGTCGTTCTACTTGTTCTCATGATCACTATCATCGCCGCGACTTTCAAGAACCACCTAAGACGTCAAAGAGCTCCTTTCTCTCAGATACTCCATAGAAGATGGACTTAGCCTGACCGACGAAGGCGAGCGCGATCTCGTAAGGGAGAGGTTCCAAAAAGCCGACTATACTCGCGACTGAATTGTGACTGACTCTCATAACCTACTTGAGAGGCTACTGTTGCAATATCGGTTGACTGACTGAGCACTAACCTTCGAGCCTCGTGCAATCGCAGTTGTTTCTGATACTGGAGCGGACTCATAGAAGTAACAGCTTTAAAACGATGATGGAGAGTCGAAACCCCGAGATTTACATATTTTGCTAATTCATCGATCCGCATAGGTTCAGCAAAATTATTATTTAGCCATTCGATTGCTCGCGTTACTCTATATGATTGACTGTCGACCACTGCAATTTCGTAGAGCCTCTGGCCTTGCTGACCTCGCAGCAATCGATAAAATATTTCTCGCAAGGCCATAGGTGCGAGCTGAGAGATATCTTCGGGGCTATCAAGCAAGCTCAGCAAGCGAAACAAAGCATCCAGCAACGGGCCATCAGTACTTCCAAGATACAGCCCTCTTACATCGCCATTACTAGGGACACCGACAGGACTACTATCAGCAATCAATTGACTAATCTGAGCAGGATCAATGTCTAAAAGCGCACCTAAATAGGGCACATCCGGGGATGCCTCAATAACTTTACCCGCGAGCGGAAGAGTAACAGAAATCACCAAATAGTTCAGAGGATCATATACATACCGCTCGCCAAATAGACGAACCTCCTTTCGACCTTGCACCACCAAGCACAGTGTAGGCTTATAAACACTATACAGCGTATCCGTAGGTGTATCGTTTCGAACTAAATTGAGACCCTCAATAGCGGTTTGGTATATTCCGGAACCTGTCGTAAAACGGCGAATAATCGACGAAATTACCGCCCGCTTAAATGAAAGCGGATCGTCAAAGGTTGGGAAGAGTTGCGGACTTGATTCTGACATGTCGAGGCCCCTGAACATCGTCTAATCCTGAGAATAGCGCAAACAGGGACGCGTAAGATACCCCACTAGCTCGGTATGACAAAAGGCCCGGCAAAGCCGGGCCGAGAATTAGTGAAACTATCTTACGACCGTTTAGCTCGTGCTTTCAGTTGATCGGAACCACCTTCAGCTACGCGCTGGAAGCCTGGGGTGCGATCGGAACCACCTTCAGCTACACGCTGGAAACCTAGAGTGCGATCGGAACCACCTTCAGCTACACGCTGGAAACCTGGGGTACGATCGGAACCACCTTCAGCTACACGCTGGGAACCTGGGGTGCGATCGGAACCACCTTCAGCTACACGCTGG
>NZ_JAIHLQ010000083.1 GCF_019733355.1 Pseudomonas baetica | reverse complement strand
GGCCAAATGCCTGAAGTACGTCGACAATCCCGGTGTGAGCGGGCTTGCTCGCGAAGGCGGTGTGTCAGGCAATAGAAATATCGACTGGTACGACGCTTTCGCGAGCAAGCCCGCTCACACCGGGATTGTCGACGTACTTCAGGCATTTGGCCGATATTCAGAAGTCCTTGGCCGGTACTGACGGCCTCCTTTCCCTAGACTCTGCCCATTCCCTTTACGCGGCGGAGTTTTCTCCATGAACTACCTGATTTCGCTGGGCATCGGCCTTGGTGTCGGCCTGCTCTACGGTGCGCTGGATTTCCGTTCTCCAGCCCCACCGGCCATTGCGCTGGTTGGCTTGCTGGGCATGCTCGCGGGTGAGCAGTTGTGGCCGATGGGCCGGCAACTGGTGGCCGGTTGGTTGTCCTGAGTTCCCTCTTTCTTATTCGGTGGATGTGTCCATGAAAGCACTGCAATTCGATAAAACCGGCGACTTGTCTTCCCTGCGCTACGTTGAAGTGCCGACCCCGGTGTCCGGCGATGATGAAGTATTGGTCGAGATCAAGGCCGCCGGCCTGAACCCCAGCGACGTGAAAAACGTCCTCGGGCGTTTTCCCTACACCACGCTGCCACGCATTCCCGGGCGGGATTTTGCCGGGGTTGTGGTCCAAGGCCCGCAGGCGTTGATCGGTCAGGAAGTCTGGGGCACCGGGCGTGAGCTGGGTTTTTTCGCCGATGGCTCCCATGCGCAATTCGTCAAACTCCCGATCAAGGGCGTTGCGCATAAACCGTCGCACCTGAGTTTCGCCCAGGCTGCCAGCCTCGGCGTGCCGTACACCACGGCGTGGGATGCGCTGGAGCGCAGTCTGGTAACCGCCGAAACCCGTTTGCTGGTGATCGGCGGCGGTGCGGTGGCCACGGCGGCGTTGGCGTTGGCCAACGTTCGCGGCGCGCGGTTGTTGGCAGCGGCGCGGCGGCCGGAGCAGGTCAAGGACTTGCAAGCGCAGGGCTACCAGACGCTGCAATTGGATAAACCTGAAGACCTCGGCGCGCAGGTCAACGCGGTGTATGCCGGCGGTGCCGATGTGATCTTTGACACCACTGGTTTCTGGTTGCCGGCCTCCGTTGCGGCACTCGCGCCGTTCGGCCGCATCGCCATCATCGCCGCACCGACCGACGGCCATGTGCAGTTGCCGGCATTGGCGCTGTATCGCAAGGGCGGTTCGGTGGTCGGCATCAACTCGTTGCTGTACGGCGTTGAAGCGTGCGCGGCCATGTTGGAACAATTCGGGCGCCTCTTCGATGAAGACTTGCTTCCGTTGCCGCAAGGGCTGGTGGAAGCGCCGCTGGCCGAAGGTCTGGCGCGGTATACCGAGGTCAATCAGGGCAGTGGCGACAAGGTCATCCTGATTCCCTGATACACCACAAAGCAAAACGGTGGGAGCGGGCTTGCTCGCGAATACGGTGTGTCAGGCAATAGAAATATCGACTGATACGACGCTTTCGCGAGCAAGCCCGCGCTCACCGTTTTTATCGTGTGAGGTTCAGGATTGCGGGACGCCGTTTTCCCAGGCAGACCAGTGCTTGAGGATGTCTTGCACCAGCGGATTACCGGCGCGGTAGAGGTTTTCGAGTGCCGGGACGAAGCCGCCCTGATCGGCGTATTTGAGCAAGTTGTCCACTTCACTGCCGCCCGGGGCCGGGCGGTCGAAGTCGGAGCCGGCGCGCACCACGGCCAGGCGCTGCACGTCGACCAGACCTTCGCGGCTGGCGCGCAGCAGCGCTTCATAAGTCGAGTTGTCTTCCTGTTGAGTCGTGCAGTATTCGCCCTTGTTGTCGGTCAACAGTTTGGTCCAGACCTCGGCCCGTTCGCTCAGGCGCGTGCCGGAGAACCAGGTGTTGCCTGCCAGTGTGTCGCAGCGAGTGACGACTGGCGGCTGATTGGCCGGGGCGGCGGGGTATTTCAGGCGCCACGCGGCAGATTCCTTGCTCTCGCTCAGTTCCACGTTGTGGCTCAGCGAGAAGGCTTTGGCCTGCAACGTCGGGTTGAGTTCGAAGACTTCGGTCTTGTAGTCCAGCGGCGGTTTTTCGTTCGGGCCCTGGGTGTTGATTCCCAGATAACCGGTCGGCCAGCTCGACGGTGCGTCGCGTGAATCCAGCTCCCACTGCGTGCCGAACTCCACCAGATAATGCGCCCACGCGGCGGTGCCGAGGGTGCCGTGTTTGGGGCTGATCCCGGCAATGCCGGCGATCAGGAAGTAGCTTTTGCGCAGGTCGAATTTCGGCGACAAGGCCAGTGCCAGGGTCGACGCGGCGGCGTTGGTCTGACCCATGCCGGTGGTCAACAGGCACACCTGCTGCGTGTTGCAGCGGATGGTCGGGTATTCGGCGGACAGCCCCGGCACGCGGATTTGCTGCTTGAGCTCCAAGCGATCAATCCAGTTCTGTGCCTCGGGGGCGAACATGGTGATCAGGACAACCTTGGGCTGGATCGGCGCTTCGACAGCCCACGCCGTGGAAGAGAGCAGGGCGGCTGCGGCCAGTGAAACTCGCATCATTGCTTGCATGAACATCTCCTGAATTCAGAACTGATAACCGATGCCGGCGTAGTAACCCCAGCCGTTGGAACGGGCGCGGAAATTACCGTCGCCGAAGTTCAACTCACTGCCGTCCTCCCAGTTGCCCCCGTTGTGGAAATAACGCCCCACCAGCGTGAAGCGCAAATGCGTGAACGAGTACAACAAGACATTGGTCGCCACCGTGGCGTTGGCGGTGCGTGCCGGATTGTCCTTGTGCATGTCGGAGCCGAAATCGAAGTTGGTAAAGCCGGTATAGGTCAGCGAGGCGCCGTTGCTGTAACTGTCGATGGGGATGATGTACTTGAGTTGGGCGCGGTAGCCGTCCCAGGAATACTCATTGCTCGCACCGTAGTTTTCCCACTGGTAACGCCCATACAGGTTGGCCGACAGATTGACCCGCGAATGAGTGTCGATGTCGGTGCCGAAGCCGCTGTAGAGGGTATTGGCGCGGTTCTCTTTGCGGCTGCCGTGGTCGTATATCCAGTCGAACGCTACGTACCATTCCTTGAACGGGCCGATGGCCAGGCTACGGCCGGCGAGGTAGTCGATGGAGATGCGCGGCTCATGCTCCATGAACACCGGCGAACCGTGGTCCCACACGCCTTTGTCATGGCTGTTGCCGATGTTGAAAATCTTCGGCACGTCGATGTAGCCGTACAGCTCGAACGGGCCTTTGCGCCCGAAATACTCGTATTCCAGGTAGATATCGTCGGACGGTTGCGGGCCGAAGCTGATGTCTTTACTGCCGATCAGGGTCAGGTCCTGGTTGTACCAATCCGACAGGTACGCCCCTTTTTTCGACGGGCTGGCTTCGGGGCTGAGGGTTTCGCCCTGGGCGGACTCTTCGGTTGGCGTCGATTGCGCCAGAGCACTTTGGCTGAGAAGTCCGGTAACGCCGGCCAGTAGCAAGGAAACAGCAAACGTGCGCGCAAATGGGGCGCGAAGAAGGGATGCGCTGTGCATTCAAAGTCCTTTTTTACGGATCAAGGCCCGGGTCTGCGGGCCTGTAGGGTTTTGTGACGAAAATGCCGGGATTGACGGCTCGCAAACGTTTGCATAAGCCGTACCAATTCTTTCTTGAACGTTGAAAATCCCCAGTGGGAGCGCGCTTGCTCTGCCTGCAGACTGGCTCCCGCAGGCGAACGCATTCCAAATGTGGGAGCGGGCGTGCTCGCGAAGGGCTCCTGCGGTTCACCGCACAAATCCGCCACCCCGCGCTCTGCTAGAATCCGCCCCATTCCCTGCCAGAGACTTCCCCATGAGCGAGCCGATTCGTTTGACCCAATACAGCCATGGCGCCGGTTGCGGCTGCAAGATTTCCCCGCAGGTGCTGGAGGTGATCCTCGCCGGCAGTGGCGCGCAGAACCTCGACCCGAAACTGTGGGTCGGCAACGCCTCGCGTGATGACGCGGCGGTGTATGAGATCGATGCCGAGCGCGGCGTGGTGTCGACCACGGACTTTTTCATGCCGATTGTCGATGACCCGTTCGACTTCGGCCGCATTGCCGCCACCAACGCGATCAGCGACATCTATGCGATGGGCGGTGATCCGCTGATGGCGATTGCGATCCTCGGCTGGCCGGTCAATGTGCTGGCGCCGGAAGTGGCGCGGGAAGTGATTCGTGGCGGGCGTGCGGTGTGCGACGAGGCGGGGATTACGCTGGCGGGCGGGCATTCGATCGATGCGCCGGAGCCAATCTTCGGTCTGGCGGTCACCGGTCTTGTCGAAAAGCGCCACATGAAACGCAATGACACCGCCACGGCCGGTTGCCTGCTGTACCTGACCAAACCGCTGGGCATCGGCATCCTCACCACCGCTGAAAAAAAGGGCAAGTTGCGCGCCGCCGATGTCGGTGTGGCCCGCGACTGGATGTGTACCCTGAACAAACCCGGCAGCCGTTTCGGCAAACTCGCCGGTGTTACCGCGATGACCGACGTCACGGGTTTCGGCCTGCTCGGGCATCTGGTGGAAATGGCTGATGGCAGCCAGCTCACGGCGCGCATCGCCTATGACCGTGTGCCACGTCTGGACAGCATCGAGTATTACCTCGATCAGGGCTGTGTGCCCGGCGGCACGTTGCGCAACTTCGACAGCTATTCGAGCAAGGTCGGCCGCGTGCAGGAACTGCACAAGCGTGTGCTGTGCGACCCGCAAACCAGCGGGGGCCTGCTGATTGCCGTAACGCCTGAAGGCAATGGCGAGTTCCTCGCCGTCGCCGCCGAACTGGGCCTGAACCTTGCGCCAATCGGCGAACTGGTTGAGCGACAGACCACCGCAGTCGAGGTGATTTGATGCTCCGAGACTGCACGGATTACCGCGACATTTTCCTCAACGACCGACCGCTGATGGACGCCCGCGCGCCGATTGAATTTGCCCACGGCGCGTTTCCCGGTGTGGTCAATCTGCCGCTGATGAACGACATCGAGCGGCAGAGAATCGGCACCTGCTACAAACAGCAGGGTCAGCAAGCGGCCATCGAATTGGGCCATCAACTGGTGTCCGGTGCGGTGAAGGCCGAGCGCATTCAGGCCTGGGCCGACTTCGCCCGGGCCCATCCTGATGGTTATCTCTATTGTTTTCGGGGTGGCTTGCGTTCGCAGATCACCCAGCAGTGGTTGCGTGACGAGGCCGGTATCGACTATCCACGCGTCGGTGGTGGCTACAAAGCGATGCGCAGTTTTCTGATCGACACCCTTGAGCAAGCCATCGCGCAATGTGATTTCGTCTTGCTGGGCGGCATGACCGGCACGGGTAAAACCGAAGTGCTGGTGCAGTTGCGCAATGGGCTGGACCTGGAAGGACACGCCAACCATCGCGGCTCCAGTTTTGGTAAACGTGCCACCGGGCAGCCGTCGAATATCGATTTTGAAAACCGTCTGTCAATCGACATCCTCAAGAAGCGCGAGGCGGGCATCGAGCAGTTTGTGCTGGAGGACGAAAGCCGGGTGGTCGGCAGTTGTGCGTTGCCGCTGCCGATGTATCAGGGCATGCAGCAGTACCCGATGGTCTGGCTGGAAGACAGTTTTGAGGATCGTGTCGAGCGGATTCTGCGTGACTATGTGGTGGACCTGTCGGCGGAATTTTCGGCGGTGCATGGCGAAGATGGATTCGTGCTGTTCTCGGAGCGGCTGCTGGAAAGCCTGAATAACGTGCAGAAGCGTTTGGGTGGCGAACGTCATCAACGGATGTTGATGTCGATGGAAGAGGCGCTGGCCGAGCAGGGGCGTAGCGGTGCGGTAGATCTGCATCGCGGCTGGATCGAGGGGCTGCTGCGTGAGTATTACGACCCGATGTATGTGTTTCAGCGGGAGAAGAAGGGCGGGCGGATCGAGTTTGCCGGGGAGCGGGGGGCGGTTCTTGAGTATCTGCGTGAGCGGGTGAGTCAGAAAAATTGATGTTGGAATGGCCACTTCGCGAGCAAGCCCGCACACATGGGTTTTGTGAACGGCACTGCCCCCCTGTGTGCGGGCTTGCTCGCGAAAGCGCCGGATCAGGCGACATCGCAATCAGGTGGGACAGGTTTGCTTGCCATGATCCAGCCCTTGCTTGTAGCTGTGGCTTTGCAAACTGGCCTTGCCGTTGTGCCAGGTCAGTGTCAGCACGTACAGCGAATCGAAATCACTGGAGGCCCAATCATCGGTGATGGTCTGTTTCTCACCCACCGCTTTGCCGGCCACCTTGTTGATCAGCTCCGGCAGATAGCCATGTGACCAGGCGGTGTAGATCGTCGAGTTGTGATACTTGTCTTCGAGCAGTTCGCGGGCCAGGTCGCTGGTGTCATTGGCCGAAAACTCGATATTCACGGGCAGGCCGAGTTTGATCGCAGCGGGGCTGATGGTCATCAGTGGACGAATGTAGCTGTAGGAGTTGTCCAGCTCACCTTCCTCGACATTGCGCGTCGGATTGGCGGCGAACACATAATTGGCCTTGCCGAACTTTTCCGGCAGCAGCGTCGATAGATCGATGGCGCGATTGAGGCCTTGGCATTTGAGTTGACCGAGACCGCCCTCGGGTTTTTCCGCGTGGCGCAAAAACACCAGCGTCTGGGTACCGTCGACCGGTTGTGCGCGGCTCTCACTGGACTCAAGTGACAGAAACAATGCACTGACTGCCAGCAGCGAGGGCAGGGCCACATAAGCGCGTTGTTTGAAGCGTTTGGCGAAACTCAGCAGGTTCGTCATGAAATAAAAGGTTCTTCAGCATATTCGGTTAAGGCTGACAAACCTCTGCACCTCGGGCTCCCAGCACCGGGTGTTTTCCATGTCGTGAACGGCGTCCTTTGCAATAAAGGCATAGCTCAGAGTCCCCTGAGGCCGGTTTGGTTCGATCCTGGCTTTTGCACGTTAGCCGCAGGATGTGACGATTCGTGCATTATGATCGGGTCTCTTTTGTGACTGGATGCTTCCCATGACCGATCTGTCCGCGTTCCCGATCACCCAGAAATGGCCGGCGCAGTACCCCGACTGGATTCAGCTCTATTCCTTGCCTACCCCCAACGGCGTCAAAGTCTCGATCATGCTTGAAGAGATCGGCCTGCCGTACGAGCCGCACCGCGTCGGTTTCGACAGCAACGATCAGTTGTCCGCCGAGTTCCTGTCGCTGAACCCGAACAACAAGATCCCGGCGATCCTCGATCCCCACGGCCCGCAGGACCAACCGCTGCCGCTGTTCGAGTCCGGCGCGATCCTGATTTATCTGGCTGACAAGAGCGGTCAGCTCCTGGCACAGGAAGGCGCACTGCGCTACGAAACCATCCAGTGGCTGATGTTCCAGATGGGCGGCATTGGCCCGATGTTTGGCCAGCTCGGTTTCTTCAATAAATTCGCCGGCAAGGATTACGAGGACAAACGTCCGCGTGATCGCTACGTGGATGAAAGCAAACGCTTGCTCAATGTGCTCGACAAGCGCCTGGAAGGCCGCAACTGGATCATGGGCGAGCGCTACACCATCGCTGATATCGCCACGTTCCCGTGGGTGCGTAATTTGATTGGTTTCTACGAGGCGGGTGATTTGGTTGGTATTCAGAATTTCCCGAATGTCACCCGTGTGCTGGAGCGATTTGTGGCGCGGCCGGCGGTGGTGCGTGGCTTGAGCATTCCTCAATAAGGACGGTGTATGCGTTCATTCGATTTCAAGCAAGTCGATGTTTTCAGCCAGATAGCGCTTAAAGGCAATCCGCTGGCGGTGGTTTTTGGCGCCGACGCTCTGAGCGATCAGTGCATGGCCGCATTTGCCTCCTGGACCAATTTGAGTGAAACCACCTTCATTCTTGAACCGCAAGATCCGCGCGCCGATTATCGGGTGCGGATCTTCACGACCCTGAGCGAATTGCCGTTTGCCGGTCATCCGACACTCGGCACCTGCCATGCCTGGCTGGAAGCAGGTGGGGTGCCCAAAGGCAATGACATCATTCAGGAGTGCGGCGTCGGGCTGGTACGGATACGCCGCGAGGGCGCAGAACTCGCGTTTCTCGCCCCGCCATTGCTAAGGTCGGGACCGGTCGAAGCCGAAGTCATGACGCGGGTGCAGCGGGGGCTGGGACTTAGCGGCGACGCCATTGTCCGCGCGCAATGGGTGGACAACGGCGCTGGGTGGTTGGCGGTGATGCTCAAGGACCGGCAGCAGGTGCTGACTCTGCAACCGGACCATTCACAGATGCTGGGATTGGCCGTTGGCGTCATAGCACCGTGGAATCCTGAGCGTGACGGCGATGAGGCCCAGTTCGAGGTCCGTGCGTTTATTTCCGGTGATGGGATGCCGGAGGACCCGGCCACCGGCAGCTTGAATGCCGGGATTGCCCAATGGTTACTGGACGAGGGCATGGCGCCAGACGCTTATACGGTCAGTCAGGGCTTGAGCATGGGCCGGGCAGGGCGGATTCGGATCAGCCGACTTGGCGATGAAATCTGGGTCGGCGGGTCTGTGGTGACGTGCATTGCAGGACAGCTGACGCTCTGACCGCAAAATGCATCGGGGGGGAAGCCCGCGATTATTGCGTACGCGGTAATGCACTCTTGATTGATCCAGGTTTGTACCGCGCCCCCCGCAAGGCATAAGCTTCGCCCCCTACGACTTTCGTCTCATCTGCAGGTTTCAGGAAAGCCCCATGTCCAGTCAGTTCCCCGAAGCACGTCCCCGCCGTCTGCGCCGCAATGCGAGCCTGCGCAGTCTGTTCCAGGAAACCGAGTTCAGCCTGAACGATCTGGTGCTGCCGATTTTCGTCGAGGAAGAAATCGACGACTTCGTGCCGATCAAGAGCATGCCGGGGGTGATGCGTATCCCCGAACGCAAACTGGCCGGCGAGATCGAGCGTTATGCCCGCGCCGGCATCAAGTCGGTGATGACCTTCGGCGTGTCCCATCATCTGGATGGCAACGGCAGCGACACTTGGCGCGAAAACGGTCTGGTCTCGCGCATGTCGCGCATCGCCAAGGATGCCGTGCCGGAAATGATCGTGATGTCCGACACCTGCTTCTGCGAGTACACCGATCACGGCCACTGCGGCGTGATGCACAACCATGAAGTGGATAACGACCAGACCCTGGTCAACCTCGGCAAACAAGCCGTGGCGGCGGCCCGTGCCGGCGCTGATGTGATTGCGCCGTCGGCGGCGATGGACGGTCAGGTGCGGGCGATTCGTCAGGCTCTCGACGCGGCCGGTTTCACTCAGATTCCGATCATGGCCTATTCGACCAAATTCGCTTCGGCGCTTTACGGCCCGTTCCGCGAGGCCGGTGGCAGCGCGCTCAAGGGCGACCGCAAAAGCTATCAAATGAACCCGATGAACCGCCGCGAAGCCCTGCGCGAATCGCTGCTGGACGAGCAGGAAGGCGCCGATGCGCTGATGGTCAAACCGGCCGGTGCGTATCTGGACATCATCCGCGACATCCGTGAAGCCTCGAACCTGCCGCTGTCGGCGTATCAGGTCAGCGGTGAGTACGCGATGATCAAGTTCGGCGCTCAGGCGGGCGCGATTGATGAAGATCGCGTGGTGCGCGAAAGCCTCGGCGCGATCAAACGTGCCGGTGCGGATCTGATCTTCACTTACTTTGCGATGGACCTGGCCCTGGCCGGCATCTGACAAACACCATAAATCCAAACTGTGGGAGCGGGCTTGCTCGCGAAAGCGGTGTGTCAGGTGACAACTCTGTGCCTGACACACCCTCTTCGCGAGCAAGCCCGCTCCCACAGTT
>NZ_JAIHLQ010000082.1 GCF_019733355.1 Pseudomonas baetica | reverse complement strand
GCTCGCCCGGGGCCGCAGCACAGGAGTTCCCCCCGGGCGAGCGGGGCCGCAGCCGCTAGACAGAGACGATCACTGAATCAGGCCGAACTCTTTGGCCAGCACTTTGTAGTCCGCGACCTGCTTCTTCACGTAGGTGTCCAGTTCCGGACCGGTCATGGCGAACGGGAACAGTTCACGCTGATCGCGCAGCTTGGCGAAGTCTTCGGAGGCCAGCAGTTTGTCGAATGCCGCTTTCCACCAGGCGTAGTCTTCATCGCTGACTTTTGGCCCGAGGTAGAAACCGCGTACCACCGGCCAGACGATGTCATAGCCTTGCTCTTTGGCCGTCGGGATGTCTTTCATTTCCGGCTGATCCAGACGCTTGTCGGCAAACACCGCCAGCAGACGCATGTCACCGCTCTGGATGTGCGGCATGGAGTCGGAGATGTCGGTGCTGCCGACCTGAATGTGACCGCCGAGCAGGGCCGTGGCGATTTCGCCGCCACCTTCGAGGGCGACGTAACGCAGGTCACGCGGGTTGATCCCGGCAGCCTTGGCGATCAGCGCCGTTTGCATCCAGTCCTGGCTGCCGACGGTGCCACCGGAACCGATGACCACTTTGCTCGGATCTTTCTTCAGCGCCTGAACGAGATCGTCGAGAGTCTTGTAGGGCGAATCGCTTTTCACGGCAATGGCGCCGTAGCTTGTACCGACGGCTGCCAGCCAGCGCACGTTGCTTTCATCGAAACGACCGAACTTGCCCTGAGCCAGGTTCAGCAGCGAACCGCTCGACCACGCCACCAGGGTGCCGGCGTCGGCGGGACGTTGAGCGACCACCGCGTTGTAGGCTACCGCGCCAACACCGCCGGGCATGTAGGTCACGCGCATCGGTTTGCTCAGCAGTTTCTCGTTGACCAGCGCGCTTTGCGCCAGTTTGCAGGTCAGGTCGAAACCTCCGCCAGGCGAGGCCGGGGCGATACATTCCGGACGTCTCGGCTCGGCCAAGAGCTGGCCGGCAAACAGGATGCAACTGGCGGCGAGTGCCACTTTACGCAGTGATAAGTTCATTTCAGTCTCCACGGACATTGTTGTTATTCGAGGTGTTGCTTACCCAAGGGCATTTACCAAAGAGCAACGCTATAGCTCACCAGCAGACGCACTTCGTCCGCATCGCGAGCAGAATAGTTGGAACGGTAGGTTGCATTACGCAGGCGTACGGCAACGTCTTTCAGGGCACCGCTTTGCACCACATATTTGATTTCGGTGTTGCGCTCCCACTCTTTGCCTTCATCACCGTTCTTGAGTTTGATGTTGTCGCCGCTCAAGTAGCGGGTCATGAAGCTCAAGCCAGGGATGCCGAGTTTGCCGAAGTCGTAGTCGTAACGTGCTTGCCAGGAGTGTTCTTCGGCGCCGGCGAAATCGTTGATCTGCACGAAGTTGACCAGGTACGGGTCACTGCCATCGACATAGGGGAATGCACTGTCGCCGGACATGTGCTGATAACCGGCGGTGAACTTGTGGCCGCTCAAGGCATAGCTGACCAGACCGTTGAGCGAGCGGTTGTCGATCTCGCCGCCACGGGCTGCGCCTTGGTCATCACTGACGGCAAAACGCAGGTCGGTCGCAAACGTACCGGGGCCCATCGGCCGTGAGGCGACGAGGCCGAAGAAGTGCTGGTTGTAGACTTCGTCGAGTTGGGCGAAGTGGTAACTGCCGGTGATCTTGTCGGTGAACTTGTAGTCCACGCCGCCAAAATCGAAGTGCTTACCGGCGACGGCACCAGCGAAACGGCCGTTCTTGTTGTTGAGGGCGATGTCCTCGAAATCGGTGCTGTCGCGATCCTTGGCTTTCTCCAGACGTCCACCGGTGAAGGTCAGGTTCTTGATCTCTTTGGACGTCAGCAAGCCGCCTTCAAAGGTCTGCGGCAGGATGCGCCCGTCGTTCGCCTTGAGGATTGGCAGTTCGGGAATCAGGCTGCCGATTTTCAGTTCCGTGGCGGAGATTTTTACTTTGCCGGTCAGGCCGACTTTCGAGTATTCGTTCGCGGCGCGCCCATCGTCGTGGGTCGGCAGCAGGCCGCTGCCGGTACGGTCCGGACTCGAATCGAGTTTGACCCCGAGCATGCCCAGCGCATCGACACCGAACCCCACGGTGCCGTCGGTGTAACCCGATTGCAGATTGAGCATGAAACCCTGAGCCCATTCATCGCGTTTGGATTGCTGGGCGCTGGTGCCCGAGCGAAAGTCGCGGTTGAAATACATGTTGCGGGTTTCGAAGGTAGCGCTGCTGTCTTCAATGAAGTCGGCGTGGCTCAGCGGCGAAAAACCGGCGAGGGCGGCGGCACTGGCAAGGGCGGTATGGCTGAAACGGGAAGGACGAACAGGCGTAAGAGCCTTGGTCTGCAAGGACGGCATGCGGGGGTACTCCGTTTATTGTTCTTATTGGTCGAAAACGCTTCGTGGCGTTTTTCGTAACGCTGTGTGGCATCAGCGACGGCAGTCTGGACTGTCCGTGCATTGACTCTAACGGGCCAACCTTTCGCTAACCTTTCAACTGACTTTCAAGGTTTTCGGGCTTCACAGCGGCAGATGCGGCTGTAAACTTCGCGGCAAAGCGTGGCGTCGGCCATCCCTGAATGAGGTGAAAATCCATGCGTGTTCTGCTCGTCGAAGACCATCTGCAACTGGCCGAAAGTGTTGCTCAGGCGCTCAAGAGCACGGGTCTTACCGTGGATGTGTTGCACGATGGCGTGGCGGCCGACCTTGCGCTCGGCAGCGAGGAGTACGCGGTGGCGATTCTCGATGTCGGCCTGCCGCGCATGGACGGTTTTGAGGTGCTGGCGCGATTGCGCGCGCGCGGAAAGAATTTGCCGGTGCTGATGTTGACCGCGCGCAGCGATGTGAAGGATCGCGTGCACGGCCTCAATCTTGGCGCTGACGACTACCTTGCCAAACCTTTCGAACTGACCGAACTGGAAGCACGGGTCAAAGCCCTGTTGCGCCGCACTGTACTCGGCGGCGAGCGTCAGCAGCGTTGCGGTGTGCTGGCCTACGACCTCGACACCCGTCGCTTCACCCTCGGCGAGGAATTGCTGACCCTGACGTCCCGCGAACAAGCGGTACTCGAAGCGCTGATCGCCCGCCCGGGGAGGGTGATGAGCAAAGAGCAACTGGCGTCGCAGGTGTTTGGCCTTGACGAGGAGGCCAGCCCTGACGCGATCGAAATCTACGTGCATCGCTTGCGCAAGAAACTCGACGGCCAACCGGTGGCGATCGTGACCTTCCGTGGTCTCGGCTATCTGCTGGAAAGCCGCGATGCATAAGCCCAGCAGCCTGCGCTGGCGGTTGCTGTGGAATCTGGCGCTATTGCTGGTGGTGTTGATGCTCGCCAGCGGCTTGAGTGCTTACTGGAATGGCCGCGTCGCCGCCGACACTGCCTATGACCGAACCTTGCTGGCCTCGGCGCGAACCATCGCTGCCGGCTTGTCCCAGCGTGACGGCACCCTCAGTGCCGATGTGCCTTATGTGGCCCTCGATACTTTTGCTTACGACAGCGCCGGGCGGATCTATTACCAGGTCAACGACATTCATCAGAAGCTGATTTCCGGTTACGAAAACCTGCCAGGACCGCCGCCCGGCACGCCAAGAACCGACGATTATCCGGCGTTGGCGCGCTTCTACAACGCCACGTACCGGGGCCAGAACGTGCGCGTGGTCAGCCTGCTCAAAGCGGTGAGCGAACCGAACATGAATGGCATGGCGGAAATTCGCGTCGCTGAAACCGACGAAGCTCGCGTCAGCATGGCGCGCGGTCTGGCGGGCGATACGTTGCTGCGATTGGGCATGTTGGCGATTGGCGCGTTGCTGTTGGTCTGGTTCGCGGTCAGTGCAGCGTTGCGGCCATTGGAGCGGTTGCGCACGGCGGTGGAGGAGCGTCAGCCCGATGACTTGCGCCCGTTGCCATTGGTGGAAGTGCAGCACGAGTTTGGTCCGCTGGTACGCAGCCTCAACCATTTTACCGAGCGCCTGCGCGGCCAATTTGAACGTCAGGCGCAGTTCATCGCCGATGCGGCGCATGAATTGCGTACGCCACTGGCAGCGCTCAAGGCGCGGCTTGAGTTGGGTCTGCGATCAAGTGAACCCGAGACGTGGCGCAGCACTCTGGAATCCTCCGCGCAAAGCACCGATCGCCTGACCCATTTAGCCAATCAGTTGCTGTCGCTGGCCCGCGTCGAAAACGGCGCTCGGGCGATTGCCGAGGGCGGCGCGCAGTTGCTCGATCTGAGTCAATTGGCCCGTGAACTGGGCATGGCCATGGCGCCGCTGGCGCACGCGCGCGGTGTCGCGCTGGCGCTGGAGGCGGATGAGCCGGTGTGGTTGCGTGGCGAGCCGACGCTGCTCAATGAGTTGCTGAGCAATCTGGTGGACAACGCATTGGCGCATACACCGTCGGGCGGCAATGTGACTCTGCGGGTCACGGCGCCGGCGGTGCTTGAGGTTGAAGATGACGGGCCGGGGATTCCGCTGGAGGAGCGTGATCGGGTGTTCGAGCGCTTCTATCGGCGTAATCAGCAGGTGGCGGGCTCGGGTTTGGGCTTGGCGATTGTCGGTGAGATTTGTCGGGCGCATCTGGCGCAGATCAGCCTGCACGATGGTGAGCAGGCGGGGTTGAAGGTGCGGGTGAGCTTTATCGCCGGGTGATTTGTATGGGTTGTGCAGGCCTCTTCGCGAGCAGGCTCGCTCCCACAGTGGGCGCGTAAAACTTGTGGGCTTGCTCGCGAATGGCGTGGTTTCAGATCAGTAAAACATCGTCCGCGACTCTTCCAGGTCTGCGCACAACACTTTGTTCTCGGGATCGATCCCAAGCTTCCTGAACGCCGGGACAGTGAGCGGATCAATGCGTGCAAACGGATGGTCGGTGTCCTTGTGGCAATACAGGCTCGCCACTTGCACCAGATCGACGTAATCGATCTCAGCCGAATCACGTGTGAAATCCTGATAAAGCCCCGGCAATTTCACCAGTCGCTCGGGGAACTCCCAAACGCGCAGCAGTTTGTCACCCAGCAGCGGATGAATGTTGTCGATCACATGGTTGAGGCTGACCGGGTCCGACAGCAGTTCGTAGTGGTCTTCGGCGTAGGTCAGAATCGGCAGCACGCCGATCTGATGCACCAACCCGCCCAATGCCGCCTGATCGGGCTTGAGCTGAGAGTAGCGGCGACACAGCGCATAACTGACCCCGGCGATTTCCAGACTTTTGCGCCAGACGTCGCGCATCGTCTGTTCCACCACTTCGGAGCTGGCATGGAAAATCTGCTCCATCACCAGGCCAATCGCCAGATTGCTGCTGTAGTTGATGCCCAGTCGGGTGATGGCAGTGTGCAGGTCGGTGACTTCCTGCGCCGCGCGCAGCAGCGGGCTGTTGACCACTTTGATCAGACGCGCCGAGAGCGCGGTGTCTCGGCCTATCACTTTGCTCAGGTCGCTGACGCTGATTTCCGGGTCTTCAGCGGCCTTACGAATTTGCAGGGCCACCTCCGGCAACGTGGGCAGAACCAGGTCATCGTTGTCGATGGCCTCAATCAAATCCTTTTGGACCTTATCCGCCAGTTCGCTCATTTAGACTCTCTAGGGTGTTGCACAAAAGCGGCGATCAGCGCTGGATTTCGCGGTCGCGATCCAGTTCGTAGGGCAAATCGAGCAAATGCAGTGCCTGGCCCTCAAGGCTGCCCAGATGCAGATCGCCCGCTTCGGCAGCTTCGGCCTGCAGCACCGCCAGTAGTTCAATGTTTTGTCCGGCGTGGGCGGCCAGCACGACTTCGCCGATCGAACTGTTGTGGCTAGGCGCGAACAGTTGCGTGCCGGGCGCCGGCAACTCACCCGCCTCCAGGCTCACGCGATACAGACGGCGCTTGAGTTTGCCCAGGTATTGCATGCGCGCGACGATTTCCTGGCCGGTGTAGCAACCTTTCTTGAAGCTCACGCCGCCAACTGCTTGCAGGTTGAGCATCTGCGGGATGAACAGTTCGCGGGTGCTCGGCATGACCTGACCGATACCGGCGCGGATCTGCCCCAACAGCCAATGATTGAGTTCACCTTCAGGCAGGGCCGCCGACAATTTGCCTTTGATCGCATCGGCTTGATCGGCTGGCACCCAAAGTTCGGCACGATCCGGCGAGACGCGAATTGCGACCAGACCTTCACTGCGCACGACGCAGTCTGTTTCCGCCGGCAAGTCCAGACCGAGGCCGGCCAAGGCGCTGTCGCCATGCGACAGGCCGAAACGCACCCAGGCGGCGCTTTCGTCAGTCAGTTTGGATTTGGAGAACACGGCGTATTTTTTCAGATCCGCCAGTTGCGGCTCCAGCAGCTCACTGGCCATGGCCAGCACCACACCGTCACCTTCGAGCAGAATGCGGAAACTGGACTGCATCCGGCCTTTTTGTGTGCAGCGCGCACCCAGGCTGGCCTTGATGTCACTCAGGTAGTTGATGTTGCAGGTCAATTGGCCTTGCAGGAATTTTCCGGCATCCGCGCCGCGAACCGCGAGAACGCCTTCATGAGACAGGGTGCAGAAAAAAGCAGAATCGGCCATGGGTCTTCGCAGGGTAAATAGACTGGGGCACATCATAAGGGCGTGCTGTTGAAATGGGTAGTTCATAAAGGATCGGTGGTGCCCGACCAAAGCCGACTGTGCGAGCCGCGTCGGGGCTGTATACTTGCCGCCAAATTTGAGGAGGGCCCCATGGTCGAACAAGTTGAACTCAATCGCCTCTTTTGGCACAGCCGTCGCGGCATGCTTGAACTTGACGTGCTGCTGGTGCCGTTCGTGAAAGAGGTTTACGCAGGCCTGAATCAGGTTGATCGCGATTTGTACGTGCGCCTGCTCGAGTGCGAGGATCAGGACATGTTCGGTTGGTTCATGGAGCGCAGCGAGTCCGAAGATCCGGAATTGCAACGCATGGTTCGCATGATCCTGGATCGTGTTCAGCCCAAGTAATACGTTTGAATGCCGCTGGCATGCCTCACGGCAGTTGCTGGCGGCGTATCTATTGGCCCAGGCATTCGCTTTGGGCTCGTTGTGCCTACTGTCTATTCCACTCTGGGCGAGTCTGGCCGGTGCTTTCGGTTGCCTGCTTCACGGTTTCTGGGTGTTGCCGCGGCAGATCCTGCTGAGTCATCCCAAAGCATTTTGTGGATTGCGTCGAGATGCCGACGGCTGGCAACTGTGGAATCAGGCCAATGGCTGGCAAGCCGTGCAGTTGCGACCCGACAGTCTGGCACTGCCGTTGATCGTGGTGCTGCGCTTTCGTTTGCGCGGGGAGTGGCGGGTCAGATCGATCTGTGTGCCTCGGGACTCGCAGGCGGCGGATCTGCACCGACGCCTGCGAGTCCGACTCAAGTTCAGCCGACGTAGGTGGGCGGCACCAGAATAGTGTCGAGCGCTTCGGGCAGCAGGTCAGGATAGTCGAGGGTGTAATGCAGGCCGCGACTTTCCTTGCGCTCCATGGCTGAACAAATCATCAGCTCAGCCACTTGTGCAAGGTTGCGCAGTTCGATCAGGTCGCGACTGACTTTATAGTTGCTGTAGAACTCGACCCAATGAGGCTAAACCCAATGGATACAGGGGTTTCAGCCGATGAGCGTCCTCAAGAGTCCCCAAAATGGGACAAACCTGTTACAAACCGCCCTTGCCAAGCCGTACCACTATCGTCGGTCTGGCCGCTATTACCTTCGCCTTCGCCCGCAAGGCGCCACTCAAGGCTTCTTTACGTTATCGCTTAGGACCACCGATAAGGCCACCGCAATGCAAATCTCGAAGGACATCCTCAAGACCCTCTCTCTTTTCCACTTGGATAACCCAAAGGCCTCCTGGAGGGAGCTTAAAGAGCGCCTGATTACCATCGCTGAGGAGTGCCTTACGATGGCCCACGGAGACGACTCCTTGGTGGCCTATGAGATGATCTATGACGAGCTTCGGTTGTCCTTACGTGAGGCCTCGGCTAAAGAACCGTTGACCGTTGACCAACAAAGGGCTGCCGGTAAGTACGTGGAGGTCCTTGAGGCTGCTCAGGAGCGTTTGAAGGGCAGACCTCAGAAGCTGGTAGAGATCATAAGGGAGCTGAAGGGTGAGTCTTGTGGCACGTCAATGGCCCCATATCTGCCCCTATCTGTATTGCCGTCCACACCAGTGGCGCTCAGCACACCGATGACCTTCAAGACCCTCTCGGGGCTCTACATGGACGAGCGCAAAGACAGCATTCAGGCCAGCACCATGAGGGACGTGAAGTCCTCGTGTGAGGCTATCGGTTCGATCCTTGGGGACCTGAACTTGAGGACCCACACAAGGGAGGACATGAGGAATCTGAGGGATAAACTCTTGGAGGACCGCAAAGCTTCGACGGTGAAGAAGCTGCTCACCAGATTCTCGACTGTAATGGACTGGGCTGTGAACAATGGCTATCTCGAAAAGAGCCTTGATAAGGGCTTGAAGCCAACTAAGGGAGCCGATAGCTCTCGTGAGCCGTTCTCTCGGGATCAGGTGAAAGCCCTGATGGATCACGCGAAGACCCTTCCAGTAGACGCATGGCAGCGCTGGGCGTTGTCCCTTGGGGTCATCACTGGGGCTCGCATCGAGGAAATCAGGCAGTTGACCAAGGCGGACATCAAGGAGGTCCCAGGTGTCAGTGGTGCGAACCGCACTTGGGTCATCGACATAAACAGGAACGATGGGAAGTCAGTTAAGACCAATAGCTCAGTGAGGGTCATTCCGTTGACCGATGGGGCCTATGGGTTTGATCTTCAAGCGTTCCTTGAGTTTGTCGCAAAGGCCGACTCTCGGTTGTTCACGTTGGGCGCTGGGCAGTTCTCCGGGGTGCTCAATGGGACCCTTAGGGAAGTCCTGGGCCTCAAGACTGATAGAACACAAACCTTCCACTCACTGCGTCACTCTCTCGCGGGAGCCTTGAAGGCCGCTGAGGTCCCTGTGGGCACCGCCGAGTCGATCTTGGGGCATTCCTCGGGGTCGATCAGTTACGACCTTTATGGGGCCGGGAGTGCCGTAGAGGTGGGGCGGATGGCTGAGGCATTGAGGGCAGCCTTCAAGATGGAGGCCGCACAATGAGCAAAGTGACCATCACTAACAATCCACTGGTCGCGCTTCGCTTGGGTCTACCTTTCCGGCTATGCCGTCTGCCTGACAAAGGGCCTCAATTCGGCCACGGTGTTTATATACCGCCAGGGCACCTACAGCGATTCATGACAATGCACGCTATGTCTCTAATTGAGGACTTGGAGGCCTTGGCGATACGCGATGAGATGATGCAAGAAGAAGTTGATAGGCTTCGGCTCAGTATCGACACTCGACGGGCTACTTGTGGACTTTCTCCAAGGGCACTGGTGGGGCATACCGAGCAATCGGACATAGTGGGGCGCGTGGAGGTCGCACTGTAATGACGATGAAATTCGTTAAGCAGAGCTTCATGGGAATCGAGCTGGATGTCCTCGTGGGTCACCCAGAGCATGATTTGCTGTTCGTCGCGACTCAAGTGGCCCGAGCGGCGGGCTTGAAGGACCCTAAAAGCAGTGTTCGGCAGCACGCCCCGAAAGCCTCCGCTGGCGTCCTACGGGTCTCTGATGTCTTAGGGGATAATTTATCCTCTATGAGACCCGAGGGGATTCATGCCCCGACCTGGGCGAAGATGTACCTGTTCACTGAGGCAACCATGTACGACATGCTCCTACGTGGTCACGCCCCAGCCTCTGAACCCTTCCGCAAGTGGGTCACTGAGGAGGTTCTCCCTTCGATCCGCAAGACTGGCACCTACAACATCCACGAAAGCGAAACTAAGGAAGCCCAGCAGTTCGCCGGAGAGTTCGCACAGCTCCACTCGGCAATCTCTGAGCTGACCAGCGAGGTCCTCAGTCTTAAGGAGATCATCGCGGGCTGCCAAAAACCCTCACTATAAGGGGAACCCAAGGATGGGACCCCGAGTGTGTGCGTGTGAGGTGAGGCCTGAATTAAAAACCCTCACTATAAGGGGGACAGGAGGATAAGCCCGCTTGGTTAAACCAAGTGGCACCTTCTGCCCACCTACTGCCAGTCCTTTGGGCTGGTCACTGCTGACCCATTGCCTGTGTCTCTGGGTCGCCTTCTTGTCTATCGCCAGTCGCTGCCCCTCGGGGTCATGCCAAGGTGGGCAACGGGAGGACAATCGGGAGCTATGAGCCCGAGCCTAAGGCAGACAGGCGTATCGTGGTGTTCGCTCAATGTGACCTGGTGTTCACTTTGGGCCTTTTCGAGAACTGGGGGCGCTCGAACTGACCACGAGAACAGGGGGGCTTAAAGAACTTAAAGATTAACTAAGAGGTTCTCTTGGAGATCATTAATTATCTTGTGTAAACAAGTAATTAAATCTTTAGGTTTATCTTTGGGTCTTAGTGATTAACTTTAAGTTTCTCTCTTGGTGTCTTAAGGTTAGGACGGGTCTTGTCAGACCACGAACCTGGGAACTTCGAGGTAGCTCAAAGAGCAAACAAAAGGAGCCTGTATACATGACCAAAAAGATAGTCCCGAGACCTGATGCCTCAGAGGAGCACTTGGCGATTATAGGGTCTCTCCGTGAGGCCATCGACGTGCCCGCTAAGTTGCACCTGCTAATTGACCTGAGGTCTTCCTATAAGCCCCACCGTGAGTGGAGCCGGGAGGAGCAGTACCTCATTGACCACCATAGGTCGCCACTGCTGCCCAAGCTGATAGCGTCCCTTGGAGCTGCTGGTGTCTCACTTCGGGACGCCCTGAGCGTGCCACTGTTATTCAAGATGAACGCGAAGTAATTACACCGGTTGTCCTCACAGCGTTAGCCGCACTAACCAAGGGCACTTAATAGAAATCAAGAATCCATAGAGCAACTTTCAGGGTAGGCGTATCGTCCGTCTTCTCCGTGTCTTGTCGTGCGCTCTACGTGCGGACTGAAAGTTGCTCTATGGGTAGGTCGGAGAAATATACCCAAATGAACATCAACATCACCGCTGTAACTCCCTCTAAGGAAGGTCTGAAGTAAGACCTTCTTTTTCCAGCAAATCGGGCGTCAGGCTGTAAAAAAGAGAGCACTTCGCTGAAACTCTAGAAATATCGACTTTTTTCGATGAATAAGCCTGTTTTAAGCACTTATTAATCCTTAATTTCC
>NZ_JAIHLQ010000081.1 GCF_019733355.1 Pseudomonas baetica | reverse complement strand
CATGGCGCCAGTTCGATATTGTTGGTTTTCCTGGTTTTCGAACTGGCGTGGGGCATCGCTCAGGTGTTGCCTGTTCGGGCCCCATCGCTGGCAAGCCAGCTCCCACAGGTTCCGGTGGTGTAATCCAGAACGCATTCACACCCGAGATCCCTGTGGGAGCTGGCTTGCCAGCGATGGGGCCCGTGAAATCACCACATTAATGCCCTGCCTGCCACGGCTGCCCCAACGACACCGGCGCATATAACCGCGTACGCAGCGCATCGCGCGACAACAGCACCAACACCACAATCGTCGCCACGTACGGCAGCATCGCCAGCAGGCTCGACGGAATCGCCAGCCCCAACCCCTGCGCCACCAGGTGCAGGATGCTGGCGAGGCCGAACAGATACGCGCCCAGCAACAACCGCCAGACCCGCCAACTGGCAAATACCACCAGCGCCAAGGCAATCCAGCCGCGCCCGGCCGTCATGTTCTCGGCCCACATCGGCGTGTACGCCAGTGACAGATAAGCCCCGGCCAACCCGGCCATCGCCCCGCCAAACAGCACGGCCAGCGTACGCACGGTCAACACTGGCAAGCCCATCGCACTGGCCGCATCCGGGTTCTCACCGACGGCCTGAATGATCAGCCCGATACGACTTTTGATGATCACCCACGCGACCAGCGCAAACAGCGCGAACGACAGGTAAACCAACAGATCCTGAGCAAACAGCATCCGCCCGATCAGCGGAATTTCACTCAGGTACGGAATCGCCATTGGCTCAAAACCCGCCAGTGGTTTACCCACCCACGCGGTGCCGACAAAGGTCGACAACCCCACACCAAAAATCGTCAGCGCCAGCCCGGTCGCCACCTGATTGGCGTTGAACACCAGCGCCACCAAGGCAAACAGCGACGACAACAGCATCCCCGCAAGCATCGCCAACAACACGCCAAGCCAAAGATTGCCGCTGCTGAGGGCGACGATAAAACCGATCACCGCACCAAACAGCATCATCCCTTCCTGGCCGAGGTTGAGCACGCCGCTCTTCTCGCAGATCAGTTCACCCATCGCCACCAATAACAGCGGTGTGCCGCAACGCACCATGGCGTAGAAAATATTGCTCAGCAGATCGATATCCATCACAGCGCTCCGGCGGTTACGGCAGTGGTCGACGTGCGCCGTCTCCAGCGCAGTTTCAGGCGCGGCCGATAGAGGATCAGCACGTCACAGGCCAGCAGGAAAAACAGCATCATTCCCTGGAACAGTTGGGTAATCGCTTGCGGCAGGTTGAGGGCCATCTGCGCACTCTCGCCGCCGATGTACAGCAACGCCATCAACAGACTGGAGAACAAAATCCCGATCGGATTCAGCCGCCCGAGAAACGCCACGGTGATCGCCGCATAGCCATACCCTGGCGAAACCTGCGGCACCAACTGACCAATCGGCCCGGTGACTTCGCAGACCCCCGCGAGCCCGGCCAAACCGCCGCTGATCAGCAGCGCCAGCCAGATCAGCCGTTTCTCGCGAAAACCGACAAACCCCGCCGCACGCTTGTCCAGCCCGAGCACTTTGATCTGAAAACCGACAAAGCTTTTCTGCAACAACACCCACACCGCCACCAAGGCGAGCAGGGCGAAATACACCCCGGCGTGCACGCGGCCATCCTCCATCAACAGCGGTAAACGGCCGGCATCGCCAAACATCGCCGACTCGGGAAAGTTGAAGCCGGCCGGGTCTTTCAACGGGCCGTGTACGCAGAACAACAACAGGTTGAGGGCAATGTAATTGAGCATGATGCTGGTGAGGATTTCGTTGGCGTTGAAACGCGTGCGCAGCCATGCCGTCAGCCCGGCCCACGCCGCGCCGGCGAGGGTGCCGGTGAGCAGAATCAGCACCAGTGCCCAACGGCTTTGCATGTCGATGATGTTCACCGCCAGCGCACTGCCGGCCAACGCGCCCAAGAGCAATTGGCCTTCGGCGCCGATGTTCCAGATTCGCGCTTGATAGGCCACGGCCAAGCCCAACGCGCAGAGCAGAATCGGCAGGGCTTTGACCAGCAATTCGGAGACGCCGTACACGTCGCTGACCGGTGCGATCAACAGGGTGTGCAAAGTTTGCAGTGGATCATGACCCAGAGCGATGAACAGCAGCGAACCGCAACCGAGGGTCAGCGCCGCCGCCAACAACGGCGAGCACCAGAGCATCAGGCGCGATTGCTGGCCACGGGGTTCGAGAGAAAGCAGCATGTTGAAAACTCCGTTAAACCGTGGCGTGTTGTTGAGGGGCATCGAACTGGCCAGCCATCCAGCCACCGACATCGCTCAGTAGGGTGTCCGCCGTGTTGTGCAACGCGGACATCTTCCCGCCGCACAACGCACCGAGGCGGTCGCTGATCTGGAACAGTTCGTCGAGGTCTTCGGAAATCACCAGAATCGCCGCACCGGCATCGCGCAACGCGACCAACGCGCGGTGAATGGTGGCGGCAGCGCCGACGTCCACGCCCCAGGTCGGGTGTGCGGCGATCAGCAGTTTCGGTTGCTGGAGGATTTCCCGGCCGAGGATGAATTTCTGCAAGTTGCCGCCAGACAGACGGCGCGCAACGGTTTGCGTGTCCGGGGTTTTCACGCCGAAGCGTTGAATAATTTGTTGCGCGAGGGCTTCGACCTTGCCGCGCTGGATCAGCCCGTTACTGACCAATCCCTGCTGGAAGGCCGTGAGCAGGGCGTTGTCCGCCAGACTCAACTCGGGCACCGCGCCGTGGCCGAGGCGTTCGGCGGGGACGAACGCCAGACCGAGTTTGCGCCGCGCATCCGGGCGTAAGTCAGCGACAGCTTGTTCACCGAAGCGAATCGTCGTCGCCTCGGCGCTCGGCAGGGTTTGTTCGCCGCTGAGCAGGGCGAGCAACTCATCCTGACCATTGCCGGCGACCCCGGCGATGCCGACGATTTCACCGCTGCGCACTTGCACATTAATGTCGATCAACGAGCTGCCAAACGGATCGGGGTTGCGCCAGCTCAAACCGCTCACCTGCAAAAAATCCGCGCCGCCGCTGACTTTCGGATAATCACCGATCAACGCCGCCGCTTCGCCGACCATCAACTGCGCCAATTGTTGATCCGAACACTCGGCGGGTACGCAATGCCCGGCCACTCGCCCGCCGCGCAAAACCGTGGCGCTGTGGCACAAGGCGCGAACTTCGCCGAGCTTGTGGCTGATAAACAGAATGCTGCAGCCCTCGGCGGCGAGGCGACGCAGCGTGATGAACAAGTCGTCGGCCTCTTGCGGTGTCAGCACCGAGGTCGGTTCATCGAGAATCAGCAGACGGATGTCCTGCATCAGGCAGCGGATGATTTCCACCCGTTGTCGCTCACCGATCGACAGGCTGTGGACAAGTCGCTCAGGCTCCAGCGCCATGCCGTAACGGCGCGACACTTCGCGAATTTTCGGTTCCAGTTGTTTGGGCGTACCGGCCGCTGCGCCCATCGCCAGAGCAATGTTCTGCGCCACGCTGAGGGTTTCAAACAGTGAGAAATGCTGGAACACCATGCCGATCCCCAACTGCCGCGCCTGCGCCGGGTTGCGGATATTCACCCGTTGACCTTGCCAGAGCGTCTCGCCCGCATCGGCCTGGGTGACGCCATAGATGATCTTCATCAGCGTACTTTTGCCCGCGCCGTTTTCACCGAGCAGCGCATGGATTTCCCCGGGGGCGATGCTCAGGTCGATGGCATCGTTGGCCAGACAACCGGGGTAGCGTTTGCTGATGTGGCGCAGTTGCAGGCGCGTGTTGGGCGGATCGATTGGCATGACAGGCTCGACTTGCTTGGAATTGTGCCTGTGGATAAAGCAATTTCCTGGCCATTGAGTCAGGAACCTAGGTGAACCGTGTGCATCAGCGCTTGGCGCAGAGCATTCAAGGCTGCATCGGGTATTTGCCCGGCACCAATTCAGAGCAAAGCCGTTGAACAGGCTCCAGTTTTGCCCTTCGGTGACTGATCAAAAAACGAGCAAAGATGCGGGGGCTAGGCAGAGTCTGCAACTGCGCCAGCCATGAACGGGTTATCCACAGGTTGCTCCACAGTTATTGTGCGCAAGCTGTAAACCCGGGCATAAGCACTGCAATGCTTTCTTCTAATGGTGCTAAACGCGATTAACTGATTGTTTTTAGGCGAATTTTGAATTGTTCAGGAGAGATTGAACGAAAAATGAACAAACCGCGCAAAGCCGCGTGACAGAAGGGTTACAGCGCAATGTACTCAGGTTATCCACAGCCGGGTGCACAGCTGATGTGGGCAACTCGGGGGAATAAGGAAATCAAGCGATGCCCTAAAAGATCGCAGCGCTTGAGCGCTGAAGCAAAATTCGCCCACGACTCAAATCAGCCAACTGGCGTTGCAATAATTCGATCTGCTGTTCGCCCACCGCAAGCTGCAATTCGACGCCGTTGGCAGTGAAGTTTTCCTCGACCACCAACCCGCCCAGATCCGCCACCCGCAATTTCACCAGCGCCAGCTCGGCAAACCCACAGGCACAACGCAGCGGCACACGGCTGATCAACTCGACTTTCGCTGCCGTCTGCAGGCACTTGTTTGCGCCGCCACCATAGGCGCGGGCCAAACCGCCGGTGCCCAGTTGAATGCCGCCGTACCAACGAATCACCAGTACGGCGACCTGATCGCAATCCTGCGCTTCAATCGCCGCCAGAATTGGCCGGCCCGCCGTGCCGCCAGGCTCGCCGTCGTCATTGCTGCGGTATTGATCGCCCAATTTCCACGCCCAGCAGTTGTGCGAGGCGTTCAAGTCGATGTGCTGTTCGAAGAACGCCTGCGCGTCGGCCGCGCTGCTGATCGGCGTGGCGTAGGTGATGAAGCGGCTTTTGCGAATCTCTTCGCGGTATTCGCAAAAACCACTGAGGGTGAAAGGCATAGACGTCTTATAGAGAGGGAGTGAGGCCGCAGCCTTTGAGGATGATGCGGATCAAATTGTTGCCGGCGTCTTCCATGTCCTGCTTGGTCAACTTGCTGCGACCGCTGACTCGGCAGATCTGCGTGGCAAAGTCGGCGTAATGCTGAGTGCTGCCCCACAGCAGGAAAATCAGGTGTACCGGATCCACAGGGTCCATTTTGCCGGCATCGATCCACGCTTGAAAAACGGCCGCTCGCCCCTGGAACCAGGCGCGGTAATCCTGATTGAAATATTCGCTCAGGCATTCGCCGCCGCTGATCACTTCCATCGCGAAGATGCGCGAAGCTTGCGGCTGGCGGCGGGAGAATTCCATTTTTGCGCGGATGTAGCGGGTGAGCGCCTCGGCCGGATCGTCCTCGGCCGTCAGGGTGTTGAAGGTGCTGTCCCACAACTCGATGATGTTGCTCAGCACCGCCACGTACAACCCAAGCTTGTTGGTGAAGTAGTAATGCAGGTTCGCCTTGGGCAACCCGGCATTCTGGGCAATGGTGTTCATGCTGGTGCCTTTGTACCCATGACGGGCGAACTCGTCTTCGGCGGCTTTGAGGATGGTCTCTTCGTTCTTCTGACGAATGCGGCTGGCGGGCTTGCCGCCGTGAGCGGGGACTTCAAAGGTCATAGGCACTTCCGGGTTTGTCTGTGGGCGCAACCAGTTGCGTTGATAGCGCACCCACAGGCTTCAGACAAGTCCTGAAGCAATAAAACCGTTACGCCTGTTCGACCGTGTTCACCTGCACATGGGCTTCGGTGGTGGTTTTTGCTTCCGGCAGCAGCAGGCAGAGCATGATTGCGGTCAGCCCGCCACTGGTGATCGCCGAGTCGAAAAGGTTCTGCACCAGTTTCGGCAGCAAGTGCAGCAAGTTCGGTTGTGCGGCAATGCCCAGGCCGACGCCGAACGAGGTGGCGATGATCAACATGCTGCGTCGATCCAGCGGTGATTGCGCGAGGATACGCACACCCGCCGCCGCAACGGCACCGAACATCACCAGCGTCGCACCGCCAAGCACCGGTTTCGGAATCTGTTGCAGCACCGCGCCGATCATTGGAAACAGGCCGAGACAAAACAGGATCGCGCCGATGTACAAACCGACGTAGCGACTGGCGACACCGGTCAACTGGATCACGCCGTTGTTCTGCGCGAACGTGGTGTTGGGAAATGCGCTGAAAGTGGCCGCGATCATGCAGCTCACGCCATCACCGAGAATGCCACCGCGCAAACGGCTTATATAAGAAGGGCCGCTGATGGGCTGGCGGGCCAGCATGCAGTTGGCGGTGAGGTCGCCGACGGTTTCGATGGTGCTGATCAGATAAATCAGCGCGACGGGCAGAAAAGCCGTCCAGTCGAAGCTGAATCCAAACTTGAACGGTGTAGGAATACTCACCAGCGGCAAGTCAGGCAAAGGCTGTACAACCAGTTTCCCACTGAACCATGCCGCCAGACTGCCGAGCACCAGGCCGATGATGATTGCCGAGAGCCGCACCCACGGCGTGTTCGAGCGATTGAGCAGGATGATCGTCAGCAGCACGAACACGCCCAGCGCCAGATTGCTCGGCGCACCGAAGTCCGGTGCATTGAAACCGCCGCCCAGATCCGTGATGCCGACTTTGATCAGGCTGATACCGATCAGGGTGATGACAATGCCGGTCACCAACGGCGTAACGACGCGACGCAATTGGCCAATGAAGCGGCTGAGCACGATCTGCACGATCGCGCCGAAAAAGCACACGCCGAAGATCATCGCCAGAATGTCCTCCGGGCTGCCGCCGCGCTGCTTGACCAGAAACCCTGCCGACAGCACGGCGCCAAGAAAGGCGAAACTGGTGCCCTGCAAACAAATCATCCCGGCACCAATGCCGAACGGTCGGCGTGCCTGAATGAACGTACCGACCCCGGACACCATCAGTGCCATGCTGATCAGGTACGGTAAATGCGCGGTCAAGCCAAGCGCCGAACCGATCACCAGCGGCGGGGTGATGATGCCGACGAAACTGGCGAGTACGTGTTGCAGGGCGGCAAGAATCGCGGCGGGCGGTTTGGGGCGGTCGTTGAGGCCGTAGATCAGGTCGCTGGACGGTGCGGAATCTGGCTGCATGGACTTGGGCTTCTTGTTGAAGGATCGGGGTTGATCCTGCTTTGCAAAAAGCTGTCCACATGCTCAGGTTATTGGGCGATTTTTTCTGTTAGGCCCAGCGTGGCTGGGCCTTGCAGGTTTTTCAACGCGTCGCCGCCAAGCTTTCAAGAAAACTTTCCAGCACCAAATGGGGGCGCCGGCCCTTGCGCGTGACCGATGCGAGGCTCAGGTCATAGAAACGTGTCTTGGCCTTGAGCGCACGCAGACGCCCCTGCTGCACCCATAGGCTGGCGTAGTGATCCGGCAGATAACCGATGTAGCGCCCGGTCAGGATCAGGAACGCCATGCCTTCACGGTCCGAAGCGCTGGCGGTGCAGTTGAGCGCTTGGTAATGCGCCTGAATGTCTGCCGGCAAACGGAAGGTCGGGGCGATGGCGTCCTGACTATTCAGGCGTTCGTCGTCCAGTTGCTTGTCATCGACGTAAAACAGCGGATGCCCGACCGCGCAGTAAAGCAGTGAGCGTTCGCTATACAACGGCTGATATTCCAGACCGGACAGTGCACTGGCCTGCGGCACCACGCCAACATGCAGGCGGCCGTCGAGCACGCCTTGTTCGACTTCATTGGGCGCGATCATGCGGATCTGGATCTGCACGTCCGGGCCGCGTTCTTTTAATTGCGCGAGGGCGTGGGTGATGCGCATGTGGGGCAGGGTGACCAGGTTGTCGGTCAGGCCAATGATCAACTCGCCGCGCAAGTGCTGGTGCAGACCGTTGACCTCGGTGCGAAAGCTTTCCAGCGCACTTAACAGTTGCAGCACCGATTGATAGACCTCGCGGCCTTCTTCGGTCAGCGAGAATCCCGCGCGACCGCGTTGGCACAGGCGTAAGCCGAGGCGTTGCTCCAGGTCGCTCATTTGCTGACTGATCGCCGAGCGTCCAATACCGAGCACGGTTTCCGCCGCCGAGAAGCCGCCGCATTCCACCACGCTGCGAAAAATCCGCAGTAAGCGAATATCAAAGTCACTGACCTGGGCCAGCGGATCGGGACGGCGGCTGCTCATGCTTGATCACTCAAAGTTTAGTAGCGGGCTGACTGAAGGTTAGAAGAGTTGGATTTCACCGACTTTATCGCCGTGGCAATTTAGCTGCAACAACGCTTTCTATCTCCCTGACGCTTATGCCCTGCGAGGTTTTGCCCGATGAACATGCCTGAAACCGCTCCGTCGCCACTGGCCAGCCAACTGAAGCTGGACGCGCACTGGATGCCGTACACCGCCAACCGTAACTTTCAGCGCGATCCGCGTTTGATCGTCGGTGCCGAGGGCAGTTGGCTGTTCGACGACAAGGGCCGCAAGATCTACGACTCGCTGTCCGGTCTATGGACCTGCGGCGCCGGGCACACCCGCAAGGAAATTCAGGAAGCGGTCTCCAAGCAGTTGGGCACACTCGATTACTCGCCGGGCTTCCAGTACGGCCATCCGTTGTCCTTTCAGTTGGCTGAGAAAATCACCGATCTGACCCCGGGCACCCTCAACCATGTGTTCTTCACCGACTCCGGCTCCGAGTGCGCCGATACGGCGGTGAAAATGGTCCGTGCCTACTGGCGTCTTAAAGGCCAGGCGACCAAGACCAAAATGATCGGCCGCGCCCGTGGCTATCACGGTGTGAACATCGCCGGCACCAGCCTGGGTGGCGTCAACGGCAACCGCAAAATGTTCGGTCAGGCGATGATGGACGTCGATCACCTGCCGCACACGTTGCTGGCGAGCAATGCGTTCTCCCGTGGCATGCCGGAGCAGGGCGGTATCGCCCTGGCCGATGAACTGCTGAAGCTGATCGAACTGCACGATGCGTCGAACATCGCCGCCGTGTTCGTTGAACCGATGGCCGGTTCCGCTGGCGTGCTGGTTCCGCCTCAGGGTTATCTGAAGCGTCTGCGTGAAATCTGTGATCAGCACAACATCCTGCTGGTGTTCGACGAAGTGATCACCGGTTTCGGCCGCACCGGTTCGATGTTCGGCGCCGACAGCTTTGGCGTCACTCCCGACCTGATGTGCATCGCCAAGCAAATCACCAACGGCGCGATCCCGATGGGCGCGGTGATTGCCAGTTCCGAGATCTATCAGACCTTCATGAACCAGCCGACGCCGGAATACGCGGTGGAATTCCCGCACGGCTATACCTATTCGGCGCACCCGGTGGCTTGCGCCGCTGGCCTGGCGGCACTCGACCTGCTGCAAAAGGAAAACCTGGTGCAGAGCGTGGCCGAAGTCGCGCCGCATTTTGAAAACGCGCTGCATGGCTTGAAGGGTTCGAAGAACGTCATCGACATCCGTAACTACGGTCTGGCCGGTGCGATCCAGATTGCCCATCGTGACGGCGACGCCATCGTGCGTCCGTTCGAGGCCGGCATGGCGCTGTGGAAAGCGGGCTTCTACGTGCGCTTCGGCGGCGACACCCTGCAGTTCGGCCCAACCTTCAACAGCAAGCCGCAAGACCTTGATCGTCTGTTCGACGCGGTCGGCGAAGTGCTGAACAAGCTCGACTGATTTTCCTTCTATATATATCTAAAAACAGCGGGTGCCCCTCGTGGGCATCCGTGGACAAGCATTCAGGAGTTTTCGATGAGCGTTATCCCGCATTTGATCAATGGCGAACTGGTGACCGAGAACGGTCGCGCGGTTGACGTGTTTAACCCGTCCACGGGGCAAGCGATCCACAAGCTGCCACTGGCCAGCCGCGAAACCGTCCAGAAAGCCATCGATGCCGCCAAGGCAGCGTTCCCGGCGTGGCGCAACACACCAGCGGCCAAACGTGCTCAGGTGATGTTCCGCTTCAAGCAACTGCTGGAGCAGAACGAAGCGCGCATCTCGCAATTGATCAGTGAAGAACACGGCAAGACTCTCGAAGACGCTGCCGGTGAGCTGAAACGCGGTATCGAGAACGTCGAATTTGCTTGTGCTGCGCCGGAAATCCTCAAGGGCGAGTACAGCCGCAACGTAGGCCCGAACATTGATGCCTGGTCGGACTTTCAGCCGCTTGGCGTTGTTGCCGGTATCACGCCGTTCAACTTCCCGGCGATGGTGCCGCTGTGGATGTATCCACTGGCGATCGTTTGCGGCAACTGCTTCATCCTCAAGCCGTCCGAGCGTGATCCAAGCTCCACGCTGTTGATCGCTCAACTGCTGCTGGAAGCCGGCCTGCCAAAAGGTGTGATGAACGTGGTCCACGGCGACAAGACTGCGGTGGACGCGCTGATCGAAGCGCCGGAAGTCAAAGCGCTGAGCTTCGTCGGTTCGACGCCGATTGCTGAATACATCTACGCCGAAGGCACCAAGCGCGGCAAACGCGTTCAGGCGCTGGGCGGCGCGAAGAACCATGCGGTGCTGATGCCGGATGCCGATCTGGATAACGCGGTCAGCGCACTGATGGGCGCGGCGTATGGTTCTTGCGGCGAGCGCTGCATGGCGATCTCCGTTGCGGTATGTGTGGGTGATCAGGTGGCGGATGCGTTGGTGGCCAAACTGGTTCCACAGATCAAGGCGTTGAAGATTGGTGCGGGTACTTCGTGTGGTCTGGACATGGGGCCTCTGGTGACCGGTCAGGCTCGCGACAAGGTCAGCGGCTATGTCGATGACGGCGTGGCAGCAGGTGCGACCCTGGTGGTCGATGGTCGCGGCTTTAGCGTCACGGGTCACGAAGACGGCTTCTTCCTCGGGGGCTGCCTGTTCGACAACGTCACTCCAGAGATGCGTATCTATAAAGAAGAGATCTTCGGGCCAGTGCTGTGCGTCGTTCGGGTGAGCAGCCTGGAAGAGGCGATGCAACTGATCAACGATCACGAATACGGCAACGGCACCTGCATCTTCACGCGTGACGGTGAAGCGGCGCGTCTGTTCTGTGACGAGATCGAAGTCGGTATGGTCGGCGTCAACGTGCCTTTGCCGGTGCCGGTGGCTTATCACAGCTTTGGCGGCTGGAAGCGTTCGCTGTTCGGCGACCTGCATGCTTATGGGCCCGATGGCGTGCGCTTTTATACTCGTCGCAAGGCAATCACCCAGCGCTGGCCGCAGCGTGCCAGCCATGAGGCCTCGCAGTTCGCCTTCCCTAGCTTGTAAGCAGGAGGGATGAAGAAGGCCGACCTGTAGAGGTCGGCCTTTGTGTTTTCGGGGTTCTTTGACTGATATGACAGAAATATGAAAATAGGTGTTGACGGCGAATTCCAGACGTCTATAATTCGCCCCACTTCCGGCGCAGTCGAAAC
>NZ_JAIHLQ010000080.1 GCF_019733355.1 Pseudomonas baetica | reverse complement strand
CGGCGTTCGATCAGACGATCAGAACCACCTTCGGCAACACGGCGTTCGATCAGACGATCCGAGCCACCTTCAGCAACGCGGCGTTCGATCAGACGATCAGCGCCACCTTCAGCAACACGACTTTCAATCAACCGATCCGAGCCGCCTTCAGCGACCAGGGTGTGAGCGGGAGTAGCGGCAAAAGCGTTAACTGCGAAAACCGAGAAAGCGATGCTGAGAAGGATTTGGCGTTTCATGATCGTGTGCTCCGGGGTGTTGTTGGTTGGTATGGAGCCGATCTTACGCCGCGGATTTTTTATGAGAACTTCATTGACGTGATGGTGACTATCGATGCCAGCGATGTCTGCCCGAGCCACGTCCTACGGGGCCGTTGCCCGAATGCACAACTCCCCGGTTGCGCGGGTCAACGCCAGTTCATGCAACGCGTCATGGGTCAGAGCGCTGCGCGCCTTGGCGAGCCAGACCGGGCAGCTCGGATCATGGCGATAAGGCGCAAAGTCGGCATATTGCTGCAGCAGGCGGGTTTGCAGTTCATCCAGGCGCGGGCGAATCTGTTTGCCCAGATCCGGGCGCAGCGTGTCCGGCGCGGCACCGGCCGCTTGCCATTGGGCCAGCAAACCGTACTGCACCAGTTTGTTGGCCTCCATCTGCGCGGCAATCAACTGTGCTACCTCTTCCGGATCGAGCTTGCGCTCGGCGGCCAGCGTGCGGGCATTGGTGATGACCTGCGCTTCCCGTGGGCTGTCCTGAATCGGTTTGCCGCTGTCCCACTTGGTCAAAGCGACGAGATCGCCGATATTCAGGCGTTCGTTTAGTGTCAGCAGCAACGGTTGCAAGGACTCAGGTGCTGGAGTCGATGTAGCTGCGTGAGAAGTGCCAGCGAGTAAGGCTAGGCCAGTGCTGATCAGCAGCTTTCGAAAGGGGGACATGAACAGAACCTCAATGGATGACATTAACGGGCTGTTGTTTACCACAACTGCGAACCGACACATAACAGACCCATGCCCGTTACACAGACGAGGTGCGCAAGAATTAACACTGACTGAAATGTTAATTGCACCCTGCACCCAACTCACCGAAGCTATCCTCAATCAGCCTTCCCGCCGTCGAGATGGACCTCTTTCAATGCAAACCCCCAGCGTCACCAAACCCCTCTGGCAAACCTACTTGCTGTTCCTTGCGCCGATGGTGCTGTCCAACTTCCTGCAATCGATGTCGGGCACGATCAATAGCATCTACATCGGCCAGATGCTGGGCACCCAGGCGCTGGCGGCGGTGTCGGGCATGTTTCCCGTGGTGTTCTTTTTTATCGCCCTGGTGATTGGCCTGGGTGCGGGCGCGGGGGTGTTGATCGGTCAGGCGTGGGGGGCGCGCGAATCGCACTTGGTCAAAGCGATTGCCGGGGCGACGCTGTTGCTTGGGGTGTTGATTGGTTTGGTGGCGGCGGTATTGGGCAGTGTGTTTGCGCGGCAGGCGTTGACGGGGTTGGGCACGCCCGCCGACGTGCTGGACGATGCGGTGGCGTATGCCCATGTGATGATGTGGATTTTGCCGTCGCTGCTGGCCTTTGTGCTGTTCACGCAGTTGTTGCGCGGGGTGAGTGACACGGTTTCGCCACTGCTGGCACTGATGGTGTCTACCTGTGTGGGGCTTGCGCTGACACCGGCGTTGATTCGTGGCTGGTTCGGCTTGCCGCAACTGGGCATCCAGAGTGCAGCGTTTGCGGGGCTCGCCGGCAACCTGTCGGCGATGGCGTGGCTTGCATGGCGACTGATCCGCAAGGGCCATCCATTGGCGCCCGATCGCGAGTTCTTTAAAGCGCTGCGCCTGGACGGGGTGATTCTTGGCAAGGTCCTGCGCATCGGCCTGCCGACCGGCGTGCAGATGATCGTGCTGTCGCTGTCGGAACTGGTGATTCTGGCACTGGTCAACCAGCACGGCTCGCAAGCGACGGCGGCGTATGGCGCGGTGACGCAGATCGTCAACTATGTGCAGTTTCCGGCGTTGTCGATTGCGATCACTGCTTCGATCCTGGGCGCACAGGCCATCGGGGCAGGGCGACTGGAGCGGATGGGGCCGATCCTGCGCACCGGGCTGTTGATCAATGTGTGTCTGACCGGTGGCCTGATTGTGCTGGGCTATGTGCTGTCGCACTGGTTACTCGGATTATTCCTCACCGACGACTCGACCCGAGCAATGGCTGAGCATTTGTTGCACATCATGTTGTGGAGCCTGTTGGTGTTCGGTTTCCAGGCAATCATCGGCGGGATCATGCGCGCCAGTGGCACGGTGTTGGTGCCGGTGGTCATTGCGATTATCTGTGTCGTGGGAGTGCAATTACCGGCGGCGTATTGGCTTGACGGGCACTTTGGCTTGCAGGGTGTGTGGATGGCGTTTCCGGTGGCGTATCTGGGCATGCTGGTGTTGCAGACGGTGTATTACAAACTGGTCTGGCGGCATCAGAAGATTGAACGATTGGTCTAATGGTTGGCGTAACCGCCCGTTGTTTGCTTAAGTCAACCGAGTCCCTCGACGGCGAGCGCTGCCCGGAGAATCTCATGTCGATCCGATTGCTGCTGGCCGCTGCATTGCCTCTGTGCGCTGTACCCGCAGTGCACGCTGTCGAGTACACCCGGGTCAACACGCATGCCAGTCAGATCAGCTTCACCTATAGCCAGATGGGCTCGCCGATGTACGGGACCTTCGGCAAGTTCGACGCGACGCTGGACTTCGATACCGACAACCTCGCTGGCGCCCAGACCTTCTTGCGCATCTACCTGAAGAGCATTGATGCCGGCAGTGAAGATGCCAATACCGAACTGGTCAAATCGGCATGGTTCGACACCGGGAAATTCCCCGTGGCGGTGTTCGAATCCGGCCGTTTCAGCCAGGTTTCCGACAATCACTACCTGATCGACGGCAAACTCACCCTCAAGGGCATCACCCGCGACGTGCAGGTGCCGGTGCAATTGAAATCAGGCAGCAGCATCGGCATTTTCAACGGCGAATTGCTGCTCAAACGCGATGAGTTCGGCCTCGGCGCCGGAGAGTGGGCGGACACCTTTGTGTCCAAGGACATTGCTATCAAGTTCAAGATCGTGGCACCACAGCGGTGAGGTGCATGCCATTTTCAATGGCTGCCAGACAACTGGCGGATCAGGTGGGGTGTGCTGCCGGTCCAGCGCTTGAATGAGCGGCGAAAGTTTGCCGCATCGCTGAAACTCAGGTACTCGGCCACTTCCTCGTTGCTCATGCCTTTGACCTGATACAGGTACAGCGCGACGTGTTTGCGCGCCAGATCCACTTGTTGCTGAAACCCGGTGTTATGTTTTCGCAGCTTGCGCTTGAGGGTGGCCGGGCTTATGGCGAAAGCCTGTACGGCTTGTTCCAGGCTTGGTGGCTGACGGACGTGATCCTGCAAGTGGCGATACAGGCAATCAGTGAAGCTTTCGGCAAAGCCCAATGGCTCGATCTGTCGCAAACCTTCCGCTATCAGCCACGGATCACTGACGGCGTCGCCGTGTCGGTGCCGGCGGTACGCAATACCTTTCATTACCGGATCAAGTGAGTGGGGCGGCGTCATCCCGGTGACTGACGCCGCCCCTCAACGATCAATAGGCCCGCCAGTGACCTGGTACCCAGCGCCATTGATGACCGCCCCAGCGGTAGTGACCGGCGACCCAGTGATAACCCGGCGCCGGCATGACCGGCACCACCTCTACCAGCGGCGGTGGCCGATGCGGTCGGGCCGGCGCGACGACACAGCCTGATAGGGTGATGGCCACCAGCGTGACAGCGAGTAGGGATTTAATTGTTTTCGACATGGTGGTGTTCCCGCAAAGTGATTGATAGAGGCGCGTGGACAATCAACGCACCCAATGCCCTTCAACCCAGAACCCGTTCGGCCCCTGTGCCTGCCAGTGCCATTGGCCACAGCCGCCATTTGGACAGGGAACGCAAAACGCTCATGACAACGCCTCAAGGCCTGCGCAGGGAGTGAGCGCAGTTGAAGGGTTGGACGCTGAAACGGCAAAAAATCCCGTTTGGGCTAGATGAAATTTTTGTCAGGACGGCTTTGCTGGGGGGCTGTTGGATGAGCGTTGAACACGTTTGCCTTTTCGCGAGCAAGCTCGCACACACTCGAACGCATCTCTCCAGTGGGAGCGGGCTTGCTCGCGAAAGCGCCGGTTCAGTCAGCACAGATACAGGCTGAGCGGACGCGCAAGGTATGATGTCGCGGTTTTCCGCCGGAGTTCACCCGCCATGCCACGCATCACCCACTACAAAACCCCATGCCCTGAGGGCATCAACAGCCAGATTCTGCAAATGGTTGTCGACTACCTGACCGACATCAGCGCCGTGGGCCTCGGCCCGAGTAACCTGCTGTACAACGTCTGGCAGTATGCGGTCGGTTATGAGGTGCATCTGTATCTGGAAGCGTTGAATGGTGAGAAGGGCACCGAGGTGGAACTGCTGGTTGCCACCGATGAGCACGACCCGGAGCAGGTGATCGGTTTCCTCTTGTACCTACCGGTGCAGGGCGACTGGGAAGCATGCAGCGTCGCCTACATGGCCGTGCGCGAAGGGCGTCGGCGTCAGGGCGTGGCGCGGGCCATGATCGGTGAAATGGTCGGGCGTTATCCTCACGCCGAACTGGCTTGCAGCATCGGCAAGGTCCCGTATTTCGAAGCGCTGGGCTTTGAGGTGATCGGTCAGCGCGAGACGCAAGTGCTGATGAGTACGCGGCATTACCGCAGCAACGGCTTGCATGGGTTCATCGACACCATGCCAATCTACCGTTCGCTGGAGGTGCAGCAGATCCACACCTACCTGCTACAGAAAAACGGCAAGCGCGCCATGCTCGACGCCGAGAAACAGCGCGATCGGCATCTGGATCAAACCACCCGTCGTACCGAGGAATTTGTTCGTCAGCGGCTGACCGTGCACTGATCGCGGCGACTCGACGTCTTTGCTCCCTCAGGAGGATTTGGGTGGTGTCAATCGATGCGCTGGAAGACCAAGGCCTTCAGGCCGCTTTCAGGGTCGACATCCGGGAACTCCGGCGGATTCTCCAGACGTTTTTCAAAGCGCAAACTCGGCGCTTGCTGCGTAACCCCGTCAATCAAAAAGTCCGAACCCAACGACGGATCGTTCATGCACGCCAGCACCGAGCCTTGCGCGCTCAGCAGTTCCGGCAAGCGTCGCAGCACGCGCTGGTAATCCTTGGTCAGCAAGAAACTGCCTTTCTGGAATGACGGCGGATCGATGATCACCAGATCGTACGGGCCGCTGTTGATCACTTTGCCCCAGGACTTGAACAGGTCGTGGCCAAGAAAAGTGACGTTGCTCACGTCATGGCCATTGAGCCGATGATTGTCGCGGCCGCGGCTCAGCGCTGCGCGGGACATGTCGAGGTTGACCACATGGCTGGCGCCACCCTCGATGGCCGCCACGGAGAAACCGCAGGTGTAGGCGAACAGATTCAGCACCCGCTTGCCCGCCGCTTGGTCGCGTACCCAGTCACGCCCGTAACGCATGTCGAGAAACAGCCCGGCGTTTTGCTTGCGCCCTAGGTCGACGCGGTACTGCAAGCCGCCCTCGACGATGGTCATTTCGTCGAGCTCATCGCCCAGCAGCCATTCGGCGGTGCTTTGTGGCAAGTAGCGATGCTGGATCAGCAACGTGTGCGCGCCGCATTGCTGCCACTCGCTCGAACCGCTGATGTCCAGCAGCAAACCCCTGAGGTTTTCCAGTTGTTCAGGCTCCGGCTCCTTGAACAGTGACACCAGCACCACGCCTTGCAGCCAGTCCACGGTGAGCTGTTCCAGCCCCGGCCAGCAACGCCCGCGCCCATGAAACAGGCGACGGGTCTCGCTGGGTGCCGCCGCCAGTGCAGGCAGCAAATGGGCGTGGAGGGTGGCGAGGGCTTGAGGGTTCATCGGTCACGGTCGGCAAGCAAAAGGGCCGGCATTTTAACCACAATTACGCCATTGCGAATGCTTGTCGCGGGTAGGTAAATACGACGTTTTTGAAAAGGCCTGTATCAAAAATGAATTTCTACAGAACCCGCCGCTCATACCAGATAAGCAGCGGATTAAAGCCGCTAAATCGTTAATGCAATTCAGGGAGTGCAGTTTCATGTGCCCAACACCCACGGCGGACGCGCACCTTCCTGGCGGGTTGATTCTGGTCGTTGAAGATGATCCGTTGATTCTGGAGTTTCTTTGCGAAATTCTTCAGGAGGAAGGTTTCAAGGTCGAGCCACAGACGAGCGCTGATGCCGCCTCGCAATATCTGGAGGAGCACGCGCCAGACGTGGCGCTGTTGCTCACCGACATCACCATGCCCGGCACCCTTAATGGCGCCGACTTGGCGAATCTGGTCGGCGATCGCTGGCCGGAAAAACCGGTGATGGTGATGTCCGGTTATGAAACGCCTGAGACTTCCGGGGTCAAGCACCCGGTGGCGTTCATCAAAAAACCCTGGGCCATCGGTCAGTTGCTCGACTGTGTGGACAGCGCGTTCAAATCCAAGGCTGCGCGCCTGCACTGACGCGCTGGGTGGATCGGCCGGGCAAGTGCTACATTGCCCGGCCAACCTGCCCGCCCTTGCCAGAGGATGCGACCCTTTGTCTGCTCACGATTGTGTATTCGACCGCGCGTTCGGCGCCTTCCTGTTCGACATGGACGGCACCGTCCTCAACTCCATCGCCGCCGCCGAGCGGATCTGGTCAGCCTGGGCTGTGCGCCATGGAGTGGACGTTGAAACGTTCTTGCCGACCATTCATGGCGCGCGAGCCATCGACACCATCCATCGTTTGAACCTGCCGGGGGTGAATGCCGAAGAACAAGCGGCGTTCATCACCGAGGCGGAAATCGGCGACGTTGAAGGCATTGTCGAGATTCCCGGCGCAGCGGCGTTCCTCAACAGCCTGCCTGCCGAGCGCTGGGCCATGGTCACCTCGGCGCCGCGGGATCTGGCCTTGCGGCGGATGGCGGCAGCGGGCATTCCCGAGCCTGCGATGATGATTACGGCCGAAGATGTGAAGTCCGGCAAGCCCGATCCCGCCGGTTATCTCTTGGCCGCCAAGCGTCTGGGAGTTGAGCCGCGCCACTGTCTGATCTTCGAAGACGCCGCTGTTGGTATCCAGGCGGCTAAAGCCGCCGGCGCGCCGCTGATGATCATTACCACGACGCACCAGCATCCGCTCGAAACCGCGCATGCGACATTGGCCAGTTACGAGGCGATCAGCGTCAAAGTCGACAGCGATGGTCAACTGCGCCTGCGAAAAAACTGACACCCCGCAATCCCTGTGGGCGCTGGGTAATTTCGGGCTCAGTAGACGCCGGGCAACAGGCGCCAGCTCCGAGCGCAGTAGGCGTCGTACTCGGCGCCGAACTGACCGCGCAGCAACGCTTCTTCCGAATGGATACGGGCGATCAGCGGGATCAGTGTCAGCGCCGCCAGCAACAATCCGATGACCGAACGAAATGCCAGCGCCCAGCCCATGGCATTGATCACCAGGCCCAGATAACTCGGGTTGCGCAGATGTTGGTAGATGCCATCGGTGACCAAACGATGCCCCGGCTGAATGGCCACCAACCCACTGAAGCGCCGGCCCAACACAAATACCGGCCACAAGCGCAACGCACCGCCGGCAATAAACAGCAATGCCCCCAGCCAACGCACGCCTTCGCCGCCCCAGGTCCAGACGTCGAGGCGGTCGCAGTACGCGGGGAGAAAACCGCTGAGCAAACCAATCACACCGAACGCCGACAATACCCAGCGATTGGCCCGATCCTCACGCTCGCCGGCACTCATGTTCACGTCGGTAAACAGCGACGCTACGACCATGGCCACGGTTGCGAGCGCGATCAACACCAGCGATCCATGGGAGAAAAACACGGCTATGCCGCCGATCCCCCACACCGCCAGGCCTAGATAGGCGAGGGTTGCGAGCACGGCCACCAAGGTCATTTGCGCAGACATTTTCATGGTCACCTCATTGAGGGCGCTGATATTTCGAAAATCACCAACAGGCTGATGTCGGCTCGGTTGATGCCGGAGGGCTCATTGGGTGGCGGTATCTTTTAAGTAAAGCAGCCACGGCATTTCGCGCAGCATTACCCCGGTCGGCGGCTCACTCACCCATGCAATATCGAGACTACGCTGTCTCAGGCCTTCCAATGGCTCGGCGGAACTGAAGTTGTACAGCGCGATATTGCCAATCGATGAGGTGAAAGCATGAAGATTGATCTGAGTGGGAAACTGGCCATTGTCAGCGGCAGCACCGCAGGCATCGGTCTGGGCATCAGCCAGTCGCTGGCCGAATCCGGCGCCACGGTGGTGGTGATCGGCCGCGACACGGCCAAGGTCGAACAGGCGCTGGCGAGCATTCGGCAGCAGGTGCCGGGTGCTCAGTTGCGCGGTTTGGTGGCGGATCTGGGCACCGCTGAAGGCGCGGAAAAACTCTTCGCCGCCGAACCGCGCGCCGACATTCTGGTGAATAACCTAGGCATCTTTAATAACGTCGACTTCTTCGACGCGCCGGACAGTGAGTGGACGCGTTTCTATGAGGTCAACGTTATTTCCGGTGTGCGTCTGTCGCGGCATTATGTGCCGGCGATGGTCGAGCAAGGCTGGGGCCGGGTGATTTTCCTGTCCTCGGAGTCCGGGGTGGCGACGCCGGCCGACATGATCAATTATGGCGTGACTAAAAGCGCCAACCTCGCGGTGTCCCACGGCCTGGCCAAACGCCTGGCTGGCACTGGCGTGACGGTCAATGCGATCCTGCCGGGGCCGACGTTTACAGATGGCCTGGAAGAGATGCTCAAGGATGCCGCCGCCGAATCCGGCCGCAATCTGCGCGAGGAGGCTGACGTCTTTGTGCGCAAGGCGCGTCCGACCTCGATCATCCAGCGTGTGGCCGATGTCGAAGAAGTCGCGCATCTGGTGACCTACATCGCTTCACCGCTGTCCTCGGCCACCACCGGTGCCGCTCTGCGGGTCGACGGTGGTGTGGTCGACAGCCTGACCATCTGACAACCGAATTCCCCAAGAGAGACGTTTATCCATGGCAACTGCATCCGCAACAATCGACATCCCGGCCTCGGCCGATCAGGTCTGGCAATTGATCGGCGGTTTCAACACGCTGCCGGACTGGCTGCCGTTCATTCCCAGCAGTGAATTGAGTGAAGGCGGTCGTGTACGCACCCTCAAGACCGCTGATGGCGCGGTGGTGATCGAGCGTTTGCAAACGTTCGATAACGCCGAGAAGACCTACAGCTACTCGATCGAACAGGCACCGTTTCCAGCCACCGATTACCTGGCGACCATCAAAGTCCAAGCCCAAGGGCAGGGCGCACGAGTGACGTGGTCGGGGCGCTTCACCGCCAAAGGCGTGAGCGATGAGGACGTGGTGGCACTGTTCAACGGTATCTATCAGGGTGGCCTTGAGGCCCTGCGGGCCAATTACCCGGTTTAATGATCATGGACAAAAAACCGTGGGAGCGGGCTTGCTCGCGAAAGCAGAGTGTCAGTCGCCGGAGGGATTGACTGATACGGCGCCTTCGCGAGCAAGCCCGCTCCCGCAGGGGGGGCTCAGGCATTAGTGATCAAACGCTGCCGGCAATCGAGCACCAGTTTTGCCCCACCCAAATCACTGCTGCCCACCTCGAGATGGAAGCCATGCAAGCTGACAATCGCCGCGACGATCGACAGCCCAAGGCCAAAGCCACTCTGCGGTTGCCCACCCTCGGCGCGGTAGAAACGCTGGAACACCGCCTCACGCTCGGCCTCTGGGATTCCCGGTCCTGAGTCGTGTACTTCGATGCGCGTGTGCCCGGCATCATTCACGCCACGCAACATCACCGTGCCGCCGGCCGGCGTGAACTTGATCGAGTTGCTCAGCAGATTCGCCAAAGCTTCGAACAACAACGCTCGGTCGCCATTGAGCGGGGGCAGGGTCTGCGGCATGTTCAGCACGAAACGCAGCTCGCCTTCTTCTGCCAGCGGCAGGTAAAACGCGTGCAGTTCTTCCAGCAGCAAGACCGGGTCAAGCTCGACAAACCCTGAGCGACGCTGGCGATCCTCCAATTCGGAAATCCGCAACAACCCGCGAAACCGCGCCATCAGCGTATCCGCCTCGGCCAGCACCAGGTCCAGTTGCGCCGCTTCTGGCGAGCCTTCACCAGCCTGCTGCTGGATGCGATACAACTGCGCCCGCAGTCGGGTCAATGGCGTGCGCAGATCATGGGCAATGTTGTCGCACACGCCTTTGACTTCATTCATCAGCCGTTCGATGCGCTCAAGCATGGCGTTGACGATGGCGGCGAGCATGTCCAGCTCATCACGGCGATTGGACAGCGGCAAGCGGTGGGTCAGGTCACCGGCGACAATGGCTTGCGCGCTGTCCTGAATCGCACGAATGCGCCGCAATGGCCGGCGCCGCAGCAAGTGCCAACCGGCAATCCCCGGCAAAATCGTCAGTGACACGCCCCAGAACAGCGCGTGCAGGATGATCCGCGTTACCGCGAACAGCGAGCCGTTGTCACGCAGCAGGACCAGCCAGCGTCCGTCGCGGGTTTGCGTCGCGACGGCGTCGCAGCTGTCGGCCGGCAGGGTCGGATCATCGGAATCGGCGCAGTTGGCCAACATGTGGATTTTGCCGTCCAGTGGCAGGCCTTCAGGAATTTGCTGCAAGGCACCGCCGAGGTACCTGCCGTGCGTGTCGAACAGCCCGTAGGCGTCGATACCGCGAATATCGAAGGTCATGCTCGCGGCGAGCGCTTCTTCGAGTTGTTCGCCGAGAAAGTGCGAAAACAGATGCTGACGTTGCATCAGCGAATGCTTGGCAAGGTTGTCGAGGTAGCCGGAAACCTCGTAATACATGACCCCCATGAGGATCGCGCTCCAGGCCACGAACAGCGAACTGTATAGCGCCAGCAAGCGGCTGCTGGAGGAACGCCAGCCGTCAGACGGGTTCGGCAATGACATAACCGGAGCCCCGTACCGTGCGGATCAGCGGAACGTTGCCCGCAGCGTCGATCTTCTTGCGCAACCGGCCGATGTGCACGTCGATCAGGTTGGTGCCGGGGTCGAAGTGATAACCCCAGACCTCTTCGAAAATCATCATTCGCGAGAGGATCTGCCCGCTGTTGCGCATTAGGAATTCCAGCAGTTTGTATTCGGTCGGCAGTAGCGTCAGCACTTGCTCGGCGCGCCGTGCTTCGTGGCTGATCAGGTCCAGCTCAAGGTCCGCGACCTGCAACGTCGTTGCCTGGGTGGCGCCGCTGTGCTGGCGACGCAGCAACACTTCAACCCGTGCCGCCATCTCGTCGGTGGCGAACGGTTTGGTCAGGTAGTCATCGCCACCGGCGCGCAAGCCGCGCACGCGCTCATCGACATCGGACAGGGCGCTGATCATCAGTATCGGCGTGGCCACGCCCATGGTGCGCAGGGTGGTGACGATGGCCAGGCCATCAAGCTCGGGCAGCATGCGGTCGAGGGTGATCAGGTCATAGTGACCACTGGCGGCGCGTGCGAGGCCTTCGCGGCCATTGTCGACCCAATCCACATCCAGGCCGTGGCTGCTGAGTTCGGCGACGATTTCCCGGGCGGTCACGGCGTCGTCTTCGATGGTCAAAATTCGCGTCATAGGGCAGGCCTTGATCGGTTCAAACGGAATGGCAGCATTTTGCCAAGAAATTTCCGTCACGCTTTAAATTAACTTTCATGTAGGGGCTGTCACAAACGCACAGATCGGCGCGTTGTGGCGGCCAGTGCCAATGCATAAAACCCGTACAAAAATCCCTTAGGAAACTCTGAAAAAGGTTTCAAAATCTGGTGAAATATCTCCCATCACATGAGCTGAACGGTTGATCCCCCCATGAAGCAGATTTCTTTCGCCGATGCCGAGTACGCAGGTAAACGTAAGCGAACCCGCCGTG
>NZ_JAIHLQ010000007.1 GCF_019733355.1 Pseudomonas baetica | reverse complement strand
TCAGCGGCGACGGTGTTGCCTTGCAGACGATCCGAACCATCAGCGGCGACGGTGTTGCCTTGCAGGCGATCCGAACCATCAGCGGCGACGGTGTTGCCTTGCAGACGATCCGAGCCATCAGCGGCGACGGTGTTGCCTTGCAGGCGATCCGAGCCGTCAGCGGCGACGGTGTTCTGGTACAGACGATCCGAGCCATCGGCGGCGATCATCGTGTGGGCCGGGGTAGCGGCAAAAGCGTTAACTGCGAAAACCGAGAAAGCGATGCTGAGAAGAGTCTGGCGTTTCATGATGGTGTGCTCCGGGGTGTTATTGGTTGGTATGGAGCGGATGTTACGCCGGAGATTTTTTATGAGAACTTCATTGCTGTGATGGTGAATATCGACGCCGATGATGATTGCCAGAACCCGCAGCTTAGCGCTTCACAACACCTTCACTGCGCGCCCGATCGCCTGAATCGGCCCGGTCGGTTTGCCAATCGGCGAACCGTTGGCGCCTTCCAGCGTCAGCTCGAACAGCTGATTGGGTTGCAGCGGCGGCAATTTGTCCAGCGGCACTTTCAGCGCCTGTCCCGGTTTGACCAGCCCCAGTGACACCGGCCCTTGCCAGCCGTCAGCCTTGGTCCAGAATTCCAGGGCCTTGTCCGCCGGCACTTGCACCACGCCCAGCGGAATCAACTGAATCTCCCGCGAGTCGCTGGCCTGAATCACCCATCCCGGGGCCTTGTCCTGCGGCGCGACCAGCACCACCAGATAACTCGGCTTCGGCGTGGTCTGGGTCAGCAGGATTGAGCCCAACACCAATGTTGCGGCCAATCCGGCAGCAGTCAATCCACGCCACAGTGGCAGCAGATTCCACCATGAGGTTTTCACCGAGGCAGGTATTTTGGGTGTGAGCCGTTCAACACTGCGCTCAATCCGTGGCCAGAGTTGTGGTGATGGCTGTTGCGGCGCGGCGAGGTCGGTCAGGTCCAGCAGGCGCCGTTCCCAGGCCTCCACCGCCGCACGCAGTTCGGGGTCGGTCGGCAGGCGTCGTTGAACGTTGGCGCGATCTTCAGCCGAGAGCGTGCCCAGCACATATTCACTGGCCAGTTCATCGCGTTCCTGTGCCGATTCAGTGGTCATCCCATGCACTCCCGCAAGGCGTTGAGGCTGCGCTTGATCCAGGCTTTGACCGTGCCCAGCGGCGTGCCCAACCGTTGGGAAATCTGCGCATGGCTGTAGCCGTCGACATAGGCGTGAAGGATGCAGCTTCGGCGTTGTGGATCGAGCTGTTCCAGGCAGCGGTGAATGCGCGCCGAATGCGCTTGGGCGTCGAAGCCGTCGTCGTCTTGCGTAGCCATTTCATGATCATCACTGAACGGCGTTTCCCGGGCTTGATTACGCAGTAGATTCAGCGCCAGATGCCGGGTCACGGTGAACATCCAGCCACGCGCCGAACCGCGCGCCGGATCAAACCCCGCCGCACCGTTCCAGATTTTGATGAACGCCTCATGGACAATGTCCTCCGCCAGCGCCGTATCGCGCACCAGCCGCTTGGCCACACCCAGCAGGCGCGGACCCTCCTGCACATACAAATCGCGCAGGGCAGCCCGCTCGCCGCGGGCACAGGCAGCGAGACGGGCTTGGTAATCGAATTCAGATTCGGGTGAGGACATGCAGTGCAATCTAGCTCACATTTAACTTCAGCACACAGAGCCCTTTGGAAGCGGGCTTGTCCGCGATGGCGTCGTGTCAGTCAGCATCACTGTCACGGTTACACCGCTTTCGCGAGCGAGCCCGCTCCCACAGGTTTTGTGCCGAGCCTGTGACCTCAGTTCGCCGCCCAGAAAATGTAATCGGCCTGATACTTCACCACTTCCTGCTTGCCTTTGTTGGCTGCCGTGCACTCGCTGCTCGGTGCCACGCCACCTTTGAGCGCAACGCGCTGGATGTAACTCACGCCGCTCATGGCGCCTTTGCCTTCAGCCGGGTTGGCCTTGACCAGTTGATAGGGCAGGTTGCCGGCCCCCGATGGCGCCACCGCCAGTTGCGTGCCGGTGATTTTCGAACCGTCTTTAGCCTGCCAGGTAGCCGGTGGGCCATAGTAGGTGCCAACCTGCTTGCCGCTGCGGTCATTGAGCACCGCTTTCGGCCCGACGAAGGTCCACTCGGTCTGCCCGGCCATATTGGGTTTGTCGCGGCACTCGTAGGTGACCTCGCCGACACCGGTGGTTTCCATCGCGATCTTGTGGCCGGCCGGCACTTTGATGGTGTCGGGGTAACTGCTTTGGGCGAAGGCCGTCGAGGTGGCTGCAAGCAAACCGGTGAAGCAAATCAGCTGTGTGGTGTTCATCAGTGTTTTCTCCGAAAGGGGTAGATCGCTGGCAGCCAACAGTGGCTGTTACAGGGACTACCCGTGGCGGAGCCGATTGGATGCAGTGCCTGGAAAATATTTTTAAGGCACCGCAATTTCCCTTGTGGGAGCGGGCTTGCTCGCGAAGGCGATGTGTCAATCACAGCTCATATAACGGGCACACCGCTTTCGCGAGCAAGCCCGCTCCCACAGGGTTCTTCTTCAGGCTTGAGGCCGGAGGCTTTCAGTAACTCCTGGGTATAGGGATGCTGCGGCGCCGTAAAGATCTCCCGCGAAGCACCTTGCTCAACGACTTTGCCATCCTTGATCACTATCAAGTCATGGGCCAATGCATGCACCACCGCCAGATCATGGCTGATGAACAAATACGTCAGCCCATGCTTGATCTGCAATTGCCGCAGTAACTCCACCACCTGCTTCTGCACCGTGCGATCCAGCGCCGAGGTCGGTTCATCGAGCAGAATCAGCGCCGGTTCCAGCACCAATGCCCGTGCGATGGAGATGCGTTGGCGCTGACCGCCTGAAAACTCGTGGGGATAGCGATGACGACTCTTCGGGTCAAGCCCGACGTCCTCCAGCACGCGAATCACCGCCGCTTCTCGCTCAGCCTCGGTGCCGATGCCATGGGTCAACAAACCCTCGGCAATGATCTGCTGCACCGTCATGCGCGGGCTGAGGCTGCCGAACGGGTCCTGAAACACCACCTGAATCTGCCGGCGCAACGGGCGCATCAGACGCTGATTGAGCAGGCTCAGTTGCTTGTTGCCGAAACGGATATTGCCCTGCGATTCCACCAGCCGCAGGATCGCCTGACCCAGCGTCGATTTGCCCGAGCCGGACTCGCCGACAATCCCCAGGGTCTTGCCCCGTTGCAGGCTGAAACTGACGCCATCGACCGCTTTGATGTAGTCCTGCTGACGGCTGAACAGCGCTTTGGGCAATGGGAACCAGACTTTCAGGTCATCCACCTCCAGCAAGTTGTGATCGTACTGACTCGGCACGGGTGCGCCGCTCGGTTCAGCCTCGATCAACAAGCGGCTGTAAGGATGCTGCGGCGTGCGAAACAGGGTTTCGCAGTCGGCCTGTTCGACAATCTCGCCGTGACGCATCACGCACACTCGCTGAGCGATGCGTCGGACCAGATTGAGGTCGTGACTGATCACCAGCAGCGACATCCCGAGTCGCTGTTGCAATTCGATCAGCAGCTCAAGAATCTTCTGCTGCACGGTGACGTCGAGCGCGGTGGTCGGCTCATCGGCGATCAACAGTTCCGGCTCGTTGGCCAGCGCCATGGCGATCATCACCCGCTGCCGCTGGCCGCCGGAGAGTTGGTGCGGATAGGCTTTCAAACGCTGCAAAGGTTGGCGAATGCCGACCAGTTCCAGTAATTCCAAGGTACGAGCCCGGGCGGCGCGGCCCTTCAGACCCTTGTGGATTTCCAGCACTTCGCTGACCTGTTTTTCCACGGTGTGCAACGGGTTCAGCGAAGTCATCGGCTCCTGGAAAATCATCGCTATCCGGTTGCCGCGCAAGCCGCGCATCTGTTGCTCGCTGGCGTGCAGCAAGTCCACGCCGTTGTAGCGGATGCTGCCCGTGCTGCTGACGGTTTTACCCGGCAGCAAGCGCAGGATCGAATGCGCCGTCACCGACTTGCCCGAGCCTGATTCGCCGACCAGCGCCAAACACTCGCCACGGCGAATGTCCAGGTTCAAACCGTGCACCACTGCCTGCCCGGCGAAGGCGACGCGCAGGTCGCGGATCTCGATCAAATGGTCGTTCATGTCAGCTCCGCTGATCAGGATTGTGGGTCGAATGCATCACGGCAAGCCTCACCAATAAACACCAGCAACGACAGAATCAGCGCCAACGCGAAAAACGCCGTCAGCCCCAGCCATGGCGCTTGCAGATTGCGCTTGGCCTGGCCGATCAACTCGCCCAGCGACGCCGTGCCCGCCGGCATGCCGAAACCGAGAAAATCCAGCGCAGTGAGGGTGGCGATAGCGCCGGTCAGAATGAACGGCAGGTAGGTGAGGGTGGAGGTCATCGCATTGGGCAGGATGTGCCGGCGCATCAGTTCGCTGTCGGTCAGGCCCAAGGCTCGCGCTGCTTTGACGTATTCCAGATTGCGCCCACGGAGAAACTCGGCGCGCACCACGTCGACCAACGCCAACCACGAGAACAGCGCCATGATCCCCAGCAGCCACCAGAAGCTTGGCGAAACGAAGCCAGACAAAATGATCAGCAGGTACAGCACCGGCAACCCTGACCAGATTTCCAGAATCCGTTGCCCAAGCAAGTCGACCCAACCGCCGTAATACCCTTGCAATGCCCCGGCGACGATGCCAATCAACGCACTGATACCGGTGAGGATCAGCGCAAACAAAATCGAAATCCGCGTGCCGAAAATCACCCGCGCCAACACGTCCCGCGCCTGATCGTCGGTGCCCAGCCAATTGCTCGTCGAAGGCGGGCTCGGTGCCGGCTCGGTGAGGTCGTAATTGACCGTGTCGTAACTGAACGGGATCGGCGGGAACAGCATCCAGCCGCCCTGATCCTCTATCAGTTTGTGTACGTAGGCGCTGGCATAGTCCGGCTGGAACGGCAGCTCGCCGCCGAAGTCGGTTTCCAGGTATTCACTGAGGATGGGGAAGTAAAAGGTGTCGTGGTAGCGGATCACCAGCGGTTTGTCGTTGGCGATCAACTCGCCACCCAGGCAGATCAGACACAGACCGATGAACAGCCACAGCGACCAGCGCCCGCGTCGGTTGGCCTTGAATTGAGCGACACGGCGTTGGCCCAGAGGAGAGAGTGTGAACATCAGGCAGTCCTCGCCGAGAAGTCGATGCGCGGGTCGAGCAGGGTGTAGCAGAGGTCGCCGATCAACTTGATCAGCAGGCCGAACAGGGTGAACAGAAACAACGCGCCGAACACCACCGGATAGTCCCGCGACACCGCCGCCTCGTAACTCATGCGCCCGAGGCCGTCGAGGTTGAAGATGGTTTCGATCAGCAATGAACCGGCGAAGAACACCTCGATCAGTGCCGACGGCACCCCCGCGACCACCAACAGCATGGCGTTGCGAAACACATGGCCGTAAAGCACACGGCGTTCGGTCAAACCCTTGGCCCGCGCCGTGACGACGTACTGGCGGCTGATCTCGTTGAGAAAGCTGTTTTTGGTCAGGATGGTCAGCGTGGCGAAACCGCCGATCACCAACGCGGTCACCGGCAACACCAGGTGCCAGAGGTAGTCGCCGACTTTGCCCAGGGTGCTGAGGCTGTCGAAGTTGTCCGACACCAGGCCCTGCACCGGAAACCAGTTGACGTAACTGCCGCCGGCAAACACCACGATCAGCAGAATCGCGAACAGAAACGCCGGCATCGCATAGCCGATGATGATCGCCGTGCTGCTCCAGACATCGAAGGCGCTGCCGTTCTTGATCGCTTTGCGAATGCCCAGCGGGATCGAGATCAGATAGGTGATCAGCGTCGCCCACAAGCCGAGGGACAGCGACACTGGCAGTTTTTGAATGATCAGATCGGTAACCTTGGCGCCGCGAAAGAAACTGCTGCCCAAGTCCAGTTGCGCGTAGTTTTTCAGCATCAGCCACAGGCGTTCGTGCAGCGGTTTGTCGAAGCCGTAGTGGTGTTTGATTTCCTCGATCAGCGCTGGATCGAGGCCACGGCTGCTGCGTCCGGCACCGCCAATCGCGGCGACTTCGCCACCACCGCCCATGCTGTGCCCGCCGAAGCCTTGTAGGCGCGCAATGGCTTGCTCCACCGGGCCACCCGGCGCGGCCTGCACGATGAGGAAATTGACCACCAGAATGCACAGCAACGTCGGGATGATCAGCAGCAAGCGTCGACTCAGATAGCGCAGCATGTCACTGGCCCCCCGCGAGCTGGGTGTGCATCTGTTGCGTGGTCAACGGCTTGGCCGAGACCTCCCACCAGGTGTTGAGGCCTTCGTCGTACGCCGGTTGCACCGGCGGCATGCCGAAGCGGTTCTGATACACCGTCGGCGTGCCTTTGGAGTAGTAGTTGGGAATCATGTAGTAACCCCATTGCAGCACCCGGTCGAGGGCGCGGGCGTAATGCACCATGGCGTCGCGGGTGTTGGCCTGGACCAGGCCGTCGATCAACTGATCAACCGCCGGGTTGGCCAGCACCATCGAGTTGGAACTGCCGACTTGCGTGGCACTTTGCGAGGCGTAGAGGCTGTACAACTCGCGGCCGGGAGAGACGATCGGATCGCCGCTGCGCGGGAAACTGGTGACGATCATGTCGTAGTCCCGGGCGTTGAGTCGATTGACGTACTGCGCCGAATCGATCCGGCGCAGGTTGAGGGTGATGCCGATTTGCGCGAGGGTGCGTTTGAACGGCAACAGCATGCGGTCGAACCCGCCCTGACCGTCGAGGAAGGTGAACTCCAACGGTTCGCCGGCAGCGTTGACCAACCGATTGTTTTTCGCCGTCCAGCCGGCCTCGGCCAGCAGCTTCAGCGCTTGCAGTTGCTTGTCGCGGATGTAGCCGCTGCCATCGGTTTTCGGCGCCTTGTAGACCTCGGTAAATACCTCGTCGGGGATCTGCCCTCGCAGCGGTTCGAGGATCCGCAATTCCTCGGCGTCGGGCAGCGCGGTGGCGGCCATTTCACTCTTGGGCCAATAGCTGTTCTGACGCACGTAGAAGCCGCGCATCATTTGCTTGTTGGTCCACTCGAAATCCCACAACAGGCTGATCGCCTGACGCACGCGGCGATCCTGGAAAATCGGGTTTTGCAGGTTGAACACGAAGCCCTGCGCCGCCGTCGGTTTTTCCGGGGCGAGGATTGACTGTTGCAAGCGCCCATCGCGCAGCGCCGGGCTGTCGTAGCCGACCACATAACCCGAGGATGAAAACTCGCGGTTGTAGTCGAATGCGCCGGCCTGCAGCAATTGCCGGGCGACGTCGGTGTCGCCGTAGAAATTCACCGTCAGGTTGTCGAAGTTGTACATCCCGCGACTGACCGGCAGGTCTTTGCCCCACCAATCCGGGTCGCGCTCAAAACTGATGCTGCGCCCGGCGTCGACCTTGCTGACCCGGTACGGGCCACTGCCCAACGGCGGCTCGAAACCGCCGCCATTGGCGAAGTCGCGGGTTTTCCACCAGTGTTCGGGCACCACGCGCATCGTCGCCAGATCCAGCGCAAGCGTGCGATTGAGGTTGTTCTTGAAGGTGAAACGCACCTGCCGTGGGCTCTCGATCAACACGTCCTGCACGTCGGCGTATTGCTGGCGATAACTCAGGCTGCCCTTGGTCATCAGCAGGTTGAAGGTGTAGCGCACGTCTTCGGCGGTGATCGGCGTGCCGTCAGCGAAGCGTGCCTTGGGATTCAGAGTGAAACGTACCCAGAGTCCTGCGCGATCGCGCTCCATCTGCTGCGCGACCAGGCCGTAGACGGTGTAGGGCTCGTCCAGTGAGCGGAACGCCAGCGGCGAATACACCCAGTCGTTGACCTGCACCACAGAAATGCCTTGATCGGCATACGGGGTGATGTAGTTGAATTGACCAATCTCCATCGACGCGCGGCTGAGTGACCCCCCCTTGGGTGCGTGGGGATCGACGAAATCGAAATGCTGGAAACCCGCCGGGTATTTCGGCGCCTCGCCGTACACCGTCATCGCATAGCTGCCGACGGCCAGCGCAGGTGCCGCGTTGCACAGCAGCGTGCTGCCGAGCAACAGAGCGGCCATGTTGCGCATGAAAGTCATGAAGTCACTCCTTAATTCCTGAATGCACACAGATCAATCTGTGGGAAGGGGCTGCTCCCGAAGGCGATGGATCAGTGAAGGGGGTGTTGACTGACACATCGCCTTCGGGAGCAAGCCCCCTCCCACAGGGGAGACATCTGGTGTTTGCGGTTAGAAGTGGTAAGTCATGCGCGCGAACAGCGTGCGGCCCAGCGGGTCGGTATAGCGCGGGTCATAGCCGCTCTGGAAGTTGTAAGCCTGGTTGGAGAACGGCGGGTTGCGGTCGAACATGTTTTTCATCCCCGCGTCCACGTCCAGCACCTTGTCGAAGGTGTAGCCGGCCGACAGGTCCCACACCGAATACGACGCGACCCGCGCGTGGGTATCGCGGTCGTAGTCGTTGTAGCCGGTGGTGAAGCGGTTGGTCAGCGACGCCCGTGCCGCGCCGAAGGTCCAACTCCCGGTCAGGTTGTGCTTCCAGCGCGCAACCACGCCGTCACCCTGGAAGTCGCCGACCTTGTCGGTGAACGGACCTTTGATGGTGCTCTGGAAGTCGTATTCGTCGACGTAGGTGCCCTGCAGCCCGAGACCGAACTGGCCGTACGGGGTGTTCGGGAAACGGTAATCGAGCGACACATCGATGCCGTTGGTTTCGACGATGCCCAGGTTGGCGTTGCCGGTGACGATGTAGTTGAGCGTGCCGTCGGCGTTGCGCACAAAACGGTCGGAGTAGCTGCCGGCCTGATCAAACACGGTGGATTCCGGGAACGGTTGGATCTGGTTGGAGATGTGAATCCACCAGAAATCCAGACCCACGGAGAGGTTGCTCATTGGCTGATAAACGAAGCCCAGTGTCACGTTGCGCGCCTTCTCCGGGGCCAGATCCTCGTTGCCGCCGATCTGGTTGAGGAACTGCTGACCGCAATCGCGCCCGCCGTTGCCGCCCGGTTGCACCACGCCGCCGGTACACAGCACCGGATCGTTGTAGTAGCCCTGGGTGTACGTGATGCTGCGCGGTGAATACAGCTCGTAAAGCGACGGCGCACGGAAACCTTCGCTGTACGCGCCACGCACCACCAGCTCTTTGAGCGGCTGGTAGCGGAACGAGTATTTCGGGTTGGTGGTGCTGCCAAAGTCGCTGTATTTGTCGTGGCGCACAGCGGCAGACAGTTCAAGGCTGTCGAGCACCGGCACGTTGATTTCCGCATAAGCGGCTTTCACGCTGCGGTCGCCTTCGACGCTGCCGGCCGGGTCGATACCCAGGCTCTGGATGTCGCCGGCAAACTGTTCGAAGTCCTGATGGAATTTCTCTTTGCGGTACTCGCCGCCCAGCGCCAGACCGGACGGGCCGGCACCGAACCAGTCACCGATTTCGCGGCTGATCCGGCCGTCGAAACCGGCGACCCGGCCAACAGCGGTGGAGTAGGCGCCGTGGTAGGCAGCGTTGTCGATGTACTGCTGACCGGCAGCCGATTGCGGGCCGAACGGATTGAGCAAACCGCTGGCCAGACCATCGATCATGGCTTGATCGCTGACATAACCGCTGGTGACGCTGGAAACGATTTTGTTCTGGTTGTACGAGGCGCCGACGTTGTAATCCCAGCCGCCGACCAGACCGTCGAAGCTCAGCAGAAAGCGCTGGCTGGTGTTCTGGTCTTTCGACTCACGCGGGCCGGCGGCGGTTTCGCGCCAGTTCACATCCACGGGTTGGGTGGGGTCGAGGGCGAAACCGGTGGGGCCTGGCGTGATGCCGTTGCCGGGGTAGTAGGGCGATGAGGCATCCAGACTCAGGCCGGTCAGTGGCGCGGGGCCGACCGCCGTGGCGTTGTTGTTGCGCGACCAGAAGTATTCGAGGTTGACGTTGTGGTCGTCCGCCAGTTTGCCGGTGGTCTTGCCAAAGAAAGACGTCTTCTCGGTTTGTGGCACCAGGTCGATGTATTCACGGGTGCTGAAGCGGCACACGCCATCGCGCCCCACCAGGTTAGGGCCGTTGCAATTGCTGTTGGCCAACGGGTTGGTGGCGTTGCCGTTCTGGCTGTAGTTGCCGGGGAACGCGGTGCCGGAGGTCTGATCCAGGCCGCGCCCGGGCACGTAGTCGCGGGCGAAGGAGCGGTCATTGGCGTCGAGGTTCTGCTGCTTGTTGTAATTGAACACACCGAGCACGTTGAAGCGGTCTTCTTCCAGATCGCCGAAGCCCCAACTGGCGCTCATGTCCTTGGTCGCACCGCCGCCACTGTGGGTCGGGGTTTCGCCGCCGAGGGTGAGTTGGCCGTCAGTCAGTGATTTTTTGGTGATGAAGTTGATCACGCCGCCAATGGCGTCGGTACCGTAGAGCGCCGAGGCGCCGTCGCGCAGCACTTCCACGCGCTCGATCGCGGCAAACGGGATCATGTTCAGATCCACCGCGCCGCCAGCGGAGTTGGTGCCCGACAACGCGTTGTTGGCCAGGCGTCGACCGTTGAGCAACACCAGCGTTTTGTTGGCGCCGATGCCACGCATGTCGGCGAACGAAGCGCCACCGGTGGCGCTGCCGACCGAGCCTGCACTGTTGTTGATCGACTGGCTGCCGGTGATGCGCTGCACCAGTTCGGCAGTGGTGGTCACGCCCTGTTTGCGCAGCTCATCGGCCTTGAGAATGGTGATCGGTACCGCCGTTTCCGCATCGACCCGGCGAATCGCCGAACCGGTCACTTCGACCCGTTGCAGTTGCGTGGTCGGCGCAACGACTGCGGCGGCTGCCGGAACAGCCGCATTGTCGTCCTCGGCCGCTTGCACGGTCCCGGCGCCCATCCCCATGGCCACCAGATACAGCGGAACAAAACGGTGGCGAGAAATCGTGGCCACCAATGGTTTGAGCGTGAAGCGTGGAGTGTTCATCAGCATGGTTGTTTCCGACTTTGTTAGACGTTATCGAATTGGCCTTGTGAGCCCCTCATTGCTCCGCTTTCGGTGATACCGCGTGCGGAAAACCACTTTCTTCAAGCAAGCCGATCCCCTCCGAAAGGCGCGTTGCGTTTTTCGGTCGGCGGGTTGCGACGGGATTCGATCAGCGGTGCCGGGCGCGTTTCTCAAGGCGTGCCCGGCACCGCACTCAGTGGGTGGTCATCACCGATATTTTGCTGATGCCCGAGCGTTCGATGGACGCCATGGCCTTGGCCACTTGCCCGTAATTGACCGCGGAATCGGCCTGGAGCTGAACGCGCACCTCGGCATCCTTGGCCTTGACCTCCTTGAGGCTGGCCTCCAGGGATTCCGGGGCCAGTTCGGTCTTGGCCAGATAAAACTTGCCGTCCTGATCGACGCTGACCACCACCGGGTCTTTCTTTTCAGCGGGGGCGACGGCGTCGGTTTTTGGCAGGTTGACCTTGATCGCGTTGGTCATCAGCGGCGCGGTGACGATGAACACCACCAGCAACACGAGCATCACGTCCACCAGCGGCGTGACGTTCATTTCGCTGAGCACTTCATCGCTGTCTTGAGTGGAGAAGGACATCAGCTGGCCTCCCGCACGGCGGCTGTGGTTTTGCTGGCAATGGCCTGACGGTTGACGGAAAACGCACTGCGCGAGGCGAGGGCGTCGAAGTCATGGGCGAAGTCGTCCATGTCGGCCGAGGCGAGTTTGAGTCGACGCAGGAAGAAGTTGTAAATCAGCACCGCCGGCACCGCGACGGCGATCCCCACGCCCGTGGCGATCAATGCATGGCCGATAGGGCCGGCGACGGCTTCAAGGCTGGCCGAACCGGTTTCGCCGATGCTTTTGAGGGCTTCCATGATTCCCCACACGGTGCCGAACAAACCAATGAACGGCGCGGTGCTGCCAATACTGGCGAGGATGGCCTGGCCGTTTTCCAGCGAGCGGCGTTCTTTCTGGATCTGCTGGCGCAGATTGCGTTCCAGGCGATCCGAACGGTTGATGGTGTGCGCCAGTTGCTGGGTGGTGCGTGGCGATTCTTCGACCAACAGCGCTTCGAAACCACTGCTGGCGATACGCGCCAGGGAGCCGGGGTATTGGCTGGCGTGTTCGGCGGCGGTGAGCAGGTCCGGCGCGCCCCAGAAGGCTTTGCTGAACTGCTTGTTCTGCGCTTTCTGGCGCAGGTATTGCGCCGACTTGACCAGCAGGATCGCCCAGCTGAGCACGGAAAACAGCACCAGACCCCAGAGCACACCGGGGACAATCATCGAAGACAAATCGTTCATGGTTACACCTCGCTTGCGTTATTCGGTTGTGCGTTGATTGAGCGTTCGGTTATTGCGGCAATTTGAAATCGATGGTCTGGGTGGCAAAGCCGTCTATCGGCGTGTCACCGCGCTTGGCTGGAATGAACTTCCAGTTCTTCACCGCGGCGACGGCGGCGTCATCCAGTTGCGGCTTGCCGCTGGACTTGGTGACCGTCACCGAGCCTGCGCGACCGCTGGCCAGCACCTGAATGCGCAGCACCACGCGGCCCTCCCAGTTACGGCGCAGCGCCAGCGACGGGTATTCCGGCGGTGGGTTGCCGAGGCTGGCGAGACCGGAAATCGCTGCCGACTCTTTCACCGGGCCAGGCGCGGCGGCGGGGGCCGGTGGTGCGCTCGGTGTCGTTGGCGCCGCAGGGGCAGCCGGTTGCGCCGGAGCGGGCGGAGCTTTCGGCGGCTCGACTTTCTTCACCGGTTTGGGTTTTTGCACCGGTTTCGGTTTCTCGATGGGCTTGGGCTTCTCCACCGGTTTGGGCGGCGGTTTGACCGCGTCTTCGTCTTCCACCGGTTGCTCGGGTTCGGGCGGCGGTGGAGGCGGGGGCGGCGGCTCCGGAGTCGGCGGTGCGGGTGGCGTCGGGCTGGTCAGCTCGACGGTCATTTCCGGAATCTGCGGCGGGGTGGGCAGCGGTTCCGGGCGGCTCTGCTGAAGAAACCACCAGGCGCCGCCGTGTATCAATGCCGACACGGCAACCAGCAACACCATCTGCTGTTTGTTCAAACCGCCGGGTTGCGAAGTGTTGGCTTTGAAGGCCGGCCTGCCCGAAGCCGGCGGGATCGGCGTTTCCCGTAACGGCCCCGGCAGGGTTCTGTGCTTTACCGCATCGTTCATTAAAGCTCCCTCGGGTGGATGAAGGGCAATAAGGTGCCGTCCGAACATTTGCGTCATGTTCGAGTGGGTGGGTGCAACTTTCTTTAAGGTGTGCGTAAGCCGATAGTTGAACTATCTATTGAACAGGGCTTGCGTACAGTTGCTGGCTTGGCGCTATCGCGTTCGCGTGTTCATTATCCATTCCCTGGTGTTCTTCTTTGTAGGTTTGGGCTGTTGCACATCTTCGTGTTTGCAACCGTTGTGCCAGATGTTGCTGAAATGTAGCGCGAGTATTTCATCGCTGTTACCCATGTCGCATTTATATAAGTTTTATGGGCGACCGGGATTTTCTCCGGCGCATGAATCTCCACAACTCCGTATTCCGGGGCTTTTTTGCAGGCGAGTCAGACCGTGCGCTGTATCACGCCCGTTGGCGAGATAGAGCCGTCGCGTTCTGGTCAGTCGGGGCACTTGATGGTGCGAGGCGGACTGATTTGGTGCGGGTCAATGTTTTAGCGGGTCACAGGCCATGTTCCTTGTTTTTGTTTAAATGAAATCGATGTTTCAAGTGTTGGTTAGTTGCGGTTAGAAGAGCGCTTTTGGTGCGTTTAAAGTGTTGGAAGTTATTGTTCGACAATCTGCTGCGGCAGTATTTGTGCGTCGCAGGCGCAGTCACTTCATGCGGTGTATTTAAAAAATAAATAACACGCCGCCGTCGGCGCTTAACTCTGCGCCTAACACAGTGCGTGGTCGTTTGGGTCAGGTAATAAAGTAGATGTTATGCCCGTCTGGACTGTTCAGGTGAACACGTCTTTGGGCCGGTCGCGGTAAACGGGCAGTGATGCGGCAGAGCGATTGAAGGTTCACGCGGTGAACTCCTTGTTGCCAGCTCGGATACACGAACTTTTGGTTCGGTATCGCACCTTACAAGAACGCGGATAGCGTTCGATGATTGCTCTTGGTGCGGGATGGGCACCGTAAGCGCTGTTTTGCGAGGCTTGAATTCGCAAGTGGCGAGTGCATGGGAAAAGCGTGCCAATCAGGATACAAAGGCAAGAATATTTCTACATCAGGGCCGTGGGCATCTACCCTTGAGTCTGATGTGTTGGGTTGGTCTTGAGCAGGAGAGTGTATGTATCAGCTCTACGGACACCGCAACTCAGGCGCAGCCGCCATCGAAGCGGCGCTGGAGCTGTGCCAGATTGCTTATCGCTTCATTGATATCGAAGCCAGTGCCGAAGCCGCCGAGGCGTTGGCACAACTCAATCCACTGAAACAGATCCCGACCCTGCAACTGCCCGATGGCAGTGCGATCACCGAGAGCGCGGCGATTCTGATTCATCTGGGCCTGACCTTTCCCAAGTCTGGATTGCTGCCCGCCAAGGCTGACGCTCGCGATCAAGCCATTCGCGGCCTGGTGTATATCGTCAGCAATTGCTATGCGGCGGTCGGAGTCGTTGACTACCCCGAGCGCTGGCTGGTGATGCCTGACGAAGCGGCGCGGCAGAATCTGATGGCTGGCGCCCGCGAGCGCTTGCACTGGAGTTGGGAGGTGTTCGCCGACCAGTTCTCCGCCGAGTTGTACCTGGACGACGAAATACCGGGAGCGCTGGATGTGTTGGCGGCGGTGGTGACGCGCTGGGCGGGCAGCCGCGAGCATTTGCGCCAGACGCGCCCGGGGTTTTATGCGTGGTTACAGAGGATCGACCGGCATCCGGTGCTGGCGCCGGTTTTCGCCCGGCATTGGCCTTCCTGAACAGCGAGGGGCCAAAGTGGGAGCGGGCTTGCTCGCGAAGGCGCTGAATCAGTCAATGAATAGGTCGACTGACCCACCGCTTTCGCGAGCAAGCCCGCTCCCACAGGGGAATTGTGTTGCATTGGAGATCACTCCCCGCGAATGTACTGCTCCAGCTGTTTGATCAGCTCTGCCTGTTCGGCAATCGCCTCTTTCACCAGGTCACCAATCGACAGCAAACCGATCAATTTGCCGTTTTCCACCACCGGCAAGTGGCGCAGGCGTTTGTCGGACATGATGCCCAGGCACGTGTCGACGGTCTGGTGGGTGTCCACGGTGATCACGTTGGCCACCATGATGTCGCGAACCGGCGTGCCCACCGATGAGCGGCCATGCAGCACCAGTTTGCGCGCGTAATCACGTTCGCTGATGATGCCGACCACTTTGTCATCTTCCACCACCAGCAAGGCGCCGACGTTTTTCTCGGCCATCTTCATCAGCGCTTCGAGCACCATGTGATCAGGTTTGATCTGATGCACTTCCTGATTTTTCTGATCTTTGAGCTTGAGCAGTTGGGCGACGGTCTTCATGGCGGTTACTCAGGTGTTGTCGTTGTTATCCAAGCATCGTAGACGCTGGCGCTCAGGGCAAGGTGGCAAAGCGGCAGATAGCACGCAAAAAACGTCATTTGACGGTTTTTTCAGCGTTTGTCGGACATTTATCGCAAGGGCCATGCCGTGCAATGCCGCGTAGAATGCCCCTCTGTTTCAATTCCTGAGGTTGCAGTGGTGGATTTACAGCAGGGCTTCGTCCTGACCCGGCATTGGCGCGATACCCCGGCCGGCACCGAAGTCGAGTTCTGGCTGGCGACCGATGCCGGGCCGCGTCGTGTGCGCTTGCCACATCAGCCGTCAGTAGCGTTTATCCCGGCCGAGCAGCGCGAAGCCGCCGAACGTTTGCTGCATGACGAAAAGAATGTGGAACTGCGCCCGCTGGCCTTGCAGGATTTCGAACATCGTCCGGTACTGGGTCTGTATTGCCAGCAGCACGGCCAGTTGATGCGCCTGGAAACGGCGCTCAACCGCGCCGGCGTCGATGTCTATGAGGCCGATGTGCGTCCGCCTGAGCGCTATCTGATGGAACGCTTCATCACCGCCCCGGTGTGGTTCAACGGCACGCCCGATGCTGACGGCACGCTGCTCAACGCCCACCTCAAACCCGCCCCCGAATACCGGCCGAAACTGCGCCTGGTCTCGCTGGACATCGAAACCACCGAAACCGGCGAGCTGTATTCCATCGCCCTGGAAGGCTGTGGCGAGCGTCAGGTGTACATGCTCGGCACGGCGAACGGTGACGACAGCATCGTCGACTTCGACCTCCAGTACTGCGACTCACGCACGGTCATCCTGAAGAAACTCAATGACTGGTTTGCCCGCCACGACCCCGACGCAATCATCGGCTGGAACGTGGTGCAGTTCGATCTGCGCATCCTTCACGAACACGCGCGGCGCCTCGGCGTGCCGCTGAAGCTCGGCCGAGGCGGCGAAGAAATGCAGTGGCGCGAGCACGGCAGCCGTCATCATTATTTCGCCTCGGCAGCGGGACGGCTGATCATTGATGGCATCGAATCCCTGCGCTCGGCGACCTGGAGTTTCCCTTCGTTCAGCCTGGAAAACGTCGCTCAAACGTTGCTCGGCGAAGGCAAGTCCATCGACAACCCGTACCAGCGCATGGACGAAATCAACCGCATGTTCGCCGAGGACAAACCGGCGCTGGCCAAGTACAACCTCAAAGATTGCGAACTGGTCACGCGGATCTTCGCCAAGACCGAGCTGCTGACGTTTTTGCTGGAGCGCGCCAGCGTGACCGGCCTGCCGGCTGATCGCAGCGGCGGCTCGGTGGCGGCGTTCACGCATTTGTACATGCCGTTGATGCACCGCCAAGGGTTCGTGGCGCCGAACCTGGGCACGAATCCGCCGCAAGCCAGCCCCGGCGGTTTTGTCATGGAGTCGCAACCAGGGCTTTATGAATCGGTGCTGGTGCTCGACTACAAAAGCCTTTATCCGTCGATCATTCGCACGTTTCTGATTGACCCGGTGGGGCTGATCGAAGGTTTGCAACACCCCGACGACGCCGACTCGGTGCCGGGGTTTCGTGGCGCCCGTTTTTCGCGAACCCGGCACTGCCTGCCGGCCATTGTCTCGCGGGTCGCCGACGGTCGCGAGACTGCCAAACGCGAGCACAACGCGCCGCTGTCCCAGGCACTGAAGATCATCATGAACGCCTTCTACGGCGTGCTCGGCTCCAGCGGTTGTCGTTTCTTCGATACGCGGCTGGCGTCGTCGATCACCCTGCGCGGCCACGAAATCATGCTGCGTACGCGAAAGCTGATCGAAGAACAGGGCCACGCGGTGATCTATGGCGACACCGACTCCACGTTTGTCTGGCTGCGTCGCCCCCACGGGCAGGAAGAGGCGGCAAGCATCGGCCACGCGTTGGTCAAGCACGTCAACGACTGGTGGCGCGAGCATGTGCGTGACGAATACGGGCTGCAAAGCGCCCTCGAATTGCAGTTTGAGATTCACTACAAACGCTTCCTGATGCCGACCATTCGCGGCGCGGAAGAGGGCAGCAAGAAGCGCTACGCCGGCCTGGTGACCCGTGCCGACGGCAGCGAAGAAATGGTCTACAAAGGCCTTGAAACCGTACGCACTGACTGGTCGCCGCTGGCCCGGCAATTCCAGCAGGAACTCTACGAGCGCATCTTCCAGCGCAAGCCGTATCAGGATTACGTGCGCGACTACGTGCGCAAAACCCTGGCCGGCGAATTCGATGATCGACTGGTCTATCGCAAGCGCCTGCGCCGCACCCTCGACGATTACGAGCGCAACGTGCCGCCCCATGTACGCGCCGCGCGGCTGGCCGACGATTACAATGCCCGGCACGAACGGCCTCGGCAGTACCAGAACGGTGGCTGGATCAGTTACGTGATCACCCTGGCCGGGCCCGAACCGCTGGAAGTGCGCCGCGCCGCCATCGACTACGACCACTACATCAGCCGGCAACTGCAACCGGTGGCGGATGCGATTCTGCCGTTTGTCGACGACGATTTCTCAACCCTGATCGGGGGGCAACTGGGCCTGTTTTGAGTCCAGCAGTTGCAGGGTCCAGTCATCGAGGATGCCGTGGAAGTAGCGTTCCAACGCCTGGTTGAACAGGCTGTCTTCAACGGCGAACTGGGCAAACAGCGTCATCGAGGAGTGAAATTTCAAGTCATCGGGATGGCCGAAAATATCCGCAATCGAACGCTGGCGCACATTCAGCACGAGCTGCGTACAAGTACGCAGCCGCGCGCCGAGCATCGGGTGCTCGAGATAAGCTCGCGCTTCTTCGGCCGTATCGATGGCGAAGCGCCGGGACATCTCACTGCCGCCCAAGCCTGCGAACTGCGGGAAGACAAACCACATCCAGTGGCTGCGCTTGCGGCCCTCGTCGAGTTCGCGCTGGACCCGATCAAACACCGGGTCCTGGGCCTGGACGAAACGTTGCAGGTTGAACGGGTCGTACTGATCAGTGCTTCTCATCGCAAAGCTCTCGCCGGTCGGCGGTGGCTCAGACCATGGCCAGCCGCTGCTTGCGCTTTGGCGCGTGAAACGCCTGGTCCAGCGCTGCCAGATCCCCGGCATCGAGTTGCAGTTGCGCCGCTTGTGCATTGAGTTGCACATGTTCCGGCCGCACCGCTTTAGGGATCGCTATCACGCCATCTTGACGCACAATCCACGCGCAGCGAAACCTGCGCCGGGGTCACGTTGTGACGAGCGGCAATCTGCTTCAGTACCGGTTCTGCCAGCATCGCGCCGCCCTGACCAATCGGACAGTAGGCCATCAGCGGAATGTGTTGCTGTTGGCACCGGGGCAACAGGTCGAATTCGACGCCACGCGCTTCCAGGTTGTAGAGCACCTGATTGGTGGCGCACGCCGGATTGGCTAACTCTTGGAGGTCATCGACGTCAAAATTCGACACGCCCCAACGGCCGATTTTGCCGGCTTCGCGCAGGCGCTCGAAGGCTTCGACGGTTTCTTCCAGCGGATACTGGCCGCGCCAATGCAACAGATAGAGGTCGATGTAATCAGTGTCGAGCCGGCGCAGACTGCGCTCGCAGGCTTGCGGAATGCCTTGGCGGCTGGCGTTGTGCGGGTAGACCTTGCTCACCAGAAACACCTGATCGCGAATACCGGCAATGGCTTCACCTACAACACTTTCGGCACCGCCCTCGGCATACATTTCGGCAGTGTCGATCAAGGTCATGCCCAGTTCAACGCCACTGCGCAGAGCCGCCACTTCACGCGTGTGTGCCGAGCGGTCTTCGCCCATGCGCCAGGTGCCTTGGCCAATCACTGGAACCTGCACGCCAGCCAATTCGAGGGTACGCATTCAAATCTCCTTTCTGAAAGGGTCGATACCTGTAGTGGGCAGCAGAATAGCCCAGCGGTTGCGTCCGTTTCCAGAAAGGAGAAGGGAGGATTACTTCGCGGAAAACTTCAATACAACGCTCTGCGTGTAGGCCTGCCCGGGATCCAGTCGCGTACTCGGGAAGTTCGGTTGGTTCGGCGAATCCGGGTAGTGCTGGGTCTCCAGGGTAAACGCGCCCCAATGCGGATAGACCTTGCCACCTTTGCCTTTGACCGTGCCGTCGAGGAAGTTGCTGGTGTAGAACTGCACGCCAGGTTCGCTGGTGAACAACTGCAAGTGCCGACCGGACTGCGCATCACTGACCTCAGCAGCGATTTTGCTCACGTCGCCCTTGGTATCCAGCGCCCAGTTGAAATCGAAGCCGCCCTGTTTCGGTTCAGCGAATTTCAGTTGTGGGTGATCAGCCTTGATGTGCGCCCCAATCGCTGTTGGCTGGGTGAAGTCCATCGGCGTGCCGGCCACAGGCGCCAGTTCGCCAGTCGGGATCAGTTTGGCGGTGACCGGGGTGTAATGGCTGGCATGCAGCGTCGCGACCTGCTTGAGGATGTCGCCATTGCCGGCGCCCGCGAGATTGAAGTAGCTGTGGTTGGTCAGGTTGAGCACGGTCGGTTTGTCGGTGCTGGCCTTGTAGTCGATGCGCAGTTCGTTGCTGTCGGTCAGGCGATAGGTCACTTCGGTGGTGAGGTTGCCGGGGAAGCCCATTTCACCGTCCGCCGACAGATAGGTGAGGGTCACGCCGACCGAATCCTTGTCTTTGGTTTCCTGCGCTTTCCAGACCTTCTTGTCGAAACCCTGAGGGCCGCCATGCAAGGCATTGGACTTGTCGTTTTGCGGCACTTGAAAGCGCTTGCCGTCGAGTTCAAACGCGCCGTCGGCCAGGCGATTGCCGAAGCGGCCGATGGTCGCGCCGAAGTAGGCGGTGCCTTTTTGGTAGCCCTGCACATCGTCGAAGCCCAGTACGACATCGTCGAATTTGCCGTGCTTGTCGGCCACCAACAGCGATTGCAGGGTCGCGCCGTAGGTGATGACGGTGGCTTGCATGCCATGGCTGTTGCGCAGGATGTATTGCTCGACGGGCGTGCCATCGTTGGTTTTGCCGAAGGCTTTATGTTCGGCGCTGAGGCCCGCCGCGTTGGCTGAGAGGGTGGCGATCATCAGGGACAGTCCGAGGCCGGAGAGCAGGTGACGGGATTGAAGCATGGTTGACCTTCCTTTTGTTGTTGTTTTCAGAATGCGGTAATAGTCATGCTATTTAAGCTGCGAATGGAAATTTATAGCGGATTAAACAGTTTTTGCAAAAATAAAGTCGGACTAAATAGTTGTCCATGTCACGCCGAAGGTCAGGAAACGCTGCCGGTATTGCACTTTTTCGCAATCAGCGGCTCTATCCATGGCCAGGATGCGGTGACTCCCGCCGCACAGGAATGTGCCTGTTCGAGAACTCATGCCGAGAGCTTTTCACCCGATCGCCCATTTTTTTCGTCGCCCGTGCCTGTTGCTGACCTGCTTGTTGTCGCTGTGGATCAGCGGTTGTGCGCATCAGGAGGGCAATGGTTTCATCGCTCAGATTCGCAACGGTCAACCGCAGGAGTTTCTGCAGACCAGCGTCGACCGCATGGCCACTTTGGCGATGCGCGACAACCTCAACAGCCTTTATCGCTTGATGGGCAAGCTGTACCTGCGCAACCCGGACGAGCTGCGCAAATCGGGTTTCCTCAACATCAACACCGCCGTGAAACAGGTGCGCCTGGCCATCGAGCAGCAACAACCGTTGCCGGTGCTGGGTGGCCGAAAAGATCTGGCAGCGCTCAGTTATGCGATGAGCCCTGAGTTTCTCGGTGATCGGGTTGGCGCGTTCATCTATGCCATTGGCAGCATGCTGGTCACCGCGCACAACAATCGGGTCGAGTTCTACATGACCGATGCGATCAACCCGACCTTCGTACACAACGCGGCGCGCAACATCGAAAAAGCCACATGGATTCTGTCCCAGCGCCAGAACAAGGAAGGCCAGCCACTGCTGTTCTCCAACGAAATTTCGGAGGAGGGCAGCAACCTGAGCTTCGCCACCGAGTTCGGCAAAATCGTGGCGCGCCTCGATCTGCTTACACAGATGCTTGACGAGCGCTATCGGCGCATCGGCCTGAACTACGCCCAGAGTCTGCTGTTCCTGAATTTTTTGCCGGTGCAATAAGTCGCGTCGGGTAGCGTGAAGGTCGGGCTATTTGTATACAATCCTTCGCCATGTTTGCCTCAAAAGGAGCTGCACCTGTCATGACCGACCCCGCAAGCGCCGACTTCACCTGCGTCGACCGCACCGCCCGTGCCGACAAATTGCCTTATGCCGCGCTGCTGGCATTCGCCATGACCGGCTTCATTGCCATCCTCACCGAAACCCTGCCGGCTGGGTTATTGCCGCAAATCGGCGCTGGGCTGAACGTCAGTGAAGTGCTCGCCGGGCAACTGGTGACGCTGTATGCGCTGGGCTCGATTGTCGCGGCGATTCCGCTGACCGTCGCCACGCGTGGCTGGCCACGGCGGCGGGTGCTGTTGATGACGGTGGGTGGGTTTTTGGTGTTCAACACCGTCACCACGTTCTCCAGCCATTACGGCCTGACCCTGATTTCGCGCTTTCTCGCCGGGATGGCGGCGGGGCTGTCGTGGGGGATCATGGCCGGTTACGCGCGCGGGATCGTGCCGGTGCATCAACAGGGGCGGGCGCTGGCGATTGCCATGCTCGGTACGCCGGTGGCCTTGTCGCTGGGCACGCCGGCGGGTACCTGGCTGGGTAATCTGATCGGCTGGCGTGCTTCGTTCGGGATCATGTCGGAGCTGGCACTGGTGCTGGCGGCGTGGATCGTCATCGCGGTGCCGGATCGTCCGGGGCAGAACAGCGAAGAACGCCTGCCATTGCTCGAATCCCTGCGTCTGCCGGGCGTTCGTCCTGTGCTGTTCGTGGTGCTGACGTGGATGCTCGGACACAACATTCTCTACACCTACATCTCGCCGTTTCTGATGCAGGCCGGCCTGGCCGAGCGGGTTGATCTGGTGCTGCTGGTGTTCGGCCTGTGTTCGCTGGTGGGGATCTGGATCATCGGCATGCTGGTGGACCGCTGGCTGCGCTGGCTGACGCTCATCAGCCTCGCAGTGTTTGCCATGACGGCGCTGGTGTTGGCCATCGCCTCCCCGTCGCAATGGCTGATTTACGCCTGCATGGCCGTGTGGGGGCTGTCGTTTGGTGGCTCGGCGACTTTGTTGCTGACGGCAGCGGCGGATTCGGCCGGCGATCATGTTGACGTGGTGCAAGCGATGCTCACCACCTCATGGAACATAGCGATTGCCGGTGGCGGATTGTTTGGCGGATTGCTGCTGGATCGGGCGGGGGCGATGTCGTTCCCGTGGGCATTGCTGATCCTGTCGCTGATCGCATTGGCCACGGTGTGGATCAACAGTCATCACAGTTTCAAACCGGGGCGGCGGGTGCATTGATCTTCTAATCACCCCCGATCTCCTGTGGGAGCGTGCTTGCTCGCGACAGCGCTGGGTCAGTCACTCCATGAGTTGACTGACAGGCCCTCTTCGCGAGCAAGCCCCACACGGGATAGGCGGTGTAGCTGAAAGGCATAACGATAGACCGCATCGATATAGGTGGTTATAAGAAAAATCGCTATGCTGCGGCCATATTTTTCCTGTCGTTTTTCTGGACGTCTTCATGGAATTGGCAAATTTCGGCCTGGTGATTGCCGGGTTGGTGGTGGGTTTTATCGTCGGCATGACCGGTGTCGGCGGCGGTTCCTTGATGACCCCGATTCTGCTGTGGTTCGGCATCAACCCGGCGACGGCGGTGGGCACCGACCTGCTGTACGCGGCCATCACCAAATCCAGCGGCGTCCTCGTTCACAAAAAGAACAAGAACATCGACTGGGCCATCACCGGTTGGCTGACCCTCGGCAGCGTGCCAGCGGTGGTGATGACCTTGTGGTTCCTCAGCACCCTGCACACCGCGCCGGATGCGATGAACGCCATCATCAAACAAGCCCTGGGCTTTGTGCTGTTCGCCACGGCACTGGCGATCTTTTTCAAGAAGCGCTTGCTGGATTTCGCCCATAAACGTGCCGGCGGCAACTACAACCCGAGCGGTTCGCGGCTGAATGTGATGACCGTGATCACCGGTCTGATCCTCGGCACCATGGTCGCCCTGACTTCGATCGGCGCCGGCGCCTTGGGCACTGTTGCGCTGTTTATCCTCTACCCACTGCTGCCGACCCGCCGTCTGGTCGGCACTGAAATCGCCCACGCCGTGCCGCTGACCCTCGTCGCAGGCCTTGGCCACGCGAGCATGGGCAATATGGATTGGGGCGTACTGGGCTTTTTGCTGGTGGGTTCGCTGCCGGGCATCTGGCTCGGCAGCCACCTGACCGGACGCATCTCCGATGAAGTCTTGCGCCCGTGCCTGGCGACGATGCTGTTGCTGATCGGTTACAAACTGGCTTTTTGATCCTTGATATGAGCGAAACCAGCCTGCATTGCGATGGCCGCATCGCCATTACTGTCGAACCCCGCGAAATGCGCATGAGCCATTGGCTGTATGCGCCGCTTGTGGTTGATCAGCAGCGTCAGCAGGTGTTGCTGGATCTGAGCGATAGCTTATGGGATTTGATCGGCACGGCGGACGAGACAGCCAGTGGCATCGACTTGCTCCTGCGCAAATATCCTGGAGATCGCGCATCGGTAATGCTGAACGTTGATCTCGACGGCGGGGTACTCAGACTCGGCGAGCACTGCATTGAACCGTCACAATTACTAGCGGCACTCGATTTGGCACTGGGCTGAGGCAAGCACCCACGCCACAGGGATTGTCTCAGTCGGCGAAGGTGTACTTCATGATCGTCACCGGCAAGTCTTCGTAGACCAGCTCCTCGACCACCTCCCAACCCAGCCGCGCATAGAGCGATTGCGCCGCGTCGGTGTACAGATACAGCGTCTGCACGCCTAACGTCTTCGCCTCTTCAACAATCTGATTGACCAGTTGCGAAGCAACCCCGCGTCCACGTTCCTCTGCCTTCACATAAACCCCGGCCAGCCAGGGCGTCAGCTTGGGACGGGTTTTCATGTCGCTGTCGATAAGCAGCGCGCCACCGAGCAGCCTGTCGTCTTCAATCGCCACCACCACGCTGGGAATCGCGCCTTTGCCGCTGGCTTTGCGCATGCGTTCTGTGCGGGCCTCGAGCGTATCGCCGGGGCGGAATTCACCCCACTCGTTGAAGTTGAGTTCGGCCAGTTCTTCAATAAATTCGGGGCGATCGCACAGGTATTCGATGTGCATGCGTTGAACTCCGTTTCGTGGGCAGAACAGCTACCCTAAAGCGCGCATGCACGGTAATCAAATCGTCGTTACGATTGCACGGGTTCGGTTGCGCAATGCCGGTCCTGACCTAAGCTTCTGACAAGGCGAAACATATTTGCCAGACACACCCGGAACAATCGCCACGATGCGCAATCAGTAGAGCGTGGATATCAAAAGGAGATGCGCATGCTCATCAGGTCACTGACCCTGACACTCTTGCTGGCGATTGCCGGCCCCTTGTTCGCCGCTGACAACGATTCGCCGATTGCCGCAGACATGGGCCGCGCCCGACCGCTGATCGTGATCGCAAAAAGCACCGTCGACCCGGTGTGGGTGAGCCTGAAAAAGTCGCTGGAGGACCCCGCCAACAAAAAAGGCGTCGCCGACCGCAACATCAAGGTTTACACCATCCTCAACATGTCAGGCCAACTTGACGGCAAGGACATGGGCCAGCAAGACACCATGGCGCTGCTGCGCTCGCTGAAGCTGGGTGCCGGGGCCTACCCGAAAGTGTTCCTGGTGGGCAAGGACGGCGAAACCAAGCTTTCGGCGTCGGGGGATGAGGCGAAATCGGTGGACCTGAAGAAGATCTTCGAGACTATCGACGCCATGCCAATGGCCGAGAAGGAAGCGGCCGCTGCAGCCGCCCAAGCGCCGGCCGCCAGCGAGCCTGAACCGGCCAAAGGTGCGAAAGGTGCCAAGCCAAGCAAGCCAGTCAAACCGAGTAAGCCGCCGCAAATGCCGGATGATTGATGGCATGGCCTTAATTAAAAAAAAATGGGCGACCTCAGCAGGTCGCCCATTTTTTATTGCATGCCTTTTACACAAAACGTTGTGGCGAGGGGATTTATCCCCTTGCCACAGGTTTTGCATCATTCAGTCAGCGCACTGAAAATCTCATGCGCAATCTTCACCCGTTCCGCATTCGGGTAATTCTTGTTCGCCAGGATCACGATGCCCAGCTCCTTCGACGGCACAAACGCCACGTACGCGCCGAAGCCACCGGTTGCGCCGGTTTTGTTGTAAAGCACATTGGCCGGTTCAGGTTGTGGCGGGGTCAGCCACTTGGCCTTGTGCGCCTCCATCGCCATCGGCGTCGAGTTGCCGTTCTGCAATTGAGCCAGGCTGATCGGGTAGGCATAGCGCTCCCAGCCCAGGCCTTGGGTCATGTCGCCAACGGTGTAGTAACCGGTGTGGGTCGCGGCAATGGCTTTTTGCAGCGGCGCTTCAAGGCTGGCCGGTTTCAGGTTGACCTCTACGTAACGCAGCAGATCTGCTGCACTGGTTTTGATGCCGTAGGCTACGGAATCCAGTGCGCCCGGACTGACCCGAACCGGTTGGTCTTTCTTGTCGTAACCCTGAGCGTAGAGCTTGGCTTCGGATGCCGGCACTTTGATGTAGGTGTGCTTGAGGCCCAGTTGCGGTAGCAGGGTTTCACTCATGGCTTGATCAAACGGCTGGCCCAGACTTTTCGCCGTCAGATAACCGAACAACCCAAGGCTCGGATTGGAATACAGGCGATGGCTGCCTGCCGGATAAACCGGTTTCCACTGTTGGTAATAGCCCAGCATCTTGTCAGCCGAATCCGCCGCTGCGGGGAATTGCAGCGGCAACCCGCCAGCGCTGTAAGTGCCCAGTTGCAACACACTGATGTTGTCGAAAGCGCTGCCTTTCAACTCCGGCCAAAGCTTGCTGGCCTTGGTCGACAGATCCAGTTTGCCCGTGGCCTGCGCGTAACCGGCGAGTGTCGCAGTCAAGGTTTTGCTCACCGATCCGACTTCGAACAGGGTGTTTTCACTGACCTTCTGCCCGGTGTCTTTGGCGGCGACGCCGTAGTTAAAGTAATGTTGTTTGCCGTTGATGGTGAGGGCAACGGCCAGACCTGGGATGTTCTGCTGCTGCATGACGGGCGTGACGGCACCTTTGACCAGTGCTTGCAGTTGTTCGTCGGTTTGCGGCGCGGCCAGGCAGGCCGTGGCGCCAAAGAAAAGGCCGAAAGTACTGTAGGAAAAGAGTTTTGTCGGGTTGATTGAACGCATAAATGATCCACTCTCCGTGAGTGTTGATTGTTGTATCCCGCTACACTGCGGGTGATTTCCCCGTCGGGCTACTGATCAGCGCCGCCAATTTAGGCACACCGAGGGCAATCGACAAACGACGAAATTTCGCATGAGCCATTAGAAAAATTTGGGACAAGGCATGATTCGACCACAATTGCCGCTCAACGCGCTGCGCGCTTTCGAGGCTTCAGCACGTCATTTGAGCTTCACCCGCGCGGCTGTGGAACTGTGCGTGACCCAAGCGGCCGTCAGCCATCAGGTCAAAAGCCTCGAAGCGCAACTCAACGTAACCCTGTTCAAACGCTTGCCCCGTGGGCTGATGCTGACCAGTGAAGGCGAAACCCTGTTGCCGGTGCTTAGCACCTCATTCGATCACATCGCGCAGATTCTCGAACGCCTCGCCGGGGGGCAGTATCGCGAAGTGTTGACCGTCGGCGCGGTGGGGACGTTCGCTGTGGGCTGGCTGTTGCCGAGGCTGGCGGACTTTCGGGCGAAACATCCGCTCATAGATTTACGGCTGTCGACGAACAACAATCGCGTGGACGTCGCTGCCGAAGGGCTGGATTACGCAGTCCGCTTTGGCGCCGGGGCGTGGCACGGTATTGAGGCGACCCGCTTGCTCGATGCGCCGCTGTCGGTGTTGTGTGTGCCGGAAATCGCCCGACAGTTGCATGCGCCGGGGGATCTCTTGCAGCAGACGTTACTGCGTTCCTACCGAACGGATGAATGGTCGGAATGGTTTCAAACGGCGGGTCTGGCGACTCAGGCGGCGCCGCCGCAGAGCATTGTGTTCGATTCGTCCCTGGCGATGATGGAAGCGGCGTTGCAGGGCTGTGGGGTGGCGTTGGCGCCGCCCCTGATGTTCGCCCGGCAATTGGCGGCAGAGGCGATTTGTCAGCCGTTTACGATCGAGATCACCACGGGGAGTTATTGGCTGACGCGATTGCAATCGCGACCAGAGACCGCGGCGATGCTGGCGTTCAGGGACTGGTTGCTACAAATCTCAGGTCAGTCCTGAACCCTTGTGGGCGCGAGCTTGCTCGCTCCCACCTGTGGCGTGTGGCGGACTTGAAAATCAGCGCACCATGCACGGCCGTTTGTTATCGAATGTCCATCCCGGAATCAGGAACTGCATGGCCACGCTGTCATCCCGCGCACCCAGGCCCATGCCTTTATAGCGTTCGTGAGCCTTGGCCACTTGATCCATGTCCAGTTCCACACCCAGCCCGGGTTTCTTCGGCACCTGCACGCAGCCGTCGACAATCTGTAGCGGTGCCTTGGTCAGGCGCTGGCCGTCCTGCCAGATCCAGTGGGTGTCGATGGCGGTGATTTCACCCGGTGCTGCCGCCGCCACATGGGTAAACATGGCCAGCGAGATATCAAAGTGATTGTTGGAGTGCGAGCCCCAGGTCAGGCCCCACTCATGGCACATCTGCGCCACGCGCACCGAACCCTGCATGGTCCAGAAATGCGGGTCAGCCAACGGGATGTCAACGGATTGCAACTGGATCGCGTGGCCCATCTCGCGCCAGTCGGTGGCGATCATGTTGGTGGCGGTTTTCAGCCCGGTGGCGCGGCGAAACTCGGCCATCACTTCACGGCCCGAATAGCCATTTTCCGCCCCGCACGGGTCTTCGGCATACGCCAGAACGTGATGCTGATCGCGGCACAAACGGATCGCCTCCTTGAGCGACCACGCGCCGTTCGGGTCAAGGGTTATTCGGGCCTCGGGGAAGCGCTCGGCCAGTGCCGTCACCGCTTCGATTTCTGCCTCACCGCTGAGTACGCCGCCCTTGAGTTTGAAGTCCTTGAAGCCGTATCTGGCATGGGCAGCTTCGGCCAGACGCACCACCGATTCAGCAGTCATGGCCTTCTCGTGACGCACACGGAACCAGTCGTTATCGGCGTCCGGTTCGCTGCGATAGGCGAGGTCGGTTTCGCGCTGATCGCCGACGTAAAACAGGTAGCCGAGCATCTTCACTTCTTCACGTTGCTGGCCTTCGCCGAGCAGCGCTGCGACCGGTACGTCGAGGTGTTGGCCGAGCAGGTCGAGCAGGGCGGCTTCCAGGCCGGTGACCGCGTGGATGGTGATGCGCAGGTCGAAAGTTTGCAGGCCTCGGCCGCCGGCATCGCGGTCGGCAAAGGCCTGGCGCACCTGATTGAGGATCTTCTGATACGTGCCGATGGGGTTGCCGATCACCAGGCTGCGTGCGTCTTCCAGTGTCTGGCGAATACGTTCGCCACCGGGTACTTCGCCCGCGCCGGTGTGGCCGGCGTTGTCTTTGAGAATGACGATGTTGCGGGTGAAAAACGGCCCATGGGCGCCGCTCAGATTGAGCAGCATACCGTCGTGGCCGGCCACCGGGATGACTTGCATATCAGTGATGATCGGGGCTTTGGCGGTGTCGTTTACGTTCATTGTTTTATCCTTGAAAACAGAGAGTCAGGCGTGCTTCGGCGTGGCATCGACCACGGCGGCAGCATTGGCGGGTTTCGCTGAGGTGCGGGCGAAGAACACGATGATCGCGGCGATGATCGAGGTCGCGGCCAACCCATAGAGGCCGCCCTGAATCGAGCCGGTGTGTTGTTCCAGCAGGCCGAACGTGGTCGGCGCTACGAAGCCGCCGAGGTTGCCCACTGAGTTGATCAGCGCAATCACCGCCGCGGCGATCCGCGCATCCAGATAGGCCTGGGGAATCGGCCAGAACAGCGACGAGGCGGATTTGAAACCCAGCGCTGCAAAACAGATCGCGACGAAGGCAAAGATCGGCCCGCCGGTGGTGGACATGAACATCCCCGCCGCAGCGATCAACAGTGCCGTGGCGACCCATGCCTGCTGGTGCTTCCACTTGGCGCAGAGGGACGCGAAGGCATACATGCCGACAATCGACAGTAGCCACGGAATCGAGTTGAACAGCCCGACCTGGAGGTCGCTCATCTCGCCCATTTTCTTGATGATGCTCGGCAACCAGAAGGTCGCGGCGTAGATCGTCAGCTGAATGAAGAAGTAGATCAGGCAGAACAGAATGATCTGCCGGTCCTTGAGCAGTTTGCCCATTGATGGACGCAGGGGTGTGGCCGCTTCGCGGGCCTTCTGTTCATCGTCGATGGCGGTGACCAATGCGTCCTGCTCGGCGCGGGTCAGCCATTTGGCGTCATGGGGCTTGGCGTCGAGCCAGAACCAGACGAACACGCACAGGCACACCGAGAACATCCCTTCAATGAAGTACATCCATTGCCAGCCGTGCATGCCCAGCCCGTTGATTTGCAGGAGCAGACCGGACAGCGGGCCGGAGATCAGCGAGGCGATCGCCGAACCGCTGAGGAAGATCGCAATCGCTTTGCCGCGTTCGACACCCGGTAGCCAACGGGTGAAGTAGTAGATCACCCCGGGAAAGAACCCGGCCTCTGCTACGCCAAGCAAAAAACGCAAAATGTAGAAATGAGTTTCGGTCTGGATGAATGCCATGCTGGCGGCGACCAGGCCCCAGGTGAGCATGATCCGGGTCAACCAGATTCGCGCGCCGACTTTCTGCAGCAGCATGTTGGAGGGGACTTCGAACAGCGCATAGCCGATGAAGAACAGGCCGGCGCCGAAGCCGTAAGCGGCGGCACCAATGCCCAGGTCGTGTTCCATGTGGGTGCGGACAAATCCGATGTTCACCCGGTCAATGTAATTGACGATGAACATGATCACGAAGAGCGGCAGTACGTGGCGTTTGACTTTCGAGATGGCGGACGAAAGCGTTGAGTTGACGCTTTCGTTCATCCCCGAGACGGAGGTTTTCACTTGGTTTGCTCCCACTGATTATTTTTATGCGGGGTAGGGCTGGATACGGCGTTGTTGATAGACATCATACAACTACGATTTTTTGTCCTACAAGTGGGTAGGGATGATTTTATTGCTCTGGATGACAGGGTTTTTATGCTTTTCTGGGTTTTAACCCTGTTTTTGTTACTTTTTTGGCAGTGGCGATTTCATGAGGACGCGATCAAAATTGCGTGAAGTCGATAGCAAACCCGGCAGATTATTAATAGATATTGAGTGTTGTCATACAAGTAGGCGGGTGTTTCAGCGCTAGAATCAATCCCGTCATACGCCTGTGCGGTGCTACGATTCGCCAGTCCGCTCACTGGAACCAACCATGCAAGAAGACCTCGACGCCCCTACCCGCAAACGTGCGCACAACCTGGCCCATGATCTGGTGGAGAAGCTCACCCAGAGCATCCTGCTCGGACAGATGTCGCCCGGCGACAAGCTGCCATCGGAGAACGCCATCGTTCAGGAACATGGTGTGAGTCGCACGGTGGTGCGCGAGGCGATTTCCAAATTGCAGGCGTCGGGATGGGTCGAAACGCGCCATGGCATTGGTACGTTCGTGATCGAGCGTGCGCCGGAGCAGGGATTGCGACTCAATGTCGACACGGCGCTCGGCGTGCGCAGCATGCTCGAGTTGCGCATGGGGCTGGAAACGCAGGCAGCGGCATTGGCGGCGCAACGGCGTACCGAGCAGCAGTTGCTGCAGATGCGGCAAGCGCTGGATGACTATCAGCGCCAACTCGCCAATAACGACAGTTGTGTCGAGGCCGACCGGCGCTTTCACCTGCTGATCGCCGAGGCCACTGGCAATGTCTGTTTCAGTGAGATCATGCAGCACTTGGGCAGCGCGATGATTCCGCGTCATCGGCTGAATGCGGCCGAGCGCGGGGCGGCGGATCTGAGCAAGCTCGGGCAGTTGGCGAATCTGGAACACGAGGCGATTGTGAACGCGATCAAGCGTCAGGATGCAGACGCCGCGCGTGCAGCGATGTGGCTGCACCTGACCAATAGCCGGGATCGGTTTTGCGCGCAGGGTTGATTGGCGCAGGCAGCGGACCTCTTCGCGAGCAAACCCGCCCCCACAGGGGTATTTGCAAGACAGAGAGGCAGTGTGGAGGCGGGCTTGCTCGCGAAGGCGGCCTCAGCCTCAATTCACATCGCGCATCAACAACCCAAAGTGCAAGTCCACCGTATCCGGAATCGGCACATAGACCGTGTGCCCATCCCCCGGTGCGACCTCGATCGCCTGCCCTTTGAGGTTCTGCAGTTCATGCAGGTCAAAATGAAAATTGCCCTTGGGCGTCATCAGTTCCAGATGATCACCCAGGGCGAAACGGTTCTTCACCTTGACCTGCGCCAGACGATCACGCCGCTCGCCGGTCAATTCCCCAACAAACTGCTGACGCTGCGACACCGAACTGCCGTTCTGATAATTCTGGTATTCGTCATGCACATGCCGGCGCAGGAAACCTTCGGTGTAGCCGCGCTGGGCCAGTGACTCCAGATCGGTCATCAGGCTGCGATCGAACTCACGCCCGGCCACCGCATCATCAATTGCCCGGCGATATACCTGGGTGGTGCGGGCGCAATAGAAGTGCGATTTGGTTCGGCCTTCGATCTTCAATGAATGCACGCCCATGCGCGCCAGACGCTCGACATGTTGCACCGCGCGCAGGTCCTTGGCGTTCATGATGTAAGTGCCGTGCTCGTCTTCGAAGGCGGGCATCAACTCATCCGGACGGTTGGCTTCCTGCAACAGGAACACTTGATCGGTCGGGGTGCCAATGCCCAGCGTCGGTTCGGGCTGGAAGGTCTGCACGATCTCGCCGAGCTGATTCTGGGTAGCCTCCTGCGCCGAATATTTCCAGCGGCAAGCGTTGGTGCAAGTGCCCTGATTGGCGTCGCGTTTGTTCATGTAACCCGACAGCAGGCAACGGCCGGAATAAGCCATGCACAGCGCGCCGTGAACGAATACTTCCAGCTCCATGCCGGGCACTTGCTCGCGAATCTCGCCAATTTCCTCCAGCGACAATTCCCGCGAGAGGATGATCCGGCTCAGCCCTTGCTGTTGCCAGAACTCAACGCTCGCCCAGTTCACGGTGTTGGCCTGTACCGACAAGTGAATCGGCATCTGCGGGAAATGCCGACGCACCAGCATGATCAGCCCGGGGTCGGACATGATCAGCGCGTCCGGTGCCATTTCAATCACCGGCGCCAGGTCCTTGAGAAAGGTCTTCAGCTTGGCGTTGTGCGGCGCGATGTTGACCACCACGTAGAAGCGTTTGCCCTGTGCCTGAGCCTCACGAATGCCCAGCGCCAGATTGGCATGGTCGAACTCGTTGTTGCGCACGCGCAGGCTGTAGCGCGGTTGGCCCGCATACACCGCATCGGCGCCGTAGGCGAAGGCGTAACGCATGTTTTTCAGGGTGCCGGCGGGAGCGAGCAGTTCCGGGGCGGTGAGGTCTGGCGTGAGGGTCATGGCGGCATCGGTCGCAAAAGCGCGGCAGGGTAATGCGGATGAAATCGGGGTTTATTGATCTGTATCTACGTTTGGGTCAGTGAGGCTGCGCTGCGCAGGCGCCGCAGCGACGCCCCATGAATAAAGATGGCACTCGCGCACGCCCCGGCTGACTAAGGTTTTGGGCGTACATGACGCCTGACTGACATGGACCGGACATGAACGTAAAAAGTCTTCAATTCAAATCCCTGACGGTGCTGCTGGTACTGGTCACGGTGGCCTTTATCTGGATTCTGCTGCCGTTTTATGGCGCGGTGTTCTGGGCGGTGATCCTGGGCATTCTGTTTGCGCCGATGCAGCGCAAGTTGCAGGGGAAATTCGGCTGGCAGCGCAATGTCACCTCGCTGTGTACGTTGAGCATCTGCCTGGTGATCGCGATTTTGCCGGTGATCATCCTCAGCGTGTTGCTGGTGCAGGAAGGGGCGACGCTTTACAAGAATATCGAAAGTGGCGAGCTGGACATTGCGGCCTATCTGGCGCAGTTCAAGCACAGCCTGCCGCAATACTTCCAGCATCTGCTGGACCGCTTTGGCATGGGTGAACTCAATGCCTTGCGCGAAAAAATCGTCAAAGCGGCGATGCAAGGCAGTCAGGTACTGGCGACCCAGGCATTCAGTTTTGGCCAGGGTACGTTCGAGTTCGTGGTGAGTTTCTTCGTCATGCTGTACTTGCTGTTTTTCTTTCTGCGCGACGGCGCGGAGCTGGTGCGCAAGGTACGCATTGCGATTCCGCTGGAAGAGCATCAAAAGCGTCGTTTGCAACTGAAGTTCAACCGGGTCGTGCGGGCCACGGTAAAGGGCAATCTGGTCGTCGCGATCACGCAAGGCGCGTTGGGCGGAGCGATTTTCTGGTTTCTCGACATACCCAGCGCGTTGCTGTGGGCGGTGTTGATGGCGTTTCTATCGCTGTTGCCGGCGGTGGGAGCGGGGATTGTCTGGGCGCCGGTGGCGGTTTATTTCTTGCTCAGCGGGATGATCTGGCAGGGCGTCGTGCTGGGGTTGTTCGGGGTTTTTGTGATCGGTCTGGTCGACAACGTGCTGCGGCCGGTTCTGGTGGGCAAGGACACTCGCATGCCCGACTACTTGATCCTGATTTCGACGCTGGGCGGTCTGGCAGTCTTCGGTCTGAACGGGTTTGTGATCGGGCCGTTGGTTGCGGCGCTGTTCATGTCAAGTTGGGCGCTGTTCGTCGAGACCAAGCCCAAGGTGCAGCTACCTTAGGCTTGAAACGGGTTGCGGACGATCTGTTGCGACAAGGCCTGCGCCGCTGGTAATGATGTCAGCGGGCCGCTGATCGGCTCGCCGTCGCGCACCAGATACCAACAGGCGAGCAAACCCAGCTCTCTGAGTGGAGCGGGAACGGCGCTGCCAATGACCGACATGATTTGAACCTGAGCCATGACTGAAACCTCCATCAAACGATGGGGCCACCTTAGGCATTCGTGGTTCTCAGGGACAATCAACGCTTTTGATAGTGGTCATTGATAACAGTGAGGGCGCTTCAGTCGACAACCTGGTCGAGCATGTGCACCACTTCGCGCTCATTGAGTAGCCCCTTGTGCACAAGGTTCTCGGCCAGCAGCGAAAGAAACTTGGCGCAGCGGTGGCCTTCCAGGTGCTTGAGTTCGGTCAGCGCGCTGTACACCTTGCTTGAGGTGCACAGGCCGACGACGCGGTGCGGGTTTTGTGTAGGCATACAATCGTCCTTGTTGTTATCAACCTGTTGTTTACGGACGGATTCAGATTGCGGTTCCGTCATGACAAAAAGATGACCGTTTTATGGAGGGGTCCATTACGGTCAAGCCAATCATGCCGACTTTAGCTCTTGAAACTGTCCTCACAGCGACCTTGGCGAGATTTTTTCAGACGCTGGCCGACCGACGGTCATAAAAAAGCCCCGCTATAAAGCAGGGCTCTGTCTATCGATTACCAGCGTGGGCCGCCGTAGTAGCCATGTGGGTGACCGTAGTAGCCGCGAGGCGGGCCGTAGTAGACGGGGGCCGGCTGGACGTAAACCGGTTGCTGCACATAAACCGGCGCTGGCTGGTAGTAGACCGGTGGTGGCGGTTGCTGCACATAAACCGGTTGGGGCTGAACGTAAACCGGCTGTTGCTGCACGTACACCGGTCGATCCTGGTTGATCAGTGCCGAGCCGATGATGGCCGAGCCGACGATCGCGCCAAACACCGCCGGGCCTTGCCAGCCATGGCCACGACCGGCTTCTGCCTGGCCTGTTACAGCGAGTGCGCCGATCAGCAAGGCCATAATGGAGAGTTTACGAATCATGATAATTCCTCGGTTCTTCAACCCGGCTCCCTGGCCTGCAATAGGTCCATGGATGTCGCGGGGATACTTCTAAGACAGCGAAATTTTTAAAATCAGCACAGCCGCTGGGTAAATTTTGTGTAAGGTCTGTAGCGGTTTCGTTACCGGCTCGCGCAAGCCCGGTGCAGGCAAGCGATATGATCATTCAGAACCCGATGGAATGGCTAATCCCGTCCATCCGAAAGTGCGTTTGAAGGAGAAGTTTCATGCAGATGAACCCGAACAAAGACACCCAGCTGTGCATGTCCCTGTCCGGACGCCCAGGCAATTTCGGTCTGCGGTTTCATAATCATTTGTATGAGCAACTGGGCCTGAACTTCTACTACAAGGCGTTCAGCAGCCAGGACCTGATCGGCGCTGTCGGCGGGATTCGCGCCTTGGGCATTCGTGGCTGTGGCGTATCGATGCCGTTCAAGGAAGCCTGCATCGAGTTGGTCGATGAACTGGATGCCTCGGCGGCGGCGATTCAGTCGATCAATACTGTCGTCAACACTAATGGCCATCTCAAGGCCTACAACACCGATTACATCGCCATCGCGCAGTTGCTGGAAACCCACGCGGTGCCCAAGGATTCGACTTTCGCTCTGCGCGGCAGCGGCGGTATGGCCAAGGCAGTGGCCAGTGCCTTGCGCGACGGCGGTTATAAAAACGGCTTGATCGTGGCGCGCAATGAACGCGCCGCACGTGCGCTGGCAGACTCGCTGGGTTATCGCTGGCAGGCTGAACTGGGGGATGAACGTGCGCAGATGCTGATCAATGTGACGCCGGTCGGCATGGATGGCGGCCCTGAGGCGGGGCAACTGGCGTTTGAACCTGAGGTGATCAAGGCGGCCGACATGGTGTTTGATGTGGTGGCCATTCCTTCGGAAACGCCGCTGATCATGCGTGGCCGCGCGCAAGGGAAGCGGGTCATTACCGGGCTGGAAGTGATAGCGATCCAGGCGCTGGAGCAGTTTGTGTTGTACACCGGGGTGCGGCCGACCGAAGAGCAGTTTCAGGCTGCAGTGGCATTTGCCCGTAGCTGATCTTTAAGTCTGTATTGGTTCAGCGGGCTTCTTCACGAGCAAGCCCGCTCCCAAAGGGGGATGGTGTTTATTCGAGGCGGGCCAGGCGCTCTTCCAGTGCCGCAATCCGCGCCTCAAGCTCTTCGATCCGTTCGATCGAAACCCCGCCGCTGACGCGCTCCCCGGGATTTTGCCGCGCCGCCAGAATCGCCTCGATATCCGCCGCATCGCCCAGCGCATGGCTATAGCGGTCTTCGCGCTGCCCAGCCTGGCGCGCAATCAACACCGCCAGCCCGCGAGCGATCAAGCGCTCAAGCTGATGCACCACTTGCTCGGCATCTTCGAAATCATGCATGCGCCCACTGCGTGTCAGCAGTTCGTTAACGGTTTGCGGACCGCGCAGAAACATCAGCCCGGTCAGCGCCACCTGCGCCGGCACCAACTCCAGCGCTTTGTCGACCTTGTGCTCCCAGCGGTCGGCGCGGCTGCCCATGACCAATTTGGCGAAGCCGCGACCTTCCAGTGCACGCAGGCTCTGGCCCACCTGGCCCTGAGTCAGGTTCATCACCGGTTCGCGACTGGTTTTCTGATTACACGCGGTCACCAGCGCGTTGAGAGTCAGCGGATAGGTTTCCGGGCTGGTGGCCTGTTTTTCGATCAGTGATCCCAGGATGCGGATTTCCGTGGCGTTGAGCCGTGGTTCGTCGAAGCTGGATTCTGGTTCTGTGGACATCGCGCGTTCCCTCTGCAGTCGAAGGCGCCTAGCCTAATCCTTGCCAAACAAAAGGCAAGCCGTGTGGTCATCAAGCATGGCTATAATCGCCTCCACGTTCCACCCAGCCACCACATGAGATTGCCATGACCATTTCCCTGTACGCCGCATCCGTCCCGGTTTTTCAACAAATGCTCAACGCCCTGAGCGATGTCCTGAAAAAGGCTGAAGCCCACGCCACCGAGAAAAACATCGACCCGAACGCCTTCCTGCAGGCTCGTCTGTACCCGGACATGTTCCCGCTGGTGCGTCAGGTGCAGATCGCGGTTGATTTCGCCAAAGGCGTTTCGTCGCGTCTGGCCGAAGTCGAGATTCCGAAATACGACGACAGCGAAACCACCTTCGCTGAGCTGCAAGCCTTGATCGCCAAGGTTCTGGCCTTTATCGGCGAGATCAAGCCTGAGCAGATCAATGGCCAGGAAGGCATCGAAATCGTCACCCGTCCGGGCACACCGAAAGAGAAGCGCTTCAGCGGCCAGGCTTATCTGCTGACCTACGGTCTGCCGCAGTTCTTCTTCCATGTCACCACCACCTACGCCTTGCTGCGTCACAACGGTGTTGAAGTGGGTAAACGCGATTACATGGGCGCGTTCTAAACCACCCGGCAGCAAAAAGCCCGCCAAGGTTTACGCCTTGGCGGGCTTTTTCATTTCCCTTTGTGAGAGGGGTTATGCGGTGCGTTGGGCTTTCTCTTCTTCGCCCAAGCAGGCCGCAGCGGTAAACAGCACGTCGGTGGAGGAGTTCAACGCGGTCTCGGCCGAATCCTGCAATACCCCAATGATGAAGCCCACCGCAACCACCTGCATGGCGATCTCGCTCGGGATGCCGAACAGGCTGCACGCCAACGGAATGAGCAGCAGCGAACCACCGGCAACGCCCGACGCGCCGCACGCGCAGACCGCCGCGACCAAACTGAGCAAAATGGCGGTTGGAATGTCCACCGCGATACCCAGCGTGTGCACGGCAGCAAGCGCCAGCACGGTAATAGTGGTCGCCGCCCCGGCCATGTTGATGGTGGCCCCTAGCGGGATAGACACCGAGTAAGTGTCTTCATGCAGACCCAGACGCTTGCTCAATTCCAGGTTGACCGGAATGTTCGCCGCTGAGCTGCGGGTGAAGAACGCCGTGATACCGCTTTCGCGCAGGCACTTGAGGGTCAACGGATAAGGGTTGCGGCGCAACTTCCAGAACACGATCAGCGGGTTCATCACCAGCGCCACGAACAGCATGCAGCCGAGCAATACCGCCAGCAGATGCGCATAACCGATCAGTGCATCAAAACCTGACGTGGCGAGTGTCGACGCGACCAGGCCAAAAATGCCCAGCGGGGCGAAGCGAATCACCACGCGCACGATCACGGTCACACCGTTGGACAGATCGCCCAGCACTTGGCGGGTGGTCTCGCCGGCATGGCGAATGGCAACGCCCATACCGATGGCCCAGGCCAGAATGCCGATAAAGTTAGCGTTCATCAGTGCATGAATCGGGTTATCGACCGCACTCAGCAACAGGCTTTGCAACACTTCGGTGATGCCGCCCGGTGCGGTCACTGCGACGTTGTCCGTGGACAGCACCAGGTTCGATGGGAACATCATGCTGGCAACCACGGCGACCGCTGCCGCACTGAACGTACCCAGCAGGTACATGAACAGTATCGGACGGATGTGGGTTTCCTGACCGTGCTTGTGGTTGGCAATCGAGGCCATCACCAGCACGAACACCAGAATCGGTGCCACGGCCTTCAGCGCCGAAACAAAGACCTTGCCGATGAACGCCGTGGATTTCGCGGCCTCGGGCGCGACCAGCGCCAAGGCGATACCCGCGATCAGGCCGATGACAATTTGTGTGACCAGGCTCAGTTTGCTTAAGCGTTGCAAGAAAGAAGGGGATGAAGCATTCATAGCGGCATCTCTGATTTTTTATAGGGTGCAGGGTTGCGTAAATGCGCTGGCGAAACAGGGCAGGCCAGCGCCACGAACCGAAAGTGTTGACGCAATTTCAACGCCATTAAACCGGCCGCTGAACAGGGTGTACGTTTTGCAGGGCGCGGACTTTACCACAGCGTAGGCCTTATCCTTCAGGCATGTGACGATCTGCCACCCGATTCGCCGGCAAGATCGACAGGTTTGTGCAAGTCAGTCTGGAAACACTCTGTTAAGATTCTCCTTCCTCTTTTTCAAGTTCTGCCAGCGGGCCTTTTGGTCATCGCTGGTGTCGTCGTTTCGTTGGAGTTTCCCATGCTGTTGCCCATCCTTCTGTTGTCCGCCGCTGGCTTCACGGTGCTGACCACAGAGTTCGTCATCGTTGGCCTGTTGCCGGCGATTGCCCGAGACCTCGCGGTCACCATCCCGCAGGCCGGTCTGCTGGTGACGCTATTCGCTTTTACCGTGGCAATGTTCGGCCCATTCTTGACCGCGTATTTCGCCCGCTTCGAGCGACGCAAGCTGTTCATCACCATCCTGATCATGTTTGGCCTGGCCAATACCGTTGCTGCATTGGCGCCGAATATTTGGGTAATGGCGGTTGCGCGGCTGATCCCCGCGCTGGGTTTACCGGTGTTCTGGGCTTTGGCCAGTGAAACCGCAGTGGACATCGTCGGTCCGGACTACGCCGGGCGCGCCATCGCCAAGATCGGCTTCGGCATTGTCTGCGCCACGGTGTTTGGCATTCCTGTCGGTACATTGATTTCCGATGCTTTCGGCTGGCGCAGTGCCTTCGGTATTCTCGCGGTGATCGCGTTTGCCAAGGCGTTGCTGCTGTTTGTATATCTGCCGAAAACCAGTCTGCACCAGCATCAGGTCAGCTTCCGCTCGCAGTTCAAAATCCTGCGCAGCCCTTTGATGATCGGCCATATTGTGCTGTCGATTCTGGTGTTTAGCGGCATGTTTACCGCTTACACCTATCTGGCAGACATCCTTGAACGCCTCGCCGGTTTCAACGGCGCGGTGGTCGGCTGGTGCCTGATGGGCTTCGGCGCGGTCGGGCTGATCGGCAACTCGCTGGGCGGACGTGCGGTGGATCGGCATCCGCTGGGGGCGTCGGTGTTGTTCTGTGCGTTCATGATTGCCGGCATGGTGTCGCTGGTGCCAAACATTCATTCGCCGCTTGGGTTGGCAGTGGCGATGGGGATTTGGGGCGTGACCCAAGCGGCGTTGTTCCTGGTCAGCCATGTGCGCCTGATGAAAGCCGCACCACAAGCACCAGCCTTTGCCGCTTCGCTGAATATTGCCGGGGCTAACCTTGGCATCGGCCTTGGCGCCATGATCGGTGGACGGGTGATCGACAGCGCGGGGCTGGGCTTCCTCGGCTTCGCCGCTGCCGGGTTCATTCTGCTGTCGGTATTGCTCGCCATGGTGTTGATGACGCTCAAGCCGCGCGAAGTCTGCGCTGAACTCTCATAACGCGGTAAACAGCTCGCGTCGGGCACCTTCGGTAATCGCAACGATGCCGGGGTGCTTGACCTTGCGCTCCACTGAAATGGCATAGAACGACTCGGTCACTGCGTCAGTCTGACCCATTAATTCAACGCCGTACTGGCGCTTCACTTCTTCGGCAATCACGCTCGGGCCGATAAAAATCCCGCTGCCGGATTGGCCGAATGCCTGCATCAAGGCACTGTCATCGAACTCGCCGACGATTTTCGGCTGGATCTGCTGCTCGGCAAACCAGCGCTGCAAACGGCTGCGCACCACGGTTTCTGCGCCGGGAATCAGCAGCGGTGCGCCATGCAGGCTGCGCGGGAAATCCTGCCCATAGCGTGCCACCAGTTCGGCGGTGGCGAAGAAACTGATCCCGCATTCGCCGAGTTTCTGGCTATAGCCCTTGATATCGAGATGTGATGGCATCGGGCTGTCGGAGATCACCAAATCCAGACGCTGGATGGCCAGATCTGCCAGCAAGCGTTCGAGTTTGTCCTCGCGGCAGGTGATGCGTAGCGGCTCGCTCAACTCCATGGTTGGCGCGATCAGACGATAGACGATGGATTTGGGTACCACGTCGGCCACGCCGACGCGGAACAGAATCTGCTGCTCGTTGGGTTGCGCGCGCAGCATCAACTCCAGTTCGCCACCGAGCTGAAACATCTGCTCGGCGTAGGGCAGGGCTTGGCGCCCGGCTTCGGTGAGTTCAAGTTGCCGCCCCACGCGCTTGAACAAATCGACGCCGTAGGTTTGTTCGAGCAGGGAGATCTGCCCGCTGATGGTCTGTGGGGTCAGGTTCAGTTGCTCGCAGGCACGCACAATGCTGCCGGTCTTGGCCACGACCCAGAAGTAATGCAGTTGTCGATAGTTGAGCATGAGGGTCTACAGTTCGTGAAAATCGAAGTATAGCCGCTAAAAATACGAATTTTCCTGAAGTGTCTCCCTCCCTAGAATGCCCAGCCATTGAGGGCCGGTCTGTGGCCCTGTCTGTTGATTGGGAGGAAACCTCATGAAATACGCATTTCCTGTGCTGATGTTTACGTCTTTACTGGTGCTGGCTGGTTGCGATCAGGCCGAGAAAAGCGCCCAACAGTTAATGGGTAAAGCCGCCGAAAGCGCCAAGCAGGCGATCGACGATACCCACAAAGCCGCCGAACAAGCGCTCAGCGAAGCCACGGGCGGGTTGATCGAGAAAAAAGAAGCACCGGAAAAAGATACGCAAACATCTGAATCTTCCTCAAAGACTATCTAAACCGTCTTACAACGAGTCAGGACTGACCCATGGAATATCTGTTAGAACTAGCCGCCAGCCCCGCTGCCTGGGTTGCTTTGGCCACACTGGTGGTCATGGAGATCGTGCTCGGCATCGATAACCTGATCTTTATCTCGATTCTGACCAACAAGTTGCCCGAGCAGCACCGCCAGAAGGCGCGCCGCATCGGTATCGGCATGGCGTTGATTCTGCGTCTGGCGTTGTTGAGCACCATCGCCTTCATCGTGCAGTTGACCGAGCCTGTGATCGAAATCCTCGGCCAGGCGTTCTCCTGGAAGGACATGATCCTGATCGCCGGCGGTTTGTTCCTGGTCTGGAAGGCTACGACCGAGATTCACCACAGCATGGATCCGGCGCCGGAAGACCCGAAATCGGCCACTTCGACGGTGACCCTGGGCTTTGCAGCGGCAATCGGGCAGATTCTGATGCTCGACATGGTGTTCTCGATCGACAGCATCATTACGGCAGTCGGCATGACCGAACACTTGCCAATCATGATCATCGCGGTAGTGGCCTCGGTGCTGGTGATGCTGTTTGCGGCTGAGCCGCTGGCCAGGTTCATCAACGACAACCCAACGGTGGTGATGCTGGCCCTGGGCTTCCTGATCATGATCGGCATGACGCTGATCGCCGAAGGCTTCGGCGCCCACGTACCGAAAGGTTATGTGTATGCGGCCATGGCGTTCTCGGCGGCGATTGAGGTGCTGAACATGATGTCCCGTCGAGCAAGGCAGAAGAAACTGGCTGAGCAAGCGTAATCGTTAAGCCGTAAAAAAGCCGCCCGAACTCCCAGAGTAAAGGCGGCTTTTTTGTTTGCAGTTTTACCGACAGTCAGTGTGCAGTCGCAGGGTGCGCGCGGTGCTTGCCCGGTTTCTCGATCGGTGCAGGTTGGGCGGGGTGATGATGGTGGCGTCGGGAAATACGCAACACGCCCCACAGCATGGCAGTAGCAACGGCCAGCCAGCCGGCAATCAACATTACGATAGTCATGGTCAGGCTCATGAGTGCCTCCTCTTTGCCCAGGCTCGGGCACACATTTCTCTCAAATCGCTCTATGTCAGTGACAGTCTAGTCAATGGGGTGTTTCAAGCTATTGACCAAAGGTCGGTGGCGACCAATCAGTTTGCTCTATGCAATCGTTGAGTCTGCGGTTTAAGGCTATACCGCAGCTTTTTGCGGCCCTATGATCGCAGGCACTGCCGGAACACGATGACCGGCGTCTTGAACAGAGAGTGATGATGGTGCAGGTATTTTCTCGAATTCGCGCGGCGCTGCTGGTGGCTGGTTGCGCAGCCGTACTGGCCGGGTGCGCAGGTAGTGTGGCACCAGAGGTGAAGCGTCTGCCCGAGCGGGTTGAGCTCAGTGGTACGTTCTATCGCGGCGACGCCAATCAATCAGGGCCGCAAGTGTTGGCCAGCCTGTTGTCGCAGCAAGGCATCGTGATCACCCCGGGGTTGTTGGCAAAACCGCTGCACCTGCCGGGCGCCGAAGATAAATTGCAGCAGAACATGCAGAAGCTTGCACGGGAATATGGCTTGGTCGTCTATCCGCTGGACCGCAATCTGCCAGCGCTGCTGACGCAGGTTGCTGCGGGCTATCCGGTGATGGTGCGCTTCAGCGAAGGTTCAGCGTTTTGGGCGCAACCGCGCTATGCCATTCTTTCCGGCTACGACCGCAATAAACAGAAAGTGCTGCTGCGCGCGGGCATGAACCGTCGCGAAATCATGAGCTTCAGCGCTTTTGAATCGGCATTCGAAAAGTCCGGTGGCTGGGCAATCTTGATTCAAAAGCCTTCGCAGATTCCGGTGGCGGTTGATCGTCAGCGCTGGCTCAAGGCCGCCGATGAGTTGTCACAGGCCGGTCAGGAGCCGGAAGCCGCGCAGGCGCGCAAGGCATTGGCGGCGCACTGAGCTCCATTCGTCATCTGCCGGGCACGACTGCGCCCGGCCAGCCTCTTAGGGTTATAGCCCGGTTTTACGGGTGAATCAGGAGGCAACATGACAGATTCCCCATCCCCGAAAGGCCCGCATTCTTCTGAGCATTCTTCAGGTAACGATCTGGGGTTCGATCCCGACTCGCCGGATCTCGAAGATCCGCAAGTCGACCCCATTGGCCCTGCAAAGGCGCCCAAAGATGTGAAGCCTGGCGAAGACGACACCAAACCGGCCCAGCCCTACGATCCGTTAGCCGATCTCAAACCTTGATGCGAGGTGCGTATGAGTACCGATTCAAGCTTCGATGACCAAAAGCCCGACAGTGTGCCGACCACGCCTGAACAGGAAGTGGACCCGGTGCTGGATCCTGAGAGCCCGCTGCGTGATCCGTTGGCGCGACCCAATGTAGTTACGCCGCAGCCTGCGCGGGATCCGAGTGCCGGTGACGGGATTCCTGATGACGACGAGATGCCGCTGCCTAACGACTGATGTGCAGATGAGAAAAAGCCCCGAAATTTCGGGGCTTTTCCTTATGGCGCGAATTACTTGGAGGCTTCGACCACGCCACTCTGGCGCGCCTTGAGGTTTTTGTCGGCTTTGTACTGTTGAGCCGCCGCTGGAACGCTAGCGCTCCTGCCGGTTTCCACCCAACTGCGGATGCGGCTAGCATCGGCAAAATGGGTGTATTTGCCAAACGCGTCGAGAATCACCAGCGCGACCGGGCGGTTGCCCATTTTCGTTACCAGTACCAGGCAATGACCGGCAGGATTGGTGAAGCCGGTTTTGGTGATCTTGATGTCCCAGTCGGCCTTATTGACCAAGTGATCGGTATTGCGAAAGCCCAGTGTGTAATTGGGTTTACGGAAAGAGACGGTCTTTTCCTTGGTGGTGGTGAGTTCGCTGAGGATCGGGTACTTGCTGGCGGCTACCAGCAACTTGCTCAAGTCACGGGCAGTCGACACGTTGCGCTCAGACAAACCGGTCGGCTCGACGAAGTGCGTGTTGGTCATGCCCAGCGCCTTGGCCTTGGCGTTCATCGCCGCGATAAAGGCTGCGTAACCGCCCGGGTAGTGATGCGCGAGGCTGGCGGCCGCACGGTTTTCCGAAGACATCAGAGCAATCAACAGCATCTCGCGGCGCGGCAGTTCACTCTTGAGTTTGACTCGGGAGAACACGCCCTTCATTTCCGGCGTATTGCTGATATCGACATTGATCCATTCGTCCATGTTCTGTCGGGCTTCAACCACCACCAGGCCAGTCATCAGCTTGCTGACGGAAGCGATCGGCACAATCACGTCAGGGTTGCTGGAATAAATGACTTTTTGGGTCTGCATATCCATGAGCAGGGCGCTACCAGAGGCGATCTTCAATTGCGAAGCGTCACGGGGGGCAGCGATGGTTTGCGCGGCATTGATCGATGGCGTGATGAATGTGCCTGTAAGTGCAAAAAACAGGCTCAGAATCGAAAGACGAATTTTCACGCGGGCGAACTCATAAAGGTTGGATATTCCGTTAGTTTGTAACGGGTTATTTCTTAAAAGCGTCGCATTTTAGGAGTATGGCTGAATAACTGTCGATGGTTGTTTGAGTGGCCTGAAAATCTTGTGAAAAGGCCTGTAGAAATAGGGGTTTCCGGCGAACGGTTACAGTTTTTTCTCAGGCATGAAAAACCCCGCACGCGGCGGGGTTCTCGGGGGTATTGCTAGCGCGTGAAAAATACCACTCAGGCGTGCAGGGTTTCCGCTGCGTAGAGGGTGTTTTCCAGCAGGCAGGCACGGGTCATCGGGCCGACGCCACCCGGTACCGGCGTGATCCAGCCAGCGCGGGGCAGGGCGGTTTCGTAGACAACGTCACCGACCAGTTTGCCGTCGTCCTGACGGTTGATTCCGACATCGATTACGATCGCGCCTTCCTTGATCCACTCGCCTTTGACCAGGCCCGGCTTGCCGGCAGCCACAACGACCAGATCAGCACGGCCGACGTGCTCGGCCAGATCCTTGGTGAAGCGATGGGTCACGGTCACGGTACAGCCGGCCAGTAACAGCTCCATCGCCATCGGGCGACCGACGATGTTGGAGGCGCCGACCACAACTGCGTCCAGTCCGTAAAGATCAACGCCTGTGCTTTCCAGCAAAGTAATGATGCCTTTAGGGGTGCACGGACGCAGCAGAGGGATACGTTGGGCCAGACGCCCGACGTTATAAGGATGGAAGCCGTCGACGTCTTTGTCCGGGCGAATGCGCTCCAGCAGTTTGGAGGCATCCAGATGCTCGGGCAGCGGCAGTTGCAACAGAATGCCGTCGATTGCCGGGTCGTCGTTGAGGCGATCAATCAGATCGGTCAACGCTTCTTGCGTGGTTTCAGAGGGCAGGTCGTAGGCTTGAGAGAGGAAACCGACCTCTTCACAGTCTTTACGCTTGTGCGAGACATAAACCTGAGAGGCAGGATCGCTGCCGACCAGGATCACCGCGAGGCCGGGAGTGCGCAGGCCTTGCTGGCGACGCTCGGCAACTCGTTTGGCGATCTGCTGGCGCAGGCTGGCGGCGATCGATTTGCCGTCGATTAGTTGTGCAGTCATTGCGCGTGATTAACCATCGAGAGGGGAAAAAAAGAGAACGCATTCTCGCATGTCGAGCGTTGACGGCAAAGGCGCTTGGTCAGCAAATTCCTCTAACTCCTTTAATTAAATGAATTTTTTTTAAAAAGGATTTGACGACATCCGGAGCGCTCTATACTATTCGTCGCACTTGTCGGGCACAGCCTAGCACTGGTTAAGAAGGTGGAGCGGAATCAAGGTTCTGCGACACTGGAAAGCACTTAGTTTGTAGTCCTTTAAGAGTACAGATTAATAAGGCGCCCGTAGCTCAGCTGGATAGAGCATCCGCCTTCTAAGCGGATGGTCGCAGGTTCGAGTCCTGCCGGGTGCGCCATTAGGCAGCTTTGGCACAAGTAACGCGATATGGTGGGCGTAGCTCAGTTGGTAGAGCACGGGATTGTGACTCCCGTTGTCGTGGGTTCGATCCCCATCGTCCACCCCATATTTCGAAAGGCGCCAGATGTAACAGTCTGGCGCCTTTGCTTTAAAAGCTTGATCCGCGGATGTGGTGGAATTGGTAGACACACTGGATTTAGGTTCCAGCGCCGCGAGGCGTAAGAGTTCGAGTCTCTTCATCCGCACCAATTAAAGCTTCATTCATGTCTTCGGGCGGGTGAGGTTCAACAAAGAAGTTGTTTGGCTTTTTTGTTACGCAATATGGTGGGCGTAGCTCAGTTGGTAGAGCACGGGATTGTGACTCCCGTTGTCGTGGGTTCGATCCCCATCGTCCACCCCATATTTCGAAAGGCGCCAGATTTAACAGTCTGGCGCCTTTTTTGTTTTAGCGATTTGAAGACTTGGCGATTGCCGGCTTCGATTCGCAGGAGTGGGGCGTTTCGTCGTGTTTATGTTGCTCGATGATTCTGTGCTGCTCGCCGGGCTTGCTTGCAGGGTCGGCCGTCAGGGCGTGATTGGCGGTCTCTTCTATATATAGAGGAGATCGGCGCGGAGCCCTGGCGTGATTGGTTGTATTCGCCTGTGGGGCGCGACGCATTCGTGCAACGGTCCCTATAAATTGCCTGCTGTTTTTTTACCCGTTTTCAGTAGGGTGACTTCTTGAGTTTGACCCACTAGAATGCATGCCCTTGATTCTGGGGTCGGAAACGGCCGGCTAACGTCTGTGCAACGAGGAATATCCATGCAAGTTTCTGTTGAAAATACTACTGCTCTTGAGCGCCGCATGAGCGTCACCGTGCCGGCTGAGCGCATTGAGAGCCAGGTCAACAAGCGTCTGCAGCAGACTGCCCAAAAGGCCAAGATTGCTGGCTTCCGTCCAGGCAAAGTGCCAATGAGCGAAATCAAGCGCCGTTTCGGTGCTGACGCTCGCCAGGAAGCTGTTGGTGATGTCATCCAGTCCTCCTTCTATGAAGCTGTGGTTGAGCAGAAGCTGAACCCGGCTGGTTCGCCTTCGATCGAGCCTAAATCGCTCGAAGCTGGCAAGGATCTGGAATACGTTGCTGTATTCGAAGTGTTCCCTGAGTTCACCGTTGCCGGTTTCGAAGGCATCACCGTTGAGCGCCTGAGCGCTGACGTGGCTGACGCTGACCTGGACAAAATGCTCGACATCCTGCGCAAGCAGAACACCCGTTTTGAAGTGGCTGATCGTGCTGCCCAGAACGAAGACCAACTGAACATCGATTTCGTTGGCAAGGTTGATGGCGAAGTGTTTGCAGGTGGCTCCGCCAAAGGTACTCAGCTGGTTCTGGGTTCCGGCCGCATGATCCCGGGCTTCGAAGAAGGCCTGGTGGGCGCTAAGGCGGGCGAAGAGCGCGTTCTGAACCTGACCTTCCCTGAGGACTATCAGAACCTGGATCTGGCGGGTAAAACCGCTGAGTTCACCGTGACTGTCAACACTGTCTCCGAGCCAAAGCTGCCTGAGTTGAACGAAGAGTTCTTCGCTCAATTCGGTATCAAGGAAAGCGGCATCGACGGCTTCCGCACCGAAGTTCGCAAGAACATGGAGCGTGAACTGCGTCAGGCGATCAAATCCAAGGTGAAAAATCAGGTAATGGACGGTCTGCTGGCCACCAACCCGATCGAAGTGCCTAAGGCTCTGCTGTCCAATGAAGTTGACCGTCTGCGCGTGCAGGCTGTTCAGCAGTTCGGTGGCAACATCAAGCCTGACCAACTGCCGGCCGAGCTGTTCGAAGAGCAAGCTAAGCGCCGCGTAGTGCTGGGTCTGATCGTGGCTGAAGTGGTCAAGCAGTTCGACCTCAAGCCTGACGATGCCCGTGTTCGTGAAATGATTCAGGAAATGGCTTCGGCTTACCAAGAGCCTGAGCAGGTCGTGTCGTGGTACTACAAGAACGACCAACAACTGAACGAGGTTCGTTCGGTTGTGCTGGAAGAACAAGTTGTGGATACTGTTCTGCAGAAAGCTAGCGTGACCGACAAATCGGTCTCTTACGAAGAAGCGGTCAAGCCGGTAGAAGCTCCAACAGCCGACTGATTGTTTTTGCGTTAAGAAGTGCACACCATAAGCCAGCTCTCGAGCTGGCTTATGCGTATTCAAGACATAACTATTTGGGAGTGACTGCAGAGCATGTTCCGTAATTCGTATATTCAGCAGAACTCTGATATCCAGGCCGCAGGCGGCCTGGTCCCTATGGTTGTCGAGCAATCTGCTCGTGGCGAACGCGCCTATGACATCTACTCGCGCCTGCTCAAGGAACGAGTGATCTTTCTGGTTGGTCCGGTAGAGGACTACATGGCCAATCTGATCTGTGCGCAACTGCTGTTCCTTGAAGCGGAAAACCCGGACAAGGACATCCATCTCTATATCAACTCCCCGGGCGGTTCGGTGACAGCGGGCATGTCGATTTACGACACCATGCAGTTCATCAAACCCAACGTATCGACCACTTGCATCGGTCAGGCATGCAGCATGGGCGCGTTCTTGTTGACCGCCGGTGCTCCAGGCAAGCGTTTTTGCCTGCCGAACTCGCGCGTGATGATTCACCAGCCACTGGGTGGTTTCCAGGGGCAGGCATCGGATATCGAAATCCATGCCAAGGAAATCCTCTTTATTCGCGAGCGCCTGAACACGCTGATGGCCAAGCACAGCGGTCGTACCCTTGAAGAAATCGAGCGCGATACCAACCGCGATAACTTCATGAGTGCAGAAGCTGCGAAGGAATATGGCTTGATCGACGAAGTGATCAACCAGCGCCCAGCTTAAAATAAGCAGCTCAAAATAGGCTTGGTCGGCGCGTCTGATCAGCGGCGGGCTTGAAAAAGCCCGCAATAGCCTTCATCTTGTGTTGCAAGCCTATCGGATTTGGATCGAACGAATGACTGACACCCGCAACGGCGAGGACAACGGCAAGCTGCTCTATTGCTCCTTCTGTGGCAAAAGCCAGCATGAAGTGCGCAAATTGATTGCCGGCCCCTCGGTCTTTATCTGCGACGAGTGCGTCGACCTGTGCAATGACATCATCCGCGAGGAGGTGCAGGAAGCCCAGGCCGAAAGCAGCGCGCATAAATTGCCTTCGCCTAAAGAAATCAGCGGCATCCTTGATCAGTATGTGATTGGTCAAGAGCGTGCGAAGAAGGTTCTGGCCGTAGCGGTGTATAACCACTACAAACGCCTGAACCAGCGTGACAAAAAGGCTGACGACGTCGAACTCGGCAAGAGCAACATCCTGCTGATCGGCCCGACAGGCTCTGGTAAAACCCTGCTGGCCGAAACACTGGCCCGCTTGCTGAACGTTCCGTTCACCATCGCTGACGCAACCACCCTCACCGAGGCGGGTTACGTAGGTGAAGATGTCGAGAACATCATTCAGAAGCTGCTGCAGAAGTGTGATTACGACGTAGAGAAGGCCCAGATGGGTATTGTCTATATCGACGAAATCGACAAGATTTCCCGCAAGTCCGACAACCCGTCGATCACCCGGGACGTTTCCGGTGAAGGCGTGCAGCAGGCCTTGCTCAAGTTGATCGAAGGCACGGTCGCTTCCGTACCGCCGCAAGGTGGCCGCAAGCATCCGCAGCAGGAATTCCTGCAGGTCGACACCCGTAACATTTTGTTCATCTGCGGTGGTGCGTTCTCGGGTCTCGAGAAGGTTATCCAGAATCGTTCCACCAAAGGTGGCATCGGTTTCAATGCAGAAGTTCGCAGCAAGGAAGAGGGCAAGAAAGTCGGCGAGTCCCTGCGTGAAGTCGAGCCTGACGATCTGGTCAAGTTCGGTCTGATCCCGGAATTCGTCGGTCGTCTGCCAGTCCTTGCGACACTGGACGAGCTGGACGAGGCTGCGCTGATGCAGATCCTCACCGAGCCGAAAAACGCTCTGACCAAGCAGTATGCAAAGCTGTTCGAGATGGAAGGCGTGGATCTGGAGTTCCGCTCCGACGCGCTGAAATCGGTCGCCAAGCGTGCCCTGGAACGTAAAACCGGTGCCCGTGGCCTGCGTTCGATTCTCGAAGGTGTGCTGCTTGATACGATGTACGAAATCCCCTCGCAGTCCGAGGTGAGCAAAGTCGTCATCGATGAGAGTGTGATCGAAGGCAAGTCCAAGCCACTGTATATCTACGAGAACAGTGAGCCGACTGCCAAGGCAGCACCGGACGCTTAAGCGTCTACGCTGCCGGAACAAAGAAGGGGCCTTCGGGCCTCTTTTTTTTTAGTCGTTTTTTACATCCGCTTTGCGCTTGTTTTTTTTCAAGGCAGCCCCCATCTTGGTTTCAAGCTTAATTCCATCTGATTACGGCCATATGGCCGCCGTAGAGGCGAAATCATGAAGACAACCATCGAATTGCCTCTCCTGCCATTGCGTGATGTCGTCGTTTATCCGCACATGGTTATCCCGCTGTTCGTGGGGCGCGAGAAATCCATCGAAGCCCTCGAGGCAGCGATGACGGGCGACAAGCAGATTTTGCTGCTGGCCCAGAGAAACCCGGCTGATGATGATCCCGGTGAAGACGCTCTCTATCGCGTAGGTACCATTGCCACTGTTCTACAGCTGCTCAAGCTGCCTGACGGCACCGTCAAGGTTCTGGTCGAGGGTGAGCAGCGCGGTACCGTTGAGCGCTTCAGCGAAGTCGACGGCCACTGTCGTGCCGAAGTCTCCTTGATTGAAGAAGTCGACGCTGCCGAGCGCGAGTCCGAAGTGTTCGTGCGTACACTGCTGTCTCAGTTCGAACAATATGTGCAGTTGGGCAAAAAAGTCCCCGCGGAAGTCCTGTCGTCGCTCAACAGCATCGAAGAACCGGGCCGTCTGGTCGATACCATGGCCGCCCACATGGCGCTGAAAATCGAGCAGAAGCAGGAAATCCTCGAAATCATCGATTTGTCGGCCCGGGTTGAGCACGTCTTGGCGTTGCTGGACGCCGAGATTGACCTGCTGCAAGTCGAAAAACGCATTCGCGGTCGCGTTAAAAAGCAGATGGAGCGCAGTCAGCGTGAGTACTACCTGAATGAGCAGATGAAGGCCATTCAGAAGGAACTCGGCGACAGCGACGAAGGCCACAACGAAATCGAAGACCTGAAAAAGCGCATCGACGCTGCCGGTCTGCCGAAAGACGCCTTGGCCAAAGCCACTGCCGAGTTGAACAAGCTCAAGCAAATGTCGCCGATGTCCGCAGAGGCCACTGTGGTGCGCTCGTACATCGACTGGTTGGTGCAGGTGCCGTGGAAGGCCCAGAGCAAAGTGCGCCTGGACCTTGCTCGCGCAGAAGACATTCTCGATGCTGATCACTACGGTCTCGAAGAGGTCAAGGAGCGCATCCTTGAATACCTCGCCGTACAAAAACGCGTGAAGAAAATCCGTGGCCCGGTGTTGTGCCTGGTCGGTCCTCCGGGCGTGGGTAAAACTTCGCTGGCGGAGTCGATTGCCCACGCCACAAACCGTAAATTCGTCCGCATGGCCTTGGGTGGCGTGCGTGATGAAGCGGAAATTCGAGGTCACCGCCGGACTTACATCGGTTCGATGCCCGGAAGATTGATTCAAAAGATGACAAAGGTAGGCGTCCGTAACCCGCTCTTCCTGCTCGATGAAATCGACAAAATGGGCAGCGACATGCGTGGCGATCCAGCATCGGCGTTGCTGGAAGTGCTCGATCCCGAGCAGAACCACAACTTCAACGACCACTATCTGGAAGTCGATTACGACCTCTCGGATGTGATGTTCCTGTGCACCTCCAACTCGATGAACATCCCGCCGGCGCTGCTGGACCGGATGGAAGTCATCCGTCTGCCGGGCTACACCGAAGACGAGAAGATCAACATTGCGGTCAAATACCTGTCGCCAAAGCAGATCACTGCCAATGGTCTGAAGAAAGGCGAGCTGGAATTCGACGAAGAGGCGATCCGCGACATCATCCGCTACTACACCCGTGAAGCCGGTGTGCGTGGCCTTGAACGTCAGATCGCCAAGGTCTGCCGCAAGGCCGTTAAAGAGCACGCGATGGAAAAACGCTTCTCGGTGAAAGTGACAGCAGACTTGCTGGAACACTTCCTCGGTGTGCGCAAATTCCGCTACGGTCTGGCCGAGCAGCAGGATCAGATCGGTCAGGTTACTGGCCTTGCCTGGACTCAGGTGGGGGGCGAATTGCTAACCATTGAAGCCGCTGTTGTGCCAGGTAAAGGCCAGTTGATCAAGACTGGTTCGCTGGGCGATGTAATGGTCGAATCGATCACTGCTGCCCTGACCGTGGTGCGCAGCCGTGCGAAGAGTCTAGGCATTCCTTTGGACTTCCACGAGAAGCGCGACACACACATCCACATGCCGGAAGGGGCGACCCCGAAAGATGGACCGAGCGCGGGTGTAGGCATGTGCACGGCATTGGTTTCGGCCTTGACCGGCATTCCGGTGCGCGCTGATGTCGCCATGACCGGCGAAATCACTTTGCGTGGTCAAGTGCTGGCCATTGGTGGTCTGAAGGAAAAACTGCTTGCGGCGCACCGCGGCGGAATCAAGATTGTGATTATTCCGGAAGAGAATGTGCGCGATCTGAAGGAGATTCCTGACAATATCAAGCAGGATCTGCAGATTAAACCGGTTAAATGGATTGACGAGGTCCTGCAAATTGCGCTGCAATACGCGCCGGAGCCCTTGCCGGATGTGGCTCCGGAGATAGTTGCCAAGGACGAAAAACGTGAGTCTGACTCTAAGGAAAGAATTAGCACGCATTAATACGTTTTTGCTTGGGTGGCTTCCTTGACAGCTTTTTAGAGCCCTTGTTATAAAGCGGCTCTTAAGTGTCTGTAGGCCATTCAGCACACGTTTTTGCTTTCACCAAAAAACTTAGAATCATCTCAAAATAGATATAAGGGGACTTAGAGTGAACAAGTCGGAACTGATTGATGCTATCGCTGCATCCGCTGATATCCCGAAAGCTGCTGCTGGCCGTGCGCTGGACGCAGTAATCGAATCCGTCACTGGCGCTCTCAAGGCTGGCGACTCCGTTGTTCTGGTTGGTTTCGGTACTTTCTCCGTGACTGATCGTCCGGCTCGCGTTGGTCGTAACCCACAGACCGGCAAGACGCTGCAGATCGCAGCGGCCAAAAAACCAGGTTTCAAAGCCGGTAAAGCACTGAAAGAAGCTGTTAACTAAGTTTTCAGGTTTTTACCTATCCGGGTCGGGGTCATGCCTGACCTGGCAGCGGAGCGGTAGAGCAGGTCGCTGAAACAGCTGCCTGTAACGCCGGGATCGAGGGTTCGAGCCCTGTCCGCTCCGCCAGTTACGAGAAGGCGCATCCTCGGATGCGCCTTTCTTCTATCCGGATTCTACCCACGCTCCACGGTTGCCTAATTTTGAAGTTCAACCGTTTCTGGGGGACGCATGCTGCAGAATATCAGGGACAATTCACAAGGCTGGATTGCCAAGACCATTATCGGAGTCATCGTTGCACTGATGGCTCTGACCGGTTTCGACGCCATTTTCAAGGCCACGACGCACTCTAACGAGGCGGCCAAGGTCAATGGTGAGGAAATCAGCCAGAACGAGCTGAGCCAGGCCGTTGACATGCAACGCCGTCAGCTGATGCAACAGCTGGGCAAGGATTTCGATGCTTCCTTGCTCGACGAAAAGATGCTGCGCGAGTCGGCTCTCAAGGGGCTGATTGATCGCAAGCTGCTGCTGCAAGGTGCCGAACAATCGAAATTCGCTTTCTCCGAAGCTGCTCTGGACCAAGTGATCTTGCAAACACCTGAATTTCAGGTGGACGGCAAGTTCAGCTCTGATCGTTTCGACCAGGTGATCCGTTCGCTGGGATACAGCCGTATGCAGTTCCGCCAGATGCTGGCTCAGGAAATGCTGATCGGCCAACTGCGAGCCGGTGTCGCTGGCAGCGGTTTCGTCACCGACGCTGAAGTGCTGGCATTCGCCCGTCTGGAGAAACAGACCCGCGATTTCGCCACCCTGAACGTCAAGTCCGATCCGGCTGCGATCAAGCTGACCGACGATGAGGTCAAGGCTTACTACGACGAACACGCCAAGGAATTCATGACCCCGGATCAAGTGGTCATCGATTACCTCGAGCTGAAGAAGTCTTCCTTCTTCGATCAGGTCGCCGTCAAGGACGAAGACCTGCAAGCGGCGTATCAGAAAGAGATCGCCAACCTGTCGGAACAACGTCGTGCGGCGCACATTCTGATTGAAGTGAACGACAAGACCACCGAAGCGCAGGCCAAGGCGAAAATCGAAGACATCCAGGCGCGTCTGGCCAAGGGCGAGAAGTTCGAAGCACTGGCCAAAGAGTTCTCGCAAGATCCGGGTTCAGCCAACAATGGCGGTGACCTGGGTTATGCAGGTCCTGGCGTTTACGATCCAGCTTTCGAGAAAGCCCTGTACGCCTTGTCCAAGGACCAGGTTTCCGGGCCGGTTCGCACCGACTTCGGTTTCCACCTGATCAAGTTGTTGGGCGTGGAAGCACCTGAAGTGCCGACCCTTGCAAGCCTGAAAGACAAGCTGACCCGCCAACTGAAAGAGGCGCAAGTCGAGCAGCGTTTTGTCGAGGCGACCAAGCAACTGGAAGACACTGCGTTCGAGGCATCTGACCTGGCTCAGCCAGCGGCGGATCTGAAGCTGACCGTGCACACCTCCAAGCCGTTTGGCCGTGAGGGTGGCGAAGGTATTGCGGCCAACCGTGCCGTGGTCACTGCCGCGTTCAGTACTGAAGTGATCGATGAAGGCGCCAACAGCACTGCCATCGAACTGGATCCTGAAACCGTGGTCGTGCTGCGCTCCAAGGAGCACCTCAAGCCTGCGCAACTGCCTTTGGAAAGCGTGAGTGCGGCCATTCGTACACAACTGACCAAAGAGCACGCCAGCGCTGCTGCCAAAACCAAGGCCGAGAAGCTGATCGCTGATCTGCGCGATGGCAAGGCGGTTGATGGTCAGAGCTGGAAAACCACCGAAGCGGCAACCCGTGCTCAGGAAGGTGTTGATCCTGCTGTGCTGCAAGCGTTGTTCCGCATGCCGAAGCCGGCTGCCAAGGACAAGCCTACGTACAGCAGCGTGACCCTGCCGGACGGTAGCCTGATGATCGTTCGGCTGAACGGCGTCAACGAAGCGGCTGCACCGACTGATGAAGAGAAGGCTCAATACCGTCGCTTCCTCGCGTCTCGTGAAGGTCAGCAGGACTTCGCTGCGTATCGCAAGCAGTTGGAAGCCCAGGCAGAGATCAAGCGTTATTGATGTCTGACTGAGCGGCAAGACAAGAGCCCCGGCCTGACAGCCGGGGTTTTTTGTGTGCGCTGTTTGTTGGCAGTTCAGGCGACATAGCCTTTTCAGAGGCTCAACGAGCGACCTTCCCTGAGTCGTTTTCCTCACCGCTACCGCGAAGTCGCGGATTTTTATCGATGATTTATCGTTGCGGCTTTCTCCCGCAACTGAAGGGCGATAGCGTTGTAACTGTTTTAAGACACTAATCCATACGCCGCCGGGCCGCGATCTGTTGCACAATACGCCCCGGACTGTTTTCCCTCAGGATGTTCAATGTTGATTTCCACTCCCCTGCGTGTTGTCGGGTTGGCGCTGTTGTTGACCGCTGTTGCTGGCTGTTCGAAGGACAAGCCGATTTATGAGCATGAGAGCTTCGACGATTCCGGCACGTTTTCGCGTAACTATCCGGTAAGCGACACGGGCAGTTGCGAAGCGGCCCGTCGTGCGCTGCTCAGTCAGGGCTACATCATCACCAGCAGTGACCCGAAACTGGTCAGTGGCCACAAGAGCTTCCAGCAGACCGGTGAAACTCACTTGGAGATCAGTTTCAACGTGGTCTGCGCCGAAGATGGTAGTGGCAAGCACCATGCGACGGTGTTCGCCAACGCCCTGCAAGATCGCTACGCACTGAAGAAGACCAACAACTCGGCCAGTCTGGGTGTCGGTGTGCTGGGCTCCGTGTCTATGCCGATCGGCTCATCGGACGATTCGATGGTCAAGGTTGCCAGCGAGACGGTGACCGCGCAAAAGTTCTACGAGCGTTTCTTTACCCTGGTAGAACAGTTCCTGCCGGCAGAAACGAAGAAAGCGGCGCATATCGAAGAAAAGCCAAAGACGGATCTGGGCATGCCTGAGCCTAAAACAGCTCTTGCCGCAGAACCTGCTCCTGCGCCCGCCGCTGAGCCTGTTCCTGCACCCACGCCAGCTCCAGCGGTTACCGCGCCGGCGCCAGTTGAAACCGTCCCGGTCAGTTCAGAGCCGGTTGTACCGCCAGCCGAGTCAACCCCGATTACCCCAGCGCCGAGTGCTGAACCGGTGGCGCCAGCCACGCAAACCATCACGCCACCCGCCAACCCGACGGACATCCCGCCGCCGTCCGAGCCGATTCCGGCGATGCCAGCCTCCGGCCAATAATTCGCCTACCGGAGCTCTGTGGGAGCAGGCTTGCTCGCGAATGCGGTTTGTCAGTCTGGATTTCCATCGACTGACACAACCTCTTCTCGAGCAAGCCCGCTTTTGTTTTATGGGCTGTCAAAAAAACTGCGATAAATTCCTGACCACCTGCTACGTTTTATTCATGAAGGCGCTGTTTCATTTTTCCTTCACACGGGCGCGCTATGCTCGGGACACTATCGAATAGAGCAGTAGGGGGATGACACAATGGACGACTATCAAGAAGAACTGCTCGAATTCCAGGCCTATGAACTGGATCAGCCCGAGCCGGCCGAAGACGCCACCGAGCTATAAGGCTTCAAGCTGTTTTGCGATGACTGCGGCGAAATTCGCCCGGGGTTTGTCCGCTCCAGCGTTTGAACGCTCGCTGGAACGCTTCGGCTGAGGCAAAGCCCAGCAGGTAGGCGATTTCGCCGAACGCCAGTTCGGTGTCGCGGATGTAGGTCATCGCCAGATCACGGCGAGTGTCATTGAGGATCGCGCGAAACTGTGTGCCTTCTTCGGCCAGTTTGCGCCGCAAAGTCCAGGTAGGCAGCTTAAGGCGTGCCGCCACTTCTTCCAGGTCCGGTTCCCGGCCTCCACTGAGCAAAGGCCCGAGCAATTGCGTGATGCGTTCGCGCAGGCTGCGAGTGCGGGTCAGTTGTTCCAGTTCTCGTTCACACAGTTGCAGCAGGTGCCGCCAGGTGCTCGGGCAGTGCTGAGGGTTGCGCAGGGCGAGGCTGCTCAGGTTCAGGCGCAATTGATTGCGCTCGGCGCCGAACTGGATTGGGCAATCGCCCAGCACGCGGTAGGCGTCGTGGTAATCCGGCGCGTCGAATTCGATTTCGATGCGCTCGGCCTTGAGCACTTCGCCGCCGACACTGGATAGCTGATGCAGCCAGCCGGCGATGATTGAATCCACCACAAAGCGGTTATAGGCGTTGTATGGGCTGATCGAATAGAAACGCAGCCACGCGCCGTTGGCGTCCTCGTGGAAACTCGACTGGCCGCGGTAATTGGAGCCGTACAACGGTTCAAAACGGATCAGACATCGGGCCGCTTCGCGCACCGTGGGGGCCTGCGACGCTGTGACACCGGCCAATCCCGCCTGGCTCAGGCGACTGAGTTGGCCCATGCGCAAGCCCAACGCCGGATCTTCCGTCAATTGAATCGCGCTATAACCCAAACGCATATAACGCGGGATCGAAAGCCGTGCACCGGCCTCGGCCAATCGCGCCGCATCCAGACCGTACTGGTCCAACAACGGCAGTGGGTCGACGCCATGACTGCGCACGGCGTCGGCGAGGCTATGGACAAAGCCTACCGACAGATCCCCGAGGCGCATCGGCAGCGGCTTCATGGCTTACAACCAGATATTCAGCAAACATGCACCGCGTGCATCGCCTGCGGCAAACTGCTGACCGTTGCTGCTGAGGAAGCTCTGACCCGAACTCGCCTTGTCCCAGAATTGCCCACGCAGGAATACGCTCATCCCGGCAGTCGCCCGGCTGCTGGGCGGCTGCGCGGTCAGGGTCAGGCGATGCCAGGCTTGGCCTTCGCTGACTTCACCGGGTTTGAGGCTGACTGAACTCGGTGTACTCGAACCCTTATAGCCGCGCCACGGCTGATCCCATGCACCATGTCCGAGCACCTGCGCCGGCACCGCCACCAGTTGCGCGCTTTGTTCATCGAGTTTGCGGTAGTTGTCCGGATACCAACTGTCGCTGCCGATCAGCACGCCGAGGCGTCCGGCCGGGGTGTCGACGACGTTGATCGTCTGTTCACTGGCCTGGATGACGTCACGCTGGTCGAAGACCGGATGCATCTGGCGTTGCGGCTGGCCGAGGGGCACACCGTCGCGGCCAAAGACCACGCTGCTGTTGTAGAGCGCGCCGCTGCCGGGTTTGAGTTGGCCGTCGCGGATGCTCGGCTCAGGCAGCACAATGGAGCCAGCCACCAGGGTCACATGAAACTCTTTGGCCAGACCCCCGAACAGCGCCTGATAGTCTTTGGCCATGGCGCGCGATTTCATGCGCAGGTGAGCGTCGTCGAGACGGTCGCTACCCTTGGCGCTGAGCCAAGCCCTGGCGAACAGCAGCGGATTGCTCGCCGCCAGCCAGTTCATCGCTTCGGCAAGAGTCGGTGCCTGATACAACTCGTCTTTCTCGCCGCTGATCATCAGCCAGGTGCCGACATGTTCGGGCAGCACCACCACGGTTTTGTCATTCAACAAGCCCTGATCCTGCGCTTGCTGCAAATAAGCCGCGAGCTTGCGGTGCAGTCGCTCGGGGTTTTGATAGTCGGTAGGAAACAGCTCTGGCTGGATACCCAGCAAATTGCCACGGTCGGCAGGCGTGCCCTGATCGACCGCCAGTTTGATGCGCAAGTCCGACAGGTAATGCCCCGCAGGCCGGTCTGCCGCCCACATGGCATAGGTGGTGAGAACGGCCACGATGGCCATGGAAAAAAACAGGTACAAAAGTTTGCGCATGAAAACCAACAACAGCCGGGTGCAGGGTGTGGCGACTAGGGTAGGGCCCATGGCGGGACTTGCCAAGGGGCGCTGCGCATTTGGATCAATAAGTTGTCAGTTACGGTCATTGAGTGACAGCGATGCGACTCTTAGTCTGTCGAGCATGACTGATGGGGGACAAAGAGCTCCCGCAATTTTTCCGTGATTGCTCGTTGTGGAGTTACCGATGACCGCCGCTCATTACCCGCACCTGTTGGCCCCGCTGGACCTGGGATTCACCACGCTGCGCAACCGCACCCTGATGGGCTCGATGCACACGGGCCTTGAAGAAAAACCGGGCGGTTTCGAACGCATGGCGGCGTACTTCGCCGAGCGTGCCCGCGGCGGCGTCGGCCTGATGGTCACCGGCGGTATCGGCCCGAACGACGAGGGCGGCGTGTACTCCGGCGCAGCCAAGCTGACCACCGAGGAAGAAGCGCTCAAGCACCGCATCGTCACCCGCGCGGTGCACGAGGCGGGCGGCAAGATCTGCATGCAGATCCTCCACGCCGGACGTTATGCCTACAGCCCGAAACAGGTCGCGCCGAGTGCGATCCAGGCGCCGATCAACCCGTTCAAGCCCAAAGAGCTGGACGAGGAAGGCATCGAGAAGCAGATCAGCGACTTCGTCACCTGCTCGGTGCTGGCGCAGACTGCCGAGTATGACGGCGTTGAGATCATGGGGTCGGAAGGTTATTTCATTAACCAGTTCCTCGCCGCGCACACCAACCACCGCACTGACCGCTGGGGCGGCAGCTACGAAAACCGTATGCGCCTGCCGGTGGAAATCGTTCGCCGCGTGCGTGAAGCGGTCGGCCCGAACTTCATCATCATCTTCCGTCTGTCGATGCTCGATCTGGTCGAGGGCGGCAGTACCTGGGATGAAATCGTGACCCTGGCCAAAGCCATCGAGCAGGCGGGTGCGACCATCATCAACACCGGTATCGGTTGGCACGAAGCGCGGATTCCGACCATCGCCACTAAAGTCCCGCGTGCGGCGTTCAGCAAAGTCACGGCCAAGCTGCGTGGGTCGGTGAGCATTCCGCTGATCACCACCAACCGCATCAACACCCCGGAAATCGCCGAACAGATTCTTGCTGAAGGCGATGCCGACATGGTCTCGATGGCCCGGCCGTTCCTCGCCGACCCGGACTTCGTCAACAAGGCCGCTGAAGGCCGTGCCGATGAAATCAACACCTGCATCGGCTGCAACCAGGCGTGCCTCGATCACACCTTCGGCGGCAAGCTCACCAGTTGCCTGGTCAACCCGCGTGCCTGCCACGAAACCGAGCTCAACTACCTGCCGGTGCAGCAGATCAAGAAGATCGCCGTGGTCGGTGCCGGGCCTGCCGGTCTGGCCGCCGCGACCGTGGCGGCCGAGCGCGGCCATCAGGTGACTCTGTTCGATTCGGCCAGCGAGATTGGCGGCCAGTTCAACATCGCCAAGCGCGTGCCGGGCAAGGAAGAGTTTTTCGAAACCCTGCGTTACTTCAAGCGCAAGCTGCAGACCACGAATGTCGAGGTGTGCCTGAACACCCGCGTCGATGTGGCGAAACTGGTAGACGGCGGCTACGACGAAATCATCCTCGCCACCGGTATTGCGCCGCGAGTGCCGGCGATTCCGGGGGTGGAGAACGCCAAGGTGCTGAGTTATCTGGATGTGATCCTCGAGCGTAAACCGGTCGGCAAGCGTGTGGCGGTGATCGGCGCGGGCGGGATCGGTTTCGACGTCTCGGAATTCCTTGTGCATGAAGGTGTGGCCACCAGCCTCGATCGAGCCGCGTTCTGGAAAGAATGGGGCATCGACACTCACCTTGAAGCCCGAGGTGGCGTGGCCGGCATCAAGGCGGCTCCGCACGCGCCGGCCCGCGAAGTGTTCCTGCTGCAACGCAAGAAAACCAAGGTGGGCGATGGCCTGGGCAAGACCACTGGCTGGATTCACCGTACCGGTTTGAAGAACAAGCAGGTGCAGATGCTCAATAGCGTCGAATACCTGAGCATTGATGACGAAGGTCTGCACATCCGCATCGGCGAAACCGGCGAGCCGCAAGTGCTGGCAGTGGACAACATTGTCATCTGCGCGGGACAGGACCCGCTGCGTGAGTTGCACGATGGCTTGGTGGCAGCAGGCCAGAATGTGCACCTGATCGGCGGCGCCGATGTGGCGGCGGAGCTGGATGCCAAACGCGCGATCAATCAGGGTTCACGCCTCGCCGCCGAACTCTAAGCAGGGCAAATTCCCCGCCCCCACTGGGGGAGTGTCTCTGGCTGCTAAGATGGCGGTTCTTGTTCTGGAACCGCCATTAATGCTTTTCCCCTCCAACGATTGGCTTGCTCAAGCCCCCCTCGAACGCCTCCAACTGGACTGGCTCAGTGCCGCGAATGTGGAAGTGGCGATCCTGCGTCTCGATCAGATCGATCCGCTGATCAGCGGCAACAAGTGGTTCAAACTCGTCGAGCACCTGAAAGCTGCCGATCTTGCCGGTGCCGAGGGCATCATTAGCCTTGGCGGGGCACATTCCAATCATCTGCACGCGTTGGCGGCGGCGGGCAAGCGTCTAGGCTTCAAAACGGTCGGGCTGTTGCGTGGCCATGCCCAGGAAACGCCCACCGTAAAGGATCTGCAAGCGTTCGGCATGCACTTGCACTGGCTGGGTTACGGCGGTTATCGGGCGCGGCATGAACCGGGATTCTGGCTGCCGTGGCAGGCGCAATATCCCACGCTGCATGCGGTACCGGAGGGGGGCGGTGGATTAAGCGGCGCCCTCGGTTGCGTCGCGCTCAAAGCGCAGGCCAATGCGCAACTGAGCCATTTGGGCTGGAGCGATTTTCACGGCTGGTGGTTGGCTTGCGGCACAGGAACGACGCTGGCGGGACTGGTGCTGGCAGAGGCGGGCGAACGTCCGGTATACGGCGCATTGGCCGTGCCCGACGACCACGGCGTGGCACCACAAGTCGAAGCGATCATTCGCGAGGCCGGGCTGTGCAAGGCGCAATATGAGCTGCTGGACGCCAGTCGTGGCGGTTTCGCCAAGGTTGATCCGCCATTGCTTGGGTTCATCGAACAGACCGAACAGGTCAGCGGTGTGCCGTTGGAACCGCTGTACACCGGCAAGGCGTTGCTGGCGCTCAGGCAGCAAGTCGAAGCGGGCAGGTTCACCAGCGGCACGCGACTGATCTTCGTGCATACCGGTGGTTTGCAAGGACGGCGCGGATTTGCGGCCGCGCCGTGAGGTTCAGTTGCGTTTGGGCATCATCCGCACCAGCGTGTTATCGCGCACCACATAGTGGTGATAGATCCCCGCCAGTGCATGCAGCCCGATCAACCAGTAGCCAATCGTGGCGATGAGTACGTGCCAGTACTCCACCTGTTTGGCGAGTGCCTTGTCCTCATTCACCAGCAACGGCAGGTCAAAACCATAGAACATCACTTGATGCCCCTCGGCGCTGGTGATCAACCAGCCGAGAATCGGCATGCTGATCATGAACAGGTACAACGCCCAGTGCATCAGACGCGCCAGCACGGTTTGCCATGGCGGCGAGGCCGGGAAGATTTTCGGTGCCGGGCCGACGCTGCGGGCCAGCAGACGGAACCACACCAGCACGAACACCGTCAGGCCGAGCATGTAGTGGGCTTCTTTGATCAGCGTGCGACCGCCGCTGCCTTTGGGGAAGATGCCGCGAAATTCCATGCTGGCGTACACCAGCACCAACAACACCAGCATCAGCCAGTGCAACATGACTGAGACGGTGCTGTAACGAGATTCGGAACTGGTCCACGGCATACGGTGTTTCCTCACAGATCAGGGGGCAAACGCACCGTTCTTGTATGACGGCATGTCTTAACTGTAATCCGCTTTGGCGGATTTGCCTGTTGCTGATCGGCGTTTCAATGCGCTGTGTCAGGAAGTGGTCAAAAAAAACACCAAGGTCGGGACAGACACTGGCGTTTTCGTTTGCAGCAGGCGATGAATCAACTCGATTGCGGCATTTCACCCTTGGCCAGACGCTTGTTGATGTCGGCAATCACCTCGGGCAGATCCGTAATGGTGTCGATCATGTAGTGCGGGCGCGAACCTTCGAACAGTGCGTGGATGCGCTTTCGCTCGCTGGCCAGTTCATCGCTGCCCAGTGCGCGGAACCCCTCGTAGTCCAGACCCAGTGCGTTACCGGAGCAGATCAGCGCCACCGTCCACATCCCGGCACGCCGACCTTCGAGAATGCCCGGCACAGTGTCATCGATCTTCACACAAGCGCCGACGTCGTCGATGCCCAGCGCAATCACGTTGGCCAGTGCCTGGGCCGGCCATGGGCGGCCATTCGGCACTTCGTCAGTGGCGACGACGTGGTCGGCGACGTAGCCGTTGGTGGCGGCCAGTTCGACGACTTTGTCCATCACCTGCTTCGGATAACCGGAGCAGGAGCCGATTTTGATCCCTCGCTCGCGCAGGTGGGCGATGGTGTCCAGAGCGCCTGGGATCAGCGCCGAGTGTTCGGCGATCTTCTCGATCTGCAGCGGCATGAAACGGTTATAGATCGCGGTGACATCGTCGTCGGTCGGCGTGAGACCGAACACTTGGCGATAACGCTCGGCGACCTGTGGCTGATCGCACAGAGTGCGGATGTGATCCCACTTGCCCATGCCCATCGGGCCACGGGCTTCTTCGATGGAGACCTGAACGTCGAACTCGGCGAAGGCTTCGACGAAGATCTGGGTCGGCGCGAAAGAACCGAAGTCGACCACGGTGCCGGCCCAATCGAGGATGGCGGCTTGCAGCTTGTTTGGATTTACATAGTTCATGGCAAAAATTCCTGAGTTGGCAATGCGGTTCTTTGTGGGAGGGGCTTGCTCCCGAAGGCGGTGTGTCAGTCGACATCAATGCTGAATATTCAGCCGTCTTCGGGAGCAAGCCCCCACCCACAGGGATTTGTGGTGAATCAGATGTCGAGGACTTCCATCTCGCGCAACGCTTCACCGACTGCTGCGACGGCCTGGCGCATTTCGTCCGGGCTGACGTGGCCGATGCAGCCGACGCGGAAGGTTTCAACCTGGGTCAGTTTGCCGGGGTAGAGGATGTAGCCCTTGGCCTTGACCCGTTCGTAGAAGTCCTTGAACTGATAACGCGGATCGGTCGGCGCATGGAACGTGGCGATGATTGGTGCCTGAATCGCTGCCGGCAGAAAACTGCGTAAACCCAGCTTGCCCATCTCTTCCATCAGCGCCTGGCAGTTGGCCGCGTAGCGCGCATGCCGTGCCGGCAGGCCACCTTCTTCGTTGTATTGCCGCAGGGCTTCGTGCAGCGCCGCGACCACATGGGTGGGCGGGGTAAAGCGCCACTGGCCGGTCTTCTGCATATAGGTGTGCTGGTCGAACAGGTCCATCGCCAGCGAGTGCGAGTTACCGGCAGCAGCGGCCAGCGACTCTTTGCGAGCAAAGACGAAACCCATCCCCGGCACACCTTCCAGGCATTTGCCGGACGCGGCGATCAGCGCGTCGAACGGCACTGTCTGCGCATCCACCGGCAGCGCACCGAAGGAACTCATGGCGTCGATGATCAGGCGTTTGCCGTGTTGCGCGATAACGTCGGCAATTTCTGGCAGCGGATTGAGAATCCCGGTGCTGGTTTCGCAGTGGATCAGCGCGACGTGGGTGATGGCGTTGTCGGCACGCAGCAGGCGGTCAACGCCGGCGGCCGTGGTCGGTTCGTCTTCAGCGGTTTTGAAGGTGCTGAACGAGCGGCCGAGCACCTCGCAGATTTTCGCCAGACGCTGGCCATAGGCACCGTTGATCAGCACCAGCACTTTGCCGTCACGCGGTACCAGCGTGCCGATGGCCGCTTCGACGGCAAATGTCCCGCTGCCTTGCAACGTCACACAGTGGTGGGTGGCGGCGCCGTTGAGGATCGCCAGCAGTTGTTCGCAAAGGATGGCGGTCAGTTGGTTGAAGCGGTCATCCCATGACCCCCAGTCGATCATCATCGCCTGGCGGGTGCGGGCCGAAGTGGTCAACGGGCCGGGAGTCAGCAGGATGGGTTCGGCGATACTCATTGGTATGTCCTTGGATAGCGCTGTGGGGTGAAGCTACGGGGCATACGTTGCAATTCGCCGTTGCATCAATCAAATTGTTTGTTGTTATGCCAGCCATCAGTGAGGGTTATTCATGAACCTGTTTCAGCTACGGGCGTTCGACGCCGTAGCCCGGGAGGGCAGCTTCACCCGCGCCGCCGCGCGTTTGTTCATCAGTCAGCCGGCGGTCACCGGGCACATCAAAGCGCTGGAGGAGCACTACCAGATCACCCTCTTGCGGCGTACCGCGCGGCGCGTGGAATTGACCGAGGAGGGCACCAAACTCGCGGCGATCACCCGGGCGATGTTCGGCCTTGCCGAAGAAGCGCAGGCGATGCTGGAGGCCAACCGGCAGTTGCTGACCGGGCGCCTGGAAGTGGCGGCAGATGGGCCGCACATGGTCATGCCGATGTTGGCGAGTCTGCGGGCGAGGTATCCCGGGATCACGGTGAATTTGCGCTTGGGCAATGCGCAGGAAACGCTGGCAGCGCTGTTATCTGAGCACGCGGACGTTGCAGTAATGACCGAAGTCGAACCGCGCAAAGGCTTGCATCTGCAAGCGCTGAGCGAGTCGCGGATATGCGCCCTGGTGCCCGCGGGCCATCCATGGGCGGCGCGGGCCGGGGAGGTGAAACTCAAAGCGCTGGATCAGGTGATCATGGTCTTGCGTGAGCCAGGTTCGATTACCCGGCGCACGTTTGATCAGGCTTGCGCGCAGGCGTCGATTCATCCACGGGTCTTGCTGGAACTGGACAGCCGCGAGGCGGTGACCGAAGCGGTCGCCGCAGAATTGGGAGTTGGTGTGGTGTCATCGGTGGAGGTTAGCCATGACCCTCGGGTGGTGGCCATTCCGATTGCCGGCGAAGGGCTGGGAAACCGGCACATGATTGGCTGCATGGAGCGGCGGCGGGAGCTGCGCTTGATTCAGGCGTTTTTTGGCTTGGCGCCGGCCTGACAGGTTCGCTTCAGGCCCCCAGCAGGAATTGTCGCAGGCTGCGACAACGCCAGCAGGGAGGACTGTCATGGCGCGGTGCTGTTGAGTAGCCAATCCAGTAAAAGGCTGCTGTCAGGCATCGGCGCTGTCTCGCGTGGCGGCGGACTGCGTCTGCTGTCGAGGCACAGGATTGGTCGGTCCGGATCGCTGTCGAGGAAGCTCACCCAGACTTCACTGCCAGCAGACGGCAGTTCATCCGCTGCCAGTCGTCTGTTGGCCCGGGTCATGGCTATGGGCAGCCACAGCGCGTCGGTTTCAGTGGTGTTCGGGTCTTGCGCAGGCCATAGAATGACGGCGACGCGCCCCTGTTCATCGAGTTGCGCGGGTTGCCCCGACGCGCCAAGTATCTGCGCCAGATGAAAGCCTGCGACGCTCGGACGCGGTTCTTTGAGGGGCGGGCGATAGTCAGTTGACCAGGGCTGGGCAGTGAAGTCGTTGTAATAACGGTGCTGGGTCGGGGTTGTGTCAAGAATCGATGGGTGTTGCCCGTGATGGCGTATGGCAATGATTCGCCATTGGTCGTTGAAGTTGCTGATCGGGTGCTCTGTCACTTGCAACAAGTGCCCACTGAGCAAACCGACGCAGTCGCTGCGGCCATTGATTGAGCGATGCTGGCAACGTTGTCGCTCCAGATGGCGGCGACTGCGTTGTTCGGCATGACGTTGTTCAAGCGACAACGTGGGCTGCGGCGCGATAGGCGAAGTCTGATTGGCTGCATCCTCGCCGAGAGCCTGTTGCCCTCGATTGCGCAAGGCGTGGAGCGTCGCAATGGGCGTGGCGTGATGATGCTGGTACAGCGCACTGACGCAGGGCGAGGCTGTTTGCTCGTCGACGTTGAATGGCACCAATGCGGGTTCTTGCGGCAAGCTCAGGCTGTCATCGGCGAACACGACAACGTGACCGTCCACCCGGTGTTCGAAGTGATAGTGAATGCCTTCCTCTTCGCAAAGCCTGTGCAGCAGCGCCAGATCGCTTTCCTCGAACTGAATGCAGAACGGCCGCGTCGGGTACTGACCCACGGTCATTTCAATACGATAACTATTGCTCGGCAGGGCATTTTCAACGAGCAACTGCTGGAGAATTTGCGGCACGCTCAGTTGTATAAACACGCGCCGTTTAATCGTTCGCGACAGTCTTTGCAGGTGTGGCACCAAGACAAGTCGATAGCCAATCCGATGCGTGCCACGGTGTTCGCAAGTGGCACTGTGGATCATGCCGTGGATCCCGTGATGGTCGTTCAGGCGCAGAAATGCCGGTTGCTGCAGCAGTGTACCCGGGGGCACGGCGGGTGCCAGGCCGATCAGGTCGATGTCGAAACGGTAGGTCTGGTTGAGCGCTTCCTCGCCTTGAAAACGCAGCACTGGCAGGCATAACCCGCTGTCGGTCAGGGTGAGGGTGAGCGGACTTTCCTTGTCATTGAGCATTCGAACAGGCTCTGTCAGGCAATACGGGCCTCAGAGGGTACGAAACCCCAGCGTTGAATGGTTATGTCAAAGGGGTTTTTCAGAATCCCCCTACAAGGTCTGGTGAATAAGTCGATTCCACATTGGATTTTTTTGGTCGATTGCCGACTTTAGGCCGTATAAACTTGGCGCCACGCGTCGGCCAATAGATGTCTCGGCGCCACAGATCAAGAGAGTGAGTAATGGGCGCACAGTGGAAGGTTAAACACAAAGAAGCGGCAGCCAACGCCAAGGGCAAAATCTTCGGCAAACTGGTGAAAGAAATCACCATTGCTGCCCGCAACGGTGCCGATACCGCCACCAACGCACACCTGCGTCTGGTGGTCGAACAGGCCAAGAAAGCCTCGATGCCGAAAGAAACCCTGGATCGCGCAATCAAGAAAGGCGCGGGCCTGCTGGGTGAAACCGTGCAATACCATCGCGTGACTTATGAAGGCTTCGCGCCGCACCAGGTACCGCTGATCGTCGAGTGCGTGACCGACAACATCAACCGCACCGTCGCGGAAATCCGTGTGGCGTTCCGTAAGGGGCAACTGGGCGCTTCCGGCTCCGTTGCCTGGGACTTCAACCATGTGGGCATGATCGAAGCATCGCCGGACACCCCGGACGCTGATCCGGAAATGGCTGCCATCGAAGCCGGTGCCCAGGATTTTGAACCGGGTGAAGACGGCGCAACCCTGTTCCTGACCGATCCGACCGACCTCGACTCCGTGCAGAAAGCCCTGCCGGAGCAAGGCTTCACCGTGTTGTCGGCCAAGCTTGGCTACCAGCCGAAGAACCCGGTCAGCGGTTTGAGCGATGAGCAGATGGCTGAGGTTGAAGCGTTCCTGGAAGGCCTCGACAACCATGACGACGTACAGGATATGTTTGTCGGTCTGGCGGGCTGATTCGTTTTACCGGTAACGCGGTCAATCGCGGGCAAGCCCGCGATTGACCGCGTTGCGGTCACTGCTTGTCCAGTACCGCAATCACTTCACTGAACCCCGGCCGCCCCAGCACATCGGCCTGACAGCAGCGCCGCTGCAAATCCTCCAGCACCCCACGCCGCTCATCACTCAACCCCGAGTCGATCCGCGCGAGCAGTTCCCCGAGCAAAACCCCGAACGCACGCACTTCGATGCGTTGCAGTGATCGTGTCTCCAGATTGTCCGTGGTGGCATGGAAGGACGCCGCGCCGAAATCTCCCAGCAAACAATCGCCCTCGTCGTTCAACAGAATGTTGTGCCCGTAGAGGTCGCCGTGGGTGATGCCCTGTTGATGCAGATGTTCGGCCGCCGACGCGATGCCCTTGGCAATCCTTAGCGCAACGTCGGCCGTGAAGCGGCAATCTTCGGCGTAAACGTCCCGTGAGCAGGACGCCAGGCTCGGCAATGCCGCCAGATTGCGAAAGCTCGGATCAATCAATTGCATCACCAGCCCTTGCTGGCCTTCGGGATGGCCATCGATACGACCTTCAACCCGGATCAGATTCGGGTGCAGCCCGGCCGTGATGCAGGCGTTCATTTCATGCAGCGGCGAGCCATCGCTGGTCATTTCACCTTTGTATAACTTCACGGCGACCGGCTTCAGTGAGCCCTCGGCTTGCTGCCAGGTCGCCCGGGAAATCACCCCCGAAGCGCCTTCGCCCAGTTGCTGCTCCAGGCGCAGCGTTGACCAGTCAATCTGCGGTGTGGCTCGGAGGGCGGCGGCGTCGGCTTCGGTTTCCAGTGGATTACCGGCATAGGCCAGCCACGTCAGGCTCGGCAACGCCAGCAGAAAGGGTGGCAATTGGCTCAGGCGGTTGGCGGCGATGCGGATCAGCTCCAGCCGATGGCAGTTACCCAGAGAAGCGGGTAGCGATTGCAGGCGATTGCCCGCCAGCATGAGTTTTTGCAGGTCAGGACGTTCGCCCAGTTCGCTCGGCAGGGTTTCGATGCAGTTGTCGGTCAGGATCAGCCAGCGCAGCCGCGTTGGCAGGGCGGCACCCGGCACATCGACGATGCGGTTAGCTTTAAAACCGATCATCGTCAACGCGGCGCATTGGCCGAGGCAGGCGGGCAGCTCGGTGAACTGATTGTCGGAGCAGAACAGTACGCGCATCCGAGTCAGCCGATGCAAATCATCCGGCAGACTGCTCAAGGCGTTGCCGCTGAGGTTGAGCACCTCGAGGGTGTCGGCCAGATCAAAGATCTGCGGCGGGAACTCGGTCAGCCCGCAGGACAGATCCAGCCGCGTGATGCCCGACAATTCGCCGGCGCGCAATTGAGCAAGGGTATGCATAAAGGTCTTCGCAATAGAGGAGTCGCAAGGAATGGGCGACATGATAACGGCAGATTCAACACTGTCGAATTCTTCCGCTGCACTGCGATCGCGCTTTCGCAGGGGAACTCGGCTTGTCAGGTAATGGGGCGGACTTCCTGCAACTGCCCCAACCGGCTCCGCGTGCGGGCCAGGTCAATGGCATTGCCGCCCAGACTCTCAAACAGCGGCAGTTGACCGAGCAGGGTCAAGCATTTGTCCTGATCGTAGAGCACGTCGATCAGATTGATGAAACGCTGTTGCGCGGCGATCGAGCATTCAGCCAGTGCCGGCAGATCATCAATGACCCAGTGGTCGAAACGCCGACAAAGCTCCAGATAATCCATCACCGCCGTCGGCTGTTCGCACAGATCACTGAAGGTAAAACCGACCCGCTGACTCTCGCACAACCGTGCCTGCAATTGCCGGGTGCCGACCGCTAGGGCGAGAGCTGGAGCATCGTGCGGTGGCAGGTTCAGGATGTGGCGCTGAGCTGGCGTGGCCGGCCACACATAGTGACCTTGCGTGAACAATTGATGCGCCTGGTTGCGCGCCTGGCTTCGGTAATCGTGCGGCCCGCCGACTTCCATGACCTGCATGCGTGAGTTGATCAGTTCGATGACGGGTTTGAAGCGGGCGTGATAGAGCGGGTTGGGCAGCAAGCCCTCAGGTGGGTAGTTCGAGGTCACCAACAGCACAATCGCGCGCTGGAACAACGCCTTGAACAACCGGTTGATCAGCATCGCGTCGCCGATGTCATGCACATGAAACTCGTCGAAACACAGCACCCGGCAGTCTTGCAGCAGTTCATCGAGCGTGAGGGCGAGGGCATCGCCCTGTTCGCGATGGCGGAACATGCCCTGATGCAGATGAGCAAAGAACTCATGGAAATGCAGCCGCCGTTTCTGCGTGATCGGCAGCGCCTGAAAAAACCCCTCCAGCAGCCAGCTCTTGCCGCGTCCAACGGCGCCGTACAGATACAGACTCGGCGGGGTGTGTGATTCTGCGCCGAACAGCAGACTGGCCTGCTGCGCCAGACAATCGATCACGCGCTGCTGGCTGTGGCTGAGGGTGTAACCCTGGCTGTGGGCCTTGTGCCGGAAGTAGTCGCGGATCGACTGGGCACTGGCGTCATGGCCAGCACCGGCGGGCAGGCGTTTGCCGAACCAGCGGCGTAACACTGGCCAGCGCTGGATCAATCGCGTTCGTTTTGGCGGTCGGGCGGGCACTTTGTGGTGACTCCGTGTTCGTCAAACCGGCTCCCCGGAGCGCGGCGGCGTAGTGTAACCACACGCAGAGCGCGTCTTCTACTGCAGCCGCTCGAGAGTGGGCGGCCATTGAACACAAATCTGCGTCCGGGCCCGCTGTATTGGTCGCGTCCGCTCCCACAGGGTTATATCGCGTTTCACAGTGGCAGGGATTGCTTGAGCAGTGGGGCGACCGGCGTATCAACCGGGCTGACCATCGCATAGTTATACCCGTGCCCGGACCAGTATTCGGCCTGCAGATCCCCATCGTTGCGGCTGCCACGCGGCAGAAAGGTATTTTTAGGTCCCGGTGGTCGCACATAAAAACTGACTTTGTGCCCACCTCCATCCTCATACATCACCATCGCCGCCGGGCCTTCGTCGGTGCTGAGCAACCGTCCGCTGACCGGTTCAAACCCGGCAGCCTTGAGATCCGGCAAGCGACTCGCCTGAGTGAAATAGCGGTCGAGCCAGCGCTGCATGTCGCCGTTACTGTCGACCTTGTAATCGGCCGGGAGCATTCCCTGCTGGGCAATCAAGCGATAGGCCTGCAAGGCGTCGGTCATTGGTAATGCCGAGGCGCGCACGAGGGTCATTTCTCGCGCTTGCCAACCACTGAAACCACCCACACTGACAGCGATCAGCAACACGGCGGCGCTGGCCAGGTGTCGACGTGACTGACGTTTGCGGCGCTGGCGAATCAGTGCCGGGTCAAGCTCCGGATTGGCCGGCTGCTGCAACGCGCCCCCCAGTGCCGCACGTAATTGCTGGGCGTCGCGTTGCCAGGCGCGAACCTGCGCGGCTTGGTCTGGGTGATTCGCCAGCCAGGTGTCCAGCACACGCCGGTCGGCGTCGCTGAGTTGGTGGTCGACGTAGGCGTGCAGGTCATGCTCGCTGGGAGGCAGGCTGATCATTTGAGTATCCGCAAAGAAGGGCTGCTGATTTCACCATCGCTGAGTTGGCGCAAGGCCTGGCGCGCGCGGGACAGGCGCGACATCACGGTGCCGATCGGGGCGCCAAGGATCTCGGCGACCTCCTTGTAGGAAAGGCCTTCAACCGAGACCATCAGCAGTAGCGCGCGCTGTTCGGTGGGCAATCTATCAAAGGCTTGCAGTGTCGATTGGGCGATGACGGTGCGCTCAACCGAAGGTTCGGCATCGTCGCGCCCGGTGAAAAATTCGAGCATCCGCGCATAGCGTCGGGCGCGGCGATGCGCATCGAGAAACTGTCGGTAGAGGATCGCAAACAGCCAGGCGCGCAGATCACCGTCGACGCGTTTGCCGCCCCAACTCGACAAGGCCCGCTCCAGGCTTGCCTGCACCAGATCGTCGGCGCTGCTGCTATTGCGCGTCAACGACACGGCGAAACGCCGCAATCCGGGAATGATTTCTCTCAATTGTTCGTCGAATTCGCTCATGAAATTCTGCTGGTTACTACGCTGTGGACTAGGGAGACGTCCGCCGTTGGAGGTTATTCCACGTTCGGAAAAATAAATACCGGACTGTGGAATAAATCCAGACGGGGTGCGTCTTGCTGACTCTTCCTACTTGTGGCCGATGGTCCTGGAGTTATTCATGGTTGATCGCACTTCACCCTCAGGCGGGCCGCAGCGCCCGCCACTGAGTGCCGCGAGCCTGGTACTGCGTCTTGGCGGCATTGCCGTGGTAGTCGCCGCAGTGGCCGGGGCGTTTGCCTACGTTCACGGCACCTTTGACCCACAACGCCTGACGCCAAAGGCGCTGGTCGATGTGCTGGAGAAAAACAACGGCGTGCATCCCGGATTCCGTCGCAATCATGCCAAAGGTGTGTGTGTGATCGGGCATTTCGAGAGCAGTGGCGAGGCGCGGGTGTTCTCGGCTGCGCAAGTGTTCAACGAGCCGCGCACCCCGGTGGTGGGGCGTTTTGCGTTGCCGGCGGGTAATCCCTATGCGCCGGACAGCAGCGTGCCGATTCGCAGTCTGGCGCTGCGCTTCACCCAGGCCAATGGTCAGCAGTGGCGCACCGGGATGAACAGCATGCCGGTGTTCCCGGTGGGCACGCCTGAGGCGTTCTATCAGTTGCAGCAGGCGCAGTCGCCGGATCCGGCCACGGGCAAACCTGACCCAAGCAAGGTGCCGGCGTTCTTCGCCGCGCACCCGGAAGCTGTGCCGTTTCTGACTTGGGTGAAGACCGCGAAGCCATCGGCCAGTTACGCCACCGAAACCTATAACAGCGTCAATGCGTTCTATCTGGTGGACGCCAGCGGGAAGAAGCAGGCTGTGCGCTGGAGCATGACGCCATTGGCTAAAGACGCGGCGGGTGACAGCGCACCCGAGGGCGGTGACTTTCTGGAAAGGGATCTGGTGCAACGGCTTGCCGCTGCACCGTTGCGTTTTCAGTTGAATATCACGTTGGCTAACGCCGGTGACCCGGTGAACGACGCCAGCAAGGCCTGGCCCGAAGGGCGCAAGGTTGTGAACGCCGGCACCCTGGTGCTGGAAAAGACTCAGCCGCAACTGAGCGGTGAGTGCCGCGACATCAATTACGACCCGCTGGTGTTGCCGGCCGGGATTCAAGGCTCCGACGACCCGTTGCTCGCGGCCCGTTCCGCCGGTTACGCCAATTCCTATCTGCGTCGCACCCGCGAAGTCAGCCAGTTGCCCGCCGCCAAACAGGAGGCTCGTCCATGAGCGCTCAACCGACTCATTTCGCGCTGTTGGCGCGCCTGCTGCATTGGCTGATGGCGCTGATGATCATCGCGATGCTGTTTATTGGTGCCGGCATGGTCACCTCGGTCTCCGAACGGCATGAATGGCTGATCCACCTGCACAAGCCCTTGGGCATCGCGATTCTGTTGCTGGTGATCGTGCGTCTGTTGGTGCGTTTCTCCACACGCCAGCCGCCGCTGCCGGAGGATCTACCGGGCTGGCAGGTGATGGCTGCGAAGGCCTCGCATGTGTTGCTTTATGCGTTGATGCTGGTACTGCCACTGCTCGGTTGGGCGATGATCAGCGCCTCGGGCGAGCCGGTGATGCTCAGTGCGTCGCTGCAATTGCCGTCGATTGTCCCGGCCGATGCGCAGTTGTTTGCGTTGCTGCGCAGGGCCCATGGTTATCTGGCTTATCTGCTGTTTTTGACGGTGCTGGTGCACTTGGCGGCGGCGTTGTTCCATGGCTGGGTGCGCCGCGACGAAGTGCTGGACAGCATGTTGCGCGGTCGCAATCGCGGTTAGCTGACCGCAATGGCGCATTGTGACGATGCGCCATTTTTCAGGGGCAGCTACCCAATCTTTTGGTCAGGCGAGGGAGAGTGGATCGCGCAGGGTATCGACCATGCTGGCAATGGTCGTCAGCACGTCTTTGCCTAGCTGGCTGGAGCGTTTGCCCGACCAGCCGGTTTGCGGGTTCGGCGCGTCGTCGTGATCCTTGAACGGCATTTCCAGGGTCAGTGACAGGCAATCGTACTGTTGGCCAACGCTGTTGCACGCCAGGGTCATGTTGGCTTGGCCCGGTTCGTCACGGGTGTAGCCGTATTTGGTCTGGAAGTCTTTGGTGGTGTGTTTCAGATGGCTGCGGAAATGTTCTTCGAGTTTCTCCAGCCGCGGCGTATACCCCGGATTACCTTCGCAACCGGCGGTGAAGACATGAGGGATTTCCTCATCGCCGTGTACGTCGAGAAACAGATCGACGCCGTACTTTTCCATCTGCTGCTGCACGAAAAGGACTTCAGGGCTGATTTCCTGACTGGCGCTCTGCCAGGCACGGTTCAAGTCTTGTCCCATGGCGTTGGTGCGCAGATGCCCATGGAAGGCGCCGTCCGGGTTCATGTTTGGCACCAGGTACAGATCGGCACTGGCGAGCAGTTTATTCAGCACCGGATCGTCGTGTCTTTCCAGGCGTTCGATCACCCCTTCCATGAACCACTCGGCCATGTGCTCGCCCGGGTGTTGCTGGGCGATGATCCAGATTTTGCGCTGACCTTGCGCGCCGCTGCCTTTGCGCAGTAACTGAATATCGCGGCCCTCGACACTTTTACCTGTCGCCAGCAACTCGGTGCCGGCCTTGGTCAGCGCTTGTTCGATCAACCAGTCGTGGCGGCCGCGGCTGTAGGGTTCGAAATAGGCGAACCAGGCGTGAGTCTGGGTGGCTTCGAGGCAGAAACGCAGGCAGTCGCCTTCGAAAATGGTGGGTACACGGAACCAGTTGACGTGATCGTAGGAGGCTACGGCCTGATAACCATCCCAGGCTTTGTTGTACGAAGATTGGCTGGCGTTGTTGAGGCGAAACCAGTGTTCCTGGCCGACATGAAGACCACTGGCCTTGAAGTGGAACCACTGAAAGTGGGCGCTTCGGGTGTCCGGGCGGATGGCCAGAACCGGATTGAGCGGATTGCTGATATCGATGACTTGAATATTGCCGCTGTCGAAGTTGGCACTGATGTCGAACGAAGATTTGGCCACGGTCATAATCGATTCCTGAATATGATTTTTATGGTGGCTACTTTACACGCAAGACAGAGATGAAACCGAGGGGAAATGCTGGGGCGTGGCGGGGGCGTCCTCCATGACGCTCATGCAGCTTAGAGGCTATGCGATTGATTCTCAAGCGCTAATTGCTATTAGTTTGCCCCAATGTGCTCGGGCTTCGTTTGCCAAGCAATACTCTTTTGATACTATCCGCGTCATCGAATTTGCAGCACTTAAAGACTTCATTAGCCTGAAGCCATAAGCCCGAAAAACGGGTAAAAAAAAGACCCGGCAAAAAGCCGGGTCAAAAACCGTGATTAGCCTGATGAGGAGATAGTCCAGAAGACCGACCTAAGGTCTCTGGTCCATCGACTGATCTCGCGACCAGTTGCTTGCAATAATAATCATTATCATTTGCAAGTCAAATGTTTTTATTGGCGTGATTGGAAAATTCTTTCCCGCGCCACTGGCCCCCGTTCCTCAGACTTCATCGCCATCGAGCGAGTGGTCGACCATCGCCCGCGCCATATCCACCATGTGCACCACTGAAAAGGCCAGGTCGCGATTCGCGCCTTGCAGGTTTTCCGCTGCCTTGAAAGCAGTGGCGGCCGCGCAGCGCAAGAGATCAGAGGCATGCACCAAGGCTTCTTCGCCACTGAGATGCCGTTTGACATCGAAAAAACGCTCATCGACCTCGGGTTCTGACACAGCTGGTTTCAAGTAGTAATCCAAGGCTCGCTGCGCCGCGGCGTTGCCTTGCGGCGAAGTAAACGTGGTGTCCATTTGCAGATCGGGCAAGTCTTTGCTGCTGATATTCATGATGAGAGGCCGCTCCTTGTTCGATTGAAAATCCGTGCCTTCAGGATAGTACGAAGTGTATTTGTGACCATAATTTAAATACTACAATATGTGTTTTGTTGGCCGGAGGTGTCCGAGTAAGGTGCCGCACATGGATAAATGGATTGAGTTGGTCAAGGCCAAGATGAGTGAGCTCAAAATCACTCAAACAGAGCTCGGAGAGCGTGTCGGCATGTCCCAGGGGGGCATCGGTCATTGGCTGAACAAACGTCGCGAACCCGGTATCACGGAAATGAACCGCGTGCTGCAAGCGCTCGGCATGGATTTCCTTGAAGTGGTGCTGGTGATTCGTGAGCCGCAGGTGACGCCGGATGACGAGATGCCGCTGGCGCAGAAGTACAACCCGTACTTTCGTTACCCGGTCAGCGACTGGAAGACACCCTGCGAGGTGCGCGAGAACGAACCCGTCTACGTCCCGGCATCAGCCCGCCAGCGATTCGCACTCACGGATTATCATGCCCGTGGCGCGGCGTTCTGGCTGACGGTGGTGGGCAATTCGATGACCGCTCCCAGCGGTCAGAGCATTGCCGAAGGCATGCTCATTCTGGTGGATCCAGAGGTGGAGGCAGCGCCCGGTAAACTGGTGATTGCCCAGTGGACGGACAGCGATGAAGCGATTTTTCGCAAGCTCGACGAAGAGGGCGGCCAGCGTTACCTGGTGCCGCTCAATCCGACTTGGCCGAAAGCCCTGTTTACCGATGAATGTCGAATCATCGGCGTCGTGGTTCAGGCAACGGCGCGTTTCTAGTCAGATCGATCCTCGCCAGGTGCAGGATCGATCCTTCATTCACGCTTCTTCCAGTTCAACCAAAGCGCTGCCTTCGCCGACCATTTCGCCTTCCTGGCAATACAGCGCTTTGATCACCCCGGCATGTGGCGCGCGGATGCTGTGTTCCATCTTCATGGCTTCCAGCACCACCAGTTGCGCACCGGCCTCGACCTTCTGCCCGGCCTCGACCAATACCCGTACGATGCTGCCGTTCATTGGCGCAGTCAGGCCGCCCTGATGAGTGTGACTGGCTTCGACCGCGCTGATCGGGTCGTACGCCTCGATACGCCGCAACTCGCCATCCCAACGCAGATACAGCGAATCTCCCTGACGAATAGCGCGCAACGTGCGACGTACGCCGTCTTGCTCAACCACCAGTGCCTCGCCCGAGAGTGTGGCGTTGCCACCTGAACTCAGCGTCAGCGCTCGATCCTGGCCCTCACAGCTCAAGTGCAGGGTGATTTCCTTTGGCAGGCCGGCGCGCAAGCCGCTGTTAAGCGACCACGGCGAAGAAGGATCGTCCGCCCGCAAAACACTCGGCAGACTCTGCGCGAACGCCTGCGCCGCTGCATCCCAGAACGCATCGCTCAACTCGCCCGGTGCCGGCAGTAGTTGCTCCTGATAACTCGGAATAAACCCGGTATCCAGTTCTGCTGCCGCAAACGCCGGGTGAGCGATGATGCGTCGCAAGAAGTTGATGTTGGTCTTCAATCCGCCAATGGCGAATTCGTCGAGCATGCTCAACAAACGCAGGCGCGCCTGTTCACGATCCTCGCCCCAGGCAATCAACTTGCCGAGCATCGGGTCATAGAACGGCGAAATTTCATCACCTTCTTCAACGCCGCTATCAACCCGGCGCCCTGGACCTTCAATCGATTCGCGATACAGCGCCAGGCGCCCGGTCGCCGGCAAGAACTCATTCGCAGGGTCTTCGGCATACAACCTAACCTCAATCGCATGGCCATTAAGCGGCACTTGATCCTGCGTGATCGGCAGCGTTTCACCACGGGCAACGCGGATCTGCCAGGCCACCAGATCGAGACCGGTAATCGCCTCGGTCACCGGGTGCTCAACCTGCAGCCGGGTGTTCATCTCCATGAAGAAGAATTCGCCGCGTGCGTCGAGCAAAAACTCCACCGTCCCCGCGCCGACATAGCCGATGGCCTGTGCCGAACGCACCGCCGCTTCACCCATGGCCTTGCGCAGTGTCGGCGACAGGCCCGGTGCCGGGGCCTCTTCGACCACTTTCTGGTGACGGCGCTGAATCGAACAGTCACGCTCATTGAGGTACAGGCAATGGCCGTGCTGATCGGCAAACACCTGGATTTCCACATGACGCGGTTTGAGCAGGTATTTCTCCACCAGCATCCGCGAGTCGCCGAATGACGACTGTGCCTCACGCTGAGCGGAGGCGAGGGCTTCGGCCAGTTGACTGACGTCCTCAACCACTTTCATGCCTTTGCCGCCGCCACCGGCCGTGGCCTTGAGCAACACCGGGTAACCGATGCGTTCGCAGGCGTCACGGAAGGTGTCGATATCCTGTGCTTCGCCGTGATAACCCGGCACCAGCGGCACACCGGCGGTTTCCATGAGCGCTTTGGCGGCTGATTTGCTGCCCATGGCGTCGATGGCCGAAGCCGGTGGACCTAGAAATATCAGGCCTGCCGCTTCGATAGCGCGAGCGAAACCGGCGTTTTCGGAAAGAAAACCATAACCCGGATGAATCGCTTGAGCGCCGCTGGCCTTGGCCGCCGCGATCAGTTTGTCGATTTGCAGATAACTGTCAGCCGCTTTGCTACCACCGAGATCAACACGGATATCCGCTTCTCGGCTGTGCCGCGCTTCACGGTCGGTAGCGCTGTGCACAGCGACGGTGGTCAGGCCCAAGGCTTTGGCGGTGCGCATGACCCGGCAAGCGATTTCGCCACGGTTGGCCACCAGCAGGGTGGTGAGAACAGGTGCGCTCATCAACGCGGCTCCTTGGTGGTGGTTGCGGCTTGCCAGTTCGGCGGACGTTTTTGCAGGAAGGCACGCAAGCCTTCCTGGCCTTCGGGGCTGACGCGGATGCGCGCGATGGCGTTTTCGGTGTAGCGGCGCAGGGCCGGGGTCAGCGCACCGTTGCCGACTTCGCGCAGCAGATCTTTACTGGCGCGCAGCGCAGCGGGGCTGTTGAGCAGCAGGTTGTCGATCCATTGCTCAACCTGTTGCTCCAACTCAACGGCCGGATAGCTCTCGGACAATAAACCGAGTTCTCGCGCTCGCTGGCCGCCAAAACGCTCGGCAGTCAGGGCATAACGACGTGCTGCGCGTTGACCGATGGCTTGCACCACGAACGGACTGATCACTGCGGGCGCCAGACCGATGCGTACCTCCGACAGGCAGAACTGCGCATCATCGGCGCCGATGGCCATGTCGCAGCAACTGATCAGGCCCAATGCGCCACCGAACGCCGCGCCTTGCACCACGGCCAGCGTCGGGATTTTCAGTTTGGCGAGGTTGTACATCAGCTCCGCCAACTCGCGGGCGTCGTCCAGGTTGGTGTGGTAGTCGAGTTCCGCCGATTGCTGCATCCAGGCCAGATCGGCGCCGGCGCTGAAGTGCCGGCCACGGCCGCGCAGCAGCAGGAAGCGCAGGCTGGCATCGCTGGCAACTTTGTCGAGGGCCAGGATCAGTTCGCGGATCATCTCGGCATTGAAGGCGTTGTTCTTTTCTGCGCGGTTGAGCCACAGCGTCGCGAAACCCCGTGGGTCACTGTGCAGTTCGAGGGTGTTGAAATCGCTCATATTCGTCCGTCTCCACGGTCCTTGTGGGAGAGGGCTTGCTTGCGAAGGCGTCTATTGAGGTACATCCATAGTGGATGTGCCGCCGTCTTCGCGAGCAAGCCCGCTCCCACAAAAAATCACATCCGGAACACGCCAAAGCGGCTCGGTTCGATAGGCGCGTTCAGTGACGCGGACAAGGCCAGGGCCAGCACATCGCGGGTCTGTGCGGGGTCAATGACGCCGTCGTCCCACAGGCGTGCGCTGGAATAGTAGGGGTGGCCCTGTTCTTCGTACTGGTCGAGGATCGGTTGCTTGATCTCGGCTTCCTGCTCGGCGCTGAACGCTTGGCCGCTGCGTTCGGCCTGCTCGCGCTTGACCTGCACCAACACGCCTGCTGCCTGTTCGGCGCCCATCACGCCAATTCGCGCATTCGGCCACATCCACAGGAAGCGCGGATCGTAGGCCCGGCCGCACATGCCGTAGTTACCGGCGCCGAAGCTGCCGCCGATGATCACGGTGAATTTCGGCACCTTGGCGCAAGCCACGGCGGTGACCAGTTTTGCGCCGTGCTTGGCGATGCCGCCCGCTTCGTATTTCTGACCGACCATGAAGCCCGTGATGTTTTGTAAAAACAGCAGTGGAATGCCGCGCTGGCAGGCCAGTTCGATGAAGTGCGCGCCTTTTTGGGCGGCTTCGGCGAAGAGGATGCCGTTGTTGGCGAGAATCGCGATCGGATACCCGTGCAGATGCGCGAAACCGCACACCAGCGTGGTGCCGAACAGCGCCTTGAATTCATCGAACACTGAACCGTCGACCAACCGCGCAATCACTTCGCGCACATCGAACGGTTGCTTGGCGTCCGCCGAAACCACGCCATACAACTCGTCGCTGGCGTACAGCGGAGCAATCGGTGTGCGCTGCTGCACTTCGCCGAGTTTGCGCCAGTTGAGGTTGGCGACGCTGCGGCGGGCGAGGGCGAGGGCGTGTTCGTCGCTCTCGGCGTAATGGTCGGCGACCCCGGAAATCTTGCAGTGCACATCGGCACCGCCCAGCTCCTCGGCGCTGACCACTTCACCGGTCGCGGCTTTCACCAGCGGCGGGCCTGCGAGAAAAATCGTCGCTTGATTGCGCACCATGATCGCTTCATCGGCCATCGCCGGCACATACGCGCCGCCCGCCGTGCACGACCCCATGACCACGGCGATCTGCGCAATGCCCATCGCGCTCATGTTGGCCTGGTTGAAGAAAATCCGCCCAAAGTGCTCGCGATCCGGGAACACCTCGTCCTGACGCGGCAGGTTGGCGCCGCCCGAGTCCACCAGGTAAATGCACGGCAGCCGGTTTTGCTGGGCGATGGTTTGTGCACGCAGGTGTTTCTTCACCGTCAGCGGGTAGTACGAGCCACCTTTTACGGTCGCATCGTTGGCGACGATCATGCATTCGACGCCTTCCACGCGGCCGATCCCGGCAATCACCCCGGCGGCTGGCACGTCCTCACCATAAACGGCGTAAGCCGCGAGTGGGCTGATTTCCAGAAACGGCGAACCCGGATCGAGCAAGCGATTGATACGCTCGCGCGGCAGCAATTTACCGCGCGAGGTGTGGCGTTCCTGGGCTTTCGCGCCGCCACCTTGTGCCACTTGGGCGAGGAGGGTGTGCAGGGCGTCAACCTGTTTGAGCATCGCTGCGCTGTTGGCGGCGAATTCCGCTGAACGGGGATTGAGCTGAGTGTGCAGGGTAGCCATGGTCAGCTCCGTTTAGCGGGTTTCGTTGAACAGTTCGCGACCGATCAGCATGCGACGGATCTCACTGGTGCCTGCACCGATTTCGTACAGCTTGGCGTCACGCAGCAGGCGGCCAGCCGGGAATTCGTTGATGTAACCGTTGCCGCCAAGAATCTGGATCGCGTCGAGAGCCATTTGTGTGGCGCGTTCGGCGGTGTAAAGGATCACGCCGGCGGCGTCCTTGCGCGTGGTTTCGCCGCGTTCGCAAGCCTGAGCCACCGCATAGAGGTAGGCACGGCTGGCGTTCAGTTGGGTGTACATGTCGGCGACCTTGCCCTGAATCAGCTGGAATTCGCCGATGCTCTGGCCGAATTGTTTGCGGTCGTGGATGTACGGCACGATCAGGTCCATGCACGACTGCATGATCCCGGTCGGGCCGCCGGACAGCACGACGCGTTCGTAATCGAGGCCGCTCATCAGCACTTTCACGCCGCCGTTGAGCACGCCGAGGATGTTTTCTTCCGGCACTTCGACGTCATCGAAAAACAGCTCGCAGGTGTTTGAGCCGCGCATGCCGAGCTTGTCGAACTTGTTGCTGCGGCTGAAGCCTTTCCAGTCGCGTTCAACAATGAAGGCGGTGATGCCGTGAGGGCCTTTTTCCAGATCGGTCTTGGCGTAGATCACGTAGGTATCGGCGTCAGGACCGTTGGTGATCCAGGTTTTGCTGCCGTTGAGGACGAAGCGGTCGCCACGTTTATCGGCGCGCAATTTCATCGAGACCACGTCGGAACCGGCGTTCGGTTCGCTCATCGCGAGGGCGCCGACATGCTCGCCGCTGATCAGCTTCGGCAGGTATTTGCTTTTCTGTTCGTGGTTGCCGTTGCGGTTGATCTGGTTGACGCAGAGGTTGGAGTGGGCACCGTAGGACAGCGCCACCGAGGCCGAGCCTCGGCTGATTTCTTCCATCGCGACCACGTGCGCCAGATAACCCAGGCCAGCGCCACCGTACTCTTCCGGCACGGTAATGCCGAGCAGGCCCATGTCACCGAATTTTCGCCACATGTCGGCGGGGAACAGGTTGTCGCTGTCGATCTGCGCCGCGCGCGGGGCGATTTCTTTAGCGACAAAGGACTGAACCTGATCGCGCAGCATGTCGATGGTTTCACCGAGGGCGAAGTTCAGGGATGGGTAGCTCATGGGTCACCTTTTGGCTTTTTTGTAGGGTGGGGAGGGCGGTCGCTCGGCTCTCACCTTTACGTTAACGTAAGCCTGCGATGAATGACTGTCAATCACCCTTTACGTTAACGTCAACTTGAGCGAGAGTAGGAGCAGTTCAAGATCGAAAACGGATTGTCTTTTGTGGGAGGGGGCTTGCTCGCGAAGGCGGTGGTTCAGTCGCCATATTGGTTGAATGACACGCCGCCTTCGCGAGCAAGCCCCCCTCCCACCAAAAATAGAACTCCGGTAAACCCACTAATAAAGATAATAGGGGTCGTCATGGATCAACCCAGTGCAAACCCGCAGCGCAGCTACACCCGCGGTTCCCAGGACAAAGCCTTGCTGGCGATGACCATCGGGCAGAAGTTCGACCAGACTGTCGCGCAATACCCGAACGGCGAGGCGCTGGTGGTGCGTCATCAGTCGTTGCGCTATTCCTGGCGGCAACTGGCGGATGCCGTGGATTTGCATGCCAGAGCCTTGCTCGCATTGGGGTTGCAGGTCGGTGACCGCCTCGGTATCTGGGCGCCGAATGGCGCGCAGTGGTGCATCACGCAAATCGCCACGGCAAAAATCGGCGTGATCCTGGTCAACATAAACCCGGCCTACCGCAGCTCCGAACTTGAATACGTATTGAAACAATCTGGCTGCCAATGGCTGGTCTGCGCCGGGTCGTTCAAGTCCTCCAACTACCACGCCATGTTGCAGGGGCTGGTGCCGGAACTGGCCGAGCAATCCATCGGTCAGTTGCGCAGCGAGCGCCTGCCGGATTTGCGCGCAGTGATCAGTCTCGACAAACAACCGCCTTCAGGTTTTCTGCCGTGGTCGCAACTGGCCGATCTGGCAGCCAGTGTCCCCCCAGAGCAATTACGCGACCGCAGCAACAGCTTGCACTTCGATCAACCCATCAACATCCAGTACACCTCCGGCACCACCGGTTTTCCCAAGGGTGCGACCCTCAGTCACTACAACATCCTCAATAACGGTTACATGGTCGGCGAAAGCATCGGCCTGACGCCGCTTGATCGGCTGGTGATCCCCGTGCCGCTGTACCACTGTTTCGGCATGGTCATGGGCAACCTCGGTTGCATCACCCACGCCAGTACGATGATTTACCCCAGCGACGCCTTTGATCCGCTATTGACCCTGCAAACCGTCGCTGAAGAGAAAGCCACCGGTCTGTACGGCGTGCCAACCATGTTTATCGCCATGCTCGATCAACCACGGCGCGCCGAGTTCGACCTGTCGAGCCTGCGCACCGGGATCATGGCCGGCGCCACGTGTCCGATTGAAATCATGCGTCGGGTGATCAACGAGATGCACATGAGCGAAGTGCAAATCGCTTATGGCATGACCGAGACCAGCCCGGTGTCGCTGCAAACCGGTCCAAGTGACGAACTGGAACTGCGCGTGACCACCGTCGGCCGCACCCAGCCGCAACTGGAAAGCAAGATCATCGATGAGGCTGGCAACCTCGTACCTCGCGGCACCATCGGCGAACTCTGCACTCGCGGTTACAGCGTAATGCTCGGTTACTGGAGCAACCCGCAAGCCACGGCCGAGGCTATTGATGACGCGGGCTGGATGCACACAGGTGACCTGGCGAGCATGAATGACGAGGGTTACGTGAACATCGCCGGGCGTAACAAGGACATGATCATCCGTGGTGGCGAAAACGTTTATCCGCGCGAGCTGGAAGAATTCTTCTTCACGCATCCAGCAGTGGCGGACGTGCAGGTAATCGGCATTCCCTGTTCGCGTTACGGGGAAGAGATCGTCGCCTGGATCAAGTTTCACCCCGGCCACAGTGCTTCGCAGCTGGAACTGCAAACCTGGTGCAAGGAACGCATCGCGCACTTCAAGACGCCGCGGCACTTCAAGTTCGTCGAAGAGTTTCCGATGACGGTGACGGGCAAGGTCCAGAAATTCAGGATGCGTGAGATCAGTATCGAGGAGTTGAAAAGCATCGAGCGGTAACCACTACCCCTGTGGGAGCGGGCTTGCTCGCGAATGCGCAGTGTCATCCACCAAAGATGTTGACTGACCTGATGCATTCGCGAGCAAGCCCGCTCCCACAAGGGACGCGGTGAAAATACAAATCGCAGAAAGCACAAAGGGGAGCCGAGGCTCCCCTTTAATTTTGTCGTCGCGTGCTCTTTTTATTATTGAGGCTCGGTCTATTGTTGTTTTTAGCAACCGTGGCCTTCTACCGCTTTTTTGGCGACCCCCATCCGGGGTCAAGAGCAAACGTATTTTTTTGAGCGCTGATCTGCTTTCTCGTTAAACGATCCAACCGATTCGGGAGCTACCTGAAGGTAGTTTTATTGTTCTCTGCCCGGTTGCGGGTCACTCCTGAGAGCACCCTGAAAAGCACACCTTCTCCAAAAAAATCTGTTAGCTGCGTCTCTGCCGTGTTGTTTTTGTTATGTCAGAGTCGGTACGTCTTATTTTTATTGGTTTGCCGCTTTTTATTCTTGTTATGCCATAGAGATAGCAGAACGCGTGCCAACTTTTAAAATGCCTTATAAATCAATAGCTTAATATTTTTCAGGGTTTTTTCGTTCTGCCAAAGCCAGACAATTTGTTTCCGTGTTACTCGTTTAAGCCCACATCGGCGACACCGCGGTAACACAGTCCTTCATCACTGTGCGCTACGTGCCTTGGCCACACGCGAACCGCTTGGGCGACCGAGCACCGCGCTGATCTGTTGGCCCGCGTCAATCAAGGCGTCCAGGTCGATACCGGTTTCGATCCCCAGGCCGTTGAGCAGGTACACCACGTCTTCGGTCGCCACGTTACCGCTCGCGCCTTTGGCGTAAGGGCAGCCGCCGAGTCCGGCGATAGAGCTGTCGAACACCGCAATGCCTTCGAGCAGACTGGCATAAATGTTGGCCATGGCCTGGCCGTAAGTGTCGTGGAAATGCCCGGCGAGTTTGTCCCGTGGCACCTGTGCCGACACCACGTCGAACAGACGCCGGGTCGCGCCTGCCGTGCCAGTGCCGATGGTGTCGCCAAGCGATACTTCATAGCAGCCCATGGCGTACAACTCCCGCGCAACCATGGCCACTTGCTCTGGCGCGACCGTGCCTTCATAGGGGCAGCCGAGCACGCAGGAAACGTAACCGCGCACGGTAACGCCGTGTTGTTTCGCCGCATCCATGATGGGTGCAAACCGCGCCAGGCTTTCGCTGATCGAGCAATTGATGTTGCGCTGCGAGAACGCTTCCGACGCGGCGGCGAACACCGCGACTTCCTTGACCCCGGCCGCGATAGCGTCTTCGAAGCCGCGCAGGTTCGGCGCCAGTGCGCCGTAGGTCACGCCGGGTTTGCGCTGGATCTGCGCGAAGACTTCGGCGGAGCCGGCCATCTGCGGGACCCATTTGGGCGAGACGAAACTGCCGACTTCTATATAGCCCAGACCTGCGGCGCTCAGAGCATCGACCAATTGCACTTTGTCAGCGACGCTGATGGGCTGGGCTTCGTTCTGCAGGCCATCGCGCGGGCCGACTTCGATCAGGCGTACTTGGGAGGGGAGGGACATGGCGTTGACCTGTTCTTTTGAATTCGAGGTGACCCCCCTTGTGGGAGCGGGCTTGCTCGCGAATGCGCAGTGTCAGGCGACAAATTGCTATCTGATACACCGCATTCGCGAACAAGCCCGCTCCCACCGGGGAAATGTTGTGCTCAATTACTGCGCGATCTGCTGGCTCTTGAGCGTCTGCTCCAGCGCCTGCACGCAACGCTCTTCGGCGGTATCGAGTTCCAGCTTCATCTGTTCGATGTCGAGCAACTGCTGCTCTAGCTGTTCGCGGCGTTCGCTGATCTTCGCCAACATGCTGTTGAGCTGTTTGGTGTTACCGCTGGACGGGTCGTAGAGCTCAATCAATTCGCGACATTCGGCCAGCGAGAAACCGATGCGCTTGCCGCGCAGGATCAGCTTCAGACTGACTTTGTCGCGTGGTGAATAGATGCGTTCCTGGCCACGACGCTCGGGGCTGAGCAGGCCTTGCTCTTCATAAAAGCGGATCGCCCGCGTGGTGATGTCCAGCTCGCGGGCGAGGTCGGAAATGCTGTAGGTCTGGCTGCTCATCAAAGCGCTCGAAAAAAGGTCTTGGCGCTAAGCTAATGGCAGGTTGACGTTTACGTCAAGGCTCAAAATTTGCGCTGTGTTTGCTGGTCTCTTCGCGAGCAGGCTCGCTCCCACATGGAAATGCGATCCCGTGTGGGAGCGAGCCTGCTCGCGATGGCAGCGCCGCGGTAAAACTTCCTACACCTTATCGAGCTTCTTCTCATACGCCGTCACCTGCTGGCACAACTCGATCATCTGTTCGCGCATCCAGCGGTTGGCCGGGTCCTGATCGGTGCTTTCGTGCCAGTAAAGGTGTGTCTCGACCGGCGGTACATCGTTGACCGGCAAATTGAACGAATGCAGTTCGTGCCGACGGGCGAAACGCTCCGGCACGGTCATGACCATGTCGGTCTGCTGCATCACTTGGGACGCCATCAGGTAATGCTGGGAGCGCAGGGCGATCTTGCGCTGGATGCCCATTTTGCCCAAGGCCAGATCGACATAACCCAAGCCGCTGCGACGGCTGGAAATATGGATGTGGGTCAGCGAGAGATAGTCATCGAGGCTGAGTTTTTCCTTGCCCGCCATCGGATGCCCCTTGCGCATCGCACAGACGTAACGGTCTTCCATCAGTTTGACGTGGCGCACCTGCGGGTCGGTGTTGAGTGGCGCGTCGACGGCAAAATCCAGCCGCCCGGCCGCCAGTTCCTTAGTGGTTTCCCGGCGTTTGGACAGAAAGCTTTCGATGATCACCGTCGGTGCCAGTCGGCGCAGACGCTGGAACAGCGGCGGCAGAATCACCGCTTCAGTGAGGTCGGTCATGCTGATGCGGTAGGTCTTGGCCGCTTGCGCCGGATTGAAAATACGGCTTTCCTGAACCGACACTCGCAACAGCGACAGCGCGTTGCGCACCGGGCCGATGATGTTCTGCGCCATCGGCGTCGGCACCATGCCTTGGGCCGTGCGCACGAAGAGTGGGTCGTTGAAGGTCTCGCGCAACCGCGCCAATGCGTTGGACACCGCTGGCTGAGTGATGCCGACAATCTGCCCGGCGCGGGTCAGGTTGGCTTCGGTGTAGATCGCGTCAAAGACGATGAAAAGGTTGAGGTCGACCTTGCTCAGATTCATAACGCGGCTTCTCTTGTTTTTAAGGGCAGGTGTTTTAGGGGCTGACGATCACTGGATCATATATCGGTGATGAATGTTTATACACGCCGAGAATAGGCTAGGTAAATTATCAACGCTGTTCTAGCATCGATTGCATGACCTGAACAACCTCTCCAAAAAGAAGGTACTGCCCATGGATTTCGCTTATTCGCCCAAGGTGCAAGAACTGCGTGAGCGCGTGACCGCGTTCATGGACACTTACGTTTACCCGGCCGAAGCCGTGTTTGAGCGCCAGGTTGCCGAGGGCGACCGCTGGCAGCCGACCGCGATCATGGAAGAGCTCAAAGCCAAGGCCAAGTCTGAAGGACTGTGGAACCTGTTTCTGCCCGAGTCGGAACTCGGCGCCGGCCTGACCAACCTCGAATACGCACCGTTGGCGGAAATCATGGGCCGCTCCTTGCTGGGGCCAGAGCCGTTCAACTGCTCGGCGCCGGACACCGGCAACATGGAAGTGCTGGTGCGCTACGCCAACGAAGAACAGAAGCAGCGCTGGCTCGAACCGCTGCTGCGCGGCGAGATCCGCTCGGCGTTCGCCATGACCGAGCCGGACGTTGCCTCGTCCGACGCCACCAACATGGCCGCCCGTGCTGTGCGTGATGGTGACGAGTGGGTGATCAACGGCAAGAAGTGGTGGACCTCCGGCGCCTGCGACCCGCGCTGCAAAATCCTGATCTTCATGGGCCTGAGCAATCCCGACGCGCCGCGCCACGCCCAGCACTCGATGATCCTCGTGCCGGTCGATACCCCCGGTGTGAAAATCGTCCGTCCGCTGCCGGTGTTTGGCTACGACGATGCACCGCACGGACACGCCGAAGTGTTGTTCGACAACGTGCGCGTGCCGTACGAAAACGTCCTGCTCGGTGAGGGACGCGGCTTCGAAATTGCTCAGGGCCGACTTGGCCCCGGCCGGATTCACCACTGCATGCGGTCGATCGGCATGGCTGAACGGGCGTTGGAGTTGATGTGCAAACGCTCGGTGAACCGCACGGCATTTGGCAAACCATTGGCACGCCTGGGCGGTAATATCGACAAAATCGCCGACTCGCGAATGGAAATCGACATGGCCCGTTTGCTGACGTTGAAAGCGGCGTACATGATGGACACCGTCGGCAACAAAGTCGCCAAGAGCGAGATCGCGCAGATCAAAGTCGTCGCGCCGAACGTGGCATTGCGCGTGATTGACCGAGCGATTCAGATCCACGGCGGGGCCGGGGTGTCGAACGATTTCCCGCTGGCCTACATGTATGCCATGCAACGCACCCTGCGCCTGGCTGACGGCCCGGACGAAGTGCACCGCGCGGCGATCGGCAAGTTCGAGATCGGCAAATATGTGCCGAAGGAAATGCTGCGCAGCGAGCGCTGATCCAGCACCGCGTTATCGTTCTTCGCGAGCAAGCTCGCTCCCACATTCAACCGCATTCAACCGGAAGAAATGCGATCCAATGTGGGAGCAAGCCTGCTCGCGAAGGCGTCAATGCAGGTGCCAATGAACACTCAATACACCCAAACCTCCACCCGCCGATTCTTGATCCGCCCCTCATCGGCACTGTTAGTCGCCACCGGCATCAGCGCGCCAAAGCCGCGAACTTCACGCAACACCACGCCGTTCTTGACCAGTTCGCGCCGCACCGCCATCGCCCGCAATTTCGACAGCAGATCCGCGCGCGCCGGGTCATCCTTGGCATCACCAAACCCCACCAGTGTTACCGCGCGATCGGTCTTGTCGTGACCCTTTATATAGTCGAGCACCCGCGCCAGATCTTGCCGCGCCTTGTTATCCAGGCTGGCGCTGCCTTCTTCAAAACGGAAGTTCACGGTCAGACGTTGGGCGTGGCGGCTGAGGGATTGATAACCCTCGGGCATCAGTGAATTGGGGGTGACGCTCATCGCACGTACGGTCTGACTGATAAAGCCGTTGGCGGCGACAATCGTCTGGCCCTGAGGGCTTTGTGCAAATGCCACCAACGCTGTCGCCCACAGGTTTTTGCTGTCTGGCGGCAGATAGAAGAACAGCCGTCGAGACAGCGGATAGTCTTCGGTGGCAATCAGATTGTTAAGCGCCAGCATCGATTGCGAAGCGCCATCAGCGATTGCCACGGCTTTTGCCTGGCGCACATACGGCAGGCCAATGAAGCCAATGCCTTGCGGGTCGCTGCTCACGGCGTCGGACAACTGCTCGCTGGATTCGAACCTTTTCGCCGAACTGTTCAGACTTTTCCCGCGAGGGCTGAGGACCAGTTCCTTAAACGTGTCGTACGTGCCGGACTGATCATCCCGCGCATATAAATGAATCGGGCCGCCACGACCGCCGAGGTCTTTCCAGGTTTTCACCTCGCCACTGAAGATGCGCGCCAGTTGCTCGGTGTCCAGTTGCTGCAGCGGGTTGTCGGGGTGAAGGATGATCGCCACACCATCGATGGCAATGACTTGCTCGGCAGCGGGACTTTTCAGATCGCCCAGCGATTGCAGGCTGAGCAACTCGCTGTCCTTGATCTCTCGGGAGGAGGCCGCCAGATCGGCGCTGGCGTTTCCCAGCGCGGTGAAACCGGTGCTGGAACCGTGGGCGGCGACTTCCACCACGACGCGTTTACCTTGGGCGGTCAGGCCGACGATGCGTTGTTCGTTGGCGGTATCCGGGGGCTCGCGGTGGATTTTCAGCAGGCCTTGTTCCTGCAAAAGACCTTCGACCAGCGCCGGGCCGAGTTCAGCGCCGATGGTGTTGGAGCCTTGAATGCGCAACGCCGGGCCGTTTTCGGGTATCGGCAGGGCAGCGGCAGAGACCGTCAGCCCTGCACTCAATAGAAAAACGAACAGAACACGCAGGATCATGCCGGCACCGAATCAAGCCAAGGGGATTGCCCGGGAGATTAAGTCAGTCGCATGACCAAAAGATTACAGCGCGTCAGCGTGGGCGCGGGCGTGCTCGCGGATGGCGGCGTATCAGCGACATTTTCGTCAACTGACACACCGATTTCGCGAGCAAGCCCGCTCCCACAGGGGAATGTGTGATGTCCTGAATCAGCTCAATTCAAGCCAGATCGGCGCATGATCCGACGGTTTTTCCATACCGCGCAGTTCATAGTCCACGCCCGCCGCTTTCACCCGTGGCAGCAGACCGTTGGAGGCCAGGATCACGTCAATGCGCAGGCCACGCTTGGGCTCGTCTTCAAAACCACGGCTGCGGTAGTCGAACCAGCTGAACATGTCGGTCACGTCCGGGTTCAGGTGGCGATAGCTGTCGGTCAGGCCCCAGTTTTTCAGACGCGCCATCCACTCGCGCTCTTCCGGCAGAAAGCTGCATTTGCCGGTTTTCAGCCAGCGCTTCATGTTGTCCGGGCCGATGCCGATGTCGCAATCTTCTGGGGAAATGTTCACATCGCCCATCACCACCAGCGGCTGTTCGTTGTTGAACTGGCTTTCCAGCAGTGCTTGCAGATCGTTGTAAAAACGCTGCTTGGCCGGGAACTTGGTGGGATGGTCGCGGCTTTCACCCTGAGGAAAGTAGCCGTTCATGATCGTCACCGGCACGCCGTTGGCGTCGGCGAAGGTGCCCCAGATGAAACGGCGCTGTGCGTCTTCTTCATCGGTGGCGAAACCTTTATGGATGGCAATCGGTTCCTGGCGCGAGAGCATGGCCACGCCGTAATGGCCTTTCTGGCCATGGTAATAGACGTGGTACCCGAGGGCGCGTACTTCCTCGAGCGGGAACTGGTCGTCGTGGACTTTGGTTTCCTGCAGGCCGATCACGTCCGGCTGATGTTTTTCGATCAGCGCTGCCAGCTGATGCGGACGGGCGCGCAGTCCGTTGATGTTGAAGGAAACAATCTTCATGGTCGGCAGTCCTGGCAAAAGGGCGATGCTAGCTGACATGTGGGATGGGGGCCAGTGTGGGGTGGGAGAAATCATTTTGGCCTGTGGGATTTGTATTGCCTGGGAGGGCCTCTTCGCGAGCAGGCCGGCAAAATCGATGAAGATCCCGAGTTGGTCTATACCTGAGGGGAACCGTGCCAACACCAAAAGGTTCGTACCAACAAGAGCGCAGCCATTTGAGCCGTGCCCCGGGGAGAATCCACGTCATGCCTGAAACCCAGACCGCCATCGCCGACATTCATATGCTCGACCGCGGCTATTCGCGTGAAGCCCGATCACTGCTGTATCAGGCCTACCGCCACGAGCCGACTTTCGGTTACCTGTTCGAAGCCGAGCGCCCCGGCTACGAGCAACGCGTGCGGGCGACGGTGCGTGAATTGGTCAAGCAACACTTCCTGCAGGATCTGCCGGCCATTGGCCTGTTGGTTAACGACCGCTTGATCGGCATCGCCCTGATCGCGCCGCCGCAACGTCGCTTGGGCATCACCGACAGCTGGGCGTGGCGCCTGCGGATGGTGCTCAGCACCGGTTTGCGTTGCACTCGGCGCTATCTGGAGTATCACGATGCCGTGTCCGCGTGCGTGCCCGGCGATTCGGTACACATGCTGCCGCTGCTGGGGGTTCATCCGCAGTTCCAGGGCAAACACTTCGGCGAACAATTGCTGACGGCTGTGCACAACTGGTGCGCGGTGGACGAAACGTCCCAAGGCGTGGTGCTCGACACCGGCAATCCGCGTTACCTGGACTTCTATAAACGTCAGGGTTATCAGGAGATTGGCGAAGTTGCCGTAGGTCCGGTGCGCGAACACGTTTTTTTTCACGCCAATCCGCAGCTGTTACAAACTGCAACAGCATAACAATCGAACTTCTTGGGAAATTTCCTGTTCTATCACGCTCCCAAGCCCGTGATAGCATCCGCGCCTATGAAGTTTCCAGGAAGATTTACCAGTGGCGTGCTCGTGCTGTTAACCAGCTGCGCGGCGCTGGCGCAAAGTGAATTGGACGTGCGGATCAAACCGTCCAACGACGAACTCAAAGCCAATATCGAAGGGTATATCGGCGGCTTGGGCGACCGTGACGAAGAAGCCTTGCAGCGCTTCAGTCGCGGCGCCGAAGAGCAGGCGCGCAAGGCCGCTCAGGCATTGGGTTATTACCAGCCGCAGATTGAAAGTGACGTCAAGGGCGGGGCAAAACCGCGCCTGGTGCTGAACATCGATCCCGGTGAGCCGATTCGCCTGCGCAACGTCACCCTTCGCATCGACGGCCCCGCGGCCTCTCTCAAATCCTTTCGTGTGCCGAAAAGCGACGTGCTCAAGCCCGGCGCGGTACTCAATCATGGCCGTTACGAAGACGCCAAACGGCTGATCCAGAATCAGGCCTCGCGCTTCGGTTTTTTCAGTGGCCGCTTCACCCGTCAAAAACTCTTGGTGGATCCTCGTGCCGGGATTGCCGACGTCGAATTGATCTACGAAAGCGGCCCGCGTTATGCACTGGGCAACGTCAGTTTCGAGGGCGACACGCCGTTCGACGAAGACCTGCTGCAACGCATGGTGCCGTTCAAGGAAGGTGAATCGTACGATTCCGAGTTGATCGCCGAATTGAACCGCAATCTGCAATCAAGTGGCTATTTTGAAGGCGTGCGCGTGGATGCCGCACCGACTGCTGCGAAAAACAACGTGATCCCGGTGGAGGTCAAACTCGACACCCGCAAGCCGCGCACCATGGGCCTGGGCCTCGGTTACTCCACCGACGTCGGGCCGCGAATCAAGGCCAACTGGACGCGCCACTGGGTCAATCCGAAGGGCGACAGCTATGGCTGGGAAGCCGAATTGTCGGCGCCACGGCAAAACGTCGGGCTGTTCTATGACATTCCACTCGACCCGCCGCTGACCGACAAACTGCGTTGGGCCGGCGGTTATCAGTTCGAAGACATTGATGGCTCCGACACGTCGAGCAAGCTTTTGACCTTCGGCCCGGAATGGCACAGCAAGTTGCCCAGCGGCTGGCAACGGGTGATCTCGCTGAAATGGCAGCGCGAAGAATACGAACTCGGTGATGACTCCGGCCTGAGTACCTTGCTTATGCCTGGCATCAGCTATTCGTACCTCAAAAGCGACAACCGCATCGACCCGCACAACGGTTATCGCCTGGCCTTTGAAAGCAAAGTGGCGAAGGAGGGCGTCGGCTCCGACAACAATCTTCTGTATGGCACCGCGTTGGTCAAAGGCTTGACCACGGTGTTCGATAAGCACCGCTTCCTTGGTCGCGTGCAGGTCGGCGGCAGCGCCACCAATGGCTATAACTCGGTGCCACCGTCGCTGCGATTCTTTGCCGGTGGTGATCAGAGTGTGCGCGGTTACGACTACCAGAGCCTGTCGCCGGAAAACTCCAAGGGCGACCGCATCGGTGGCCGCTACATGGTCGCCGGTAGCGTGGAGTATCAATATTCGGTCGCCGAAAAATGGCGAGTCGCGACGTTCGTCGATCAGGGCAACTCTTTCAACAAACTCGAACTGCCGAACCTCAAGACCGGGGTTGGCATCGGTGTGCGCTGGGTTTCACCGGTGGGGCCGATCCGCCTCGACCTGGCCCGCGCGCTGGACGACGATGGCGGCTTCCGGCTGCACTTTTCCATGGGGCCTGAGCTGTGAAGCGTGGTTTGAAAATAACGGCGCTGGCCCTGTTGGCGCTGGTGTCGTTGATTCTCTTGAGCATCGCTGCGGTGCTGGGTACGCAGGCTGGCAGCCGTTGGGCGCTGAGTCGGGTGCCGGGCTTGAGCGTGGAAAATTTCCAGGGTCGCCTCGGCGGACAATGGAGCGCCGACCATCTGGTGTGGCAGCAGGACAGCAGTCGTGTCGAGCTGGACAAGCCGATCTTCGCCTGGTCACCGCTGTGCCTGACACGCATGACGTTGTGCATCGAACAGCTCAAGGCTGATCAGGTCATCCTTCAATTCCCGCCGAGCGAAGAGACCACCGAAAGCGGCCCGATCAAACTGCCGGATCTGCAATTGCCGGTGGCTATCGAGTTGGGCGACGTCGAGGTTGGCAGTTTGCTGTTCAACGGCAGCGAGCAACTCAAAGGCCTGAAACTGGCGGCGCACTGGACGGCCAAGGGCCTGCAGATCGACAGCGTGAAATTGCAGCGCGACGACCTCAGCCTGAACCTGTCGGGCCTGTTGCAGCCGAATGCCGACTGGCCGCTGAACATCGCCGGTGATCTGACGTTGCCTTCGCCGGGTAGCGATCCCTGGACACTGGCCCTGAAGATCGACGGCGATTTGCTCAAGACCCTCAACCTGCACGCCGACAGCCATGGCTATCTTGATGGCCAGTTGAGTGGTGAGCTGCAACCGCTGGCAGATAATCTCCCGGCCAAAGTGCGCATCACCAGCGAGGCGTTCAAACCGAGCGCCGACCTGCCAGACACTTTGCAACTCAATCAATTGCTGCTGACCGGTGAAGGCGACCTGAAAAACGGTTACCAGTTGCTCGGTCACGCGAAGCTGCCTGCTGAGCAAGGTCCGGTGGCGCTGTTACTCAAAGGCAAGGTCGACGCCAGCGGCGCGCAAATCGCCGGCCTGGACCTGAGCGCCAATGACAAGCAAAGCCTCAAGCTGACCGGCAGTGTTGACTGGAGCAAAGGCATCACCGCTCAGGCCAACATCAATTGGCAGGACTTTCCGTGGCATCGGCTTTATCCGGTGATCGACGAGCCAGAAGTCGCTTTGCGCACCTTCAATGGCGAAGTCTCCTACACCGACGGTCAATACATCGGTAACTTCGCCGCCGCGCTGGATGGCCCGGCGGGGGCGTTCAGCCTGAGCAGTCCGTTCAGCGGCAGCCTCAAACAGATCGCCCTCCCGCAATTCAAAATGGAAGCCGGGCAGGGCAAGGCCGAAGGGCATGTCAACGTGCAGTTCGCCGATGGCATCGCCTGGGACACCGCGCTAGACCTGTCGGCGTTGAACCCGGCGTACTGGGTCGCGGAACTGCCAGGCACCTTGGCAGGGCCGCTGAAAAGCAAAGGCGAGTTGAAGAATGACCGCCTGAGCCTGACCGCCGACCTCGATCTCAAAGGCAAACTGCGTGGCCAGCCGGCCGTGCTGCAAGCCAAGGCTGACGGTGCTGGCGAACAGTGGAACCTCAATGCCCTGCAAATCCGTCTCGGCGACAACAGCATCAACGGCAAGGGCAGCCTGCAAGAGAAACTCACCGGGCAGATCGACATCAAGCTGACGCGCTTGGCCCAGCTCTGGCCGCAATTGCGCGGGCAGGTCAACGGTCAGGTCAACGTCGCCGGCACCTTGAAAGCGCCGCAAGGCAAACTCGGCCTGCAAGGTTCGCAACTGGCCTTCCAGGACAATCGCCTGCAAAGCCTCAACCTCGACGCCACGCTCGACAGTGCACAGCGGGCGAAAATCGATCTGAAGGGCAGCGGCATTCAGGCCGGCGATACCAATCTGGGCGTGTTGACCGCCAGCGCTCAGGGCGACATCAAGAACCAGAAACTCAGCCTCGACCTGCTCGGACCGAAGCTGAAACTGGCCTTGGGCCTGGACGGCAATCTGGACAAGGGCAACTGGCGTGGACGCCTGGCCAGCGGTGACATTCAGGCCGGTGGCCAGGATTGGAAGCTGCAAACCCCAGCCAGGCTGGAACGATTGGCCGACGGCAAAATCAACTTCGGCGCGCATTGCTGGGTGTCCGGCAGCGCCAGCCTGTGCGGTGAGGATCAACGGCTGATGCCCGATCCGAAGCTGCGCTACCACCTCAAGCAGTTCCCGATTGAAAGCCTGGCGCAGTGGTTGCCCAAGGACTTCGCGTGGCAGGGCAAGCTCAACGCCGATCTAAAACTGGACCTGCCGGCCAGCGGCCCGAACGGTGTGATCAGCGTCGATGCCAGCGGCGGCACCTTGCGCGTGCGTGAAAAGGATCAGTGGCTGGATTTCCCCTACCAGACCCTCAAGCTCACCAGCAAACTCACGCCGAAGCGCATCGACACCGACCTCAACTTCGTCGGCGGCAAACTCGGTGAATTGAGTGTGCAGGCGCAGCTCAATCCCTTGCCGAAGAACAAACCCCTGAGCGGTACCTTCCGCCTCACCGGGCTGGATCTGTCGGTGGCGCGGCCGTTTGTACCGATGGTCGAGAAACTCACCGGCCATCTCAACGGCAGCGGCACGATATCCGGTGGGCTGCTGGCGCCGCTGGTCAACGGCACGGCAAAGCTCAGTGAAGGCGAAGTGTCCGGTGCCGAGTTGCCGATGGAACTCAAGGATCTGCAACTGCAAGCGATCATCGCCGGGGAATCCATACGCCTCGACGGCGGCTGGAAAAGCGGCAAGACCGGGCAGGGCAGTCTCAATGGCAACGTTGCCTGGGGTCAGGCACTCATGGTCGATCTGGCGCTCAAGGGCACGCAGTTACCCGTCAACGTCGAACCGTACGCCAAGCTCGAAGTGGCGCCGGACCTGAAGATTTCCATGGCGGGCGACGAGCTGAAGATTGCCGGCAAGGTGCTGGTGCCCAAGGGCGAAATCACCGTGCGTGAATTGCCGCCATCGACGGTAAAAGTCTCCGATGACACGATCATTGTCGGCGCGCAGACCGAAGAGGGTAAACCGCCGATGGCCATGAAAATGGACATCGACGTGGTGGTCGGTGACGACAGACTCAGCTTTGCCGGGTTCGGCCTCACGGCCAACCTGAAAGGGCGTGTGCACATCGGCGACAACATGGACACGCGTGGCGAGTTGTGGCTCAACGACGGCAGATACCGCGCCTACGGGCAGCGGCTGACGGTGCGGCGTGCGCGTCTGTTGTTTGCAGGTCCCATCGATCAGCCGTATCTGGACATCGAAGCGATTCGCCAGACTGACGACGTGATCGCCGGTATTCGCCTGAGCGGCAGTGCTGAGCAACCGACCACGCAGATCTTCTCGGAACCGGCGATGAGCCAGGAGCAGGCGCTGTCCTATCTGGTCCTGGGGCGTCCGCTGAGCACCAGCGGTGAGGACAACAACATGCTCGCGCAAGCGGCGTTGGGCCTTGGCTTGATGGGCAGTTCCGGAGTGACCAGCAGCCTGGCCAAGGATTTGGGGATTCAGGACTTCCAGCTCGACACCCAGGGCAGCGGCACCACCACCAGTGTGGTTGCCAGCGGCAACATCTCCGAGAAGCTCAGTTTGCGCTACGGCGTTGGCGTGTTTGAACCGGCCAGCACCATTGCCTTGCGCTACAAGCTGAGCAAGAAGGTTTATATCGAGGCGGCCAGTGGCGTCGCGAGTTCGCTGGATATCTTCTACAAGCGCGATTTCTAGGTCGCGTTGCCCATAGCCGGGTCGCGACACTGCGATCCGGCTTTTCCAGAATGAATTAGACTCACCGCAACTCGAACGCTTTGCGGTATAAGGCTGCCCGAAGATAACAGGGGTGCATATGGTTCGCTTGAGTAGGGTCTTGCTCGGTAGCGATTTTGTCCGCAAGCGTTGGTCTGCGCTGGCGCTGACGGGCATTGTCTGGGGGGCGGCCGGTGTGGCCATCTTCATTGATGCGCTGGACGGCGTTCTGTATTTCCCGTTGCATCTCTTCGGCTATCTGTTGTTGCTCGAAGCCCTGATCATTCTGTTTGTACCGGCACCTCGAACCGGGACTGCCGCCGCTCTGCGCAAGGCGCGAGGTTTGGCGTTTCTGGTGTTGGGGTTGCTGATCGTCGACAGACAACACGCCGCCGGCCTGATTCTGGCGGTGCTGTTTGGTGTGGCGTTTTTGCTCGACGGGGGCTTTCGACTGGCAGCGGCGTTGGTGGTGCGCTTTGTCGGTTGGCAAGTGTCCCTGCTGACGGGGTTGTTCGAAATCGGCTTTGGGCTGTTCATCCTTGAACCGTATCCGACGCTCTATAAGGGCACGGTGCCGTTCTGCATTGGCATGAGCGTTTTTCTCTCAGGCTGCGCGCTCTTGCGGCAGGCGTTGCGCTTTAAAAACTGGCAGTCGCCGGTCAGCCCTGCTTCGGTCAGTGCGCCGGCATGCAGCGCCGCGCTGGTGATCCACGTCTGGACACCCAGCGGCACCGTTGATGACACCCTGGTGCGCAACCGGCTGCTCAACCGCTATATCGCGGCGGTCGACATCAACGGCGTGATCTCCGCCGGCCACGCGGCATTGGAATGTGGCCCGGATATCTACATCAGTCATTACCCGCAGGACGACATTGATCGTTCAGCGGGGGATTTCGTGCGCTTGCTGCGGGCGACGCCGAACAATGATGTCGCCGGCAGGTTTCTGCCGGACTATGCGGGTGAAGTGGCTGACTGGTGTCCGTCTTCGGTTCAGGTCAGTTTTGCCCACTACGATGCCCGCCGGCTGAATGCGTTCTGGGCGCAATATCGCCAGAACGGCACTTACAACCTCACCAGCCGTAATTGCTCCAGTGCCGTCGCCCACAGCCTTGAAGCGGCCCTTGAAGGGGCGATGAATCGGGGGCATTCAAGCATGCTCGACTTTGTCCGAGTCATCATCAGTCCCGAGTTCTGGGTGGCGGCTCAAGTGCGCAAGCGCGCCGAGGTGATGGCCTGGACCCCCGGGCTGGTGCTCGATTATGCGCGGGCATTGCATGCGGCCATCGAGCCGGCGCCACCGGGCTGGCACAGCATTTACGCGGTGACCAAGCGTGCTTGTGGTTATGCGGTGACGGCCTTGCGGGGGCGCGAGGTGCATCCGGTGCAACCGCCAGCGCCTGCCCATCCTTCCGACGAGTCCTGATCGGCCTCTCTATAAGCCGGATTTCTGGATCGCTTTCATTTCTTAAACCGAGTCGCTGCCTTCGCGAGCAAGCCCGCTCCGACACTGGATCTGCGTTCGACGCGAAATCCTCTGTGGGCGCGAGTTTGCTCGCGAAGGCGTCAGTGTGTTCATCGCAAAAAGCTAAGTCCGCTGGTCAACTAATTACAAAGCAACCTAACTATTACGTTGACATTCGCTGCCTAGGCAGTAACATCTCGACATACATTCACTGCCTAGGCAGTTATTAGGTGAGCACATGAAGCATTTCACCCCGGACGAATTCAAACACTGCCACCTCGGCCTGTTGCTTGGCCGTGCTGCGCTGCTCAAGGACCGGATCATCGACACCCACATGGAACCCCACGGCATCACCGCCGCGCAGTTCAAGGTGTTGATCATCATGGCCCAGTTCGGCGTCGACACCCCGGCCGAACTCTGCCGGCATCTGTCGCTGGACAGCGGTTCGATGACGCGCATGCTCGATCGTCTGGAGCAGAAAGGCTTTCTCGCTCGCCAGCGCAGCGAAGGCGATCGCCGTCAGGTGCAACTCAAGCTGACCGAACAAGGCCAGCAACTGGCCGATCGTCTGCCGCACATCGGCGCCAATGCGATGAATGAACTGGCGGGCGCCGTCACTCCGGACGAGTTGAAGACCCTGGAATACATCCTCAAGAAAATCCTGCTGGCAGCCGGTGACCCGATCACCCTCCAGCGGTTAGGTGAACACAATGAGCGGTAAAACCTTGCGCAGCAGCCTGACGCTGGTGTTGTCGGCGATGATCCTCGCCGGTTGCGCCAACTACAGTGGCCTCGACACCCAAGGCCAAAGCCTCGATGCGAAAAGCCTCAAGGCTGGCCAATCCCTCAACGGCGTAACCCTGTCGCCGGCCGCGTGGCCGAAAAGCGACTGGTGGACCAGCCTCGGTGATCCGCAACTCGATGGCCTGATCCGCGAAGCGCTGCACGATAGCCCAGACATGCAGATCGCCGAAGCCCGCGCCCATCAGGCCAGCGCCGCCGCGTATGCCGCCGATGCCGCGCGCTATCCGACCCTCGACGCCAGCGCCGGCATCAGCCGTTCGCGCCTGGCCAAGGATCAGGATCCGCGGGGGCAGGGCGATGCCTACGCCACCGTGCGCAACATCAGCGCTGGCTTCAATTACAACTTCGATTTGTGGGGCGGTCAGCGTGACGCCTGGGAAGCTGCCCTCGGTCAGGCCCGCGCCGCCGAAGTCGACCGTCAGGCTGCGCAGTTGACCCTCGCCGCCGACGTGGCTCGGGCCTACAGCGATCTCGGTCAGGCACACATCGTCTATGACCTGGCCAGCGAAGACCTCAAGCGCACTCAACAAATGCTTGACCTGAGCCAGCGTCGTCTGAGTTCCGGGATCGATAGCCAATACCAGTTCCAGCAAACCCAAAGCCTGGAAGCCAGTTCCGAAGCCAGCCTGATCGATGCGGAAAAACGCCTGAACAGCGCGAAAATCACTTTGGCGGTTTTGCTCGGCAAAGGCCCGGATCGCGGCAATGAAATCGCTCGCCCGAAAGTCCTGCAAGCGAGCGCCGTGGCTGTGCCGTCTGTGCTGCCGGCGGAACTGCTCGGTCGTCGCCCGGATCTGGTCGCTGCGCGTTGGCGTGTAGAAGCGGCGAGCAAAGACATCGATTCGGCGAAAACCCAGTTCTATCCCAACCTCAACCTGACGGCCTCGGCCGGTGCCGAATCCCTGTTGGGTGATGCGATGTTCGGTTCGGCCAGTCGCTTCTTCAGCATTGCGCCGACTGTCTCGGTGCCGATCTTCGATGGCGGGCGACTGCGCGCCAACCTTGATGCGCGTGACGCCGATTACGACCTGGCGGTGGCGCAGTACAACAAAAGTCTGGTGAAAGCACTGGGCGATGTCAGCGACACGATCAACCAGTTGCGTGACATCGGCCGGCAGATCGGTGCGCAGCAACACGCCACCGACATTGCCCGGGACTCTTACAACACGGTGGTCCAGCGTTACGGTTCCGGCATCGGCAACTACCTGGACGTGCTCAGTATCGAGCAGCAATTGCTCCAGGCCCAACGTCAGTTGGCCAACCTCAATGCCGAGCAGATCGACCTGTCGATTCAACTGATGCAAGCGCTGGGCGGCGGCTTCCAGGGTGAAACCCTGACCGCAGCCAACGCCACCCCAGCCACGCCGCACAACTAATTCAAGGTATTTGTCATGGCCACTGCCCAAAACACCCAAGCTCAAGACAACACCCCGGACACCGGCAATCCACGCAAGCGCAAAGTCATGCTGCTGGTGCTGGCTGTTATCGTCCTTGTCGCCTGTGGCGGCGTCTGGGCGTATCACGAATTCATCGGGCGCTTTAACGAAAGTACCGACGACGCCTACGTCAACGGCAACGTCGTTGAAATCACGCCGCTGGTCACCGGCACCGTGGTCAGCATCGGCGCCGATGATGGCGACCTGGTCCACGAAGGCCAGGTGCTGATCAACTTCGACCCGAACGACGCCGAAGTCGGCCTGCAAAGTGCCCAGGCCAATCTGGCCCGCACCGTGCGTCAGGTGCGCGGCTTGTACAGCAACGTCGACGGCATGAAAGCCCAGGTCAACGCGCAACAGGCCGAAGTGCAAAAGGCTCAGGACAACTACAATCGCCGGAAAAATCTCGCCGCTGGCGGGGCGATTTCCAAAGAAGAACTGTCCCACGCCCGCGACGATCTGACCTCGGCGCAAAACGCCTTGGCCAATGCCAAACAGCAACTGAAAACCTCCAGCGCGCTGGTCGATGACACCGTGGTGTCGTCGCACCCAGACGTAATGGCCGCTGCCGCGCAGCTGCGTCAGGCCTACCTGACCAACGCCCGCAGCACGTTGATCGCGCCGGTCACAGGTTACGTTGCCAAGCGCACCGTGCAACTCGGCCAACGCGTGCAACCGGGCACCGCGCTGATGGCGGTGATTCCACTGGATCAACTGTGGATCGACGCCAACTTCAAGGAAACCCAACTGAGCGACATGCGCATCGGTCAGCCAGTGGATATCGAATCCGACATCTACGGCAGCGATGTGAAATACAGCGGCACCGTCGACAGCCTCGGTGCTGGCACCGGTAGCGCGTTTGCCCTGTTGCCTGCGCAGAACGCCACCGGTAACTGGATCAAGATTGTTCAGCGTGTGCCGGTACGCATTCACATCAACGCCGAAGAGCTGGCCAAGCACCCGCTGCGCGTCGGTCTGTCGACCACTGTCCAGGTCAATCTGCATGACCAGAGCGGCCCGGTACTGGCTCAACAATCGCCGCAAAAAGCGTCTTTCAGCACCAACGTCTACGACCGTCAACTGGCCGAAGCCGACGCAATGATCGCGCAACTGATCCACGACAACAGCGCTGCGGTCAGCAAAACCGCGCAACGCTGATTCACCACTGACCCTGTGGGAGCGGGCGTGCTCGCGAAAGCGGTGTGTCATTCAACATTGATTTGTCTGACAGGCCGCCTTCGCGAGCACGCCCGCTCCCACAAGGGCGGGGGCAACGCTATTCAGGTTCCAAAGGATTCGCGATGAGCAATAACGCCTCTTTTACGCCGCCCAGCCTGTTGCTCAGCACCATCGGCCTGTCGCTGGCGACTTTCATGCAAGTGCTCGACACCACCATCGCCAACGTGGCGTTGCCGACGATTTCCGGCAACCTGGGGGTGAGTTCGGAGCAGGGCACTTGGGTGATCACCTCGTTTGCCGTGAGCAACGCCATTGCGCTGCCGCTGACCGGATGGTTGAGCCGGCGTTTCGGCGAGGTGAAGCTGTTTCTATGGGCCACCATTCTGTTTGTGCTGGCCTCGTTTCTCTGCGGTATTTCTACGTCGATGCCCGAGCTGATCGGTTTTCGCGTGTTGCAGGGACTTGTTGCCGGGCCACTGTATCCGATGACGCAAACCCTGTTGATCGCCGTGTATCCGCCCGCGAGGCGAGGCATGGCATTGGCACTCTTGGCGATGGTCACGGTGGTTGCACCGATAGCAGGCCCCATTCTCGGTGGCTGGATCACCGACAGTTACAGTTGGCCGTGGATCTTCTTCATCAACGTGCCGATCGGGATCTTTGCGGTGATGGTCGTGCGCTCGCAATTGGCCAAGCGCCCGGTGGAAACCAGCCGTCAACCGATGGACTACGTCGGGCTGATCTCGCTGATCATTGGCGTGGGGGCGTTGCAGGTGATCCTCGACAAGGGCAATGACCTGGACTGGTTCGAGTCGAACTTCATCATCATCGGCGCGGCGATTTCAGTGATCGCGCTGGCGGTGTTCATCATCTGGGAAATGACCGACCAGCATCCGGTGGTCAATCTGCGCCTGTTCGCGTACCGCAACTTCCGCATCGGCACGCTGGTGCTGGTGCTGGGTTACGCCGGGTTCTTCGGCATCAACCTGATCCTGCCGCAATGGCTGCAAACCCAGATGGGCTACACCGCGACCTGGGCCGGCCTGGCCGTGGCGCCGATCGGGATTCTGCCGGTGCTGCTGTCGCCGTTTGTCGGCAAGTACGCACACAAATTCGACCTGCGTTTACTGGCCGGGCTGGCGTTTCTGGCGATTGGCCTGAGCTGCTTCATGCGCGCCGGGTTTACCAACGAGGTGGATTTCCAGCACATCGCTCTGGTGCAACTGTTCATGGGGATTGGCGTGGCGCTGTTCTTCATGCCGACCCTGAGCATTCTGATGTCGGACTTGCCGCCGAGCCAGATCGCCGACGGCGCGGGCCTTGCGACATTCTTGCGGACGTTGGGCGGTAGCTTCGCGGCGTCGCTGACCACCTGGATCTGGATTCGCCGGGCCGATCAGCACCATGCGTACATGAGTGAAAGCATCAGCACCTATGAGCCCGCGACGCGGGAGGCGTTGAATCAGTTGGGCGGGGCGAGCAATCCGGCGTATGCGCAACTCGATCATGTGTTGACCAGTCAGGCGTACATGCTCTCCACCGTGGATTACTTCACGCTGCTCGGGTGGGGGTTTATGGGGTTGATTCTGATTGTGTGGCTGGCGAAGCCGCCGTTTGCTGCCAAAGCAGGCCCAGCAGCCAGCGGTCACTAAGTTAAACGCGGTCAAAAATGTGGGAGCGGGCTTGCTCGCGAAAGCGGTGTGTCATTCAGTAGAGATGTCGACTGAACCACCGCCTTCGCGAGCAAGCCCGCTCCCACATTGGGTTTTGTGTGTGGTTTAGAGGGTGGGAGCGGGCAGTGCCGGCGGCGGCGCAAAATCAAACGGCGCCAACACATACCCGTTCTCATCCACCTGCAACGCCCAACCTTGACGATCCCAGTCCCCCAGCACAATCCGCTTTGCCGCCTGCTCTCCCAGCTGCAGCTTGTGAATCGCCGGTCGATGGGTGTGCCCGTGAATCAGGGTCTTCACGCCAAACGCCTGCATGATCCGCGGAATCTCTTGCGGCGTGACATCGACAATGTCATTGGCCTTCATCCGCGTCTGCGCCCGGCTTTCGCTGCGCAGTTTGCGCGCCAGTTTGTGACGGGTGCTCAGCGGCAGGTGGCGCAAGATGAACAGGGTGATCGGGTTACGCAGGTAACGACGCAGCTTCATATAGCCGACGTCGCGGGTGCAGAGGCTGTCGCCGTGCATCAACAGCACCGGCTCGCCGTAAAACGGCACGACACTCGGGTCCTTCAACAACGTGCAGCCGGCCTGTTTGCAGAAGGCCTTGCCGAGCAGGAAGTCGCGATTGCCGTGCATCACAAATATGGCCGTGCCGCTGTCGCTCAATTCGCGCAGGGCCAGGCAGATGGAACGCTGGAAGGGCGTCATGGCATCGTCGCCAATCCACGCCTCGAAGAAGTCGCCCAGAATGTACAACGCACTCGCCGAGCGGGCGCGTCCGGCGAGCAAATTCAGAAACGCCCGGGTAATGTCCGGGCGCTCCTCTTCCAGATGCAAGTCTGAAATCAGCAGTATCACGCTTCGATGATCTCGGCTTTCTCGATGATCACGTCGTCTGCTGGTACGTCTTGGTGGCCGGCCTTGGAAGTGGTCGAAACACCTTTGATCTTGTCGACAACTTCAGTACCGGCGGTCACTTTGCCGAACACGGCGTAGCCCCAGCCCTGAACGTTCTTGCCACTGTGGTTCAGGAAGGTGTTGTCGGCCACGTTGATGAAGAACTGCGCGGAAGCCGAATGCGGCTCCATGGTGCGCGCCATGGCAACGGTGTATTTGTCGTTGGAAAGACCGTTGTCGGCTTCGTTCTGGATGCTTGGACGCTTGTCTTTCTTTTCTTTCATGCCTGGCTCGAAACCGCCGCCCTGGATCATGAAGTTACCGATGACACGGTGGAAAACGGTGTTTTCGTAGTGACCGGCGTTAACGTACTCGATGAAGTTGGCGACGGTGATCGGCGCCTTTTCAGCGTTCAGTTCGATGACGATGTCGCCATGGTTTGTTGTCAGTTTGACTTGAGTCATGATCGCTACTCTTGATAGGAATTCGTGGTTTTGGGACATTGCGCCCCGCAACCGGTTCAGCCAGCGTCGGCCAAGGTGCGCAGTTTAGCGTGACAGGCGCGAATTTCGAGGCTGTTTTTCAAATCCCGGCGATTAAATGCACGCCTTTATAAGGCCTGCTCTGTCAGCCCCTTGACAGCATCGGCTATGATAGCGGCTTTGTTTTGTCTGGCCCCTCTCTGCGGCCGCGCACATGTAAGTCAAGGATCCTATGAGCAAGCCCACTGTCGACCCTACCTCGAATGCCAAGTCCGGCCCTGCCGTGCCGGTCAATTTCCTGCGGCCGATCATCCAGGCAGACCTGGACTCGGGCAAGCACACCCAGATCGTCACCCGTTTCCCGCCTGAGCCCAACGGCTACCTGCACATCGGCCACGCCAAGTCGATCTGCGTGAACTTCGGCCTGGCCCAGGAGTTCGGCGGCGTCACGCACCTGCGTTTCGACGACACCAACCCGGCCAAGGAAGATCAGGAATACATCGACGCGATCGAAAGCGACGTCAAATGGCTGGGCTTCGAATGGTCCGGCGAAGTGCGCTACGCCTCGCAGTATTTCGACCAGTTGCACGACTGGGCGGTGGAGCTGATCAAGGCCGGCAAGGCTTACGTCGACGACCTGACCCCTGAGCAGGCCAAGGAATACCGTGGCAGCCTGACCGAGCCGGGCAAGAACAGCCCGTTCCGTGACCGTTCGGTTGAAGAAAACCTCGACTGGTTCGCCCGCATGCGCGCCGGTGAGTTCCCGGACGGCGCCCGCGTACTGCGCGCCAAGATCGACATGGCCTCGCCGAACATGAACCTGCGTGACCCGATCATGTATCGCATCCGTCACGCGCATCACCACCAGACCGGTGACAAGTGGTGCATCTACCCGAACTACGACTTCACCCACGGTCAGTCGGACGCCATCGAAGGCATCACTCACTCGATCTGCACCCTGGAGTTCGAAAGCCATCGTCCGCTGTACGAGTGGTTCCTCGACGCACTGCCAGTGCCGGCGCAACCGCGTCAGTACGAGTTCAGCCGTCTGAACCTCAACTACACCATCACCAGCAAGCGCAAGCTCAAGCAACTGGTCGATGAAAAGCACGTCAATGGCTGGGACGATCCGCGCATGTCCACGCTGTCGGGTTTCCGCCGCCGTGGCTACACGCCGGCGTCGATCCGCAACTTCTGCGACATGATCGGCACCAATCGCTCCGACGGCGTGGTCGACTTCGGCATGCTCGAATTCAGCATCCGCCAGGACCTGGACGCGAACGCCCCGCGCGCCATGTGCGTGCTGCGTCCGTTGAAAGTCGTGATCACTAACTACCCGCAAGACCAGGTCGAGAACCTCGAACTGCCGCGTCATCCGCAGAAAGAAGAACTTGGCGTGCGCAAGCTGCCGTTCGCCCGTGAAATCTACATCGACCGCGATGACTTCATGGAAGAACCGCCAAAGGGCTACAAGCGCCTGGAGCCGAACGGCGAAGTACGTCTGCGCGGCAGCTACGTGATCCGTGCCGACGAAGCGATCAAGGACGCCGACGGCAACATCGTCGAACTGCGTTGCTCGTACGACCCGGACACCCTCGGCAAGAACCCTGAAGGCCGCAAGGTCAAAGGCGTGATCCACTGGGTGCCGGCTGCCGCCAGCATCGAGTGCGAAGTGCGTCTGTACGATCGCCTGTTCCGTTCTCCGAACCCGGAGAAGGCCGAAGACAGCGCCAGTTTCCTCGACAACATCAACCCTGACTCACTGCAAGTGCTGACCGGTTGTCGTGCTGAGCCATCGCTTGGCAATGCACAGCCGGAAGACCGTTTCCAGTTCGAGCGCGAAGGCTACTTCGTTGCGGATATCAAGGACTCGAAACCAGGTCAGCCGGTATTCAACCGTACCGTGACCCTGCGTGATTCGTGGGGCCAGTGATTTAGCGTCAAGGAAATTAAAAGTGCTGACGATTTACAACACGCTCACCAAGAGCAAAGAAGTCTTCAAGCCGCTCGATGGCAATAATGTGCGCATGTACGTCTGCGGGATGACCGTGTACGACTACTGCCACATTGGCCACGGCCGCAGCATGGTCGCGTTCGACCTGGTGACCCGCTGGTTGCGGTTCAGCGGTTACAACCTGACCTACGTGCGCAACATCACCGATATTGAAGACAAGATCATCAATCGCGCCCGCGAAAACGGCGAGCCGTACGACGCACTGACCGAGCGCATGATCACGGCGATGCACGAGGACGAGGCGCGCCTCAACATCCTCAAGCCGGACATGGAACCGCGTGCCACCGACCATATTCCGGGCATGCTGAGCATGATCCAGACGCTGATCGACAAGGGTTACGCCTACGCCCCGGGCAATGGCGACGTGTACTACCGCGTCGCCAAGTTCATGGGCTACGGCAAACTGTCGCGCAAGAAGATCGAAGACCTGCGCATCGGCGCGCGGATCGAAGTCGACGAAGCCAAGCAGGATCCGTTGGACTTCGTACTGTGGAAAGCCACCAAGCCGGGCGAGCCAAGCTGGGAATCGCCGTGGGGCGCCGGGCGTCCGGGCTGGCACATCGAATGCTCGGTGATGTCCACCTGCTGCCTCGGCGAGACTTTCGACATTCATGGCGGCGGCAGCGACCTTGAGTTCCCGCACCACGAAAACGAAATCGCCCAGAGCGAAGCGGCCACCGGCAAGACCTACGCCAACGCGTGGATGCATTGCGGCATGATTCGCATCAATGGCGAGAAGATGTCCAAGTCGTTGAACAACTTCTTCACCATTCGCGACGTGCTGGAAAAGTACCACCCGGAAGTCGTGCGTTACTTGCTGGTGTCGAGCCACTACCGCAGCGCGATCAACTACTCGGAAGACAACCTCAAGGACGCCAAAGGTGCACTCGAGCGTTTCTACCACGCGTTGAAAGGCCTGCCGAACGTGGCACCGGCCGGCGGCGAAGCGTTCGTCGAACGTTTCACCACCGTGATGAACGACGACTTCGGCACGCCGGAAGCCTGCGCGGTGCTGTTCGAGATGGTTCGCGAGATCAACCGTCTGCGTGAGAGCGATCTCAATGCAGCGGCCGGTCTGGCGGCGCGTCTGAAAGAGCTGGCCAGCGTGCTGGGCGTGTTGCAATTGGAAGCCGATGACTTCTTGCAGGCGGGCGCCGAAGGGCGAGTTGATGCGGCTGAAGTCGACGCGCTGATTGCTGCGCGTCTGGCGGCACGGGCGGGCAAGGACTGGGCTGAATCCGACCGCATCCGCGACCAGCTCACCGCCATGGGCGTGGTGCTGGAAGACGGCAAGGGTGGCACGACCTGGCGTTTGGCTGACTGATTGGCTGATCCGCTAAAAACAAAACCCGCCTTGTGCGGGTTTTTGTTTTTGGGTTATCTCAGGAATCTACAGGGACAGGGCTGAAATCATCGCAGGCTTGCCAGCGATCAGAACCGCCCAGACATCTTGTCATTCAGCCTGACGCAACCGCTTGTAAAGGGTATTGCGGCTCACACCCAGCCGCCGCGCCAAGTGCGAAATATTCCCCCCAGCCGCCTTCAACTCCCGGTTCAACGCTTCAACATCATTCAAATCCAGCCCCAGCGGCTGCGCGCGTTCAACCGGCTCCATTTCCAGATCGACAAAAAAATCATCCGGCAAATGCTCCGGCCGCACGGGTTGCTCTTCAGCCATGGCCAGCGCCACCTGCATCACGCTGCTGACCTGACGCAGATTGCCTGGCCACGGATGCTTATCGAACAGTTCCAACACTTCGCGGCTCAGCCCCGCCCATTGCGTCGGTTCACGATGCTGTTCCCACAGTCGTTTGAATAACGCCTCTTTGTCACTGCGCTCTCTCAATGGCGGCAATTCCAGGGTCAGCCCGCCGATGCGGTAATACAAATCCTCGCGAAACCGCCCCAGTTGCACCTGCTCCCGTAGCGAGCGGTTGGTCGCCGAGATGATCCGCAGATCCACCGGGAACAACTCACTGCTGCCCACCGGTTGCACGCAGCGCTCCTGCAACACCCGCAGCAACCGCGCTTGGGTCGGCAACGGCATGTCGCCGATTTCATCGAGGAACAGCGTGCCTTTGTCAGCCTTGCGGATCAGGCCGATGCTGCCTTTCTGGTTGGCGCCGGTGAATGCGCCTTTCTCGTAGCCGAACAATTCCGATTCGACCAGTTCGGCGGGGATCGCCGCGCAGTTGACGGCGATGAATGCCTGTTTGCTGCGGGAGCTGGCCTGGTGCAAGGCTTTGACGAACACCTCTTTGCCAACGCCGGTTTCGCCGTGGATCAGCAGCGGGATGTCTTTTTCCAGCAAACGCTCGGCCTGGCGCACGGCTTTTTCCACGCGACTGTCGCCGAAGTGGAGTGTGTTGAGGCTGATCGCGGTTGGCGCGGCGGCTTTGGGGTCAGACGTAAACACTCGCGCCTCAATGGGCGCCTGTTTCGGCCGCTTCAACAAACACTGAAAACGGTTACTCCCGCAGGTCTGCAAGGCAAACGGCAAGCCGTCCGGCTGATTGATCAACTCAAGCAGCGACACCTTGAACAGGCTCTCAACGCTGACCCGCGACAAGCGCACACCCAATAGATTGTCGGCCCGGCGATTGGCCGACAGTACCTGACCGCTCTCATCGAAAATCAACAAGCCTGCCCACTGACTGTCGAGGTTGTTCAACCCGGTGTTGAAGGTCAGTTGAAAGTGCTGGCCGTGGAACAGGTTGAGGATCAGCCGGTTTTCCACGGTCTGGCTCATCATTTTGACCATGCCCAAGGTGTGTGATGGCGGCAGATAGCTGTCGCTGGACACATCAAGCACCGCGATCACCTTGCGCTCAGCGTCGAAAATCGGCGCAGCGGAACCGGTCATGAAGCGGTTGGCTTTCAGAAAATGTTCATCGTGTTCGATGTGTACCGCTTGCTCGCAGGCCAGCGCCGTACCGATTGCGTTGGTGCCGCTGCAGCGTTCCATCCAGCTCGCCCCGGCCTGAAAGCCCCGGGCCAGATTCGGCGCGATAAACCGTTGCGTGCCCCACGACGTCAGCACCTGGCCCTGGTTGTCGGCGAGCATGATCAGGCAATTGGAATTGCTCAGGATGTTCTCGTAGTAGGGCAACACTTCCTGATGGGTGGTCTGCACCAGCGAGTGCTGACTGTCGAGCAGGTGCGCAATGCCGGCGGCGGGGAGCTGATCGAAGGCTGGAGTACTTTGATGATCGAGACCGAACGCGCGGCAGCGTTGCCAGGAACTCTGGATGATCGCGTCGTGGGACAGCGGCGGGGCAGGTGCGGCCATGGCAGTCAGCCTCTGATGCAGCGATTTTTATTGTTGTTATGAACCCATCTCTTGAACACAACACAGATCAACTGTGGGAGCGGGCTTGCTCGCGAATGCGGTGGATCAGTCAATGAATCAGTTGAATGACACACCGCATTCGTCGGATCGCCGCCCGGAGCAAGCCCGCTCCCACATTTGGATCTTCAGCGGTCATGAGATCGGGCAAAAAGCATCCATAGAGTGTTGTTCACTATTGTTCATTGTCAATCGCGCAACTGTTCAAATGTGTTCAGCAATGAACGCCGTTTCCCGGCGGTTTCAACGATTTTCACAACAAATCAACAACTTGCCATTTCTGGCACGAATGTCGCTCTACTGCACAGGTCGCTTGACTCCAATAATAAAAAGGCCGAGCCATGTCACTCACCCTGGAGCACGTCTGCCGCACCGTCGAGGGCCAGAGCTGGATCGACGATGCGTGCCTGAAATTCGAACCCGGATCCTTCAACGTTTTGCTCGGTCGCACGCTGTCCGGCAAAACCAGTCTCATGCGCTTGATGGCCGGTCTGGACAAGCCCGACAGCGGCCGAATCCTGATGAACGGCGTCGATGTCACCCAACGCCCGGTACGTCTGCGCAATGTGTCGATGGTCTATCAGCAGTTCATCAACTACCCGACCATGACGGTGTTCGAGAACATCGCCTCGCCGCTGCGTCAGTCCGGTGTGTCGAAAGAGATCATCCACAGCAAGGTGCAGGAAACCGCGAAGATGCTGCGCATCGAGAAGTTTCTGCAGCGCTATCCGCTGGAGCTTTCCGGGGGGCAGCAGCAACGCACCGCCATGGCCCGGGCGCTGGTCAAGGATGCCGAACTGATCCTGTTCGACGAGCCGCTGGTCAACCTCGACTACAAACTGCGCGAAGAACTGCGTCAGGAAATGCGCGAGTTGTTCAAGCTGCGCCACACCATCGCCATTTACGCCACCACCGAGCCTAACGAAGCGCTGGCGCTGGGCGGCACCACGACGATTCTTCACGAGGGGCGAGTGATCCAGAGCGGCCCGTCGACCTCGGTGTATCACCAGCCGAAAACCGTGCTGGCTGCCGAGTTGTTCTCCGAGCCGCCGATCAATCTGATGCCGGGGCGCATCGCCGGTAACGAAGTGAGTTTTGCCAACTTCGTACACTTCCCGTTGAACGTTGATCTGCGTCCGGTGGGCGAGGGTGAGTTCCGCTTCGGCGTGCGCCCCAGCCACATCTCGCTGGTGCCGAGCAACGATGACGATCTGGAATTGGCCGTGACGGTGGAAGTCGCCGAGATCAGCGGTTCGGAAACCTTCCTGCATGTGCGCAACGAGCATTTCCTGTTGGTGCTGCACCTGTCCGGCGTTCACGAATACGACGTCGACGAGCCGATCCGCATTTATATCCCGACCCACAAACTGTTTGTTTTCGATGCGCAGGGCCGCTTGGTGCAAGCACCTAGCCTGCGTGTCGCGAGGGTTGCCTGATGGCCGAAATCCGTTTGCAACACCTCGCCCACAGCTACAGCAAAACCCCCAGCGGTGCGGAGGATTATGCGATCCGCGAGATGGATCACGTTTGGGAGCAGGGCGGCGCCTATGCGCTGCTCGGCCCGTCCGGTTGCGGCAAATCGACGTTGCTCAACATCATTTCCGGCTTGCTCAGCCCCTCGCAAGGGCATGTGTTATTCGACGGCAAAGCGGTCAACGACCTGACCCCCGAGAAGCGCAACATCGCTCAGGTTTTCCAGTTTCCGGTGGTCTACGACACCATGACCGTGTTCGACAACCTGGCGTTTCCCCTGCGTAATCAGGGCATGGCCGAGGCGAAAGTGCACAGCAAGGTGCAGGAAATTGCCGAAGTCCTCGATCTGCAAGAGTTGCTGAGCAAAAAGGCGCGCAACCTCACCGCCGACGAGAAACAGAAAGTCTCTATGGGCCGGGGCCTGGTGCGCGACGACGTGTCGGCGATCCTCTTTGATGAACCGCTGACAGTGATCGACCCGCACCTGAAGTGGAAACTGCGGCGCAAGCTCAAGCAGATCCACGAGCAATTCAACATCACCATGGTTTATGTCACCCACGATCAACTCGAAGCCTCGACCTTCGCCGACAAGATCGCGGTGATGTACGGCGGCCAGATCGTCCAGTTCGGTACGCCACGGGAGTTGTTCGAGCGGCCGAGCCACACCTTTGTCGGCTACTTCATCGGCAGCCCCGGCATGAATCTGATCGACGTGCAGCCGCAACCGGGTGGGGTCGGTTTCGGCTCGACGCACCTGCCGCTGTCTGACGCCTTGCAGCGTCATATCGAACACGGTCAGTGGAAAAATCTGAAGGTCGGTATCCGTCCCGAGTTCATTCATGTCTGGGATGAGCCGTTTGACGACGCGATGCAGGCACACGTCGTACACGTCGAAGACCTCGGCACCTACAAGATCATGACCCTCGATCTCGACGGCGTGGCGCTGAAAGTGCGCCTGGCGGAAGACAAACCGGTGCCGCAGGGCACGGCGTACATCAGTTTTCCGGCGCAGTGGCTGATGGTCTATGCCGACGAATTCCTGCTGCCAGTCACTGAAGACAATGAGGTGCAGCCATGAACAAGGTGCAGAACAACAAGGCCTGGTGGCTGGTGTTGCCGGTGTTTTTGCTGGTGGCGTTCAGTGCGGTCGTCCCGATGATGACCGTGGTCAACTACTCGGTGCAGGACATCTTCGACCAATCCAGCCGCTACTTCGTCGGCACTGAGTGGTATCGGCAGGTGCTGCTGGATCCGCGTCTGCATGATTCGCTGCTGCGCCAGTTCATCTATTCGGCGTGCGTGTTGCTGATTGAAATCCCGCTGGGCATTGGGATTGCCCTGACCATGCCGACCAAGGGCCGCTGGTCGTCGCTGGTGCTGATTATTCTGGCGATTCCGCTGCTGATCCCGTGGAACGTGGTGGGCACGATCTGGCAGATTTTCGGCCGCGCCGACATCGGCTTGCTCGGGTCGAGTCTCAACGCGATGGGCATCAGCTACAACTATGCGGCCAACACCATGGACGCCTGGGTGACGGTGCTGGTGATGGACGTCTGGCACTGGACCTCGCTGGTGGCGCTGCTGTGTTTCTCCGGATTGCGCGCCATTCCCGATGTGTATTACCAAGCGGCGCGCATCGATCGGGCGTCAGCCTGGGCGGTGTTCCGGCACATTCAGTTGCCCAAGCTCAAGAGCGTGCTGTTGATCGCGGTGATGCTGCGTTTCATGGACAGTTTCATGATCTACACCGAGCCGTTTGTGCTCACCGGGGGCGGGCCGGGTAACGCCACGACCTTCTTGAGTCAGACGCTGACCCAAATGGCCGTAGGCCAATTCGACCTGGGTCCGGCAGCGGCTTTCTCGCTGGTGTACTTCCTGATCATCTTGTTGGTGTCCTGGCTGTTCTACACCGCCATGACGCACTCCGACGCCAACCGCTGAGGCCCGGCCATGAGCAAAAGAAAGCTGATCCCGTTGCTGGTCTACATCCTGTTCCTGCTGGTGCCGATCTACTGGCTGCTGAACATGTCGTTCAAGAGCAACACCGAAATCCTCGGCGGTCTGACACTTTTCCCACAGGACTTCACGCTGGCGAACTACAAGGTGATCTTCACCGATCCGAGTTGGTACAGCGGGTACATCAACTCGCTGTACTACGTGAGCCTGAACACGGTGATTTCCCTGAGCGTGGCACTGCCGGCGGCGTATGCGTTTTCACGCTACCGCTTTCTGGGCGACAAGCACCTGTTCTTCTGGCTGCTGACCAACCGCATGGCGCCGCCGGCGGTGTTCCTGTTGCCGTTCTTCCAGCTCTATTCGTCGATTGGTCTGTTCGACACGCACATTGCCGTGGCCTTGGCGCACTGCCTGTTTAACGTGCCACTGGCGGTGTGGATTCTCGAAGGCTTCATGTCCGGCGTGCCGAAGGAAATCGACGAAACCGCCTACATTGACGGCTACAGTTTCCCCAAGTTCTTCGTGAAGATTTTCATCCCGTTGATCGGTTCCGGCATCGGCGTCACGGCGTTTTTCTGCTTCATGTTTTCCTGGGTCGAGCTGTTGCTGGCGCGCACGTTGACCTCGGTAAACGCCAAGCCGATTGCGGCGGTGATGACACGCACGGTCTCGGCCTCGGGGATCGATTGGGGGGTGCTGGCGGCGGCGGGGGTGTTGACCATTTTGCCGGGCATGCTGGTGATCTGGTTTGTTCGCAACCATGTGGCCAAGGGCTTTGCCCTCGGCCGGGTCTGAGGAGCTGATGATGGAATGGATGAGTTGGACCACCCCCACAGCGGCATTCTTCATTGTCATAGGCTTGCTCCTGGTGGGCATGACGACGTGGGAGCTGCGTTCGCCGAGCGTCCTGCGGCGAGGTTTTCTGCCGATTGCCACCACCCGTGGCGATCGCTTGTTTATCGGTCTTCTCGGCAGCGCCTACCTGCATTTGCTGGTCATCGGCGCCACCGACTGGAGCATCTGGGTGGCGTCCGCGTTGTCCCTGGTGTGGCTGTTGGCTGTGATGCGTTGGGGCTAGTCGAGTCGCTCGACAACCGTGCTCCGAAATCCTAAACAGGAGGTCTCTATGTTCGACAAAAACAATAAGCTGCGACATAGCATTTCATTGGCAGCCATGCTGGCACTCAGCGGTTTGAGCGCGTCTGCCTGGGCCGATGCCTACGAGGACGCTGCGAAAAAGTGGATCGGCAGCGAATTCAAACCGTCGACCCTGACGGCCGATCAGCAACTCGAAGAGTTGAAGTGGTTCATCAAGGCTGCAGAGCCGTTTCGCGGGATGGAAATCAAGGTGGTTTCGGAAACCCTGACCACCCATGAATACGAGTCCAAGGTGCTGGCCAAGGCCTTCAGCGAAATCACCGGGATCAAGCTCACCCACGACTTGCTGCAAGAAGGCGACGTGGTGGAAAAAATGCAGACGGTGATGCAGTCCGACAAGAATATCTACGACGGCTGGGTCAATGACTCGGACTTGATCGGCACGCACTTTCGTTACGGCAAGACCGAATCGATCACCGACCTGATGGCCAACGAAGGCAAGAACTTCACCTCGCCGACCCTCGACATCAAGGACTTCATCGGCATTTCGTTCACCACGGCGCCGGACGGCAAGATTTATCAACTGCCCGACCAGCAGTTCGCCAACCTGTACTGGTTCCGCGCTGACTGGTTTGAACGCGCGGACCTGAAAGCCAAGTTCAAGGAAAAGTACGGCTACGAATTGGGCGTACCGGTGAACTGGTCAGCCTATGAAGACATCGCCAAATTCTTCAGCGAAGACGTCAAGGAAATCGACGGCAAACGTGTTTACGGGCACATGGACTACGGCAAGAAAGACCCGTCGCTGGGCTGGCGCTTCACCGATGCCTGGTTCTCCATGGCGGGCGGCGGCGACAAGGGCTTGCCTAACGGTTTGCCGGTGGACGAGTGGGGCATTCGTGTCGAGGATTGCCACCCGGTGGGTTCCAGCGTGACCCGAGGCGGCGACACCAACGGCCCGGCGGCAGTGTTTGCCACGACCAAATACGTCGATTGGCTCAAGGCGTACGCGCCTCCGGAAGCAGCGGGCATGACGTTCTCCGAGTCCGGCCCGGTGCCGTCGCAAGGCAACATCGCTCAGCAGATTTTCTGGTACACCGCCTTCACCGCCGACATGACCAAACCGGGTCTGCCGGTGGTCAACGACGACGGCACGCCGAAATGGCGGATGGCGCCATCGCCGCGCGGGCCGTATTGGGAGGAGGGCATGAAGCTTGGTTATCAGGACGTGGGTTCGTGGACGTTCATGAAATCCACGCCGGAGAAACAGAAACTCGCGGCGTGGTTGTACGCGCAGTTCGTGACTTCGAAAACCGTATCGCTGAAGAAAACCATCGTCGGTTTGACGCCGATTCGTGAGTCGGACATCAACTCGCAAGCGATGACCGATCTGGCGCCGAAACTCGGTGGTCTGGTCGAGTTCTACCGCAGCCCGGCCCGCGTGCAATGGACCCCGACCGGGACCAACGTGCCGGACTATCCGCGTCTGGCGCAATTGTGGTGGAGCCACATCGCCGAAGCGGCCAGCGGCGAGAAGACCCCGCAGCAAGCGCTGGATGGTTTGGCCAAGGATCAGGACGCGATCATGTCGCGTCTGGAACGCTCCAAGGCCCAAGCCACGTGCGCACCGAAAATGAACCCGGAACGCGACGCGCAATACTGGTTCGATCAACCGGGCGCGCCGAAACCGAAACTGGCGAACGAGAAGCCGAAGGGCGAGACCGTGAGCTACAACGAACTGCTGAAATCCTGGGCAGATGCGCGTAAATAAAAGCTGATGTGTGAAGGGCAAACGGCACCGCAAGGTGCCGTTTTCAGTTGTGCCAGAACCACCGCCATCGAACGCCCACAGGTTTCGCGTTGATCCAATAGAGCGGCGACGCATTACGAATAGGTAATGCCCTCGCCCAAGTCATTGCCTTCACAACAGTCCTGGTGCTGGCGAGTATTTCGATTCGGGATGTTTAAAGGTTTTCCGAAAATACAGAACCTTCCCACAATGTTTTCAGGTTGTCCGTCGGACGTCGGCTCTCTAGGCTGTGAACGTCGCTGCCAAATCAGCGATCGGGATTGGAACCCCGGAGAACGTATCAACGCCAAAGCGTCTTTCATGACGTATGCTTGCCCACCTTCATGGTGTGCAGTCTGTTATGGCGGCTGTACGCGGGAGACTTTCGAGTCTGCCGGGTTTCTCCGTTCCCCGGGTTCCAACCTGCGTACAACTGCCACCCCTTCGCGTGGAACCGAATGGATCAGCTTCAACGTTCAGAAGGAGAAACAACATGAAAAAGCCAACACCCAACCCCCCGGCAACAACCGTTCCTGCGGACGCCAATACAACGTCCCCCTACGCGGGCGAAGACACCCGCAAACTCCACGAAGCCGCCGACCGCGCCCTCGACTTTTACCTCAAACCCACGGCCGCCATCATGGCCACGCCCTATGTCCAGAACCAGATGTTCCTGGTCAACCCCACCGCCGACACCGAATCCCTGCTGGCCAACGCCAGCGAGTCCCTGTCCTCGGCCAGCGTCATGCTCGGTGACTTCGCCGCGTTGCTCGAAGGCACGCACCGCAAGACGTTGCTGGGGATTGCACAGATCGTCATGCTCGGCGAACTGGCGGTGAACAGCGCGCTGGATAAGGTCGAACCAGCCGCCTAAACCTGTGGGCGAGAGCCTGCTCGCGAAAGCGCTGGGGCCGCCAACGAAGATGCTGGCTGTGCTGACGCCATCGCGAGCAGATTCGCTTCGCCTATCAGGCTGACGCACCACCCGGCGGCGTCATGCTGTTGAAGCGTGATGCGCGCCTCGGTTTCAGCCGCCTGGCGCCAGTAAGCAATCTGCCGCACGGGCAAGCCGCGGCTGTCGATGGCTGTCAGGCGCGGGGAAGATGAATCAATGCCGATCTTCATGACCACCAGTTGCCACGCCGTTGTTCCGGTGGCGGTTCAAACAGGTCGTTCTCATCGAAGGCCACCGTGCACCAGATCCAGTACCAGATTTCCCGGCGCAAGGGCTTCAATGTCGCCGGGTTGCCTTGCAGCATTTTCTTGGCCAGCACGGTTTCGGTCGGGCGCCCCGCCGCGTCGTAGAATTGCTGGTCGTGATAGGCATGTTCGCGCATTGACCGGTCATTGATGTAGCGCGGCTGGTCGGCGAAGTAGGGCCGGTAGATCCGCACTTTTTTGCCTTTGTTGTTGTACTCCACCGGTTCGTTGACGCGCCACCGTCTCGACACCTGGGCTTGCTCTGGCGTGCCGTCAGGCTTGAGGATCAGTTCACCGTTTTCATGGGTCAGCCAGGCCAGGCCAGGTTCGACTTCCTGTTTGGTTTGCAGGGTCCGGCCAAAGCCGTCCAAACAGGTGATGCTGACCCGCACTTGCATCTTTTCAACATCGTCGGGATAGCGGTCGGCCAGCATGGCAACGGCGTAAACCGGTTCACGTTGTGCCACGTCGATTTGTTGTTTGAGAATCGTCTCGTTCGGGTCGGGTTTTTCCAGGGCGGCAATATGTTGCCGGGCCCTGTCGCAGAGGTGCCCGCCAGGCAATACAAATCCTTCAGCCCTGGCCCATTCGAACCATGCCGGGGAGGGTGGTGCGGTTCGTGAGAGACGGCCCATCCAGCTGAAAGTATCGGAGAACCCGGCACTGGCAAAATTGCCGATGGCGTTGTGCGGATCGGCGATGGCGATGGCTGGGTCACGGTCAGGCGCAGGCACATAGGTCTCCAGCGGATCGAAGCCCACCGGCTCTCCCAGTTCCGTGCCATGGAAACTGGTAATCAGCGGTTCGCCGAACGCGTTGTAGCGCGCCTCTTGGATATTGTGATTGGCGTCCTCGATGGCGGCCGGCAGGAAGGTGCGGTAATCCACATCGAGGCTGCGCGTGGTGCAACCGTCCGGCAAGGTCACGGCGATGGTCAGGCACCAGTGTGTGTCGTAGGTGATCAGGGTTTCGCCGTGGCTGCGGGTTTCCCGGTACTTCTGGACGTTATAAAAGCCATCCAGCGTGTGGTAGGTGGGAAAGCCGTGATGCACCGACCACAGATAATTTTTGGCGTCCCCGGGATCTTGCACCGCTTGCCGGGTTACCTCGGGCAGGAACCGATCCATGATGTGGTAACCCACTTGCGGTGATTCGAGTTTCTCTTTCAGGTTGAAGGGCATGTTGCCTTGATCATCCTTGAGCCTGTCGTAGGCGCTCAGGGCGATTTCATCGAGTTCGGCTGTTTCAAGGTGAGCGGTCAACCCTTCGAAGGTCGCGGCCCCAGGCGCCAGGGGCTGGCCGTTCTCGGGGTCCATGTAGTGCTGGCGGGACAGACTCGTCAGCATCGCCTGTTTTGCCCATTCCCCATTTTCCTGGCTCAGTTCAAGAAACCGGTCATGGTGGATACTGGCGGGGCTCAGTGCGGTATTTTTCAGAACCAGGGCATTCGTGCGGTTTTGATAGGGCAGGCCCAGGCGCCACGCCTGGGTGTTCGGCAAGTGGATGGGCAGCGATCTGGTTTGCGTCAGGTACCAGTTCTGTTGCGCCTCGTCATGGGCATCCTTCCACCAGTTTTTCTGATGTTCGTCACTGAAGGGCGGCGTATCGTCAACGTGCTTGCGTCGTGCGTAGTGGACGTCGAAGCTGTGGACGCAGGCGCCATATTCGTCCCACTCAAGGTTGATGTGATGCTGGCACAACGGGTCGTCCGCGATGGCTGGCTCATATTGGTAACTGATGGACTCCAGAGCCAGAGGTTGAAGCACCGCGTAGGGCTGATGCTTGCCTTTGGGACGCAGCACCCGCACCAGATGGCGGTGTTCCTGAACCGCGTACGGCACCGCGGTGAGGGGGTCGTCATCTGCCGCATAGGTTTCCGAGCGCAGTACCCTGCCGCTCAGGGCTCGGGCTATTTCACGGTTGATGCTTTCATCATCGGCGGTGAAGGGCTGCGTCGCCCGATCATTGAAGTGGTAGTTCTGCAGCAACGTGGGTTGCAGGGCAACAGCCAATTCATCTCCAACGTAATAACCGTCCCTCGCAGGATCGATGGCATCCCCCGTGTGGAACCAGGTCTTGCTGAGGATTGGCGCGGTGAAACCGACTGTTGCGCGCTCCGCCGCCGAGGCTTCGGTATCGGTCTGCAGCAGTACACGAAAACCGCGGAACTCGCGTTCAAGGCGATCGTAATAACCACCCCGATAGCGCAAGCCCTGGCTCAGTCGATTACCCGTGATGTCGTCGAATTGCGTTTGCCGGCTGACCAGATGCATGGCGAACGGCAGGCGGGAGACCGGGTTTTCGACCTTGGCGGCATGTTGCTCCTGTTTTTCATCGAGCCATTCCTGGGCCGAGCTGCGATAGGTGACGCCGGTACTGGCACCCATATTGTTGCAGGTGCGATTCATCAGGTAAGGCTTGGCTTTGACGAAATCATAGCGCCAGTGTTGGGGCGTCATGTGCGGCACCGTCAGGACGATGCTGGAGCAACCGAGCCCTTGCAGGTCGGCGGTGCTGACCTGGCAGAGCCGATCGTAGTGCACGCCTTCGGGCCAGGACAATACGTCCCAGGTCTGCTCGTAACCGTTGCCACCATGGTTCATGAATACCCGCAGGCCATCGGGCTCCAGGTAGATCAGATCGGTCGCCCCCGAGCCGTCGAGGTCGGCCAGCAACACCTGCGCGCAATTGAATTCGCTGTCGACAAATGGCAAGGCACACAGCACAAAACCCTTGCCGAAACGCCCATGGCCCAGGTTGGGCCAACATTTGACTTCGTTATAACGGATGCGCACCAGATGTTGTTGGCCGCTGCCGAGTACATCGGCGAAGGCCACCAACTCGGTTAGCGTATTACTCGGTGTTGGCAGTTCATCGTCATCCCCTTCAGTTGTTTTTACCGAATGAGGCACGTCGACGCCGTTGGCAAACCCTGCCGCACGGCGGTTGGCGTAAAGGCGCACACTGCGGGTGCCGATCAGCGCAAGGTCGATCAGGCCATCACCGACCAGATCGGTCATCTGCGCCTTCGGGTGGAAAAACTCGTTGGGAAACGCATCGAAGGGCACGAAAGCGGACCAGTTACGGTCCGGATCAAGGGTGAAACAACCACACATCCCCGGCATGGCAATTACCCAGTCGAGCTTGCCGTCGCCGGTCTGGTCAGTCAGCGAATGGTGAATCGGCTTGCTGCTGTCTGTCACAGGAATGTGCTCCAGACGTTTCCAGTCGCTGTAGCCCACGTTGTCGCCGCCGGTCTCGCTGCGTAACGGTTCGCGGTAATACCAGGCCTGGTCGTAACGACGCAGCACCCCCGGAATACCTTCGCCGTACAGGTCCACCAGTTGATAGTGCTGGCCGTCGTTGAGCCCGGGCATTTGCGCGAACGGTGTCCAGTTGCGATGCGTCGAGTCGAGTTCGAACGGGTTGTAGCTGAACTCCATCGGCGGTCGGCTTTCTGTCTGGCCCAGGCCATCGTAAGCCTGAATATGAGCCGCGGTCAGTTGGTTGTAACCCAACGGACTGACCCGGTGTTCCAGCAGCAGACGCTGGACCAGTGCGGGCGAATCCCCCAGTTCCTTGGTGAAATGATGAAACATCAACACTTGCCGACACAGGCGTTGGGTACCCAGTCCGAAACCGTAGCTGTAGTTCCAGAACGGGTCGCCGCGACCGGACCAGGTTTTTTGTTCAGCGAAGGTCGGTACCTGCTCAAGATCGGTGCTGCGCTCGCCGTAATCGAACACCAGTTGAAAGTGCCAGTGCTGCTTTTTCCAGCTATCGGTTTCCCATGCGTACAGGTGCGGGTTGGCCTCGGCATTGCCGTAACACACGCGCTTGAGATAGCGCTGAGCGCGGTAGTCATGCCATTGCGGGGCTTGGGGCGGGTCGGTTTCGACTTTGTACTCGTAGACGATGTGCTCGCCTCGGGTGTTGAGGCTTTCGTCGATCATCCACACGCCGACATGCTGCGGGTTGTTCGGGTCGCTGCGACGCGAGCTTTCGGTTTTGCCATACACATGCAGACTGCCATCTGCGCCGTGTATCAGCCAGAAACCCGCAGTGTCGGTGGCAGAGGACCAATGTTCGATCAGGGCAAACTCACCCTCGACCCGCGGCCAGTGACGCACCACGTTGTACTCGCCGGCCAGTGGCCGGTGGTTGTATTCGGTGACGCTACGGAAAATCGGTTTACCGTCACTTTCGTCACGCTCGGGCATCCACACATCGCCACCAGGCCCCACCACCTGGTCGGTGCCATCGTACATTGGCGTACCTTGAGTGGTGCGCAGGCTGATGGCATTGTTCGTCATTTGCCAGCCGATTCCGAACGGGCTGTTGCCGACATTGCTGCTGTAACCCAACCCCAGCGCTGGGGCAAAGCCGCGGCCGGGAGAGATCGGCAGGGCCAGTTCCAGGGACGCCGTGCCGGAGGTGCCAACGCCTCCCCAGCCCTTGCCAACGCTTTGAATGGCGCCGCCCATTTTCGGTAGAGCAGGGGTGTTGATTTGCATCGTCGACTGTTGCGGTGGCTGTTGTCCGTTCATAGCGAACCGCCCTCGCGTCTGGCCGTGTAACACAGGTGCAGGATGATGTCCTGGAGGGAGAGGATCATGGCCTTTTGGGCTTCGTGGTTGGGTAAGGTCAGAACCCAGCGCGAAATGGCCCCGGTGCATTCAAATGGCAGGTAGCGTTCGTCCTGGAAGTTGAGCTGGAACAGGCCGTTGTCGTCGGTGCCGTGGGAGAGGGCGATCTGTTGGCTCGCGCGCAGGTTTTCCTTGGCGTTGCCGAGGGTGGCGGCCATTTCAACTTTGCTGTAGGTCTGAGTCAGCACGGCGCAGATATCTTTATAAGGCCCAATGCTGATCGGCAGGGTCGCGCTGATCGTCTTGATCCGACGCAGGTAGTGGTTTTGCCCGGCGTAATCGTCGTCGAACATTTTTTGCGTCAGTTCGAATTCACAGGTGCCATTGTCCGTCAGAGTCTGCTTGATCTCTTCCCAGGTCTTGTTGCCAGCGACGTCTGGATACTTGGTCTTGAGTTCTTTGAGCGAGACGGTTTTGCGGATCTCCAATTCGCGTTTATTGTTTTTCAGGTAATCGCCGTGCATGCGCTGCAGGCTCATTTTCAGCTCTTCGCCGGCACCGAGGCCGCGGTAGGTGGCGTTCCACCCACCGGGCCGGATGAAGGTTTGCGTGAAATCGCCCATTTCGTACTGCCAGCAGGCCTCGGCCGCCTGGCACAGCGATTGCGCGGTGGTATAAGCACCGTTGTAGAACCCGGCGAACTTGCTGTTGAGCCAGTCATAGGTCTGTGAGCGGCTGAAGCGGTTGCTGCTGAGCAGGAAGTCGTGGGTCGCTTTGGCGTGGTTCAGCGCGGTTTGTGCCTGGCGCAGTTGCAGTTGGGTGGCCTTGTGCTGTTCTTCGTAGACGGCGAGTTGTGCTTCGATCTGTTCGGCTTCGAGTTTTGCCTGGTCGTACATGTACTTCCAATCCGCACCGCGTCGGTCGAACTGAGAGGTGAGATCTGCATTCTCAGCAGTAGCTCGATCAACTATGACTGAGCCTTCAACGGTATGAACAACTGCTTGTGACGCAGCTCCTAGGTCGATCCCGCCCAACGCAAATCCGAAAATGTTTGGTATCGTTTTAGCGAGGGATGAGGCCTTTTGAGTTAAGCCAACTCCTGATTCATATGTATTGGCATTCAAGCGTGCATCGTTGGAAATCTTTTCATTACGGCTCAATCCTTGTTCTGCTAACTCTTGGTAATAGGCAAGTTTCCCCTCAGTGATGACCTGACTCGCCAGCAACGCCTCCTTGTTTTTTTCATCAATTTTTCCAGCCTGAACCTGTATATCCACCGCCACCTTCGCCAGATTCCACGCCTGCTGCTGTTGCAACTCAAGATACTGCGCCTGCTCCTTGCGCTCGATCAGTGACAACAGCGTCGAGCCGAACTGGATCACACTGTCCACCGCGTTCTGCGCCAGAGCGAACATGAAGCTGAAGCGGTAATGGGGAATCTGTGGGTTCAACAGCCGACTCAGCGCCGCCCCGGACAGGCCCTGGCCCCAGGCAGCGAGCAGGGCGCGCGGGTCCAGTGGCGCGGCGAACAACGGCAAGTTCAAGGGATTACCCGCCATGTCGAGGTTATGGCGCAGGTTGTACAAGCGGCCTTCGGCCCTGTCCCAGCGCTTGATCAGTTCAGGGTTGAACGGACGGCGCAAATACGGATTGTCCACGGTGGACAACGATGAATCCTCGCGGTAAGGCCGCAGACACAGCAATGGCGCGTCCTGCGATTGCGGGGCCTTGCCGATGCGCAGCGGCGGCTGCTCCTGAAGTTGTCGTTGGGTGGCGATCAGTTGTTGTTCGAAGGCACGCAGGTCGTCATTTTTCGCAGCACTCAACTCATCCAGCGTAATCGGTGACCAATCGTCTACTTGCCGCACATCCGGGCGCGGCCCGAGCAAATCGAGGATATGGACATAGCGCAACTTGGCTTCTGCCAAACCGTCCGGTGTCAGTTCTCGGTACACCTGATCAGCCTGATTGCTCTCGATATCGATATAGAGTCCGTACAAGGCCTTGCGAAAGTGCACGGGAAAACTGAGTGCAATCTGATGCGGATCGTCCGGATACACAATGGCCTGGCTGGGGTCTGGCGCACCGGGCCAGACGGGCGTTTCAAGAGGCACAGCCTGCCAATAGCCGGGATGCCCCGGATCTGCGTTTTGCCGTGAAGGGTTGAAGAGATACGCCAGCCAGTGTTTGGCTTCTTCGTATTGCTGTTCCTCATTCAAGCGATACGCCACCAGCCATGGCAAGTACAGGAACAGTTCGAGGAAATACAGGTAGTACGCGCCGGAGAAATCCATCGATTGCGCGCCGAGACCATCGGGAATGGGCGGTTCTGTCTGCTGTGTCTGGGTGTGCCAACTCAGCAGCGGATCCATGCCGCTTTCGGCGAGCTGGATCAATTCCCGGGCGAAGGTGGTGTTCATGCGGATGGGCGCTCGATAACCTTCTTTAGATTCACATCCGTCACTGAAATTGATGCTTGATTCGGTAAAGTCGATGTATTGAGCATTGCCCAGAGAAGCGTTGTCGTTGTTGTTGATGAGCGGCGCTTTTTTTTGCTCTGCTGCGAGAGTCTCTCCCCAAGTGATGGATACCGCTTTGAGGGCTGCGCCAACGAGTGAATGGCCTAAGCGATGCTTGTTGTGGATCAAGACGCCGTACACGAGTGGAATTTTCAGCTCATTCGGTTTGTCGGGCCATTTAACCGGCCAGCCGACGGGTTGGTAGCTAATCTTGTCGACGGGGACTGTGATTCCTTCCCCGCCTGAGTTTTCGGGCAGTTTGTCGACGATCCCGGAGCTATACAGGGGACGTATATCTTCAAGTTTTGCAGGAAACTCAGTGGCCGTTACGTCCAGAGGGTGCCCTATGAAAAGCTGGTAACCATAAGTCTCGACGACATGATTTTGGATGAGCGGAAAGATGGACATCGTAGATTGCTCTTCACCTCTGGGAACGCGCCAGACATCAGAGAGCCAAATTTCATTAGGGGAATCGCGCAATCGGTCGAGTATGTACGAACCCGCCAATTTCCCTGCCAGAGATGCGCTGCCGCCCGGCGCTATGGGAGGAACGGAGAATTCAGTTCGGTTGTTTCTGTCAGGATCGGAAATAAGACTTCTGATGCTGTCTGGCCAGCCTCTGAAGCAATACACCGTATCGTGGCTATTCATGAATTCACCGAAGGACTTGATCTCCGAACCTTCGAGCAGCGTGAGCCATTCACGCTTGTCGGTATGACTGAACACTAGAGTTAAGTGGAAGAGCTCCTCGTTGGAATAACCATAAACAGAGAACTTGATCGTGGTGACATCCGGAAAGCCTTCATTCAGTCTCAAGGTCAATCCGATACTTGAATCGCCAGGATGGTAGACAAGCTCGACATCTTCTTCACAGGTCTTGATGCGCGACTGCCAATCGTTGAAGTCCCAAGTGTCCTTTTCTGTTTCCGGTGTTGCGTGCTCGATAGCACCAAACACCGGGGTGCTGGAGGGAAGCCAGTACTGAAAACGGCCAGCGTTTTTATTGGCGAAGATGTGGCCGATCAGCAGCACATGCCCTGAGCCATCCTGCAACGCCGTGGCGGATGGAGGCGCGCCTGGTTTGACATTGGGCACCACGCCATATGACGGAAACAGCGACGTCACATTGAAGTTCTTGTCGATCCGCACCGTTCGCAGAAAATCATATTCGTCGCGATTGCCGGGAATATCGCCAGGTATGTCCTGATAGTTCGAATACAACATGATCACCATCGACTCTGGCGATGTGGAGTGGTCATACACCGCGATGGTCTGGGTTTGCTCTGCGATCTGTTCCAGGGGCTTGGCGACGAGCGCCGGCGTCTGGCAATAGCTCTCGATATAGACCCGGGGCGTGCTCCACCTGTCGTCGTATTTCTTATAGCTGGCATACAAACGGAACCGCGGATTGACCTTGACGCTGGTCTCGGCTCTCCCTTCTTCAGGGGACTGCATGGCGTCCGCATCCTGGAGTTCCAGCTCGGCCCAGATCACGAACAAGCGGTTGTTGAACCAGCACGGACGAATCGTGTGTTCCAGGGCCTTTTCCGAAATCGGCACATTGGCGCTCTGCCAGTCCGACCAGGCATTGGGCAGGGGCTTGTCGAATTTGTCCGCAACACTGCCAGGCGCGGCGGCGGGCTCTTTCACCGGGCGTTGGCTCATGTCCAGTGAGCGCCAGTAGTAGGCATTTTCGGCGGGGGATTTGCCGATGAAGTAATAGGTACTGTTGGCGAAATCTTCGCCATCGATGTAACCGTTGCAGATCTTCAGGTTGGCGATTTCCTCGAACTTTGCCAGATAAGACAGAACGGCAGTCTGTACGGTTTCGGGCTGAATCTGTGCCTGGTTGAGGTCGTTTTCCAGTTGCTCGAAACTGCTGGTCTTGGTCAGGCGCAGCGTGGGGTCAAGGTAGATGTCAGGGAAGTAATGCAACTGCTGGATGGCGGACCAGATCGGGTAGCGATTGAGACCGTCGCGCCAGGTCTTGATCTGCTGGGGTGTGAAACTGTCGTCGCTGTACCCCGGCTCCATGTTCAGCATCATGCTGTTGATCTGTTGTTGGTAACTGGCAATGGCACAGGCCACCGGGCTGGTCGGCACATCCTGGCTGATCAGCACGTCCAGCAACCAGAACTCGTAGAGGTCGTTGGCAGTCTTGATTTGTTGGGTCAACCCCTGCTCGATCAGGTACGGGTCGTTGGGCACGGCCTCATGCAGATACAGGGCGAGCATCGCGTCACGAAATGCTTCATTGAGGGGGGCGTCGAAGGCGCTCGTCATGATCGTTCCTTAACCATTGGCCAGTGTTGAGTCAGAGGCAGAGTTGGCGGCCATCACCGCGTCTCCAACGATTTTCCAGTCGTTCAGCAGGCTTGTTTCAGTCAACCCTGTGGCTTGCAGCAGTGCTTTGGCAGACAGCCCGCTGGCCTGACAAGTGGCCTGGCAACGACGTATCCAGTCGACCTGGGCCATTGAGCTGGCGCGCTCATCGGGGAGGGTGCTGGTCAGCGTGGTCACTTCCGTTTCGGACCACTCCAGCAAACGAGCCAGTGCTGCGTTGGCCGTTTCGCTCGCGAGCGTGCGCAGCGCTTTGTTTTTCAATTGCGCCTTGGCTGGATTGGCGCCGCTGAAGTAGCTCAGCACGCTGTCCTCCGATTGGCTCTGGCTGTGGAACCATTGACTGAAGCGTTCGAGCAGATAGAGGTCGCACAGCCACGGCTCGCTGTTGCTGCCCGCGTATGCCGAGCCCCCCAGCCATGTTGGATTGACCACGAACAAGCGCAAGGCGCCGTTGCTCAATCTCAGTTGCACAACAATTTCGGCGTGGCGTGAGACGCGCTGGTAATGCTCGATCAATGCGGGGGTCAGCGTTTCCTTGAACGCTTGCACCAGAATGCTGTAGACCGACGACTGCGCCCAGTGAATGACCGCCCGGCAGCGGTCCGGCGCCAGCTTGGCAGTTTCCTGGAACAATCCTTCGAGCAACTGAACCTGGCGGTCATGTGCACCGAGCAGCAGTTCGATGAGTTTTTCGGCGCACATGTCTTTGACAGCTTGTTCAAGGTCGAGGTCTTTAAGTACTTGCGCGACACCTGTCTGTAGCCAGGTGATCGGTTCGTCCACCAGCGTCAGTGCACGATCAAGGCCCATTAACAGGCCGTCTGTCGTGATGAGTTTATGGCTGACCAGTAGTCCGAACCATTGGATGTCTTGCGGTCGGCTTTTTCCATCCTTACGCAGTGGAAGGCCCAATGCGGCCACTTGCGCTTTGGTCACCATGCTGCGGCGCGTGTCGTCCTGCAACTTGCTCAGGCGCTCAAGCAGATCGTCGGGCAGGGGCGGCGGCTCGTCCACTTGGGCTTGCTGATCACCGTCCAGTTCTTCGACCCGCACCGAGGCATGTGGGCCCAGGCGTTGTTGCAATTGTGTGACGGTCTGTTGGCTGTCCTTGAGCCAGTCTACGGCCCAGTCCAACTGCATCAGCACATCGAGAATGTCCGCTTGTTCCCTGGTCTTCTGCGCGTTCAAGTGGCCGCTCGCCAACACGGTTTTATAAGCAGAACCTCCGAGCAGTCCTGCCAGCGTCAGCAACTCGGCGACCGAGCATCCAAAGAGACGGGCAATCCGGGCCTGGCGGTAGAACGAGGAGACGGTGGGCAAATCGCGCTTGAGTGTGGTCAGGTACTTCTGGGTTTGTAAGGCAATCAACAGAAACGAATCCTCAGTCGGTTGCACACCGAGGCCGGCACACAATTGCAATACGGTTTTCTGCGTGGCGGTGTCGACGACCTCCAGGTTGATGGGCTGTTGGTCGAGGACCAGAGGGGTGTCGAACAGTTGCACGCGATTGAACACCTGATCGAACAACGGCACTTCATCCTTGCCGCTGGCATAAGGCGAGAGGTCGTGCATCAGTGCGGCGAACTCCTCCGGCTCGATGCCGTGGCGCCGATTGAGGTAGCGATAGACGCCCAATGCACGCAGAGTGTTTTCGTTAAGTTCCATCGCCAGGTTGTCTTCGCCCTCGGCACGGATCGCAGACATGATCAGCGTGTCCAGCTTGGCGAAGGGGATCTGCAACCAGCGTTGCAAGCGAATCATGCGTTGCAGGCGGTCGAGACGGTTGAGCGAGGTTTTGCTCAGGCGCCATTGCTTGCTATCGCCCACAGTGATTTGTTCCAGCCCCATCGCATTGTCGAACTGATCACGGATGATCGATTCGGCGTCAGGTTCCCGCTCGCTGTCATACAGGTCAGCACCGGCGCCGGTGCCGTTGACGTAGCAGGCGCCATACTGGTTCGGGTGGGGGAAGGGCAGCACTTTTGCGGCAGCCTGCGGGAGCGTCACACCCCCGTGTTGCGGGTTCTGGCTGGGGCAGTTGGGCGACAAACGCACCGCGCGGGTCTGTCGGCACAGGAGCATTTCAACCTGTTCGGCATTCAGGCCGGTGTGCGCCATGAAGTCTGTCAGGCGCGTCAATTGCCACGGCGGCGAACTTTGCGAAACCTCGACACCGTAAGACTTTCTGAAAAAATCCATTTGCGCAGGTGTCAGGGTGTAGTGCTCATCGAGCGTGAGGGTGAAGCGCTGTCGGGCCAGCTTGACGGGCTCGGCGCCGGCGGCGGTGGCAGTGACCAGATCGAAACTGGCGGTGTATCCCTGTGCGGTGGGCGTGGGGAGGGACGCGGCGCCCTTCAGGTAGGAAATGACGGTGTTCGTTGACGCAGCGTGCAGGCGATTGATCAACCAGCCCGTTGAAAGAACTGGAACGTTGGAACTCAGATCGACGTTGGCAGCCTGTGTCTGGGTGCCTTTGCGAAAGGTCAGCGATAGGACGGTCTTGCTGCCTGCAACTTCTGTGGGCGTTAGTGCCTGCGGATTGACGGCCGCGACATCCTCCTGATCCGTCAGCAACAAATAGCAGCTCTTGTGAGGGATATGCGGGCGCAGATGGGTGGTGCCTGGGCTTCCCCAGCCTTTGATCAGGTCATCTCGGGTCAGATAAAAATGACTGAACACTGAGGGCTCGATCAGCACGTTCTGTTGCTCCGTGCTCAATCCGCATAACAAACGTTGCGCTTGCAGTACCGGTTTCTGCACTTCGCCATAGTCGTTGCTTGATTGCTGTTTGATCGGCAGTAACAGGCTGGCCCGATAGTTCAATTCCCCCAGACGAGGCTTTTTATCGGCCAGCCCCAATTGACATTGATGGTGATAGAAGTTGTAGGGCAGTTCGAAGGGATAGCGCCGGTCAGCCACTGCCTCATGGGCGGACTTGCCTTTATCAGTCGGATTGGTTTCCAGAAAAGCACCCAAACGATCTTCCAATAACTGGGTGACCAGTTCCAGCATTGGCCTTGGGGTAAAAGTGCTTTCGTGGGTGATCAAGAGCTCCTTCAGGTCGGGACGGCGCCTGTCCATCAGTAGGCGCTTGGGGTCTTCGTTAGTCGCTTCCAGTTGCAGGAGAAACACCCTTAAATTGATCAGGTAGGCAATCACCATATCAATGGCAGCAAGCGCCCCGACCTTGCAGAAGTCGTCCCAGCTTTCCTTGAACAGATATTGAAAAGTTGGCCCCAGCGGAACAAGAGCGCGAACGCCGCTACGGTGGGTAAGTTGCTGGAATTTACCGGAGGAAGTCTGGTACTCCCGGTACAAACGCGAAATCAGCGCTGCATAGCCCATGGCATTGTCGTAGGCGAGTTCCGCGTTGGCATCGGTGAATTCGGCGAACTGGCGGACGAACGCGGCTTTGGGCTGACGTACGATATCGAAGACTGAGGTGAAACCCATTTTCTGCATGGCCGTTGCGAAGTCGGTGCGGCCCTTCTGTGTCGAGACGTCGGGTTTGACCAGCCTCTGCAGCAACGAATTGTTGTCAGCCATGAGTGTGATTCTCCTACCAGCCAAGAGCGGCATTGATGCAATGCCCGGTAGGAGCAAACTAACGATAAACGCGGGGGGCGTAACCTGTCAGACCTGACAGGTTGAGGGGGGTTATATAGAACTAATTGGAACATCTAATAATTGTTTAGAACTATTTGCTTGTTTGTAGGTTTGGTTTTTGCGGCTTTTGAAACGCTTTTTCTTGTGTTGGCTTTTTTTCTGACGACTTTTTTATAATAAAAACGAAGTTTTTTTGAAGGGTTGATTTCTGTTAGTTATGAAGGCCTGTCAGAAGTGACAGTTGTGAGTGGCCTGCGCAATAAACTATTGTGTCTTTCAGTTCGCTCCCGGTAGGTAGGCAAACTTTTGTGTTGTGTTTTTTACATTATTTGCTGCTGTGCCTTTTTCTAATTTGAATTTCCAATAGTCAGGGAGACCCCTCATGGAAACTGACGATACTAAAAAAGAAGGCAGCGCTGTGGAAGTGCCGGAAAATTCGTACGCTATCGGCGGCGGAGAATTTATTGAATATTCAGCGGGTAGCATTCAGGGGGAGGGCGCTGAAGGAAATAATGTTAAGTCATTTTCAACATTGGTGTTGCATGTGAAGTACCCGGATTTATTCCTGCCATGGGAGGCAAAGCTTTTAGTGGAGTGTTTTTGGAATCCTTCAGGCTCTTTGTTTTCTTGTCAGGCAAAGCGTTATGCGGCAACCGATAACGGCAGGCGCAAGGGTAATGTCTACTTGAGTTTTAGCTCGGCAGGGAGTTGGTCTGAAAGGGAATTAACAAACGATAACGCGATTCAGGATGGTTATTGGCATGAAATCAGTGGTGGCGGTTCTATAGCAGGTAATAAGCATTCGGCAGAAGTGGAATTCAAGTTTACGTATGATCATGAGTTAAGTTCTGACAAGTCGAAATCCCTCTCGGTAACCATGAGATTTGAAGTTGACTTTCCGCCCCCCGCGATCACAAATCCTAAGGTTGTACATACTCCGCTACCGCAAATAAGTGGAAGAGGTTATCCAGACGCCTTGGTCAAACTGTATGAGTATGATCAACGTGAGTTGGTGATCGGAACTGCGCCGGTGGATGAAGATGGCAACTGGACGGCTACCCTGACAAAGCCTCTGCCGATGACCGAGAGCTTTTCGATGACGGCGTTGCAGGTCTATGAGGATGTACCCTCTCGCTGGGCGGTCTATACCAATTTTGCCGCCCTGTTTGCGCCGCAAATTGTCGGCGTCATTGTTTACCCACACCGTAAAGTCAGCGTTAGCGGCGAGGGTGGCCTCAAGAACGCCACGCTTGAGATCTGGCTTGAGGACAAGAACAAGGGTGTTCAGTTAACCACGACTGTTTGGCAGGATGGCAATTGGTCGGTTAGTAGCGGTGAAGCGTGGCCCCCTGGTAAGCATTTGATCACTGCAAAACAGGTAGGACCGGTCAGCGGACAGAGCTCTGCCTGGTCAGATATCAAGGTCGTCAGCGTAAAACCGCCTACGCTGCAGATCGAATCTCCACCCCACTACAGCTCAGTAAAACAGGTGCTGAAGATCAATGGTGTCTGGCCGGAGAAGGCCACTCTGCAAATATTCACGGAAAAAGACGAACCCGTTGCTGGCAGCTTCAATAGCTCCACTCACACTTTCACACCGTCGGGAGCGTGGGCGGTGGGCTCCACGAAGATCAAGGCCGTGCAGACCGTGGGCGATGTGGCATCTGATTCAAGCAGACTGGTACCCGTCAATGTTCGTCCTTCCAGTCCGATCATCGAGCGGCCTCCCGTTCCGGTCACAGCCAGGCAGACGCTGAGCATCAAATCCGTTTCACTCGATGCTACTTTGCTGGAAATGTTCAACGAAGTTGACGCAAAAGTGGCAGGCGAATTTACGGGCAGCGGCACGACCCGTTCCTTCACTCCGGCGCAAGACTGGTCTGTGTCCACCCAAGTCAAGATCGTACAGACCGTAGACGGTATCCCCTCCAATCCAAGCGAGCTGGTGCCCATTGTGGTGAAACTGTTTATTGCTCCGCCACCTGACCCGGCAGCAGTAAAAGAGGTGCTGGCCATCAGTTTCTCCTCATCCGGTCAAAACGACTTGCAAATGTACACGCAGGCAGGCGGACCGGTTGCAGGCTCCTTCACGGACAGCGTCCCCGTTCGCTACTTCAACCCGACGGCGGCGTGGAAGGTGGGAAAGACCACGGTCAAGGTTGTGCAGACCGTGGGCAACGTCGCCAATACAAGCAATCTGGTTACCGTTGCGGTGCAACCCTCCAAACTGTCGATTGCTCAGCCACCGAGCTACGTGAGCTCGAGATACGCACTTATCCTTGAGGACGCTTCATTCGCCCCCGGCACATTGCACATGTTGACCGAAGCAGGCGCAACGGTGACTGGCGAATTCAGCACTGGAACCCCTTGCAAGTTCACACCGTCGCCGCCTTGGCCTGCGGGCAACAATGCGGTCATGGCCGTGCAGTCCGTGGACGGCGTGTCATCCGATCCAAGCAATGTGGTTACCTTTTTGGTGCAACCCTCCCAGCCGGAAATCGACCAGCCACCGAAACCGGCCGTGCCGAGACAGCGTCTGAACATTACCGGCGTCGTCCCCGGTGCCGTTGCCTTGCAAATGTTTACCGAGGACGGCGCGGCGGTTGAAGGTGATTTTACGGGAGTCGACGCATCGCGTACGTTCACACCGACTGCGGACTGGGCCGGCACGCAAAAAATCAAGGTCGTGCAGACCATCGACGGTGCAGCGTCGTCGCCAAGCGTATTGGTTATTGTGTACGCGCCCCCCAAAAAACCGGAAATCGAACAACCACCCATCCCGGCGTCATCGCATCAGGTGCTGACCATCAAGGATGTTTCAAGCGGTATTGTCACCCTGCGAATGTTCACGGAAGCAGGCACCAGGGTGGATGGCGAATTCAGATCAAACGGTTATATCGCCACCTTCACGCCAAGGTTCGGGTGGGCACCGGGCAGGACTTCGGTCAAGGTCATGCAGACCGTCAGTGGCGTGAATTCCGAGTCAAGCGATGTGGTTTGCGTTGTGATGCGCCCCTACAAACCGGTCATCCGACAGCCATTGAACCCGGTCACTTCGAAACAGCAACTGACCATTACCAGCGTAGTGGCCGGTGACGTTACCCTGCAAATGCTGACCGAGGACGGCGAAACGGTGCCGGGTTATTTCGATGGCAGTGACGTATCGCGCATCTTTACACCCGCCATGGATTGGACAGGAACCACCCAGGTCGAGGCGGTACAGGCCGTGGATGATGTGTTCTCTGACCCAAGCGACCCGGTCACCGTTTCGGTGACCGCGAAACCACCCAGGCCAGCGATCACCCACCCTCTACCGAAAACCGGTCATTTGGCCAATGTCAGGGTGGAAGGAACTTGCGTGGCTGGGGCGACAGTCTTCGTGCAATTCGACAGTGGCGAACCTGTACCGGGCACCGTGACCTACGACGCAACCCTATGGTTTTTCGAATTCCCCTGGCAGCCCGGGCAACAACTGATCAAAGCGCAACAGAGCGTAAACGGGGAAACGTCCGAAGCCACCGATAGGCTTGAGTTCTACATCAAGCCTCCAAAACCGGCTATCGCGGCACCGCCCGCCCCGGTCGCACTGAAACAGCCGCTGAACATTACCGAGGTGGCATCCGGAGCGGTCACCCTGAAAATGCTCATCGACAACGATGAACCGGTGGCTGGCGACTTCACCGGCAGTGGGGCGGAACGTACCTTCACCCCGTCAGCGGAATGGGTGCCTGGCGAAAATACGGTCAAGGTCGTGCAGACCGTAAACAGCGTGGACTCCGATGCCAGTGACACCTGTACCTTTACCGTGGACGCGGCGGACAGGCCCGATCCCCCCAGGTTCCAACAACCGCAGGCGGGCAGCGGAACCTCGAGATACCCCACCATTCAGGTCGTCGGCCTGCCCGGTGCACTGCTCACCGTCCGGCTTGTCGGTGGTGATACGTTGTGCGAGGACACAGCAAACGCCGATGGCATTCTGGAGTTCATGGTGGTGAATCCTTTGGTGCCTGGCACCAACGAACTTCAAGCGAAACAGGCAAGCAATGGCCCGGATTCCGATTGGAGTGCACCTCACGTGTTCACCGTACACGCACCCCCAGCAACTCCGGTTATTCGAGTGCCAGGAGCGAATGGCAATGCATTGCGCCGTCCCAGGATCCAGGGCAGCGGTGAAACCGGTGGGCAGATCGTGCTGCGCCATGTCGCAGAACCCGAGCTCCCGTTTGCCTCTATCGACGGCTCTATCACTTGGCGCTGGAACGCCGAGGAGGAGTGGGAAGTTGATACTTACGACATTCAGGCGCAGCAGATAGCCGACGGAGACTGTTCCGAGTGGACTCAACCTCACCGTTTCCACGTGGTCGAGTCACTGTACGGAATCGGTGACGCCATTCCGGTACTTGGCACGCCGGTCGTTGGCACAGGGCAGAGCGTAGTGTTGCGTGTACAGGTGATCTCTGCAGACAACGGGCAGGCAATCGAAGGCGTGAAAGTGCAGTGGCGCCTCAAAGGCGAGTTGGAACCCTTGACGGAAACCACGACCGACCTCAAGGGCTGGACGCAATATGCCTATACCCCGGACACGATCGGCAAGCGTGAGATCCTGGCGGATATCACCCAGGCCAACGAGGGTGTGGTCATGACCGAAACTTACGAGGTGAACGCTGTTCAGCAGGACGAATGGGCGCAGGAGGCCGAGCTGTATCTGGACGGTCAGCAGGTTGACCTGACCAAGGGCGATCTCGTGTTGTTAAGGGGAAGAGACGTAGCCTATAAGCTGGAACTCAAGGTCAACAAAGACAGTGTTTTGATCGGCTCCAGTGTCACCTTGCAAGACCTGTGGGGCGCTGCGGAGCGTGGCCTGACCTTTTCCCCGGACCTGGAAATGCCTCAGGAGATAAAGGAAGGGCAATCAGCGCATTGGTATATTTTTACCGACAACGGGAATGGCGGCATCTTCGGCTTGAACCTGACCACCCCGGTACTGCCTGACTGGCAAATACCTGCGTATGTGGAAGCGGGGGATTTGGCCGAGGCGGTGAAGGTTGATTTCGATGCATTCCCGCAGCTGTTTGGCGGCGGCCCGGCGTTCCCCTGCCTTGGAGCGACACATACAGTGACCGTGCGACCCCAGGACCGCAGTTTCTTGCTTGGTCACGACGTGGTGCTGGAGTTGAGTGCGCAAGCGGCCGAACTTGGCGTTACCGTGAGTCCGACCGACCCGCAGACATTGAGTGATTCCGGTGTGAACTGGTCGTTGAACTGCGTCAAAAGCACTGCACTTGGCAGTTTTTCGGTGCGGTTGAAAGTCTTGGAGCGGGATTTCAGTTCCTTGGACTTGCCTATGTCTCTGGGGCATAACAAGGCCAGGATATCTGAAAGGTTCGGTCCTCAGGAAATGGGAGGATCAGCCTCGTATTGGAGGTATGGCATTCGCGCGACTTCGACCTTTACGGGACAACCTGCGGAGAGGGTGCCGGTGACTGTCGCGGTGACTGGCAAGCCAACGGTAGAAAACCTCACCGCTTACAATGGTTGGATATATATCAATTACTACGACGGCGAATCTGCAAGTTTGATCATTCGCAACCGCTATGACGGAAGTAGTGGCTGACAAACATTGGTTCGCAGAATGTAGTCAACGCCTTTCCTCGCCAGAGGAAAGGCGTTTTCACTTCTTCAGGCGAACTGTGAACATCAGCTCAGAGGCGCCAGTTGTTCGATCATCTGCGCAAAACGCTGAACCAGACGAATCAGCGTAGTTGCTTGCGCATTAGGTATGGCGCGGTCTTGTTCCCGGTTTTCGAGCGTTCGGGCGTTGGTGTGCAGATACATCGCAAACACCGACCGGGAGAGATTGAGCTTTTGACGGATGGCGACCACTTCTTCAGCGGTGATTGGCAGCCGTTTGCTCGACACATACTGTTTGCTATTGAAAAAATCACACATAAAAAACGGCACCCGAAGGTGCCGTTTTTGTTTGTAGCTAAAGGCGACGGAGCTATCAGCCCGCCAGACCCGCCTGCTGAACCAGTGTCAGCAATGGCTGCGGGTACACACCCAGGAAGAATGCGACCAGAGCGATGGCCAGCAGCATGACGCCGCCTGCCTTCTGTTCCCAGTGCAATTGCGCATCGTGGCGGCGCAGGTTTGGCTCGATCAGGTACAGGGTGACCATCACGCGCAGGTAGTAGAACACGCCGATGGCGCTGCCCAGTACCAAGGACCCGACCAACCACCATTGGTGCGATTCGACACCGGTGGCGATGATGTAGAACTTGCCGATGAAGCCAGCGGTCAGCGGGATGCCGGCCAGGGACAGCATCATCACGGTCAGTACGGCGGTCAGGTACGGACGGCGCCAGAACAGGCCGCGGTACTCGTACAGTGCATCGGCGTCGCGGCCGTTGTACGGCGAGGACATCAGAGTGATCACGCCGAACGCGCCGAGGCTGGTGATCACGTAGGTGACCAGGTAGACGCCGATGGCTTCCACCGCCAGACCCTTGCTCGCCACCAGTGCAATCAGCAGGTAGCCGAAGTGCGCGATGGACGAGTAACCGAGCAGACGCTTGAGGTTGCTCTGGGTCAGTGCCAGCAGGTTACCGAACAGGATCGAGGCGATGGCGATGACGGTCAACACGTCGCTCAGTACGCCACTGCTCGCGGCAGGGGAGATCTGGAACAGACGCACCATCACCGCAAACACGGCCACTTTCGAAGCGGTCGCAAGGAACGCAGCCACTGGTGCCGGAGCACCTTCGTAGACGTCCGGCGTCCACAGGTGGAACGGTACCAGCGACAGCTTGAACGCCAGACCGATCAGCATCATGCCCAGGCCCAGTTGCGCCAGCGAGCTTGGCAGGCCGGTAGAGGCCAGCGCCTGACCGATACCGACGAAGCTCAGCGAACCCGAGTCTGCGTACAGCAGGGCCATACCGAACAGCAGGAACGCGGAACCGGCGGCCGACAGCACCATGTACTTGATACCGGCTTCCAGCGAACGCTTGTTGAAGAAGGCGTAAGCCACCAGACCGTAGACCGGCACCGACAGCAGTTCCAGACCGATGAACAAGCCGGCCAGGTGCTGCGCGCTGACCAGAACCAGACCACCGGCGGCGGCCATCAGGATCAGCAGGTACAGTTCTTCACGGTTGCCCGGGTAACCCGAACCGCCATCGCCCAGGTAGGCGTGGGCGAGGGTGACGCAGGCGAGGGTGGCGACCAGAATCAGCGCCATGTACAGGCAGGCAAAGGTGTCGATCTGCAGCAATGGCGTCACGGCCAGAGGCGCGACTTTCAGGGCTGGCAGGATCGACAGCAAGGCCAGGTTCAGACCGGCCACCGAGATCAGGAAGGTCTGCGAGTGGTTGCGGCGCCAGGCGATTGCCAGCATCACCACGATAATGGTGAGGCTGGTGATCAACAGTGGCGCAAGCGCAATAAAGTGTTGAATCGTGAATTCCATAGCGCTCTTACCGGGCCGAAGCGAGTTGAGTGAAGGCGGTGCCGAGCCACTGCTGAACGCCATGCATCGTGGCGGCAGAAGTGTCGAGGAACGGTTGCGGGTAGACGCCGAGGTAAATCAGCAGCACCGCAAGGCCCAGCACCATGATCAGTTCGCGAGCGTCCATGCCGTGCAGGATCGAATCCGATTTCGACGGACCGAAGTAGGCACGGTGGATCATGATCAGCGAGTAGACCGAACCGAACACCAGACCGGACGTGGCAATCGCAGTGATCCATGGAGCGCTGGCGAAGGTGCCGATCAGGATCAGGAACTCGCCGACGAAGTTACCGGTGCCCGGCAGACCCAAGGAGGCGGCTGCGAAGAACAGGCTGATCGCCGGCAGGTAAGCGATACGCGACCACAGACCGCCCATCTCACGCATGTCACGAGTGTGCAGACGCTCGTACAACTGACCACTGAGGATAAACAGTGCCGCCGCCGACACACCGTGTGCGAGCATCTGGATCACGGCACCTTGCAGCGCCAGTTGGCTACCGGAGTAGATGCCGATCAGTACGAAGCCCATGTGGGAAACGGACGAGAAGGCGATCAGACGCTTGATGTCGGTTTGTGCGAACGCCAGGAACGCACCGTAGAAGATCCCGATCAGACCGAGGGTCATGGCGATCGGCGCGAACTCGGCCGAGGCGTTCGGGAACAGCGGCAGGGCGAAACGCAACAGACCGTAAGCAGCGGTTTTCAGCAGGATACCGGCGAGGTCGACGGAACCTGCGGTCGGCGCCTGGGCGTGAGCGTCAGGCAACCAGGAGTGGAACGGTACGACAGGCAGCTTGACCGCGAAGGCGATGAAGAAACCGAGCATCAGAATGTACTCGGTGGTCATCGACATCTTGGTTTTCAACAGGTCGGCGTAGTTGAAAGTAATCACGCCAGTGTTGTTGAAGTTGACCAACACCAGACCGAGGATCGCCACCAGCATGATCAGGCCAGACGCCTGAGTGAAGATGAAGAACTTGGTCGCTGCGTAGATCCGGGTTTTCTTGCCGTCCGAAGAACTGTGACCCCAGAGCGCGATGAGGAAGTACATCGGCACCAGCATCATTTCCCAGAAGAAGAAGAACATGAACAGGTCGAGGGCGAGGAACACGCCGACAACGCCGCCCAGGATCCACATCAGGTTCAGGTGGAAGAAGCCAACGTGACGTTGAATCTCTTTCCACGAGCAGAGTACCGAGAGGATACCCAGCAGACCGGTCAGCAGGATCATCAACAGCGACAGGCCGTCGAGGGCCAGGTGCACGTTGATGCCGAAGCGCTGGATCCAGACATGCTTGAACTCAAGCGCCCAGGTCGGATCGGCGCCAGGCGCCGGAGCAAATGAATAGTCACCGTGGGCCCACAGCCAGAGGCCGAGGGCGAGTTCCAGGGTCATGGTCAACAGCGCAATCCAGCGGGGCAGGGTAGCGCCGAAGCGCTCACCCATCCAGCACAGCAGGCCGCCGATGAAGGGGATCAGGATTAGCCAAGGCAGAATCATGACGGGCTCGTTTCCTTTCGCAAATTCGCAAGGTTCATATCAGACCGCTACCAGCACGATGGCGCCAATAACCAGCACGGCACCAGCAGCCATCGAAGCAGCGTACCAACGCAGTTGACCGGTCTCGGTGCGGCTCAGGGCAGTGTGACCACCCTTGGCCATACGCGGGATCAGACCGATGGTCTGGTCGAGCGGGTCTTTGCGCAGTACGTGGCTGATCGCAAGGTAAGGCTTGACGAACAGTTTGTCGTAGATCCAGTCGAAGCCCCAGGCAGCGAACCACCAGGCCGAAAGGAAACGGCCGATGCCGCTGTTGGCGATTGCCGTCACGAAACGACGCTTGCCGAGGAACAGCAGGGCCGCCAGCAGGATACCGGCCAGGGCGATGGCGCCCGACGCGATTTCCAGACTGTGCTTGGCTTCGCCACCGGCATGGCCAACGCTTTGCGGCAGTACGCCGTGCAGCGGTGGCACGATCATGGCGCCGACGAAAGTCGACAGCACGATCAGCACCGACAGTGGCAGCCAGTGAGCGATGCCGTGACCGGCGTGGGCTTCGGTCTTGGCTTCACCGTGGAACGCGATGAAGATCAGGCGGAAGGTGTACAGCGACGTCATGAACGCACCGACCAGACCGGCATACAGCAGACCGTGGTTGCCGCTGGCGAACGCTTCCCAAAGGATTTCGTCCTTGGAGTAGAAGCCTGCGGTGACCAGTGGCAGGGCGGACAACGCCGCGCCGCCGACGATGAAGCTGGCGTAGGCCAGTGGCAGTTTCTTCCACAGGCCGCCCATCTTGAAGATGTTCTGCTCGTGGTGGCAGGCAACGATCACCGCACCGGAAGCAAGGAACAGCAGGGCCTTGAAGAAGGCGTGGGTCATCAGGTGGAAAATCGCGCCATCCCATGCACCAACGCCCAGCGCCAGGAACATGTAGCCGATCTGGCTCATGGTCGAGTAGGCGAGGATACGTTTGATGTCGGTTTGTACCAGTGCGGCGAAACCTGCCAGCACCAGCGTCACACCGCCCACAATGCCTACCAGGTGCAGGATGTCCGGCGCCAGGGTGAACAGACCGTGGGTACGGGCGATCAGATAGACACCTGCCGTTACCATGGTTGCGGCGTGGATCAGTGCCGAAACCGGCGTCGGGCCAGCCATCGCGTCCGCGAGCCAGGTTTGCAGCGGCAGTTGTGCCGATTTACCGACCGCGCCACCCAGCAGCATCAGGGTCGCCAACGTGATCCAGAAATCGCCGACCTGGAATTTCTGCGGTGCCAGCACCAGCAGTTCCTGGATGTTCAACGTGCCCACTTGCTGGAACAGGATGAACAGGCCGATGGCCATGAACACGTCGCCGATCCGGGTCACGATGAAGGCTTTGAGTGCGGCGTTACCGTTGTTGCGGTTGCTGTAGTAGAAACCGATCAACAGGTACGAGCACAGGCCCACGCCTTCCCAGCCGAAGTACAGGAACAACAGGTTATCGCCCAGTACCAGGAACAGCATGCTGGCGATAAACAGGTTGGTGTACGAGAAGAAGCGCGAGTAACCCGCTTCACCGCGCATGTACCAGGAGGCGAACAGGTGGATCAGGAAACCTACGCCAACCACCACGCCGAGCATGGTGATCGACAGGCCGTCGATGTAAAGCGCGAAGTCAGGCTTGAAGCCTTCCACCGCCATCCACTGCCAAAGCACCAGGGTGTAGTGACCGCCTTCGGGAGGTGCGACGTTGAATTGCCAGATGACGTAGGCGGTGACAATCGCCGACAAGCCAATGGAACCCACGCCGATCAGCGCCGAGAGGTTTTCCGACCAGCGTCCACGAGAGAACGACAGCAGCAGGAACCCGATCAGAGGGAATACGAAAGTCAGAAAGATTAAGTTCATCCGCGCATCTCACTGGCAGCGTCGATATCGAGCGTGTGGAAGCGGCGATACAGTTGCAGCAGGATCGCCAGACCAATACTGGCCTCGGCGGCTGCAAGGCTGATCACCAGGATGAACATGATCTGTCCATCCGGCTGGCCCCAACGGGCGCCCGCAACGACGAACGCCAGTGCAGAGGCGTTCATCATCACTTCCAGACTCATCAACACGAACAAAATGTTGCGGCGGACCATCAGGCCGACCAGACCAAGGCAGAACAGGATGCCGGCGACGGCTAATCCATGTTCGAGAGGGATAGCAGGCATGTCTTACTCCTTCGCCTCGTTACGGCCCAAATGGAACGCCGTGACGGCTGCGGCGAGCAGCAGCATCGAGGCGAGTTCGACCACCAGCAGATACGGGCCGAACAGGCTGATGCCCACGGCTTTGGCGTCTACGGTGGTGTGGCCGATGGCCTGACCGCTCTGGTGAGCGAACAGCACATACAGCAGTTCGGCCAGCAGCAAGGCTGCGAGAATCACCGGCCCTGCCCAGATGCCGGGCTTGAGCCAGGTACGTTCTTGCTGAACCGAGGCCGGGCCCAGGTTCAGCATCATCACCACGAACACGAACAGCACCATGATGGCGCCGGCGTAGGCGATCACTTCCAGCACGCCGGCGAACGGGGCGCCGAGTGCGAAGAAGGTCATGGCCACGGCGATCAACGAAATGATCAGGTAGAGCAGGGCGTGCACAGGGTTGGTGTTGGTGATCACGCGAAGCGTGGACACAACAGCGATACCCGATGCGAAATAGAAAGCGAATTCCATCGTTCTTCCTTAAGGCAGCAAGCTCTTCACGTTGATCGGTTCGGCTTCGTTCTGCGCGCTGCCTTTGGGCTTGCCAGCGATTGCCATACCTGCAACACGATAGAAGTTGTAATCAGGGTTTTTGCCGGGGCCAGAGATCAAAAGATCTTCTTTCTCGTACACCAGGTCCTGACGTTTGAACTCGGCCATCTCGAAATCCGGCGTCAACTGGATTGCGGTGGTCGGACAGGCTTCCTCGCAGAGACCGCAGAAAATGCAGCGCGAGAAGTTGATACGGAAGAAGTCCGGGTACCAGCGACCGTCTTCGGTTTCAGCTTTCTGCAGCGAGATGCAACCGACCGGGCACGCCACGGCGCACAGGTTGCAGGCTACGCAACGCTCTTCGCCATCGGGGTCACGGGTCAGGACGATGCGGCCACGGTAGCGTGGCGGCAGGTAGACCTGCTCTTCCGGATATTGCAGGGTGTCGCGCTTGCGAAAGCCATGGCCGAAGACCATGACCAGGCTGCGCAACTGGGTACCAGTACCCTTAACGATGTCGCCAATATATTTGAACATGGGTCAAATCCTCACTGAACCGCAACCGCAGGTGTGTTCCACAACACAACCGCAGCGGTTATCAGCAAATTGATCAGGGTCAGTGGCAGGCAGAATTTCCAGCTGAAATCCATCACCTGGTCATAACGCGGACGCGGGATGGAAGCGCGCAGCAGGATGAACAGCATGATGAAGAACGCGGTCTTCAGTGCGAACCAGACGAAAGCCAGTTGCGGCAGGATGCCGAACGGACCGTGCCAGCCACCGAAGAACAGGGTGACCAGCAGCGCCGAGATCAGGATGATGCCGATGTATTCACCGACGAAAAACATGCCCCATTTCATACCGGCGTATTCAATGTGGTAGCCGTCAGCCAGTTCCTGTTCCGCTTCCGGCTGGTCGAACGGGTGACGGTGAGTCACGGCCACGCCAGCAATGAAGAAGGTACAGAAGCCGAAGAACTGCGGAATGATGAACCACAGGTTCTGCGCCTGGTACTCGACGATGTCGCGCATGTTGAACGAGCCGACCTGCACCACGATGCCCATCAGGGCCAGGCCCATGAACACTTCGTAGGACACGGTCTGCGCCGAGGCACGCAAGCTGCCGAGCAGGGCGAACTTGTTGTTACTCGACCAGCCGGCGAACAGCACCGCGTAGACCGACAGACCGGCCATGGCGAAGAAGAACAGCAGGCCGATGTTCAGATCCGCCACGCCCCAGGTCGGGGTGATCGGGATGATCGCAAACGCGATCAGCAGGGCGGACATGGCCACCACCGGCGCCAAAGTGAAGATCACTTTGTCGGCAAACGGCGGGGTCCAGTCTTCCTTGAAGAACATCTTCAGCATGTCGGCGGCGATCTGGAACATACCAAACGGGCCAACGCGGTTCGGACCGTAACGGTCCTGCCACCAGCCCAGCAGGCGACGTTCGACAAAGCTGAGCAACGCGCCTGCAACCACAACGGCCAGCAGAATCACGATGGCTTTGATGACCGAGAGGATCACATCGATCACTTCAGGGGTGAACCAGGTCATTGCGCTGCCTCCTGCAGACCGTCGACGGATACGCCGGCGAATGCCGGTGGAATGCCGGCGATGCCCGCAGGCAATGCCACCAGACCTGCGCCCAGTTCTTCATTGATACGCAATGGCAGACGCAGGGTCTGGCCGGCCACGTTCAGGATCAGCAGTGCGCCGTCGTTGACGCCCAGTCGATCCGCTTCGGACTTGGCCAGTGCAACGTAAGCCGTCGGAATGCGTTCCTGAACCGGAGCGGCTTTCGAAGAGGTTTCTTCGCTGCCGAACAGGTGGAAGAACGGCACGGCTTGCCAGGTGCCCGGCGCCGGGTTGAATGCGCGCGGAGCGGCAGCGAACCAGTTCAGCGAATCACCGGTGCTTTCGATCAGGCGGGTGCCCGGGTCGCCAGCGCGGATGTGACCACCGACTTCGTCCTGGAACTTGTTCCAGGCTTGCGGCGAGTTCCAGCCCGGCGACCAGGCGAATGGCACCTGCTGACGCGGTTCAACCGAGCCCGAGTAACCTTCCATGGAGAAGGCGAACGCGGTGTCTTTGTCTTGCGGGGTGCGTGGTTCGTGAACGCTGATGTCGGCGCGCATCGCGGTGCGACCGGAATAACGCAGCGGCTCACGCGCCAGTTTCAGACCCTTGATGCGGAACGCGGCAGACGGTGCCGCGTCGACGATACGTGCCAGTTGCTCGGTGCTCGAAGCCACGGCAGCGGTGACGTGGTCCAGTTGCGTCCAGTCGATCGGCTGGTTCAGCAGGGTCGAGCGCAGGGCGTGCAGCCAGCGCCAGCCTTCGTGAACCAGAATGCTTGCATCCATGTATTGCGGGTCGAAAACCTGGAAGAAGCGCTGGGCGCGACCTTCCTGGCTGACCAGCGTACCGTCGCCTTCAGCGAAGCTGGCCGCTGGCAGAACCAGATGCGCGCGATCGCTGGTGGCCGTCTTCTGATGGTCGGCAACGATCACCACTTTCGCAGCGTTCAATGCGGCATCGACCTTGGCTTTCGAGGTGCGGGTGTACAGGTCGTTTTCCAGCACGACGATGGCGTCGGCTTTGCCGTCGATCACGGCTTGCAGCGCAGCATCCACCGATTCGCCACCGAGCATGGCCAGACCGAGGCTGTTGGCTTCCGGGACGATCAGGCTGATCGAACCGTTCTTCTCGCGCAGCTTCAGAGCCTTGGCGATGTTCGCCGCCGCTTCGATCAGGGCTTTGGAGCCCAGCGAAGTACCGGCGATGATCAGCGGGCGTTTGGCCGCGAGCAGGGCGTCAGCAATGCGCTTGGCCAGTTCCAGTGCTTCAGCGTCCAGACCTTCAACGGCAGGGGCGCTGGCATCCAGTGCGTGAGCCACGGCAAAACCGATGCGAGCCAGATCGTCGGGAGCGGCGTGAACGCATTCTTCGGCGATGTCGTCGAGCTTGGTTTCAGCCAGGCTGGCGATGAACAGCGGGTTCAGCGCGTGCTGACCGATGTTCTTCACCGCAGCGTCGAGCCATGGCTGTACGCGCATGGCTTCGGCCATGTCTTCAGCCTTGCCCTTGACCGACTGACGCAGGGACAACGCCATACGCGCAGCAGTCTGGGTCAGGTCTTCACCGAGGACGAACACGGCGTCGTGGTCTTCGATGTCGCGCATGTTCGGCACTGGCAGCGGGCTGTCTTTGAGCACTTGCAGGACCAGACGGATGCGCTCCAGTTCGCAGGCTTCGATACCTGAGTAGAAGTGCTCGGCGCCAACCAGTTCGCGCAACGCGTAGTTGCTTTCGAGGCTGGCACGCGGCGAACCGATACCGACAATGTTGCGACCGCGCAGCAGATCGGCAGCCTTGTCCAGCGCCTGATCCAGGCCCAGTTTGGTGCCGTCGGCCAGCAGCGGCTGACGTGGACGGTCGGTGCGGTTGACGTAGCCATAACCGAAACGGCCACGGTCGCACAGGAAGTACTGGTTCACCGAACCGTTGAAACGGTTTTCGATGCGACGCAGTTCGCCGTAACGCTCGCCCGGAGAGATGTTGCAACCGCTCGAGCAGCCATGGCAGATGCTCGGCGAGAACTGCATGTCCCATTTACGGTTGTAACGCTCGGAGTGAGTCTTGTCGGTGAACACACCGGTCGGGCAGACCTCGGTGAGGTTGCCGGAGAACTCGCTTTCGAGGGTGCCGTCTTCAACGCGACCGAAGTACACGTTGTCGTGGGCGCCGAATACACCGAGGTCGGTGCCGCCGGCGTAGTCCTTGTAGAAACGCACGCAGCGGTAGCAGGCGATGCAGCGGTTCATTTCGTGGGAAATGAATGGGCCCAGTTGCTGGTTCTGGTGGGTGCGCTTGGTGAAGCGATAACGGCGCTCGTTGTGGCCGGTCATCACCGTCATGTCTTGCAGGTGGCAGTGACCGCCTTCTTCGCACACCGGGCAGTCGTGCGGGTGGTTGGTCATCAGCCATTCGACAACACTGGCGCGGAACGCCTTGGATTCTTCATCGTCGATGGAGATCCAGGTGTTGTCGGTGGCAGGCGTCATGCAGGACATGACGATGCGACCACGGGTGTCGTTCTCGTCGGTGTACTGCTTGACCGCACACTGGCGGCAGGCCCCGACGCTACCAAGCGCGGGGTGCCAGCAGAAATAAGGGATGTCGAGGCCCAGCGACAGACATGCCTGTAACAGGTTGTCTGCCCCGTCGACTTCGAGCGCTTTGCCGTCTACGTGGATAGTGGCCATGGTTCAAAGGTCTTCGTTGGCCCGGTGTCAGCGGGCGTGGCTAATGGAATCTTGTTATGCGTCCGAATCCAGTCAGCCCCTAAAGGCGTCATCGGACGAAAGGCGAAGGGCACGGACCCTTCGCCTTTTTAAGCGTTTACGCGCCGATTACGATCGGCCTTGCCAGAGGCGGGACGGCGGCGCTTGCAGGCGCAATACCGGCTTCGAACTCTGGACGGAAGTATTTGATGGCACTGCCCAGCGGTTCCACGGCACCCGGTGCGTGAGCACAGAAGGTCTTGCCTGGGCCGAGGAAATTGACCAGCCCCAGCAGGGTCTCGATGTCGCCTGGCTGACCGCGGCCTTCTTCGATGGCCATCAAGAGCTTGACGCTCCATGGCAAGCCATCACGGCACGGGGTGCAGAAACCGCAGGATTCGCGTGCAAAAAACTGCTCCATGTTGCGCAGCAGCGACACCATGTTGACGCTGTCGTCCACCGCCATGGCCAAACCGGTACCCATACGGGTGCCTACTTTGGCGATGCCGCCGGCATACATTTGTGCGTCGAGATGTTCTGGCAAGAGGAAACCGGTACCGGCGCCACCCGGCTGCCAGGCCTTGAGCTTGAAGCCGTCGCGCATGCCGCCAGCGTAGTCTTCGAACAACTCGCGACCGGTCACGCCGAACGGCAGTTCCCACAGGCCAGGATTCTTGACCTTGCCGGAGAAGCCCATGAGCTTGGTGCCCATGTCTTCGCTGCCTTCGCGGGCCAACGATTTGTACCAGTCAACGCCGTCGGCAATGATCGCCGGCACGTTGCACAGGGTTTCAACGTTGTTCACGCAGGTCGGCTTGCCCCACACGCCCACGGCGGCAGGGAAGGGCGGCTTGGAGCGCGGGTTGGCGCGGCGACCTTCGAGGGAGTTGATCAGTGCGGTTTCTTCACCGCAGATGTAACGCCCGGCGCCGGTGTGGACGAATAGTTCGAAATCAAAACCGCTGCCCAGAATGTTCTTGCCCAGCAGGCCTGCTGCCTTGGCTTCTTCCACGGCACGGTTGAGGTGCTTGGCGGCGGTGGTGTATTCGCCACGCAGGAAGATGTAGCCACGGTAGGTTTTCAGTGCGCGAGCACTGATCAGCATGCCTTCGATCAGCAGATGGGGCAGTTGCTCCATCAGCATGCGGTCTTTCCAGGTGTTCGGCTCCATTTCATCCGCGTTGCATAGCAGGTAGCGGATATTGATGGATTCGTCTTTTGGCATCAGGCCCCACTTCACGCCAGTGGGGAAGCCTGCACCGCCGCGACCTTTGAGGCCGGCGTCTTTCACGGTCTGGACAATGTCGTCCTGAGCCATGTCGGCGAAGGCTTTGCGCGCAGCGGCGTAACCGTTCTTGGCCTGGTATTCGTCGAGCCACACGGCTTCGCCGTCGTCACGCAGACGCCAGGTCAGCGGGTGAGTCTCGGCCGAACGCTTGATGCGGTTGGCCGGGCCGAAAGATGTCAGGGTCATACGTAGCCCTCGAGCAGTTTGGCCACGCCAGCAGGCTGCACGTCGCCAAAGGTGTCGTCGTCGATCATCAGCGCCGGTGCCTTGTCGCAGTTGCCGAGGCAGCAGACAGGCAGCAGGGTGAAACGACCGTCGGCGGTGGTCTGACCCAGGCCGATGCCCAGATTGTTCTGGATTTCGCTGACCACTGACTCATGGCCGCCGATGTAGCAGACCATGCTGTCGCAGACGCGAATGATGTGACGGCCGACCGGCTGACGGAAGATCTGGCTGTAGAACGTCGCCACACCTTCAACATCGCTGGCCGGAATGCCGAGGATCTCGCCGATCGCGTACAGGGCGCCATCTGGCACCCAGCCACGTTCTTTCTGAACGATCTTCAAGGCTTCGATCGACGCCGCGCGCGGGTCTTCGTAGTGATGCAGCTCGTGCTCAATGGCCGAGCGCTCGGTTTCACTGAGGGTGAAACGGTCTGTCTGGATAAGCGTGCTGTTCATGCTTAGCGGTCCACGTCGGCCATAACGAAGTCGATACTACCCAGGTACGCAATCATGTCCGCGACCATGCTGCCTTTGATCACCGAAGGGATCTGTTGCAGATGCGGGAAGCTCGGAGTGCGGATCCGGGTACGGTAGCTCATGGTGCCGCCGTCGCTCGTCAGGTAATAACTGTTGATGCCCTTGGTCGCTTCGATCATCTGGAAGGATTCGTTGGCCGGCATGACCGGGCCCCACGAAACTTGCAGGAAGTGCGTGATCAGGGTTTCGATGTGCTGCAGCGTGCGCTCTTTGGGCGGCGGCGTGGTCAGCGGGTGATCCGCCTTGTACGGGCCTTCCGGCATGTTGCGCATGCACTGGTCGATGATCTTGATGCTCTGGCGCATCTCTTCGACGCGGACCATGCAGCGGTCGTAGGCATCGCCGTTGGCGGCCAGCGGCACTTCGAACTCGAAGTTTTCGTAGCCGGAGTATGGACGCGCTTTACGCAGGTCGAAGTCGCAACCGGTCGAGCGCAGGCCCGCACCGGTGACGCCCCATTCCAGGGCCTCTTTGGTGTTGTACTGGGCAACGCCGATGGTGCGACCCTTGAGGATGCTGTTCTGCAGGGCTGCCTTGGTGTATTCGTCGAGGCGTTTTGGCAGCCATTCAACGAAATCTTTCACCAGTTTTTCCCAGCCGCGTGGCAGGTCGTGCGCGACGCCACCGATGCGGTACCAGGCCGGGTGCAGGCGGAAACCGGTGATGGCTTCGATCACCGTGTACGCCTTCTGGCGGTCGGTGAAAGTGAAGAATACCGGGGTCATAGCGCCGACGTCCTGGATGTACGTACCCAGGAACAGCAGGTGGCTGGTGATCCGGAAGAACTCGGCCATCATGATGCGGATGACGTCGACCTTCTCGGGCACTTTGATGCCGGCCAGCTTCTCGACCGAGAGCACGTACGGCAGGTTGTTCATCACACCGCCGAGGTAGTCGATACGGTCGGTGTAAGGAATGAAGCTGTGCCAGGACTGACGCTCAGCCATCTTCTCGGCACCACGGTGGTGGTAACCGATGTCAGGGACGCAGTCGACGATCTCTTCACCGTCCAGCTGCAGGATGATGCGGAAAGCACCGTGAGCCGAAGGGTGGTTCGGACCCAGGTTGAGGAACATGTAGTCCTCGTTCGGCCCGGAACGCTTCATGCCCCAGTCTTCAGGGCGGAAACGCGCGGCTTCTTCCTCAAGCTGTTGCTTGGCCAGGTTCAGGCTGTACGGATCGAATTCGGTGGCGCGCGCCGGGAAGTCCTTGCGCAGCGGGTGACCTTCCCAGGTCGGCGGCATCATGATGCGCGACAGGTGCGGGTGACCTTTGAAATCGATGCCGTACATGTCCCAGACTTCACGCTCGTACCAGTTGGCGTTCGGCCAGATGCTGGTGACGGTCGGCAAGCTCAGGTCGCTTTCGGACAAGGCGACCTTGATCATCACGTCACTATTACGCTCAAGCGACATGAGGTGATAGAACACGGTGAATTCGGCGTCCGAAGGCAGCCCTTGACGCTTGGTGCGCAGACGCTCGTCCACGCCGTGCAGGTCATAGAGCATGACGTACGGCTTGGGCAGGTTTCGCAGGAAAGTCAGGACTTCGACGAGTCTGGCGCGCGCCACCCACAGCACCGGCATACCGGTGCGGGTCGACTGAGCGGTGAACGCTTCGGCGCCAAAACGGTTGTTCAATTCAACGACCACATCCTGGTCGTCTGCCTTGTAAGGCGGGATGTACAGAGCGCTGCCTGTAGTCATGGTTATTTTTTCGCTTTCGGTCAACGTAAAGAATGAAGCCAGCTTCTCGTTTCTTTGTAAGAACAGATCTGGATCAGACTTCGTCAGGGCTGCGCAGGTTGGTGACTGCGATTCGCTGTTCGCGGCGCGCATCCTTCTGCGAAGGCATGTCGGCGCGATAAACGCCTTGATCACCAACGACCCAGGAAAGTGGGCGACGCTCCTTGCCAATCGATTCCTGCAACAGCATCAAGCCTTGCAGAAATGCTTCTGGACGGGGCGGGCAGCCAGGTACGTAGACGTCCACCGGCAGGAACTTGTCCACCCCTTGAACCACGGAGTAGATGTCGTACATGCCACCGGAGTTGGCGCACGAACCCATGGAGATAACCCACTTCGGTTCGAGCATTTGCTCGTAGAGACGCTGAATGATCGGCGCCATCTTGATGAAGCAGGTACCGGCGATAACCATGAAGTCGGCCTGACGCGGCGATGCCCGGATAACTTCGGCGCCAAAGCGCGCAATGTCGTGGGGCGCCGTGAAGGCGGTGGTCATTTCCACGTAGCAGCACGACAAGCCAAAGTTGTACGGCCACAGGGAGTTCTTGCGTCCCCAGTTGACCGCGCCACTCAGCACGTCTTCCAGCTTGCCCATGAAAATGTTTTTGTGAACTTGATCTTCTAACGGATCGGAAACGGTTTCCCGTTCGCCAATCGGATACTGCTCGTTAGGAGCATCGGGGTCGATCCTGGTGAGATTGTATTGCATTGCCAAAGCCTCATTGTTTCAGCTTCGCTTGCCTCTTGCGACGAGCTTCCGGAGCCCAGTCAAGGGCGCCCACTCGGAACAGGTAGACAAGACCTGCCAACAGAATTGCTATGAAAACGAGAGCTTCGACGAATCCGGTCCAGCCGCTTTCGCGGACGGACACAGACCATGCAAAGAGAAAGAGGGCTTCGATATCAAAGATCACGAACAGCATCGCGACCAGATAGAATTTGGCTGAGAGCCGCAAGCGGGCGCCACCGGTAGGTAGCATGCCGGACTCGAACGGTTCGTTTTTGCTGCGGCCCCAGGCTTTTGACCCCAGGAGGCTTGAGACACCGAGCATGAAGGCACACAGGCCGACTACACCCAGAAGGAAAATGGCAAAGCCCCAGTTGTGGGCCATGAGTCCTGTCGCTTCGGGCATGCTGGTAATCCTTAACAGAGAGCAAAGGTCTCTGAGCTTGATAAAGAAATAAAGCAGTGACGATATGTCGCAGCAATCAATCGCGCTGATTTTATGGCTAAACACCCTGCAAGTAAAATTCCTATAGCGAAATTATTTATTGGAATAAGGACATAGCGCACCTCGAATGCCCCGTAGCCCAAGCATAGCGGGCATTAGCCGGATTTCTGCGAATTATGTTTTGTGGGAAATGTAACGAACATAGTTGCTGCTAAATGATAATTGATATCGTTTGGAGTGGTTTTGAAACTGTTTAGCGGGCCAGTAATCAGGAAGTTGTCTTATATGCCCGTTACTGCAAGTAGCGGCATCGCCCGTTTTAAACGATTTTTCTGACGTCCATAGCGCTCCGGATCAATGTTTTTTCAGAAAGGTCCTACGCAAAACCTGTAGGAGCCTTTGAGATGTTTGCGGGCAAAAAAAACGCCCCGAACCAGTCGGGGCGTCAGATGTGCGGCGTTGCGGTTGGCTTTCTATTCGGCCCGCAACGGCCGTTTGCTCAGGTGAAGCAGATCAGTGGAACTGTTCTTCTTCAGTCGAACCGGTCAGCGCGGTTACCGAAGACGAGCCACCTTGAATCACGGTGGTCATGTCATCGAAGTAGCCGGTGCCCACTTCCTGCTGGTGAGCCACGAAGGTGTAACCCTTGGCAGCATCAGCGAATTCCTGCTCTTGCAGCTTCACGTAGGCAGTCATGTCGTTACGGGCGTAGTCGTGCGCCAGGTTGAACATGCTGTGCCACATGTTGTGAATGCCGGCCAGGGTGATGAACTGGTGCTTGTAGCCCATGGCGGACAGTTCGCGCTGGAACTTGGCGATGGTCGCGTCGTCCAGGTTTTTCTTCCAGTTGAAGGAAGGCGAGCAGTTGTACGACAGCAGTTGGTCCGGGTATTCCTTTTTGATCGCTTCAGCGAAGCGACGAGCCTCGTCCAGATCCGGCTTGGCGGTTTCGCACCAGATCAGGTCGGCGTACGGAGCGTAAGCCAGGCCGCGAGCGATGGCCTGGTCGAGACCGGCGCGCACTTTGTAGAAGCCTTCCTGGGTACGTTCGCCAGTCACGAATGGCTGGTCGTACGGGTCGCAGTCGGACGTCAGCAGGTCAGCTGCGTTAGCGTCGGTACGCGCCAGAATGATGGTCGGAGTACCGGCAACGTCAGCCGCCAGACGGGCAGCGGTCAGCTTCTGTACAGCTTCCTGGGTAGGAACCAGTACCTTGCCGCCCATGTGGCCGCATTTTTTCACGGAAGCCAGTTGGTCTTCGAAGTGAACGCCAGCAGCGCCTGCTTCGATCATGCTCTTCATCAGTTCGTAGGCGTTCAGTACGCCACCGAAACCGGCTTCAGCGTCAGCCACGATTGGCGCGAAGTAGTCGATGTAGCCATCGTCGCCAGGGTTCTTGCCGGCTTTCCACTGGATCTGGTCAGCACGACGGAACGAGTTGTTGATACGCTTGACCACGGTTGGCACCGAGTCCACCGGGTACAGCGACTGGTCCGGGTACATCGATTCGGCGGAGTTGTTGTCCGCAGCCACCTGCCAGCCCGACAGGTAGATCGCCTGGATACCGGCTTTAACCTGCTGAACAGCCTGGCCGCCGGTCAGGGCGCCCATGCAGTTGACGAAATCTTTCTCTGGGCGGAAGGACGGCTTGGCACCCTGGGTCACCAGGTTCCACAACTTCTCGGCGCCCATTTTCGCAAAAGTGTGCTCTGGTTGAACCGAGCCACGCAGACGGACGACGTCAGCAGCGGAGTAAGTGCGTGTCACGCCTTTCCAGCGCGGGTTTTCAGCCCAGTCTTTTTCAAGGGCTGCAATTTGCTGTTCGCGTGTCAGTGCCATGGAGATAAACCTCGTCGCGTCTTTATGAAAAGTTGTTCTGCGGTGGAAAATTCATGCGCTCGCTGACCAGAAGCTTAGGTGATCAAGTCGGATTCGGCGGGGTAGGCGACGGGATGAACGATGGGCTCGAGGGGAAGTGAGCAGGTAAAGGCGCAACTGGTGGGCGCATTCGGGCGTCGTGGGCCTTTATACGAACTGCAGTGTGATGCCGGGTTACCTAATTACGCTTCCGTCCCTCGGGACAACTTCGTTCCAGTCGGCAACCTCGTCAAACACACCTTGTGGGCGGTACAGACACGAAGCGGTTCGCGGGGTGGCTGCGAACATCGTTTCGAAGGCCCTTGCCAGGGCCTCTGATTAGCGGGAGCGAGGCCATCATGCCTTCGCTTTTTTGCCTCGTCAAACGTTTTGTAGTGCTTTTTTCAAGGCACTACATCTTTCGTCTAATACGACTAATCAGTCAGTTTTTGGTGCTTTAGTCCAAGCTGTCGACTTTCACCCGTAGCGTCATGTCATCTCGGCCTTGAGTCGAGTAGCTGCGGGTCAGGCCTTGTTTGTCGGCCTGAGTCTGGCGATTCACACCGGCCAGAGTGATCCACTCGCCCAGGCGCCCGCTGACCGTTGTGTCGGTACTTTGTACGTTCACTACATCGGGACGTTCCTGGCTCATGCGGTCACGATTGGTGCTGATTGACAGATGAACGATGTCTCCGGTGACGCTGGCGGTGACGTAAAAACCTTGGGTGACGTTACGGTATTGGGTTTGGCTGCTGTAGTCGCCGTAGGAATTGCTTTGGCTGCTGGTGATTGGCACGCTCTGGCCGACCTGAATCAACGCCGGTGCGCCTTCGCTGGCCTGCACTTGCTGAATGCCGCCGTCTCGGCTAGCGGTGCTGCGGCTGATGATGCGGGTCTGTGTGCCGTTCACTGAATAGCCCTCGTCGCCACGACCGTTGTTTTCATTGGTATCGACAGTGATCAGCAGGCGTTTGGGGGCGGTGTCGAGTTGGGTGATCAGTGCCTTGAGTTCCTGAATCTTGTCCGGCTCGGCCTTGACGATCAGTTGGTTGCCGTAGGCGCTGACCTGGCCATCTTTGCCCATGAAGTCTTGCGCCATCGGCAGCATGTCGGCGCTGGTGCGGTACTTGAGTGGCACGATTTCGGTGGCCGCCATGACCGATAGACTGCAGCCGAGCAGCAGGGTGGTGAGCAGGGTGCGTAGGGACATGTCCGTTATCTCCGCTTTCGGAAGGCTTGATATTGCCAGTTTGTCGGCCTGGGGTGGGGCAAGTTGAATCGTAGACAGCAAAACGCCCCGGCATCCGAGAATGGCAGGGCGTTTTGTGGTGTTCTTGCTGGCCTCTTCGCGAGCAGGCTCGCTCCCACAGTAGATCTCCAGCGGACACAAATTGTGCGTCAGGCACAGATCCAGTGTGGGGGCGAGCCTGCTAGCGAAAGCCGCGCCGCGGTCTTAAGCCGAATGGCGAACCATATCGACATGCGGAATCCCTGCTTCCAGGAATTCTTCACTGACCAGGCTGAAACCCAGGCGCTCATAGAACGCCGTGGCCTGCACTTGTGCGCTGAGCATCTGCTGCTTCAGGCCGCGCTCTTCAGCTTCAGCGATGACCGCTTGCATCAGGGCGTCACCGACCTTCATGCCACGCCAGTCTTTCAGCACCGAAACCCGGCCAATGTGCCCATCGGGCAGCAGGCGTGCAGTGCCGATCGGAAAGTCGCCTTCGAATGCCAGAAAATGCACGGCGGTCGCGTCATCGGCGTCCCATTCAAGCTCGGGTGGAACCGATTGTTCGGCGATAAACACCGTTTCACGAATGCGCCGGATCTCGGCGATGTCCTTCTGCCAGTCTGCGACACGTACGCGAATTTTATTCATCGGCAAACCCCAGGCTGCCTTGCTTGACCAGTTCGCACAGCAGGCCACGACCGTCTTCGTCGTTCAGCCACTCGCCGAGGTTGTCGGTGTGTAAGGCGTCGGCGGCGCAGATCAGTTTCAGCAGTTCGCGCAATTTGCCCGGCAGATAACGGCTCTGGCCGCTGGCGAACAGCAGCAAATCGTCATCGACTTCCGACCAGGCCAGGCGTGCGCTCGGGTTACGGATCAATACGGCACCATCCTGCAGGGCGCTGAGGAAGTCTTCTTCTTCGACGTCTTCCGGGCCGGCCACGAGTTCCGGGTAGCGTGGCTCGGTCATGTATTGGCCGAACCAGGTCAGCAGCAGGCGCTCGTCGCTCATGTGCTCGGCGAGCAGGCTCTTCAGGCGATCCAGTGCATCGTGTTGAATCTGGTGCGGATCGGTCGCCGGTTGCGCGTCGGCATCGGTGTAGCGCTCTTCATCGGTCAGGAACTGGCTGAGGAAGTCGGTGAAGTGGGTCAGTACTTCAGAGGCGCTTGGGGCGCGGAAGCCGACCGAATAGGTCATGCAGTTATCCACGGCCACGCCGCAGTGGGCCAGGCGCGGCGGCAGGTAGAGCATGTCGCCCGGTTCCAGAACCCACTCTTCGGTTTCGTGGAATTCGGCGAGGATGCGCAGATCCGCGTGTTGCAGCAGCGGGCTCTCGGAGTCGCACATCTGGCCGATTTTCCAGTTGCGCTTGCCGTGACCTTGCAGCAGGAACACGTCGTAGTTGTCGAAGTGCGGCCCCACGCTGCCACCGGGAGCGGCGAAGCTGATCATCACGTCGTCAACGCGCCAACTCGGCAGGAAGCGGAAGTTTTCCAGCAGTTCGCTGACTTCCGGCACGAATTGATCGACTGCCTGAACGAGCAGAGTCCACTCTTTTTCCGGCAGCTTGCTGAATTCGTCTTCAGCGAACGGGCCGCGGCGCAGTTCCCATGGGCGCTCGCCGTGCTCGATCACCAGGCGCGACTCGACTTCTTCTTCCAGGGCCAGGCCGGCCAGTTCGTCGGCGTCGATCGGGCTTTCGAAATCAGGAATCGCCTGACGGATCAGCAGTGGCTTTTTCTGCCAGTAGTCACGCAGGAATTCGCGCGCCGTGAGGCCGCCCAGAAGTTGAAGAGGAATATCGGAATTCATATGTAACCTATTGAAAAAAAGCACTTTTCAGACGGGAATAAAAACGCCCGGCGCGGCCGGGCGTCTCAAACGGGTCAAGCGGTCGATCAGATGCGTTTGGCTTGCGCTACAGCGTTACCGATGTAGTTGGCCGGGGTCAGTTGCTTCAGCTCGGCTTTCGCTTGGGCTGGCATGTCCAGGCCGTCGATGAAAGTCTGCAACGCTTCAGGGCTGATGCCCTTGCCGCGGGTCAGTTCTTTCAGCTTTTCGTACGGGTTTTCGATGTTGTAGCGGCGCATCACGGTTTGGATCGGCTCAGCCAGCACTTCCCAGCATGCATCGAGGTCAGCGGCAATCTTCTGCTCGTTGAGCTCAAGCTTGCTGATGCCTTTGAGGCTGGCTTCATACGCGATCACGCTGTGGGCGAAGCCGACACCGAGGTTACGCAGAACGGTGGAGTCGGTCAGGTCGCGCTGCCAGCGGGAGATTGGCAGTTTGCTCGCCAGGTGCTGGAACAGTGCGTTGGCGATGCCCAGGTTGCCTTCGGAGTTTTCGAAGTCGATCGGGTTGACCTTGTGCGGCATGGTCGACGAACCGATTTCGCCGGCGATGGTGCGCTGCTTGAAGTAACCCAGGGAGATGTAACCCCAAATGTCACGGTCGAAGTCGATCAGGATGGTATTGAAGCGCGCAATGGCGTCGAACAGTTCGGCGATGTAGTCGTGCGGTTCGATCTGCGTGGTGTACGGGTTGAAGCCCAGGCCCAGTTCGTCTTCGATGAAGGCGCGGGCGTTGGCTTCCCAGTCGATCTGCGGGTAGGCCGACAGGTGGGCGTTGTAGTTGCCGACAGCGCCGTTGATCTTGCCCAGCAGTGGCACGGCAGCGACTTGAGCGATCTGACGCTCGAGACGGTAAACCACGTTCGCCAGCTCTTTACCCAGCGTGGTCGGCGAAGCCGGTTGGCCGTGAGTGCGCGACAGCATCGGCACATCGGCGAAACGGATCGCCAGTTCACGGATAGCGTTGGCAGTCTGGCGCATCAGCGGCAGCATCACGTCGTCACGGCCTTCGCGCAGCATCAGGGCGTGGGACAGGTTGTTAATGTCTTCGCTGGTGCAGGCAAAGTGGATGAACTCGCTGACCTTGGCCAGCTCCGGCAGCTTGGCCGCCTGCTCTTTGAGCAGGTATTCGATCGCTTTGACGTCGTGGTTGGTGGTGCGCTCGATCTCTTTGACGCGCTCGGCGTGCTCCAGCGAGAAGTTCTCAGCCAGTTCATTGAGAACGGCGTTGGCCTCGGCAGAGAAGGCTGGCACTTCCGGGATACCAGCGTGGGCGGCGAGACGCTGGAGCCAGCGTACTTCAACCAGAGCGCGGGCACGGATCAGGCCGTACTCGCTGAAAATCGGGCGCAGGGCCTGGGTTTTGCCGGCGTAGCGGCCGTCAACAGGGGAAACCGCAGTGAGCGAAGAGAGCTGCATGGGGTGTTCTCGGACAGTCGGGCAACGAAATGGGGCGCGTATCATACATGAAAAAATCCGCCGGTCCGTTGCCAACTGACCGGCGTATTACGCGTTACAGACTACAAAGCTTTCTATTGCGCGGCGATTTACTCGCTGCGCATCAACGGATACAGCTCTTTGAGCAGCTTGCGCCGGCTGATCACCAACTGCCAGCGATGCCCACCGAGCTGACGCCACAGGCGAGCTGAACGGATGCCGGCCAAGAGCAGGGCACGGATTTTCGAGGCATTGCTCGGCTGTTGCAGGTTGCGCATGTCGCCATGCACCTGAATCCGCTGGCGCAGGGTGCTCAGGGTGTCTTGGTACAGCGCGCCGCACGCGGCAACCACATTTTCGTGGGCCGGACCGAAGTGCTCGACCTGCGACTGGATCTGCGGCAGGCGCTTGCCGATGGTGTCGAGCATGTCGTCACGCTTGGCCAGTTGCCGTTCAAGGCCGAGCATCGACAGGGCATAGCGCAGCGGCTCGCGCTGCAAGGTGCTCGGGTCGCGTTCAAGCGCGCCGATCAGTGCGCGGTAGCCTTCGCGCAGATTGATATCGTCGCCGCCGTACACGTCCAGCGTGTCTTTCGGGTCGCGCACCAGCAGGCTGCCGAGCATGCAGCTCAGGCCGGCCTCGTTGGTCTGGCCGGTCTTGGCGATCCGGTCGACCAGCACGGCAGCGAGAAACACGCCGCCCAGCGCCGTCAGTTGCTCCTGAGTCGGGTTCATGCCTGGCCGCTCCACGGCTCGGCGACTTCGATCACGCCGCCACCGAGGCAGATTTCACCGTCATAGAACACCACGGACTGGCCCGGCGTGACCGCGCGTTGCGGTTCGTCGAACACGGCGCGGTAACCGCTGGCGGTTTTCTCCAGGGTGCAGGCCTGGTCGCTTTGGCGGTAACGCACTTTGGCGGTCAGGCGCAGCGGCTGGCTCAGATCGATCGGGTTGACCCAATAGATTTCGGATGCGAGCAGGGCGCTGGAAAACAGCCATGGGTGGTTGTTGCCCTGGCCGACGATCAGTTCGTTGTTGTCCAGATCCTTGCGCAGCACGTACCACGGCTCATCGCCGGCATCTTTCAAGCCGCCAATGCCGAGGCCCTGGCGCTGGCCGATGGTGTGGTACATCAAGCCGTGGTGACGGCCGATGACTTCGCCTTCGGTGGTTTTGATCTCGCCCGGTTGTGCCGGCAGGTATTGCTTGAGGAAGTCGCTGAAACGACGCTCGCCGATAAAGCAGATCCCGGTGGAATCCTTCTTTTTGGCGGTCGCCAGCTCGTATTTTTCGGCAATTGCGCGCACTTCAGGCTTTTCCAGTTCACCGACCGGGAACAGGGTCTTGGCGATCTGTTCGCCGCCGACGGCGTGAAGGAAGTAGCTTTGATCCTTGTTCGGATCGAGGCCCTTGAGCAGTTCGGTGCGGCCATCGATGTCACGGCGGCGCACGTAGTGGCCGGTGGCGATCAGCTCGGCGCCGAGCATCATGGCGTAGTCGAGGAACGCCTTGAACTTGATCTCGCGGTTGCACAGGATGTCCGGGTTCGGCGTGCGCCCGGCCTTGTATTCGGCCAGGAAGTGCTCGAACACGTTGTCCCAGTACTCGGCGGCGAAGTTGGCAGTGTGCAGCTTGATGCCGATCTTGTCGCACACGGCCTGAGCGTCCGCCAGGTCGTCCATGGCGGTGCAATATTCCGTTCCGTCGTCTTCTTCCCAGTTCTTCATGAACAGGCCTTCCACTTCAAAGCCCTGCTCGATCAGCAGAAGAGCGGAAACGGAAGAGTCCACGCCGCCGGACATGCCGACAATGACGCGCTTCTTGGATGTGTCAGAAGGGGCTGGATCACGCATAGGGATTCAATGAGTGTCTTGAAAAAGGACGCGATTCTATCAGGCTCACGGCCTCAAGGCTAAAGAGAAGGGCGGATCAGTTCGAGGCCGAAGTGATGGCCGGCCAGATAGTCATCGATGCAGCGGATGATCAGCTCGCTGCGCCAGTTATCGCGCTGGGCGATTAATTCGTCGCGGGTCAGCCACTTGGCGCCGACGATGCCGTCGTCGAGCTGGTAATCCGGGTGGTGCTCCACGGCTTTGGCGCTGAAGCACACGCGTTGGTAGGTCACACCGTTGCTCGGTGCGGTGTACAGGTAAATGCCGATCACACCGGTCGGTTCGACGTCCCAGCCGGTTTCCTCAAGGGTTTCGCGGATGGCGGCTTCGATCAGGGTTTCGTTCGGGTCGAGATGGCCGGCGGGCTGATTCAGTACGTTGCGCCCGGCTTTGTGCTCTTCGACCATCAGGAAGCGGCCGTTGTCCTCGACGATGGTGGCGACGGTGATGTGGGGGAGCCAGTCCATAAACCTTCCTCAATTTATTGGTTGAAGCCCAATCCCTTGTGGGAGCGGGCTTGCTCGCGAAAGCGGTTTGTCATTCAAAATCTTTATTGGCTGAACCGACGCATTCGCGAGCAAGCCCGCTCCCACATTGGTTTGTATTTCAAAGATAAATGGGTGCAAACGCCACAAAAACAAACCCCGGCACTGGGCCGGGGTTTGTGATGTTCCCTTTACAACCTTAAACCAGCGCAGCAACCGCCGCGTTGAAGGTTGCGCTCGGGCGCATGGCCTTGCTGATCAGCTCGGCATTGGCGTGGTAGTAACCGCCGATGTCCACTGGCTTGCCCTGCACGGCGTTGAGCTCGGCAACGATGGTCGCCTCGTTCTCGGTCAGGGTTTTGGCCAGCGTCGCGAACTGCGCTTGCAGCGCAGCGTCTTCGGTCTGGGCGGCCAGAGCCTGAGCCCAGTACATCGCCAGGTAGAAGTGGCTGCCGCGGTTGTCGATGTTGCCGACTTTGCGCGACGGCGACTTGTTGTTGTCGAGGAACTGGCCAGTGGCCTGATCCAGAGTCTTGGACAGAACCAGCGCTTTCGGGTTGTTGTAGTTCACACCCAAATGCTCGAGGGACGCCGCCAGAGCCAGGAATTCGCCCAGCGAATCCCAGCGCAGGAAGTTCTCTTCAACCAGTTGCTGCACGTGCTTCGGTGCTGAACCGCCGGCACCGGTTTCGAACAGGCCACCGCCGTTCATCAGTGGCACGATCGACAGCATCTTGGCGCTGGTGCCCAGTTCCATGATCGGGAACAGGTCGGTCAGGTAGTCGCGCAGTACGTTGCCGGTCACCGAAATGGTGTCCTTGCCTTCGCGGGTGCGCTGCAGGGTGAACTTCATCGCGTCGACCGGCGCCATGATCTGGATGTCCAGGCCGGCAGTGTCGTGATCCTTCAGGTAAGCCTGAACTTTCTCGATCACTACGCCGTCGTGGGCGCGCATCGGGTCCAGCCAGAAAATCGCCGGAGTGCTGCTGGCGCGAGCGCGGTTGACGGCCAGTTTGACCCAGTCCTGGATTGGCGCGTCTTTGGTCTGGCACATGCGGAAGATGTCGCCAGCTTCAACAGCCTGTTCCATCAGCAGGGTGCCTTTGCTGTCGGTCACGCGAACCACGCCGTCAGCCTTGATCTGGAAGGTCTTGTCATGCGAGCCGTACTCTTCGGCTTTCTTCGCCATCAGGCCAACGTTTGGCACGCTGCCCATGGTGGTCGGGTCGAAGGCGCCATTGGCTTTGCAATCTTCGATCACGGCCTGGTAGATGGTCGCGTAGCAGCGATCTGGAATCACAGCCTTGGTGTCGTGCAACTGACCGTCGGTGCCCCACATTTTGCCGGAGTCACGGATCATCGCAGGCATCGAGGCATCGACGATAACGTCGCTCGGCACGTGCAGGTTGGTGATGCCTTTGTCGGAGTTGACCATCGCCAGCGATGGACGAGCGGCGTAGACCGCTGCCATGTCGGCTTCGATCTGCGCTTGCTGATCGCTAGGCAGGGCCTTGATACGAGCGTACAGATCGCCGATGCCATTGTTCAGGTTGAAGCCGATCTGGGCCAGCACGTCAGCGTGCTTGGTCAGCGCGTCTTTGTAGAACTCGGCAACGATCTGGCCGAACATGATCGGGTCGGAGACCTTCATCATGGTTGCTTTGAGGTGAACCGACAGCAGCACGCCTTGCGCCTTGGCACTTTCGATTTCTGCGGCGATGAACGCGCGCAGGGCGTTTTTGCTCAACACGGCGCAGTCGAGGATCTCGCCAGCCTGAACGGTGGTTTTTTCTTTCAGGACGGTCGTGGTGCCGTCTTTGGCGATCAGTTCGATTTTCACAGCGTCAGCGGCGTCGATCAGGGCGGCTTTTTCGCTGCCGTAGAAATCGCCGGTGCTCATGTGAGCAACGTGGGACTTGGAGTCTTTGGCCCATGCGCCCATTTTGTGCGGGTGCTTGCGAGCGTAGTTCTTGACCGACAGCGGAGCGCGGCGGTCGGAGTTGCCTTCACGCAGAACCGGGTTCACGGCGCTGCCTTTGACCTTGTCGTAACGCGCCTTGGCGTCTTTGTCGGCATCGCTGATTACGGTTTCCGGGTAGTCCGGCAGGTTGTAACCCTGAGCTTGCAGCTCTTTGATCGCGGCTTGCAACTGTGGAACCGAAGCGCTGATGTTCGGCAGCTTGATGATGTTGGCTTCAGGCGTAACGGCCAGGTCGCCCAGTTCGGCGAGGTGGTCGGCTACGGCTTTGTCGCCCAGTTGCTCGGGGAAGCTGGCCAGAATGCGCGCTGCAAGAGAGATATCGCGGGTTTCCACGGCGATATCGGCCGAGGCGGTGTAAGCCTCGATGATCGGCAGCAGGGAATAAGTGGCGAGGGCTGGAGCTTCGTCGGTGAAGGTATAGATGATCTTCGAGCGGGTGGGCATATTCGGATTAACTCTCTCTTCTTTGCTAAAGCGTGCGCAGAAACTCGAGGGGCGCCGGGTAAGCGCGTTCGTTCAAAGTCATCCATGAACCGAATGTCGAGATTCTTCGCGGTGATGTTGGGTGCATCGTTGAGCGTCAAGCAGTCGGACTGCGGTAACAGTTCAACCAATCAGGCGGAAAGTCTCGTTCTAGAGAGGCCAGCCGTCGTGACCCTTTGGTCAGCGGGCGGCATTATACATAGGTAGCTGGCAATCTGCCGATGGTTCATATGCATCGAATCTCGTCCATTGGTCTAAAGGTCGCAGGGCGGGGTGGGGCGTAGAGTCTTGCGCAATGCTTGAGTTTGGCGCTTTTCCCTTTGCTTTCAGGGTTGTACGAAACGAGATGTGCCTGCGCCTTGAACAGAGGGTTTGCGTGTTGATTTAACTGGGTTACGCTCGAACCAAGCCAGATGTTCAATCCAAACAATGGAGTTCAGCATGGGTTACAAGAAGATTCAGGTTCCAGCCGTCGGCGACAAAATCACCGTCAATGCAGACCATTCTCTCAATGTTCCAGATAACCCGATCATCCCCTTCATCGAAGGTGACGGCATTGGTGTTGACATCAGCCCGGTGATGATCAAGGTTGTCGATGCTGCAGTTCAAAAGGCATACGGCGGCAAACGCAAGATTTCCTGGATGGAAGTCTTCGCCGGGGAAAAAGCCACTCAGGTTTACGATCAGGACACTTGGCTGCCTCAGGAAACGCTCGACGCAGTCAAGGATTACGTGGTTTCCATCAAGGGCCCGCTGACCACCCCGGTCGGTGGCGGCATCCGCTCGCTGAACGTGGCTCTGCGTCAGCAACTCGATTTGTACGTCTGCCTGCGTCCGGTGCGCTGGTTCGAGGGCGTGCCAAGCCCGGTGAAAAAGCCTGGCGACGTCGACATGACCATCTTTCGCGAGAACTCCGAGGATATCTACGCTGGCATCGAATGGAAGGCCGGTTCGCCGGAAGCCACCAAGGTCATCAAATTCCTTAAAGAAGAAATGGGCGTCACCAAGATCCGTTTCGACGAAAACTGCGGTATCGGCGTCAAGCCGGTTTCCCTCGAGGGCACCAAGCGCCTGGCGCGCAAGGCTCTGCAGTATGTGGTCGATAACGACCGCGATTCGCTGACTATCGTGCACAAAGGCAACATCATGAAGTTCACCGAAGGTGCCTTCAAGGAATGGGCCTACGAAGTGGCCGCCGAAGAGTTCGGCGCGACCCTGCTCGACGGGGGTCCGTGGATGCAGTTCAAGAACCCGAAAACCGGCAAGAACGTGATCGTCAAGGATGCCATTGCCGACGCCATGCTCCAGCAAATCCTGCTGCGCCCGGCCGAATACGATGTGATCGCCACCCTAAACCTCAATGGCGACTACCTCTCCGACGCTCTGGCGGCGGAAGTGGGCGGTATCGGTATCGCGCCGGGCGCTAACCTGTCCGACACCGTAGCGATGTTCGAAGCCACCCACGGTACTGCGCCGAAGTACGCCGGCAAGGATCAGGTCAACCCGGGTTCGCTGATTCTCTCGGCAGAAATGATGCTGCGTCACATGGGCTGGACCGAAGCGGCGGATCTGATCATCAAGGGCACCAACGGCGCCATCAGTGCCAAGACCGTGACTTATGACTTCGAGCGTCTGATGGATGGGGCCAAACTGGTGTCGTCTTCGGGCTTCGGTGATGCGCTGATCTCGCATATGTAAGAACTGCAAGCATGCAAAAAACCGCCCCTCTCGGATAATAGAGGGGCGGTTTTTTATGGCTGAAGGTTTTGACGCGTCAGCTGGTAACTTTTTGTTCTCGAAAGGTGTCCGGGACCGTTTCTTTTTCTTCTGTGGCTACGACCGCTGTAATATTGACCGCGTGCAGGCCTTTGGGGCCCTGAGCGATCACGAAGCTTACGGCCTGCCCAGCCTTGAGGGTTTTATACCCGTCCATTTCAATGGCGGAGTAGTGCGCAAAGAAATCAATTTCTTTACCAGCCTCGTCTCGACCTTCACGGGTGTCGGTATTGATGAACCCGAACCCCTTGGCATTGTTGAACCATTTCACCTTGCCGACGACAGCCATGCTCAAATCCCTCTGCAACAGACTCCAACGCTGGAGTATCATCCAGGACATCCGCAATCTAATCCGTTAAAAGGATTGACTCCGCGGATCTTTTTTACCCACTGTGGGCTCTATTGGTTGTAACACCGTTTTCCCGATAGTCAAGGTGACCGGGCAGTCGGAGTTGAAAACGTGTGCAGCCGCCCCCACCACTGTATTTGCACAACTGACGAACCTTTCTTTCCATGCATGCAATCAGCCAGATTCGACTAACATTCAATCAGGATCGCCCGCTTCTCCAAAAGGATCTTCCAGAGGAGCACGACGACGATTCGGCAGGCGTTGCTGTTCAGGAAGCAAAGCCTGCGTTACAGGCGCCGCCGATGTACAAGGTGGTTTTGTTCAACGATGACTACACACCGATGGATTTCGTCGTCGAAGTGCTCGAGGTGTTTTTTAACCTGAATCGCGAGCTGGCGACCAAGGTCATGCTGGCCGTCCATACAGAAGGGCGGGCAGTATGTGGAGTGTTTACCCGCGACATCGCCGAGACAAAGGCCATGCAGGTCAACCAGTACGCCAGGGAAAGCCAGCATCCGCTACTCTGTGAAATCGAGAAGGACGGTTAATCGCCGACCACTTGGGTATGAGGTGAAGCTATGTTAAACCGCGAGCTCGAAGTCACCCTCAATCTTGCCTTCAAGGAGGCTCGTTCGAAGCGTCATGAGTTCATGACCGTCGAACACCTCCTGTTGGCCTTATTGGACAATGAGGCTGCCGCCACCGTTTTGCGTGCCTGCGGCGCAAACCTCGACAAACTCAAGCATGACCTGCAGGAGTTCATCGACTCCACCACGCCATTGATCCCCGTTCACGACGAAGATCGCGAAACCCAGCCAACCCTGGGCTTCCAACGTGTACTGCAGCGTGCTGTTTTTCACGTACAGAGCTCGGGCAAACGCGAAGTGACTGGCGCCAATGTGCTGGTTGCAATCTTCAGTGAGCAAGAGAGTCAGGCAGTGTTTCTGCTGAAACAGCAGAGCGTTGCGCGCATCGATGTCGTCAATTACATCGCTCACGGCATTTCCAAAGTGCCGGGGCATGGCGATCACTCTGAAGGTGAGCAAGACATGCAGGACGACGAGGGCGGTGAGTCTTCTTCTTCAGGCAATCCTCTGGATGCTTATGCCAGCAACCTCAACGAACTCGCGCGTCAGGGGCGGATTGATCCGCTGGTCGGCCGTGAGTCGGAAGTCGAGCGTGTGGCGCAGATCCTGGCGCGGCGGCGCAAAAACAATCCGCTGTTGGTCGGCGAGGCAGGCGTGGGTAAAACCGCAATTGCCGAAGGCTTGGCCAAGCGCATTGTCGACAACCAGGTCCCTGATCTGTTGGCCAGCAGCGTTGTTTACTCGCTCGATCTCGGTGCTCTGCTCGCGGGCACCAAATATCGCGGTGATTTCGAGAAGCGCTTCAAGGCGTTGCTCAATGAGCTGAAAAAACGTCCTCAGGCGATCCTGTTCATCGACGAGATTCACACCATCATTGGTGCTGGCGCTGCGTCCGGTGGCGTCATGGACGCTTCGAACCTGCTCAAGCCGCTGCTGTCGTCTGGCGACATTCGCTGCATTGGCTCGACCACGTTCCAGGAATTTCGCGGCATCTTCGAGAAGGATCGTGCCTTGGCGCGTCGCTTCCAGAAGGTCGATGTCGTCGAGCCGTCGGTGGAAGACACCATCGGTATCCTGCGCGGCCTGAAAGGTCGTTTCGAGGCGCACCATAACATCGAGTACAGCGATGAATCGTTGCGCGCAGCTGCTGAGCTGGCATCGCGTTACATCAATGACCGACACATGCCGGACAAGGCCATCGACGTGATCGACGAGGCGGGTGCCTACCAGCGTCTGCAGCCGATCGAGAAGCGTGTGAAGCGTATCGAAGTGCCGCAGGTTGAAGATATCGTGGCGAAGATCGCGCGGATTCCGCCGAAACATGTCACCAGTTCCGACAAAGAACTGCTGCGCAACCTGGAGCGTGACCTGAAGCTGACGGTGTTTGGTCAGGACGCGGCGATCGATTCGCTGTCAACTGCGATCAAGCTGTCCCGTGCAGGCCTCAAGTCGCCTGACAAACCGGTGGGTTCGTTCCTGTTCGCAGGGCCTACCGGTGTTGGTAAAACCGAAGCCGCGCGCCAACTGGCCAAGGCGTTGGGGATCGAACTGGTTCGCTTCGACATGTCCGAATATATGGAGCGTCACACCGTATCGCGTCTGATTGGTGCCCCTCCAGGTTATGTCGGCTTCGATCAGGGCGGTCTGTTGACCGAGGCGATCACCAAGCAGCCGCACTGCGTATTGCTGCTCGATGAAATCGAGAAGGCGCACCCGGAAGTCTTCAACCTGCTGCTGCAGGTGATGGACCACGGTACGCTCACCGACAACAACGGGCGCAAAGCGGATTTCCGCAACGTGATCGTGATCATGACCACTAACGCTGGTGCCGAAACGGCAGCTCGTGCTTCGATCGGTTTCACTCATCAGGACCACTCGTCTGATGCGATGGAAGTGATCAAGAAGAGTTTCACACCGGAATTCCGCAACCGTCTGGACACCATTATCCAGTTTGGTCGCCTCAGTCATGAGGTCATCAAAAGTGTGGTGGACAAGTTCCTTACTGAACTTCAGGCGCAGTTGGAAGACAAGCGCGTGTTGCTGGAGGTGACTGACGCGGCGCGTAGTTGGCTGGCGGCGGGTGGTTATGACGCGGCAATGGGTGCTCGCCCGATGGCGCGTCTGATCCAGGACAAGATCAAGCGTCCGTTGGCGGAGGAGATTCTGTTTGGCGAACTGGCCGAGCATGGCGGTGTGGTTCACATCGACATTAAGGACGGTGAGATGACCTTCGACTTCGAGACTACCGCTGAAATGGCCTGACGGCCGGTTGCAAGCGAAAGGCGCCTTCGGGCGCCTTTTTTGTTGTCTGGGGGTGGGTGTATATCCGTTGCTGCGGTAACGGCGTCTTGGGGTTCCGCCCTTACGGCGGGTCACCTTTTCCAAACGCTGAAAAGGTAACCCAAAAGGCTTTACCCTGACGTACGGCACTCGCTGTGGCTCGGGTTCCTTCGCTCCGGAATTGATCCGGGGGCATCGCCTCCGGTTTGCTTCGCTGCACCTCCTCTCGATGTGTTCGACTTCGTCGAACGGTCGCTGCGCTCCCACCCCCGGATCAATCCCTCCACTCAGCCTGCCGACGGGCCTTGTAGATCAAGAGCTTTACTCGAGCTAACGCTCATTGTGTTGAGTGGGGCGGCATGCGCCGCGTTTGGGGTGTGCTCATTTTTTGTGGGATCTCGCTTGCCGGCGACGGCGGCCTGGCAGCCGACCATGCTCTGGCTGGTGACCCTGGTTCAATTTGTGTGAGGGGACTTGCTCCCGAAGGCGGCCTGACAGTCGACCAAGCTCTAGCGGGTGTTCTCATTCCCTGGAGCTGCCGAAGGCTGCGATCTTTTGATCTGCTTTGGCTTTGGCTTTGGCTTTGGCTTTGGCTTTTGATGTTGCTTTTGCTCTTTTGCCCCCATCGGCAGGCCGAGCGAAGGTGTTCATCAGGGGTGTAGGCGCGCAGCGCCGTGCGGCGAAGCCGCATTTATCGAGAGGAGGTGCAGCGAAGCAAGCCGGAGGCGGACACCGTAGCGAGGGAACACTGAGCCTCAGCGAAGTGCCGTACGCCGGGGGCAAAGCCTTTTGCTTACTTTTCGGCGTTTGGAAAAGTGAGTCGCTGTAAGAGCGAAACCGCCAGCGGCAACGCCCGCAGCAACGGATATGCCCCCAAACCCAAAATCCCAAAACCGCAGACAAACAAAAACGCCCGGCAAAGCCGGGCGTCTTGTATTGACTTGATTAGCGAGCGCGGTAAGTAATACGCCCTTTGCTCAAGTCATAGGGCGTCAGCTCGACGCGCACTTTGTCACCGGTAAGAATACGAATGTAGTTCTTGCGCATCTTGCCGGAAATATGCGCGGTTACGACGTGCCCATTTTCCAACTCCACACGAAACATGGTGTTGGGCAGGGTGTCGACGACAGTGCCTTCCATTTCGAAGCTGTCTTCTTTCGACATGCAGTAAAGCCCTCGGTATCCAATGAATGGCCCGGTGCAACTGCGCCAGGCAAAAGCGGCGTGCATTGTGCCCGAAAAATGGCGTTTACGCCAAGGGGTTTAGGGCTTGGGTTTAGTTCAGGATCACCCAGCGCTGATTAATCAGCAGTTCGATGGGGCGATACTGGGTCTTGTAGTTCATCTTTTTGCAGTTCTTGATCCAGTAACCCAAGTAAACCGCCTCAAGCCCCACGCGTTGGCTTTCGGCAATTTGCCACAGGATGGCGAAGCGGCCCAGGCTGCGGCGCTCTTCGGCGGGCTCGTAGAAGGTGTACACCGCTGACAAGCCGTTCGGTAGCAAATCGGTCACTGCCACCGCCAGCAACCGTCCGTCGAGACGAAATTCGTAAAACCGCGAGAAGGGCAGGTCACGTACCAAAAATGTGGAGAATTGATCGCGGCTCGGCGGATACATGTCGCCGTCAGCGTGACGCTGTTCGATGTAGCGCTGGTACAGGTCGAAATATTCTTCGCTGAATTTGGGTTTGGCCGGATGAACCTGCAAATCGGCGTTGCGCTTGAAAATGCGCTTTTGCTGACGATTGGGGGTGAATAGCGCCACCGGAATGCGTGCAGGCACGCACGCATTGCAATTCTGGCAATGGGGGCGATACAGATGATCGCCGCTGCGACGAAAGCCCATTTCCGACAGATCTGCGTAAACATGCACATCCATGGGCTGGCTCGGGTCGAGAAACAGGGTCGTGGCCTGCTCCTCGGGCAGATAACTGCAAGAGTGAGGCTGAGTGGCATAGAACTTCAAACGCGCCAACTCGGTCATGATCAACCCTCGGGATAAGCTGGTGAATTAAGTGTAAGCCACGCGCGCAAAAGTCGCTCAGCAAACCCAGGTCGCATGATTGGGCTGATCCAGATGCCGAGCCAGATAATCCGCGAATTCGTGGCGGGGAATCGCCCGGGCGCCGAGGCTGTGCAGATGATCGGTCGGCATCTGGCAGTCGATCAGCACAAACCCCGAGTTCTTCAGGTGCTGTACCAAGGTGGCAAAGCCATATTTGGAGGCGTTATCAGCGCGGCTGAACATCGATTCACCAAAAAATAGCTGTCCCATCGCCAAGCCATACAGGCCACCGACCAGTTCGCCTTGATCCCGGACTTCCACTGAATGAGCGAAGCCGCGCCGGTGGAGTTCAATGTAGGCCTCCTGCATGGCTTCGGTGATCCAGGTGCCATCGGCGTAGTCCCGTGGCGCGGCGCAGGCGTGGATCACCGCCTCAAAGTCCTGGTCGAAGGTGACCTGGTAGCGTGCTTGGCGCAGTAATTTGCCGAGACTGCGCGAGACATGCAGTTCGTCGGGAAATAGCACGGTGCGAGGGTCCGGTGACCACCAGAGAATCGGCTGGCCCTCGGAAAACCATGGGAAGCAGCCATGACGATAAGCCTGAATCAGGCGATCGGCGGACAAATCGCCGCCCGCGGCGAGCAGTCCATTGGGGTCGCGCATGGCCTTTTCCAGCGGCGGAAAAGTCAGGGTATTACGTTGTAACCAAGTCAGCATGGCATCCAGGCTTGCAGAAGGGGAGGGCGGTGTGGGCTGTTAGCCCGCGGTAAAGTGTGCCGCTAAATGGCGCGAATGTCGTGCCGATCCTGCCTGACGTTTGCAGTGTTGCAACTTGGCAAGCTTGATGTGGTCGTAAGCGAGCGGCGTGGTCGGGCATGCTGTGGGTGGCGATGCTTCGCTATGTTCATCAAATACACCTCATAAGCCTTTGTCACAAAAGACAATGCGTGCTCAAATTGAATCGCAGGTTTTGTACGCTTGGCTATGCTCAAACCTGGGCTTTGAAGCATGGCATCAGACGCACAAACCCGTACAATGCCGGGCTGTTACAGAATATTCGCTGCGTGCGATGCTTATGGCTGTGTTTATCAAAGCATCAGCGCAATGTTAAAAGTAGTCTCAGTTGTGCCCGTCAACTTTTTTACCTGTCTGGATCCGGCAGTTTTTTATCGTCATTCAATAGATGGACGCGCCTTGGGCGCAGGAATAGAAGCGTTTTGAAGAAATCCACCGCAGCACCAAAAACAGTCGTTCCGCTCTGGCGTCAGCAATTGCACTACCGGCTCAAGGAAGGTGCGTTGATCGCCATCGGCGCTTTGTGCCTGTTCCTGATGATGGCCTTGCTGACCTACGGCAAGGACGATCCGGGCTGGAGCCATAACAGCAAGATCGACGATGTGCAGAATTTCGGCGGCCCAGCAGGCTCCTATAGCGCCGACATCCTGTTCATGGTGCTCGGTTATTTCGCCTATATCTTCCCGTTGCTGCTGGCGATCAAGGCCTATCAGATTTTCCGCCAGCGCCACGAGCAGTGGCAGTGGAGCGGGTGGTTGTTCTCCTGGCGGCTGATCGGTCTGGTGTTTTTGGTGTTGTCCGGCGCTGCGCTGGCACACATCCACTTTCACGCCGCGACCGGTCTGCCGGCCGGTGCCGGTGGTGCCTTGGGCGAGAGTCTCGGCGATCTGGCGAAGAATGCGCTGAATATCCAGGGCAGTACGCTGCTGTTCATCGCGCTGTTTCTGTTCGGCCTGACCGTCTTCACCGACCTGTCGTGGTTCAAGGTGATGGACATCACCGGCAAGATCACCCTCGACCTGTTCGAGCTGTTCCAGGGTGCGCTCAACCGCTGGTGGTCGGCGCGAACCGAACGCAAACAACTGGTTGCGCAACTGCGTGAAGTCGATGACCGCGTCCATGATGTCGTTGCCCCGAGCGTCACCGACAAACGTGAGCAGGCCAAGGTCAAAGAGCGCTTGATCGAACGCGAGCAGGCCCTGAGCAAGCACATGTCCGAGCGCGAGAAGCAGGTGCCGCCGGTCATCGCGCCAGCGCCGGTCAAGGCGCCGGAGCCAAGCAAGCGCGTGCAGAAAGAGAAACAGGCACCGTTGTTCGTCGACAGCGCCGTGGAAGGCACCTTGCCACCCATTTCGATCCTAGACCCTGCGGAAAAGAAACAACTCAATTATTCGCCGGAATCCCTGGCTGCGGTCGGCCACTTGCTGGAGATCAAACTCAAGGAGTTCGGCGTCGAGGTCACGGTAGATTCGATTCACCCGGGCCCGGTGATTACCCGTTACGAAATTCAGCCCGCCGCTGGCGTCAAAGTCAGTCGCATCGCCAACCTGGCGAAAGACCTCGCGCGTTCCCTGGCGGTGACCAGTGTGCGCGTGGTCGAAGTGATTCCGGGCAAGACCACGGTCGGTATCGAGATCCCGAACGAAGACCGGCAGATCGTGCGCTTCTCCGAAGTGCTGTCGACGCCTGAGTACGACAACTTCAAATCGCCGGTCACGTTGGCGTTGGGTCACGACATCGGCGGCAAACCGGTCATTACCGATCTGGCGAAGATGCCGCACTTACTGGTAGCCGGTACCACCGGTTCCGGTAAGTCGGTGGGTGTGAACGCGATGATTCTGTCGATCCTGTTCAAGTCCGGCCCGGAAGACGCCAAACTGATCATGATCGACCCGAAAATGCTTGAACTGTCGATCTACGAAGGCATTCCGCATTTGCTCTGCCCGGTGGTCACCGACATGAAGGACGCCGCCAATGCCCTGCGCTGGAGCGTTGCGGAGATGGAGCGTCGCTATAAGCTGATGGCGAAGATGGGCGTGCGTAACCTGTCCGGCTTCAACGCCAAGGTCAAGGAAGCGCAGGACGCCGGTGAACCGTTGAGCGATCCGCTGTACAAGCGTGAAAGCATTCATGACGAAGCGCCGCTGCTGAGCAAGCTGCCGACCATCGTCGTGGTCGTCGATGAATTCGCCGACATGATGATGATCGTCGGCAAGAAGGTTGAAGAGTTGATTGCCCGGATCGCGCAGAAAGCACGGGCGGCAGGTATTCACTTGATTCTCGCGACCCAGCGGCCGTCGGTGGACGTGATCACCGGTCTGATCAAGGCCAACATTCCGACGCGTATGGCGTTCCAGGTGTCGAGCAAGATTGACTCGCGGACCATCATCGACCAGGGCGGCGCCGAACAACTGCTCGGCCACGGTGACATGCTCTACATGCCGCCGGGCACCAGCCTGCCGATCCGGGTTCACGGGGCGTTCGTTTCCGACGAAGAAGTACACCGCGTGGTTGAAGCGTGGAAACTGCGCGGCGCACCGGAATACAACGACGACATCCTTAACGGTGTCGAAGAGGCGGGCAGCGGCTTCGAGGGCAGCAGCGGTGGTGGCGACGGCGATGATCCGGAAGCCGATGCGCTATATGACGAAGCGGTTCAGTTCGTCCTCGAAAGCCGTCGCGCATCGATTTCCGCGGTGCAGCGCAAGCTGAAAATCGGCTACAACCGCGCCGCACGAATGATCGAAGCCATGGAAATGGCCGGTGTCGTCACCTCAATGAACACCAATGGGTCGCGTGAAGTCCTGGCTCCGGGCCCGGTACGCGACTGATTCAGCGCCCCTGATGACTAACAAAAGGACGGCGCAATGATGCGCCGTCCCCTCCCAACGAGTATTCAAGAGGACTCCCATGCGTCTTATCCGCATGCTGCTGCCAGTACTGGCTTTGACCACACTCACGGCCCACGCCGATGACAAGGACGTGGCTCGTCTGACCCAATTGTTGGAAACCTCCAAGACCCTGACCGCTAACTTCTCGCAACTGACCCTCGACGGCAGCGGCACTCAGTTGCAGGAAACCACTGGCGACATGACCCTGCAGCGCCCGGGCCTGTTCTACTGGCACACCAATGCGCCGGCCGAGCAGACCATGGTCTCCGACGGCAAGAAAGTCACCCTGTGGGACCCGGATCTGGAACAGGCCACCATCAAGAAGCTCGACGAGCGTCTGACCCAGACTCCAGCGCTGCTGCTGTCGGGTGACGTGTCGAAAATCAGCCAGAGCTTCTACATCTCGGCGAAAGAGGCGGGCGGCGTGATCGACTTCACCCTCAAGCCGAAAACCAAGGACACCCTGTTCGATAATCTGCGCCTGTCGTTCCGCAACGGTCTGCTCAATGACATGCAACTGATCGACAGCGTTGGTCAGCGCACCAACATCCTGTTCACCGGGGTGAAGGCCAACGAAGCGGTGCCGGCGTCCAAGTTCAAGTTCGACATCCCGAAGGGTGCTGACGTCATCCAGGAATAAGCTCCAAAACCCCTTGTGGGAGCGAGCCTGCTCGCGAAAGCGGTATATCAGTCACCTTCAATGTTGAATGACAAATTGCCTTCGCGAGCAGGCTCGTTCCCACAGGGGCAATCATCGGTCTCAAGATCTACTAGAGGTTTCAACGGTACGTGATGGATCTGTTTCGCAGTGCACCGATTGCCCAGCCGCTGGCCGCGCGTTTACGTGCGACCAATCTGGATGAGTATGTCGGTCAGGAGCACGTGCTCGCTCGCGGCAAGCCTCTGCGTGAGGCGCTTGAGCAGGGTGCCCTGCATTCGATGATCTTCTGGGGGCCGCCGGGCGTGGGCAAGACCACGCTGGCGCGATTGCTCGCCGAAGTCTCCGACGCGCACTTCGAAACGGTCTCGGCGGTCCTCGCCGGGGTCAAAGAGATCCGTCAGGCCGTTGAAATCGCCAAGCAGCAGGCCGGCCAGTACGGCAAGCGCACGATTTTGTTCGTCGATGAAGTGCACCGCTTCAACAAGTCCCAGCAGGATGCATTTCTGCCCTACGTTGAAGACGGCACGCTGATCTTCATTGGCGCTACCACCGAAAACCCTTCGTTTGAACTGAACAACGCGCTGTTGTCGCGGGCCCGCGTCTATGTGCTGAAAAGCCTCGACGAGGCGGCGCTGCGCAAGCTTGTGCACCGTGCGCTCACCGAAGAGCGCGGCTTGGGCAAGCGCAACCTGACGTTGAGCGATGAAGGCTTCCAGATGCTGTTGTCCGCCGCCGATGGCGATGGGCGGCGGCTGCTCAATCTCCTGGAGAACGCTTCGGATCTGGCCGAAGACGACAGCGAGATCGGCATCGAACTCCTGCAAAGTCTGCTCGGTGACACCCGTCGTCGTTTCGACAAGGGCGGTGAGGCGTTCTATGACCAGATATCCGCGCTGCACAAATCAGTGCGCGGTTCCAATCCGGATGGCGCGTTGTACTGGTTTGCACGGATGATCGACGGCGGTTGCGACCCGCTGTACCTGGCCCGGCGCGTGGTGCGCATGGCCAGCGAAGACATCGGCAATGCCGACCCGCGTGCCCTCAGCCTTTGCCTGGCGGCGTGGGAAGTGCAGGAACGCCTTGGCAGTCCGGAAGGCGAGTTGGCGGTGGCCCAGGCCATTACGTATCTGGCCTGCGCACCGAAAAGCAACGCTGTGTACATGGGCTTCAAAACCGCTTTGCGCGCTGCTGCTGAAAACGGCTCGCTGGAGGTGCCGCTGCATCTGCGCAACGCACCGACCAAACTGATGAAACAATTGGGCTACGGCGACGAATACCGTTACGCCCATGACGAGCCGGACGCCTATGCGGCCGGCGAAGACTATTTCCCGGAAGAACTCGAGCCGATTCCGTTCTATCAGCCGGTGCCGCGTGGCCTGGAATTGAAGATCGGCGAGAAGCTCAATCACTTTGCCCAACTCGACCGTTTAAGCCCAAGACAGCGGAGAAAATAGTGATTCCATTGATTGTTGCGGTCTCCATCGGCGGGGCCGCCGGTACGTTGTTGCGCTTTGCTAGCGGCAATTGGATCAATGCCAATTGGCCGCGGCACTTCTATACCGCGACGCTGGCCGTTAATATCGTGGGCTGTCTGCTGATTGGCGTGTTGTACGGCCTGTTTTTGATCCGCCCGGACGTGCCGATTGAGTTGCGTGCCGGGTTGATCGTTGGCTTCCTGGGTGGGCTGACGACTTTTTCATCCTTTTCACTGGATACGGTGCGCCTGCTGGAAAGCGGGCAAGTGCCGCTGGCCCTGGGCTATGCGGCTCTCAGCGTATTCGGCGGGCTGCTCGCAACGTGGGCTGGCCTGTCTTTGACCAAACTTTGATAACGAGAAACCGACATGCTCGATTCCAAACTGTTACGTAGCAACCTTCAGGACGTAGCGGACCGCCTGGCTTCCCGTGGCTTTGCCCTGGATACCGCGCGCATCGAAGCGCTGGAAGAACAGCGCAAGACCGTCCAGACCCGCACCGAAGCACTGCAGGCTGAGCGTAACGCGCGTTCCAAATCCATCGGTCAAGCCAAACAGCGTGGCGAAGACATCGCACCGCTGATGGCGGACGTCGAGCGCATGGCGGGCGAATTGAGCGCCGGTAAAGTTGAGCTGGACGCGATTCAGACCGAACTGGACTCGATCCTGCTCGGCATCCCGAACCTGCCGCACGAATCCGTGCCGGTCGGCAAAGACGAAGATGACAACGTCGAAGTGCGCCGCTGGGGCACTCCGACCGCGTTCGATTTCCCGGTTCAAGACCACGTTGCCTTGGGCGAGAAGTTCGGCTGGCTGGACTTTGAAACCGCCGCCAAACTGTCCGGCGCACGTTTTGCCCTGCTGCGTGGCCCGATTGCCCGTCTGCACCGCGCATTGGCGCAGTTCATGATCAACCTGCACGTCAACGAGCATGGCTATGAAGAGGCTTACACGCCTTATCTGGTTCAGGCTCCGGCGCTGCAAGGTACTGGTCAATTGCCGAAGTTCGAAGAAGACCTGTTCAAGATTGCTCGCGAAGGCGAAGCCGATCTGTACCTGATCCCGACGGCGGAAGTGTCGCTGACCAACATCGTTGCCGGCGAAATCGTTGATTCGAAACTGTTGCCAATCAAGTTCGTCGCCCATACCCCGTGTTTCCGTAGCGAGGCGGGTGCGTCGGGCCGTGACACCCGCGGCATGATCCGTCAGCACCAGTTCGACAAGGTTGAAATGGTCCAGATCGTTGAGCCGTCGACCTCGATGCAAGCGCTGGAAGGCCTGACCGCCAACGCCGAGAAAGTCCTGCAACTGCTCGGCCTGCCTTACCGCACGCTGGCACTGTGCACCGGCGACATGGGCTTCAGCGCGGTCAAGACTTACGACCTGGAAGTGTGGATTCCGAGCCAGGACAAATACCGCGAAATCTCGTCGTGCTCCAACTGCGGCGATTTCCAGGCCCGTCGTATGCAAGCGCGGTTCCGCAATCCGGAAACCGGCAAGCCTGAACTGGTACACACCCTCAACGGTTCCGGTCTGGCTGTTGGCCGCACGCTGGTTGCCGTGCTGGAAAACTACCAGCAGGCCGACGGTTCGATCCGCGTGCCGGACGTGCTGAAGCCTTACATGGGTGGCCTTGAGGTCATCGGCTAAATGAAATATCTGCCGCTGTTTCACAACCTGCGCGGCAGTCCTGTGTTGGTCGTCGGTGGGGGGGAAATTGCCTTGCGCAAATCCCGTCTGCTGGCCGATGCCGGTGCGCTGCTGCGGGTGGTTGCACCTGAAATCGAAACACAACTGCGTGAGCTGGTCGTGGCCAGCGGTGGCGAATGCCTGGTGCGCGGTTACGCTGAAGCGGATCTGGACGGTTGCGTGCTGATCATCGCCGCCACTGACGACGAAGCGCTTAACGCTCAAGTCTCCACTGATGCCCATCGGCGTTGCGTGCCGGTCAACGTGGTCGACGCCCCGGCCTTGTGCAGCGTGATCTTCCCGGCGATCGTTGATCGCTCGCCGCTGATCGTTGCGATCTCCAGCGGCGGTGATGCGCCGGTGCTGGCCCGGTTGATCCGCGCCAAGATCGAAACCTGGATTCCATCGACCTACGGACAACTGGCCGGTCTCGCCGCGCGTTTCCGTAATCAGGTGAAAAGCCTGTTTCCGGATGTGCAGCAGCGTCGTGGGTTCTGGGAAGACGTGTTTCAGGGGCCGATTGCAGACCGACAACTGGCCGGGCAGGGCGCTGAGGCCGAGCGTCTGCTGCAAGCGAAAATCGATGGCGAAGCGCAGATCACCACGGGTGAGGTGTATCTGGTGGGAGCAGGGCCCGGTGATCCCGATCTGCTGACCTTCCGTGCGCTGCGTCTGATGCAACAGGCTGACGTCGTGCTGTATGACCGTTTGGTTGCACCGGCCATTCTTGATCTGTGCCGCCGCGATGCCGAGCGTGTTTACGTCGGCAAGCGTCGCGCCGACCACGCCGTGCCGCAGGATCAGATCAACCAGCAATTGGTCGATCTGGCCAAGGCCGGCAAGCGAGTCGTGCGATTGAAGGGCGGTGATCCATTCATCTTCGGCCGTGGCGGCGAAGAGATCGAGGAACTGGCCGCGCACGGCATTCCATTCCAGGTCGTACCAGGCATCACTGCAGCCAGCGGTTGCGCGGCGTACGCCGGGATTCCACTGACCCATCGTGATTACGCGCAGTCAGTGCGCTTTGTCACCGGGCACTTGAAGGACGGTTCCACCGATCTGCCATGGGTCGACCTTGTCGCCCCTGCGCAGACGTTGGTGTTCTACATGGGCCTGGTGGGGTTGCCGGTGATTTGCGAGCAGTTGATCAAGCACGGTCGCTCGGCGGACACCCCGGCAGCGCTGATTCAGCAGGGCACCACGGTCAACCAGCGCGTCTTTACCGGCACGCTGGCTGACTTGCCGCGAATGGTGGCGGAGCATGAAGTGCATGCGCCGACACTGGTGATCGTCGGTGAAGTGGTGCAACTGCGCGAGAAACTGGCGTGGTTTGAAGGGGCTCAGGCGCAGGTCTGAAGACCGCGTCATCTCATTCGCGAGCAAGCTCGCTCCCACATTGGATTTGTGAAAGACACAGATCTACTGTGGGAGCGAGCTTGCTCGCGAAGAGGCCCTCAAAAACACCGAATCAACTAACCCCTCTGCCACACCCCTTCCCCATTCAACCGCGCCCGATCATGGGCCACGGTAAAGTCCTGCTCTGGCCCCTTCGGCACAACCCCCGTCGGATTGATGGTCTTGTGACTGCCGTAGTAGTGATTTTTGATGTGCTGAAAATCCACCGTCTCGGCTATCCCTGGCCACTGATACAGCTCACGTAGCCAGTTCGACAGGTTCGGGTAGTCGGCAATCCGTCGCAGGTTGCACTTGAAGTGCCCGTGATAGACCGCATCAAAGCGAATCATCGTGGTGAACAAGCGGATGTCTGCTTCCGTCAGGTACTCGCCGGATAGATAGCGATTGGCACCGAGCACACGCTCCAGATGATCCAGTTCTGCAAACACCTCATCGAACGCTTCTTCATAAGCCTGTTGCGACGTGGCAAACCCGGCGCGATATACGCCGTTGTTCACGGCGGGATAGATTCGTTCATTGAGCGCATCGATCTCACCGCGCAGTGGCGCTGGGTAGAAGTCCAGATCGTTGGCGGTCAAACCATCGAAGGCGCTGTTGAACATGCGGATGATTTCCGCTGACTCGTTACTGACGATGCGCTTGAGTTTCTTGTCCCACAACACCGGCACCGTGACGCGACCGGTGTAGTCGGCGGTGTCAGCGGTGTAGCGCTGGTGCATGAAATCGAAGTGATCGAGCTTGTCACCGGTAGAGCCTAGCGACGTGTCGAAGGTCCAGCCGTTCTCCAGCATCAACCAACTGACTACCGAGACGTCGATCTGACTTTCCAGACCTTTGAGTTTGCGCAGAATCAGCGTGCGGTGCGCCCATGGACAGGCCAGGGAAACGTAGAGGTGATAGCGCCCGGTTTCGGCGGCAAAACCACCTTCACCGCTAGGGCCGGGCTTGCCGTCAGGGGTGACCCAGTGGCGGCGTTGCGCCTGTTCGCGCTGGAACGCGCCATCCTTGCTGCTTTCGTACCACTTGTCCTGCCAACGGCCATCCACTAATAAACCCATGTTCAAGACTCCTGAAACCAATAATCGTTGGCGTCGAGTCTATTCCCATGAGTTCGAACAAAAAGCGCAAAGATCAGGCGCAAATGATCGGTTAAATCGATTTATCCCGCGCAGTCCAGTATTGCTCGGCGGTTTCGAATGCCTGCTCACGGCTCTGGCCCAGACCGCGTAGGGCGAGTGCCATGGTCGAGATCAACGCCATCTGCGGATAGCTGTCGACGACATCGCCGCGCCACACGGCTTTCAAATGATCGACGTCCAGCGAGGCTGGTTTGACGTGGCGTTGCGCCGACATTTGTGGCCATTCCTCGTCCCAGCTCTCGCCGCCAGTCGTGCCGTACAGGTGGCTGGTGGCATCCGGGTTGATCTCGATTTCGCCGCCATCACCCTTGACCACAATCGCTGTGTCACCGAGCAAACCACTGGCGTCGCGATGCACGGCCTGGTAGCCCGGGTGGAAAATGCTTTGCAGCCCACAGCGTGCGCTCAGCGGATTGAGAATCCGCGCCAGCGAGTGGATCGGTGAACGCAGACCCAGCGTGTTGCGCAGGTCGATCATCTTTTGCAGTGGCGCTGCCCAGTCCGCCAGCGGCATGAACGCCAGCCCACCGTTGTCCAGTGCTGTGCCGACCTGTTGCCAGTTGCGGCACAGCGGGATATTCAGTTCGCCCAGCAATTGCTCGCTGTACAGACGTCCGGCGGTGTGCGCGCCGCCGCCGTGCATGAAGATGCGTATGCCGTTATGCGCCAGGCACTTGGCCGCCAGCAGATACCACGGCAGGTGGCGTTTCTTGCCGGCGTAGGTCGGCCAGTCCAGATCGACATTCAGCGCGGGTGCCTGCAATCGTTCGCGCAGGGCCTCGGTGAAACCGGCCATTTCTTCGGCGCTTTCTTCCTTGTGCCGCAGCAACATCAGAAACGCGCCGAGCTGGGTGTCTTCGACCTTGCCGTCGAGCACCATGCCCATGGCTTCTCGGGCTTCCTCACGGGTCAGATCGCGGGCGCCGCGTTTACCCTTGCCAAGAATTCGCACAAATTGAGCGAACGGATGTTCGGCGGGTGTTTCGAGGGTGAGCGCTGGAAAGTCGGTCATAAGCAATTCGTCGGTTTGGGCAGGCCCGCCAGTTTCGCGGCGAGTTTGGCGGGGGTGCCTTTGAACAATCGGTTCAGGTGCAGGCTGTTGCCTTTGTCCGGTCCGAGTTTTAACGCGGTGTATTTGATCAGCGGTCGAGTGGCCGGCGACAGCTGGAACTCGGCATAGAAGCTGCGCAGCAGTTCGAGGACTTCCCAGTGTTCTGGCGTCAACTCGATACCTTCGGCGGCGGCGAGGGCGGCGGCGACATCGTGGGACCAATCGCTCAGATCAACCAGAAAGCCGTCCTTGTCCAGGTCGATGGCGCGGTCGCCGAGGGTCATGGAATTCATAGCCAACTGTTGACCTTGTCGTGCTGGATCGACAGTTCGACGAACGCCGGATAATCGATCGCTTGAGCCCAGTCCGGAACCTGCACAGCGCGGGCCTGCGCGTCTTCGGCCAAGACGAAAAGCTTGATTTGACGGTTTTGCAGTGCGGCGAACGGCGCGGTGTTCGGTTGTAGTGCGTACACCGCGTCACCCGACAACAGCAATGCATCGGCGCTGCCGATCAAGCGCAGGCAACTGGTCAGGCGATCGTCGCCGAATGGGGAGTGAGACAACACATGCAAAGTCGACATCAGAGGGTGATCACCTGGTCGTAACGGTCAATAAGGGCGGTGATTTGCTCGGCAGCGAGCGGTTGTGCTTCGTCCAGCGATAGATCGGCGAGGCCACGCGTGCTGGCGCTGTCGGCGCAGTAGAACAACTCTTCTACGCCAAACATCGGCAGCGCTTGCAGATTGGCGCTCAGGTCTTTCTGTTGCAGCGCCTTGGCGTTTTGTCCAGCGGCCAATTGCAGCACGCCGTCATCGAGAAACAGCAGGCCTATTGGCAAATCGAAAGCACCGCCCGCCAGCACGATATCCAGCGTTTCGCGGGCGCCGGGGCCGGACCACGGTGATTGGCGGCTGATGATCAACAAGGATTTGGCCATCTCACGCGCCTCCGAAACAGATCAGGCGGTCAGCGTCTTGCACCGCGTCATGCAACTGGCCGAGGCCGGACAATTCCCACGGCGCACTGACGGAGACGGCGCCGCGTTGGTAGCGCTTGGCTTCTTCGGCGTTCAGCACCCCACGGCGCAGGGCCGCGGCGATGCACACCACGCCGTCCAGTTGTTGCTCGCTGATGAAAGCGCGCCACTGCTTGGGCACATCCAGTTCGTCCTGCGGGGTGACCACCGCGTCGCAGGCGTTGTGGACGCCGTCCTGATAGAAAAACAGCCGGACAATCTCATGCCCTCCGGCCAGAGCGGCCTGCGCAAACAGCAGGGCACGGCGCGAGGAGGGCGCATGGGCGGCGGAAAACAACGCGATGGCGAACTTCATGACGGACTCGATCAGCAAAACTGCGGCCATGATAAAGCTTTATCGGCGAGGCGGCTAAATCGATGTTGTCTGCTGGCGATTGTGTAGGGTCAGGCAAAAAAATGCTGAGTCGTCAGCGCGGCATGTAACCCAATTGCCAGCGCCTGGGAATTTTCAGAGAGAGCAGCCCGATCATCGCGGCCAGCACACCGCTGACGAACATCGCCTTGAGTCCTAGATGATGTTCCAGCACCGCGCCCAGAATTGCACCGACAAACATCCCGCTCCACGGCACGAGCTGCACGCGCCAGCCACTGCGCCGCTCTCCGAGCAACCATCGGCCCAGGCCACGTCCAAACCGCGATAATGCGCCAGTGACATAGGTGAGCCCTACCGGTAGCCCATTCACTTCTTCGACGGACGCGTTGAGCATGCCCATCGCAATGATCGCTGCGAGCAGCGCTGGCAGTTGCGTATCAAACGGCCAGGCCGCCGACGCGCAGAGCAGGGTGGCGATGCAGAGCAGCAGCGGCAGCGCCCGGCGTCCGCCGAGACGCGCGACGAGCACGCCCAAGGCATTACCGACAATGAACGTCACGACAAGAATCACCAGGCGCACGGTCAGCCCGATATCGCCATCACTGATCGCCACCGCCAGTCGGGTGGTGTTGCCGCTCATGAACGAAACGAAGTCGCCGCTGGCCATGAAGCCGATGGCGTCAGTCATTCCGGCCAGTACCGACAGGCTGGCAACCAGCGCCAGGCCCACACGCCCGCGCCATTTTTGCTTGTGCAGATGGCCGGGGCTGGCGCGGTGAGTCGAGGCGGATGGCAGCATCGGCGAAAGTGTCCTTGAGCGGCGGTTAGGGTTCTATGCCATACAGATCGCAGTATTCCAGCCATTCCATGCCGGCCATCTCCGCGACTTCACGATGCACTTCCAGACGCTGCGCCTGATACTCCTCAGGCGAATCGGCGGTCAGTTTCAAGGTCAGTTCCCAAGCGAACAAGCCAAGGCTTTCTGCTTCCTCTTCATAGGCTTCGTGCAGACGTTCTTCGCGAAACTGCGCTTGGGTTTCGCCTTTGGCCTGGGCCAGCAATGGATTGAGGTGGTCGAGGGTTTCGCGCAAATCAGGTCGCGCGTCGAGAAATAGTTTCAGGGCATGTTCATGTCGCTGGTCGGTAGGCGCCATGTGTTTTCCTTTGTGAGGCTGATGACCTTAGGTTGCCGTAGCTGACAGCGCATGTCGCGCTATAAATGCAGTAAAGCAGAACGATTTCTGCTGCTGCGATGATACAGTCCGCTTTTTTCTGAATGAGCGAACGCAATGCGAATTCTGATGGTAGCGCTGGCGGCGACGCTGCTGGCCGGTTGCGCGGGCCCCGCGATGAACGATGCTCGCACCAAAACCCCTTACAAGGTTTTGACTTCGGACAAGGCGGAGAAAGTAGTGGCTCAGTGTGTGCAATTCGGCTGGCAGGATGAAGCGGTTTTCGGCGTTGATGCCGCCGCGTATCTGGAATCGCGCCAGCAGGGTGGCACGACGGTTTATACCCGTTCGGCTGAGTCGTTTGTCGATGTGCTCACGGGGCCATCGGGCACGACGCTGAATTATTACGCGCAGAAGGATGATTTTGTCGCCAAGCGGCGGTTGGCGGCGTTGGCGACTTGTCTCTGATCGTGCGTTGAAGCGTCTGCCGTCTTCGCGAGCAAGCCCGCCCCCACATTTGAATGCAATCCAATGTGGGGGCGGCTTGCTTACAAAGGCGCTACTGAATTCAATCTACAAGTCGCTTCTGGAAAAAGTGTCGCTTGTGCCCCAGCGGATAATCCGCAATCTCGCCACACTCGCTATAGCCCACTTTCTTGTAAAAATCAGGCGCCTGAAACGAGAAGGTGTCGAGCCAGATTCCCACGCAGTCTTTCTTGCGCGCAAGCTCTTCGGCCATCTGCATCAATTTTGAGCCGATGCCCTGACCGCGCCCCTCTTCCGGCACCGCCAACAGTTCAATGAACATCCACCGATAGAACGTGTGGCCATACAGGCCGCCAAGGATCGCGTCGTGCTCGTCACGGACCAAAAGTGCAATGGGCTCCAGTGTCGAGGGACCTGCTTTGGCGACGTTGTGGGCACGCAGCGGCGCCAGAATGGCGTTGCGTTGTTCTTCGTTTGGGTTCTCTGACAACTCGATGCGCAAGTTCATGCATGACTTCCTTGTGGAGTAAGGCGCCAGACTATCCTGCCTGGTGGTCGTGTTCCAAGCGTCAGTTTAAAACCGCAGGAACCACCGCTCCCGCGCCGGGGTCTAGCCTTTTACAGCGTCATTCCAGCACGCGGTTGATGAGGACACCCCATGAACATTTTCGAAGCACTTCGCGAGAGCCACGACCGCCAGCGCAGCTACGCCAAAGCCTTGGTCAAGACCAGTGGCGACAGCCCCGAGCGGGTCGAGGCCTACAAACAGCTCAAAGCCGAACTGCAAGCTCATGAAACGGCTGAAGAGCGCCACTTCTACATCCCGCTGATGGAGTTCGACAACGGTGTCGATCTCAGCCGCCATGCCATTTCCGAGCACCATGAAATGGACGAAATGATGGAAGAGCTGGACGAGACCGAGATGTCCAGTCCGGCATGGCTGGCGACGGCGAGAAAGCTCTCGGACAAGGTCCACCATCACCTTGAGGAAGAGGAGCAGAAGTTCTTCCAGATGGCCGGAAAGTTGCTCGACGAGAAACAGAAAGAGCAGCTGGCCGGGCAGTACGAAAAGGAGTTCCAGGCTCAACTGCCTTGAGTCGCCGATGCACGATTTTGTAACCTCGACGCGTACGCCTTTGGCTATGTGTCGAGTACGAATCGCCACAATTAACTGTGTTTATATCCAGTATTCTGGCCGCTTTACCGATGATGCCCGGTCTGACTGCGACAAAACCGCCGATGGACAAAAAATCCGTCTCCGTTAGCTTGGAGGCCTCTCCTCGGAAAGGAGAGTTCTTAAATCAACGGAGTGAAAAACATGAATCAACCCCTAACACAAACCCAACTGCGACACGGTCGTGTCACCTCCCCGGCGAGCCGTGGTGCGGTCGCTATCGAGCAAGGATTGCTCGGTGCCTGGCAGGTCAATGAAATGGAAGGTGGCAAGAACTTCCCGGCACTGGCTGCCGGGCCGTTTCCGGCGCCCTACGAAACCGACTCTGACAGTGTCGCGCCACCCGCTGACGGCTACATTCTCAGTGGCGGCAAGACCGATCCCCGCGACTGCGTGAACTTCACCAACGACGAAATGAGCAAAAAGCTCGGTCGTCCGTTCGCTTGGCCACTGCTCAATGTCACGCCGGGTCAGACCCTGGAAGTCAATTGGACATACACCGCGCCGCACACCACGCGTGGTTATCGCTGGCTGATCACCAAGGATGGCTGGGACTCGAAACAACGCATCACCCGGGCACAACTGGAAGCACAACCGTTCTTCGAAGACTTCTACACTCAGGTGCCGTATTACAGCCATTCGGCCGAGATGAAGGCCAAGGTTAACCACGAGGTAAAGCTTCCGACGAACAAGAAGGGGCATCACGTCATCGTACTGATGTGGATCGTCGCCAACACCGGCAACGCTTTCTATCAGGCCTTCGACGTCGACTTCAAATAACGGCGCAACGTCGCCAAACCCACACGTTCTGAAGGATTAGAACATGTCAAAAATTGATTTTTCTCTGGTGCAAAACGCGGCGAGCGATGCTGCTGCGCTGATGCCGAGCATTGCCGGTAAAAAGATCCTCATGGGCTTCTGGCACAACTGGCCGGCGGGGCCGAGCGACGGTTATCGTCAGGGCCGATTCGCCAGCATCACGCTGGAGGATGTACCCAAGGAATACAACGTGGTCGCAGTGGCCTTCATGAGAGGAAACGGTATCCCGACCTTCAAGCCATTCAACGTTTCCGATGCCGAGTTCCGCCGTCAGGTCGGCGTGCTCAACAGTCAGGGGCGGGCCGTCCTGATTTCCCTGGGTGGCGCCGATGCGCACATCGAGTTGCGCAGCGGTCAGGAGCAACCGCTTGCCAATGAAATCATCCGTCTGGTGGAAACCTACGGTTTTGATGGGCTGGACATCGATCTTGAACAGAGCGCGATTGATTTCGATGCCAACAAGACGGTTCTGCCGGCTGCGCTGAAACTGGTCAAGGATCACTACGCCGGCCAAGGCAAGCACTTCATCATCAGCATGGCCCCGGAGTTCCCGTATCTCACCAGCACCGGCAAATACGTCGGCTACCTGCAAGCGCTGGAAGGCTACTACGACTTCATCGCCCCGCAATTCTACAACCAGGGTGGCGACGGGGTCTGGGTGCCTGAGGCCAACAACGGCGCCGGTGCGTGGATCGCGCAGAACAACGACGCGCTCAAAGAGGACTTCCTTTATTACCTGACCGAAAGTCTGGTGACGGGGACTCGGGGATTCACGAAGATCGCGGCGGACAAATTCGTCATCGGTCTGCCGGCCAACGTCGATGCGGCGGCCACCGGTTATGTGATCGACAAAACCGTGGTGGGCAATGTGCTCAAACGGCTGGCCATCAAGGGGCATCCGATCAAGGGCCTGATGACTTGGTCGGTTAACTGGGACAACGGTGTGAGCAAGGACCGCGTGCCTTACAACTGGGAGTTCAGCCGGCGTTATGGGCCGCTGATTCACGGTACCCTCGCGAGTTAGTTGCAACTGAGTGAGCCCGGTAGCGCTGCCGGGCTTTTTTTGTTGCAGAGATTATTCGACCATGGCTGCTTACCGATGAAAAAGGGATCAGGCGCCATGTCTACCACAGCCGAGCGGGTCAATATCATCGACACTCAGGTGTTGTCCCACGACTGGTATCTATTGAAGAAAATCACCTTCGACTATCACCGAAATAACGGGGAGTGGCAGCGCCAGACTCGCGAGGTCTATGACCGGGGTAATGGCGCAGCGATTCTGCTGTTCAATCGAGAGAAGCGTTCGGTGGTATTGACCCGTCAGTTCCGCTTGCCGGTGTTTGTCAACGGCCATGACGGTTTGCTGATCGAAGTGGCGGCGGGGTTACTTGAAGGTGAGGCCCCTGAACAACGGATTCGTGCCGAGGCCGAGGAAGAAACCGGCTATCGCGTCAGTGAAGTGAAGAAGGTCTTCGAGGCGTACATGAGCCCTGGCTCTGTGACAGAGAAACTGCACTTCTTTATTGCCGAATATGATGCGGCATCGAAGGTCAGCGAAGGTGGGGGCCTGGAAGAAGAGACTGAAGAACTGGACGTGCTGGAGTGGTCTTTTGATGATGCGCTGGCAGCGTTTTATCGCGGCGAGATCTGCGATGCCAAGACCATCATGCTGTTGCAGTATGCGGCGATGAAAAACCTGTTCGCTGCCTGAATCCAGAGCGAACCGGCTGTAGCATCGGAGCAAACCCATAGAGGCGAGGGAACTTGCTCCGCTGGGCTGCGAAGCGGCTCCGAGTTTTTCGCCAGCGCTGCGCCCTGGTGCGGGTATCAACAGCGCCCAGCCTACCGTTTGAACGGGCAGGCGCAATGCGCAAACCCGGCCATACTGCTTGTTGCGTTTGAAGCGTTCCCCTCTGTTTTGCACAGCCCCTAAAACAAAAAAGAGATCGACTCATGAAGTACGAACCTTTGACCAAATCGCTGATTGCGACCTCACTGACACTCAGTTGCCTGATGGCTCACGCCGCGTCGGTGGCGCCGGTTGCCGCCGAAAACGGCATGGTGGTGACCGCGCAACACCTGGCCACTCATGTGGGCGTCGATGTATTGAAAAGTGGCGGTAACGCGGTGGATGCGGCGGTGGCGGTGGGTTATGCGCTGGCGGTGGTTTATCCCGCTGCGGGCAATCTTGGTGGTGGCGGCTTCATGACCATTCAACTGGCGGACGGGCGCAAGACCTTTCTCGACTTCCGCGAAAAAGCCCCACTGGCCGCGACCGCCAACATGTACCTCGACAAGGAAGGTAACGTCATCCCCGACCTGAGTACCCGTGGGCACCTGGCGGTCGGCGTGCCCGGCACTGTGTCCGGTATGGAATTGGCGCTGAGCAAGTACGGGACAAAACCACGCACGGAGATGATCGCCCCGGCGATTAAATTGGCCGAGGACGGATTCGAACTGGAGCAGGGTGACGTCGAGCTGCTCGAATACGCCACCGACGTGTTCAAAAAGGACATGCGTGATTCCGGCTCGATTTTCCTCAGCAACGGCGAGACGATGCAGGTCGGGCAAAAACTGGTGCAGAAAGACCTCGGCAAAACCCTGCGCACCATTTCCGAAAAAGGCGCCGAGGGTTTCTATAAAGGCTGGGTAGCCGACGCCATCGTCACGTCCAGTCAGGCCAACAAAGGCATCATCACCCAAGCCGACCTCGATAAATACAAGACTCGCGAGCTGGCGCCCATTGAGTGCGACTACCGTGGCTATCACGTGGTTTCGGCGCCACCACCCAGCTCCGGCGGTGTGGTGATCTGCGAGATCATGAACATTCTCGAGGGCTATCCGATGAAGGAACTGGGCTTCCATTCGGCCCAGGGCATGCACTACCAGATCGAAGCGATGCGCCACGCTTACGTGGATCGCAACAGTTACCTCGGTGATCCGGATTTCGTCAAAAATCCGATCGAGCACCTATTGGACAAAAACTATGCGACCCAACTGCGCAGTGCGATCCAGCCGCAAAAGGCGGGCGTATCGGCTGAGTTGAAACCCGGCGTCGCGCCCCATGAAGGTAGCAACACCACGCACTATTCGATCGTCGACAAGTGGGGCAATGCGGTGTCGGTCACTTACACCCTCAATGACTGGTTTGGCGCGGGCGTGATGGCGAGCAAGACCGGGGTGATCCTCAATGACGAAATGGACGATTTCACTTCCAAGGTCGGCGTGCCGAATATGTACGGTCTGGTGCAGGGCGAAGCCAATTCCATTGCGCCGGGCAAGGCACCGCTGTCGTCGATGAGCCCGACCATCGTCACCAAGGACGGCAAAGTGGTCATGGTGGTCGGCACGCCGGGTGGCAGCCGCATCATCACGGCCACCTTGCTGACCATGCTCAACGTCATCGACTACGGCATGGGCTTGCAGGAAGCGGTTGATGCGCCGCGTTTCCATCAACAGTGGATGCCGGAAGAAACCAACCTCGAAGACTTCGCCGCCAGCCCGGACACGAAGAAAATCCTCGAGAGCTGGGGCCACAAGTTTGCCGGGCCGCAGGATGCCAACCACATTGCCGCGATTCTGGTGGGTGCGCCATCGCTGGGTGGCAAGCCAGTAGGGAAAAACCGTTTCTATGGCGCCAACGACCCACGTCGCAATACCGGGTTGTCGCTGGGTTACTGAAAGGCGTAAAAAAGGGGGCGGGCTCACGTCCGTCCCCGCCTCAAGGATTGATCAAGGAAGGCTCATCATGACAACCGCATTACTGATCATCGACGTCCAGCGTGCCATGTGCTCGGGCCAATACCAGTGCTACGACATCCTCCGCGTGATCGACACCATCAACGACCTCAGCGCCCGCGCGCGTCAGTCAGGGGTTCCGGTGGTGTTCATTCAACATGAGGAAAACGACAGCCCCCTGGCCCATGGCGCCGAAGGCTGGCAACTCGCCGAAGGACTTGAGACCTCAGCGAACGATCTGCGAGTACGCAAAACCACACCGGACTCTTTCTATCAGACCGATCTGAGCAAGCTGCTGCCGATCGAAGACTTTGAAAGCCTGGTGATCTGCGGCCTGCAGACCGACTACTGCGTCAATGCCACCGTGCGCCAGGCCCATCAGTTGGGCTACGACGTGGTGCTGGCCTCTGACGCTCATTCCACCCTTGATAACGGCAACATGAAGGCTGAAGACATCATTGCCGAACACAACAAAGACCTCGCGCACCTGACCGGTTCCGTGGCGCGGGTCGACGTCAAACCTGCGACCGAAGTCTGTTTCTAGCTACATTGACCAAGCCAGTCCTGAGTTGAACGCGTTCCGCTTTTGTGCAGCGGCGCTGCAATCAGTCTGATAAAACCTGAGACAAGGGTGGTTGTGATCAAATATTTAAAAAGTCACAAGTTGTCAGTCCTCGGCAGGGTGAGTAAGCTTCTCTCATGAATCAACCATCAAGATCTTCATCCTCGCCGAGCACTCGCGGCCCAGCCGATCACGACATTCGAGACCAGATTGTCGAGGCGGCCAACGAGCATTTTAGCCAGTATGGTTACGGTAAAACCACGGTTTCCGACCTGGCGAAGGCGATAGGTTTTTCCAAAGCCTACATCTATAAGTTTTTTGATTCCAAGCAGGCGATCGGTGAAGCCATTTGCTCCAATTGTCTGGGGCAAATCGTTGCAGCAGTCGAACAGGCTGTTAACGCAGAGGACATTTCCCCGACTGAACGTTTGCGCAGGCTGGTAAAAACCGTGATTGCTACGGGTGTGAACCTGTTTTTCAACGATCGAAAACTCTATGACATCGCGGCATTTGCCGCATCGGAGCGCTGGCCCAGTTCGCAAGTTTATGATGCACATATCAAGCGCTTTATCTTTGACATTGTGCGTGAAGGTCGGGAGGCCGGGGAGTTCGAGCGCAAGACCCCGCTGGACGAGACCGTCGAAGCGATCCATCTCGCGCTACGGCCCTTCGTCAATCCATTGTTACTGCAGCACAATCTGGATTTTATTGAAGTGGCGCCTACGCTGACTTCTAACCTCATCTTGCGTAGCCTCATGCCTTGACCATGCCTTGATCCAGATGTTCAGGCATTGGAATCAAGACGGTCTATTGCTCATCGATTTCTGTTTTTCGACACCCCTGCGTCAGGAGAAGCATGTGATTTTCATTGTTTGTGACTATTGACTGAAATGGTCACTTGGATAGTATGGGTTTCTGTAGTGCTCAACGTTCTATTTCAGTGATACCCATAGAGTCCAAACAATGAAAAAAATAATGCTCAAGATCCCCCTTGGCCTTGCTGTCGCTTTGGCTTGCGCTGATGTATCTGCCGGTGGCTTTGCGCTCAATGAGCAAAGCGTTAGTGGCATGGGGTCCGGTTTTGCTGGTCGCTCCTCCTCTGCGGAAGATGCCAGCACCGTTTTCGGCAATCCAGCGGGGATGTCGCGACTGAAAACTGAACAGGTCAGCGTGGGTGCGGCAACGCTGTTCGCGAAGTCCGACATTAAACAGACTCGTAGTACGTTTGGGGGGAAGGAAGACGGCGACATGGTGCCGACAACCACGGTACCGATGGGATATTACGTCAAGCCTATCGATGATCATTGGGCGTTCGGTGTCGGTTTTTATGTGCCTTTTGGCCTGATCACCGATTACGGCAGTGGTTTTGCCGGACGCTATTACGCGAACAAGAGCGAAGTTACGACACTGACTTTTCAGCCCACAGTCAGTTATGCCTTCAACGACAGAGTTTCGATCGGATTCGGTCCGACCATCAATCGTATCAGCGGTGAGATATCGGGCATGGTTCCTAATCCGCTAAGCCCTGGCCGCAATGACGGAAAACTCAAAAGTGCGGGCGACGATACTGCGCTAGGTTTCAATGCGGGTATTTTGGTACAGGCGACAGATCAAACCCGCTTGGGGCTGACCTACCATTCCAAGGTCAGTTACCACCTGGATGCCAAAACCAAAGTCAGCGATGGCATCTTCAGCTTGCTTGGCGTCAGCGGTCGTAGCTATGACGCATCACTGGACGTGGACACCCCGGAGTCGGTGGATTTTTCGGTGACCCATCAGTTCAATAACGACTGGACGCTCTATGTTGGAAGTACCTGGACGCGCTGGAGCCGATTTAAAGATCTGACGATTGAGAACAGCGGCTTGCCGCCATTACTGAGCGGCCAGTTGGGTACTATTTCCGAAGAGCAGAACTGGCATGATACGTGGGCTCACGCCATCGGTGCGGCGTATCAGTTGAATAACCAATGGGTACTCCGTGCAGGGTTTTCGGTGGATCAGTCCCCCACCAACAATACCAATCGGGGTCCCCGCATTCCTACCGGCGACCGAAAGGTCATCAGCTTCGGTGCTGGCTGGACTCCAGCGGAAAATGTCACGGTCGATGTTGCTTATTCCTATCTTTGGGAGGAGAGCGTACAGATCAGCGAGGCCTCGGCAACCAGAGGTTCATACAGTGCCAAATACAAGAACAGTGCCAGTGGGCTCGGTACTTCGATTAGTTACCGTTTCTAGCTGAGCGCTGGCGGCGCCACAGGTATCAGGGGCGGGAGCATGTGTTGTCTCCCGACTCTCAAGTACATGTTTTCGGCCTTTACTCTCCCAGCCAAAGTTTTTTTTGGGGCCTTCAAACACCCATGACTTGCGCCATGAGGCTCTGATGAAAGCGACGTGGCGTGGCCCACGTCAAGACAGAGATAGCCTTGTTGCCAAAGCCGGGTACCACGCTCATGCGTCCGGCTTGCAGCGCCCGGATTCCTGCCTGTACGACAGGTTCGGGCTGCATCATTACTCTTTTTAATATCGGCGTGATTTTCTGTCTGGCGCTTTCTGCAAATCCAGTATCTGACATTCCTGGGCAAAGAGCCGTTACCACCACGCCGTCGCGTTTGAGTTCACGATGCAGGGCATCAGAGAACCTGAGGACGTAAGCTTTGGCGGCTGAGTAAACGGCAAAATGTTTAACACCCTGGTAGGACAGCAGGCTGGCAACCATCAGGATATGGCCTTTACGCCTGGCTCGCATGTCTTCTGCAAACAGACGCGTCATCGCGGTCAGGCTGGCGACATCCAGGTCGATCATGGCCAAGGAGCTTTCCAGTGGTTCGTCCAGGAATGCACCCTGCAAGCCATAGCCCGCGTTGTTTATCAGTACGTCGACAACAATATTGCGATCATGCAGATACCGATGCAGATCAATAATCACATTAATGGATGAAAGGTCTGCTTGTTTTACGATCACCTCAATGGCGAAGTGGCTGCGCAATTCATCCGCGAGCGCTTCAAGTTCGTTGAGTCTGCGCGCCACCAGAATCAGCGATCTTCCTTTGGCGGCGTACTGTCTGGCAAATTCTTTGCCGAATCCGCTTGAGGCGCCAGTAATAAGCACCCAGGAATTTTCTCTTTCTGTCATGTCGTAAACACCTGCTGGAGTTTGAAAAAAACTATCTGGGGTTGTTGCTCATCGCGCCGCTACAGGCTGAGATTCAACGGGCTGCCAGCCGCCACCGAGAGACTTGAATACAGCCACCGCGGCACGTGCGGACTCCGTTCGCGCTTGCGCCCTGGCATCGGAGGTCTGCAGCAGTGTCTCGTCGGCACGCAGGACATCGATCAAGCTGGCCGTGCCCTTTTCATAGGCGGTGAATGACGATTCGCGAGCCTGAGTCAGAGCTGTCTCCCCTCTGGTAAGGGTATTTGCCTGGGTTTCCCGATTGACCAGTGAGGAGAGCGCGTTCTCTACATCTTCTGTTGCGCGTAGCACTGACTGGCGGTAGGCGGCCAACGCTTCAGCTTCCTGGCCTTTGGCTTGATTGATTTGGGCGTTGATACGTCCAAAATCGAAGAGTCTCCAGCGTAGGCCCAAAACACCTGCCGACTGACTGGCGCCGCTGGAAAAAAGATTGCCGCTGGATACCGCAGTAGCGCTACCGAGCAGTGCGCTGAGGGAGAATTTTGGATAGTACTCGGCAATGGCTTCTCCAATGCGTGCGTTGGAGGCCGCAAGTCGGCGCTCGGCCACGATCAGATCCGGCCTGCGTCGTAGCAGGTCGGCCGGTGTTCCCAGCGCTTTTAGCGGCGGCGCAGCAGGAATGCTTCCCTCTCTCGCCAGTTGGGTCCGGTGAGTCCCTGGAGGCGTTCCGAGCATTACATCCATTGCATTCATGGCCGCATCCAGACCGGTTTGCAATGCGGGAACTGTTGCCTGGATCCGCGACAGTTCGCCCTCAGTCTGACGAACCTGATAGGTGGCGGCCAAACCCTTGCTGTAGAGCAATTGGACCTTCTCCAGCAACTCGCGCTGTGTTTTGACTTGTTTGTTGGCAATATCCAGTCGTGTCTGTAATCCGCGAAGGGTGATGTAGATGTCGGCAGCCTGCGCGGCGATCACGAGTCGTGTAGCAGTTAAACCTGCTTTGGACGCCTGGTACTCAGCCAGTGCAGCCTCGCGCCCTCGGCGCAGCCCACCCAATACATCGACCTCCCAGCGCGCCTCAAGGTTGGCCTCGTAGGAACTTCCGTATCGGTCATAGCCAGGTGTTGAATTCAACACCTGGCCCAGTGGCGTCTCGACTGACTGATAAGAGCGCGCGGCCTGTCCGTTGATGTTTGCAGAGGGCAGAAGTGCCGCAGTGGCCGCCCCTAATCCGGCCCGTGTCTGTGTGACTCGTGCCGACGCTTGTGCCAGGTCCAGATTCTGCTCCAGTGCCTGGGAGATGAAGGCGGTCAGCAAAGGATCATTAAAGTTTTCCCACCAGGAGACTAGGTTGCTCGGCGTCGCTTCAGGCCGCAGCTCGGCAGAAGGCTGACCCATGTAATGATCCGAAAGCGGAGCGTCTGGACGATGGTAGTCCGGGCCAACCGTGCAGCCTGCCATTAAGCCGGCGCTAACCAAAAGAGCAAAAGGACGGAGGGGAGGCATTGAGATTCCTTGGCGGCGTGTTTGTGACCATATTACGTAATGGTCACATGCTGTCAATTGACTTGATTTGTGTTGTTTCAGAATTGGCTCGATTTTATGAGGTTTCCTAGTTATTGGTCGTCACGCGGGTTATTTGATAGTTCGTGACTGTTGACGATATCGGTCACTAGACTGAGAATATGACATTCGTCCTATTTTAAGTAAGGGAATCTATGCGCCGGCTCCGACCTTTCCCCATTGCCGCATGCTTGTTGCCTCTCGTCCTGACGGCGTGCGGTGACTCATCCACCGTTGAGGATCCTCGCACGCAGGCCCCTTTGGTAAGGCCCATTGCTGTTCAGGCGTCGTCCGACATCTCTCGTTCTTTCACGGGGGTGGTGGCTGCTCGCGTCCAGGGCGACTTGGGATTTCGCGTATCGGGCAAGGTGCTTGAGCGGCTGGTAGATACCGGCCAGAAAGTCAAGCGTGGGCAACCGCTTATGCGCCTCGATCCCGTTGACCTGGTGCTAGAGGCGCGAGCACAGCGGGAGTCGGTGGTAGCCGCCCGGGCCCGAGCCAGGCAGACAGCCGATGACGAGGCTCGATATCGCGACCTGGTCGCCGCAGGCGCCATCTCTGCATCGGCCTACGACCTGATCAAGGCCGCCGCAGATACCGCAAAGGCGCAGCTCAACGCCGCTGAGGCGCAGGCTGACGTTGCGCGTAATGCTTCTGGTTATGCGGTACTGGTTGCAGATGCCGACGGTGTTGTGGTGGAAACACTCGCCGAGCCAGGGCAGGTCGTCACCTCGGGACAAACCGTGGTTCGACTGGCTCGAGCCGGTCAGCGCGAGGCCATCGTGTACTTGCCCGAAACATTGCGTCCGGCTGCCGGATCAACCGCGCAGGCGAAGCTCTATGGGGACAACTCGGGAACCGTTACCGCGAAACTCAGACTGCTTTCGGACTCGGCTGACCGTGTGACACGCACCTTTGAGGCGCGGTATGTCCTCGCGGGGACGCTGGCCAATGCACCGATAGGTTCGACTGTTACCCTCGCAATTGAAGAAGGCTCAACACCAGAGCCGACGTTGCAAGTGCCCATCGCTGCTGTTTTTGACCCAGGTAAAGGTCCAGGCGTATGGGTCATTAGCGGCTCACCCGCAAAAGTGACCTGGCGACCGGTGCAAGTCCTGGGTTTGAGCGACGACTCGGCGCGAGTCACCGGTAACCTCAACGTCGGCGAGCAGATTGTCGCGCTAGGCGCACATCTGCTGCGCGATGGGGAGGCGGTGAGAGTGCCTCAGCAGGATCACGCCAATGTTGCCGGGAGTCGTCCATGAACGAGGGGCGATTCAATATTTCCGCGATCGCGGTTCGCGAGCGATCTGTCACCGTGTTTCTGATTTTTCTGATTGCCGTTGCAGGTGTCCTGGCGTTCTTCAAATTGGGGCGTGCTGAGGATCCGCCATTTACGGTCAAACAGTTGACAATCATCACGGCGTGGCCGGGGGCTACAGCACAGGAGATGCAGGATCAAGTGGCCGAGCCACTTGAGAAGCGTCTGCAAGAACTCAAGTGGTATGACCGCTCTGAAACCTATACGCGTCCGGGCCTCGCTTTCACGATGGTGTCGCTGCTCGACAGCACGCCACCCTCGCAAGTGCAGGAAGAGTTCTATCAGGCGCGAAAAAAAATGGACGATGAAGCCATCAGGCTGCCGGCGGGTGTCATCGGGCCCATGATCAATGACGAGTATTCCGACGTGACATTTGCGCTCTTCGCTCTGAAAGCCAAAGGCGAGCCGCAGCGCTTGCTGGTGCGTGATGCGGAGTCTCTGCGACAGCGCCTGTTGCATGTGTCAGGTGTGAAGAAGGTCAACATCATCGGTGAGCAAGCCGAACGGATATTTGTTTCGTTCTCCCATGATCGGTTAGCCACACTTGGCGTATCGCCTCAGGACATCTTCGCCGCGCTGAACGGTCAGAATGTGCTGACCCCCGCCGGATCAATAGAAACCAGCGGGCCACAGGTTTTTCTGCGTCTCGATGGTGCCTTCGATAAGTTGCAGAGCATTCGTGACACACCTGTTGCCTTGCAGGGACGGACACTCAAGCTTTCTGACGTAGCGACAGTCGAGCGCGGTTATGAAGATCCCGCCACCTTTATTGTGCGCAATAACGGCGAAGATGCCCTATTGCTGGGCATAGTGATGCGAGAGGGCTGGAACGGTCTGGATCTTGGCAAGGCACTGGACGCCGAGACGACTAAAATCAATGAGAGTATGCCGCTGGGCATGACGCTGACCAAGGTGACCGATCAAGCCGTAAACATTGACTCGGCCGTTGGCGAGTTCATGGTCAAATTTTTTGTCGCGCTGCTGGTGGTAATGCTTGTGTGCTTTCTCAGCATGGGCTGGCGAGTAGGCGTGGTTGTCGCCGCGGCCGTACCGTTGACACTGGCGATAGTGTTTGTAGTGATGGCGGCCACCGGAAAGAACTTTGACCGTATAACGCTTGGGTCACTGATCCTGGCGCTGGGGTTACTGGTAGATGACGCCATCATTGCCATCGAAATGATGGTTGTGAAAATGGAGGAGGGTTACGATCGCATCAAAGCCTCCGCGTATGCCTGGAGTCACACGGCGGCACCGATGCTGTCCGGTACCTTGGTGACGGCTATCGGTTTTTTGCCGAATGGCTTCGCGCAGTCAACGGCCGGTGAGTACACCAGCAACATGTTCTGGATTGTGGGCATTGCTCTGATTGCCTCCTGGGTCGTCGCGGTGGCTTTCACCCCTTATCTGGGGGTGAAGTTGTTGCCAGACATCAAGACCGTGGAGGGTGGACATGCGGCTATCTACAACACGCCCCACTACAACCGCTTTCGTCAGGTCCTGACACGCGTTATCGCCCGTAAATGGCTGGTGGCCGGCACGGTTATCACGTTGTTTTTCGTGGCCGTTGCAGGCATGGGGCTCGTCAAGAAGCAGTTCTTCCCCACCTCGGACCGTCCCGAGGTCATGGTCGAGGTGCAAATGCCCTACGGAACCTCCATCGAGCAGACCAGTATCGCTGCCGCCAAGGTTGAGGCCTGGCTGCGAAAGCAGAAGGAGGCAAAAATCGTCACTGCTTATATTGGGCAAGGTGCGCCACGCTTTTTCCTCGCGATGGCGCCAGAACTGCCCGATCCATCGTTCGCCAAGATTGTAGTGCTGACGGACAGTCAGGAGGCACGTGAAACCCTAAAAAACCGTTTTCGCGAAGCGGTTGCTGCCGGGCTTGCCCCCGAAGCCCGTGTCAGGGCGGCTCAAATTGTCTTTGGTCCTTATTCGCCATTTCCGGTGGCCTACCGGGTGATGGGACCCGATCCTGCCAAATTGCGCGACATTGCGGAGCAGGTCCGGGGCGTGATGCAGGATAGCCCTATGATGAGAACGGTGAATACCGACTGGGGCCCGCTGACGCCGACACTGCATTTCACCTTGAATCAGGACCGCTTGCAGGCGGTGGGGCTGACTTCAAACGCGGTTGCACAACAACTGCAGTTCCTGCTGACCGGCGTTCCCATCACAGCGGTTCGTGAGGATATCCGTTCAGTGCAGGTCGTCGGTCGTGCTGCGGGCAATATCCGGCTCGACCCGGCGCAAATCAAAGGCTTCACGTTAGTCGGTGCATCGGGACAGCGCATCCCGTTGTCCCAGGTAGGGGAGGTCGATGTACGCATGGAGGATCCGATCCTTCGGCGTCGTGATCGTACTCCGACCATCACCGTACGTGGCGACATTGCCGAAGACTTGCAGCCGCCGGATGTTTCAAGTGTGATCATGAAGGCGTTGCAACCGATCATTGAGAAACTGCCAGACGGGTATCGGATTGAGCAGGCGGGTGCCATTGAGGAGTCTGGCAAGGCTGGCAAGGCGATCCTGCCGTTGCTGCCAATCATGATAGCCATGACCTTGCTCATCATCATTGTGCAGGTTCGTTCGATCTCGGCGATGATCATGGTGTTCCTCACATCGCCGTTAGGATTGATTGGTGTAGTACCGACATTGCTTATCTTCCAGCAGCCATTTGGTATCAATGCACTGGTCGGTTTAATCGCCCTGTCGGGCATCCTGATGCGCAATACGCTGATTCTGATTGGGCAAATCCATCACAACGCGCAAGAAGGGCTGGAGCCGTTTCACGCGGTGGTCGAAGCCACGGTGCAACGTGCTCGGCCGGTACTGCTAACGGCACTCGCCGCCATCCTGGCATTCATTCCCCTGACGCATTCTGTGTTCTGGGGCACTCTGGCCTACACCCTTATAGGAGGCACCCTCGTCGGAACCGCCATGACACTCGTGTTCCTGCCAGCGATGTATTCCATCTGGTTCAAGATCAGTCCTGACAACAAAGTGCGGACTTAATCAGTAAAACTGGCATAGGCACCGATGAGAGGGGTTGCAAGCGTTAATCGCGTTCCGGATCGTGATGAAACCGAAGAAGCTGCTGCTCCCTTGGTGCCGGCCATCCCAGGATTGGGCAATGAGCTGAGCGTGGCTGATCGCAGGCAACTGCCACGGTTGGCGTGAACGTCTGTAGGGAAGGCGAATTGTTGGCGCGGTGCTATAACTGAACCGCCGCGTTCGCCGGCCCCATCAGCAAGGCTTCAACCCGCGCCAATTCCCAGGTACTGAGCAAACTCACCGGATCAGTGCCATAGCGCTGCCACGTCTCAAGCGTGCCTTCCTGGCCATCGGGGTCGCGGGCGTATTCACAGTGATGCAACTGTTCTCCTGCAAAATCCAGCAGCAGGTGCCAGCCTTCGATGTCGATCACTACCCGTCCGGATTCGTTGGGTGTTTCGCACACCTTGAGCGCAAGCACGCCCAGCGCAGCCTCACGCAATCGTTGGCAAACCTCGCGGGCGGTCAGAAATACAGCCATGTTCGAACTCGATCAGTGCACAAGAGCGCCAGCATAAAGCGCGGGTCCACAAGTGTCAGCGATCACTGGCCCCATCGCGGACAATTCCGTAACATTCGCAACCCTCTTTTGCGCAACACTCTTTTCACCCAATAAAAGCGGCCGTGCTTGGCGGCCGCTCAATCAGGTAAGCCATGAAACCGATACGTCTGCGCGCCGATGTCCTGGCCGGACTCACTACCTCGTTTGCCCTGTTGCCCGAATGCATTGCATTTGCGCTGGTGGCCCACCTCAATCCGCTGATGGGCCTGTACGGCGCCTTCATCATTTGTACGCTGACCGCGTTGTTCGGTGGCAGGCCGGGGATGGTCTCCGGTGCGGCAGGTTCGATGGCGGTGGTGATCGTTGCGCTGGTGGTGCAGCAAGGCGTGCAATATCTGCTGGCAACGGTGTTGCTGGGCGGTTTGATCATGATGGCGTTCGGGCTGTTGCGCCTGGGTAAACTGGTGCGCATGGTGCCGCACCCGGTGATGCTCGGCTTCGTCAATGGCCTGGCGATCATCATTGCGCTGGCGCAACTGGAGCATTTCAAGAGCGGTGAAGACTGGCTCAGCGGCACGCCGCTGTACCTGATGACCGGGCTCGTGTTGTTGACCATGGCCATCGTCTACATCTTGCCGCGCCTGACCCGAGCGGTGCCGCCGGCACTGGTGGCGATCCTCGGTGTTGGCCTGCTGGTGTATCTGTTCGGCCTGCCGACCCGCACCCTCGGTGACATGGCGCATATCGCTGGTGGCCTACCGACCTTCGCGTTGCCGGACATCCCGTGGAACTTTGAAACCCTGCGCATCATCGCCCCATACGCGATCCTGATGGCGCTGGTCGGCCTGCTGGAAACCCTGCTGACCCTCAACCTCACTGACGAAATCACCGAAACCCGTGGCTACCCGGATCGCGAATGTGTGGCGTTGGGTGCGGCGAACATGGTCTCCGGTGCATTTGGCGGGATGGGCGGTTGCGCGATGATCGGCCAGACCGTGATCAACTTGAGCTCTGGCGGGCGCGGGCGTTTGTCCGGCGTGGTGGCGGGCGTGCTGATCCTGTTGTTCATTCTGTTTCTGTCGCCGCTGATCGAGCGTATTCCGCTGGCGGCGCTGGTCGGCGTGATGTTCGTGGTGTCGCAGCAGACGTTCGCGTGGGCTTCGTTGCGGGTGGCGAACAAAGTGCCGCTCAACGATGTGCTGGTGATCATCGCCGTGACCATCATCACCGTGTTCACCGATCTGGCCACGGCGGTGCTGTGCGGGATCATCATCGCCGCGTTGAATTTTGCTTGGCAGCAGGCCCGTGAGTTGTACGCCGATGAACATATGGAAGCCGATGGCAGCAAGCTCTATCGCTTGCACGGCACGCTGTTCTTCGCCTCGGCGACGGCGTTCCTCAACCAGTTCGACCCGGCCAAAGATCCGCAAAAAGTGACGCTGGATTGCCGGCATTTGAGCTTTGTCGATTACTCGGCGATTGCCGCGCTGAAAACCCTGCGTGAGCGTTACGAAAAGGCCGGCAAGCATTTGCAGGTATTTCATCTGTCGGAACGCTGCAAGAAACTGCTCAAACGTGCGGGCGTTGCTCACGACTGAGCACTGCGCTGCTGATCGGCTGTGGGAGCGAACTTGCTCGCGAAGGTGGGGTGTCATTCAACGATAATGTTGATTGATCCGGCACTTTCGCGAGTAAGTTCGCTCCCACAGTGGTTTTTGCCCCCGCGAGGTTCAGTCGATCGCCGGGAAATCGATATCGGTCAACGCCGCATTGTTCAGGTAGTTGGTCAGTGTCTGTACCGCCACCAGCGCAATCACCTCAATTATTTTCGTGTCATCGATCCCGGCAGCGCGCGCGGCGGCAATCTGCTCGTCGCTCAACTGACCCCGGCTTTCGGTGAGTTGATGGGCGAGGGCGGCGTAGGCGTTGAGTTCGCCCTGACGCGCTGCGACGATGTCCTGCGCCGATAAGCCGGCCTTGCTGGCAAACAGGGTGTGCGCCGCCAGGCAATAATCGCAACCGTTGACTTGCGAAGTGGCGAGGTAAACCGCTTCTTTCTCCTTCGCGCTCAGCGAGGTTTTACCGAGTATCGCGGAGGCTTGCAGGTAGGTCTCAAGCGCCACCGGGGCCTTGGCCAGTGTGGTGAACACGTTGGGCAGGAAGCCGATTTTTTTCTTCACGCCTTCCAGTACTGGGCGGGTGGCGTCGGTGGCGGTGTCGAGGCTGATAGCGTGGATACGGCTCATGGTGATTCTCCGAAAGTCCGGTGCGAAGTGCGCCGGCGATGGAGAGGATGTTAATGAGGGCGGCTGGCGCATTGGGTGCAAATCGTCGAGGATATGCGACAGATCGTCCGGATATGCCCTTGAGGAGTCGCCCATGGATCGCCTTTCCACATTACTCAGCCATTTCGCTGTCCATGCCGGCACGTTTCACAGCGGCAACTTTTGCGGCGTCAGCGTTCATGACGGCGAGCCAAACGGGCATGTGCATCTGTTGCAGGCGGGGGAGTTGTTGCTCAAGCCGGGCAGTGAGCGCGAGATACGACTCGATGAGCCGTCGCTGATTTTCTTTCCCAGACCCTTTGCCCACCGAATGTTTGCCGACGAGTCCATGGACACGAGAGTGGTCTGCGCGACACTGACCTTTGACGGTGGCTCCGGAAATGCTCTGGCGGCCGCACTGCCGGATTATCTGGTGCTCAAACTCACCGAGATCCCCGAGCTGGGCAACACCCTGGAGTGGCTGTTCAAGGAAGCTTTCGAAGGGCACTGCGGGCGCGTCGCCGTGATGGATCGGCTGTTCGAATTGCTGGTGATTCTGCTGTTGCGCCACCTCATCAGCAGTCGTGACCAACAACCGGGAATGATGGCCGGGCTGGCCGATCCGCGTTTGTCTCGCGCCTTGAACCTGATACACGAACAACCGGCAAAACCGTGGAGCGTGGCCGACCTGGCGACTGCTGCCAATCTGTCCCGCGCAGGTTTTGCCGAGCAGTTTCACCGCGTCGTCGGGCAGACTCCGGCCGATTATCTGCTGAGTTGGCGGGTCAGCCTCGCGCAGAAACGCCTGCGCGAGGGCAAACCGATTGCACTGATCGCCGAAGAGGTCGGTTACGAAAGTCCTTCGGCGCTGGCCCGGGCGTTTCGACGCAAGACCGGATTAAGCCCTCGGGAGTGGAAAGCCGCAACCTGAGCATTACTGGGCGAATTTCTTCGCCCCGGCCACACACACAATCACGCCCAGCGTCACCGCGAGCATGCCGACGCTGACCTGTTCATGCAGCAACGTCGCGGCCAGCGCCAAACCGAAAAACGGTTGCAGCAACTGCAATTGCCCCACTGCCGCGATCCCGCCCTGCGCCAGTGCGCGATACCAGAACACAAACCCGATCAACATGCTGAACAGCGACACATAGGCCAGGCACAGCCACGCCGACAGGCTGATGTGACGGAACGAGACGGGCGCCAGCCACAGACTCAACAGCGCCATCACGGGTAACGACAGCACCAATGCCCAGCAGATCACCTGCCAGCCGCCGAGGGTTCGCGACAGTTTTGCGCCTTCGGCATAACCGAGGCCGCACGCCAGAATCGCCGCGAGCATCAGCAAGTCACCGGTGGGCGAGGCGCTGATACCCTGGGACAGCGCGAAGCCCACCACCAGGGCACTGCCAAGAATCGAGAAGCCCCAGAACACCGGTCGAGGCCCCTCACCGCCGCGCAGCACGGCGAAAATCGCTGTAGACAGTGGCAGTAATCCCACAAAAACAATCGAATGCGCCGACGTGACGTGTTGCAGCGCGAGTGCGGTCAACAGTGGAAACCCGAGCACCACACCCATGGCCACAATCAGCAACGACCGCCACTGAATTCGTGCCGATCGCCGCGCTCGAAATAACCACAGTAATGCCACCGCCAATACCCCGGCGATGGCGGCGCGCACCACGGTGAGAAACACCGGATCGAACTCCAGCACGGCCACCCGGGTGGCCGGCAGCGATCCACTGAAGATCACCACGCCGATAAAACCGTTGATCCAGCCGATGGTTTTTTCCACGGCCGGGTGAGGCAGGTTCGAAGTCCGTTCCATACGAAGGCATGCTCAAAGGTGGGGTTGCATTGCCGCCATGCTGGGGCTAAAAATCAGCACAATCAAAAAATTGTCATGGATACATCCCGGCATGCCGCGCTCCCGCTACAAGACCCTCGTTGACCTCTACGCCGCCGATATTCGCGCGGGACGTCTGGCGCCCGGTACGCGATTGCCCACTCATCGAGAACTGGCCGCCAAAGAGGGGTTGGCGTTGGTCACGGCCTCGCGGGTGTACGCCGAACTGGAGGCGATGGGCCTGGTCAGCGGCGAGACCGGACGAGGGACGTTTGTGCGTGAAACGTCGTTATCGGCGGGGCTGGGCATTGATCAGAAGGACGTAGCGGTCGGCATGATCGACCTCAATTTCAATTACCCGTCGCTGCCCGGTCAGGCTGACCTGTTGCGCACTGCGCTGCGGCAATTGGCATTGTCCGGTGATCTCGAAGCGCTGCTGCGCTACCAACCCCACGCGGGTCGTCAACACGAACGCGCCTCTGTCGCTCGACACTTGCAAACCCGTGGCGTACAGGTCGATACCGAGCAAGTGCTGATCGTGAACGGTGCCCAGCAAGGACTGGCGGTGACATTGATGGCGCTGCTCAAACCGGGCGATGTGATCGCGGCGGATGCGCTGACCTATTCCGGGTTCAAAGTGTTGGCCGAGGCCCTGCATCTGGAAGTGGTGGCGATCCCGCTCGGCAATCAGGGGCCGGATCTTCAGGCGCTGGAAAAGCTCTGTCACAGCCGTTCGGTGCGCGCCGTCTATAGCATGCCGACCCTGCACAATCCGTTGGGGTGGGTGACGCCCCTTGAACAGCGCGAGCAACTGGTCGCGATTGCCCGGCGGCATGATCTGACCATCATTGAAGACGCGGCCTACGCGTTTCTGGTGGAAAACCCACCGCGTGCGTTGGTCGACCTGGCGCCTGAGCGCACGGTGTACGTGTCGGGACTTTCCAAGAATATTGCCACGGGCCTGCGCGTTGGTTTTATCGCGGCGCCTGCGCCCAAGGTGCCGGCACTGGAGCGCATCATTCGTGCTACCACTTGGAACACGCCGGGCGTGATGACGGCGTTGGCCTGCGGCTGGCTCGACGACGGCACCGTCACACTGCTTGAAGAACAAAAACGCCAAGACGCCAAGGCGCGCCAAGCATTGGCCGCCGAGTGGCTGAAAGGGCTGACCTGCATCGGCCATCCGTCCTCGTACTTCCTGTGGCTACCGCTGCCGGAAGATGTGCGCGCCGATCAGATGGTCGTGGAATTGATGCACGAACAGATTTCGGTCACCACCGCCGAGCCGTTTTCCGTGTCGCCCCATGCGCCACATGCGATTCGACTGGCATTGGGCTCGGTGGACATGGCGGTGTTGCGCCAGGCCTTGATCACTGTCAGAACGGTCGTTGGCGCTTACCTGTGAAAACCAAAGTGCTACCCTTGCGCCGCCCGTTTTTTATGCCGACCCGGAAGCCTAAATGAAAAACCCCGCGTCACTGTCTTCAGTTCTGATCCTCACTGCTGGCCTGCTCAGCACCACTGCCCACGCCGCAGGCGACCCCGAGGCCGGCGCAAAAATCTTTCCGCGCCTGTGCGGCGGCTGCCATCAGGTCGGCGAATCCGCCCGCCCGGGATTTGGCCCGCAGCTCAACGGCATCATCGGTCGACCGGCCGGGACGTCGGCGAATTATGTGTATTCCGAAGCAATGAAGAACTCAGGGGTGACCTGGGATCACGAAACACTGAAGGCTTACCTGAAAGACCCAAAAGGCGTGGTGCCGGGCACGCGGATGATTTTCTGGGGGCTGAGTGATGAGGAGAAACTCGAAAATCTGCTGGCGTATCTGCAGATGTTTTCCCCAGTAGGCGCTGCCGAGTGAAACCAAGCAACGCCTACGGTTGTGTCGGCGTTGCACTGTAACCGTGGCTGGCCACTTGATTACGACCCGCCGCTTTCGCCTGATACAGCTGTTGGTCCGCACGTTTGATCAGATTCCCGGGGCTGTTGTCTGCTGGGTCTGCCAACCCTACACCGACGCTGACCGTCACCTGCCCGGCGGTTGCGAAATCAGCCTCGGCCACCGCCGCGCGAATCTTCTCGGCGACCCTCTCAGGTGTGTCGGGCATGCTGATTTCCGGCAGCAGCACGGCGAACTCCTCACCGCCGTAACGTGCCACGAAGTCGGTGGTGCGCAGGCTGGTCTGAATCAATTGCGCCAATTGTTGCAGCACTTCGTCGCCGACGGCATGACCGTGGGTGTCATTGACGCGTTTGAAGTGGTCGGCGTCGATCAGCAATAACGCGAACGGCCGCCCCGTGCGCCGTGACAGCAGGCTGTATTCGGTGAGTTTTTCGTCGAAACGGCGACGGTTGAAGACCCCGGTCAGGGCGTCGTGAGTCGCGAGATTCAGCAACTCGGCGTTGGCCTGCATGAGGTCGGCGGTGCGTTGTGCCACGGTGGCTTCGAGCGTGGCGTTGGCTTCCTGCAGTTCGCGCTCTTTGCCGAGCAGCGATTGCGTCATCGCCTCGATTGACTGGCCGAGCTGGGCAATTTCCCGAACCGGATGTTGAAGAGGGAAGTGCGCGCCGCGCTGGTTGTCCTGTACCTGTTTGGCCGAGCGAGCGAGTTGCTCGATTGGACGGCTCAGATACAGCGCCAGGTAATACGCCACAACACCAAATATCACGGCCGCGAAAACCCCAAGAATCAACAGCTTATAGAGCAGCAGGCGTGCCGGTTGCAGTGCGGTCTCCAGTGGCTGACGTAAGGCAATCGACCACGACAGCGCTGTACTGGGGGGCGTAGGCACGGTAACCATGCTGGTCAGGTAACCGTTACCGACGGACCATCCGCTCGACTTCGAATCGTTCGTTGCCAGTTGCTGGCCCATCAGGGCTTCGGGATACAAAACCTTCCCGTCGTAATCGATAATCAACGCCTCGATGTCCGGCGAAGCGTTCTTGTGCGAAAACGCCGCCGATTCGACGATACGCGTGACCCAACTCCAGTGAGCGTGGGCGCCGAGCACGCCAATCACTTGGCCTTCGGCATTTCGGATCGGTGCGGCAAAATCGATAAAACGCAGCGGTTCGCCGTTTGGCAGACCCGGCAGTAACTTGGCCAGCAGCACGGCTTCATGCGGATCACCGGTGTATTGGCCACGTAACCCGGCCTGAAACCACGGTCGTTGCTGCACCGATTGACCGACCAGCAACCCATTCACGGCTTGATGAACGCGACCCTCGGCGTCGGTTACACCCATCCACGCGTACTCGGTGCGCGCCTGAGTGCGCAACTGCATCGACTTCAGAATCGCCGGGTTGTCCAGATTGCCACGCTCCAGATGGGGCGCGCGGCTGAGCATATAAACCTCAAGCTGGCGCTCGCGCAATTGCTCGCCGAGCGACGTGGCTGCCGACCGCGCAGTATTCAACAGCGCATTACCGCTGGCCTGTTTCATCTGTTCGGTGGCGATGTGCCCGACATAAAAGCCCACACTCAACAACGTCAGCAGGGACAAACCGGCAAACCAAAGGGTGAGGTGGCTACGCAGACTGGCTTTGAGCATGAGCGGTGTCTGTCTTTATTTGAGTGGCGCCATGGTATGCGACATCGTTGATGGGCTGCCAGCGAAGTGGTTCATGAAACGTACCGAAACTGTGGACGCAAAAAAGCCCGGCTGATCAGGCCGGGCTCTTTAATGGGACTGCGTGGAGCTATTGATTCATGCAACGCGGCGTTCGATCAGACGATCCGAGCCACCTTCAGCAACACGGCGTTCGATCAGACGATCCGAGCCACCTTCAGCAACACGGCGTTCGATCAGAC
>NZ_JAIHLQ010000079.1 GCF_019733355.1 Pseudomonas baetica | reverse complement strand
CAGCCAGGTCCACGTGGCCACCTGCCGGGTGCCTACGCGGCCTACCTGCGTGACCCAGCTGGTAACAAAGTGTGTGCCTACACCTTTGTCTGAAACCAAGGAGTCGTGAGGTCGTTGTGAACGGAGCCTGCTCCGGTTAGGACGACCGCACCTTCCGCTCTGGCCGTGACCGTGCCTGGCATGTCTACTCATGCCACGCGGCCACGGCACTCGGAGACCACGTCAGCTGACGCGAGCTCCGAAAGGTAATTGTCTCGCCTTCATGGCCGAAGGCGTTGCAAGACACACGGAATTCACAGCAAGCCAGTGGGCTGTGTCATTTGCTGTATTTCTCGTTTTGATGTCTCACTGGCTTGCACATTTTATTACTTGCACATCGAAGACGACATCTGGCCTTCGTGGTGTGGTGGCGCCCGGGTTTGTAGCAGTGATCCTTCATGCCAGTGGTAACGCTGGCTCGTAGAGATGAGGAGAATATCCATGGAACGCATTGAACATCACGCCAGCTTCGAGGGTTGGCAGGACGTCTATCAGCATGAGTCGACCGTGCTCGGTTGCACGATGAAGTTCGGCATCTATCTCCCCCCTCAGGCCGAACATAAAAAGCTTCCGGTACTTTACTGGCTGTCTGGGCTGACTTGTACGGAGCAAAACTTCATCACCAAGGCGGCCGTGCAGCAGTATGCCGCAGAGCATGGGATCATAGTCGTCGCCCCCGATACCAGCCCACGCGGGGAGAACGTCGCCGACGACGCGGCCTATGACCTCGGCCAAGGGGCGGGTTTCTATGTGAACGCCACGGAGCTGCCCTGGAGCGATCACTTCCAGATGTATTCCTATGTGGTCGACGAACTGCCGGCGCTGATCGAGGCTAACTTCCCAGCGTCGTCCAAGCGCAGCATCAGCGGGCACTCCATGGGTGGACATGGTGCCCTGGTCATTGCGCTGCGCAACCCAGGTCGTTATGCGAGTGTTTCGGCATTCTCGCCGATCGTCGCCCCCACACAAGTGCCCTGGGGGCAGAAGGCTCTGGCGGCTTACCTGGGCGAGCACAACCAGGATGACTGGAAGCGCTATGACACGGTCGAACTGATCCGTTCTGCGCAAGAGCGCTTGCCGTTGCTGGTCGATCAAGGGCTGGGCGATGAGTTTCTCGAGAACCAGCTGCGCCCAGAACTGCTGCGCGCCGCCTGTGAACAGGCAGGGCATCCGTTGACCCTCAACCTGCGGCCCGGGCATGACCATAGCTACTACTTTATTTCGAGCTACCTGGGCGGACACATGGCCCACCATGCGGCTGCGTTGAATCGCTGAACACTGGAGACCCTGAAGATGAAAAAGACCTCTGACAAACGGCATCATGTCGTCGTCGTTGGCGCGGGTTTCGGCGGGCTGGACGTTGTCAACGGATTCTCCGGCGCCGACGTGGACGTAACGATCATCGATCGCCGCAACTATCACCTGTTCCAGCCCCTGCTGTACCAGGTGGCCGGCGCGTCGCTGTCGACCTCTGAAATTGCCTGGCCGATTCGCTACCTGTTCCGCAACCGTCAGAATGTGCAGACGCTCATGGCGGAGGTGCAGGGTGTGGATGTCGGCTCGCGACAAGTCCTGCTCGACAACGGTTCGACCGTCGGTTACGACACGCTGGTCCTGGCGACGGGGGCAACGCACGCCTACTTTGGTCACGATGAATGGGAGCCCCATGCGCCCGGCCTGAAGACTCTGGAGGACGCTGCCACGATTCGCGGACGGATTCTCTCCGCGTTCGAGGAGGCCGAACGCTCCAACAATCCGGCGGAGCGTGCCGCACTGCAGACCTTCGTGATCATCGGCGGCGGTCCCACGGGGGTCGAACTGGCGGGCACGATCGCTGAGCTGGCGAAAGACACGTTGGCCCATGACTTCCGTTCCATTGATCCGCGGGCTACCCGGGTGGTGCTGATCGAGGCGGGGCCGCGTCTGCTGCCGGTGTTCCCTGAGAAGCTCTCGGACTACACCCGGCGCGCACTGGAAAAGCTTGGCGTTGAAGTGGCGTTGGGCGCTCCGGTCACCGACTGCTCGGCTGACGGTGTCATCGTTGCGGGCAAGCCGCTTCCAGCTAAGACCATTGTCTGGGCGGCCGGGGTGCAAGCGTCACCCGCCGCTCGTTGGCTGAATGCCGAGGCGGATCGTGCCGGTCGAGTGCTGGTCAGGCCGGACATGAGCGTGCCGGGGCATCCCGAGATTTTCGTGATTGGCGACACGGCGGCATCGGCGATGTCGGATGGCAAGTACGTGCCAGGTATCGCGCCGGCGGCCAAGCAGCAAGGCCAGTACGTTGCCAATCTGATCAAGAAGCGGCTGAAAGGCAAAAGTGTGGATGAGCCGTTCAAGTACAAGCACCAGGGCAACCTGGCCACCATCGGTCGTAGCCTGGCGGTGATCGACATGGGGCGTCTGAAGCTGCGTGGGGCACTCGCTTGGTGGATCTGGAAGCTGGCGCACATCTATTTCCTGATTGGCGTGCGCAATCGCTTGAGTGTCGCGCTGAGTTGGGTCTGGAACCACAGTGTCGGTTACCGAGGGTCACGTCTGATCATGCGGTCGACACCGCAGGCCAAGCGTGGGCCCGCCGAGCTGGAACCCAAGTAAGACTGCAACGGTGAATTGATAGTCAGGGATGATTGTCAGTTCCTGCAGGACGTATGCAGCTTCTAGGTAGTGAATGTGAGATCGGCACCTAGCTCGCGTTTACCGTATATTGTGGGATGGAAACATGAGCTGAATGTGTACCCTATAAGCAAGATTTCACCCGTAGAGTATGCAGCTGGGATAGATGTCGGCGCTTTCGATTCACATCGCTAGCATATTAAAGGTGCACGATCTCCACATTTGGCCATTTGCTCGCCAGGTATTCAGCAACAAGTCGACGGTGACAGTGGTGAGGTTTATTTTCGCTGCAAAGGAGGCAGCTGCCGTCCATGATTTCCTTGTCTATATTCTCTATCTTTCTCGATGACATTAATTTTAGGAAGCTATCGGCGTAGTGCGTCCAATCACCACCTTTACTTTTGTACTCGTTAAACATGTCTGCTGTGGGTGCCAGCAATAGGAGATGATGGTATTCAATCTCACAGATTTTTTTGGTGAAGTAGTTGAGGTCGTCGCGTTTAGCAAAGCCCGACAGTTGAGATGTATTGTTTAGGCGAACGTCGATTAGGCGCTTAGCACCGGATTCCCCTAGTCTTGTAAAGAATGACTGCGCGGTGGTCTTAGTAAAGCCGATTGTGAATATGCGCATGGTGATCTCTTAGATGGATTTAAGTGATGATTGAAGTTTTCGTACGTCCAGGTTGAAAGGTTGAAAGGTTGAAAGGTTGAAAGGTTGAAAGGTTGAAAGGTTGGAGTGCATATCGGCAGCTAATGTGTATGGTCATGTTGAGTGCTCGGATGTAAAAAGAGCGTACTCTGCCAGAGTATAACTGGCGACGAGGGAGTGTGCCAGGCTGGTAGATGAGGTCACATATGATTGTCAGAAATTTTGAATACTTGTTGGCTCTCTATCGCGAGGGGCACTATGGTAACGCAGCCAGAATCTGTAATGTCTCTCAGCCTACGCTTTCTTCCGGAATTAGACAGTTGGAAAAGGACATGGGTGTCGAGATCGTGCGCCATGGCAGGCGCTATGATGGCCTGACATTGGAAGGGTATCGTGTGTTGGCATTGGCTCAAAAAATGTCTGATGACTGCAGAGCCTTAGATCGAGAACTTGCCGCATTGCGAAGTGGATTCGAAGGTGAGTTGCGGCTGGGTATCGTACCGGGGACGACTTCTATATCCCCGATCTTAAGTGCTGCACTTGCTGAAAAATTCCCACTGTTGCAGCAAACTATCAGTACTGCTAGCCCATGTTCATTGCTGCAAGGGATTAAAAGTAATGGTCTAGACGTGGCACTTATGCATCTTGAGAACACTTGCATGGAGGATTTCGATACGCGAGTCCTGCATAAGGAGCGGTTGTTTCTTTTTGGGTGTTTCGGCTTGGAACTTCCTGCAAGCGTAACGTGGGAAGATGTGTTAAGCAGGCAGCTCTGTTTGTTGGCTTCTACTTTCTCAGTTGCTGTAGAAAGTAGGCTTGAGCAAAGTAAAATGCGATCTGTTGTAACTGATTCAGTGAGTGTACTGGTCTCGCACATTTCGACAGGTAGATTTTTTGCAGTTCTTCCACAGTCCTTAGCTAATAATTTTTTGCATGTGGCCAATGTCAGGGCGGTTGTGATCACTGGAACGCCATCACACTGCACCATTGCCCTTGTTGCTGGCAAAAATTCATTCGAGTCTGCCTCGGTTCGAGCTTTCTTAGAAGTGGCTAGTAGTCCTGAGTTAGCCATTCCTGTCCGAGCCATAATGTCGATCCATCGCCGACTTCGAGCAAAAGACTAACGGCCGCCCAGGCGTATCGCGCGGCTATCTTGAGCTGGTCGTCCATGAGAGGCTTTGTGAACCAGTTCAGGTCGAAATATACGTGCCACCTTAGCTGTTTAGCACGATCTGCGCTAAGGCTTGGCGGTGCATCAGTGAGACAAAGGCACGAGTTGATTGGATTTTTTGCTCGACTCGGTCAACACTTTAGGGTGTTTGTAGGTGAGCACTCTCGGTGCATAGAGCCCAAAACGTGGTTGCTACCAACTGGAGGCATATTTCACTATCAGTTTCGAGTTGCCGAAAGTTCTGTACCACTAAGGGTAGGTTCGAGTATTTCAATTGGCTGATACGCCAGTTGAATACCAAGTCGCGATTTGGAGGATTGTCATGTCAAGTGGTAAATTCATTTTGCACTCAAACTATACGCCGGCAGGGGATCAGCCAGAGGCCGTAGCACGCCTGATCTCAGGGATTGAAGAGGGTGCAACACATCAGATGTTGAAGGGTATCACTGGTTCTGGTAAGACCTTCACCATGGCCAATGTGATTCATCGCCTTAAGCGGCCCACCTTGATTTTGGCACCCAACAAGACGTTGACCGCACAGCTCTATAGTGAGATGAAGAACTTCTTTCCTGAAAATGCGGTGGAGTATTTTGTTTCCTATTACGATTACTTTCAGCCCGAAGTCTATATGCCTGGGAGCGATCGCTTCATTCAAAAGGACTCGGCAATAAATGAGCACCTGGAGCGCCTACGTCTTTCCACTACGAAGTCATTGATTGAACGCCGCGATGTCATTGTCGTTGCTTCTGTGTCTTCAATTTATGGATTAGGAGATCCAGACAGCTACCGTGCGCTACAGGTTCGGCTAGCACGCGGAGTAGAAATCGAGCAGGGTGAACTAATTCGAAAATTGGCTTTGCTGCAATATGATCGCGTCGATCGGGTTCTGAGGCGTGGGTCGTTTCGTGTGCGCGGGGATATCATAGATATCTTCCCGGCGGATTCAGAGCATAGGGCCATTCGAGTTGTACTGTTGGATGATTACATCGAGTTGGTTCAATGGTTAGACCCTATTACTGGTAAGTTGTTAGAAGAGGTAGATAGCTACCTGGTATCGCCTAAGACCTTGTTTGTAACGCCGAGAAATAAAATTGAATCAGCTGCCGTCGAAATACTGGCCGAGATGGAGTCGAGGGTAGAGGAATTTAATCGAGAGAACCGTCTCGTGGAAGCTAATCGCTTGTATGAGAGAGTTACCAATGATGTGGAAATGATGCGTGAGCTTGGATACTGTTCCGGAATTGAGAACTACTCGTGTTATATGAATGAGCGTGATTCTTCGCTGCATCCGACAACTCTGCTCGATTACCTTCCTAAAGATGGCTTGCTATTTATTGATGAGTCTCATGTCATGGTCCCTCAGATTTCAGCTATGTATCGTGGGGATCAAAGTCGCAAAGAGACATTAATAGACTATGGTTTCCGCCTTCCTTCGTCAAAAAATAATCGTCCATTGAGCTTTGAGGAATTTGAAGGCATTAAGCCTCAGGCCATTTTTGTATCAGCAACTCCAGGGCCCTATGAGCTCAAAGCTTCAGCGGGCAGAGTTGTTGAGCAAGTAATTCGGCCTACAGGGTTGCTAGATCCAGAAGTGGAAGTAAGGCCTTTGGAGGGGCGTATGGACGATTTGCTTCGGGAAATATCTGTGCGTGTGCAAAACAATGAAAGGGTATTGGTCACGGCGTTAACAAAAGTTGAGGCCGAGGATCTGAGTACCTTTATGGCGGATCAGGGAGTACGCGTCCGGTACATGCACTCGGATACCAAGGCTGATGCTCGGGTTGAGATCATTAATGGATTGCGCGCAGGCGATTTCGACGTGTTAATTGGAGTTAGTCTATTACGTGAAGGTTTGGATATTCCTGAAGCATCTTTGGTGGCCATTTTAGATGCTGATCGCGCTGGCTTTTTACGATCTGCACATGCGCTGATTCAAATGATCGGTCGAGTTGCGAGGAATCAAAATGGTACGGCTATTTTGTATGCCGATACTGTGACCCCTGCGATGCAAGAAGCAATTGACGAAACCAAGAGTCGTCGCGAACGTCAAATTGAATTCAACAAACTAAAAGGGATTTCACCTGTATCCTCGGTCCGCAAAATGGCTGATGAAGCGACTCTGGTAGTAGAGCCGGTCGTCCACTCAAGCAAGTTTTGCGAAAATTTATCAACGCTTTGCGAACTGATAACTAACAAGGAGCAGGAGTTGCTTGAATATACAGATCGACATGACGATGAGAGTGTAGAAAACATTCGTGTGCAGTTGGATGCATTGTATCGACAGTTTATTTATATGTAGCTGTTGAGGGTTGAGGGTTGAGGGTTGAGGTGTTGTGGGTCAAGCGATTCTGCTGGTTGATTGTGGAGTTAAGGGCCTGTGTTGAGTATTGGATTAGCCGAGGCTATATCTATTTCATTGATAACAAGGGTCAGAGGCTGTTATGGCCTCTGACCACCGTTTTGAGGGGCTGGACGTCCGAGCGAAGCTGTAGGGCACTCCTCACTGGCAGGTGCTTTTCTGTCCTGCCTATTTAGCGCCCTTGATTAGGCTTTGATCAAGTTTGTTCAGCAGGCTTGGAGTAATTAGTGCCCTAGAGTTCGTTGGGTAAGGTATTTGGGATGAATCATGAAACTGACAATTGGGGCGGCTGATCTTGAAAGCGATGTCCTGCTTCGCGAGGCGCTTACGGCCTATCGAACTTATAAGGAAGCGGACGAGAGCGGCGTGCCTTTGGAAGAGGTTCGTAAATTAGGGCTTTTGTTCGAGTCGCTCATTCAGGGGGTGATCGATTCCCACTTCTTGGTAGCTGGTCTACCGCCGTCTACCATCCACTGAGTTACGGCAGAGGCGCGATTCGAAGTTCGTCGTTTCTCGTCAAGGTTTAGAGGCGTGGAAGAATGGTGTACCCAATGCACTGAGGAGTTCGCGCTCAAGCGTGCGTACGATCGCGTCAAGGGGCAAGCCGCTTTCGTCACGGCCGAAAGAGTCTTCGAGTTAATTGCTGGTCTCGATGAAGCTAGAAAGAGGTGGATAGTGCTGGAAGTGGTGCCGGTCGGTGTGTGATCGGATAATGAGTGAGTGTCTAGAGCGTCTTAGCACTGGCGGTCTATAACAAGGCCGCACCTACGGCGACGATTGATTCATTGATTTTACTCCGCGAGGGGGCGGTGTCGGTTAGATTGCTTTTTTCATTTATCTCATAGGGCGCGTCTATCAAGGGTGATCGTGCGCTTGAGTGGAAGGGGATAGATAAAATTGATCATTTCGTCGTTATTTTCAATTTGACGATAGGTCCTCAAAAAAATAGGCTGTATCTGTTGTGATGACTGGTCGACTTGATGAGGCAACCCAACTATAGGAGTTGGTGCGGCTAATTGTCGCGACTATCTTCTTTGTACCCCAGGTGGTGCTGATGAGTAAATAAAATTATTTTAATTCAAGCGGTTTGGGCCATAATTTACCAGTTGATGGGCGGTGAACTGATAGTCCAAATTTCGTTGGGCTTAGCACAGAGCTCTCGCGTTCCTACAATTGCTGCTCGGATACCCTTGATCTCGTCCTAGAGGACTCCGTCAGACCACCTTACTTGCGCCTTTGATGAGTAAAGTTAAAGTTCAGGTTGAGGATGGTCATAGTTTTGGGTAGCCCGTCTGTCTATAAGGATATTGTTATGTCAGTTTTAACTGCGTTGGACCTGGCGCGGATTCAGTTCGCCTTCACGGTCTCTTTCCACATCATTTTCCCGGCTATCACTATTGGTCTGGCCAGTTTCCTGGCCGTGCTCGAAGGTTGCTGGCTCAAAACCAACAATGCGGTCTATAAGGACTTGTATAAGTTCTGGTCAAAGATCTTCGCCGTCAACTTCGGCATGGGCGTTGTCTCGGGCCTGGTCATGGCTTATGAGTTCGGCACCAACTGGGCGCGCTTCTCTGATTTCGCTGGCAGTGTCACCGGACCGTTGCTGACCTATGAGGTCCTCACCGCATTCTTCCTTGAGGCGGGTTTCCTCGGGGTCATGCTGTTCGGCTGGGACCGGGTAGGGCGCAAGCTGCACTTCTTTGCCACGGTTATGGTCGCCATTGGTACGCTGATTTCTATGTTCTGGATCCTTTCCTCGAACAGCTGGATGCAGACCCCACAGGGTATCGAGATCATTGATGGCCGGGTGGTACCGCTTGACTGGTTCAAAATCGTCTTTAACCCGTCGTTCCCATACCGTCTGGCCCACATGGCGTTGGCCGCGTTCCTCAGCACTGCGTTTTTTGTCTCGGCTTCCGCCGCCTGGCACTTATTGCGCGGGCGCAACACGCCGCAGATTCGCAAGATGTTGTCGATGGGCATGTGGATGATTCTTGTCGCTACACCGGTGCAGATAGTGGTGGGCGATGCTCATGGCTTGAACACTCTGGAGCACCAGCCGGCGAAGATCGCTGCCATCGAAGGGCACTGGGAGAACATCCCCGGTGAGCCGTCGCCGCTGATCCTGGCAGGCTGGCCGGATATGGAGGCCGAGAAGACTCGCTTCGCCATTGAGATCCCCTATCTGGGCAGCCTGATACTGACCCATAGCTTGGATAGGCAGATCCCGGCGTTAAAAAGCTTCGCGAAAGAGGACCGCCCCAACTCGACCGTCGTGTTCTGGAGCTTCCGGGTCATGGCCGGTTTAGGGATGCTGATGCTCGCCTGCGCGCTGCTGGCCTTGGTGCTGCGTCGGAACGGCGCACTGTACCGTAACCGCCTGTTCCTCGGGTTCGCCTTGCTAATGGGGCCGTCCGGGCTGATCGCACTACTGGCAGGCTGGTTCACCACTGAGGTGGGCCGCCAGCCCTGGGTGGTCTACGGCATGTTGCGGACCAACGAAGCGGCGTCCAATCACAGCGCTGCGCAGATGAGCCTGACGCTGGGGTTGTTCGTGCTTATCTACTTCTCGGTATTTACCGTCGGCATCTGCTACATGATGAGCCTGGTGCGCAAGGGGCCGACCGCGCACGAGCAAATGCCGAGCGCTGATCAACCGGAATCGCTGGCTACGGCGCGTCGCCCGCTGTCCGTCGCCGACTGAAAAGGAGCTGGCAAAAATGGTAATTCAAGGTATCGACCTATCAGTCATTTGGGGCGTGATCATCGCCTTCGGTCTGATGATGTATGTGATCATGGACGGCTTCGACCTGGGGTTGGGGATTCTCTTCCCACTGATCGGCGACTCCAGCGACCGTGATGTGATGATGAATACAGTGGCTCCGGTGTGGGACGGCAACGAGACCTGGGCGGTGCTCGGCGCGGCGGCGTTGTACGGCGCCTTCCCGCTGGCCTACTCAGTAATCCTCGAAGCGCTTTACCTGCCTTTGGTGCTGGTACTAGCCGGACTGATCTTCCGCGGCGTAGCTTTCGAGTTCCGCTTCAAGGCCGAGGCACACAAGCGTCATCTGTGGGACAAGGCCTTCATTGGTGGTTCGGTCCTGGCGACTTTCTTCCAGGGCGTGGCTATTGGCACTTACATCAGTGGTATCCCAATGGTGGGCCGTCAGTTCGCCGGCTCCGGCTGGGACTGGTTGGCGCCGTTCCCAATGTTCTGCGGCGTCGGCTTGCTGCTGACTTACGCGCTATTGGGCAGCACCTGGCTGCTGATCAAAACTGACGGCATGCTTGAGACGCGTATGCGTCGCTACAGCCGGCCGCTTACCTACGCCTTGGCAGTGGTGATTGTGACGATTTGTATCTGGTCCGCTTCGTTGAACGACGATATTGCCCAGCGTTGGTTCGATGCCAGCCACTGGTTGCGTTCAGCGCTAATCGCTGCTCTAGCGGCGTTGGTGGTAATGGTGATTTTGAAGACCCTTCGCAAGCGCCACTCGCACATGCCTTTTATCGCCGTGGTGGGGTTGGTCTTCCTCGGCTACCTTGGCCTGGCGATCAGTATCTGGCCGAACATTGTGCCGCCGAGCCTGACCTTGTGGCAGGCCGCTGCGCCATTGACCAGTCAGTTGTTCGCGCTGATCGGCGCGCTATTCATCATCCCGATTATCTTGGCTTATACCTTCTGGAGTTATCACGTGTTCCGCGGCAAGGTAAAACCTGGCGAGGCTTATCACTAACACTAGTGCTGGCAGCGTAAGATGGGTGGCGTCCGGCCTCTGCCGGGCGTCATTACAATGCGTCGGGGAGAGGAATTCATTAGCTACCGCAAGCCGAGTCTTCTTGCGCAGTCGATCGATAGAATACACCCACTGCTAAGTGGCTTCTCGACGTCGCTGGAGCAACCGTCCACGCATGGCGCGCAAGTGTTCCCGGCATGCGGTACGGCAACGCCACCAAAATCGGGTAGATGCCCAATGCTCGACGCAGGGCATTGTTAGTGCGTCGGCGTACTGCTCAAACAGTGCGGCATTCGGCTCAATAGGGCACCCAAGAAAACGCCCGCATACCTAGCCCATCAATGGCTTTTTCGAGAATAGTAGCCTAGGGCTCTGAGCTGATATTCGTTCACAGCTTGGAACTGTAACTCCGCAATTTGACGCAGCCGTTCGATTTCTTCGGCGAGACACCCAGAAGCTTGCGCCTCGTGGTAACGCTTCAACGCCTCCACGGCCTCGGTATACATAGGGTGATCAGGATAAAGGAATGGTGTTTTTTGCGTCATTTACTGGCGGGATCCTGGTGAGCGAACGACGGTGGTTGACCAGCTTTGGCAAGCAGAGAGTCAATGACGGCTGGGTAAACCGAATCCGCCAATAGGTAAAAACACCGAACCTCATGCAAAGGTAATTCAGAATCCTCAGCTTCAGAGGCCCTTTGAATGGCCTCAAGCGTTTGCCATATCAGCGGCTCGCCAGCCTCGACCATTCCAATAAGTGTGCGCTTCATGACCACGATGCTCCGATCATTTGAAGACGCATTATAGGTCGCTTCGGCCAGATCCGAGCTGATCGAGAACCTGTATCTGGTTAAGCCGCTAGGGCCACCACTGTGACCTGGCACCCAAATGTCCCGGCTTTTGAGCCTGTGCCGATGGCCCTATGTGTGGATGTAAGGCATTGTCTGCAACCGGTATTCTGCAAAGCCTATCCTGGCTCGCATAGAACATCTCGATGAGCCTCTAAGAAGGGCTTTTCAAAGGAGGTAGAACTAAATTGCCCGCAATCCTGTTGTATGCTCTACGGGTGGACTCCTAGGCGGCAGGCGCTTCGGCTGACGGCAATATCTCCTGGATGGCAGGTCCGAGAATCGACACCAGTTGCTGGGCTCCCGCTTCAGCCAGCAGCGGCACTCCGATGATCCTGCGGCTGACGATCACACCCACCAGCAAGGCTGAGGCCAACCCCGCTGGCCCAAAATTTTAATGGAATCCGGCCAGCAGTCGCGACTGGATGAAGGCCCACAACTGCTCGTGCACCTGCTGACGTGTTCACACCTCCAATGTGTAGGCGGGACGCTGTGCTAAGCCGGCCGGCGGAGCGTCGGTAAGAAGGCCACAGGTGCCGGTCGCAATGGTGGCGAAGGCGTTCCTATCACCCCATCAAGTGCCGAAGCTGTTCTTAATTATCCAGCCATCGTGCAAGTATCCCACAACACACACCGAATGGAGCCGAGGATGGCCTCGGGTGGTGTCGGGCGTGTATAGGGGCGCACGATCGGTGGTGTAGTCGAAGAAGCCGTCCCATACGTACATATCTGTGACCAGAGGTCCGGTAGTGATGCTTGACCGCGCGGCAGCTGAGGTAAACAGTGCGAAACCCTGTATTTTTGAGTTGGTGGCGACCCTCAGGCAGGCTGCCGGTGGGAAGGGTGAGCCGTCAGCGAGCGATGTGGCGTAGCCATACTCCACCAGAAGGTTTAGCAAGCGCCTGGGTTCAATTCCTTTGGGACAAATGTTCTGCGGGTTCTCTGCACCGCGGTTCACGATGCAGGTATGCATGTGCTGAGCTGCGACGTCCTGAGCACTCCCTCCCTTTTTGATTAGTGTTGCAATCTCGATCGCCGCAGAAACGGCAAAGCTCGTACAGCTGTTGCAAGTGCCTTGGTATTTGGCGGGAGGAATTACCAAGTGACTTCGCCAATCGTAAGAAGCAGGCAGGCGCCCCAGGGCGATATCGATGTAGCCCTTGAAAACCTTCCATTTCGAAGGAAGATCTACCTCTGGCTCGATCGCAGTGAATGATGCATGCGGATTCCACGCCATTCGGACACTCAGCCCACGCTGATCCGGACACCTGTTCCACGATCATTCGGACAGGCAGTCGGAGCGCAGCGACGCAGGGGTGGCATTGTTAGTCTGAGGTGCCCGGCGTCG
>NZ_JAIHLQ010000078.1 GCF_019733355.1 Pseudomonas baetica | reverse complement strand
CCTATAGGACAGGTGCGTCCGCAGTATGGAAATTAAGGATTAATAAGTGCTTAAAACAGGCTTATTCATCGAAAAAAGTCGATATTTCTAGAGTTTCAGCGAAGTGCTCTCTTTTTTACAGCCTGACGCCCGATTTGCTGGAAAAAGAAGGTCTTACTTCAGACCTTCCTTAGAGAAATCTATGTTAGAGTCAATTTCTTATCATGCTCCTAACAGCCTGACTGCTTGGTTTTTCATAGCCGACACAAACGTAACCGTATCTTTAACATTTGCAAAATCGCCGCAAATAGAAAAAAGACGAAAGTATCGGGCGCGAATTGAAAAAATCCTTGAGAGCGCTTCTAATGCGTATAAGGTATCACACCACCCTCTTACTCATCTTCTAGCAAAGGATGAATTTAGAAAAACTTTGATAGCTGAGATGTTGAAGATTTCAGAGCAACCTTCATCTTTTGTAGAAGTACAAGAAAGCAAGCACCCAAGAAAGCTTGCGGTAATGGCGCTAGATATCGACTATTTCAAGCAGGTTAATGATACTTGGGGGCATTTGTATGGAGATCAAGTATTAAAAACATTTGGAAAAAGACTTGAAGAGGTTGCGCTAAAAATTGAGAGTGAAGGTCCGTATGAACCGACAATTTATGTAGGTCATCCATCTGGAGAGGAGTTCTTGATTTTAATTAGTGCTAACACAACTAAAGAGCAATTTCAAATTTGGGCAGATGATTTTAGAACAACCATTTCTGAAGAAATTCTTCCGACACAAAAAGAGTGGGAATGGCTATCCGAAAGTAGCGATACCTCAGCCCTCAACCTTCCCCAAACTCAAGATAGAACTGTTACAACGAGCATTGGGGTAGCACTCCACAATCATGTTCCGTCATCAGACTCTACACTAGACCCCTCAGCTGCTCTTCTTGATCGGGCTGATACTGCATTGTATCGGGCCAAAGCGGCAGGACGAAATCAAGCAATTTTTTACGATGAGATACTCTCTTCTTGCGGGCGAGTAATAGAGCAAGACTTAAACACTGGCGTGATAGCTATTGATATAGGATCTAACGTAGGCGTTACGACCGGACAAGAATTTAAAGTTTTTAATCCAAAATTTTCTGGCTATAAAAAGTTTTCAGTAAACGATGGTAGGACCACTCGAACCTTAGGGACTTACCCCCGAGTAGAAAGCGCAAGGATTGTTGTTTTTGACTGCCAGCCAGAAATATCGTTCGCTTCTATCGATTCGATTGACAATGTCAGTATTAATATTGAGGTTGGATCTATTCTAGAGGCGATTCCCGCAGGAAGTATAGGTCATTTACTTCCAAACTCTTCCAGATACTTTCCCTCTATTAATGATAATCTACGCGCGGGAGGTGCAGAGGCAGTTCAAGAGTTTTTGAAAAACAACCCAAAAACTAATAAGCCTTATGCTCTTGTTGTTCGCTTTATCCGGGAGCCAGAGTACCTAAGGAAATATGGTACGGCCGCCCTTAACAATGCTCTGGCACGGCTCTATCGATCTGCACAATCTGAATTTCAAAGCTCGCGCAGCATTGAAGTTTTAGATAGGTCATCGATATGCGTAGTAGGCACAGATAAAAGCTACAACGAAAACTCAATAGATAACTTTGTGGACCGCCTTGCTGACGAACTTCCAGAGCTAGGCGTTTTAGGAGGTGTTTTTTGTAATGACGATCTAAATCTTTTTGCAAAAAAAGATGTAATTTTAGATCCTGTACATGCGATAGAGCTAGCTCGTTTTGCTTCATCCGAGCTGGGCAGGGATCCGCAAGTTAAAGTGAGGCATTTCAATCCAAGAACACCTAATCAGGTTTTCAATGCATTAAGAGAAACACGATCGTATGAAATAGCTTACGCTGACTTTGAAAGGCTTATAAGCCTTGGGGTAAAACTCCCTGATATTTATAATCATGGGGGGCTAATTTCGAGCGGTTTAGGGGATCGTCAAAAAGCGCTTAAGCACTATTTGACTGCTACAAAAATGTCTCCTGGAGATTATATTTATAAAACAAACGCCGGAACAGCTGCATACTCTTTGAATGAAATTGAAATCGGCCTCGAAGTACTCAACACCCTTACTGATGAAGAAGTAGAAAAGGCTAAAACATCTCATTCTTATGGCTATATGTCCTATGCATCACTTTTGGCAACGGCAAAATTGAACGGCCTTCAATCATTTAACCATGACCGATTTGTTGCTATGGCGCCCGTCGCTCTCGATATGCCAGACATCCTTGAATATGCCTCAAAAAATATAAACAAGGCGCTCTCAATGTATTAATTTTTATTGCTAGGTCTTTGGTAAGACACCCTCCGCGAGGGAGGAGGCTGGTCTCAAAAATATTTTGAGGTGGCTCTCCTTGTTGACTTTAAGACATAGCAAGAGACTGCTATTGGCCGATTTCTGCCTGTTGCGACCGGTTGAATACACAGCCAAATGCGGACATTCGACTTTGTTCGCTTACGATCTATAGCAGCCGGTGACAATCGGCTCCAACCGACCCAGAGCGACCGTCTTGTTCGGGTCGGTCGGTCGGTCGGTCGGTCGGTCGGTCAAGGAAGGCAGTAATCGGCCAGAAGCAGAAGCTCAACAACCAGCCGAGATAGCATTTGCGCGATTTTCTCAGTGGAGCCCCATGGAGCTTAAGCGGCGGAGTTTTGCTGCCAGCCCCCTAACCTGCGACGGCAGGCGTGGATTACCAGGGCCAATGTGCGCAGACCAATCCCGTCGACCAAAGCCCGGGGGATCTTATTGATCCTGTCGCCAACATGGCGGGCGAGAATGGTGGCGCCGAGAATTCGAGCGCCCGGAGTTCGGTCAGCCCAGCGCCGTTATGTGCCCTCAGCTGTATTCGATCACACCGAGCTTCTGTCATTTTCCAGCCGCTTCAGTGATGCCTTCTCAACGCCCATGAACATCTCCATGCACCATTGAGACACCTTTGGCTGCCCGTAAGGGCTAGTTTCCCAAGACATGGGGATCTCTGACGCAACCAGCCGCGTCTCAATGCACCAACAACACAGCCGTTGTGTCCCTGCGCTTGATTTTCAGGCGCACACCTTGGGTCTGCAGATATTTCCCAAGCTGCGCTGCCGGCCTATCGAAGTCCTGATCGGTCATCGCCAGCGTCGCCATGTTGGCTGGATGCACCAAGCGCTCAAGGGTGACCATCCCGATCCACAGGGCGCCGTGTAAATCGTCTGGCGCAACGACTTGGTAGGACGTCGGCCAAAGGCGTATTACGAGGCGATGCGACGGATCCACTTCCCGTACAAAACTCATTGTTGGCGACTCGCCTTGGTGAAGCTTCACCAGCACCGGGAGTTGTCCGACGGTGGTGGACGGCAACAGCCACAAAAGCGTTGTACGCAGCGTCCATGGTGGCGGCCTGTGCCACCCGCCTGCTTCGAGCTCTTGTACCATCTGATTCGCTGTGCCGGCCCACTGCACCGACAGCGGCTCCTCATGATCACCATCGACCTCGGTTCGGCGGGCAGGCAAACGCTGCCATCCATCTACCCACCAATCGGACATGGTGGGCGAGGAAGTGAATTGGCGGGGCGCATACCGAACGGCATCTGCCGCATGATGTGTTGCAACCACCGCGGCCCCCACCAACATCAGTGTGCACAGTGCGGTGACTGACAAGGCGCGTGCAGGCAGTTGCTCTGTGCGTACATGGCACATATAGACGATGCTAAGCAGTGCCACCCAAGCCGTGCCTAAACTAAGGCTGGCAAGCACGTCTGACAGCCAGTGCGCTCCGAGGTACAACCGTGAGAATGCGATGAGCCCTACCAGCCCGACTACCAGCAGCGTGACGGTGAACCTGATTTTTGGGCTCTTCGCGCGCGCCAGCAGGAAAGCCAGGAAACCGTAGACCACGATGCTCGACGCAACATGTCCGCTCGGGAATGAGAATCGGTCGGCACCGTCGTACATGACAATTGGACGAGCACGTTCCAACATCATCTTCAAGATCCAGACCAATGCCTGAGAGAAACCGACGGCCGTCAACCAGTACGCCAGTGTGCGCCAACAGCGTTCCCACGCGAGCACTAAGGCGACGGCGGCGATGACGGTGATCGCAACGATCGCGCTGCCGAGTTCGGTGACGGCGATCATCACGTTGTCAACGAAGTCATTGCGCAGTTTTTGTAGGGTCACGAACACGAGGTGATCGAACTGCACCAGTGGATCGCTCGATAGCACGTCCTCTGTGATGCCAAGGAACATCCAGGCCCCGCCAAGCAACATCACAGCAGCTATGAGCAGGCCAAGCGACTCCGGCCGCTCGGGATCCAGCAGCGACAAGGCGATTTGCGGCAAGACTCCGTGTCTGGCACGCGCCCACCCGACCACCCTGTCGCGCTGTCGGCTGACGAACGCCCGGGCGCTGCGATGAGCCAGGCGAAATAAAACGATGCACAACCAGATGACGGCGACCAGTCCAGCCAGAAGGATGAACAGGCGGGAGCTGACAGCACCGGCCAACTGCAGCGATGCACCAAAAAGTGCTCCGGGTAGCAAGTGTGCTGCCGACCACGCGATGGCGGATAGCACATTGACTACGGTGAACCGAAACACCGGCATGCCGGACATGCCCGCGACAACGGGAACGATTGCACGCAATGGCCCCAGAAACCGGCCCAGGAACACGCTCGCGCCGCCATGCTTTGCAAAGTAGGCGTGCCCTCGCGCGAGTAATTCTGGATGTGAACTCAAAGGCCACCAAGTGCCAAGCCTTTCCTGATAGTGGCGACCGAGCCAATAACTGAAGCCATCGCCGAGGATGGCACCGATCACGGCCACCACTGCCACCCAATAGGGGTCAAGGACCTGAAGACCGATGAGAATACCGGCAGCGACGACCACCGAGCTGCCAGGGATCACAGTACCGATCACCGCCACCGACTCCAGCAATGCTGCGGCGAACACCACGCCAAGCGCCAGAGCAGGGTGCAGAGAGAGGAAGTCGATCAAGGCCTGCACCCGTTCACCTCTCCCGTTGCTTTCGAATCAATTGCCGCGCTGAACGTCCAGTTCTTGTGGGGCTCGTCGACTCGCGCCAGCAGGCGCTGCGCTGCTCGTCATTCGACAGGTGCAGGAACACCTTGACGATGCGTGTGCCGTTAACGTGCAGGTGTCTTTCCAGGTCGACGATTGACCGGAAACGGCCGTTCCACCCCGACTCGTCGGCGTCTTTGACGCCTGACATCACATGGCCAATCGCACCGTCCTTCCCTGCCGTGTGCATCGCCTGAAACACCAACAGCAAAGCGTACCGGTTCGACGCGTAGAGCAGCCGTTGCTGGTCGCTCAGTTGATCGACGTGGTTCTGCAACACTTTGCGGTACGCCTTCTTTGTCTTGCACAAGGGTTTTGCTTTCGTGGCCCAAAGCCCAAGGTCAACCTCGTCGTCCTCGCGGAATCTGAAATCAGAGACGTCGATGTTCATGGGGGTCAAGGCTTGTTGTGGCAGGTTCGAGTTCCGATTTCACACGTTGCAGCCGTGCGCGCACTTCTTGCGCGACGCCGGCGACTTCCGGGTTGCTGGTCAGTTGCAGTACAGCCACAGGGTCCATGAATGCGACCACCAGACGCCCCTCTGCCTCCTCGCGCACAACCACGTTGCAGGGCAACAGCAATCCGATGTTGGGTTCGGCATTCAGGGCCTGGTGGGCCAGCGATGGATTGCATGCACCCAGGATCCGATACGGCCGTACATCGAGATCGAGTTTCTCCTTCATCGTCGCCTGAACGTCGATGTCGGTAAGAACACCAAAGCCTTCGGCCTTGAGTGCGTCGGTGACGCGAGTGACGGCTTGGTCGAACCCCATACCGGTAAGCTCGCAGTGAAATTCGTAGGCGGGCGAGGAGGAATAATTCATGACGTACTCCGACAAGTTGAAGTGAGGCTCAAAACCAGACCATACGGCCCGAGTCAGTGCTGCTTTTCGTCGGAAACGGCACGCGCAGGGTGGAAGGTCCGAGCCCTGCATTAATGCACTCAATGCGCACCGCCACCAAAGTTCATGATGGTTGCTCCACACCGCGAAGTCAGTGCGGTGGCGAACATTGGTAGGATCTGAAACGATCGTGGTATCGCTAACGGTCGCACTCGCTTGCTCGCCCTCCCGAGGCAAACCTCAAAAATCAATCGTTCCGTAGCCGCTGTGTGCGTTGCCACACCGACAACCCACACATATCCCGCTTACGCTGCGGTCTGATCGGGCAGATTGACTCTGCGGCCGGCGTAACAGGGAAATCTCTATGAGAACATCCATCACGCTTGCACTTGCACTTGCACTTGCACTGCTGTCGCCTGTCTACGCCTGGGCACAGCTTTCGAACAGCCCGATCCCCGATTTCACGGCGACTGCGCTCACCGGGCAGACAGTCAGCGCCGCCCAACTGATCGGCCAGCCGACAATCCTGATCGTCACGCCGAGCACGGACGCGGCAAAAAGCACCCGCTTGTGGGCAGAAGCCCTGCGCAAGAACATCGACCAGACCCAGGTGCGTATCAGAGACGTGCTCGCGATCGACCTGCCGTTCTTCATGAGCGAGGAAGACGCGATCGGCCGAGCCAAGGAAAAAATTCCGGCGCGCTACCAGGACCAGACCTGGATCTTGAGTGAGTCGAGCCTCGAAAGCGCTTTGAACATCCCGCGCGACAGTGCCAAGGCATTCGTGTTTGTGCTCGACGCGAAGGGCAGCGTCATCGCGCGCGTCGAGGGCGATCCGGACGACGCCAAAATCATCGAGGTGGAAAAAGCAGTTCGCTCGACCCAGTAACGCGGCAGCGGCACATCGTCTCGATTGTATTGAGGATTCCCGATGGACATGACCGACCTTCTGACCACACTGCAAGACACGTTCTTCGACTGGATCGAGCGAAAACTCTATACACCACACAGTGTATGCGGCGTCGGTTTTATGCTTGCGATTGATCTGCTTGCATTCGATGCGATGCTGCGGGCGGTCCGCACTTGAAATACCAGCCCCCCGAAAGCAAGACTCGGACCGATGTAGCAAGACGCGGTTCGAAAACTTAAACGGTAGTGAGGTCTCGTTCAGTGCGCGTCTGGATGCCTGGTCCGAGGCTGACGAGTTGAAGTGAGGCGTCGTGCAAACATTGCTGCAGAAGTACTGGTATCGACTTAGATCCAGTTTATGGTTCGTGCCAGCGACCATGACCTGCCTGGCCGTGACATTAGCCCTGTGCGCAGTGGCTCTCGACAGGACCGTGACCAACGACTGGCTGCAGCTTTTGGGCTTGAGTTATTCGGGCGGTGCGGAGGGGGCTAGCCTGCTACTGGGCACCGTGGCGGGGTCGATGATCGCCATCGCCGGGACTGTTTTTTCGATGACACTGGTGGCGCTATCGCTCGCCTCGTCCCAGTTGGGCCCGCGCCTGCTGCGCAACTTCATGCGCGATACCGCCAATCAGGTGGTACTGGGCACGTTCGTGGCCACGTTTTTGTACTGCCTGATCGTGCTACGCACCATCCGGCGCGCCGACGAAGTTGCATTCGTGCCTCATCTCTCCATCAGCATCGGCGTGTTGCTGGCCATTGTCAGTGTTGGGGTGCTGATCTACTTCATCCATCACATCTCGGTCTCGATACAGGCGGATCAGGTCGTGGCTCGGGTCGGCCGGGAACTCGATGACGGTATCGACAGGTTGTTTCCCAGTGACCTTGGCGACCCTGGATCCGCAGCCTCAAGAGCACCAAGCGAAGTCAACCTGCCAGCCGAGTTTGCACGCGAGGCATGTCCTGTGGGTGCCCTTGAAGACGGCTATCTCCAGATGATCGATGCTGATGCTCTGATGGCGTTGGCCAGCAAAGAAGATCTGCTGCTTCGGCTGGAACGCCGGCCTGGGCACTACCTTGCCAAGGGCAGAGTGATGCTGATGGCCTGGCCCAAGGATCGTGTCACCGAAACCCTTGCAGGCAAATTGAACGCCGCCTTCGTGTTGGGAAACCAGCGCAGCGCCGCCCAGGATGTCGAGTTTTCTCTCCAGCAGTTGGTCGAGATCGCCGTGCGGGCATTGTCACCGGGTATCAACGACCCGTTCACCGCGGTTGCCTGCGTGGATCGGCTGGAATCGGCCCTGTGCAATCTGGCCCGACGCGAGATTCCATCCCCCTATCGATTCGACGAGCACGGGCAACTGCGGCTGATAGCATCGGGAGCCACTTTTGCCGGCATCGTTGATACCGCCTTCAACCAGATCAGGCAAAGCGCTCGATCGAACCCGGCCGTGGCAATCCGCATGCTCGATGCCATCGCCCAGATCGCAGGCCATTTGAGCTCTGCGCAGCAGGCGACATGTCTCCAGCGCCACGCGGGCATGATCGTCAAAGGGGCGCGAGAAGCTGTGCCGGAAGCGGAGGATGTGCTCGCCGTCGAAGCGCGCTTCACCACGGCGACACGTGCTCTGCGCGTTTTTCGCGGCTGACGCAATGATGCGTGTCGCGGTGGGCCTTACACCCGCATCAACATCGACGCCCCATGTGCGTGAGCGGGTCTGTAGTCAGACTCGAGGCAAGCACGGTGTGTGCGCCAGCGAACAGACGTCAGCCCCTGCGGCCAGCACATTGGTTTCATCGCCAACTCATCGCGCCCCTCAACGCCGGCGGGTGTCACCTCTCCCCCGCTGACACCCCTGCCATCCACGACTCACCAACGCATCCCGTCGATGCGCAGTGGTCGCCATCCCGAAAGGAAGACGCGCCATGCTGCACAACCAGAAAGCCATCGACAAATGCGTTGTCAGCACTGCCGGCGGCAACATTGGCCAGGTTAAAAATATCGACTTCGACGAAAACGCCTGGGCTACCCGCGACCTCATCGTCGACACGGGGAGTTGATTGTCGGAACGCAAGTGCTGCTCTCGCCCACTTCGAGGCGGTTGATCGAAGTGGCGCCGTCGACTAAAAAGGAAACCACATGAAAATCGACGCCAATGCATACAAACTCCATGAAGGCGACGCCGTCGACCTCGGTCTTTGGCCTACCAACGTCAAACCGCTGTGCAAGTCGAAGAAGAAGTACCACAAAGTGCTGCAAGACCATGTCGATCAACTGAGCGATCAGCAACGCATGCTCTACGCGTCTAACCGCCATGCTTTGTTGTTGGTGTTTCAGGCGATGGACACTGCAGGCAAGGACGGCGCGATCCGCCACGTGATGTCGGGTGTCAACCCGCAAGGCTGCCAGGTATTCAGCTTTCAGCACCCGAGTGCACGGGAACTAAAACACGACTTCCTCTGGCGCACCTCCCGCGACCTGCCTGAGCGAGGCCGCATCGGCATCTTCAATCGCTCGTATTACGAAGAGGTGCTGATCGTCCGTGTGCACAAAAGCCTGCTGCACAGCGAGCGCATTCCCGATCCTGCGCCCGACGAATCAGTGTGGCACGGTCGTTATCGATCGATCGTCGATCTGGAAAGGCATTTGCACGCCAACGGCACGCGCATCGTCAAAATATTCCTGCACCTGTCGAAGGAGGAGCAACGCAAGCGCCTGCTGGCGCGCATTGATGAGCCCGACAAGAATTGGAAGTTCAGCAAGGCCGACATCGCCGAGCGCGAGTACTGGGACGACTACATGCAAGCCTATGGACATGCCCTGGGCGCGACCAGCACGGCGGACTCGCCCTGGTTCATCGTGCCGGCCGACAACAAGCACAACGCGCGACTGATCGTGTCGAAGATCGTGCTCAATGCATTGGAAGGTCTGAAGTTAAGTTACCCGGCGGTCAGTGCGGCGAGGCGGCAGGAACTGAAAACGATTCGAAAACAGCTTGAGAAGTGAGCAAGTGCACAGGATGGGGATTGGGGGGCATTTTTGGCTGGTAGCGGATCGCTTGACTGACAACCAACCACCGACAGAGCACAAAGCAAGGTTAGGAGGCGTTTCATCGGTGATGGGCTACCAACTTCCGTATGGGATGCCAAATTTCTCGATATAGCGCTTGGACTTTTCGTTCACGGGATACGCGTAACGCCCTTCGTTCTTGCCCTGGCTCGGCCCCAAAGGTTCAATCTCGGCCTGCGCTCGTGCGACTTTGACAGGGTGATGGCACGAATCTCTTACCCAAACCTGCACCACACCACCGGGGGCCAGCCCCAGATACACCGAAGCCATAAACCTTGCTTCCTGATCAGGTGTCTTCGGGCAACGTTGATTAACGGAAGACACCATCAATTGCCTGGCCTCCTCTGGAATATCCACCCATGCTTGCCACGTTTTTTGTTCGACGATTGATTGCCAACGAACCCAGATGCGCACTGGTAAATCTGGCAACCCACTGACTCTTCACTTTGGCGGCGTCTTGATAAATCGAGGTTATTTTGACGTCTGTGTTGATCGACACCTGAAGCGTTTGCATAGGACTGACCAATACGCACTCTTCAACCTCATCAAGGTAGCTACCACCAATATCCGAATGGACGCCGGGGCACGTGTATTCCGGGTAATCGGGCTTGACTCGGCTGAGGGCAAAATTAGCCCGACATTCATCCCGGGCGACCAAGTGGACGACGTTATGGAAGAACCGACGATCAAAGTAAAGCCTCACGCCTGGAGCGATGGGACTTTTCACTCGACCAAAATTGGTGAAGCCGGCAATGGAGGGCACTGTATCGAACAACCCGATAAAGCCCATATTGATGCCACCACCGTACTCGTCGCTAAAGGTACGGCTGAAATTTTTGGCAGTAGTTAACGAATCCCTTAACGGCCCCTGCTTGCCTCTGACAATTTCATTAGAGAAGTGGCGAGCCGCTGCTGCCCCTCGACTAAACCCGAAGGTGTCAAAGGTGATTGAGGCTATTTCACTGTTTGGATTCTCTTGAAGGGCGTCTTCGATAACTTGTTTGATGAAGGTAAAAGACGTTTGAACACGACCGGCGACTCCCGTCTCTCCGCGTCCCATACCCTGTCCGACCAAACTGTCCTTTTCATTGGCTCGCGTGCCAATGCCTTCGATATACAAAGGGCGAGAAACCTTTTTTATCGCCCCTTCTCCCTCGCCTATCGGTGATTCGTAATAGAGGTCAGCCAGTTTTTTTATATTGGTTGCATCGGCGCCATAGCTGCTATCCGGATCCCCCATATAGGGTGTGCAACTCGCAGGAATATCCTGCGGCGCAATCGGATGCTGCGCGCCACACAGCAACCCAGCGGCCGTGTTATTCGCATTATTCCCGGTGCCATCAAAGAACACCCCAATCCTCAACGCGATGCCGATTTTCTCGGGCGCGGGTGCGGGTTCTTTCCCGTGTTTTTCGTATTCAGCCCAACGCTGGGCGTGGATATCGACGGGTTTGGCTTCTTCGTAGCGATAGTTTTTCGGGGGGTTGGGGACATAGCCGCTCAATCCTTGATTCCTTGCTCTGATCCTTGAGAACGGCCCGAAGGGTGACAGCCGAGGCTTGGGGGCGCAAGGCGTGGCCGTGTGCCAGCCCGGTTGAGACAGCGTGGTTTGACGAGGGTTTCCCCTCGTCGTGGTGGTTGGGTTATTTGGGGATTTCGACGTTGTCCAGCGCTTGGTTGACGGCCAATTCCGCAAGCATCACGACTTGCGCGATGCCTAGTGCGGTTTTGCGGTGAGAGGTGTGTAGCATCGCGGCGAAGTTCATAAGCATTTCGCTGGCTGAGCCGAGGGTTTCGCTTGCGTTGGCAAGGAGGGATTCGGTGTCGTACTTCGGGTTGGCGAAGTACATGCGCTCGGGTTCGTTGGTGCTGGCCATGATTTGGTCAGCGGGTTTTAGATAGTGGTCGAGGGCGCGTTCGGCGGCTTCGTGGAATTTCTTGGAGTTGGGGGATTCGTAGGGGGATGCGGCGTCGGTGGCTGGCGGGTTTGGGGTTACTTTGAACATGGTGAAACTCCTAGTTATTAAAAAGGAGCCATCACCTTCGCTACCAAACGAGGGTGGCGGCCATACGCGGGTTGGTAGACCGGTAACTAGGACCCGGCACACCCGAAGGTGTCCTGCGCATGGCCACCATTGAGCAGAGACCTGACAGGGTCTGCGAACGGTGCGCGATGCGACTAGTTATGGCGGGCTACCAAACCCGATCACTGTTTTTCAGTGACCGACAGACGATAGAACCCGCGCGCTAGACGCACAAGCCGGCGGATTCTGGCGTAGTCGTAGGCGATGGCGCAAGACGTTGTAGGGTTTGGATGGCGACAGGAGGTTTCGCTTAAACAGTAGCGTTATTTTCTGTTTATTTATTCGGTGAGTTCGGTGGTGTTTGAACTGGCGTCATCGCGAGCAGGCTCACTCCTACAGGGGAATGCGTTCTGCATCACCGGCCTTGTTCATGCTGTGTAGCGTTGAATCCGGAACACCAGGCTGGGTGCTTTGCCCGGTACATCGTTCAGTTGGCCGAAGCGACGCATGCCGATTTTCTCCAGAACCTTGATCGACGCAACGTGATCAGGCCTGACCAATCCGAACACTTCAGGTAAGTCGAGGTGTTCGAATGCCTGGATCAACGCCGCTTGCCCCGCCTCCGTTGCATAACCGTGGCCCCACGCTTCGATGGCGAAGCGATAACCGAGGTTTATTCCCGGTTTCCCCAGATAGTCATGCGCCGCTATGCCGGCGAATCCCAGGATATGGTCGGGGGCTTGTGCGTCGCTGATCGTCCACCAGCCATAGCCATGGGAGGCCCAGTGTTCGATCCAGCGATCAAGCAGTGTCTTTGCCTGCGCGAGGTGGGTCATGGGGCCGGCGGGATTGAACAGGTTGGTTTGCTGATCGCCGAAGATCGCGAAAACGGCGGGCAGGTCAGCGAGCTGCGGTCGTCTGTAGATCAAGCGTGATGTCGGGGCACTCATTTTTTGCCGGCTGCCAGATGATGCGCAACCAGCGCATTGGCATGCCCGTGGCCCATGCCATGTTCATCTTTGAGCCACGCCACCAGCTCCATGTGTTTTTTATCGCCGACGCTGGCGAGCAGGTGCAGCCAGTGGTCGATGGGCTGGCCGTACTTTTTCTCGATGGAGGGGAAATACGACGCAGGGCCTTTTACTTTGTTCTCTTCGCTCATGCTGCACACTCCGTTGGGTCGCGACGGAGGGTCGGCGCACGCTCCTTGTCGGCAAGGCCTAAGAGTGGACGCGAAGTGCGGTTCCGGCAACTGCCCCGCGCTACCGGACGCCGCTCCCACAGAGTTTGAGGTGAATGGGCTTATTGCGTATCAGAACGGCCCGGCAGCATGCGCACGAGGGTGTTGTCGCGCACCCAATAGTGGTGGAACAAGCCTGCCGCGGCGTGCAGGCCGATCAGTGCGCGAGGTCGGGGAATGGTTTGTCGCCGGCGGCGTGCAACCTGTGGGAGCGGGCTTGCTCGCGAAGGCGTCCGGTCAGTCAGCATAGATGTCGACTGGTTAGACGCTTTCGCGAGCAAGCCCGCTCCCACAGAGTTTGAGGTGAATGGGCTTATTGCGTATCAGAACGGCCCGGCAGCATGCGCACGAGGGTGTTGTCGCGCACCCAGT
>NZ_JAIHLQ010000077.1 GCF_019733355.1 Pseudomonas baetica | reverse complement strand
CGACGGGTTTGCTTGCGCTTACCGGCGTACTCGAAATCGGAGAAGCTCATCTGACTCATGGGATGGCGGGCTTGTAGAGGGAAGTTGGACGAAGGGCTATTTCAGCACAGGTCAGACGGTCTGTGCTGACTTGATCGGAGAATCCATAACGTCAAAAAACTCTATTGCTCAGAAAATAGGCGTCACCCTAATTGGCGATGCCTGCATAAGCAAATGAGCAAGTCGTGGCGACATCGCCATAACGATTGAGATCAATTCATCGATGCGACGATGTCGATGGGTAATCCAATCAGACGGTGAGAAGCGAGTTGCCATCCATTTCTGAAGGAATAGGCAAACTCAGCATCTGCAATAAAGTGGGAGCGATATCGCACAGTCGACCGCTCTTCAGCCCCACACGATCATGCAGCTCACTAACCAAAATCAGGGGAACAGGGTTCAAGGTGTGAGCCGTGTGTGCCTGACCAGACTCTAGGTCGAGCATTTGTTCGACGTTGCCGTGGTCGGCCGTGATCAAACATTCGCCTCCTACTGAGAGCGTAGCCTCAACCACTCGGCGCAGACAGTCATCAAGCACTTCCACAGCCTTGACTGCGGCATCAAATGAGCCGGTGTGCCCCACCATGTCGCCATTGGCGTAGTTACAAACGATCAGATCGAATGTGCCGCCGGCAATGGCGTTGACCAGATGATCCGTCAGCAGCGGTGCACTCATTTCAGGCTGGAGATCGTAGGAGGCAACATCAGGCGAGGGAATCAGGATTCGCTCCTCACTTGCGAAAGGCTGCTCTCTGCCACCATTGAAGAAGAACGTGACATGGGCGTACTTCTCCGTTTCGGCAATCCGTAGTTGTCTCTTTCCGAGAATTGCCAAATGTTCGCCCAGGCTGTTACTGATGGCCTCAGGAGCGAACGCACATGGGCAGTCCAACTCTTCGGAATACCGGGTCAACGTCAGCAACCGATCCTTTGGCAAAACAAAAGGCCGTTCAAAGGCGTCGAATTCAGGCTTGATCAATGCTTGGGTCAACTCCCTTGCACGATCAGGTCGAAAGTTCATGAAGATCATTGCGTCATTGGGGCCGACACTGACAGGTACCCCAATCGTAGTCGGCTTGACGAACTCATCAGATTCCCCGCGTTCGTAAGCCGCTGACAAGCCCTCAGAAGGGGTTGCCGCTTGATGTTCAGCATCCGCCGAAACAATCAGGCGGTAAGCTGTTTCGATCCGAGGCCAGCGGTTATCGCGATCCATTGCATAGTAACGACCGACCAACGAGACAATCCGTCCAGCGCCCAAGCGAGCGAGTTCACTCTCCAAGGCATCCAGCGATGTCTGCGCACTCTTGGGTGGCGTATCTCGGCCATCTAGAAATCCGTGCACATAGACTTTTTCGACACCCTGCTCAACGAGGCAACCGCATGCCGCGACAATCTGATCGATGTGACCATGAACACCGCCGGGGGAAAGCAAACCCAAGACGTGCACAGCTCCATCGTGCGTTTTTACTCCCTGGAGCAGTTCCAGCAACGCTGGGTTTTTAGAGAACTCGCCATCCGCGAGCGCTTTATCAATCCGGGTCAGGCTCTGGTACACCACCCGACCTGCTCCCAGGTTCATATGGCCTACTTCGGAATTCCCCATCTGACCTTGAGGAAGGCCAACTGCCAGACCTGATGTTTCGATCTGGCTGTTCGGATAGCGCTCAAGCAGCGCATCGAATGTAGGTTTTCTGGCCGCTGCAAAAGCGTTCGACTCAGTCGCCTGACGAATGCCGACACCGTCGAGAATAATCAAAGAGCGCGTAGTCATCGTTCCCCCTAGAAGATGTAGTCGGTGGTCAAGAAACTCGACTCACGATTACGGATGATGTCGCTGACCAATTCTTTGTTGCTCTCCTGGAACTTGGTGGCAACCAGCGTCCGGATGGAAAACACCCGCAGCGCGTCATCGACGGATAGTGTGCCTTCGGCAGAGTTTTTGCGGCCATTAAAAGGAAAGCTGTCCGGACCACGCTGACATTGCGCGTTAATGTTGATACGGCCTACCTGGTTGGCGAAGGCATCGACCAGACGACCAACTTGTGCGGAGTCTTTGCCGAAAATGCTCAGTTGCTGGCCAAAATCGGAGTCGAGGACGTAGTTGATGACGGTTTCCAGATCACGGTAAACCACTACCGGCACCACGGGCCCAAACTGCTCTTCGTGATACAAACGCATCTCGGAGGTCACCGGATACAGCAACGCCGGGTAGAAAAATGTTTCGCAGACTTCCCCCCCTCCGGCATTGACCACTTTGGCGCCTTTGCTGACGGCATCGGCCACAAGCCCCGTTAGAAAATCAGTCTTGCCTGGTTCTGGTAGTGGAGTTAACGCCACCCCAGCTTCCCAAGGCATCCCCGGTTTCAGCTGGGCAAGCTTCTCCTGAAACTTATCCAGGAAGGCATCAACGACCTTTTCATGAACGAAGAGAATTTTCAGTGCTGTGCAGCGTTGCCCGTTGAACGACAGTGAGCCGGTAACGGCCTCAGAAACGGCGTTATCCAGATCAACATCGGGCAGGACGATACCGGGGTTCTTGGCATCCAGGCCGAGTGCACCACGCAGGCGATGCGGCTTCGGATGCAGTTTTTTAAGGTCACTGGCGGTTTTGTGTGTGCCAATGAATGCGAAGACATCGATCTTGCCACTGGCCATTAAGGCGCTGACGGTGTCGCGGCCTCTGCCGTAGATGATGTTGATAACCCCGGTCGGGAAGCTGTCACGAAACGCTTCCAGCAATGGTCGGATTAGCAACACACCGAACTTGGCGGGTTTGAACACTACGGTATTGCCCATGATCAACGCCGGGATCAATGTGGTAAACGTCTCGTTGAGCGGGTAGTTGTAAGGGCCCATGCACAACGTTACACCCAGCGGAACCCGGCGGATTTGTCCCAAGGTGTCTTGTTCAAGTTCGAAACGGCTGGAACGGCGATCCAGTTCCTTCAGGGCATTGATGGTGTCCACAATGTAATCGCAGGTGCGATCAAACTCTTTCTCCGAATCCTTGAGATTTTTACCAATCTCCCACATCAACAACTTCACAACTGCTTCACGTTGCTCACGCATGCGTTTGAGGAAAGCCTCGACGTGGCGAATACGCTCGACCACGCGCATTGTGGGCCAGGTTCCCTGACCACGATCGTAAGCCTGCACCGCAGCATCTAATGCGGTCATGGCAGTCTGTGCATCCAAGAGCGGTGTACTGCCCAAAATGACGGACTCGTGCCCCGACTCTATTTTCAGAGACACAGGACTGCGGACTGGCGCCAACGCCCCGTCCCACAATCGCAGCTCACCATTGACGAGATACTCTCGCTGCTCAATGGCTGGACCTGGGCGATATTCGGCAGGAATTTCATCAGCACTTGGAAACAGTGCTTCCAGACGATTATTCAACGTCATTTTTCATACCTCTGTGCTTGCAACAGGCGCAGGCCGACAGCAGTGATCTGACACCCTGCGCCTACTCATTCAAAAGAACTCGAATTGTAGAAAAGCTCAGGCTGCTGTCTTGTCTTGCGCTGCCGAGCAAATTGCTACGAAGGACATAGCATCCAGAGAAGCACCGCCGATCAAACCACCATCGATGTCGGGCTGGAGGAACAACTGCTCAGCGTTATCCGCCTTCACGCTGCCACCGTACAAAATTCGGCAATCTGCACGAGCAGCGTGATTCTGGGTAGCCAGCCACTGTCGGATGTGTCGATGCACCGCTTGCGCCTGCTCAGGCGTCGCCGTTTCGCCGGTACCAATGGCCCACACCGGCTCATAAGCAATCACGCCTTTCACCAAATCATCGACGCCTACGGCATTCAGCACTGCACTCAACTGTGAGGTGACGATGGCTTGTGTTTCCCCTGCCTGGCGCTGAGCGAACGTCTCGCCAACACACAGAACCGGAATGAGCCCTGCTTGCAGTGCAGTCGAAAACTTCTTGGCCACAAGCGCATCATCTTCGGCATACAGTGCGCGACGCTCCGAATGCCCGACCAACACAAAGCGGCAGCCATTATCGTGGAGCATGTGCGCGCTGACTTCGCCCGTATGAGCACCTGCCAGCTCAGCGCTGAGGTTCTGTGCACCCAACGCAACCTCTGAATCATCGAGCAAATCTGCGACAGCACTGAGATAGGGATACGGTGGGCAAAGTGCGATTTCAACGTTTTCAAAGCGCGAGATCACCGGCAACACGCTACGCAATAACGACGCGTTGGCAGTACTACTACCATTCATTTTCCAGTTGCCGATTACCATCTTTTTCCTGTTTGAAGAGGTCTGCATGGCTCAAGCTGTCCTCTTCAAGAGATCGGTAGCGTTGTAAGGCGCTCGATCCTGCAACGCTTCTTCGATGCGCAACAGACGGTTGTATTTGCCAACTCGATCGGAGCGGCTGAGAGAACCTGTCTTGATCAGCCCAGCGCAAGTGGCGACGGCGAGATCGGCAATAGTAGTGTCTTCGGTTTCCCCTGAACGGTGGGAGATCACCGCGGTGTAACCAGCATTTTGAGCCATGCGTATCGCGTCCAGCGTCTCGCTTAGCGTGCCGATCTGGTTGAACTTGATCAGGATGGAATTACCGATTCCTTTTTGAATTCCCTCGCGCAGGATTTTGGTGTTGGTGACGAACAAATCGTCCCCCACCAATTGCAGGTGACCGAGTTTTTTGGTCAGTCCGGCCCAGCCGTTCCAATCACTCTCGTCCATCCCGTCTTCAATGGATATAATCGGGTACTTGTCGCAAAGCATTGCCAGATAATCGGCGAAGCCTGCCGAATTAAATGACTGGTCTTCACCAGCGAGCACATATTGACCGTCCTCGTAGAACTCAGAAGCAGCACAATCGAGAGCCAAGGTAATGTCCTTACCCAACTCGTAACCCGCATTGCTCACCGCTTCCTTGATAACGATCAGTGCTTCTTCGTTGGAGGCAAGCGAAGGAGCAAACCCACCCTCATCCCCCACCGCAGTACTCAGGCCTCGTTCCGACAGAACCTTCTTCAAGGAATGGAACACTTCGGCGCCCATGCGAAGCCCTTCACGGAACGAAGTTGCTCCGACAGGCTGGATCATGAACTCCTGAATGTCGATGTTGTTATCTGCATGCTCACCACCGTTGATGATGTTCATCATCGGAACCGGCATGCTGAACTTGCCTGGCGAGCCATATAGCTCGGCCAAGTGTTCGTACAAGGGAATGTTCTGGATCTTGGCAGCCGCTTTGGCGGTCGCCAGTGACACGGCGAGAATCGCGTTGGCTCCCAGGAGACTCTTACTCTCGGTTCCATCCAACGCAATCATGACGTTGTCGATTTCGCGCTGGTTCAGAGCATCAAGCCCAATAAGGCACTCGCGGATGGGGTTGTTAACATTTTCGACCGCTCGCATTACGCCTTTGCCCATGTAGCGCGATAGGTTGTCTCGCAATTCGAGCGCTTCACGTGAGCCGGTCGAAGCACCAGAGGGAACGCTGGCGGTAGCACTGACTCCATTCGCGAGTGTTACCACTGCTTCGACAGTCGGATTTCCTCGGGAGTCCAGAATCTCCCGAGCCGTGACTTGTTGAATAAGGCTTATTTTTTCAAGCATGGTTTTGCCCCTTCGGATGGGTCGGAGCTGAAGCATCGTCGCTTTGCAACTTCAGCAACTCCTGCTGCTCCGCATGCTGCTCACGAAAATCGAAATCTCTTGGCCACGATTCGCGATCACAGTTACTCGTCGTGTCGTGGTCTATTGAATTGATCACACTCATCAATGCTTCCTCACTCAGCGAATGGTTTCTCCGACGCAAACCACTCGTAGAGAATTAGTGCCACCCTGCGCGTTGGCGTAGTCGCCTTTCGTGATTAGTACATGATCGCCAGCCTTTACGACGCCACGTCGGGTCAGTTCCGCAATGGCCTTCTCACTCACCAACTCAGGGGTGAAATCATCGCTGTCGAACGGAATGGTGGTGACACCACGGAAAAGCGCGACTCGGTTCTGGGTAGCCAGGTTGCGAGAGAACGCGAAAATGGGCAGGTGCGAGCGAATGCGCGACATCAAACGAGGGGTATCGCCGCTTTCCGTCATGCAGATGATGGCTTTGACGCCATGCAAATGGTTCGCTGCGTACATGGCCGACATGGCGACTGATTCGTCAATCTTGTGGAATACTTGATCGACACGATGCTTGGAGCGATGGGACTGAGGGTGTTTTTCGGCACCGATAATGATCCGATGCATGGCCTCAACTGTCTCGACGGGATAGGCACCGGCTGCGGTTTCAGCGGAGAGCATCACCGCATCGGTACCATCAAGCACGGCATTGGCCACGTCAAACACTTCAGCGCGAGTCGGCATCGATTGAGTGATCATCGACTCCATCATCTGAGTCGCCGTGATCACTACTCGATTCAGTGTACGAGCACGGTCGATAATCAGTTTTTGCACGGCAACCAATTCAGCGTCGCCAATCTCAACACCCAAATCGCCGCGAGCGACCATTACGCCTTCTGATGCTTCGATGATCGTATCCAGAATACGGAGGTCATTTACAGTTTCCGCTCGCTCAATTTTGGCGATTAAACCTGCCTGCCCTCCTGCCTCATGCAGTAGTCGACGTGCCAACTCCATATCGGAGTCATCTCGCGGGAACGAAACCGCCAAGTAGTCCACCTGCATTGCTGCGGCAGTCTTGATATCTTCAAAATCCTTTTCAGTTAGCGCCGAGGCCGACAACCCCCCGCCCTTTCGGTTGATCCCTTTGTTATTCGAAAGTGGCCCGCTGACCAGTACTTCGCAAATCAATTGCGTCGCCTCGACTTTCAAGACCTTGAGCTCAATTCGCCCATCATCGAGCAACAAGATGTCGTCCGGACAGCTGTCGGTAATCAACGCTTCGTAATCGATTCCGACACGCTGTTTATCCCCTGCATTCTTGTCCAGGGAAGCGTCGAGTACGAACTGCTGTCCCTTGTCGAGGGTTACTTTTCCTTCCGTGAAACGCGCGATTCGAATTTTTGGACCTTGCAGATCAGCCAGTACCGCTACAAATCGGCCATGTTTAGTAGCCAACTCACGTACCAACCTGGCACGGGCGATGTGGTCTTCGGCCTTGCCGTGGGAGAAATTCAGACGCACGACATCCACGCCTGCTTTGACTAACCCCTCGATTGCTTCGAATGATTCGGTTGCCGGCCCCAATGTAGCCACAATTTTTGTTCTTCGTTGCATGACAGCCACCACTTCAAACACGTTCGTATGAATAGCGCTCCGTATAAATCAGAAGCCCTGCTTCGCTAACCCATTGAAGGTGCCAAGGGCCTCTAAACGATTTAACGGGCGCTATGGTTTTCTCCCTGGATTATCAACGACCGAAGCTTTCCAGGGCCGATACGATGGCTTTAGTCCAGACGGTCACGGCGTAGGCGCCGGGATCCACGTGCCCCAGAGCTCGTTGACCGATATACGAAGAGCGACCTTTTAGGGGCATCATATTCCGTGTTTCTTCTGCACCTTTCGATGCGGCGGCGTCCGCCTTTTTTGCAACGTCCACAGCCTCAAGCTCATCGGCGCATGCATGCAAAGCCAAGGCTGTTGGCAATAGCGCATCTAACATCGTCCTGTCGCCAAGACTGGCATTTCCGAGGTTGACGATTCCGTCGCAGCCCGCCTGGAGGGCGTTGGCCCAGCTTGACACCGCGTTCAGATTACCGGCCCCGGATAACGCAACTCCGGCCCGCAAAACAAAGACCGCATACAAGGGGCCGGACGTACCACCCAATGCACGGCGCAGAATGGCCGAAATTTGTTGGAGAGCAAATGCGGGCCGTTCAAGGTCCAGGGTGCCGAGTGAATCGTCAATTGCGCGTGCGCCGCGGGCCAGGCTGATACCTATGTCGCCATCACCGACCACGGAGTCCAGCTCCGTCAAGACTTCTTCCTGTTGGCGTAAGGCTAGGGTGACCGACTGCAGAATGGTCTTGAATTGCCTGGCATTGTCGGAGGACCAGGTGCCTCCGATCGAAGCGGATTCTGCAACGGGACCTCTACAAGGCTGACGCGAAATGGTCCGGGCCGGCTCTGTCATTCCGTGCCAAGCCGTCGCTTCAGTAGGCGCTTGCAGACGTAACATAAGGGGGTCATTGACACGCATAAGGGAAATCGAGCAGCCCGCCATTTCCAGTGCGGTGAGAAAGGTGCCGACCATCACCCCTTCTACCTTGATACCATGCTCAATGCATCCCAAGAGTGCCCGACGAGCGACAATGTCCAACTCCTGTGCAGGCGTGGCACCCAGGTTATTGACCATTAGCACCACGCGCTCATCCGCCTGCAAACGCCCTTGGCCAATAATTCTGTCCAACAGCGTCTTAACCATTTCATCGGCACGCTGGATAGGACCTCGGCGTACACCGCTTTCGCCGTGGATACCAAGACCATACTCAACTTCGTCGTCTTCGATTTTGAAGCCAGGTTTACCGGCGGCCGGTACGGTACAGGCGCTTAAGCCCAAGCCCATGCTGAACAGCCCGGCGGCGGCTTTTTCAACTTCACTCTTCACCTGAGAGAGGGAAAGCCCGGCTTCGGCGGCGGCACCCGCCACTTTATGAATAAATACAGTGCCTGCAATGCCTCGACGACCAACCAAACCGCCATCATTGTCCAAGGCTACGTCATCACCCACCACGACCATCTCAACCTGGACGCCCGCCGTACGAGCAATTTCCGCGGCCAGACCGAAGTTGAGTCGATCGCCAGTATAGTTTTTGATGATTAACAACACGCCAGCAGGGCCGGCGACAGCCATAATTGCGCTGAGAACTGCGTCCACGCTCGGCGAGGTAAACACGGGCCCGGCGACCGCCGCGGTGAGCATGCCATGCCCCACGTAACCGGCATGAGCAGGCTCGTGACCCGCTCCGCCACCCGAAACAATACTTACCTTATTGGCAGCTGCAAGCGCCTGACAGTCTCTGCGGACTACGATGTTTTCACCTTCCAGGAGCATTAGATTCTGGTTGGCCAACACAGCGCCTTCCAGCATGTCCTCGACGACGGAATTTGGGTCATTGATGAGTTTTTTCATGGCGGTTATCCGATTGACTGTCACTCACCTGGTTTTACCGATCCGGGGAACTACGTAGGCAGTCGCCGGGCAGTGCAATCACCAGAGGTGACCAATTTTTTATTAGTCGGCGGGCTCAACAAACCACTGCTGATCCTGCAGATACCTTAAAAGCGATGCAGGCCAGAGCAGGGCCAGCTGCATCGACCAACGACATCCGCTGCAAAGCTAGCCACAGCGCGCGATGAGGACTGGAAAAACACCTACTACTCGACTCGAGGTTCGTGCAGCGTTCGAATTGAGACAGGATCATGTTCGAACTTGCCATCGCCAAGAGACCTAAAAGAGATCTCCACAGCCAATCAACGTGTCGCCAAGCACAACAGTGACGCATTTAATTTAGAAAAACAAATCATTTTCGATGCAAAAGCCATCATTCAGTCATCATTGGCGTCATCATCTCCTTCGGACCTACTGTCTACCCACGCAAACTCCTGGGCAACCGGTTCGTTTCAGGGCGGGTCATCGACGTGGATGTGCCATCTGCGCAACGAGGGTGAGCTTTGCTGTGAGGCAGGACGCGCCGCCAATCGTAGACTGATCGACTAGACCGCAGCGGCACCCGAGCGCGAGCTACTCAGACAGCCGCCTCACCCAATCTACCCGACGACTCTCGACTTGACCGGTATCGGAGCTGTATCAGCCAAACAAACGCCCTCCAAAAAATCAGATCCGCGAGATTGTATTTGATGACAAATGATGTAATATCGAAAAAACTAAGCCGTCATTACACGACAAAGGTAGACGCTCGAAAGCCCAAGAAGTCGCAGCAGCGCTGTGGGGCTGATAGAGGCGCAGGAAAGTAGTAAAGGCATCATCAGGATAATGAGCGCATAGCCTCCTCGTCTTAGAACGACTGGGATGAGATGGCGACCAACGGCGATTTTCTAATGTGAGGCCTTGCTGAGCAGGCTATGGAAGTGAAACACGGCATGTGGTCAATGCGAGACATGCTTGTTAAGAAAGGGAGTGCATAATTTCTCGGTGAGCGGTCGCTCGGCTGCCTTTCAGTCGTGCGTCAACAGATGACGAAGTCACTCCAAGGATAAAAAAATAATGAAAAAATTTATCAACAACGTCGACGATTTCCTCGTCGAAACCCTATCTGGCTTCGCGTCTGCACACTCGGACCTGATCGCCCTGAACTTGCAGCCGACATACCTTGAACGCAAGGTCCTGACCCCCGGCAAAGTCGCCCTTGTTTCGGGTGGAGGATCCGGTCATGAACCCCTTCATATCGGCTTTATCGGCCGCGGCATGCTGGATGCTGCGTGCCCTGGCGAAGTGTTCACCTCCCCCACCCCTGACCAGATGATGGCAGCTGCTCAAGCTGTCGATACCGGCGCGGGCGTTCTATTCATTGTGAAGAATTACTCCGGCGACTTGGTCAATTTTGAAATGGCATCCGATATGTCCGATTTGGCAACGGCCACGGTACTGATCAATGACGACGTCGCTGTAGAAAACTCAAACTACACGACCGGTCGGCGTGGTTTGGCCGGTACCGTCATCGTGCAGAAACTAGTCGGAAGCCTAGCCGAAACTGGAGCGGATCTGGAGCACTGCAAAGCGTTTGGGGACCGAGTCAACAAGAACACGGCATCAATGGGTGTTGCTCTGACAAGTTGCATCGTCCCGGAAGCAGGAACCACCACATTCGAAATCGGTGACGATGAAGTCGAAATCGGTGTGGGCATACATGGCGAACCTGGGCGTCGTCGCGACAAACTGATGTCTGCAGACGCCATTACTGCCGAGCTACTGGAAGCCATTTGCAATGATCTACAACCCGCTCAGGGCTCTGAAGTCTTGCTGATTGTCAACGGACTCGGCGCTACCCCCCTCAGCGAACTATATCTGCTCTTCAACTGCGCACAGAAGTGGCTCGACAAAAAAGGGCTGTCAGTGAGCCGCTCGCTTGTTGGTAACTATACGACTGCTCTCGAAATGGCTGGCGCATCGTTCACGCTTTGCATATTGGATGAGATGACCAAGGAACACTGGGACAGTCCGGTGCACACCGCTGCGTTGCGATGGGGTGCTTAGGTTTTTAGCCCAGCTCCTCTCCGTAAAAGTAAATGGCGCCTTCGAGTAAAAACTCATTAGCGCTAGAGATATTTAAACCCGTAAAACAAAAACAATATTGGAGATATCGACATGACATCCTTGCTTGGAGAATTCATCGGAACCGCACTGCTCGTGCTTCTCGGTAACGGCGTCGTTGCTAGCGTGATATTGGCTCGATCGAAGGCGTTAGGCGGTGGCTGGCTCCTTATCACGGTTGGCTGGGCAATGGCTGTATTTATCGCGGTATTCTGCGTTGCACCTTACAACAGCGGCGCGCATCTCAATCCAGCGGTAACTGTCGCACTCGCCATGACTGGCAGGTTCCCTTGGGCCGAAGTTCTGCCCTATATCGGTGTACAAACAGTTGGCGCGGCGTTTGGCGCATTGCTTGTCTGGGCCGCGTACTACAAACAGTTTGGCGAGACCGAAGATGCAGGTACAAAACTCGCGGCATTTTCTACCGGCCCCGCAGTGCGTAACCTCCCTGCAAACATCATATCGGAAGCGGTAGCCTCGTTCGTTCTTGTCTTCGGCATTCTGCAACTGGCGAGCGCCAGTATCGGGCTTGGCGCACTGGATGCCTTGCCTGTTGCGTTACTGGTGATGGGAATAGGCGCATCTCTAGGTGGGGCAACAGGTTTTGCCATTAATCCAGCCCGCGACCTCGGGCCTCGCATCTTGCATGCGCTGTTACCGATCCAGGGTAAGCAAGGAAGCAACTGGAGTTATGCCTGGGTCCCGGTTGTGGGTCCGCTCGTAGGTGGTGCGCTGGCGGCCCTGCTGTACCAAGTGCACATTTAGAAATTGATAAATGGCGGCATTTCCATGCATCGTTGCGCTCCCCACTTGATCAGTTCCTGGTGGGGGGGGGCTGCGATGCTGTCGCGCCACACGATGGTGTTATATTTGAATATTCATCATTTCCACATCAGCCCACGAAAGTCCGAACGAACACAGCTAGCGTTTCGATCACTTTCAGGCCGAATAACCGAAGCCTTTTAATGAAAATGCAACCAATCGACAAATCCCTCTCAACCCCGACAAAGCAGGAGGACTGATGGCAGCCACTCGAGTGAGCATTGCCCGGCTTGCTGGCGTGAGCGTGGCAACAGTCGATCGGGTCATTCGCAACGACCCTGCGGTCCGTCCAGAAACTGTCGAACGTGTCCAAGCTGCTTTGGACAGTTTGCGTAATACCCGAGCCAGCCGAGGACGACCCGCCAAGCACACGTCCATAAAAGTAGCGTTCGTTGTGCCTGTAATCAGGTCAAAATTTGTCGACAAGGTTGAACGTGATATTGCCCTCTCAGCCAGCTTCTTTAGAGAGCACCGGATTACGCCATCCTTCTACCGTTGTGACTTCTCCGATAATTTGAAGACCGCACAACTCTCAGAGTCCCTGCGCGGATATGACTCCGTCGTGCTTTTACCACTGGATTATCCGTGGGTGGATCAGTTCATCGACACGTGTTGCGAGGTAGGAATACCGGTGATAACGGTTTTTTCGGATCGACCGGCGAGCCGACGCGCACTGTTTCTAGGCGCTGACAACCGGATGATGGGGAGAACCGCTGGATTACTGATGGGCAAGTTCACTGCAGGCAGATCTGGCACCGTCATCATTCTGTCTGATTCATCACGTCTTCCGGACCAGAGCGAACGCAGGACCGGTTTCGAACAAATTCTGGAAGAGGATTTCAAACATTTGCGCTGGGCGGTGGAGCCCGACTTCCCCACGGATGAAGAAGAAGCCTATGTAGCGTTAAGAGACGCGCTTCCCCGCTACTCCAACGTTACCGGGGTCTATGTAACACGAGATGGCGCAGCAGGTGTGGCAAAGGCGTTGAAAGACTTGCCCGCAGAACCACCGATCGTATTCATCGGGCACGGCATTTCTGACTCGACACGTGCATTACTGACGGCTGGCGGGATGGACGTAGTACTTGATCAGGACGCCCGCGGGGTGGTGCATGCCGCAGGACTTGCTGCGCTCAATCTGGTTAATGACGTCCGTGGCTTGGCGGGCTCTGTTAGTCAACCCATCCAAATCTACTTCCGTGAAAATGCGAATACTTGAAGATTGTGGCCTGAACTCGCCCTAGAAATTTCACTATCATAGGAACGATGAATACACAACCGCCTCGCCACCGCTGACAAGTGTTTCATAACACGAAACACCTCGGCAGCTCCCCTCTAAGGATTCTCTGATCAAGTCAGCACAGACCGTCTGACCTGTGCTGAAATAGCCCTTCGTCCAACTTCCCTCTACAAGCCCGCCATCCCATGAGTCAGATGAGCTTCTCCGATTTCGAGTACGCCGGTAAGCGCAAGCAAACCCGTCGCG
>NZ_JAIHLQ010000076.1 GCF_019733355.1 Pseudomonas baetica | reverse complement strand
GGTGACGACACTCCGATCATCATCGGTTCTGCTCGTATGGCTCTGGAAGGTAAAGACGATAACGAAATGGGCACCACGTCCGTTCGTAAACTGGTTGAGACTCTGGATAGCTACATCCCGGATCCAGTGCGTGTTATCGACAAGCCGTTCCTGATGCCAATCGAAGACGTATTCTCGATCTCGGGTCGTGGTACTGTTGTGACCGGTCGTATCGAGCGCGGTATCGTCAAGGTTCAAGATCCACTGGAAATCGTTGGTCTGCGTGACACTACCGTCACCACCTGCACCGGTGTTGAAATGTTCCGTAAGCTGCTCGACGAAGGTCGTGCTGGCGAGAACTGCGGCGTTCTGCTGCGCGGTACCAAGCGCGACGACGTTGAGCGTGGCCAGGTTCTGGTTAAGCCGGGTTCGGTTAAGCCGCACACCAAGTTCGAAGCTGAGGTGTACGTGCTGAGCAAGGAAGAGGGCGGTCGTCACACTCCGTTCTTCAAAGGCTACCGTCCACAGTTCTACTTCCGCACTACCGACGTAACTGGTAACTGCGAGCTGCCGGAAGGCGTAGAAATGGTAATGCCAGGCGACAACATCAAAATGGTTGTCACCTTGATCAAAACCATCGCTATGGAAGACGGTCTGCGCTTTGCTATCCGTGAAGGCGGTCGTACCGTCGGCGCTGGCGTCGTAGCCAAGATCATCGAATAATCGGTTGTAATGTATTTTTCAGGCCGGCATAATGGTCGGCCTGATTTTGTTTTAGGTCAGTAGCTCAATTGGCAGAGCGACGGTCTCCAAAACCGTAGGTTGGGGGTTCGATTCCCTCCTGACCTGCCAGATTCACTCGGTGTGTCTGGCTTTCTTTTCACAGGATCTTCATAGATGACTCCTAAAGCTGAAGCTCAAGGCTCTCGCTTCGATTTGCTCAAGTGGCTTGTAGTAGTTGCTTTGGTGGTTGTTGGCGTTGTTGGCAATCAGTATTACTCTGCTTCGCCGATCCTGTACCGTGTGCTCGCATTGCTTGTAATTGCTGCTGCAGCTGCCTTTGTAGGTCTGCAAACTGCGAAGGGCAAGTCTTTCTTTGTACTGGTTAAGGAAGCTCGCACCGAGATTCGTAAAGTCGTTTGGCCAACTCGCCAAGAAACCACGCAGACCACGCTAATCGTAGTGGCTGTTGTTTTGGTTATGGCGTTGCTGTTGTGGGGGCTTGATTCCCTGCTCGGCTGGCTTGTTTCCTTGATTGTCGGCTAAGGGTGTCCCGTGGCTAAGCGTTGGTACGTTGTGCATGCTTACTCGGGTTACGAGAAGCATGTGATGCGCTCGCTTGTTGAGCGAGTGAAGCTGGCTGGCATGGAAGATGGCTTCGGCGAAATTCTGGTTCCCACTGAAGAAGTGGTTGAAATGCGTAATGGCCAGAAGCGCAAAAGTGAGCGTAAGTTCTTCCCAGGTTATGTGCTGGTTCAGATGGACATGAACGAGGGTACTTGGCACTTGGTCAAGGATACGCCTCGGGTGATGGGTTTTATCGGCGGTACTGCTGATAAGCCAGCGCCGATCACTGATAAAGAGGCGGAAGCAATTCTGCGTCGTGTTGCTGATGGTAGCGACAAGCCTAAGCCTAAGACTCTCTTCGAGCCTGGTGAAACGGTGCGAGTCAATGATGGTCCATTTGCTGATTTCAATGGCGTCGTTGAAGAGGTTAATTACGAAAAGAGCCGGATCCAAGTGGCAGTGCTCATTTTCGGTCGCTCTACCCCGGTAGAGTTGGAGTTCAGTCAGGTCGAAAAGGTCTAGCTGGGCAAGCATCCCAACCCCACAGCCCTAGGCTGTGGGGTTTTGTCGTCACTGGGATAAACGCGCAAGTAACCGGGGAGCCTTTCGAGGCGTTTGAACCCGTAATTGGAGTGCCTCATGGCCAAGAAGATTACCGCTTACATCAAGCTACAAGTGAAGGCCGCTCAGGCTAACCCAAGTCCACCTGTTGGTCCTGCACTGGGTCAGCACGGCGTGAACATCATGGAGTTCTGCAAGGCTTTCAACGCCCGTACTCAGGGTCTTGAAGCAGGTCTGCCAACTCCAGTGATCATCACTGTTTACAGCGACCGTAGCTTCACTTTCGAAACCAAATCCACCCCTGCTTCGGTTTTGCTGAAGAAGGCGGCCGGTCTGACCAGCGGTTCCGCTCGTCCGAACACCGTTAAGGTTGGCACTGTTACCCGTGCTCAGCTGGAAGAAATCGCGAAAACCAAAAACGCGGATCTGACTGCAGCTGATATGGATGCAGCCGTGCGTACTATCGCCGGTTCTGCTCGTAGCATGGGCCTTAACGTGGAGGGTGTGTAATGGCTAAGCTGACCAAGCGTCAAAAGGCTATCGCCGGCAAAATCGAAGCAGGCAAGGCCTACAATATTGTAGACGCCGCTGCTCTGCTGGCTGAGCTGTCGACCGTCAAGTTCAGCGAGTCGTTTGACGTTGCTGTAAACTTGGGTGTAGACCCGCGTAAATCCGACCAGGTTGTTCGTAGCGCTACTGTGCTGCCACACGGCACTGGCAAGACCGTTCGCGTTGCTGTGTTCACCCAAGGTCCAGCTGCTGAAGCCGCTCTGGCCGCCGGCGCTGACCGCGTAGGTATGGACGATCTGGCTGCCGAAATGAAAGGCGGCGACCTGAACTATGACGTAGTGATTGCATCCCCGGATGCCATGCGCGTTGTGGGTCAACTGGGCCAGATCCTTGGTCCACGTGGTCTGATGCCTAACCCGAAAGTCGGCACCGTAACTCCAGACGTAGCTACAGCGGTTAAGAATGCTAAAGCTGGTCAGGTTCGTTATCGCACCGATAAAAACGGCATCATCCACACTTCCGTTGGCAAGATGGGCTTTGACGCCGTCAAGCTGAAGGAAAACGTTGAAGCGCTGATCGCTGATCTGAAGCGTATCAAGCCAGCTTCCTCGAAAGGTATTTACGTCAAGCGCGTTACCCTGAGCACCACTATGGGCCCAGGTCTGGTTATCGATCAGAGCTCGCTGGACGCGTAAGACACAGGTTGGCGCGATTGATCGCGCCAATTGAAAGATTGGGGTCCCTGCCTGGCGGGGGCTATCCAAGACCGTAGGCGACGCAAGTCTTAAACCATAAGCCTACGCAGATGGTGCTCCCGGTTCCTTACCGAATCAGACACCAAAACGACATTCGGTTTCGATCGAATGAAACGGTAACAAGCAGGAGTTAAACCCGTGGCAATTAATCTCGAAGACAAGAAGGCCATCGTCGCTGAAGTCAACGAGGCTGCCAAAGTCGCTCTGTCCGCTGTCGTGGTTGATGCACGTGGCGTAACAGTAGGCGCAATGACCGGACTCCGTAAAGAGGCTCGTGAAGCTGGCGTTTACGTACGTGTTGTACGTAACACCTTGCTCAAGCGCGCTGTTGCTGACACTCAATACAGTGTCCTCAACGACGTGTTCACCGGCCCGACCCTGATTGCATTCTCGAACGAACATCCGGGCGCTGCTGCCCGTATTTTCAAAGAGTTTGCCAAGGGTCAGGACAAGTTCGAGATCAAGGCAGCTGCGTTCGAGGGCAAGTTCCTCGCAGCTAATCAGATCGACGTACTGGCAACTCTGCCGACCCGTGACGAAGCAATTTCTCAGCTGATGAGCGTGATTCAAGGCGCTACCAGCAAATTGGCTCGTACTCTGGCGGCAATTCGCGACCAGAAAGAAGCTGCTGCAGCCTAAGGCTCGTCAACTTCTCGCGTTTTTTGTTTATTTCGATGGTCGCGTAGGCCGTCCCCCAATTCAGGAATTGAGTCATGTCTCTGACTAACGAACAAATCATCGAAGCAATCGGCCAGAAATCCGTAGTGGAAATCGTTGAGCTGATCAAAGCGATGGAAGAAACCTTCGGTGTTACTGCTGCTGCTGCTTCTGCTGGTCCAGCTGCTGCTGCCGCTGTTGTTGAAGAGCAAACCGAGTTCAACGTTGTTCTGCTGGAAGCTGGCGAGAAGAAGGTTAACGTGATCAAGGCAGTTCGTGAACTGACCGGTCTGGGCCTGAAAGAAGCCAAAGAGAAAGTAGACGGCGCTCCTCAGGTTGTAGCTGAAGGCGTTTCGAAAGAAGCTGCTGAAGACGCTAAGAAGAAGCTGGAAGAAGCAGGCGCTAAAGTCGAACTGAAATAATTTTCGACTTTGCTCCTCCAGCCCGAGCGTAAAGCGACAGGCTGATGGCTGGTGGCTCTTGCCACCGGCCTTTTTCCGTTATTGGCAGCCGACTGGGTCGGTGCTGATAAAGGTGCTTTAACCACCCGATGTGGTGGCGCAAACCATGGGGTTTGCACGATTTTCTGGCTGCTCCCGTCGGGAGGGGCCAAACAAGCAGGTGACCAAGCTGGGGAACGCTGATGGCTTACTCATATACTGAGAAAAAACGTATCCGCAAGGACTTTAGCAAGTTGCCGGACGTCATGGATGTGCCGTACCTCCTGGCCATCCAGCTGGATTCGTATCGTGAATTCTTGCAAGCGGGAGCGACTAAAGATCAGTTCCGCGACGTGGGCCTGCATGCGGCCTTCAAATCCGTTTTCCCGATCATCAGCTACTCCGGCAATGCTGCGCTGGAGTACGTCGGTTATCGCCTGGGCGAACCGGCATTTGATGTCAAAGAATGCGTATTGCGCGGTGTAACTTACGCCGTACCTTTGCGGGTAAAAGTGCGCCTGATCATTTTCGACAAAGAATCGTCGAACAAAGCGATCAAGGACATCAAAGAGCAAGAAGTCTACATGGGTGAAATCCCCCTGATGACTGAGAACGGTACCTTCGTAATCAACGGTACCGAGCGTGTAATCGTTTCCCAGCTGCACCGTTCCCCGGGCGTGTTCTTCGACCACGACCGCGGCAAGACGCATAGCTCCGGCAAACTGTTGTACTCCGCGCGCATCATCCCTTACCGCGGTTCGTGGCTGGACTTCGAGTTCGATCCGAAAGACTGCGTATTCGTGCGTATCGACCGTCGTCGCAAGCTGCCGGCCTCGGTACTGCTGCGCGCGCTCGGCTACACCACCGAAGAAGTGCTGGACGCGTTCTACACCACCAACGTATTCCACCTGAGCGGCGAAACCCTCAGCCTGGAGCTGATTGCATCGCGTCTGCGTGGTGAAATTGCCGTTCTGGATATCCAAGATGAAAAAGGCAAGGTCATTGTTGAAGCTGGCCGTCGTATTACTGCGCGCCACATCAACCAGATCGAAAAGGCCGGTATCAAGACGCTGGAAGTGCCTCTGGACTACGTCCTGGGTCGCACCACTGCCAAGGTCATCGTGCATCCGGCTACTGGCGAAATCCTGGCTGAGTGCAACACCGAGTTGAACGTTGAGATCCTCGGCAAAATCGCCAAGGCTCAAGTCGTTCGCATCGAGACCCTGTACACAAACGACATCGACTGCGGTCCGTTCGTTTCTGACACGCTGAAGATCGACTCCACCAGCAACCAATTGGAAGCGCTGGTCGAGATCTATCGAATGATGCGTCCAGGCGAGCCGCCAACCAAAGACGCTGCCGAAACCCTGTTCAATAACCTGTTCTTCAGCCCTGAGCGCTATGACCTGTCTGCGGTCGGCCGGATGAAGTTCAACCGTCGTATCGGTCGTACCGAGATCGAAGGTTCGGGTGTGCTGTGCAAGGAAGACATCGTCGCGGTACTGAAGACTCTGGTCGACATCCGTAACGGTAAAGGTATCGTCGATGACATCGACCACTTGGGTAACCGTCGTGTTCGCTGCGTAGGCGAAATGGCCGAGAACCAGTTCCGCGTTGGCCTGGTACGCGTTGAGCGTGCGGTCAAAGAGCGTCTGTCGATGGCTGAAAGCGAAGGCCTGATGCCGCAAGACCTGATCAACGCCAAGCCAGTGGCTGCGGCGGTGAAAGAGTTCTTCGGTTCCAGCCAGCTCTCTCAGTTCATGGACCAGAACAACCCGCTGTCCGAGATCACCCACAAGCGTCGTGTGTCTGCGCTCGGCCCTGGCGGTCTGACTCGTGAGCGCGCCGGCTTTGAAGTTCGTGACGTACACCCGACTCACTACGGTCGTGTATGCCCGATTGAAACGCCGGAAGGTCCGAACATTGGTCTGATCAACTCCCTGGCTGCTTATGCGCGCACCAACCAGTACGGCTTCCTGGAAAGCCCGTACCGCGTGGTGAAAGACGCATTGGTCACTGACGAGATCGTGTTCCTGTCTGCCATCGAAGAAGCTGATCACGTGATCGCTCAGGCTTCGGCCACGATGAACGACAAGAAAACGCTGATCGATGAGTTGGTAGCTGTTCGTCACTTGAACGAATTCACCGTTAAGGCGCCTGAAGAAGTCACCTTGATGGACGTTTCGCCGAAGCAGGTAGTTTCGGTTGCAGCGTCGTTGATTCCGTTCCTCGAGCACGATGACGCCAACCGTGCGTTGATGGGTTCGAACATGCAACGTCAAGCTGTACCCACCCTGCGCGCTGACAAGCCGCTGGTAGGTACCGGCATGGAGCGTAACGTAGCTCGTGACTCCGGCGTTTGCGTCGTTGCTCGTCGTGGTGGCGTGATCGACTCTGTTGATGCTAGCCGTATCGTGGTTCGTGTTGCTGATGACGAAGTTGAAACCGGCGAAGCTGGTGTCGACATCTACAACCTGACCAAATACACCCGCTCCAACCAGAACACCTGCATCAACCAGCGTCCGCTGGTGCGTAAAGGTGATCGGGTTCAGCGTAGCGACATCATGGCTGACGGTCCGTCCACCGATATGGGTGAGCTGGCACTGGGTCAGAACATGCGCATCGCGTTCATGGCCTGGAACGGTTACAACTTCGAAGACTCCATCTGCCTGTCGGAACGAGTTGTTCAAGAAGATCGATTCACCACGATCCACATTCAGGAACTGACCTGTGTGGCCCGTGACACCAAGCTTGGGCCAGAGGAAATCACTGCGGACATCCCTAACGTGGGTGAAGCTGCACTGAACAAGCTGGACGAAGCCGGTATCGTTTACGTAGGTGCTGAAGTTGGCGCAGGCGACATCCTGGTGGGTAAGGTCACTCCGAAAGGCGAGACCCAGCTGACTCCGGAAGAAAAACTGCTGCGTGCAATCTTCGGTGAAAAAGCCAGCGACGTTAAAGACACCTCCCTGCGTGTACCTACTGGTACCAAAGGTACTGTCATCGACGTACAGGTCTTCACCCGTGACGGCGTTGAGCGTGATGCTCGTGCTCTGTCGATCGAGAAGACCCAGTTGGACGAGATCCGCAAGGATCTGAACGAAGAGTTCCGTATCGTTGAAGGCGCGACGTTCGAACGTCTGCGTTCCGCTCTGGTAGGCCACAAGGCTGAAGGCGGCGCTGGTCTGAAGAAAGGTCAGGACATTACCGACGAAGTGCTCGACGGTCTTGAGCATGGTCAGTGGTTCAAACTGCGCATGGCTGAAGATGCTCTGAACGAGCAGCTCGAGAAGGCTCAGGCCTACATCGTTGATCGCCGCCGTCTGCTGGACGACAAGTTCGAAGACAAGAAGCGCAAACTGCAGCAGGGCGATGACCTGGCTCCAGGCGTGCTGAAAATCGTCAAGGTTTACCTGGCAATCCGTCGTCGCATCCAGCCGGGCGACAAGATGGCCGGTCGTCACGGTAACAAAGGTGTGGTCTCCGTGATCATGCCGGTTGAAGACATGCCGCACGATGCCAATGGCACCCCGGTCGACGTCGTCCTCAACCCACTGGGCGTACCTTCGCGTATGAACGTTGGTCAGATCCTTGAAACCCACCTGGGCCTCGCGGCCAAAGGTCTGGGCGAGAAGATCAACCGGATGGTCGAAGAGCAGCGTAAAGTCGCTGAACTGCGCACCTTCCTTGACGAGATCTACAACCAGATCGGCGGTCGTAACGAAGATCTGGACAGCTTCTCCGATCAGGAAATCCTGGATCTGGCGAAGAACCTGCGTGGCGGCGTTCCAATGGCTACCCCAGTGTTCGACGGCGCCAAGGAAAGCGAAATCAAGGCCATGCTGAAACTGGCAGACCTGCCGGAAAGCGGCCAGATGCAGCTGACTGATGGCCGTACCGGCAACAAATTCGAGCGTCCAGTTACCGTTGGCTACATGTACATGCTGAAGCTGAACCACTTGGTAGACGACAAGATGCACGCTCGTTCTACCGGTTCGTACAGCCTAGTTACCCAGCAGCCGTTGGGTGGTAAGGCGCAGTTCGGTGGTCAGCGTTTCGGGGAGATGGAGGTCTGGGCACTGGAAGCATACGGTGCTGCTTACACTCTGCAAGAAATGCTCACAGTGAAGTCGGACGATGTGAACGGCCGTACCAAGATGTACAAAAACATCGTGGATGGCGATCACCGTATGGAGCCGGGCATGCCCGAGTCCTTCAACGTGTTGATCAAGGAAATTCGTTCCCTCGGCATCGATATCGATCTGGAAACCGAATAACACGTGACGCGAATCGAGAGCGGGGCAGAATTGCCCGCTCTCTGCTCCGCCAGGAGGAAAGGCCTTGAAAGACCTACTGAATTTGCTGAAAAACCAGGGTCAAGTCGAAGAGTTCGACGCCATCCGTATTGGATTGGCCTCGCCTGAGATGATCCGCTCATGGTCGTTCGGTGAAGTTAAAAAGCCGGAAACCATCAACTACCGTACGTTCAAACCTGAGCGTGACGGCCTGTTCTGCGCCAAGATCTTTGGCCCGGTAAAGGATTACGAGTGCCTGTGCGGTAAGTACAAGCGCTTGAAGCACCGTGGTGTGATCTGCGAGAAGTGCGGCGTTGAAGTTGCACTGGCCAAGGTTCGTCGTGAGCGCATGGCGCACATTGAACTGGCTTCGCCGGTTGCCCACATCTGGTTCCTGAAATCGCTGCCGTCGCGTATCGGCTTGCTGATGGACATGACCCTGCGTGATATCGAACGCGTTCTCTACTTCGAGAGCTATGTCGTTATCGACCCGGGCATGACTACCCTTGAAAAAGGTCAACTGCTGAACGACGAGCAGTACTTCGAAGCGCTGGAAGAATTTGGTGATGATTTCGACGCCCGTATGGGTGCTGAAGCTGTCCGCGAATTGCTGCACGCTATCGACCTGGAACACGAGATTGGCCGTCTGCGTGAAGAAATCCCGCAAACCAACTCTGAAACCAAGATCAAGAAGCTGTCCAAGCGTCTGAAGTTGATGGAAGCCTTCCAGGGTTCCGGCAACCTTCCAGAGTGGATGGTGCTGACCGTTCTGCCGGTTCTGCCGCCAGATCTGCGTCCATTGGTCCCGCTGGATGGCGGTCGTTTCGCGACTTCCGACCTCAACGATCTGTATCGTCGAGTGATCAACCGTAACAACCGTTTGAAGCGCCTGCTGGATCTGTCCGCTCCGGACATCATCGTGCGCAACGAAAAGCGTATGTTGCAGGAAGCTGTCGATGCACTGCTCGACAACGGTCGTCGTGGCCGTGCTATCACCGGTTCGAACAAGCGTCCTCTGAAATCCCTGGCTGACATGATCAAGGGTAAGCAGGGTCGTTTCCGTCAGAACTTGCTCGGTAAGCGTGTTGACTACTCCGGTCGTTCGGTAATTACCGTAGGCCCGACCCTGCGTCTGCACCAGTGCGGTCTGCCTAAGAAGATGGCTCTTGAGCTGTTCAAGCCGTTCATCTTCGGCAAGCTGGAAATGCGCGGTCTCGCGACCACCATCAAAGCGGCCAAGAAAATGGTCGAGCGCGAGCTGCCAGAGGTTTGGGACGTTCTCGCTGAAGTGATTCGCGAACACCCGGTACTTCTCAACCGTGCACCGACCCTTCACCGTCTGGGTATCCAGGCGTTTGAACCGGTACTGATCGAAGGTAAAGCTATTCAGCTGCACCCGCTGGTCTGCGCCGCGTACAACGCCGACTTCGACGGCGACCAAATGGCCGTGCACGTACCGCTGACACTGGAAGCCCAGTTGGAAGCGCGCGCGTTGATGATGTCGACCAACAACATTCTGTCGCCAGCCAACGGTGAGCCAATCATCGTTCCGTCGCAGGACGTTGTATTGGGTCTGTACTACATGACTCGTGAAGCGATCAACGCCAAAGGCGAAGGTCGTGTATTTGCGGATCTGCAGGAAGTTGACCGTGTGTTCCGTGCCGGCGAAGCCGCACTGCACGCCAAGGTTAAAGTACGTATCAACGAAACCGTCAACGATCGTGACGGCAACAGCGTGAGCGGCACCCGTATCGTCGACACTACCGTCGGTCGTGCGCTGCTGTTCCAGGTTGTGCCGAAAGGTCTGTCGTACGACGTCGTCAACTTGCCGATGAAGAAAAAGGCGATCTCCAAGCTGATCAACCAGTGCTACCGCGTGGTTGGTTTGAAAGAGACCGTAATTTTCGCTGACCAGTTGATGTACACCGGTTTCGCTTACTCGACCATTTCCGGCGTTTCCATCGGTGTTAACGACTTCGTTATCCCGGATGAAAAAGCCCGCATCATCGGTGCTGCCACCGACGAAGTGAAAGAGATTGAGAGCCAGTACGCCTCCGGCCTGGTTACCCAGGGCGAGAAGTACAACAAAGTGATCGACCTTTGGTCGAAAGCGAACGACGAAGTCTCGAAGGCGATGATGGCCAACCTCTCGAAAGAGAAAGTCATCGACCGTCATGGTGTTGAAGTCGATCAAGAGTCTTTCAACTCGATGTACATGATGGCCGACTCGGGTGCGCGGGGTTCCGCAGCACAGATTCGTCAGCTGGCCGGTATGCGTGGTCTGATGGCCAAGCCGGACGGTTCCATCATTGAAACGCCGATTACTGCGAACTTCCGTGAAGGTTTGAGCGTACTTCAGTACTTCATCTCCACTCACGGTGCTCGTAAAGGTCTGGCGGATACCGCGTTGAAAACTGCGAACTCCGGTTACCTGACTCGTCGTCTGGTAGACGTGGCGCAGGATCTGGTTGTAACCGAGATCGATTGCGGCACCGAACACGGTCTGTTGATGACTCCGCACATTGAAGGCGGTGACGTTGTAGAGCCGTTGGGTGAGCGCGTATTGGGTCGTGTTATTGCCCGTGACGTATTCAAGCCAGGTACCGAGGACGTTATCGTTCCTGCCGGCACTCTGGTAGACGAGAAGTGGGTTGAGTTCATCGAGCTGAACAGCATCGACGAAGTGATCGTGCGTTCGCCGATCAGCTGCGAAACCCGCTATGGCATTTGTGCCAAGTGCTACGGCCGTGATCTGGCTCGTGGTCATCAGGTGAATATCGGTGAAGCGGTCGGCGTAATCGCTGCCCAGTCCATCGGTGAGCCGGGTACCCAGCTGACAATGCGTACGTTCCACATCGGTGGTGCGGCAAGCCGTACTTCCGCAGCCGACAGCGTTCAGGTCAAGAATGGCGGTACCGTCCGTCTGCACAACCTGAAGCACGTTGAGCGAGTGGATGGTCACTTGGTTGCTGTATCCCGTTCCGGTGAGCTGGCAATCGCTGATGACTTTGGTCGTGAGCGCGAGCGTTACAAGCTGCCGTACGGTGCTGTGATTTCGGTTAAAGAGGGTGACAAGGTCGACGCTGGCGCAATCGTGGCCAAGTGGGATCCGCACACTCACCCAATCGTTACCGAAATGAAAGGTACCGTGACCTACGTGGGCATGGAAGAAGGCATCACGATCAAGCGTCAGACTGACGAATTGACCGGTATGACCAACATTGAAGTACTTGATGCGAAAGATCGTCCAGCTGCCGGCAAGGAAATCCGTCCTGCAGTGAAGATGGTCGACGACAATGGCAAGGATCTGTTGCTGCCAGGCACTGACGTTATCGCTCAGTACTTCCTGCCAGCGAACGCCCTGGTCGGTGTTGCGGATGGTGCGAAGATTGCGATCGGTGATGTTATCGCTCGTATCCCGCAAGAGACTTCGAAAACCCGCGACATCACCGGTGGTCTGCCGCGTGTTGCCGACTTGTTCGAAGCTCGTCGTCCGAAAGAAGCGTCGATTCTGGCTGAGGTCAGCGGCACTATCGCGTTCGGTAAAGAGACCAAAGGCAAGCGCCGTCTGGTTATCACCCCGAACGACGGTACTGACCCGTACGAAGAGCTGATTCCGAAGTGGCGTCACCTGAACGTGTTCGAAGGCGAACAGGTAAACCGCGGCGAAGTTATCTCCGACGGTCCTAGCGATCCGCACGACATCCTGCGTTTGCTGGGTGTGAGCGCGCTTGCCAAGTACATCGTTAACGAGATCCAGGACGTTTACCGTCTGCAAGGCGTGAAGATCAACGACAAGCACATCGAGACCATTCTGCGTCAGATGCTGCGTAAGGTTGAAATCGCTGAATCCGGCGATTCCACTTTCATCAAGGGCGACCAGATGGAATTGACTCACGTATTGGTAGAGAACGAGCGTCTGGGCGCGGAAGACAAGTTTGTCTCCAAGTTCACCCGCGTTCTGCTGGGTATCACCAAGGCGTCGTTGTCGACCGAATCGTTCATCTCGGCGGCTTCCTTCCAGGAAACCACCCGTGTACTGACCGAAGCAGCCGTCACCGGCAAGCGCGATTACCTGCGCGGCCTGAAAGAAAACGTAGTCGTGGGTCGTTTGATCCCGGCCGGTACCGGTCTGGCATATCACAGCGAGCGCAAGCGTCGTCGTGAAGCAGACAAGCCGTTGCGCGTAAGCGCCAGTGAAGTGGAAGCTGCACTGACCGAAGCGCTGAACTCGAGCGGTAACTGAGTTCTGCGATATATGAGTGTAAGGCCCTGATCGCTCCGTTCATCGAATCGAGACAATTTGTCGAGGCTCGAAGGGCGGGGAGGTCGGGGCCTTGCCTTGACTGGGGACAAGATCCTCTTTAGACTCTTGATCCCCTAAATTTGGCGGGAATTCGTTCCTGCCATTTTGCTTTTCTTGCAAGACAATAGCGTCGCAAGACAACAGTGGAGCTAGTAGATGGCAACTATCAACCAGCTGGTACGTCAGCCGCGTAAGCGTATCGTCGAGAAATCCGACGTGCCTGCGCTGCAGAACTGCCCGCAACGTCGTGGCGTGTGCACCCGTGTGTACACCACCACGCCGAAAAAACCTAACTCGGCACTGCGTAAAGTATGCCGCGTGCGTCTGACCAACGGTTTCGAGGTTTCCTCGTACATCGGTGGTGAAGGCCACAACCTGCAAGAGCACAGCGTGGTACTGATCCGCGGCGGTCGTGTAAAAGACTTGCCAGGTGTTCGTTACCACACCGTTCGCGGCTCCCTGGATACTTCCGGCGTTAAAGGTCGTAACCAAGGTCGTTCGAAGTACGGTACCAAGCGTCCGAAGTAATCGGCCGTTTTGCAGATTTTTATTTTATTGAGTCGATAAGAGTAAGGTCGGGCACGCATCCATTGGATCTGTCCCGAGCTAACCTGAAGACCGCTTGAGGGCTTATCATGCCAAGACGTCGCGTAGCAGCAAAGCGTGAGATTCTGGACGATCCGAAATACGGAAGCCAGATCCTCGCCAAATTCATGAACCACGTTATGGAAAGCGGCAAGAAAGCCGTTGCCGAGCGTATCGTTTATGGTGCCCTGGAAACCGTTGCGACCCGTAAGGCTGGCACCGATCCCCTGGAACTCTTCGAAAAAGCACTCGACGCCATCGCTCCGCTGGTCGAAGTGAAGTCGCGCCGCGTTGGTGGTGCTACTTACCAGGTTCCGGTCGAGGTTCGTCCTTCCCGTCGTAACGCTCTGGCAATGCGCTGGTTGGTAGACTTCGCCCGTAAGCGTGGCGAGAAGTCTATGGCTCTGCGTTTGGCTGGCGAGCTGCTGGATGCTGCTGAAGGTAAAGGTGCTGCTGTTAAGAAGCGTGAAGACGTGCACCGTATGGCCGAAGCCAACAAAGCTTTCTCGCACTACCGCTTCTAATTTTAGCTTCACTAATTTTGCGAGGGCTTTATGGCTCGTACTACTCCGATTAGTCGCTACCGTAACATCGGTATCGTCGCTCACGTGGATGCTGGTAAAACCACCACCACCGAGCGCGTCCTTTTTTACACCGGCAAAAGTCACAAAATGGGCGAGGTGCATGATGGCGCCGCGACCACAGACTGGATGGTGCAGGAGCAGGAGCGTGGTATTACCATTACTTCTGCTGCCATTACCGCCTTCTGGAAAGGTTCCGAGAAGCAGTACTCGCACGAGCACCGTTTCAACGTAATCGATACCCCGGGCCACGTAGACTTCACCATTGAAGTTGAGCGTTCCCTGCGCGTACTCGACGGCGCTGTCGTTGTGTTCTGCGGTACTTCGGGTGTTGAGCCTCAGTCGGAAACCGTATGGCGTCAAGCCAACAAATACGGCGTTCCGCGTCTTGTTTACGTAAACAAGATGGACCGTGCTGGCGCTAACTTCCTGCGCGTGATCGGTCAGATCAAGCAGCGTCTGGGTCACACTCCGGTGCCGATTCAGTTGGCTATCGGTTCCGAAGATAACTTCCAGGGTCAGATTGATCTGATCAACATGCAAGCTATCTACTGGAACGACTCTGACAAAGGTATGGTCCCTGTTCGCAAGGACATTCCTGCTGAGCTGCAAGAGCTGGCTGAAGAGTGGCGCAACAACATGGTTGAGGCTGCCGCCGAAGCCAACGAAGAGCTGATGAACAAGTACCTGGAAGGCGAAGAGCTGTCGATCGAAGAGATCAAAGCTGCTTTGCGTCAACGTACTATCGCTGGCGAAATCGTTCTGGCTGTTTGCGGTTCTTCCTTCAAGAACAAGGGTGTTCCCCTGGTTCTCGACGCCGTTATCGACTACCTGCCTGCGCCAACTGATATTCCTGCTATCAAGGGTACCAACCCTGATAACGAGGAAGAAGAGATGGAGCGTCATGCAGACGACAGCGAGCCTTTCTCGGCTCTGGCGTTCAAGATCGCTACCGACCCATTCGTGGGTACTTTGACCTTCGTCCGCGTTTACTCGGGCGTGTTGAACTCCGGCGACGGCGTGATCAACTCGGTTAAAGGCAAGAAAGAGCGCGTGGGTCGTATGGTGCAAATGCACGCAAACGCCCGTGAAGAGATCAAGGAAGTACGCGCTGGTGACATCGCGGCCCTGATCGGCATGAAGGACGTCACCACTGGTGAAACCCTCTGCAACGCTGACAAGCCAATCATCCTGGTTCGCATGGACTTCCCGGAGCCGGTTATTTCGGTTGCCGTAGAGCCTAAGACCAAGGATGACCAGGAAAAAATGGGTATTGCTCTGGGCAAACTTGCTCAGGAAGACCCTTCTTTCCGCGTTAAAACTGATGAGGAGACGGGTCAAACGATCATCTCCGGCATGGGCGAGCTGCATCTGGACATCCTGGTTGACCGGATGCGCCGTGAGTTCAACGTCGAAGCCAACATCGGCAAGCCTCAGGTTTCGTATCGTGAGCGCATCACGAAGAACTGTGAAATCGAAGGCAAGTTCGTTCGTCAATCCGGCGGTCGTGGCCAGTTCGGTCACTGCTGGATCCGTTTTGCTCCTGCTGACGAAGGTCAGGAAGGTCTGCAATTCGTGAACGAAGTAGTAGGTGGTGTTGTTCCTAAGGAATACATCCCGGCTATCCAGAAAGGTATCGAAGAGCAGATGAAGAACGGCGTTGTTGCCGGCTATCCGCTGATCGGCCTGAAGGCTACCGTGTTCGATGGTTCTTACCACGACGTCGACTCCAACGAGATGGCGTTTAAAGTGGCTGCTTCCATGGCGACCAAGCAACTGGCCCAGAAGGGTGGTGGTGAGTTGCTCGAGCCGATCATGGCGGTAGAGGTTGTTACGCCTGAAGACTATATGGGTGATGTGATGGGCGACCTTAACCGTCGTCGCGGCATGATCCAAGGTATGGAAGACACAGTGTCCGGCAAAGTAATTCGTGCCGAGGTTCCGCTGGGTGAGATGTTCGGTTATGCGACCGACGTTCGTTCCATGTCTCAGGGTCGCGCAAGCTACTCTATGGAATTCAAAAAATACGATACAGCCCCGTCGCACATCGTCGAGTCTGTTACCAAAAAACAAGGCTGATTCAGCCCCTTTAGGCTAGGAGTTAATTGTCGTGGCTAAAGAAAAATTTGATCGTTCCCTACCGCACGTCAACGTTGGCACCATCGGTCACGTTGACCACGGTAAAACCACTCTGACTGCTGCTCTGACTCGCGTTTGCTCCGAGGTTTTCGGTTCGGCAATCGTTGACTTCGACAAGATCGACAGTGCACCGGAAGAAAAAGCTCGTGGTATCACCATCAACACCGCGCACGTTGAATACAACTCGCTGATCCGTCACTACGCTCACGTTGACTGCCCAGGTCACGCTGACTATGTGAAGAACATGATCACTGG
>NZ_JAIHLQ010000075.1 GCF_019733355.1 Pseudomonas baetica | reverse complement strand
AATTTCTTGACGACCATAGAGCGTTGGAACCACCTGATCCCATCCCGAACTCAGCAGTGAAACGATGCATCGCCGATGGTAGTGTGGGGTTTCCCCATGTGAGAGTAGGTCATCGTCAAGATCGAATTCCGAGACCCCTGTCTGCTAACGCAGTCAGGGGTTTTCTCGTTTAAGGGCTTACTGCTTTATGAGCCTTGCTAATGTGTCGAACCTGCCATTTGCGCCACCTGGTATAACGCTAGTCACTGGCGAACCCCCCAATCAAAACACCGAACACTGCAATCATCATTTGTCGAGTGTGCTTGACGCTCTAGCAGTGGTCAGAAAACCTTCCGCGACACCGGCTCTGGATCACCGTTCGGCGGGAATCTGGCAGAAGTGACGTCCATTTCGTGCAAAGCCCTAAGATTTCTGCGAAACGTGCCGACAGACTGGTGAGACATGCGTGCACCAAAGTAGAGCAGACAGTAGAACGCTGCTTACGCTGTTACATGGAATGTTGCATCCCGGAACGCATCCCCACATTTGTCATAAGAAGTCCCATGAAATGAATCTCAAGTTCAGCCATAAAATCCTGCTGGCCGCCTCGGGCGTCGTGGTCCTGGCGTTCGCGCTGTTCACCCTCTACAACGACTATCTTCAGCGAAATACCATTCGCCAGAACCTGCAGTCCTCCGTGCAGCAAGCGGGCGATTTGACCGCCAGCAGCGTGCAGAACTGGATGAGCGGGCGGATTCTGGTTCTGGAGAACCTCGCGCAGAACGTTGCCCACCAGGGCAAGGACGCTGACTTTCCGGGGCTGGTTGATCAACCAGCCTTCACCTCGAACTTCCAGTTCACCTATGTCGGTCAGGCCAACGGTGTGTTCACCCAACGCCCTGACGCAAAGATGCCGGACAGTTACGACCCGCGGCAGCGCCCTTGGTACAAGCAAGCAGTGGTCGCCGACAAAACCATGCTGACGCCGCCCTATATGGCCGCTGTCGGCGGACTGGTGGTGACCATCGCCATGCCGGTGAAAAAGAACGGTGAACTGCTCGGCGTGGTCGGTGGTGACCTGAGTCTGGAAACCCTGGTGAAGATCATCAACTCGGTGGACTTCGGTGGTTTGGGTCATGCGTTCCTGGTCAGCGCCGACGGTCAGGTGATCGTCAGCCCGGATAAAGATCAGGTGATGAAGAACCTCAAGGACATCTACCCGAACTCCAGCGTGCGCATCGAGAAGGGCAACCAGAACGTGGTGCTCAACGGCCAGGAACGCATCCTGTCGTTCACCCCGGTCAGTGATCTGCCGAATGCCGAGTGGTACATCGGTCTGTCGATCGATCGCGACAAAGCCTACGCCGCACTCAGCCAGTTCCGTACTTCGGCGCTGATCGCGATGTTCGTTGCCGTGAGCGCCATTGCTCTTCTGCTGAGCCTTTTGATCAACGTGTTGATGCGCCCACTGACCACCATGGGCCGTGCAATGCAGGACATCGCCCAGGGCGAAGGTGATCTGACCCGTCGTTTGGTGGTCGAGAGCAAAGATGAATTCGGTGAATTGGGCAGTGCGTTCAACCAATTCGTGGAGCGGATTCACGCGTCGATTTCCGAAGTGTCTTCGGCCACTCGCCATGTGCATGATCTGTCGCAACGGGTGATGGCATCGTCCAACGCCTCGATCGTCGGCTCCGATGAGCAGAGTGCGCGTACCAACAGCGTGGCTGCAGCGATTAATGAGTTGGGCGCCGCCACGCAGGAAATTGCCCGTAACGCCGCCGATGCCTCGCAGCACGCCAGCGGTGCCAGCGAGCAGGCAGATGATGGCCGTCAAGTGGTGGAGCAAACCATTCTGGCAATGACCGAGCTGTCGCAGAAGATCAGCCTGTCGTGCACCCAGATCGAAACCCTGAATGCCAGCACCGACAACATCGGCCACATCCTCGATGTGATCAAAGGCATCTCGCAGCAGACTAATTTGCTGGCGCTCAACGCCGCCATCGAAGCGGCGCGTGCCGGTGAAGCCGGTCGTGGTTTTGCGGTGGTGGCAGACGAAGTGCGTAACCTTGCCCATCGCACCCAGGAATCGGCGGAAGAGATCCACAAGATGATCACTTCCCTGCAGGTCGGTTCGCGTGAAGCGGTGAGCACCATGAACGCCAGTCAGGCGTCCAGCGAGCAGAGCGTTGAAGTTGCCAACCAGGCCGGTCTGCGCCTGGTCAGCGTGACCCAGCGCATCGGCGAAATCGACGGTATGAACCAATCGGTGGCTGCTGCCACTGAAGAGCAGACGGCGGTGGTGGAAACCCTCAACGTTGACGTTAACCAGATCAACCTGTTGAACCAGCAGAGCGTCGCCAACCTCAACGAGACGTTGAAGGATTGTGATGCGTTGTCGCAGCAGGCGAACCGGTTGAAGCAGTTGGTCGACAGTTTCAAAATCTGACCTGAAGTCAGATCGCCTTATCATTCTTCGCGAGCAAGCCCGCTCCCACAGATTTTTTTGGCGCACACAATATTTGTGTAAGACCAAGATCCTGTGGGAGCGGGCTTGCTCGCGATTGCGGTAGTTCAGCCACCGCTAAACCAAAGCCTTAAACAAACAGCTTCAAAACATTCCCCATCGCATCATCGGCAAACCCCTGCACAAACGCCTTGAACCCCGGCAGGGCCTCGGCTCCACCATTGGCAGGCTCGGCAATGATCGTCCAGGTCGCCCGCGACTTGCCTTCGCCCAGCGATTCCACATTCATCGCTGCCCACAGATTGGCAACGCCCAAGGAGTTGTAGATCGTCGTCCAGGTCATGCACCGTGCCTGTTCATCGCGGGAGTTGAGCTGTTCAACCACCACGTTGCCATCCTTGAAGCATTTCTTGCGCAGCGAAGCCACGCCCTCGCCGGTCATTTCGATGTGCGACAGCGCCGGAATGAACCGGTCGAAACCGCCGAAGTTGCCAACCACCGCCCAGACGTGTGCAGCGTCGGCCGGCACTTCCATTGAAGAGACGACGTGGCAGCCGTGCGGGTTTTTGATCAGGGTGTCCGGTTGCAGAGTGCTCATGGTGTTGCTCCTTTTTGATGAACTAGATGAAGTTGATTTCTTTCAGGTAATCGCAGCCGCGACGCAGCAGCGCCGGGGATTTTTCCGGGTAGTGCGCGCCCATTTGCTGTACGCCGGCCTCGGCGTTGGCGTGGCCGATCAGGGAGATGTCGCCGATGTCTTCCTCGAAGCCGTTGAGGTAGAAACCGAGCACGCCGAACAGTGCGTTGTCGGCATCGACTCGCCCCAGTTGCTGCTGCCAGTCGGCGACGCTGACCAGCGAGAACTCGCTGCCGGTTTCGCGGAACGAGGCGACGTAGGCATCCCAACTCAGGGGCTCGGGGTTATGCAGGTTGAACACCGCACGCTGCGTCGAGTAACGGCTGGCGTGGAAGGCGATGAAACGGGCGAGAAAGTCCACCGGCATCAGGTCGAAATTCAGCGCGAAGGCCGGCACCTGACCGAGCTGGATCGAGCCTTTGAGCATCAGCATCAAGCGGTTTTTGTGCGGCTGGCAGACACCGCTGAGGCTGTTGAAACTGATGTTGCCGGGGCGATACAGATTGACCCTCACCCCAAGTACTCGCGCTCGTTCGAGAATACGTTCGCCTACCCACTTCGACAGGTTGTAGCCGTTGCGGATGTAGATCGGTGGCGTCGTTGCGGCGGGCAGTTCCAGTACCCGGCCGGCGTCATCGACCGTGCTTGAGGCCGACAGCGTCGAGACGAAATTGAAGATCTTTTTGCTGCGCCCCTCGCACAGGCGCAGCAAGGCGAAAATCGGCTCGACGTTGTCCGCCGCCAGCGACTCGTAATCGAGTACGTGATTGACGTTGGCGGCGTTGTGCACCAGTGCGCCGAACTCGCGATCAAGGCGTTGATAATCGTCGTCAGCCAATCCCAGTTGCGGTCGAGAGATATCTGCCGCATAGACACGCACTCGACTCAGATCCAGATGTTCGAGGCGGTTCTCGCGCAACGATTGTGCAAAGCGCTGCGCCGCCGTTAGCCCGCCGCCATCACGTACCAGACACGCCACTTCGCTCGCGCCCCAACCGAGCAGCGCCTCGACGATATGTACGCCGACGAAACTGTTGGCGCCGGTGACGATCACCTTGTGTACATCGCCCATGCGGCTGATCGGCAGCGGCTCGATTTCCAGCGCCCGTTCGGCATCGGCCATGGCCTGAGCGCTGAGCACGGCGCTGGCATCGCTGCCACGCACCAGCGTCGCCAGTTTGATGATGGTTGGCCGTTCGATGAAGCGGTTGATCGAGATGCTGCGGCCGAACTCCTCACGCAAGCGCAGCAACATCCGCGAGAGCAAAATCGAATGCCCACCGAGATTGAAGAAGCTTTCGTCGGTGCAAATATCACCGGGCGGCAGCTCCAGCAGTTGCGCCCAGATCTCCAGCAGCAGGGCTTCGTCGGCATTCGCCGGCAGGCATTTCGGGCCGCTGTCCTGGACGCTCACCGGCAGATCGAGCAGCGCTTTGCGGTCAACCTTGCCGTTGCTGGCGAACGGCATGCTCGGCAGCTCAGTCCACGCCACCGGTTGCATGTAGTCCGGCAGAAACTGCTGGGCGTGGGCCTTCAGCGCTTCACGTGCGGCGTCCGATTGAGGCTGGGCGAGAAACGCCAGAATCCGCCGCTGACTGTCGATCACCACGGCGATTTGTCGGTACAACTGACTCTCGCGCAGGCAACGTTCGATCTCTTCCGGCTCGACCCGGAAACCGCGGATCTTCACTTGATTGTCGCGCCGCCCGCACAGTTCGATACCGTGCTCGCCCCACCTGGCCATGTCGCCGCTGCGGTAGGCGCGCAACGGCTGGCCATCCGGCAGATTCAGGGTCAGGTAACGCTCGGCAGTCTGCTCTGGATTGTTCAGGTAACCGAGGCAGACGCCGGGACCGACGATGAACAGTTCGCCCACGGTGTGCTCGGCCACCGGTTGCAGATCGTCATCAAGAATCAGCACTTGGCTATTGGCGATCGGTGCGCCGAGGGTTCGATTGCTGTCGCCGGGTTTGAGCTGGCGAGCGGTGATCAGCACGGTGGCTTCGGTGGGGCCATAGAGATTGTGCAGTGTGCCCTGGCGGGTCAGTTGCTCGATGACGAACGGCTCACAGACATCGCCGCCGGTCATCACCTGCTGCACGCTTTGCAGTTGCTCCAGCGGCAGGATGCTCAGTAGCGCCGGCGGCAGAAACGCGTGGGTCAGTTGCCGACGACGGATGAGCGCGACCAGTTGCAGCGGATCACGCCGTTGCGTGTCATTGGGCACCACCAGTTCGGCGCCTTCGAGCAGGGTCGGGAAAATATCGATCAGTGAGGAATCGAAGCTCAGCGAAGAGAACTGCAACACCCGACTCTCGGCCTGCAGTTGCGTGTAGTCGGCGTACCACGCGGTGAAGTGCGCGAGATTCGCCTGACTGAGCAGTACGCCCTTCGGATGCCCGGTGGTCCCCGAGGTGTAGAGCGCCATGCACGGTGCGTCGAGTTCCGGGCGCTGGCGCATCAGAGGTTGGCCGAGATAGGCGTCTGTGCTGTCGATATGGCTGACATTGAGCCCCGGCATTGTTTCGCTCAGCGGATGTTCACCGTCATGCAACAACAGCAAGGCGCCAGCGTTTTCCAGGATGTATTGCTGACGCTGCAACGGATGGCTCGGCTCCAGCGGCAAGTACACCGCGCCGCTGCCGAGAATCGCCAGTATCGAGGCGAACAGCGCAGGGCTTTTCGGCAGGCAGATGCCGACCACCCACGGTTGTGGATGCTGGTTGAGCAGCGGCTGCAAGCGCTGTTGAATCGCCCGGCTGTGAGCGTGCAACTGGCGGTAGCTGATCGACTGCTCGGCGACGTGCAGCGCTGGTCGTTCGGCGTGGCGGATCAGGCTCTGTTGCAGGCGTTCGATCAGCGGAGTCTGTGCCTGTTGCAGCAGCGCCGGATGCGCTGTGGCGTTGAGGCGATGAACGTAGGCCAGGCTGTCGAGGAACAGCAGGTTTTCCACCTGTTCAAAGTCCGGCGCAGCAACACACGCAACCTGTTGGAAATATGACTCATCACGGGAGAAGCGGCTGACCAGCAATGCCACCTCGTCGACCACATGTGCCAGGGCCCTTTGGCGCAGCGATTGGCCGTTGCCTGAAGGCTCATCTGCCATCGGCGTGCGGCTGATCAGTGACGAGCCGAGAAAGCACAGCAGGTCGAGTGTCGGCAAACCTGCAATACCTTGTGCATCGACACCCAGGCGCAGATGCAGGTGTGGAATGGCGCAGAGATCGCCGGCTGCAATGAAGCCATCATCGATGATCAAATCCACCGTCGATTTCGCTGCGCCGTTGCGCCGCAATGTATGCCCGTGTTGTTCAAGTTCCACCGCCAGGTCGGCCATGGCTTGGCTTGTGCCAATCAGCAAAATGTCGAGACGTTTCATGTCGGCCTCCTCTTCAAACCAGATAGTCGTGCAGGGCGTGCTGGACACACGGCGTGTCGAGCAGCGAGCTGTTGTGGAAGAACTTCACGATGTTGCCGACCAAGGGGTGGTGGCGGTTGATCGGAAAGGCCAACCCGGCCATTTCGCTCTTGAGCGAGTGGCGCGTGGCGTCGTTGATCGGCAGTGCATCGATCAGGCGCAGGTCGAAGGATTTCTGGATGTCGTTGGTCAGGTAATGTTCGATGAACACCGGCAGAATCTGCGTGATGGTTTCGCGATCTGCCTGGCCTGCGGTGTGCCAATAGATGCGCACCATCCGCGCCCAGAAACTTGAATGGCGACCCTCGTCCAGCAAGTGGTCGGCCATCAGGCCCTTGATCGATGGCTTGACCGTATCGTCCCGGGCGAACGCCGCGACGTCACCGGTCACGGTGTTTTCCGCGATGGCCACGCAGATCAATTCCACGGCGCTGCGCAGGTGCTCAGGTGCCAGCGCAACGGCAGCCGGAATCGCCCGGCTCAGCTCGATTTCATCGGGCAACTGAATCGGCTCGATGCCGGTCATGGCCACCGTTTGCTGCATGAAATCCATTGCCACCAGCGCGTGGTAATCCTCGTCCACCACCACGGTCATCGCGTCGTAACGACAGGCAAACGGGAAGGGCACGGCGAAACGGTTTTTGGCGATGCTGCGGGCGGTCTTGTCGACGATTTCGGTTTCGAAGATCACAACGTCGTTGATGAACTTGTACAGCGTCTGCACCAAGGCGAAATCACGCTGCTGCGAGCATTCGCGCAGGAAGGTGTCGCAGAGCACCAGCGGTTGGCGGCTGAGCGGATAGATCAGGCGCTGGTCGTCCTCCAGTACCCGTCGCGGGCGGGTACGGATGGTTGCGCGGCTCTCCCACGTCTCGGCGAAAGATTGGTAATCGGCGGCATTCATCGGGCTGCCTCCGCCAACGGTTCACGCATGCTCAGGCGCAGGCCGTCCCACAGTGCGATGCGGCTTTCGACGGCGGCCATGGCGCTGGCGTAAACCTCGCTTTCTCGCTGAGGGTCGCCGTCGACGAGCCTTTCAAGAAGCTGTTCCGCCGCCGGGCCGTGATCCTCGGAGTCGACTTCGATGTGCCGCTCCAGGTAATAGCGGAAGGTCGGCGCCTGTTCGATGCCGATGCCCCAGTCGTCGAGGATGCGCTGGAACATGGTCGGGATCACACTTTCGCGGCCATGCAGGAAGGCGGCGGCAACACTGTGTCCCGGTGCATGCAGGGCAATGCGTAACGTGTCGCGGACAAACTGCGCGGCGGCCGGATCGACCTCGACGCTTTGCAGTGCCACGTCATAGCTCACGCCTTCTTGCTGCAGCGCGACGAAGCGTTCCACAGCCGAGGTACTCGCACCGACTTCGCGCATTGCATCCAGGTACAACTCGAAATGGCTGTAATGACCATGGCTCAAGCAGTCGTCGGATTCTTCACCGAGGACAATTTCATTGATCAGACGTGCGGCATGGGGATCACGCGGTGGCAGCCAGGGCAGACGGGTACAAGTCAGTTCCTGTTGCAGGCGTTTGGTCAACGACATGAAATCCCACACGGCAAACACGTGGGTCTCCATGAAACGTTGCAAAGTACTCAATGAGTCGATTTCGCCAAAGATGGGGTGAACGCTAAGTTCGGCTTTCTTCTGGGCAAGTTGGTGCTTTATTTGAGACATGACGGGCCTTTATCCTTGATATGAAATGGGGCAGCTCTTTCAACTGCACAATCAATGGAACAGCGGCTTGTTATTCTTTTTCCAGGCGTACGGCAGCCTCATACAAATCAGTGAAGTTGGATGTATGTATGTGTAGAACGGCGCGGCAGCCGGACTGGGCGTTGCCATCCCTTTACTTATAAGGTTGGTCTGCGCCCCGCTGGTGCGGGAAGTTCAAGCTCGGCGAGGAAAAACTAATACAACGCCAAACAAATTAACAAGTGTAATTTTAATTATTTTTAGTTGTCGTTTTTTCAAGTATGAGTGTGCTCGATAAAACTATTTGAATAAGTTTTATTGGGGCGAAGTTGCTCCTTTCGGACAACAAAGGCCAAAATGGAATAAACAGAGTGAATGCCTCACTCGAAGCAACTTTGTGATGAAGAGATTTAAGTTATTTGAGGGGATGAAAGTGGGCGATGAGGGGCGCCGATTCTTTCCTTTTCCCGTGACAAGGCTCCTTCCGTAGGTTCCTGTTGCGGGGACTGCGCCGGCGGTGCGGTGCGTCGCCCGTTCTATTTAGGTTGGCCGTTCAAGAGTGAGGGTAAATGGCCGCCACGGCTATTACCGATTCGCCACCGCAGGGGTGCAAGTTTCGGGCTGATTGACGCAGGGAGGTTAGAGCGAAGGGGTGTAGATGCCAGCGTATTCGTGGCCGGTGCGCGGAGGATTTGTAAGCGGGTTATTCGCCGGGCAGACATGCAAGTCTGTGCCCGGCGTGCAGGGATCAACGAGTGGCTTTGCGGTTTTGTGCGGCAGAACTGGCGAGATACTGGGTGATGACGTGGACACCACGGTTGAGGTGCTGTTCGAGCAGAGCGATCGAGCGTTCGACATCACGCTCGATCACCGCTTGCAGCATGGCGCGATGGTCGTCCTGAGACAGCTTGCCCAGGCCCATGGCGTCGAGGTTGAAACGCAGGAAGCGCTCCTCTTCGTTGAGTCCGTCCTCCACCAGACGCAACAGCCGCTGGTTGGGCGCCTTGCAGTACAACGCCATGTGGAACAGGCGGTTGAGCTGGCCGATTTCCGTGTAATCGTGTTGAGCCTCTAACGCTTCGATGTAAAGGGCTGCCTGTGCGTGATCAGCGTCGGTCAGCAATGGAATCGACTGACGCATGGCTTCGGACTCGAGCAGAATGCGCAACTCGTAGGTTTGCGCGGCATCACCCTGAATCAGCGGGGCCACCACGGCACCTTTGTGCGTGGTAACGCTCAGCAGTGCCTGCGCTTCGAGCTGGCGCAAAGCTTCGCGCACCGGCATGCGGCTGACACCGAACAGATCGGCGAGATCCTGCTGGCGCAGGGCTGTGCCACACGGTAAACGACCATCGAGGATGGCAGCACGCAGGGTCTCTTCGATCGTCGAGCGAGCCAAGTGAGCGGGAATCGGCCCATCGACTTTGATGCTCTGCAGCGGTTTGGGCTTCTGAGTCACGACTACGCACCCTGTATGTCGACTGAATTTGGATCCAAATGACACTAGAGATTGCTCTACAGGTTGTCAAACCGTGTAGAGGAACTCCGTCACATTTGAAGTTTAGCGCGTCGTGGATGATCTCATGGTGCCATTGTTTTTTCCCCGGCTAAGCTTCACCATCAAACGCTTTCATTCCTGCCTCCTGGAAACCTGCTGTGGCGGTACGTTTCGCGATCCCCCGGACGTTGCGCTGGTTAGGCTGCGCACTGCTGCTGGCCGGCCTCATGCTGGGCGGTCTGCATGCCGATTGGGATTTTTCGGCGATCAGCCGCAAGGCTACGGCACTCTATGGACCGCTGGGTGCAGGGCAGCAGCGGATCGATGCCTGGCAAAATCTGCTGGCGACGCAGAAACAGGTCAGCGAAATGGACAAGCTCAAGGTGGTGAACCTGTTTTTCAACAAACAGGTGCGCTATGTCGAAGACATCGACCTGTGGCATGAGGTCGACTATTGGGAAACGCCGATCGAAGCGCTGTGGAAGGGCGCCGGCGACTGTGAAGACTATGCGATCGCCAAGTATTTCAGTCTGCGCCACCTGGGCGTTTCCAGCGACAAGCTGCGCATCACTTACGTCAAGGCACTGCGCCAGAACCGCGCGCACATGGTGCTGACTTACTATTCCACGCCCGACGCCATGCCGCTGGTGCTCGACAGTCTGATCGATCCGATCCAGCCTGCGTCCCAACGAACCGATTTGCTGCCGGTCTACTCTTTCAATGCCGAAGGTCTTTATTTGCCGGGGGCCAAGGGCAACAAAAAGGTCGGCGACACCAAACGCCTGTCGCGCTGGCAGGATGTGCTGAAAAAAATGCAGGCCGAAGGTTTCCCGGTCGAAACGATTAACTAGGAGCACGCGCTCAGATGTCTTTGTTCAAACAGCTGTTGATCGCTATCTGTCTATTCCTGGTGGTCGCCTTCACCGGCAGCTTCATGGTCAGTCTGGAGAGCTCGCGCACCCAGTACGTCAACCAGTTGCGCTCCCACGCTCAGGACGCGGCGACGGCGCTGGCGTTGTCGTTGACGCCTAATATCGACGATCCGGCGATGGTCGAGTTGCTGGTCAGTTCGATTTTCGACAGCGGCTATTACGCGAGCATCCGCGTGGTTGATCTGAAGACCGACAAGACCATCGTTGAGCGCAGCGGCATCCCTGCCGTTACCAACGTGCCCGACTGGTTTGTCAAACTGATTGGTCTGGAGCCCGCTGGCGGTGATGCGCTGGTCAGTCGGGGTTGGGAGCAGGCGGCAAGAGTTGAAGTGGTCAGTCACCCGATGTTCGCCCTCGCCAAGCTGTGGCAGAGCGCGCTGGGCAGTCTTGGCTGGTTGATGATGTGCGGCGCTGTCAGTGCCGTACTCGGCGCGCTGTTGCTGCGCCGGCAATTGAAACCGCTGGATTACATGGTCCAGCAGTCCCATGCAATTGCCCGGCGCGAATTTCTCAGCCTGCCGGAGCTACCGCGCACACCCGAGTTGCGACGCGTGGTGCTGGCCATGAACCAGATGGTCGAGAAGCTCAAGGCGCTGTTTCAGGAGCAGGCCGAGCGCAGTGAAAAACTGCGTACCGAGTCCTATCAGGACAACCTCACGGGGCTGGCCAACCGGCGCTATTTCGAGATGCAGTTGAACAATCGGGTGAGTAACCCGGAGCAGGCCAGCTCCGGTTACTTACTGTTATTGCGGGTCAAGGACCTGGCCGGGTTGAATCAGCGTCTCGGCGGTCAGCGCACGGATGAATTGCTGAAAGCGGTTGGCGAGCAGCTCTCCCGCGAGTGCGCCAGATACCCGGAAACCCAGAACCTCGTCACCCGTATTCGCGGCGGTGAATTCGCCGTGCTGGCGCCGGGTCTGGTCCGTGAGGAAGCGCTGCAACTGGCGCAGAGCCTTGATGCCGCGCTGGGTAGCTTGCACGCCACGGGCGCTACCGATGTTGCGGCGGTGGCGTCGATTGGTCTGGCACCGTTTGCCCACGGCGATTTGCCGCAAGCCGTGCTCAGCCTTGGCGATCAGGCGCTGGCGCAGGCAGAGGGGCAGGGTGAGCAGAACTGGGCGTGTATTGATCACAGCTTCACGTCTGACGTTGGCGACGACCATCACGCCTGGCACCGTTTGCTCGATCAGGCGTTGAACCAGCGGCGTTTCGAGCTGTTCTTCCAACCGGTGGTGGCCGCTGAAGACACGCAGTTTGTGCTGCACTACAAAGTGCTGTCGCGGTTGCTTGATGATCAGGGCCAGACTATTGCGGCCGGGCGTTTCCTGCCGTGGCTAGAGCGTTTTGGCTGGACCGCGCGACTGGATCGCCTGATGCTCGAACGCGTGCTTGAGCAGATGAAGGAGCATGAGGATTCGCTGGCGCTGAACCTGTCGTCCGCGACGTTGGCCGATCCGCAGGCGTTGAACAAAGTCTTCGAGATTTTGCGGGCCCATTCCAATCTGGGGGAGCGTCTGACCCTGGAAATAGGCGAAGAGCAATTGCCGGAGCAAGCCGTACTGGAACAGTTGACCCGGCGTCTGCGCGAGCTTGGTTTCTCCCTGAGTCTGCAGCGTTTCGGCGGGCGCTTCAGCATGATCGGCAACCTGGCGCGGCTGGGGCTGGCGTACTTGAAGATCGATGGCAGCTACATTCGTGCGATCGATCAGGAGAGTGACAAGCGCTTGTTCATCGAGGCGATCCAGCGTGCAGCGCACAGCATTGATCTGCCGCTGATTGCCGAGCGTGTGGAGACTGAAGGGGAGTTGGCGGTGATTCGCGAGATGGGCTTGTATGGGGTTCAGGGGCAGTTGTTGGGTGGGCCCAAGCCTTGGCGGTGATCTTTTAGTTTGGCGGCGTCACGGATGCCGCTTTCGCGAGCAAGCTCGCTCCCACAGGGGATTTGAGTTGTTAACCCGCTCCCCTGTGGTAGCGGGCTTGCTCGCGAAAGGGCTTGAAGATTGAGTCTTCAGATCAACCCGCCCTCATCCTCATCAATCAACTGACTCAACCCGCCCAACGCCTCACGCGCCTGGGTCCGGTCCATCAGTTTGGCCTGGGCGGCCGGTGGCAGGTCGGTGACGCGGATCACGCCTTTCTGGGTCAGCACCTGAATCAGGTCGTCGAGTACCCGAATCATTTCAAAGTCGCTCTGCTTGAGCTGTTTGAGGCTGTTTTCCACGGCTTCGTTGGCGTACCACGCCTGGATTTCGTGGTGGTCGGCGGGCAGCGTTTCCGTGGCCTCGGCGTAGGCCGCGGCTTCCACGCGAATCAACTGGCCTTGCGCATCGCGTTGCACGTAAAACATTGAGCATCCCTCAGAAATGAACCAGCGTCATGCTGTCAGCAGCATAGCCAACCGCACGCGAGTATGCGGTGCGGCGACGAAATCGTCACCGGGGCGGTAGTCGCAAACGTGACGGCCGCCCCATTGGGGCGGCCGTTTTGTTCACGGATCAGCTGTTGTTGTGGTCGACTTTGATGGTCGGATCGCTACCGGCAATCAGGTTGTGAATGTTGGCGCTGGACCAGTTGTTGCCTTCCAGTTTGATCGTCACGTCCGGCGTTGCGGCGGCGGTATCGCCCGAGTTGAACTTGCCGCCCGAGCTGACTTGCAGCGACGACACGCCATCGACCGTGGTGATTTTCAGGAAGTTGTCGATGGTGCTGCCGGTTTCGCCCTGCAACAGATCACGCAGGTCGATGCGGTCACCTTCGCTGGCCTTGAAGTCCTTGATCACGTCGTTGCCGGTGTCGCCCGCCTTCCAGACGAAGGTGTCGGCACCGGAACCACCGATCAGGATGTCGTTGCCCTGCCCACCGATCAGCGTGTCGTTGCCGGTGCCACCGAGCAGGATGTCATTGCCTTTGCCGCCGTCGAGCAAGTCGTTGCCGCCCGAGCCGAACAGAATGTCATTGCCCGCGCCGCCCAGCAGGGTGTCGTTGCCGTCATGCGCACCGGACACATCGAACGCCTGATAGTGCTCGGTGATGTACTGGTGCACATTGCTGGTGGTGACTTTGCTGACGTCGACGCCGGTTTCCTTGGCCACGAACGCCTGCATCGCCTGATAACCCTCGCCGGCAATGCCGTTGAAGCTCACCAGATCGCCGAACAGGATGTCGTTGCCGTTGCCGCCGCTGACAGTGTCGTTGCCTGGCATCGTCGCTTCGGTGTGGCCGATGATCGAGTTGGCCAGGTCCTTCGGATCGATGTTGGTTTGCGGCGTGTGGTCTGAGTCGTACGGCTTCAGATCGTTGAGGCTGACGCCGCTGTTGATACCGATGGCCTCGACGTTCGACAGACCGCTGAGCAACGTGAAGCTACTGTTGGAGTTGCTGGTGGTCGACGAGTCGGTGCTGTTGCCGGTGCCGGCCAGGCTCGACAGCTCATAGGTACCGTCGCCCTGAGCGTGAATAGTGCCCAGACTGCTCCAGTTCCAACTGCCATTCTTGTACGTCTGCAATACCACGCTGCCGGCGCTGTTGATGCTCAGGTAGTGGGTGTTATCGATGTAAGTGCTGAAGGTGTCGCCCAGCTTGTAGTTGCTGGTCGTCACCACGCTGTCGAGCTTAACGCTGCCATACAGTGTCGGGTTGGTCTGCTCGCCGTTCTGATAGTAGGTCGGCTGGCCATCGGTGATGAAGTACGTGAGGTTCTTCGCCCCGGTGTTGGCCACCGCTTCAGCGCTCTGGAAGAAGTTGGCCGTGGTCTTGAACACGTCCTCGTAGTTGGTGCCGCCGCCGGACGTCATCGAGTCCAGCACGGCCTTGAGCTTGGTCAGGGCGTCCGGGTCATTGAGGTTCACCGACACCGATTTGTTGACCTGGGTATCGAAGTCCACCAGGAAGATGTTCACCGTGCCCGAATTGCTGCCGCCCAGGCTTTGCTTGAGGGTGTTGAACACCGATGTCAGCGAGTCCTTGGCCGCGTTGATGGACGAAGTGCTCATACTGCCGGAGCTGTCGACCATGAACGCGATGTTGTAGTTGGTGCCCGGCACGACGGTCAGACCGCCGATGTCGGCAACGATGATGTCGTTGCCATCGGTACCGATGACGGTGTCATCGGCCGAAGTGGCGACGATGGCGTTGTAGACCGCCGGCACCACGGTGACCGGAATGGTCGCCGTGCTGCTCGCCGAGCCGCCGACCTGTTCGGTGGAGGTCGAGGTCACGGTCAGGTTGAACTGGCCGTTGTAGTACGGCGGTGGCGTGACGGTCAGGCTGCCGAGATTCCAGCCGGTGACGTTGGCATCGCCGCTGGTCGCGGTGACGGTAAAGGTATGGCCCGCGCCATCGCTGAGCACCGAGCCGACCGGTGCGCCGCTGATCTTCACGCTCAGGGTTTCCGAACCATCGGTGTCGGTCAGCGCAGTGGAGACCGCCGACAGTTTGACCGTGGTGCCTTCGGCGCCAGTGTTGAGCTTGAAGCCGTCGTAATAGCCTTCGCCGTTGGTGCCGTGCAGATCGGAGACGGTCACGCCGGAGTTGATCAAGTCCTGCACGCCGGTGTAGATCGGCACGCCGGCGCTGCTCAGGTCGATCGCCGTGCCGCCGTTGACCGACAGGTTGACGTCGTAGCTGCCAGGACCGTTCTGGTTGTGGTGGTAGATGTCCAGGGTGTAGTAACCGCTGGTGGTCGGGGTGAACGAACCGTTGAGGTTGCCGCCCGCGCCCCACGTCGTGGCAGCCACGTTTTTACCGCCGATGGTCACCAGCAAGCTGTCATCGCCGACACCGCTGAAGGTGTAGGTCTTGCCTGCTTCCAGATAGATCAGGCCGGATGTTTTCGAGGCGGTACCGGCGGCTACACTGCCGTCCGACTGCACGTTGGTCACGGTGCCGCTGGAATTCGGTGTACCGGCGCCGTCGATCACGTTTTTCAACGTGGTCGAATCCGCACCGTTGCCATTGGTGCCCAGACCCGAGAGACCGGTCCAGACTTCCTTGATCAGCCCGGTGGACTTCACGCTGTTGTCGGCCACGCTCACGGTCGGAGCATCCGCCACTGGCGTGATGTCGATCTTCACGGTGCCGGTGTTGCCCAGCAGTTGGCCGTCGGTTGGCTGGAACTTGATCTGTGCGTAGTCAGCCTGGTTATTGCCCAGGCCGGTGCCGCCGTAACCGTTCACGCCCGACTCGTTGGCATCCGGCATGAAGCGCAGTTTGCCAGCGTCGATGTCGGCCTTGCTGAAGGTCTGGTTGGTGGCGACGTCTTTCCAGGTCGAGCCGTCCAGATACTGCAGTTTGCCTTCACCCGGCAGCTGAGTGATTTTCACGCCCAGGCTGCTGGCCGGGCTGTCGACGTCGGTGACACCGAAAGTCGACCAGCCGAGGATCAGCGGCGTGTCTTCGGTGCCGGTGACGTTGACCGGTGCCGCTACCGGCGCATCATTGACTGCCACCACGTTAACCGTGGTGGTCGCGGTGTTGGAGTAGTTGCCGCCATCGGTCACCTTCACGGTGATGATCCGCGGCATGGTGCTTGGGTCCTCACTGTTGTTGGTGAAGCTGATGTTCTTGATCGCCTGCATGTAGTCGGCCAGCGTCGCGTTGCCCGACAAGGTCAGGGTAACGGTGCCGTTGGTGCTGTTGGCATTGATGGTGATGCCGTTGACGCTGTTGCCCAGGTTCAGCGCATCGCCGTCCTGACGGTTGGTCAGAGTGACGGTCGCGCCCGTCAGCAGGGTGCTGTCCGGATCGGTGATGCTGATGTCGGTGTCGGCAATCGACACGCCCGCACCCGGAGTGTTTTCGGTGAAGGTCACCTTGTAATCGGCACCGGTCGCGCCGCTGGAGTTGTTGGCGTCCAGATCGAGAACCGGCGGTGCATCGTTGTCGATGATCGAGGTGCTGACGCTGCCATTGGTGCTACTGACGGCGAGGTTCTCGAAGTTGCCGCCAGTGGCCGAGTCGATCTTGACCACGAAGTTCTCGGTGCCTTCGGTGATCTTGTCATCGATGGTCGCGACGTTGAACTGCGCACTGCTGGCGCCCGCCGGGATCTTCACGGTGTACACACCGGTGAAGTCCGAACCGTCGGCAGCGGTGCCGCTGTAAACGATTTTCAGGGTCACTTCGGTTTGCGCCGGGTGGGTCAGGCTGACGGTGTAGCTGGCGGTCTGGCCTTCGGTTACCGAGGTGCTACCGGTGATGCTGACAGTGGTCGTGTCGATGGTGTCGGTAACGTTGGTCACGGCTGGTGTGTTGCTGGTCACCAGATTTTCGAAGTTGCCGCCGCTGGTGCCGGTGATGGTTGCCTGCACGGTGCCAGCATCTTTGTAGACGTCGTCAGCCGGCGCAGGAACAGTCACGGTGCCCGTGGTTTTACCGGCTTCGATGGTGATCACTGCGCCGTTGGACAGAGTCACGGTGACTGGCGAGCCAGCGG
>NZ_JAIHLQ010000074.1 GCF_019733355.1 Pseudomonas baetica | reverse complement strand
CCTGAGCAGTTCGCCGTGACCGTGGTTGATGACAACGGCACCACCGCCAACGCGACCCTCGACATCAACATCATCGATGACGTGCCCAAAGCAGTGGATGACAGCAATGCAACCACGGCTTCGGAAACCCAACTGACCCTGACCGGCAACGTCCTGAGCAACGACGTGCAAGGCGCCGACCGTGTACCCACCGGGCCGGTGACGGCCGGTACATTCACCGGCACCTATGGCACGTTGGTATTGAACGCCAACGGCACCTACACCTACACGCTGAACACCAGTGACGCCGACTTCAAAGCCTTGCACGGCGGCGGCAACGGCACCGAAACCTTCGCCTACACCATCACCGATTCGGACGGTGACACCAGCACTGCGAATCTGGTTTTGCAGATCCACAACAACGACGACCCGGTGATCATCAACGGCCTCGACGTCTATGGCGGTGAACTCACCGTTTACGAGAAAAACCTCAGCGACGGCACCAGCCCTGACGCGCCAGCGCTGACCCAGAGCGGCACCTTCACCGTCACCGCACTCGACGGTTTGCAAACCCTCACCGTCGGTGGCATCGCCGTGGTGACCGGCGGCGTCGCCGCAGGTTTCCCACAATCGGTGGTCACGCCGCTCGGCAGCACGTTGACCATCACCGGCTACAACGCGACGACCGGCGTGGTCAGCTACAGCTACACCTTGGTGGATAACGAAACCCATCCCAATGGCAACGGCGCCAACAGCATCACCGAGAACTTCAATGTGGTGGCGACCGATACCGACGGCAGCACTGCCAGCGGCCAGATCAACGTCAACATCATCGACGACTTGCCCAGCGCTCACCCCGATTCGGCGTCGGTGGCGGAGGGCGGCACCGTCAGCGGCAATGTGCTGGACAACGATATTGGCGGCGCCGATGGCCCGGCCGTTACGGGCGCCGTGGTTGGCGTGCGCGCCGGTTCAGATACCTCGACCTCGGCCCTCGGTGGTTTGAACACCCAGATCAACGGTACTTACGGTTACCTGACGCTGGATGCCAACGGCAACGCGGTTTACCACAGCGCGCCCAATGCGGTGAATGGGCCTGGCGCGTTCGATGTGTTCACCTACACCGTGCGCGATTCCGACGGTGATGAAAGCACCACGACCATCACCATCGATGTCTCCAACAGCAAACTGTGTGCGGTCAGCGATACCGACGTCACCGTGTACGAGAAAGCCCTGGACCTGACCAAGGACGGCGCCGACCTGGCCGCCGGTACGGTGACTGGCAGCGATCCGACCAGCACCGGTGAAACCGCGTCTGGCACGTTGGTCGGCTCGGTCACGGGCGCGGTCGGTGCGATCAGCTATGCGCTGGTCGGCAGCGCCATCGGCAGCTACGGGCAGATCGTGCTCAACCCCAACGGCACCTACACCTACACCCTGACATCGCCGGCAACCACCACGCCGCATGCCGACGACGGTGCCAACACCCTGACCGAGAGCTTTACCTATCAGGCCACCGATTCGCTGGGCAACATCGTCACCAGCACCATCGTAGTCAGCATCGTCGATGACGTGCCCAAAGCGATGAACGACAGCAACGCGAACACCGCGTCGGAAACCCAGTTGACGCTGAGCGGCAACGTGCTGACCAACGACGTGCAAGGGGCGGACGTGGTGGCGACCGGGCCGAATGCCGGGCCGATCACGCCCGCCACCATCGTCGGCACTTACGGCACCTTGGTGCTCAACGCCAACGGCACTTACACCTACACCCTGTACACCAATGATGCAGATTTCAAAAACCTGCACGGCGGCGGCAACGGCACCGAAACGTTCACCTACACGTTGACCGATGCCGACGGCGACACAAGCACCGCCAACCTGGTGTTGAACGTCCACAACAACGATGATCCGGTGGTGCTCAACGGTCTCGATGTCTATGGCGGCGAACTCACCGTCTACGAGAAAAACCTCAGCGACGGCACCAACCCCAACACTGCGGCGCTGACCCAAAGCGGCACCTTCACCGTCACTGCGCTTGATGGTCTGCAAACCCTCACGGTCGGCGGCATCGCCGTGGTCACCAACGGTGTGGCTGCAGGCTTCCCGCAATCGGCCGTCTCGCCACTGGGCAGCACGTTCACCGTCACCGGTTACAACCCGGCGACCGGTGTGGTCAGCTACAGCTACACCTTGGTGGATAACGAAACCCATCCGAACGGCAATGGTGCCAACAGCCTCACCGAGAACTTCAACGTGGTGGCGACCGACACCGATGGCAGCACCGCCACCGGCCAGATCAACGTCAACATCATCGATGACCTGCCGACTGCCACACCCGACACAGGTTCGGTGGCGGAGGGCGGCACGGTCAACGTCAGCGTGCTGGGCAATGACATCAGCGGGGCCGATGGCGCGGCCACCGTGGTTGGCGTGCGCGCCGGCAGCAACACCGGCACTTCGGCCATTGGCGGTCTCAACAGCAACATCAACGGCGCCTACGGTTACCTGACCCTGGATGCGGCGGGCAACGCCGTTTACCACAGCAATCCGAACTCGGTCAGCCCACCCGGCGCCACCGACACCTTTACCTACACCATCCGCGACACCGACGGCGATGAAAGCACCACAACCATCACCATCAACGTTGCCGACAGCAAACTCGTGGCCTCGGTCGATCAGGACGTGACGGTCTTTGAGAAAGCCCTCGACCTGACCCAGGACGGCCAGGACCTGGCCCCAGGTACGGTCACCGGCAGCGATCCGACCAACACCGGCGAAACCGCAACCGGCACGCTGGTCGGCGCGGTGACTGGCGGCAGCGGCGCGCTCACTTACACCTTGGTTGGCAGCGCCACCGGCACCTACGGGCAGATCCAGCTCAATGCCAACGGCACCTACACCTACACGCTGACGTCGGCACCGAAAACCTCGCCGAACGCCAACGACGGGGCCAACACCCTGAGCGAAAGCTTCACCTACAAAGCCACTGATGCGCTGGGCAACAGCACCACCAGCACCATCGTGGTCAACATCGTCGATGACGTGCCCAAAGCGGTGGCGTCGGATCGCTCGGTGGCGGCAGTGGAGATCGATTCCAACATCCTGATCGTGCTCGACATCTCCGGCAGTATGGCCGACGCCTCCGGTGTGCCGGGCCTGTCGCGGCTGGACCTGGCCAAGCAAGCGATCAGCGCCTTGCTCGACAAATACGATGACCTGGGTGATGTGAAAGTCCAACTCGTGACCTTCAGCAGCAGCGCCACCGACCGCACCACGGTGTGGGTTGATGTGGCGACGGCCAAGACGCTACTGGCGGGCCTCAGCGCCGGTGGCGGCACCAACTACGACGCCGCCGTGGCGACCATGCAAACGGCGTTCAACACCGCAGGCAAACTCACCGGGGCGCAGAACGTCGGCTACTTCTTCTCCGATGGCAAACCCACCACCGGGCAGGACATCGGCACGGCTGACGAGACCGCACTCAAAGCTTTCCTTGATGCCAACAACATCAAGAACTACGCGATCGGCCTGGGCAGCGGCGTGAGCAACGCCAACCTCGATCCGCTGGCCTATGACGGCATCAGCCACACCAACACCAATGCGGTAGTGGTCACTGATCTCAATCAACTCAACTCGGTGCTGTCCGGCACCGTCGAAGGCGCGCCGGTTACCGGTTCGTTACTGGGTGAGGGCGGCAGCTTCGGCGCTGATGGCGGTTTCATCAAATCCATCGTGGTCGACGGCACCACGTACACCTACGATCCCAAAGCGCTCAGCGGCCAGGGTTCACTGACTGCCACCGGTGGCGTCAACCACGGCACCTTCAACACCGTGAACAACACGCTAAGCATCGCCACCAACAACAGCGGCACGCTGGTGATCAACCTCGACACCGGCGACTACACCTACACCTCGCAGAAAACCACCACCACTGTGATCACTGAGAACATCGGCTTCACCCTCAGCGATAACGACGGCGACCTCGCCAGCTCAACATTGACCGTGAAAGTGATCCCCAACGCACCTCCGGTGGCGGCGGACGATCACGTCATCACCAACGTGCTGTCGAGCAACATCGTGGTGCCGGGTGAACTGCTGCTGGCCAACGACACCGATCCGAACGGCGACACCCTCAATGCCACACCGACCACCTTCAATACCGGTTGGGTCGCCAAGGGCGCGGACTTCACCGGCACGGGGGCAATCACCTTCAATGGCACCAGCAACACCGCCGCCAACCAGAACCTGGCCGACGTGCGCAACTCGTTCGCGGCCAACACCGCCGCGATGACCGCTGTACTGGTGGTCAGCGGCTACCTCGGCGCGGTGACCAACGCCAATGCCAACGATGAAGACCTGATCACCGTCAAACTGAAACAGGGCGAGACCCTTAACCTGGATCACAACCTGGCGGCCGGGCACATCACCATGGAGTACTCGCTCAATGGCGGCGCGTTCGTGAGCATCGCCGACGGCGGCACCATCACCGCCAGCGCCGATGGCACCTACCAGATCCACATCACCAATATCACCGACACCAGCGGTGGCAACACCAATGCCGCGGAAAACTACCAACTGACCATGACGGTCAACTACGCCGGGGCCCACGATCTCACCCCGGACTACCACGGCACTTACACCGCCAACGACAACCACGGCGGCAGCGACACCGCCGCCGTGACCATCAGCTATCAGGATGGCCACACCCTCACCGGTACATCGGGCGATGACATTCTGGTGGCCGGCACCGGCAACAACATCCTCAACGCGGGCGACGGCAACGACGTGCTCACCGCCGGTTCCGGCAACAACGAACTGCATGGCGGCGCGGGCAATGATTTGCTCTACAGCGGCCCGGGCAACGACCTGCTCGACGGCGGTACTGGCATCGACACCGCCAGCTACGCCCATGCCACCGCCGGGGTCACGGTCAACCTCGGCCTGCTCGGTGCGCAAAACACCCTCGGTGCCGGCACGGACACGCTGACCGGCATCGAAAACCTCGTCGGTTCGAACTTCAACGACACCCTGACCGGCGACAACAATAACAACGTGATCAATGGCGGCTTGGGCAACGACACCCTCAACGGTGGCGGTGGCGATGACCTGCTGATCGGCGGCATGGGCAACAACACCCTGACGGGTGGCTCGGGTGCCGACACCTTCCAGTGGCTCAAGGGCAACAGCGGCCACGACCTCATCACCGACTTCACCCCCGGCACCGACAAGCTTGACCTGTCACAACTGCTGCAAGGCGAAAACGGCACCACGGCGTCCCTCGACGACTACCTGCACTTCACCGTCACCGGCAGCGGCGCCTCGGTACTCACCACCATCGACGTCAGCGCCCTGGCCGGCGCCACGCCGAACCAGACGATTGATCTGGCCGGCGTCAACCTCGCCAGCCACTACGGCGTGACCCCGGGGGCGGGTGGGATGATCGCCAGCGGGCACGACACAGCGACGATCATCAGCGGCATGTTGAATGATCATTCGTTGAAGGTGGACACGGTGTGATCGGCATTTGATAAAAGCCCTGAAACGACAAAACCCGCCGCCCCGGTTGAACGTGGCGGCGGGTTTTTTCTGCCTGGAGACATGTGTTGCCTGGGAGTCAGCCTTCACAGGTTTGGCGGTGTAGCAAAGACTTGTGATCGACACAGATCCCTGTGGGAGCGGGCTTGCTCGCGAAGGGGCCAGAACTGACGCGGAATAAATCAATTTACGTTTGAGTCAGTCCGGCAATTCCAGCTGATCCAGCGCCCGATTCACTGCCGGTTCGGCCAGCATCACCACTTGGGCAATGCCCTGCAACGTATGGCGATGCGGCGTCTCCAGCCGTCCAGCGAAATCACTGAGCATCACGCTGGCCGAGGCCATGGACTCGCAGGCATTGGCCAAAAGGTCTGTGGTCTGCCTGTCGGGAGCAACCATGAACATCGTGCTGGGTTGGCGCGAGGGGGGCGGGTTGGGTGTTGGTTTGATCATGGTGAACCTCCTAGAGTCGACGGAGCCGCCACATTTCGCTGCGATGCGAAAAAGGAGGTGGCAGCCATACGCGGGCCGCAGACCGGGACTCTAGAACCGGCAGACCCGAAGGTCTCCCACGTACAGCCGCCATAAAACGAGAGGTGGGTGTTGTGCGTCCAGAGATCGCCGGGCAGCGAGACCCGGTCACAGATTGGTCAGCGACCGGCAAACAATAGAACCCGACCCCAAGGCGCACAAACCGGCGGATTCTGGCGTAGCGGTAGGTCATGGCGCAAAAATCTGTGCCCGATATCCGTGTCTGCGCATTTCGCTTAAACATCTTTATTTGTCGTCAGCCCGGAATTCGTGAAGTCCCGACGAACGGTCGCAATACCTGTAATTTCTGACAGTAGTCAGAATGACGGCCGCATCGTTTAATCAATCCCAAGCAAGGGTGCAAAACACAACGGGCAGGATCCGCGGGTGTTATGTCTGGATTATTACGAGGGAGTTTGTGTAATGGTGCTTTCCGAGCGCAGGAATGGGACTTCCGATGATCTTCTTGACCTTCCCATCGTGCCTTCCATTCTCAAGGATGAGGGCGGGATCGAGAGCCCTCTGGGCCTGCTGCCTCGTACCGCGCTGAATGAAGACCTTACGGTTATCGTTCCAGACTGGAGCTTCCTTCTCGATGATCCGATTCCCTTCATCATTATTATCAGTTGGGTATTGGAGGGCGGTCAGTTCACCGAGGTATACCGTGAAACATTCGATGATCGAGGGCAGAAAACCCTCAATGTTCCACGAGCAAATCTGAAGCTGGATCACGGCACCTACTCGCTCTCGTACCAGGTTCGCTACGGCGGAAATCCGCTTTATTCCGAACTCAAACGCATCACCGTTGACCGATTGCCACCGAACGACAATCAGGAACCAGATCGTTTGATCATGCTGAATGTCGTCGGTGATATCACTGACGACTATCTCACCCAGTATGGCGAAGTCCGGTTTCAGGTGCCGCTTTATGTAGACGTCACGGCCAGGGATCGTGCGATCTATTACTGGACAAACACCCCAGACCCTCTGGATTCGGAAATCGAAATTTCTGAGCAGGCGTTCAGCCAGCAGGATATCGATCAGAAAAGTCTGATCATTACGATTTATGAGGCTGACATTCGTGATCGTGGACCCGGGCAACGGTACGTTTACTACCGGCTGCGGGATTGGGCGGGAAACCGTGGGCCGCGCTCGACGCTGCTAGGGGTGTTTGTCGATTTGAAAGCGGCTCCGGGCATTCTCAAGCCGCCTCGCGTGCCATTGTCGGTGCGTGGCTTGATTGACCGCCAGCATGCCCGCGAAGGGGCTGTGAATCAGCGGGCCGTCACGGTCGAAATCGAAGAGTATGAAAACCCGGACGCCTCCGATAAGGTCCTGATCCAGTGGAATGGTCACGACCTTGCCCCTCTGGACGTTGTTCCGGGAGATTTCCCGCTCCAGACCAACGTACCCTGGTCAACGCTGAGGGCTGATGGATTGGGGCCGATGGATGTATCGGTGGACTATCGTGTCTTGCGTGGCGTTACGCCGACGTTGCCATCTCCTGCGACACAGGTACTGGCGAATCTGACTATCGCAGGGCAGGATCACCCCGCCGCCCCGGCGCTGTTGAACGCCACGCTGGCGAAACTGGATATCTACGGCGCCAAATCCAGACAATTGAACAAGCTACTGCCCGTTGATCATGGTGAGCCAGCAGAAGCCCAACTGGCGCTGTATGACAACCCGCAACCCGGAGAAAAGCTGTTTCTCTATTGGGGGGCAATCAGCACCCCTGTCGCGGAATACGAAGTGAAGCCAGGTGATACTGCCGGAAAAGTCATAACGTTCAGTATCTCTTGGGTCGTCATCGACAAGGACAAGGTCAATCCAGCGTTGCCGGTCTGGTACACCACCAGTAACGGGGTGAACTTGCAACTGGCCCCGAGTACATCGGTTGAAGTAGCAATCGTCATCATCACCAACCTGCCGGAACCTACGTTCCCGCACGGGGGGAAACAGGGGCTCCTGAATTGCTGTGCCATGCCGCGATTGTGGGATGGGGTGTGGGTGCATATCGACGGCAATGCAGCTTTCGACGAAGGGGATATTGTCGAATTGAGTTGGCAGGGTTGCTACGGCATGAACGGGACTTCGCCTATTCCGAACACTGATGATTACTTTGAAACTGAACTGACTGAGGCGCAGGCTCGCAATGGTTTTAATGTAGAGGTCTTTGATTACTTCAGATTGATCGCGCCGATGGTGAACAATGGCTCGGCACTTTGCCAATATAAACTGAGGAAGAAAAACGGCGGAGTTGGTTATTCAAAAAGTGACTCTGTGATTATTAATCGAACATTGCCCAGTGGCATTGTCTGCGGTCCGGATAATGATTGTTGTGATGAGTGAACACAAAGAGAGGAAATTGACGCTGTATTGATCGAGGTTGATTTTTCGCTTTGCTTTACCCATGTGGAACCAGCGTAGTCAATGTTTAAACACTCTGGCAAGGAGACTGTTGCGCCGTCTGCCAGCCATTAAAGTTGCTGAGAGGATGATAAAGATGACAAGTTTTCGATCTTTGACACCGGTGCAGAATCGCGAACGATTTTTCGGGGTTCGCTTTCGTAGCCAAAAAGCCGATGCGTTGCCGCCAGAACTCCATCCCGATAATCCACTGCTGCCGGATGAGCCGGATGATGCGCCTAATCAATTGCACTCCAGTTTTCAAGGTTTTCCGCTGAAAGTACAGATCCCGCGATTTTCTGAAGCAGATGATCCGTTGGTGATTCCAGGGTTTATTGAACTTAAGTGGGACGGTAGCCGCATCGCTTCGACCAGAGTTACATATGTAACGCCTGTCGATGCAACCATAACTGAGTTCGATCTGGTACTGCCGCAAGGTTATACATCTGCTTCAGGGCCGCATGAGTTGAGTTATCATTTGAGTCATGGGGGTAACGCCGCCGTTGTAACGCCTCTGCAAATTAATATTGATACTTCAGCGCCGGTTGCCTTCGGTAAAGCGACTGTCCCTGCCGAAGTGGAAAGAGACGGCATCACAAAAAAATATCTCGACGATATTGGTTTTGTCCTGATCACCATTCCAGATTATGGTGACAAAAAACTGGGTGATGTTGTCTCGTGTTATTTTGGTGACAAATTGCCAGGTGCGCCGCTAGTCGGTACTAAGCCTATTACTGACGTTACAGCGCCGATTACTTTTAACTTGACTGCCGCCCAAGTGGGTACAGAAGAAGGTATGAAATCGATTTGGTATATCCTGACCGATCGAAAAGGCAACCGAAACACCCCTCAATACTACACGGAGCTCAATGTAACGCTGACAGATCCGCCTGAGGGGCTGTTGCCGCCCAGCATTCCGCTGTTTGATGACGATGCTGTTCCGAAACTGGTGGACCTGGCCGACGCGCAGGCGCCTTTGGGGGTGGGCATTCTGAATGAATACACAAACTACCTGGAAGGCGTCGATGAACTCGAAGTGACATTCGATGGCATCTTGTTACCTGCGCAGAAAATCAATGGTTTTCCCTTCTTTGTGGATGTCCCCTACCGGGATGTTTACAACGGTGATTTAGGTCGAAAAACGGTAGAAGTCAGTTATCAGATCAAACGCAATACTGTGCGCCACCCACTTACACCTCTGACAAAAGATGTGGATGTCGATCTTCGCCGTCCCGGTGGAGGAACGGGGCCGGAGAATCCCGACCCCACGCTTGATCTGGTAACAGTACAAGGTCGCGGGGGTAATGCTGCGAATGTTTTGACAGCAGCTGATTCAACTGCGGGCGTTGTTGATGTTACGGTTCCCGTTTTCACGGCCATCAAGGATGGAGACATCATGACCCTTATATGGAAGGGTGTTGAAGTTACGAGAGCGCAGGGTGGTGTCATTGATCTTGACGGTACCGAAACAGGGAACTTGGCTTTCGAGGTTCTTTGGGAAGTCGTAGATACCGCGGGTAATGGTAATCCGCTGCCGGTTTCCTACAAAATCACCAACCCGGCTATCAATGACAATAACATCAATTCACTGCCCCAGGATGTCGACGTGTTGATTCGAGCTGGTGTTGTGCCAGACCCGAAATTCCAGCATCTGGACCCGGATTTTGATCCGATTAAGTGGTTCTCATGCCCGTCCCTGAGAAATGACCCGGTACTGATCAAAGTTGCTGAAGTGTTGGTGCCGGGTGGTGAGCCACAGTTAGCGAATCAGGAATTGACATTTGTTTATCAAGGCTACACTGAAGAGACAGGAACAGATGAAAAGCTAGGGACAAAGTTGGAAGTTAAATACACACCCACCGCGCAAGAGGCGCAGGACGGGTTTATCGTAAAAATCCCTTATCAGCCACTTTTTGCAACTGAAAGCGCATGGGGCGCAGTAACTTACGAGGCAATCATTGATGGTCGCCCGACGTCCGCTCAGAGAGACCTTGTCAGGGTGCATATGAAGGCTGCCAACGGATCGCTTTGCCCGCTCTGAACGTCGAAACTGGGGAGGCATCAAATGCCTCCCTTTTTTTCAGTAGGGGACTTCTCAAAACTAGGACTATTCCCGCCCGCACTTAAGACTATTCCTACTTTTAAAGGGGCGGTAAGCCGCTATTGTTCGATCCGATAAACGCTGTTGAAACACTCCAGCGTGTAATGATCTCGAGGTGAATCAATCATGAAGATGTTGGCTGTATCACATGTCCGCGTTATTCCTGTCTGTCGGTTTTGCATACCGGCCGTTTTTTTTTGGGGTAGCTTCGCGCAAGCGGCAACTATTGTTGATAACACAACGCTGGATATCGATTCGTCGACCGCGTCGACAGACTACCTGGTGCGCAACAATGGCGTACTGAATGCCTCCGGCGCCAATACCCAATCGATCACGGCACAGGGCGGTTCGATGCTGAACATCAACGGTGCCACCGTGGTCGGTAACAGCGGTATCGAAGGTGTGATGGTGACCAGCAGTCGGGCCTCGATCAATCAAACCAGTGTCGTCAGTGATGACATCGGGCTGGCGGTCAACCGTTCCAGCGTCGCGGCGGGCGGGTCCACTGTGACGGTATCCGACAGCCAAATCAGCGGACAGCCGATAGGCGCCCAGGTCACGGGATTGAGTTCTCTGTCGTTGATCAACACTCAGGTTACGGGCTCGGCCAGCGATGGGATCGGCGTGAGTATTCTTGGCGGTGAGGTGAAGGCCTCGGCGGGCAGCAGCATTACGGGGCAGTCCACGGGCGTACGGATGGTCAATGATTTCGGCAGCGTGGGGGCCCGAGCCTTGTCGCTGGATAATGCGACGGTGCAGGGTGTTAGCGGTTCCGCAATTCTGGTGGAGCTAGGCACGCAAGCCACCGTGGGGCTGTCCAACGGCGCCAGGCTTGTTGCCGGCAACAATATTCTGCTTGATGTTCAAGGCGCCTCAACCGCCAACATGACAGTGGCCAACAGTTCTTTGCTCGGCAATGTGAATATTGCGGACAACAGCACCGCCAACCTCACCTTCGATCAGGGCCAGATGACCGGTGACGTCCTCGTCGATGACAGCTCCACAGCCCGGGTCACGTTGCAAGACCATTCGCAATTCACCGGTCGCCTCGACAAGGTCGACAGCGTCAGCGTCAACAGCAACTCGAACTGGACGCTCACCGGCAACGACATCATCGGTGCTTTGGGCATGAATGGCGGCAGTGTCACCTTTGGCGCTGCTGATGCGCCCACCACGTACTACCGACTGAATGTCGGCACGCTTGCCGGCAGCGGCACGTTTGTGATGAAGGGCGATTTTGCCAGCGGTCTGTCTGATTTTCTCAACGTGACGGGCGCTTCGGCCGGTAACTTCGATCTGGCCGTGGCCGCATCCGGGCTGGATGCCGTGTCGCCTGCGCAATTGACCCTGGCACGCACAGGGACTGCCGATGGCGCGCAGTTTGCCCTGACGGGGAGCCGCGTAGTGGATCTCGGCACTTGGTCTTACAGCCTGGCCAACCGTGAAAACGGTGAGGGCGGCAGGGACTGGTATCTGGACCCTGCCACCCAAGTGATAAGCCCCGGCGCGCGCTCAGTGCTGGCGCTGTTCAATACCGCGCCTACTGTTTGGTACGGCGAGTTGAGTTCGTTGCGCAGCCGCATGGGGGAGTTGCGTTTCAACGGTGGCAAGGCCGGTGGTTGGATTCGTACCTACGGTAACAAGTACAACGTGGCCGATGGTTCGGGCGTGGGCTATCAGCAACAGCAGCAGGGCCTGTCCCTTGGCGCCGACGCCCGGGTGGGTGAAAGTCAGGTGCTGGTCGGGGTGCTGGCGGGCACGAGCGAGTCTGATCTGGATTTGAATCGTGGCACTTCGGGCACGGTGAAAAGCTACTACGTCGGGCCCTATGTGACCTGGCTCGACAGCGACACCGGTTACTACTTCGACGCCGTGCTCAAGTTCAACCGCTTTCGCAACGATTCCAAGGTCAGCTTGAGCGACGGCACTCGCAGCAAGGGCAATTACGACAACTGGGGTGTGGGCGCGTCGGCGGAGTTCGGTCGGCACATCAAACTTGACGGCGGTTACTTCGTCGAGCCGTTCACTCAGTTGTCGGCGGTGCAGATCCAGGGCAAACGCTACACGCTGAATAATGATATGGATGCCGACGGTGATCGCATGCGTTCACTGCTCGGCAAGGCCGGTGCCACGTTCGGTCGCAACTTCGGTTTCGGCAATGGCGCGGTCGCCCAGCCGTATGTGCGTGCGGCGGTGGCTCACGAGTTCGCGTCGAACAACGAAGTGAAGGTCAATAACAATACCTTCAACAACGACTTGTCGGGTTCGCGTGCTGAGTTCGGTACAGGGGTAGCGGTGGCCATGTCGGAGCAATGGCAGGTGCATGCCGATTTCGATTACTCCAAGGGTGAGCATATCGAGCAGCCATGGGGGGCGAATGTCGGAGTGAGGTATAGCTGGTAAGTGCTGATTTTGGCATCGGAAAACGCCTCGTGATCTGCGAGGCGTTTTTCTGTTCGATGAATGTTGCCTTACCTGATCCCGACACCAAGTGCACTACCATAATGCTGCACGTGGGCCTCTGTCCCGTTGACCAGGTTTTTCATGTAGTACCGGGCGATCGGCCAGCTCGAAGCCGCGTCAGCTGACCAGTAATAGTAATTACCCATGGGCCAACGGTTTCCATAAAGAGCGTATATCTCTCTCAACTCTCCCAGTGTTGGCAATCGATAACCGTTGGCGGCCGCATTGTTGCGTATCGTTGTCCAATTGCCCTGGCTAAGCCCGGCGCAGTGAATCACTCCGGTTACATACACGGTATAGCTTTTCGACTGATTGGCGCGATCGCTAACTTTAATGATTGTGCTGCCGTTCCCCCTGACGGTAACCCGCCCGGAGCCATCCACAACGGCCGCGTTTGGATTCAATGAGGTGTATGTATAGCCACCAGGCTGCCCGCCGGAGGCCTGATGTTGGACAGACGTACCAGAACCAAAAGCGGGAAGTACTTCCGGATTTCCAGGAATCAGGTAAATCCTGCCGCTCAACGTCACAGGACTGGTATTGAAATTCAATGGCGGAATCGGCGAGATGACCGTGAAGTTACGAACCCCCGTTTCCTGTCCGGTACTGATGGCTCGGGCTTTGACCGAATGCCCGCCAAGGCCTACCTGCAATGTCGTGGTCCAGGTGTTGCCTTGGGCGGTCACAGTGTGTTTCGGGGTGGTGTTGTCATAGATCTGCACCTGATGGTTGGGTGTGACAGTGCCACGCAGAGTGACTGCGGTACTTTTGGTCTGGCCGTTCTGGACAACTTCACTGATGCCGTCATGCACGGAGTCCAGCGTAGGGCCGACGTGTACGGCGACGGTAAAGGTACTGGCCGAGCTTTCGATCGGTGTCACCTCGTACAAGGCTTTGGCCGTGATGCTGTGTGAGGTCACCGCCAGGCCAGTGACCGGGAGCGTCCATGTTTTGTTTGCCTGGACCGTGACTGGCGAACCGACGGGCGTGCTTTTGTTGTAGAGCTGGATCTGTTCTTTCGGGGTGGCTTCACCGCTCACGGTTACTGTGCGGTCATACGTGGTTCCGTTCTGCTCAACCAGGCCGATGGAGTCTCTAACAGTCTTGATTGTCGGGGACACATGAGCCGCAACCGTAAATACCCGCACGGGCGTTGATACCGGATTGGCGCCGTATTCGGCTCTGGCGGTCAGGCGATAAGCCTTCAGGGTCAGGTTGTTGAAGACGTATGCCCAGTCGCCGCTTGGTTTCACGTCCACGGTGTCGATCGTAGTTGTGACGTCGAGCAGGGTGATTTTTTCGTTGGGACTGGCCTTGCCGGACAGGGTAACGGTTCGGTAGTAAGTGGTGCCGTTCATCTCCACTTCGCCGCGGATATCGCTGACCCGGGAAATCGTCGGGGTTACGGCCTGAGCCACCACGAAAGTTCTGGGCGGGCTCACAGGCGGATCGACGTCGTACAAGGCCTCTGCGGTGAGGCTGTAGGTTTTGACTTTAAGGTTGTTAAGGCGGCGACTCCATCTACCGCTTTCGTCGACATCAAGGGTGATGGCCGACTCGTCGGAACCCAGCAATTGCACTTGCAGATTAGGTGTTGCGCTGCCTTCCACGAGCACGCTGTTGTCATAAGTCGTGGCACCGGGCGCGACGGGGCCCCGCGAATCGCTGACCACGAGGATTTCAGGTGTTTGCGCGAATTTGACGGTGAACGTTCGGGCAAGGCTGGATACCGGATCGGCATCATAGAGAGCCTTGGCGGTGATGCTGTAGAGCTTTTCGGTGAGGGTGCCGATTTTTCGGCTCCAGTTGCTGTCCGCCTCTACCCGGGCCGTCCCCATTGATGCGGACCCACCATCAAACAACTCGATGGTTTCCCCTCGTGTGGCGGTGCCTGTGACGGTCACTTCGTCATCACGGGTTTTACCGCCTTCCTCTATTTCAGTGCGTGAGTCCGCCACCCGGGTGATTTCAGGTGTGAGGTAGTCATAGCGGGTTCTGATGGTCAGCGGTAGAGGTGGAAATACATACGCACTGCTCTCTTGCGAGCCACCATTGAATGCAACTTTGCAAATCACGGTGGCCGCAGTGGAGTGGCCCAGCTTCATCAACTCGCTTCTGAGTAATGGTTCGTTAAGCCCATTATTCAGTTCGGTGGATGTTATTTCTTTACCTTCAATGATTTTGATGGTATAGGCCACTCCAGAAGTGGTTTCTCCTACCATTTCCAGCCAGGCGAATTGTTTGACTGCAATGTACGGCCATTTACCAACAAGCACTTTTGCATCGCCGCTGAAAGTCATCAGATCCAGAACATCATCGGTTGCTTGAGGAACTTCGGGACGGGGCAGCTGATTCTCCGGGTCTGAAAATCCCGACACATAAAGATCCAGTGGGCACGAAGGGGTGGTGAGGGTATAGCGCGTCACGTCGAATTCAACCGTCACTCTTCTTTCGATATTTGCGCCGATTACGGTCGCCGGTAGATGAAATTGGACCGTGCCACTCGAATGCCCGGGCAGCTCAAGATCGTCGGACGTACCGGGCCCTGGCGAGCCGAGCCACTTCAATCTGATCATGTCCTTATCAGGCTTCATGCTCAGATAACTAGCCTTCACATCAACACCGGTCAGGCCTTTCATCGGATCCAGTATTCCGTCAACTGCCTGGATCACATCGGGAGGTGGTAGATCACCTATCAGCTCGCCGATCAGCAAACTCAGCGAGGCTGAATGCTCATATTGATTGTTCGAAGCTCGCAACACCGAGTAATGCACCTTTACATACTGTCCGATGTTGGCCGTCACGAACTCCACCGGTATCCGAAACCGCAGAGGATCGCCCTCAATCACTGTGGTAATGGGTATGGAATCACCGGTACTGCCGAACGGGTTAGGACTACGCCAGTAGTAAGCGACAATGTCATCCTTGACGGTTTCCGCCTGATCGATCAGCACATGGACAATGTCGTACACCTTGGATGGATCCAGGACATCACCTGGCGGATCGGCTTCCTCGACTTTCGGCGCCGGCAGCGTGGCCCGTACCTTCTCCACCTTGACCAGCAATCGCTCGGACTCAATGACCCCGAAAAGCGCCACTTTATCGTTCGACACTACGTAGGAAAGAGTGAGACTGCCTTTGTCCAGTACGCTGATGTGCTCGCTGTTCACATAGAACGTGATGATCCCCTCTTCGGCTTCATTGGCGGTGACGATATGTTGGTCTTCGTGCACATAGGGATTACCGTTGGATCGCTTGCCCTTCCACCACAGGTTGATGAGGTCGCCATCGGCTATGAGCGGATAGCGGACATCGACGGTGGCGTACGGCTCATCCGACTCCAGGGTGTCGCCCAACAGTTCACGGATGGTCGGCGCGGGCGGCATTGAAATATCCCCCGACACTCTGGCAGTGATGTTTTTCGATGACAGCGGAGGGTCGCCGTTTATTTTCGTCAGCACATACGAAGCAACACCGTCACCCTCGGCTATGGCCCTGATTTGCGCGTAGGGCACCTTGAATTCCATAACGCTCGAATTGTTCACAACGGTTTTGGACTCGGAATGAATCAAGGATGTGCCGCCAAGTGGGGTGCCGATCCAGGACAGAGTGATGGTGTCCCCGAGATCGAACTCATCGCTCAGCACGACAACCTGTACAGTCACGTCCTTTTGGTTAAGCTCCTTGAGGTCGATAATGCCGTTAATCGACTCTTTGATGATCGGCGGGTCGAGGTGCCATGCACCCGCCTCGACGCGAACTTGGGTGCTTTGTGAATGGCGCGCAGCCCAGTTCCAGATCTCATCACGAGCGTCATAGCGCAGCACCAGCGCATCGCTGTCACCGCCGGCCAGAATCGCCGCCTGATCGGCGACGATCACGATAGGCGTTTTTCCGTCCACCTCGTCTTGTGTCACGGTATGGGGGGGCAGCACAGTGGTGCCCCATCTCACGAGCACTGTGTCGCGTAGCGCCATGTCCGGGTAGAACGGCACAGTTACGGGCACGCCTTTTGCCGCCCACTCGGCGTCGATGCCCTGTTGCACGACTTCCGGCGGCAATTGCACGGGGTGCAGCTCGGAGTGACCGTCCGGCAGATGAGGTGATTTGTCGCGCCCTCCGGGCCGGTTGAGCTTGACCAGCAAACGCAGCGGCACCGCTGGATCATCCGGGGTGGTTTCACCGAAGCGAGTCAACTGGTAATAACATTCTTCAACCCAACCGGGTTCGGCAATCACTGCAGGCAGGTAAAAGAACAGCCGTTGATTGATTTCATCGGCCTCGACTTCCCTGGTGAGAACAGGTTTTGTGTCCCAGTAGATGACGTGCTTGTCACCCTCTTTCATGTCGCCGTAGGCATTGATCGCACACAATATGCCGTCAGGGTCGTCGCACGCCGCGGAGATATTGATTCCACCGTCACCCTCCGCAATCGGGCTGACCATGGGTGCAATCAGCAGCGGACGAAGCACCAAAATCTCGGGATCATAAGGGGGGAACAGAAAAGGACTGTAGAGGGACATGTCGGAACTCCTGTCGCGCGCATTGCCGGATTCTTCAGGCGTTGAAGGGCTCCTGTGATTGAACCCCCACAGTGGAAAATCTGGCTACTGTCATATCTGACAGGTGGCGACGAATGGTCACTGGTATAAGCCCATCCCCTGTGGCGACAGACTTGCACTTGAATCTGCCGCCCCATCACATCACAGCCATCACGCAGCCGAAACGTCCTCTTTTCGGAAGTAGCTGCTACATGCCTGGTGAGGAAGTAGAGATTATCGAGAGGGTTGTTTAAATTGGGCATTGTGTTCTAGTGTTCCATTTTGATGTGATAAATATGGAAGTTTCCCGGAGAAAGGGTCATGTCCACACGTTTTATATTTGGCCCATTAAAGTCTAGTTTTATAGGGCTAACGCTTTGGCTTAGGTCGCGGTCGCCCAGATGATTTCCTTGTGTGTTGTAAAAGGAAAATTTACCTAAATACTGATGAGTGCTATCCATGGAGTAGTTAATTGATAAGGATGAATAAGGTTTGTTGAGTGTGATCTGGATTTTTGTCGTGTCTGTCGATGAAAAAAATATAGATTCTTTCTTGGGGACTCTTTGATCCGACCAATTGAATGATGGCTATCTATCGCGAACCAGGTTAGCGTCATCAAGCGTGTTGAAAATTGAGTGTTTTGTGGGGTTGGGCTTAATGCGCACTCTTCAAAAATCCTCAAGGTCGTAATTAATAACGGTCAATAACCGCACTGCAGTGGTCTAATTTCCCCGGACACCCCGATAGGTGGAAAATACACCTATTGAGGAGCTCTCCATGACCGACAAACGCAAAGTATTCGACGACAGCTTCAAGCTGGAAGTTGTAAAGATGATCAAGGACCAGGGCCTGAGTGTTTCACAGGTTTGTCGTGATCTTGATATTGGTGATACGGCCGTTCGACGCTGG
>NZ_JAIHLQ010000073.1 GCF_019733355.1 Pseudomonas baetica | reverse complement strand
CCTATAGGACAGGTGCGTCCGCAGTATGGAAATTAAGGATTAATAAGTGCTTAAAACAGGCTTATTCATCGAAAAAAGTCGATATTTCTAGAGTTTCAGCGAAGTGCTCTCTTTTTTACAGCCTGACGCCCGATTTGCTGGAAAAAGAAGGTCTTACTTCAGACCTTCCCTAGGTCTGATCTGCTAATGGTGTTGGCTGTTGAAGGCCTGGTTACCCAGTGACGTCCTGGAAAACTGTAGAGCAAACGCTTGTCCGGGTGGTTGTACAGTTGGGCATGGAGAACTGGAAGTTCATGATCTCCAAGCAATGCTTGACTGTCGGGCAGGGTGGCGGGGTAAGCCGGTGGTTCGACAAAATAACGGGCATCAATACCGGAGACTGTAATTTGGTCGAAGGAAAGATCGACCGTCCGGATAATGCCTTCTTCGGTCGTCACGTACACCCTGTCGATAATGTCCGCGCTGTCTTCATAGACCGGCAGATGAACAGTGCAACTTCCGATGTACAGTTTGTTGTCATTCAGCTTTATCTCAATAGTGCCCAGCGCTGTAGCATCGATATGCCAGGTGGAAGAGTGCGGCAATCGCACGCTGGCGCTGGCAAGACCGCCCGGCGTTGAAATCTTGATGGTCATGTTGGCTGCCAGATGAAGGAAGTACGTGCCGCCTTCACCTTCCAGGCTCTCCATCGCCGTTTGCCCGGGATGAGAGGCAAATTTGGCGCAGGCCCTCTCTGAGCTCAGTTTATAGGGTTCATTTTCAGGAAGTTCAAACGGGTATTTACCTCGTCGGTAGCGCAGCGGCAACTGAATGATATGTTTCCAACGCATGAATCCAGATGTTTTATAGTCCGCAGGTTCTTCTGTGGTGGTGAGTCCGGCATTGGCCATTAGGCCGTCGTTGAAAATCAACAAGTATTGTTGGTTGGGGTGTTCACGCATGTGCTCCAGGATGAATCCCATGTTTGTCGACAGTTTGCAACTCGAAAAATTTCGAAGTGTTAGTGTTTTTTCATCGAGTGTGTAGATCAAGTCACATTGAATGTCGATCTCGCTTTTTTGACTCACAAAGGCACCATAGGATACTTCTATCTTTGTCAGTTCAGTGCTCGCGTAATCCAGATAGAGTTTGATGGCTTCATTGGGGCGTTTTACAGAATGGAAGGTGATGTTTTTATCGGTGCGTGGGAGGTAGTAACTGGTGAATCTCTGGTGCTCGATAGAGCAATCAGGGGTGTAGAGAATCGTCGGCTCTACGGGGATTCCTTGTCGGGTGATCACCGCTGTGACGTATTCGCGTTGAGAGTAAGTTATTGTTTCAGGGAGATCCGGGGTCAGGTGATAACCGTCCTTGGTAACGAATGTCAGTGTCTTGTTTTTTAACTGACGTTTATTCGCTACTTCTTCATAAACGTCGTGTATGACTACACGGGTTTTCAGCGAATCGTCCATGTCAAAATTCAACGTGACCAACAGGGAGTTATCCGCTCTCACCTCGAAACCATCTATCAGGTCCTTTCGGCAGCCCAGTTCAATAATGCTGTTCTCTTTACCGTCTTCGGTGATGGATATTTGCCCGGGAACATGGGCAATGAAATATTCATCTGCGCCGGCACCACCCCAGGCTTCTGCACCCGAGGCCAGCAGTTGGATGATGTCGTTTCCTGCCCCCGCTCTGATGATGTCGGCGCCATGCGCCTTGATGACGTTGCGCTCATCGGTTCCGGTCACGGTGCTGGACGCATGCGCTACGGTTACGACATTTTCGATGCTCTCGACAACGCCGAGCGGGGTACGTTTGTTCCCGCTTTCCGCCGTGGAGCCTGCAGTGATCGCATGGACCGTACCGGCCGGCAAGTCGACGTCATATCCGGCCTGTGGCTGCTTCTGGTGATGGTTCATTAAATCAATCCTGCCCAGGATCAACGAGTCGTCGCCTTCCCCCCCCTTCAACGTCCAGCGATCAGAAAGTTCTGGAATTGTCTGGTTGTTGATTTTTGCGCCCTGGAAGACGAAGAGGTCATCTTTCTCGCCGCCTGTCAGTTGTTTGTTTCCAGCGCCGTAGTAGAAGGCGTTCGGCTTCTTTTCTACCCCTTCAATGGAGTCATCACCGCCGCCAATGAACCACAGGATGCTTTTTTCCGCTCCTGCTGTGCCCAATTCAGCACCGGGAGTTTCGCCCGTCACCCCGTTTCGGCCGTCAATGATATCGTTACCGTCCTTTATTCTTGGCTTCATGACGGTATGCCGTTCCCACTTTCTGGTTAACCAGTGATGACGGCCTTCCAGGGTCGGTTCGAGTTCCACGTCGAAACTACCGTTAACGACGGCTTCGGTGGTGTCCTTCAATTGGACGTCGAGCAATGCTCTGGCCGTTTGCTTCAGTTGTTTTGCGTGGTCGATCTTGGCTTTGGCGCTGAGAAAACGATTCTGGACGTCTTCGTCCGGATCCATGAAGCAGAATGCAAACCAGCCTGTGCGCCAGCGTTCTTCGACAGTGAGTTCGATGTAGTCATCGATGTCATCAACTACCCGTACAGCGGCATAGACCTGTGAGCCGAAAGCCATCACTGCTCCGGCGACAAGGCCCACGGGACCTGCGGCCGAGAAACCGGCCATGGCTGCGGAGCCAAGGATGATGGTCATCGCGCCGCTGGCGACACTCAGGCCGCCGCTGACATAGAGATCCATCGCTGCCTTGCCGGTGGCATTTTCCGCTGCGATGAATGATCTGACTGCCGTGGTGATGTCGAACGGCAGGGTCAGTACTCCCCCGACCAAGCCACCTGAGCGGCTCAATCTGATCGCGGTACGCGTCTTGGCAAAATCCTTGAAGGCATTCTGGCCAGCCTTGAGCATTCGCGTGGCTTCTTGAGTAATTGTGACGTCGGTGATAACAGAGCCCACTTCGGCGAGTAGACCGGCACCGTTGATTTTAAATTCAGTAGAATCGTGGGCTTTGTACGCGTAGTACAAACCGCGAATCCCCATGAATATTCCGAATGCCTGAATGCCGACGCTAGAGCCAAGCGTGAAGTTGCTCAACGTCTTCGATATCCAATGAGGCGGATTTTTCGGTAAATTAGCGTGCCGCAGATCCAGTTTGTGTGCTGAATTCAATAGTTTTTTTAATTGACTGCGAAGTTTACCTGCGTCATCAGTAGTTTCGGTGCCTTCTCTGATCATTCGCGGAGAAGTTATCGGCCGCCGGCTGGCTATTTCGAACAGCAGATCTGGCAACAAGTAACTGTCGCGGCCGGTTGCCGATTTCATAATGCTTTCTATATCGGTCAAGCTGAACTGTAACGCGTTGATGAAGGAACGCTTCGGTACTCGAAAAAATGTGTTTTTTCCATTTAAAGGCTGGCCGTCAATTCTTGCGCCTAGCGCATCAAGGGATACTCGTGTTACGGATATGGGGCCGATTTCAATTGGGCCAAAGACACTGTCATTTATTTTCAGTTGGCTTGTTTTTTCGTTGCTTTGCGCATTTTTCCTGTTATTTATTTCGGTGCTCAGATCAAGCGTCGAATCAGTGTGTTGATTGGGGCCCAAAGGTTCGAGTTCGGTTATGACAACCGCATCATGATGTATCGGGGCGTCTTGGAAGGGGGTGGCCATTTGAATATCCTTATTCGAGTGGTCTTTATATTGAACGTCGGGCGACATGTTAATGTTGGGTTTTTACTTCTGTATATCCTTGGGTTGTTGCCATGTATTGCACAGGCGCAGAAGTTATTAAACCGGCTTTAGTAGCGATCTGGTTTTGTTTGAACGCTGTATTGTCTTGGCGGGCATCATTGCGGGCGAACTCCCACAGGTTTTGTGAACGGCACGGATCACTGTGGGAGCTTGTTCGCGAAGGCGCCCCTGAGGACGCCGCGGGATCAGAAGTGGAACTTCACCAGGAAGCTGGTCACGTTCTGATTGGTGGTGAACGCACGGGTGTCGTCAATCCCGTACTTGTCTTTCCAGTAGTCGTACTCGACGCCGACATACAACTGCTTCTCGCCGAAATTCAGCGCCTTGCCCAAGTCGTATTTGACCTGCGGGTTGAAGTGCAGGTTGGCGTGGTATTCGCCACGGTTGTTGACGTCGTTGTCGACCACCCAGTCCATGTAACCGTCGATCAGCACGTTCGAATCGCCGACCGGAATGGTGTAAGACCAGACCGGCGTGATCTGCCAGACGTTGTCACCGGGGCGCGAACCTTCGGTGTGGCGCTGGTAGAAGTTCAACTGGAAGTAGTCGAAGCCTGGGATAGCCAGGTCGAAGCCCGGGCCGATCAGGTAGGACTCGGTGTCACCCTCGCCAAACTCGTATGTCATCGCCAGCAGGACGTCTTTGATCGGGCCGAATTCGATCTTCTGGTCGAGCACTTTGCCCAGCGAGATGCGTGGGCTGAATTCGCCGTAGTAGGTGTTCGGGCCGTTATTGAAGTCCTTGTCACCGTTGTAGAAGATCTTGTCGACGAACAGGAAGTTGTCCCCATACTTCCATCCGTCGGCGTGCTCGAAGGTCACGGTCTGCTGAATGGCAGGGTTGACCTTGAAGTCCTTGCCGTAGAGGTAGGTCAGGCTGTTGTTCTGCCACTGCAGCAGACCATCGGCCATGGCCTGGCCGCCGGCCAGCATGGATCCCGCGAGCATCAGGCTGGTGCACATACGTTTCATTCGGTTGCTCCCAAAGTAGGTGTTCCACGTTTATTTTTTTAAGATCGGCGCTCTGGTGTGGCGCCTTTGTTCGTTACTGCAAAAGTCATCCAAACGGTCAGCTTTCATGCTGTTAGCAAAAGCTGAGCCAAGGCTTTCGAAAAGCAAAAAAACGCCCTCTCGTCTGCTGAAAAACAGTCGATTGAGTGTGTTTTCGGGATGCCTCGGTACTGACCGGCGCCGGGATAAGTTGGCTTTTCGGTCAGAAATTAAATCCGGGCTTTTTTTTAGACCGAATTCAAGAGGCCGCGGAGAATACTGACTCCTCGGCCAGCTCTCAAGTGCCCCGCAACAGAGCACCGACAACAGGAATGGGGCACGGTTGCGGGTCATCTTAAAAGTGCACCTTCGCCGTGCTCGTAGGTCATCGCCAGCAGGACGCCCTTGATCGGGCCGAACTCGATCTTCTGGCCGAAGTTCTTGCCGTACAAGTCGCTCAGACTGGTGGTCTGCCACAGCCGTAAGTTGCCGGCCATGGCTTGGGATGCGGCGAGCAGGCCGCCACTCAATAGCGAGTTCGATTGCGTGCGAATCATCGGGTGCTCCCTCTTGTTTTTATTGTTTGAGGCGCAGAACTGCTAGCCCTTGTGCGGGGTGCTGTTAATGCTGCTGCGCGTGGCAGTCGTTGATCGCTGCGCGCTCTTTGCCGCCGAGGATGTTGAACAACAAGTTCAGCGTCAGCGCACTGAGAGTTGCCATGGCGATACCGCTGTGGGTGATCGGGCTCATCCACATCGGCAGATGCGCGAAGAACTCCGGACGGACCACCGGGATCAGCCCCATGCCGATGCTCACCGCCACCAGCAACTGATTGCGACGGTCACCGATGTCGGCTTCTTGCAGAATCTTGATACCGGTCGCTGCGACCATGCCGAACATCGCAATCGCCGCACCGCCGAGCACGGCCGGTGGAATCGACGCCACGAGGAACGCCGCTTTGGGCAGCAGGCTGAGAACGATCAGCAAGCCTCCCGCAACGATCGTCACCGAGCGGCAGCGCACGCCCGTCATCTGCACCAGGCCGATGTTCTGCGCAAAGGAGGAGTGGGTGAAGGTGTTGAAGAACCCGGCGAAAAACGACGCCGCAGCATCACACATCAAACCGCGACGCAGCATGCGCGGGCAGACTTCCTGGTCGGTGATCTTGCCCAGCGCCAAAAACATTCCGGTGGACTCGACGAAGATGATCACCACGACCAGGCACATCGAAAGGATCGGCGCGAGTTCGAATTTCGGCATGCCGAAATGCAGCGGGGTGACGAACTGAACCCATGGCGCGTTGGCCATGCCGCTCAGGTCGACCATGCCGATGGCGCCGCATAACACGTAGCCGATGCACATGCCGATCAACACGGAAATATTCACCCAGAACCCGCGCATGAATCGGTGGATCAGCAAAATGGTGCCCAACACCAATGCGGCGATGGCCAGATAAATCGGTGAACCGAATTGCGCAGCAGCGGCACCGCCACCGGCCCAATTCACGGCCACGGGGAACAGCGACAAACCGATCGAGGTGATGACTGTACCGGTCACCAGCGGCGGGAAGAAGCGTACGACCTTGGACATGAACGGCGCGATGATCATGCCGAAGAATCCAGCGGCGATGGTTGCACCGAAGATCCCTTGCAGACCGATACCGGGCATGCCTGCCATGGCGACCATGCTGCCGACAGCGGCAAAACTGGCGCCCATCATCACGGGCATGCGGATGCCCATCGGACCGATGCCGAGCGACTGCACGATGGTGGCGATGCCGGCGACCAGCAGGTCGGCGTTGATCAGGAAGGCGATTTCTTCACGACTCAGGCCAGCGGCCTGTCCGATGATCAGCGGCACCGCGATGGCGCCACCGTACATCAGCAGAACGTGTTGCAAACCGACCAGGATCAGTTGCAAAAGGGGCAAACGCTGAATGGCGGGTGCGTCGGGGATGCGCGCTTTGGACAGCTCGGACATGCAACACCTCGGATCTTTTTTATTCTTGTGATTGAACAGCTGTCGGGTTGCTCACAGCTGTTTCTTTGCATCAGGTAAACCGCATTAAGGCGATTCGCGAGCAGGCTCGCTCCCACAGGAAATGCGCGATCTCTGTGGGAGCGAGCCTGCTCGCGAAGCTTTTGTGGCTTAGTTGGTCTGGGCTCCCTGCACAATCCACGCACCGATCAGGTCACGTTCCTGCTGGGTCATCTGCGTGATGTTGCCCAGTGGCATGATCTGCGTGGTGATGGCTTGCGCCTGGATCCGCGCCGCGTTCTGACGGATCTGCTCGGGGGTGTCGAACATCACGCCAGCCGGGGCTGCGCTGAACAGCGGGCTGGTCGGTTTGGCCGAGTGGCAGACGGCGCAACGTTCCTGGATCACCGAGTGCACTTTGTCGAACGCAGGACCGGCGTTGGACGCTTGTGCCTGCGCTACGGCAGGTGCCGCCGGTTGTGCGGCTTCAGCCGGTTTCGCGCCACCACCCAGTGCCGTTTCCGGCAACGGTTGGTACTCGATTTTGGCTGGCGCCTTCGCCACTTCAGGCGAGGTCGGCATCGGCGCAGGGCCGGTGACGTACGCCAGCGTGATCATGCCCACCGCTGCAACCGGCAGTGTCCAGGCAAACTTGTGGCTGTCGTGACGGGTGTTGAAGTAGTGACGCACCAACACGGCCAACACGGCGATCCCGGCCAGGATCAGCCAGTTGTACTGGCTGCCGTAAGTGCTCGGGAAATGGTTGCTGATCATGATGAACAGCACCGGCAGGGTGAAGTAGTTGTTGTGACGCGAGCGAAGCAAGCCTTTGGCGGGCAGCGCCGGGTCCGGTGTGCGGTTCTCGGCAATCGCGGCAACCAGTGCGCGCTGCGCCGGCATGATGATGCGGAACACGTTACCGACCATGATGGTGCCGATGATCGCGCCGACGTGCAGGTATGCACCACGACCGCTGAATACTTTGCTGAAGCCATACGCCGCGCCGATGATCAGCACAAACAGAATGAAACCGAGCAGAGCAGGGCGTTTGCCCAGGGCCGAGTCGCACAGGAAGGAGTAGATGAACCAGCCCAGGAACAGCGAGCCGATACCAATGGCCACGCCTTCAGGACCGCTCAGTGTGCTGCCCGGAGCCAGCAGATAAAGCGTCGGGTTGGAGTAGAACACCACGCACAGCAGCGCGATACCCGACATCCAGGTGAAGTAGGCTTCCCATTTGAACCAGTGCAGGTTCTCCGGCATTGCCGGTGGGGCCAGTTTGTATTTTTCCAGGTGATAGATACCGCCGCCGTGGATCGCCCACAGATCACCGGCCAGACCGGTTTTCGGGTTGACGCGGTTGAGGTTGTTCTCCAGCCAGACGAAATAGAACGACGCGCCGATCCAGGCCACGCCAGTAATCATGTGAACCCAGCGCACGCTCAGGTTCAGCCATTCCAACAGATGTGCTTCCACAGTCTTTACCTCTCGCCTGTCACTCTTGTTGTCGAGTGATCAGACCTTCTCTTATTGGTGGGGGGCAAGGATCAAACGCTCATCCTCTTTGAAAAAATGCTCATCGCAGTTATTGCCTGTGCCACTGCGATCAACCACCAGGAAGTCATCCCGCTTTTCGATCGTCAGCACCGGGTGGTGCCAGACGCCGCGATGGTAATTAATGCCCTGCCTGCCGTTGGTGACGAAGGCGCGGACCAAGCCTGATACAGGTTCATCGCCAAGTGGCGCGACCACGATCAGAAAGGGGTTGCCGAGCAGCGGAATGAAAGCCTGGCTGCCCAGCGGATGGCGTTCCAGCATGCAAACGGTCAGCGGCATGTCCTGCGCATCGGCGCGGAAGATGCTGATGATCGCGTTGTCCTCCGGCGTGGCGGTTTCGACCGTCGCCAGTTTGTGGAAGCGCATGGTCGAACCGTTGTTGATCATGAAGTGATCGCTGCCGTCGGTTTCGATCACGTCACCGAAAGGGGCGAAGGCTTCTTTGGTCAGCGGTTCAATCGTCAGTGTGCGCATGCTGTTCTTCTTATCCGAATTCTGTGTTGTTGGTTCTGACGCATTCGCGAGCAGGGGATTGCATTTCAAATGTGGGAGCGAGCCTGCTCGCGAATGGCTTCACTGCTTACTTAGCGACCTTGCCCAGTACGCGCAGGCGACTCACACCACCATCAGGGAACACGTTCAGACGAATGTGGGTGATCGGGCCCAGTGCCTTGATCTGCTCGGCGAAGGTGTGTTCGGCGTGCATTTCCAGCTTCTGGCTTGGCAGCAATTCGCGCCAGAACAGCGATTGGGTTTCGATCTGGCTGTCGGTGCCGCCTTTCACGAATGCGCCCTGGATCGAGCAAGTGTCCGGGTAATTGCCTTTGAAGTGCAGGGTGTCGACGATGATTTTTTCGATCTCGCCCGGATGGCCCAGTGCGACGATGACCCAGTCATTGCCCGGGGTACGACGACGTGCGGTTTCCCAGCCATCGCCCATGTTGATGCCACGGCCCGGGTTGAGGATGTTGCTCATGCGGCCGAAGTGTTCATCGGAGCAGGCGAGGGCGCGGCCACCGTTCAGGGCAGCGGCGAGGTCAACCTGTTCGTTGTCGCCAACTGTCGACCAGTCGCGGAACGGAATGCCGTACACGCGCAGACGGGCAACACCGCCATCCGGGTAGATGTTGAAGCGCAGGTGGCTGAAGGCTTCGTCGTTGCTGATTTCGTGGTAGTGGTGGCTGTTGCCCTGCAACTCGACGGCCGACAGCACTTCAGTCCATTGAGTGTTTTCGTCAGGCTCGCCAGAGGCCAGGAAGCACGCTTCCAGGGAGGCCGATGGCGGGAAGTTGCCGGTGAAGAATGAAGTGTCGATGTCCACGCCTTTGATCGAACCCGGCACACCCAGGCGAATCACTGCGCTGTCGAAGCCTTCGAAGCGCTTGCGGCGCGATTCCCAGCCGTCCATCCACTTGCCGTTGTCATCGAACACGCCCTCCTTCCACACGGCCGGGGTCGGTTGGAACAGACGATTGGCGTCTGCGAACCAGTCATCGGTGACCGAGATGATTTTGGTGCCCAGACGGGCATCGGCCAGGTTGACGAACTTCTCGAAAGGTACGGCGTAAGCTTTCATTCTTCTTGTCTGCCTTTAATAAGTTGGCTTGGGATGCTTGCAAGACCCTGGGTACTCTCCGCGTCTGATGTACTCGGGTCAGGCTTCGCTAGAGGGTCAGTAAACGGAACAGGGCAATCTTGTTGATCTCCGCCAGCGCGCATTTGAATTCGGTATCGACCGAGTTGTGAATGCGCGTTTCGAACGCCGCGAGGATCTGATGCCGGTTGCTGCCTTTTACCGCCATGATGAAGGGAAACTTGAACTTGGCTTTGTAGGCGTCGTTCAGCTCGGTGAAGCGAGAAAACTCTTCGGCCGTGCATTGGTGAATACCGGCGCCAGCCTGTTCATTGGTGCTGGCTTCGGTCAGTTGGCCCTGGACGGCGGCTTTGCCGGCCAAGTCCGGGTGAGCGTTGATCAGCGCAAGTTGACTGGCGTGATCGGCGCTCAACAGGATGTCGCTCATGCGCTGGTGCAGGGCTTCGATCTCGTCGATCGAAGCGTCTGCGCCCAGGTCGTAGGCCTTCTCGGCCACCCATGGCGAATGCTCGTAAATGTCGGCGAAGGCTTTGACGAAGGCGTCGCGGCTCAGGGTCGACGGTTGCAGAGTTTGAAAGCGGCTCATTTGGCGGCCCCTTGGTACGGCTGGGTTTCGTGCCAGTGGCGCGCGATGTCGACGCGACGACTGAACCACACCTGTTCATGACTTTTGGCGTATTCGATAAAGCGCTTGAGCGAAGCGATGCGACCCGGACGGCCGATGAGGCGGCAGTGCAGACCGATCGAGAGCATCTTCGGCGCTTCGGCACCTTCGGCGTAGAGCACGTCGAACGCGTCTTTGAGGTATTCGAAGAAATCGTCACCCTTGTTGAAACCCTGCACCTGAGTGAAGCGCATGTCATTGGTGTCGAGGGTGTACGGGATCACCAGGTGCGGCTTGCCGGTCGGGTTGTTCGGTTCCCAGTAGGGCAGGTCGTCGTCGTAGGTGTCGCAGTCGTAGAGGAAACCACCTTCTTCCATGACCAGGCGACGAGTATTCGGGCCGGTGCGACCGGTGTACCAGCCCAACGGGCGCTCGCCGGTGAGTTCGGTGAGGATGCGGATGGCTTCGAGCATGTGCTCGCGTTCCTGCGCTTCGTCCATGTACTGGTAGTCGATCCAGCGGTAGCCGTGGCTGCAGATCTCGTGACCGGCGTCGACCATCGCACGGATCACATCCGGGTGGCGCTGGGCGGCCATGGCCACGGCGAAGATGGTCAGCGGAATGTCGAATGCCTTGAACAGTTTCAGGATCCGCCAGACGCCCGCACGGCTGCCATACTCGTAAAGCGATTCCATGCTCATGTTGCGCGCGCCTTGTAGCGGCTGAGCGGCAACCATTTCGGACAGGAAGGCTTCGGATTCTTTGTCGCCGTGCAGAATATTGCGCTCGCCGCCTTCTTCGTAGTTGAGCACGAAGGACAGGGCGATGCGGGCATTGCCCGGCCAGTGTGGATGAGGAGGGTTACTGCCGTAACCGATCAGGTCGCGTGGGTAGTCAGCGCTCACTGCAGTCTTCCTTCTTATTCGTTGACAGAGTTGTGTGGCGGCCTGGCAGGCTGGCGTCACAGCGATGGGCTGATTGTATACAACTTTATTCTCAATTTGTAAGCCTGATTTTTTGCATTTTTCGACGACTGTCATCTTTTACTGCTAATGGCGTGAGCCTGCAAGAAACCTGCCTGACCAGTCAGCTAATGGATAGGAGGTGCAATGACCAGGCGCTTCGCTGGCGGATCGAGGGTAAAGTCCCGGATGGCGGGGGTGAAGTAAAAAATGTCGTTTTTATTGTGTACAATTTTTTTGAAAAGTGTCTTAATCAGTCGCTCGCCGCAACTTTTCGTGCTCCGAATTGGTGCGGTCTCCTTTTCAACTGACTTCGGGAGGCGCGAAGTCTGACTGCTCTTTGCGGCCAGGCGCGCAGAATCAATGGGACGTTTGACAACACACGTTTTGGACGCTGCACACGGTTGCCCGGGCAGCTCGATCAAGGTCGAGCTCTACCGCGTTGAAGGTTCGCACCTGGAATTGGTCGCCAGTGCACTCACCAACAGCGATGGCCGGGTCGATGCGCCGCTGCTGCAAGGCGATGACTATCGTACCGGGGTTTATCAGGTTCAGTTCCATGCGGGCGACTACTACCGCGCCCGTGGCGTCCAGTTGCCTGAGCCGGCATTTCTGGACGTGGTCGTGCTGCGCTTCGGCATCTCTGCCGAACAGGATCACTACCATGTGCCATTGTTGATTTCGCCTTACAGCTATTCCACCTATCGGGGCAGCTGACCCCCAAGCAGCTGCCCCTACCGGGAAGCGACTGCGCATATAGCTTCTTTGGTCTTTCGCCCGCTCACACTGCGGGCTTTTTTTCGTCAGATTAGTGCAATCGTCCCGCCCACCTGACAGCACCCGCTGAGATATTCTGAATGTTCTCCCAGCCACGCCCCGGAAGAACATCACTATCAATGATCAGGTAATGAAAGCTTGAATAGATCTGGAATCTGGTGTGTGCATTGATTCAATATTTTCAGGTCGGAGTAACTTGTTTTTCGAGATTTATTACTGTCTTAATCGTTCTGATCATCGCTCTCTTATGATGAACAGCGTCGTCTGCCCCAGAGCGTCCGTTTGAACACCTCCGAGCAGATAGATAACGTTGCTTGCGTCTTTATAGTTGGCCTGAGTGTGCTGTTGCTGACCGATCCGGGTCTGCAACATGGAAGAGGTCAGTGTGAACCCCGGGGCGATCGAACGCTGTAGCCTCCCCACGATAATGTTGGGTAGGTTCAATACGAATACCGCGTCGATTGTTTCCCGGTGAAACAGCAAAACATCCTCGCTGTGCGGCTGAAATGTGGAATTCATGACATAACCGTCATCCTCCAGCACATGACTGAACAGCGTTCGCAAGCTGGATATTGCAGGCGCCTTTGCATACTCGTTCCAGTGGTGAGGGAATCGTCCTGGATCAAGATCAAGGCGCTGCAAGCCTTCTCCCAATACCGAAGGAATTGCCAATGATGTACCGTGGCCCCTGCCTTGTTCGCTGAAGAGGTCGCGCAACATCAACAAGGGGTCAGCGAGTTCTCGTCGTGGGGGTTGCAGGACGTGCCTGTCCGTCCAGTAGCGAAATGTCTGGTTCAAGACAGCCAACCCATGAGCGGTGATGATTTCGGATCGATTTGCCTGATTGAATATGGCTCGGGCAAGAAAACTTACTGATTGATCCGACAAATATCTGAACGTCCGGGAAATATATTGAGTGATGGGCATTTCAAAAGGGAAACGCCGGTCCAGTACTATCCACCGGTCATTTCTTTTGACCGCCCACTTTGGTTGCAAAGACGGATTGTCGCGGAGCATGTATTCGAAGGCGTCATACAGCGCGGGTGAAAACAAAGGATGTTGCAAATAAGCGAGCCGGGAATCGGAATTGAGCGTCTGCTGGACAATGCGATAGTAAAGCTCGTCTATCTCAATGTGTTGGCCCAGTGGCGGTTGTATTTTTCTTCCCCAGTTTCGCCACAGCCCAAAAGACAGATTAAGCGCTTGCGGGTTGGCTGATAGCAGTCTCTCGGTCAACGTTTGTGTCGGGTGAGGGTCGTCATCCAGATGCGGTGGCTTACTTGGGCCCGGCATCGGCTCTTCAATGTCGGTTGGGGGGCGACGCCTGTCTTGCTGCGAATGCTCCGGTATGGCATCGGTTTTCGGGGGTTTGCGACGCCAGATTTTCGTCGCGGGGATCCGTTCAAAATAGATATCCGGAGAGTAGGTTGTCGTCGCGAATGCTTGCTGATACTCATCGGCGGCGTTTTTACGCACCATGACCGTTCCGTCTACCGTGTCAACGTAGGCTTTGCGATGTTTATCATGTCGGATTCCGTCCGGCGTGTTCTCTGCGGGAGAGAGTTGGGCCGCGTCCCAAGCGTTAAGGAATGCCGGTGCTTCAGGGGGCGGGGGATCATCAACGGTGGTTCGTGGTCTGTCCGTCTCGACATCTGTAGTCAGCCAGTCCGGACGTTCGAAGGTCCAGGTCGGCTGGCGCTCGGACTTGCTCAGGAAAGGGCCAGGCAGCACCGGCGTGAAGTCGAAAGGCACCTGATAACGGCCATCGCCCTGGCGCTGGACAAGGATATACCCCTTATTTTCGACGTGAGCATAGAGTTTGCCATCCGGACTGGTGAAAAGACCGCTGTCAGACCCGAGAGGATTCAACATGTGCAACCGATCGGCAGGCCACGTCATCGAGCGTAGAGCGGCATTAACGGTTTTCGGGTGGGTATCAGGCATCTCACTGACCCTTACAGACGGCGGCGAAGTGCTGCCGGTAAAACCCTGAGAGGAATTTGTGGGTGTTTGATTGTTGCCCGCAAATCTCAAAGAAGTGCTATCGAAGTTCAGCCGATTACTGTCCAGAGCACCCGGCGAAGGACTTCTGGGCATTGGGGATGTATCGGGCGCAGCAATACCGTGTACAGGCTTCGGTGGTTTGGCCATTAATAGATTCTCTTTATTTAAATTTAAGGTTTTGTACTGTGCGATACCGTGCTGAAGACTAGAGCCAAAAACAGCCAGTAAAACACCATCAGAACATTCGGCTGATAGCAGTAAAGCGTTCACACTCAATAACGAACGTTATCCTTCCCTCACCACGAAGAGCGTCGGCGTGTAAGGGGATGACTCTTGTACACCGCCGATTAAATAGACGATTTCGTTTTGTGCCAGATAGCTGTCCAGTTTCTCTTTTTCCCCCGAGCTTAGTTTGTTTCGAAACTCTGGATTGGTGAGTTCTGAACCAGTCGTCGTGCTACGAGGAACGGTATCGCCGGTGAAACCTGGAAGTTTTAATACGAACACGGCCGCAACACCTTGCCGGTGAAATATCAAAGCGTCTTCGCTGTGCTGCCGCGTGGAAGGGTTGATGCTATAGCCACTCTGTTGCAGGACGAAACTGAACAGGTTGTGCAAACGGCACTGGTCGGTGCGGCCGTGTAGATGCCCCATTCCTGGGGAAAGCGCTGCGGGTCAAAGTCCAGGCGCTGCAAAAGATCGGAGCCGCGGTTCGGCAGAGTAAGCAGCCCGCCAGGCACGAGAGGGGAGGGCTGTGTTTGCAGCTTTGGCAACATGACCAACGGATCGGAAAGGCTGTGCAAGACTTTCTCGTTATTGACCCGGTCTGTCCAGTGACGAAGTGTCAGGGCCATCACCGAGAGTCCATGAGCGTTGATCCCTTCAGGTCGGCTGGCTCGCGTAAAGACGGCTCGGGCGACAGCACTCGTCGAATGTTCCGACAGGTAGTTGAAAGCGGTGGAGACGTATTGGGTCAAGGGCAATGTAAACGGCGGATGGTTATCCAGAACCCTCCATTGGCCATCCCGTTTCAGCGCCCACTTTGGTTGGCGCAAAGGTTCATTGCGCAACATGTTTTCGAATGCGTCGAAGTGATCAGGGGCGAATGCTGGATGTTGCAAATAGACCAGACCGGTCTCGGGGCGTAAACCTTGGCTTACGATCAGGTAGTGCAGTCCGTCTATTTCGACGGACTCGCCTGCTTCCGGTCTTGTGGATTTCCCCCAGTTTTTCCATTGGCCCAAGGACAAGTCCAGTGCGCTCGATTGTTGATGGAAAAGATTCTGCACCAGTGCACCGGCATCGGTCGCGACATTGGTTTCATCCGACACTCGGGGGCGTTTACTTGGGCCAGCCGTCACTTCAGGCTCGTTGGCAGGGGCTTGATCAATCTCGGGCTGAGGACGTTTCGAGGGGGCGTTGACAGGTTCAATTTGGCGCCAGAGGGTTGTATCGGGAATTTGTTCAACCCTTTCACCGGAAGGGCTCGACTCCCCTGCGTGGGTCTGACGGTAACCGTCCCGGTCTTTGCGCACCATGACAATTCCGCCTTCCATTTCGACATACGCCTTTTTGAACTTGTCGTAGCGGATGCCTTCCGATGTGGCTGGATTTCTTTTCAGGTGGGCGGCTGATTTGGCATCGATGAACACCGGATGCTTTGGCCTGTCGCCAAGCGATGTATCGACAACCGGAACCTGATGGGCTGTTGGAGTGTCCTGGATTCGTGCCGCGGTAGCAGAATGCTGTGTGGGCTGGTGATCTGGCAGGCGAGTGATGATGACGCTGTCGCGCGATATGGATGTTCCTGGCAAGGCAATGGATGAGTGGGCCCCCGATATCGGATCCCCACCTGCAGCGCCAGGGGCAGGTAAGGCGAGGTCGCTGTGGGTATCTGCAAGCGGCGACGGGCTTCTTGGTGTTGTCGTAGACGTCTGCGGTGAAGGCGAGCCTGGCTTTTTTTTGGATGGCTTTAACATTGCGTTGCTCCGATGAATTATGGATTCACTTATCCGAAGGACGCGCCGGGCAAATAGAAGCGCAACTGCGAGGTTGCCTGCGGCGAGTCTTCAAGGGAGCGATGTTCGGTAAAACGGCGTCGGCGCGTGCGGTATATATGTCTTGATCCGAAGACAATGATGCAAGGCATTACCGGCTTGTAGATGGCAGATATGACGCCCCCTCGCCGGTTGGCCGGCGAGGGAAGAAACGACAATCAGCGCTCTCTAATAATGACCACCGCTACCGGATTCGACGCAACCTTCGCCACACCGCCTACCAGCCAGACCACTTTGTTTTGGGCCTCGGCGCTCTGAAGAGCGAGCAAGGCGGCGCTGCCGATTCTTTGTGGCAAATTCGGATCAGAGAGTTCGTTGCCAGGGGGATGCGATAGACCGGGATCTCCGACCGTTCCCAGTTTGAGATAAAAGACCTCTTGATGATTTGTGCGTCTGAATACCAACGTAGGACTGCGGTGTTCATATGTCAGGGGAAAGATGTCGTAGCCGCTGCGAACCAGCAATGCGCCGACAAGGCGTCTGAGATTGAGGTCGCTTGGATAGGTCAGGTAGTGATGCCATTCGACCGGAAAGTGTGTTGGATCGAAGGTGAGCCGTTGTAAATCTCCATCACCCTGGGGGTGCAGCGGAAGGATTCTTTTGTTTCCGATATCAACGGATGTCACCACGGGCAGCATGTTCATCGGGTCTGCGTAAGCTGGTGCGGCGGGAAACGGTTTTTGGTTCCACTGGTGCAAGACTGCCTGAATGTTAATCAGCCCGGTGCCTGTGATGGTGGGCGAGTTATCGGACAGTTCAAACAGTTTCCTGGCGACGGCCCGCGAAGTGAAATCAGAGAAATCCGGAAATGTATCGGCTACGGATTGCGACAAGGGCTTTTCAAAAAAACGTTTACCGGGACGGATTTCCCCCGGCTCGGTACCGATACGAAACGTTGCCACAGGTTGGCGTTCGGGATTTGTTTGCAGCATGTGCTCAAAGGCATCGAAGTGTGCCGGTGCAAATTCGGGGTGCTGTAGAAAGTACACTTTGGGCAGGCTGTTGGGCGCAGAGCCGATGGGCACGATTGGATAATGGAGCCAGCCGAGCTGGATGGAATCTACTGATGACGGTGGGTACAGATTGCCCCATGGTAGCCAGAAGTAGGGTGTCTGGACCGATGAGGCACTGTTGTCGTTCGTCGGCGATATGGAGTCCTCGGGCTCATTGAGTCGCGCTCGCTTGCTCGGTCCGGGTGTGGGTTCGTCACGCTCGGCGACGGGGCGAGGATTGTCCGGTGCACCGCTTTCGTCTGTCGTCGTGCTCTGTGCTTTTCGGCGCCAGAGTTTTGTCCCGGGAATCTGTTCAAAAAAAATGGCGGGTGAGTCACTTGTCGCGGCAAAGGCTTGCTGATAGTCGCCATCGGCGTTTTGACGCACCATGACGGTTCCCTCTGCCGTATCGACATAGGTCTGCTTGAGCTTGTTGTAACGGATTCCTTGCGCTGAGAGTTCAGCCTTGCTCAGCTTTGCTGCGTTATCGGGTGAAAGGTAGGACGGCGTTTGCAGTTTTACGGCTTCAGCGCTCGAAGTCTGAGTAAGCTGCCAGCCCGGTTGTTCGATGCGCCAACTGGCCTGGCCTTGAGTTTTCGTCAGAATCGGGCCAGGAACGCCGGGAGCAAAGGAAAGTGGAACGTAATATTTTCCTTGCCGATTCTGTTCTACAACGAACTGGCCCTCTGTTCCGATTTGGGCGTAGGTTCGCAGATCCGGTCCAGTGAACAATCCCGTGTTGTCTGCGAGCGGAATCAACTCGTTGAATCGGCTTTGAGGCCAGGCAATCTCGCTGCGAGCGGTGCCATAGGTGTCGAGCCCTGCGTCGGGCATCTTGCTGACCGTGACGCTGGGCGCACGAGTGGTGGAGCCTTGAGAGATATTTGATGAGTGCTGTGCGGACGTTGAGCCGATGCCAGGCAGGTATACGTCGGGAAGGTGTGATGTACCGCGGTTACCTGAAAGATAGTCAACAGATCGTGTCGTTGTACTCGTTGTACTCGTAGTGCCGGACCCAGTGGTAGTAACAGACACTTTTTTTGTTGGCTTGATCATTTAGGTTTATTCCATCCATTGGATTTTTTGACAGCAGGAGAAACTGCCTTTTCGTGGGGGCAGGCCGCACTCCATCACCACTCGTGAATACCTGGGTGCTTTAACTTCCGAGTGCGCAAGAAGTTGTCGGGTTTAAATCGTATTGTGTGTTGGTGGGGCAGGCTGATTTATGGCGAAAGCGGGCATTGATAGACCCGATATCTGGTGGGTGCAGCGGTTCAAGACCTGTAGTTTCGTGTAATCAATAATTTCGGTGTCCAGCAGCCAACTACGTTTGGCAAAGCTATACCTGAGTATTCCGGCTCGATTGTCAATAACACTGATATGCCTGACCCTGACGTCCTTGTCGGCAATGGCGATGAATTCTTCGGGCAACTCTGCGGCTCTGTAGTCAGGGGCTTCGAAAAACCTGGCATCAAGGCCATCGAAATAAATTGTGTCGAAGGAGAGGTCGACAGTTTTGACAATGCCTTTTGCGGTGATGACACGCACTTGATCGACAAGGTCTTCACTGTCGTAGTTTGGTAGATGAACCGTACACGTTCCAATCTGCAGTTGATTTTTTTCCAGTTTTATTTCGACATTGCCCAGTGCGCTGGCGTCGAACTCCCAAGTGGACGAAAAATGTAATCTGTTGCTGGCCTTCGCCAGTGCGGCTGGCGTTGCGATTCTGATGATTATGTCGGCGGCGAGATGGATCAGATACGTCGAGCCGTCACCTAGGGAAACTCTGAAAAAGGTTTCAAAATCTGGTGAAATATCTCCCATCACATGAGCTGAACGGTTGATCCCCCCATGAAGCAGATTTCTTTCGCCGATGCCGAGTACGCAGGTAAACGTAAGCGAACCCGCCGTGAGATTTT
>NZ_JAIHLQ010000072.1 GCF_019733355.1 Pseudomonas baetica | reverse complement strand
AACCTGGGGTGCGATCGGAACCACCTTCAGCTACACGCTGGGAACCTGGGGTGCGATCGGAACCGTTTTCCGAAATGGGAGCGCTCACAACGCCACTACGCGACTGGCCAATCAGAGTCTGTTCTTTTTGGCTGTACGCCGCAAAGGTGTTCGCACTGAATGCCACGATAGCGACGCTGATAACTACTGATTTGATGGATTTCATGGCGGCAACTCCAGAGACTATGTGAGTTGTGGGTGCCGCAGCTACGATGTGCGCTGCTGACCCCGCAGAAGGACCTCCTTGCTGCATGGGGTTAGATTAATTTTTCGTATGAGGAAGCGTTACATGGTAAGTGCCGCCTTTTTGCCTAATCCTCTCGCAGTATCGAATCCCGCCCCTCACCGTTTACAAGCTGCCGGTCTTTCTCATGCTATCCAGGAGCAAAAGCTCGAACCTAGGGACTATCCGAACATGGATTCGTGGAAAGCGCCTCCGGTTCGATATCGACCAAACCGTTGTTTCACTATCGAATTTCTTCCAGCGCGATTACTAGCTAGTCGCTGGGGCCAATCAGGATCGTTGCCCAGACGCCGTCACCGAGCCGAAACTATGTGCCACTGCGCACGGTGGTGCGCTTGCCCGGAGTATGCCGCAGGGTAAGTTCTCTGGACTAAGCAAACTCCTGTCGACCCATCACGTGTTCATCAAGGGACTAGCGGCTTGGCGGCTGGATGATTATTAGGTGACGGCGGTGAAGATCGTCTACTGCGGACCGGCCAAGGCCGGGTTGGACCCGCGCCATCTAATCACGCTGTACGCGCTACCTTCCTGCACAAGTAACAGAACCGCACGGCATGCCCGAGGACACCTCCTTCGTCCACCTCATCACCTGCGGAGGCGACCTGAAGCACGTTCTACTACTTCCAGCACTGAAGGCCGTCGTTCATTAGAGCTATGGCTTGCTGAAATGACTGGTACCTGCGGTTCTGCTGAAGATCGTGATGATCATCGGTATGTCCTGGATGGCTGCGCCAGATGCTCAATGTCCCAAAAGTCCCGAAAACACTGCCCTCAGTCCGGAACAGGCCAAGGCCTGCGGTAACGCGGGCGACACGCAGCGTCGCACCGTGACCACTATGATTGGCCAGCTCAAGGAAATACGCAGCAAGATGCTGTCGCTGAAGAGTCGCAACGAGACGTTGAAAAACGAAGTCAGCCTTTCCCTCAAACCGGCGAAAGGCGCGAGATTAATCTAGAAGTGCTCGCGGGCGGCCAAAGCCAAGGACGGCTCTATCTTCACTTCCTCCGGATGACGGCTGAAAGCCTCATAAACTAAGCCATTCGTCTCAAGCTCTTGCCTTCAGAATGTAGCCCCTTGAATAGGGGGGTGGGGTATGCCATTCTCTGCGCCACTTATATAGGTAGGGGGGTATACGATGAGCCATCTTGCAGCCGAGAAAGGGGCGCTGCTCAAACGCGTCAAACGTATTGCCGGGCAGGTTCAAGCAATCGAAAAAGCACTGGTGGATGAGGCGGACTGCGCAGCAACACTTTTTCTCGTGGCTTCGGCCCGAGGCGCGATGAACGGACTCCTGGACGAGATAATCAAGGACCATGCCTGGGCTCATGTGGCAGCCCCTTCCCTTACTGATGAAGAGCGCAGCAAGGGAATGGAAGAACTCCTAGAAGCGATTCAGCGGTATTCGAAATGATCTCGGACATCCAACCAATGAGCACCTCAACATTACCCCACGATCATGTTTTTCTCGGTGCCTCTCATGAAGAGAATGCCAAGCGCACGCTTGGGGTGGTCTTACTGACCGTTGTGATGATGGTGGGTGAGATTGCCGCTGGCTACATCACTGGATCGATGGCGCTGCTTGCTGATGGTTTCCATATGGCCACGCACGCTGGTGCGCTCGGTATAGCGGCAGCCGCGTATGCTTACGCAAAACGCCACGCCAATAACGCCCAGTTCAGCTTCGGAACCGGCAAAGTCGGTGACCTTGGTGGATTTGCTTCGGCGCTCATCTTGGGCCTGGTTGCCCTGGCAGTCGGTGCCGAGTCAGTCGTCCGTCTGTTTCAACCCAATGATGTCCAGTTCGGCATGGCTATCGGCATCGCGGTAATTGGCTTGCTGGTGAACATCGTAAGCGCACTGCTGTTGGGGCACGGGCACGGGCACGACCATGATCACGGACATAACCATCCTCACGATCACGCTCCTGGGCACAGCAGCGGGGATAACAATCTGCGGTCGGCCTATGTACACGTCCTTGCCGATGCCCTGACCTCGGTGCTGGCAATCGTGGCATTGTTGGCGGGCAAATACCTTGGGTGGGGCTGGTTCGACCCTGTGATGGGTATTGTGGGGGCTATGGTTATTGGGCGTTGGTCATGGAATCTAATGAAAGTGACTTCCGGCGTCCTCCTGGACAAAACCGATGACCACATAGTGCAGGAAATCCGCGACTTCCTTGAACAACCGGGTGATGTCCAGATCTGCGACCTGCATGTTTGGCGCGTAGGACCCGACGCTTACGCGGTTATCGTCAGCGTCGTTGGTGGAGTAACCAATGTTGCAACTATTCGTGAACGGTTGCTACCGGTTCATGAAATACGGCATCTGACGGTGGAGATCCACCAAGCCTAATGAATGGGGTGCAGGTCGCAATTGCGGCGTACACCCCATGCTTCACTGCCTCACTCCCAGCTAACTCCTCAATGACTTCGTAGATCGATCCCCCCTTTATTCCACTCTTTCGGTTGAAAAGCGATCTTTGCGTCAGTTGCGGCCCCTCCAATGGTTTTTTGATAGCGTTCGGCTCCTCCCCCCCCCCGATAGGCAAAAAGTCACGGCGAGTTTAACGTCTCAATGATAGAGAAAACCGATTGATGGTGCGCTCGCCAACACGCTCTAGCTCAGCTTAAAACAAACATCAGCAGTTCCGCGCCCTCATCAGAGAGCACCCTCGCCTAGCCAGCTAGACCTACGCAATGCGTTTTTCCAGGGGCCACGCGAATAAAAACGATAGCCACTCGCTCCCCTTTGAGCTGCCTCACTCTTTACGAACAATTTTTTCAATGACTAGGTGCGACGAACACTGCACAATCGTATGCTTTACTTGGAAAAACCTGAATGTGTCACAGCCAGGAGCTATTCAAGCTTTTTGGGGATCCAAACAAACGCGATGCCCCATCACACCACAACTGAAAACCTAACACACGCCTATGCACTTTGGACGTCAAGCGACAGCTATCGTGCATTGAGAAATTCCAGCCACTGAAAAGGAAAAATCATGATTGTCCAACCTACCCCTGGTGTATTAGGCCTTTTTTTTACACTCAAAGGATCCATTGTTAGACGCATCGCGACACGATGCCTGATGATTGCCATCTTGGCGTCCTTGATAGTTTTGATCGAGAGTCGTCATCCTGAATATTTTTTACATGTTAGCGCAACACCATTCACCCTACTTGGCCTATCCCTTTCTATTTTCATGAACTTCCGCAATAATGCCTGCTATGATCGTTGGTGGGAAGGACGCAAAGCATGGGGTATGATGATCATTGAGATACGCTCATTTATACGCGAGAGTGCAGCCATATCTGACCAATCTCTTAGAGAAGACATACTGCGCAGTCTCTGTGGGTTCGCACATGCTCTAAATGCCAAACTTCGCAATGAGCATGAGGCTCAAGCAGCTAGCTCATGGCTTTCTAGCGATACACTAACTTCTAGTCACAATGTCAGCGATCACATTTTGCAACATATCGGAGCCACGTGCTCTCGCTTGGCCACCGATAAAATGATTAGCGATGTACGATACTTGGTACTAGTAGAACGACTGAATGCGCTTACACAAGTACAGGGCATTTGCGAACGTATCAAAACCACCCCAATTCCGTTCCCTTACTCCCTACTGCTCCATCGGACCATTTATCTATTTTGCATCTTGTTGCCTTTCGCGATGGCAGAGCCCCTTGGATGGATGGCCCCCGTGTTCACCGCTATCGTAAGTTACACCTTCTTGGGACTAGACACCATTAGTAACGAACTTGAAGATCCTTTTGGACGAGAAGAAAATGACCTTCCTACAGATGCAATGGTTCGAGTCATCGAGCGGGACATACTAGGTGCGCTGGACTGCAAAAATCTTCCCCCTCTGCGACAGCCAATAAACTGCATACTCAGCTAACCATTGACAAACAACCAGAAATTACCGGAAGCCAGTGAACAACGAATTAACTTCACGAGCCTTATAAAGGCCCTGCTTGTCAAGAGCCTTGCCTCTCCCAGTAATTAGGGAGCGGCAGTTCTATGGGTAGTATGAATGACTGAACGGTGCGAGCACCTGGATCTTACGGCCTGCCCCACAAATTTAGTGGGGCAGGCTTTCACTCACTACAAAACACTCATTTTAGCCCGTTAACAATACTGCCAGAGCATCGCCATTCGCGAAACACCTCAAATGCTAGCTCATTTATTCTTCAACATGCCATGCGGATCGATAACAAACTTAGCGGGAGACCCCTTATCGAATTTCGCATACCCATCCGGTGCTTGATCAAGTGTAATCACTTCAATATTCATCACCTTGGACAAATAAGGCATTTGATCCCAAAGTATTGCTTCGGTCAGATGGCGATTGTAGTTTGTCACTGGTGCCATTCCAGTCATAATCCGTATGGATTTTGTCCACATCTTGCCGAAGTCAAGATGCAAGCGTCCGCTCCCTGCATCTTTATTAACAGGATCAGGGTCGCTCCCTACATAAATACCCGGAATTCCGATTGCGCCACCTGCTCGGACTACATCAAAGAGGCTATTTAGGGCACCGTTAGGCGTCTCAGTATTAGCTTCGTCACCAAGGCCATGTGCTTCAAAACCAACCGCATCTACACCACAGTCGACTTCCGGCTTACCTAGTATCTGATCAATCTGATCGCGCAGCGGTGCAGAGTTACGTAAGTCGATCGTTTCAAAACCGGCATCAGATAGCAGCTTCAGGCGCTCAGGATTCTGGTCGCCCACGATCACACATGCCGCTCCTAACAGTCGCGCCCCCGCCGCCGCACAACGTCCTACTGGACCTGCACCTGCAATGTAAACATGGCTACCTGGCTTCACTCCAGCAGAAACGCAACCGTGAAAACCTGTCGGTAGAATATCTGAGATAAGCGTCAGGTCTTTTATTTTTTCCATCGCCTGTTCTTTATCACCAAACTTGAGCAGCATATAGTCAGCATAAGGAACAAGAACATACTCAGCTTGACCACCAGACCACCCTTTCAAGTCAAAGCCAAAGGCACCTAAATCCGCATCTGGGTTGACCAGGTTATTTTCACAAACGTCAGATCGCGCCTCTTTACAGTTGCGGCACCGCCCGCACGCAACATTAAAAGGCACAGACACTAAATCGCCGATGTCCATTAATTCGACATCCGAGCCCTTTTCTACCACTTCCCCAGTAATTTCGTGCCCGAGCACGTGACCTTTAGGAACGATAAAGCGCCCACGATAAATGTGTTGATCTGAACCACAAATATTTGTTGATACAACCTTTAAAATCACCGCATGTTCAAGCTTTCGATTATTGTGCTCAAGCTTGGGATAAGGAACTGTTTCAACCCGAAGATCACGGGTCCCATGATAGACGACGCTTTTATTACCGGCCATCGCAAACACCCCTTCAGCTAACGTTAACTAGCTTTAAGTGCTCAGTCTTCCTTTACTTTTCGCACCACGGAACTTAAATGATAGACGGGAACAAAGCCCTGTCAAGGCTGTTTTTTGAAAAAATTCCTTTGGGCTATCTAATCTTCGCAAAAAACAATTAAACATTTTAGACGAAAACATATAGGAGGCATTAACAAAGATCGAAATAATCTTTCCCCAAAAGAGCCGACCAAATCAACTGTTTAACCTATAAAATCCATATAGGAGACCGCAAAAAACATCAACCAATTACATCCACATCACCCATAATCCTGCTGATCTCAAGATTAGGATGGCTTCGCTGGCGCTTGATATTGACGACAGGAGTGATAGCGCCTGCTAGAAAGTAAACGAACACAATTGCCTTTAGGGGATTATGAAAGGTCTGTTCATCGAGCGTTCACCACCAGATCGCAAAACAAGCCACTCCATTGGAGTGGCTGTCGCGTTAATCTGGTAGCTTATTGAACTAGCCAAGACTTAACCACATCGCCACCATACTCACCTTTCCAAGCCTTGAGGATTTTATGGTTGCCGCTCTTGGTTTCAACCATTTCACCGTTGTGAGGGTTTTTGTAGATCTGAGTAGTACGCGCGCGGCGAGCCCTTTTAACCGGAGGTACTGACGCCCCTTGCTTTCCGCTTTCTGGGATTTCAACTGTCGGAGAGAAGTGCAGATTGATCAAAAGATGGTAGAAGACTATGTCTTTACCTCCTCTGCGCCGGGTCTCGCTCGCTAGCCAAATATGATCTACATCATGGAGCACTCTCAATGCACTAGGAGCTCCGTCACTGATTGTATAACCAGTATATGCCTGATTTGAAACGTAGGAATTATAGCCTTTCACGAGGTTTGCAAAGTTCTTAACATCGCAATAACCGACCATCACCACAGGGCTGAGAGACTCACCGTCATACCCCGCAATTTTGTTGAGGTGGTCTCCAATTGTCGTAGTGTCTACAGAGAAGAGGCGGAACGCTTCGAAAATCCCCACTCGCCTGCTGTCACTTGAAGTGATGAAGCCGTCAATCTCTCCTGGACCTTTACCAGAAGCCGAATGCCCGCCGCGCTTTTGATCTCGCAAGGAGAGTTTAGCATGCGACATTCGCTGATCGAACAGTGATACGAACCAATCGTTGATCCAATCCTCCAGGGTCATGCCGTCAAAACTCACATTCCCTTCGGTATCCTTGAACCCAACTTGAAGGTTACGTTTGCGAAGGACGAGTTCGCCTGCGACGGCGAGCATGGTGTCTCTGAGATATTCATGAGGGGCCAGGTCTGGCTTGACCACCTCCACGTAGCCTTCAAAGTCTTTCGCAATGATCTGGTTGTAATGTTGCCGCAGCTGCGCGACAGACCGTTGGCCACTCTCGATCATGAGCAGCATGAAGTCCTTTGTCGATGGAGCATCCTTCTCGATCTCAGCTAGCGCGGATATCAAATCATCAATCCCAAGCTCGGCCATTGTCGCGTGATTGATTTCCTTGTAGCGGGCGAGGATCTTTTTGACAGTAAAGGAGTCTCGACGTGCTAAAAGCGCCTTGCAATACGGAGTAAAAATTAGCCTTCGCCCTTGCTGATCGGGGCTAAGCTGAGCCCAAAAATGTTCGATTCCTGGTGCTGCGCTGAGTTGGTAGGCTTCTAGAACGGTTGCCACCCAAAATTCAGCCATTTGATATGGCGACTCCATTCTTGAATCTGTTTGGAAGCTGGCCAAAGCACTTTTGAGCCTGAGCTTGTTAGGATCGACAGCAAACAATTTGGTCACCCGGCGTGGCGACGGCCTTGCGCTCGCCACTGCCGAACTCACGGAAAGCATGCAGGCCAGCCGGTCGCGGGGTACCGAACAGACTGTCCCAGACCGCCGCGCCGAAGCCGATGACACAAGACAGGTTACCGCGCGGCACCCGTTTGCCGACCGAGCGAACTAGCCCGCCAAGATCGGCGCACAGGTCATGTACTCGGTCGCGGCTGTCATTGCCAGGATTGAGCGTTGCCACCAGGAAGATTGCGCTGCGGGTAACCGCACCGTCTACCGCCTGGGGTTCAATTTCATGATGATCCATAGAAACGCTATCCTTGATACAGTTTTAAAAGTTCGGAATATGGCCAGGCCATCAATGAGGGCCGAACAACAGAAGCATCGCAATTAGGCACGCAGATGCAGGTATTTGTCCCTGCACCTGCGTTCTTCACCGCTCGACTCCTAGTGATAGGCATCCCCCGCCTGCACCTTGCCGCGGAATACGTGGTAGCTCCAGAAGGTGTAGCCCAGAATTATCGGGATGATGAACAGCGCGCCAATTAAAGCGAACAGCTGGCTGGTCAACGGCGCGGCAGCCTGCCACAGGGTGATACTCGGTGGCACGATGTTCGGCCAAATGCTGATCGCCAGCCCCAGGTAACCCAGGAACACCAGCCCCACCACAGCAATGAACGGCATGTGCGAGTGACGCATGCGCAGGGTCTTCTGGATCACCACCACAGCCAGCACTGCCAGCACCGCGATCAGCACCGAGCGTAGCCAGTGACTGGCACCGAACCAGCGCTGGGCGATGTCGTCATGCAGCCAGGCAGTCCAGGCGCAGATCACCACGATCACCAGCGCCAGCAGGTAGGTCAGCGGGCGGCTGTAGTGGCGCATGCGCGACTCGAGCATGCCGTCGGTCTTGATCAGCAGCCAGGTGCTGCCCAGCAGCGCGTAGGTCAGCAGCAGGCCGACGCCGCAGAACAGCGGGAACGGCGCCACCCAGTCCCAGCCAGTGCCGGCGAACTGGCGGTCCACCACGGCGATGCCGCTGATGTAGGTGCCAATGGCCACGCCCTGGAAGAAGGTCGCCAGCACCGAGCCGCCTATGAACGCCTTGTCCCACAAGTGACGCTTGTTCGGGTGGGCCTTGAAACGGAACTCGAAGGCCACGCCGCGGAAGATCAGGCCGGCCAGCACCAGCACCAGCGGCAGGTACAGGGCCTCGAGGATCACCGAGTAGGCCAGCGGGAAGGCGCCGTACAACGCCGCTGCGCCGAGCACCGCCCAGGTCTCGTTGCCGTCCCACACCGGTGCCACGGTGTTCATCATCACGTCGCGATCGCTCGAATCGCTGATCAGCGGGAAGAGAATCCCCAGCCCCAGGTCGAAGCCGTCCATGATCACGTACATCATCAGCCCGAAGGCGATGATCACGCCCCAGATGACCGAAAGGTCGATACCTTGAATTGCCATGTGCCTGTTCCTTCTCAGTCGGCGACGGACAGCGGGCGACGCGCGGTGGCCAGCGATTCCGGTTGGTCGGGGCTCGGCAGTTCCTCGTGCGCGGTCGGGCCTTTGCGCACCAGGCGCATCATGTAGCCGATCCCCACGGTGAACACCGAGAAGTAGATGACCACGAAGGCCGCCAGGGTGATGCTCATCTGCACGGCGCTGTGGTTGGAGGCCGCTTCGGTGGTGCGCAGCATGCCGTACACCACCCAGGGCTGACGGCCCACTTCGGTGGTGAACCAGCCGGCCAGCAGGGCGATCAGCCCCGACGGGCCCATCAGCAAGGCGAACCAGAGGAAGGCACGGTTGCGGTACAGCGCGCCGTTGCGACGCAGCACCAGGGCCAGCAGCGCGCAGGCCAGCATCAGCATGCCCAGGCCGGCCATGACCCGGAAGCTCCAGAAGATGATCGTCGAGTTGGGACGGTCTTCCTTGGCGAAGCTCTTCAGCGCCGGGATCTGCTTGTCCAGGCTGTGGGTCAGGATCAGGCTGCCCAGGTACGGCACTTCGAAGCTGTAGCGGGTGGTTTCGGCGGCCATGTCCGGCAGGCCGAACAGCACCAGCGGCGTGGCTTCGCCCGGTTTGTTCTCCCAGTGGCCCTCGATGGCGGCGATCTTCGCCGGCTGGTGCTCCAGGGTGTTCAGTCCGTGGGCGTCACCGACCACCACCTGCACCGGCGTTGCCACCAGGATCATCCACATGCCCATCGACAGCATCTTGCGGATCTGCGGCGTATTGCGCCCGCGCAGCAGGTGCCAGGCCGCGGAGGCCGAAACGAAGAACGCGGTGGAGAGGAAGGCGGCCAGCGCCATGTGCGCCAGGCGGTACGGGAACGACGGGTTGAAGATGATCTTGAACCAGTCCAGCGGCATCACCCGGCCATCGACGATCTCGATGCCTTGCGGGGTCTGCATCCAGCTGTTCGAGGAGAGAATCCAGAACATCGAGATCAGCGTACCGATGGCCACCATCACCGTGGCGAAGAAGTGCAGCTTGCGCCCCACCCTGCCCCAGCCGAACAGCATCACCCCAAGGAAGCCCGCTTCGAGGAAGAACGCGGTAAGCACCTCGTAGGTGAGCAACGGCCCGGTCACGCTGCCGGCGAAGTCGGAGAAGCGCGCCCAGTTGGTGCCGAACTCGTAGGCCATGACCAGGCCCGAGACCACGCCCATGCCGAAATTGACGGCGAAGATCTTCGACCAGAATTTGTAGAGGTCCTTGTAGACCGAATGGCCGGTTTTCAGCCAGCAGCCTTCGAGCACGGCCAGGAAGCTGGCCAGGCCGATGGTGATGGCCGGGAAAATGATGTGGAACGAGACCGTGAAGGCGAATTGCAGCCTTGCCAGGTCCAGTGCACTCAGATTCGACATGACGATATCCTTGTGGACAGGCAGGTGCCTCCCAGGCGGCGGCCAGTGCTGCGCCGCATGCCCGAGGGGCCTGCCGTCGATTGATTTGAACGGTCGAGAGTTATGCGCTGACGGCGTGAATCAAGGCATCCGCTTGCGCGTGCTCCAGGCGAACGGCGACGAACTTCGAGGTCGGCGTGAAGGTCTGGTCGCCATAGCTTTCCAGCGGTACCAACGGGTTGGTCTCCGGGTAGTAGGCGGCCGCCTGGCCGGCAGGGATGTCGTAGGCCACCAGGGTGAAGCCGCTGACCCGACGCTCCAGACCGTCCTCCCACAGCGACACCATGTCCACCTTGTCACCGGGGGCGAAGCCCAGGCGCTGGATGTCAGCGGCGTTGGCAAAGACCACTTCGCGCAGACCGAACACGCCGCGGTAGCGATCGTCCAGCCCGTACAGGGTGGTGTTGTACTGGTCGTGCGAGCGCAGGGTCTGCAGAATCAGGTCGGGCGTCTCGCCACGGGCCATCACCGTCTCGTTGACCAGTTGCGCCGGCAGCTGGCTGGCGGTGAACTGGGCCTTGCCGCTGGCCGTGTTCCACTCACGCTCGGCGGCGGCGTTGCCCAGGTAGAAGCCGCCCGGGTGCTCCAGGCGCGCGTTGAAATCGGTGAACCCGGGAATGGTATCGGCGATCAGGTCGCGGATGCGTGCATAGTCGGCCACCACCCAGTCCCAGTCGATCGGCCGGTCGCCCAGCGTAGCCTTGGCCATGCCGGCGATGATCGACGGCTCCGAGCGGAGCAGCGGCGAGCGCGGTTTGAGCTGGCCATGGGAGATGTGCACCATGCTGAAGGTGTCTTCCACGGTGACGCCCTGCGGCCCTTCGGCCTGGATGTCGATCTCGGTTCGGCCCAGGCACGGCAGGATCAGCGCATCGCGGCCGGTGACCAGGTGCGAGCGGTTGAGCTTGGTCGAGATGTGCACGGTCAGGTCGCAGTTGCGCAGCGCCGCGTGGGTGCGCGGGGTGTCCGGGGTAGCCTGGGCGAAGTTGCCGCCCAGGGCGATGAACACCTTGGTGCGGTGCTCTTCCATGGCCTGGATCGCCAGCACGGCGTTGTGCCCATGGCCACGCGGCACTTCGATGCCGAAGCGACGCTGGATATTGTCCAGCAGCCAGGTCGGCGGCTTCTCGTCGATGCCCATGCTGCGGTCGCCCTGCACGTTGCTGTGGCCGCGCACCGGCGACAGGCCGGCGCCCGGGCGGCCGACGTTACCGCGCAGCAGCTGCAGGTTGACGATCTCCTGCACGGTCGGCACCGAGTGGCGATGCTGGGTGACGCCCATGGCCCAGCACATGATCACCCGCTCGGCCTTGCGGTACATGCGCGCGGCCAGCTCGATCTCGGCCTTGCTCAGGCCCGACTGCTCGACGATGTGCTCCCAGGAGGTGGCGTCCACCTGTGCCAGGTAGTCGTCCATGCCAGTGGTGTGGGCCTTGATGAAGGCGTGATCGAACACCGGTGGCATGCCGTTGGCCTGGGCCTCGCGCTCCCACTGCAGGAGGAACTTGGCCATGCCACGGATGGCCGCCATGTCGCCGCCAAGGGCCGGGCGGAAGTACGCGGTGTTGGTCGGTTCGGAGCCGTTGCTGAGCATTTCGAACGGGTGTTGCGGGTGCTGGAAGCGCTCCAGACCACGCTCCTTGAGCGGGTTGAAGCACACCACCTGGGCGCCGCGCTCCACTGCCTCGCGCAGCGGTTCGAGCATGCGCGGATGGTTGGTGCCGGGGTTCTGGCCGATGACGAAGATCGCGTCGGCCAGCTCCAGGTCGTGGAACACCACGGTGCCCTTGCCCACTCCGACGGTGCTGGACATGCCCAGGCCGCTGGCCTCGTGGCACATGTTCGAGCAGTCGGGGAAGTTATTGGTGCCGTAGGTGCGCACGAACAGCTGGTAGAGGAACGCCGCTTCGTTGCTGGCCCGGCCCGAGGTGTAGAAGTCGGCCTGGTCGGGCGACTCGAGCTTGTTCAGGTGCTTGGCGATCAGGGCGAAGGCCTCGTCCCAGCTGATCTCGACGTAATGGTCGGTGCTGGCGTCGTAGCGCATCGGGTGGGTCAGGCGGCCCTGGTATTCGAGCCAGTAGTCGCTTTGTTCGAGCAAGGCGCTGACGCTGTACTTGGCGAAGAAGTCGGGGTCGACCGAACGGCCGGTGGCTTCCCAGTTGACTGCCTTGGCGCCGTTCTCGCAGAACTTGACCATGCCGTTCTCGGGCGATTCGCCCCAGGCGCAGCCTGGACAGTCGAAACCGTTGTTCTGGTTGGTCTTGAGCATCGCACGGACGTTCTTGACGGCGTTCTCGCTGCCCAGCCAGGCCTTGGTCACGCCCATCAGCGCGCCCCAGCCGGCGGCCGGTCCGTTGTAACTTCTAATATGTTCTTCGTCGCTCATCAGGATCACCCTTGGTCGCGGCAGGCTAATTAACAAATTCGAAGTTTCATTGAGTTCAAATAATCAACTTCGACACTGCTGACCCGTGCAGGCTATTTTCACGATGAACTAGCGTCAAATTGAAAGTAATTAAGACTTCATCGGTAATCTCTATCACCCGGTCGTGATAGAGATTACCGATCAAGTGGTCATTAAATATGATTGGACGATGCTACCTGCACTTTCTAGTCTGCTGCCGCGCTCCAACTTCGCCTGATGAACCCGCAGGTATTGCCATGATCGTCCACGCCAAACCCAACCTGCTGAACGTGCTGATCACCCTCAAGGGTTCGATTGCCCGGCGCATCGCCCGGCGCACCCTGATGGTCAGCGCGCTGGCCTCGCTGATCGTGCTGGTGGAGACCCTGCACCCGGCATTCTACGCCAAGGTCAATGCCACGCCCTTCACCCTGCTGGGCATCTCGCTGTCGATCTTCATGAGCTTTCGCAACAACGCCTGCTACGACCGCTGGTGGGAGGGCCGTAAGGCCTGGGGCCAGGTGGTCATCGAGGTGCGGTCGTTCATCCGTGCAAGCTGCGTGATCGCCGATCCGGAGCAGCGCGCCCTGCTGCTGCGCGGACTGTGCGGCTACACCCATGCCCTCGGCGCACGGCTGCGCGGCGACGACGAGCTCAAGGCTGCCACGCCCTGGGTCGGCGATGCCGCCAGCCTGCCGCCGCACAACCTCAGCGACGGCATCCTGCAATCGCTCGGCGCACGCATCTCGCGTTTGGCCCAGTATCAGCAAATCAGCGAATGGCGCTACATGACCTTGGAACAGCGCCTGAAGGGTCTGTCCGAGGCGCAGGCGGCCTGCGAGCGGATCAAGGCCACGCCACTGCCCTTCCCGTACACCCTGCTACTGCACCGCACCATTTACCTGTTCTGCGTGCTGCTGCCATTCGCCATGGCCGAGCCTCTTGGCTGGCTGGCGCCGCTGTTCACCGCCATCGTCAGCTACACCTTCTTTGGTCTGGACGCCATCAGCGACGAACTGGAAGACCCGTTCGGCCGCGACGAGAACGACCTGCCTCTGGATGCCATTGTGCGCACCGTGGAGCGCGACGCGCTCAGCGCTCTGGGCTACACCGAGCTGCCGCCGGCGCTGCAGCCGGTGGACCACATCCTCAGCTGAACCCCTAACACCCTGCCCGCCCCGGCCAGCACCGCTGGACGGCGGCGTCCGCGTGCGCGTCAACCCATCACAACAATGGAGCAGCACCCATGCAACGCACCACCCTCTCCGTGGCCGTGTCCCTGGCCACCCTGGCGGGCCTCACGCCCTTGTGCAGCCACGCCGCCGGTTTCATCGAAGACAGCAAAGCCAGCCTGACCCTGCGCAACTTCTACATCGACACCGACAACCGCAACGGCAGCGCCGCGCCGAGCAAGCAGAACGAATGGGGCCAGGGCTTCATGCTCAACTACACCTCGGGCTACACCCAGGGCACAGTCGGCTTCGGCGTCGACGCCCTAGGCCTTCTGGGCGTGCGCCTGGATGGTGGCGGCAGGGCCGGCAAGGCCAACGTCGAACGCCAACCCGGCACGATCTTCCCGCTGGAGCACGATGGTTCGGCGGTGGATGAGTTCAGCAGCCTCGGGCTGACCGCGAAGATGCGCATCGCCCGCAGCGAGCTGCGCTACGGCACCCTGCAGCCGAAGCTGCCGGTGGTGGTGTCCAACGATGCCCGCCTGCTGCCGCTGACCTATGAAGGCGCCCAGCTGACGTCCAACGACTTCGCCAACTTGACCCTGACCGCCGGCCAGCTGGAGCACACCCGCGGGCGCAACTCCACCGACCTGCGCGCCCTGAGCATCGCCGGGGCCAATGGCAGCACCGCCAAGAGCCGCGACAGCAACCACCTCTACTTCGCCGGTGCCGACTATAAGGCCAGCAAGCAATTGGTGCTGCAGTACTACTACGGCGAGCTGGACGACTTCTACAAACAACACTTTTTCGGCCTGGTGCACAACCTGCCGCTGGGACCGGGCAACCTGAAGACCGACCTGCGGGTGTTCCTCAGCGACAGCGACGGCAAGAACGCCAGTGCTGCCGGGCGCCAAGACAACTACCTGAGCAGCGGCTACTACGGTGGCAACGTGACCAAGGGCGAGGTGGACAACCAGGTGTACAGTGGCATGTTCACCTACAGCCTGAGCGGGCACAGCCTGGGGGCGGGGTATCAGGTGCTGACCGGTGACAGCGACTTTCCTTATCTGAACCGTGGCGATGGCGAGGGCACCAGCACCTACCTGGTCACCGATGCGCAGTTGCTCAAGTTCAACCGGGCCGGGGAGCGGACCTGGCTGGCACGGTATACCTACGACTTCGCGGCGGCTGGTGTACCGGGGCTCAACTTCAGCGTGTTATATCTGAAGGGGGATTCGATCGATACGGCCCACGCTGACCGCAGCGAATGGGAGCGGGATATCGCGCTCAGCTATGTCACGCCTTCCGGGCCGTTCAAAGGACTCGGGCTGGCCTGGAAGAATGCCACCCTGCGCAGTGGGTTACCTGCAGGTACGGTGTCCGGGTATGCGGCGCAACGGGATCAAGATGAAAATCGCCTGATTGTCAGCTATACGTTGCCGTTGCTTTGATCTGTGAAGGTTAGGTGCCGTTCTGCTCGGCGCCAGATTGCCGGGGGGCGCTACGCGGCCCCGGCAATTCCATCGATCATCCCAGCTAGAACACGCCATCAAATGAGAGGAAATCGAGCACATCCCCCGCCTCGAATGTCTCGCCCGCTGGCACCTCCAGCAATCCGTCGGCCTGAACCGCACTGAGCAAGGTCGCCGAACTCTGGTTTTCCAGCAAGCGCGCCCTACCGCCGTCGAGTCTCACCCGCAGATACTCCTGACGCTTGCCTGCCTTGGACCAAGAGAATCCTGCCACCACCGGCACACGCATAGGCTCTAATCGTGCTACCCCCATGCGCGCCAGCAAATAGGGCCGCGCCAACAGCAGGAACGTGACCAGGGCCGACCCTGGGTTGCCCGGCAACCCCAGCAGCGGTATGGTGCCGACATGCCCAAAGGTAAAGGGCTTGCCCGGCTTAATCGCCAGCTTCCACAACTTCACCTCGCCGGCCTCACGCAACAGCGCACCGATGCAGTCGGCATCGCCCACCGACACCCCAGCGCTGCTGATGATCAGCTCGATACCTGCGACCTGGGTTAGGGCCGCACGCAGCAGCGCAGGATCATCAGGCACACGTCCCAGATCGATTACCTCGCACCCCAGGCGGTCGAGCAGCGAAGCCAGCACCACGCGGTTGCTGTCGAAGATTTGCCCCGGACCGAGGATCGCGCCCTCTCCTGCCAGCTCATCACCACTGGATAATAATGCCACCTTGGGTCGGCTCACCACTGACACCCGGCTGATGCCTTGCGAGGCCAGCACCCCCAAGGCAATCGGGTTAAGTACAGTGCCAGCAGCCAGCAATGGGGCGCCGGCACGAATCTCGTTACCCTGCGGCCGGATATTGTCGCCAAGCCGCAATGTAGTCAGCGAGCTCACTCGCCCCTGCTCATCGAGCCTGCAGTTCTCCTGCAACTGCACACAGTCGGCTCCCGCCGGAATGGGCGCTCCGGTAAACACGCGCGCACAGCTGCCCGCTTGTAGCGGGCCAGGGGCCTGGCCGGCGAACACGGTCTGCGACACCGACAACGGCTGGGTCGCCAGATCGTCAAGTCGCATCGCGTAGCCATCCATGGCGCTGTTGGCCCAAGGCGGCAGGTCGATAGCTGCGCGCAGATCCTCGGCCAGCACGCGCCCGTCGGCCTGGCGCAGCGAGACCAGTTCACACGCTGTAAACGGCGTCCCCCTGGCCGTCGCCAAAAGCTGGCGCAAGGCTTCGTCGACCGCCATCAAAGCGCTCACGAACGTGTCCCGCACAGGTTGGCCACCGTCAGGTGAGGTACGAAGTTACACGGGCGATGCCGGGCGTCCAGTTGCTCGACCAGAATGCCCTCCCAGGCAGTGCGGCAGGCACCGGTGGAACCCGGCAGGCAGCACACCAGGGTGCCGTTAGACAAGCCTGCAAGGGCACGGCTTTGTACCGTGGAGGTGCCGATATCAAGGATCGATAGGGCGCGGAACAACTCGCCGAAGCCATCAATGTGCTTGTCCAGCAGGCAACTGACCGCCTCCGGCGTGCTGTCGCGTCCGGTAAAGCCAGTGCCACCAGTGATCAACACAACCTGCACCCCCTCATCGGCAATCCAGCCAGCGACCTGGGCGCGGACCTTGTACAGATCGTCTCTGAGCAGCTCCCTGGCCACCAGACGATGCCCCATGCCCACCGCTCGACTGGCCAGTAGTTCACCGGATGTATCGGTCTCAAACGTACGGGTATCGCTGACCGTCAGCACAGCAATATTCAGCGGAACGAACACGGCATCGGGTTTGGCACTCATCTTCTGCACTCTGATAATTCGACAATACGCCCGAGAAACTAGAACGCCGTAGATAACGTGTCCAATCGATAATACCCAATACATAATAAGCGACCTCTATCACACTGCCTCATCAGTACGCTCTATCAATTCTTCGCTATTTCCCATTGGACGATATTTAAACTTCATTTTACTTTTCGATGCCTTGAAGGCCTGGCAGCGATCACCTGCACAAGTGCCACGCCTCGATGATTTCGTATTTTTCAAACCCAATCAGCAAGGCGCCCCATGGATATCAAACAGCTCAAGTTCCTGATTGCCCTGGACCAGACCCGACATTTCGGTCAGGCCGCTGCCTTGTGCCACATTACCCAGCCGACCTTGTCCATGCGCCTGCGCAACCTGGAAGATGAACTGGGTCTGATGCTGGTCAACCGCGGCCAGCGTTTCGAGGGCTTCACCCAGGCTGGCGAGAGGATACTCGGCTGGACCCGGACACTGCTGGCCGCCTACGACGGCCTGCAGGCCGAGGCTGCCAACTGCCGTGGGCGCATTGTCGGCAGCCTACGCATCGGTATGGTGCCGCTGTCCGGCTTCAACCTGATGGACCTGCTCAAGCCGCTGATCAACCGCTACCCGCAACTTCAGGTACAGCTCTCGTCGCTGAGTTCAGAACAGGTGACCGACGGCCTGATCCGCAACCAGCTGGACCTTGGCATCTGCTACCTCGACCAGATCAATCGCAATCACTTCGACGTGATCGAGCTCGGCGCCACGCGCATGGGCCTGTTGTACGACACTCGGCAGTTCGCTTTCGACGGCCCGAGCCTAACCTGGGAAGCCATCGCCGATTTGCCTCTAGGATTGCTGTCCCAGGGCATGCATTACCGCCAGTCGATCGACCTGAGCTTCCGCAGCCGTGGTCTGCATCCGAAGTCGATCCTTGACAGTGACTCCACCTATCAGCTGGTGCAAGGCGTCTGCGCTGGCTTGTGCTGCGCAATCATGCCGCTGGACCACGGCCTGGAAGGCCTGAGCGAGCACATCCATATCCTGCCGATCTCCGATGCCAGCATCCACGCCCCGGTCGGCCTGCTGCTGCGCCGCAGCGAACCGCACTCGGCCCTGGCCCAGCAATGCTTCGACGAAGCCCGGCTGTTGCTCTACCCGCAACTGCAGCCCACGCCTCTGGAGCTCACGTGATCGACACACCCGAATCATCCATTCCCTTGACCAGTCTGGCCAACCGCGGCCAGCAACTGCCCCCACAGGTCGACTGGCTGCGCGTGCTGCGCAAGTCAGACAGTCGCTCTGGCCAGTACCAAGCCGAGGTCGCGCCATGATCCGAGTAAACTACTTCGCCCGCTATCGTGAACTGCTCGGCAGCGAGGGCGAGACGCTGCAATGGGAGCCCTCGATGGCCAGTCTGCGCGACCTGCGCGGACGGCTAGTCAACCGTGGTGGCCCATGGATGGAAACCCTTGGCCAGGCCAACCTGATGTGTGCACGCAACCAGGAGTTGTGCTCACTGGACACGCCATTGTGCGATGGCGACGACATCGCTTTCTTTCCACCGGTAACGGGAGGCTAGCCTTAGGCCGCCAAGCCAGCGGTTAACCAACGCTACACCTCCCCCAGGGTCCGCCATGCACTAATGGCTTCATGAACGTGTCTAATATCATCCTCACCCGCGCAGGTAGCAGCAATCGGCAAAAAATAGGCAATCGGTTGAGGGATGCACGGCATCGTCACAGTAGCCGGCCGCCTCTCTACTAACGCCTGGCTCGAAATTGAGACATCAGTGCTGGATAATCCTGCGGTTCCGGGAATGCTTCATAACTGACCGATGCCCCGGTCGTCACCCAAGGTAATTTCTCTCTCGTCCAGGTCTCCATGAACGGTAGGTAGTGCTGCGGGTTCTCCAACAGGCTACTGCGCACGCCGACGAACTCTTCAACTCCAGCAGCGCGGGTGAATAGCCACGTCAGACAGTGTGCGCAGAAATAATGGCGAGTCGGTCCATGCAGACCACCGATGACAGTTTCGCCGTGGGTAACTGCGAAGCCCGACGCAGGAAATAGTGCAGTCAGAGAAAATGCGCTAGCGGACATTTTTTGACATCCGACGCAATGGCAAGCGGTAGTCATGACAGGTGGGCATTCGTTCTCAAAAGTGACGTTTCCGCAGCGGCAGCTTCCCGAAATTATCATGAGCTTTATCTCGTGGGGCGCGTATGGGCGCGTGATGGGAAAGGTAGGGTCGGGGAAAGCATGCGTGAGTCTAGGTATGATTGAAACTGATCAAACTTACCTAGCAGCTCATAGGAAATGTATGAATACACCGCAGCTTCATTGGGAAACCCAGCGCGTTTTCCTAGCAGTCCTTAGAACCGGCAGCCTTTCCGCCGCGTCAAGAGCACTGGGTGTGGCGCAAGCCACTGCTCGGCGCCGTATAGACGAATTAGAGCATAGCGTCGGGGTGAGCCTGTTTGTCCGCTCGCCAAAGGGGTTGATGCCCACCGACACTGCGAGAGAGCTGGCTGGCCATGCCGAGTCTATGGCGTGGCTGCCGAGGCATTCACCCGTGCCGCGTCTGCTGAATCCAGCATGCCAAGGGAAACTCCGAACAAGTTGCCCATCAGCCGGAGATGGACGGCTTGGGGATGCCGAAAAGTCCAATTTTCTGCCGCTGATTATTGGATAACCAAGGCAAAGGCTTGGTTATCTGCCCTCACGGGCGCACCTCTCCTGCAGCAGGCAATAATTGCCGGCGCACCATCCACAGATTCGACAGGGCAGACAGCGTAGTCAGTTGCGCCGTGTTCTTGGCCAAGCCGCGAAAACGAGTCTTTACATAGCCGAACTGGCGTTTGATCACCCGGAGCGGGTGCTCCACCTTCGCACGCACTTGCGCCTTGGCCTTTTCGATCTTGCGCTTGGCTTTGTAAAGCACGCTGCGTTTGCTCAAGTGCGTGTAGGTGCTGCGTCGCGCAGCAATCTGCCAGATCACTGGCAGCCCTTCATGCTCTGGCCTTTTCTCAACGCCGGTGTAGCCCGCGTCGGCACAGACGACGTTCTCTGCGCCATGCAGCAGTTCTGCAACCTCCGTTACGTCG
>NZ_JAIHLQ010000071.1 GCF_019733355.1 Pseudomonas baetica | reverse complement strand
GCGCCGCGTTCAAGCGGCGCACCGGTCATCAATTGATCTGGAATGGATAAACAGCGCCCAGTTTAAGGATTTGCGTCAGTTCATCCAGTGCCGTCCGGCATTCAAGCAACAATTGCGGGTCCGCCAGATCGGTTTCGCTCAGGCGGTCGCGGTAGTGCTTTTCAACCCATGCGGTCAACGAACCGTACAACGGGGCCGTCATGATAACCCCTGGGTTGACGGCCGCCAGTTCGGTTTCATTCAGCGCGACGCGCAAGCGCAGGCACGCCGGGCCGCCGCCGTTCTGCATGCTCTGCTTGAGGTCGAAGACTTTCACTTCACGGATCAGACCGCCGGAGCTGGTCAGACTTTGCAGGTAGGCCCACACGCGCTCGTTGGCCTGACACTCTTGCGGCACGATCAGCAACATCGAGCCGTCGGGACGCGAGAGCAATTGGCTGTTGAACAGGTAGGAGCGCACCGCGTCATCCACGGTGACCGCCGAACGCGGAACGCAGATCGACTGGAAATTGCCGCCAACCTTGGCCAGTTTGCCTTGCAACTCGGCCAGCATCTGATCGGTGTCGAGGAACGCGTCCTCGTGATAGAACAGCACCTCGCCATTACCCACGGCGATCACGTCGTTGTGGAACACGCCCTGATCGATCACGTTAGGGTTCTGCTGTGCGTAAACCACGCCTTCGTCACGCAGACCGTGCAGACGCACAACCGCTTGCGACGCTTCGAGGGTCTGCCGGGCCGGGTATTTCTGTGGCGCTGGATAACGGTTGTCGAAGGCACTGCGACCGAACACGAAGAACTCGACACCGGCCTCGCCGTACTCACGGCAGAAACGTGTGTGGTTGGCCGCGCCTTCGTCACCAAACTGCGCCACCGCTGGCAGCGCAGCGTGATGGGCGAAGTGTTGCTGATTGGCGAACATCGCACCGAGCACGCGGCTCGTGGTCGGGTGCTCGATGCTGCGGTGGTATTTGCAGTTGAGGTTAGCGGCGGTGAAATGCACGCGGCCATCAGCGGTATCGGCACTCGGGCTGACCGTCGCAGCGTTGGCGACCCACATGCTCGACGCCGAGCAACTGGCGACCAGCAAAGGCATGGCCTCTTTGGCCGCGCGCTCGATCACTTGCGCGTCGCTGCCACTGAAACCCAGACGGCGCAGAGCGGCCACGTCCGGACGCTCCTGCGGCGCCAGCACGCCTTGCTGAAAGCCCATTTCCATCAGCGCTTTCATTTTCGCCAGGCCTTGCAGCGCCGCTTCCTTCGGGTTCGAGGACTGCTGGCTGTTGCTCTGGGACGCAACGTTGCCGTAGGACAGACCGCCGTAGTTATGGGTCGGCCCCACTAGACCGTCGAAATTGACTTCATAGGATTTCATCAGCGAGGCTCCACGAGAATCTGTTGTTATAGGCTTCAGTAACTGTTCAGTAAGACTGCGGTGCGGCCATCGCCAGCCGGCTGGCTCCCACAGGTATTGCGTCGCACACAAAATGTGTGAGCACCACCGAACCTGTGGGAGCTAGCCGGCCAGGATTGGCATCACGCCATCTTCACGCCAGGCGTCAGAGTGGCAGGCAACACCAGATTTGGCGTTTCCAGCGACGCCACCGGGTACGCGCAATAATCCGCCGCGTAGTAGGCACTGGCGCGATGGTTGCCCGAGGCTCCCACACCACCAAACGGCGCGCTGCTCGCAGCCCCCGTCAATTGCTTGTTCCAGTTGACGATGCCGGCGCGGCTTTCCAGCCAGAATTGCTGATAACGATCTTCGGAATCCGACAACAGACCGGCGGCCAAGCCGTAAGCGGTGTCGTTGGCCTCATTGATCGCCGCAGCGAAATCGGTATAGCGGATCACTTGCAGCAACGGACCGAACAGTTCTTCGTCCGGACGCTCGGCCACCGCGGTCACATCAACAATGCCAGGGGTCAGCAACGCGGCTTGCGCCTGCGGCTGCGTCATGTCCAGCAGTGACACGGCGCCATTGGCCAGCAAATGCGCCTGGGCATCCATCAACGCTTTCGCCGCGCCAAGGGAAATCACCGAGCCCATGAACGGCGCCGGTTGCTGATCGAACGCACCGACTTCAATGGTCGAGCTGACCTCAACCAGACGCTTGAGCAGACTGTCGCCCCACGCGCCTTGCGGCACCAGCAGACGACGGGCGCAAGTGCAACGTTGGCCCGCCGAGATGAACGCGGATTGAATAATCGTGTACACCGCCGCGTCGAGGTCAGCGACCTGATCCACCACCAGCGGGTTGTTGCCACCCATTTCCAGCGCAAGAATCTTGTCCGGACGCCCGGCAAATTGCTGGTGCAAGTGGTTGCCGGTGCGGCTGGAACCGGTGAAGAACAGACCGTCGATGCCCGGGTTCGCCGCCAGCGCAATGCCGGTTTCGCGAGCGCCTTGCAGCAGGTTCAGGACGCCGGCCGGCAAACCGGCTTCGATCCAGCACTTGACCGTCAGCTCGGCGACTTTCGGGGTCAGCTCGCTCGGTTTGAACAACACGCTGTTACCGGCCAACAGCGCCGGGACGATGTGGCCGTTCGGCAAGTGGCCAGGGAAGTTGTAAGGGCCGAACACCGCAACCACGCCGTGAGGCTTGTGGCGCAGCACGGCGGTGGCGTCGCCCAGCGGGCCGCTCTTCTCGCCGGTACGCTCGCGGTAGCTTTGCACCGAGATCGCGATTTTGTTGACCATGCTGGTCACTTCGGTGGTGGCTTCCCACAGTGGTTTGCCGGTTTCTTCACCGATGGTGCGGGCCAGTTCGTCACTGTGGTTCTTCAGTGCAGCAGCGAAGGCTTCGAGCACGCTGATGCGCTCTTCCAGCGAACGCCGTGCCCAACCCGGAAACGCCTGACGCGCCGCCTGCACGGCCGACTCGACCTGAGCGGCTGTGGCGCCCTCACCCGACCACAGCACTTGCTGGGTCACCGGATTGAGCGACTGAAAAGCTTCGCCCTGACCGGCCAGCCATTCACCTGCGATGTATAGCGAATTCATTATTTCGACTCCCGAGCAGCAGACAACGCCACGGCGCGCACTTGGTCGCCCGCGTTGAGTTGAAGACGTTTGGCGGTTTGTGGATCGACCACCAGCGTGCCGGCAGCCAGACGTGCCGGCGCAGCCGTGATGCGGCAGTCTTCGCGTTTGCGGTTATGGATGATGAACGGCGTGGCATCGTCGCCCGGCGTACCGACCGCCAGCACCAGCGCTTCGCTGTCACGCACCGCGCGGATCTTGCTGGTTTCGCATTCGATGGCCGGGCCGGCGTCGAAGATGTCGACATAGCCCTGATAGCTGAACCCTTCGCTCTTGAGCATCGCCAGCGCGGGCTCGGTGTCCGGGTGGACCTGGCCGATGACATTGCGTGCATCAGGCGACAGGAAGCAGGTGTACAGCGGGAATTTCGGCATCAGCTCCGCAATGAATGCCTTGTTGCCGACCCCCGTCAGGTAATCGGCCTGGCTGAATTCCATCTTGAAGAAGTGCCGGCCCAGACTTTCCCAGAACGGCGAACGGCCAGCGTCATCCGACACACCGCGCATTTCGGCGATGATCTTGTTGCCGAACAGCTCCGGGAACTCAGCGATGAACAGCATCCGCGCCTTGGACAGCATGCGGCCGTTCAGACCGTTACGGTAATCGGCGTGCAGGAACAGCGAGCACAGCTCGGAGTTGCCGGTCAGGTCGTTGGCCAGGAACAGCGTCGGGATCTCACGATAGATGTTCAGCTCTTGCGAAGCGCTGACGGTCAGGCCGACACGGAAGTTGTACCAGGGCTCACGCAGACCGACCGCGCCGGCGATAGCGGAAATGCCCACCACGCGACCGTCGTCGTCTTCAAGCACGAACAGGTAATCCGCATCGCCACGGCCGGCTTCGCCGCGAAAGGTCTTTTCAGCCCAGTCGACCCGATGGGTCAGGCGTTCTTCGTTGGCCGGCAACGTGGTCAGGCCAGTGCCGGTGCTGCGGGCCAGGTCGATCAGCGCGGATAAATCGCTGCTGCGTACGGGACGAACAATCATGCTATCTCCTCAAACGGGCCGCCTTCGCCACCCGTAAAACTCGCTAAGGCGTTAAACCGCCACCAGGCGCACGCTGGCACCTTCACCGACGCCCAAGGCCTCGGCCGCTTCCAGATCAAGAGTCACCGGTTTGCCCGGCGCGTAGTCCAGCTCAAGCAACACGGCGCGGTAATCCTGCAACTGCGCGTTGGCCACCAGATACTGGCGCCCGGCACCTTTGACCGGCTCGCCGATCTTCACCGGCACCACGCGGCTCTGGGCGATCGAACGGATCCCCGACACACGCGCATGCAGGGTCGGGCCGCCGTCGAAAATATCGATGTAGTGATCGGTCTCGAAACCTTCGCGCATCAGGATGTCGAAAGTGATCTGCGCTCGCGGGTGCACCTGGCCCATCGCCTCTTGGGCGGAATCCGGCAGCAGCGGCACGTAGATCGGGTAATGCGGCATCAGTTCGGCGAGGAACGTACGGCTTTTCAACCCGCACAGGCGCTCGGCCTCGGCGTAGTTGAGGTCGAAGAAATTGCGACCGATGGCGTCCCAGAACGGCGAATCGCCATTCTCATCGCTGTAACCGACGATCTCAGTCACCACCGAATCGGCGAAACGCTCCGGGTGGCTGGCGACGAACAGCAAACGACCACGGGAATTGAGCTCAGCCCACGGCGAACCCACCAACTCACGCTGCACGTAGAAACTGGTCAGCAAGCTATTGCCGGTCAGGTCGTGGCACTGCGAAAGCACATGGATCTTGTTGTGGATCTTCAGCTCGCGGGAGGCGTGGACGAAGGTCTCGTTGCGAAAGCTGTAGAACGGTTCCGAATAACCGGCCGAAGCAACGATCGCCGAGCAGCCGACCAGTTTGCCGGTGGCGGAGTCTTCAAGGACGAAGAAATAACTCTCTTCACCGTTGAAGCTCACTTCGGCGGCAAACGAGGCTTCGCTCGCGGCGATCTTGTCGCTCAGACGTTCCACGTCATCCGGCAAGGAAGTGACACCAATCGGGCTGTCCGCAGCCAGACGCTGTACCTCGCCCAGATCAGCCATTTGCGCGGGGCGCATCACCAGCATGGTGTCACTCCTTTCTCTTATAAATTCACAGAAGAAATAGCCAGGCTCTCACTGCTTGAACAGCGATCAGTGTGGGAGCGGGCTTGCTCGCTCCCACTTCTGGTCTAGCCTGGCATTAAAATTTTGATCGACGCCTGAAACGCTCAGGCATCGAAAGGTCTATCAAGCTTGCGTGAGTTTTGCAGCGGCACGTTCGAAGCGGTCCAGACCGGCATCGATATCAGCGTCTTCGACCACCAGGCTCGGGGCGAAACGGATCACGTCGGGACCTGCTTGCAGAATCATCAAGCCTTCTTTCTCAGCGGCGTTGAAGATGTCTTTGGCCTTGCCTTTCCAGGCATCGCTCAGCACGCAACCGATCAGCAAACCGAGGCCACGCACCTGAGTGAACAGGCCGTACTTTTCGCCGATCTGCTCAAGACGGGTTTTGAACTTGTCGTGCTTGGCATTGACGCCGTTCAGCACTTCAGGGGTGTTGATCACGTCAATCACAGCTTCCGCTACCGCGCACGCCAGCGGGTTGCCGCCGTAGGTGGTGCCGTGGGTGCCGACGACCAGATGTTTGGCCAGCGCTTCGGTGGTCAGCATCGCCGCGATCGGGAAACCGCCGCCCAGGCTCTTGGCGCTGGTGAGGATGTCCGGGGTCACACCGTAATGCTGGTAGGCAAACAGTTTGCCGCTGCGGCCCATGCCGGTCTGCACTTCATCGAACACCAGCAGCGCGTTGTTCGCGTCGCACAGTTCGCGGGCACCTTGCAGGTAAGCCAGTTCGGCCGGCAGTACGCCGCCCTCGCCCTGGATCGGTTCGAGCACGACCGCACAGGTCTTGTCGGAAACGGCCGCTTTCAGCGCCGCCAGATCGTTGTAGGGAACGTGGGTGATACCGGTGATTTTCGGGCCAAAACCGTCGGAATACTTCGACTGGCCACCCACGTTCACGGTGAACAGGGTGCGGCCGTGGAAGCTGTTCAGCGCGGCGATGATCTCGTATTTCTCAGTGCCGAAACGGTCGAATGCGACGCGACGGGCCAGCTTGAAGGCGGCCTCGTTGGCTTCGGCGCCGGAGTTGCAGAAGAACACACGCTCGGCGAAGGTTGCGTCGATCAGCTTGTGCGCCAGACGCAGGGCTGGCTCGTTAGTGAACACGTTCGAAACGTGCCACAGCTTGTTCGCTTGCTCGGTCAAGGCACCGACCAGCGCGGGGTGCGCGTGGCCCAATACGTTGACGGCGATGCCGCCGGCGAAGTCGATCAGCTCGCGGCCGGCCTGATCCCAGACGCGGGAACCGGCGCCACGCACCGGAATGAAAGCGGCAGGCGCGTAGTTGGGAACCATAACCTGGTCGAAATCGGCGCGTTGTACCGCAGCGTGCTCAACGGACATCGGAGTCTCCTGATGAGGGCCACCCGCCTGAAACTGGCGAGCGATGGGGGGATTGTAAGGACAGTTTTCAGCCCGGCCTTGCCGCCAAGCGACAACTTCTTATAGCGCAAACCCCGGTTTTTCCCGGGTTTACGGCAATGCGACAAATAGCGTCGCAAAGGCGCAGTTTAAACTGGCGCTGCCGATTGCGGCAGACGCAGGAGAATACCAACTCAGCCTCACGCCCAAGCGATAAATATGTACCGCACCTGGATCGCCACTTCCTGATTTGCTGTTGCTCTTTTCAACGGCCAAGGAACGGCACATGCATTTGACTCAAGGACAGCACCCGACAGCGGCAACCGACCCGCAACACCCAGATGATCACTATCAGCACTTGAAGAACGCCCTCCCCGACTGGCTTGCCAATGTCTCGCCCGCCAGACGCATGGCCCTGAAAAACACGCGGCCATCGCAAACCCTCACACTGCAGGCGGTACCGACCGAGCAGCATCAGATACTCAAAGCCCTCAACGCCGAACACTGGACGGCGCAAAGTGAGGTCGACACGCAACTGGAACATTTGCAGGACGCCAGTGCCTTCGCCGAACCCTTGCTCAAGCAAGCGCTGAAGAGCCGCTTGGACCTGGATGTGGATGTGCGCAAAACGTTCCTGCGCCTGTATATCCCCGCGACCACGCCCTGGTTCCCGATCAGTACCGGCGCTCGGACCTGGACGGTCTCGCTACTGGATGCCGCGCTGCATAACTTCGAAGAAAAGGAAACCCGCGACGGTGCCTTCGAAGCCGACTCGACTTACATCACCCAGCCCTCAACGACCGGCCAGTTCGATACCCTGCCGTCGATCAAGGCCAAACTGAGCATTGCGGACTTTACGAAGCTGTGCCGGGAACTGGATATCGGCGCGCAATACAAAACCCATCTGGAAGACCATCTGGGCTTCTCCGATCCGGCAGTGGCAACGTCGCTGCGCCAAAAGATTGATGCGAGCGAAAAAGCCGCGATGCGCGCAGCGCTGCAGATGGCACTGATGAACCGTGATATTTCGCAAAGTTCTTTCCGCCTGATCGACGCGATGCTCGACGGGCTGCAAGGCATACGGATCAACAGCGTGCCCGTGGTGCGTCATGACGTGACGATGATGGGCGCCGCGCTTACCGGTATCGTCGTGTTTGCCCCCGGCCTGGAGGAGGCGCGAAAAACCGCAAAAGTGGTGGCCTATGTCCCGGAAGACCCCGAGCACCCGTTCAAGGAATATGCCTCGGCACTCGATATGGTCATTGAATTGACCCGACAGTTGCGCTCAGAGGAATACCAGCACTTTTTCAGCCGGTTCGTGAATCACGAGCACCGCGGTTTTTTCTTCTCCGGCCTCAATGACCGCTTGAGCAAAATCAAATGGCACCCAAGTGTGACAGGGAGCGCTGAACCCGCCTGGCGAGAATCCCCGGTCGAGCGACCCAATCTGGAGACGGCATTCATCCCGTTCCACGACGATCTGTGGCAACACCTCTATCAGGCGAAACTCAACAAGATCCTCAACGATGCCCGCTTCATCGCCGTACCGACCGCTTCGGTCGACCAGAAAGCCCGCTGGGCCTTCTGGGATTCGGTGGTCAACATCATTTCGACGATCGTGCAAACCGCCGCACTGGTCATCGCGCCCTTCGTGCCCGTCTTGGGCGAAGCGATGATGGCGTACATGGCTTATCAGTTTCTCAACGAGGCCTTCGAAGGCATCATCGAATGGGCGCAGGGGCGCACCACCGAAGCGTTCGAACACTTGATGAGCACCCTCGAATCACTGATCCAATTGGGGTTGTTTGCGGTAGGCGGGAATATTGCCGTGGCCGAGCTTCCCAAGATTTTGCCCAAAGAAGTCGTCGCCTTCATCGACCGCTTCAAAGCGGTCAAAACGGCCAACGAACAAATCCGTTACTGGGATCCTGACCTCGGCCGCTATCAACAGGAAAGTGTTCCGGCCCCCGACTCCACGCCCAATCAACTCGGCCTGCACCAGCATCAAGGCAAACATCTGTTGCCGCTCGAAAACGCCCATTTTGCCGTGAGCGAAAGCACCATCCCCGGCCAGTACCGGATCGAACACCCGACCCGTCCCGATGCTTACCAACCGCTGTTACGACACAACGGCGACGGCGCCTGGCACACCGAACTCGAACAACCGCTGGAATGGGACAAGCCCACGGCGCTGCGCCGGATCGGCCCCTTGGTCGAGTCGTTTTCCCCGCTCGAACGCGAAACGATTCTTCAGGTCAGCGGGGTCAACGAAGGTGCCCTGCGCAAGATGCATGTCGATCAGGAAAAACTCCCGCCGTTGCTGGCCGACAGCATCCAGCGCCTCAAGATCGATCAGCAGTTGCAACGCTTCAACGACTATCTGGGCAGCGATGTGCCCGAGCAATACCTGCGCGCCGACCCGGTCATGCAGTTGCAACTGTTGACCGAGCAGGGCCGCTGGCCTGCCGGCAAGCGCCTGCGTTTGCTGGATAAACAAGGCGAACTCATCTGGCAATCCTCCAGTGACGAGAGCTTGCCGCTGACCGAGCTGCATCAAGACAGCCTGATCGGCGGCGACCTGCTCAAAAGTCTGTTTTATGCCCTCGACGAGGCGCAAGGCAAAGCCCTGCTGGGCATGGAGTTCGCCGGCCCGACGCCGCCACTGGACGTACGCAGCCAGATGCTGCGCAAGCAACTGGCCCAGCTCGCCATACAACAACGCAGCGTCATGTTCGAGACGCGCTACCAGGCGCTCCAGCACAGCAACGATCCACTGACACAGGTCCTCCTCCAGCACGATCCGGCGCTACCGGCCACTGTCACCCGTGAACTGCTCGACACCGCCAGTGGTGACGAGTTGCTGCTGATCAGCGAAGGGCAAGTGCCGGCGCGTCAGCAGCAACTCATGCAACTGGCCAGTCAGGAAGTGCGTGTTACCCGCGCCTATGAGGGGCTGGAACTGGACGGCGTGAACAATCCCGATACCGACACCCTGGCGCTGCACAGCCTCAAACGGTTGCCCGGCTGGAGCGGCGACGTGCACATCGAAATTCGCGACGGTCGCTACGAAGGGCCGATGCTCGACAGCACCGGTCGCAGCGATGCCCCCGCGCAAAAAGTGCTGGTGCGTCAAAGCGACGGCCGCTATCAACCCTACGATGATCGCGGCCAGGAACTGCACTCGGCCACCGACTTCTATTCCAGCATTTTGTACGCTCTGCCGGACGCAGAGCGCAACGCGGTGAACATCCAGGTAGGCCAGGCCGAGACCCTGAAAGCGGCGATCCGCCAACGACCGGTGGCGCGCAGCGACCTGCGAGTGGCGATTTGCGACCCGCTGATTCAGCCCCCAGCCGTAGACACGCTGCGACTGGTGGGGATCAGAAATGAACCACCGCTCCCCACCACAAGAGATCGTGAAGCACCCGATTTTTTCGAGCTGGGCGAAGCCGGCGTGGTCAGCATAGAAAATCAGGACAACTTTCCCAACCTGGGCGCCCGGTTCCTCACCCAGGAAGAACGGCTACAGGCAATTTTCCGAGGGTATTCTGCCGAGGAAGCGCGAACGTTTACCGCCAGGTTCCAGCATGATCCGGCAGGTCTGAACGCAGAACTTTCCAGGCTTCGCATCGAATACAACAGCCTCAGTGATGATCTGCTGAGCTGGGAGAACAACGTTGCGCTCAACGACCCAGCCAGCGGTCTGCCACTGACGGACCTTCAGCGTCGAGCAGCCCGGCAGAACCGCGCTCAGATCAAGCTCGCGCTCCTGCGTTGCTGGCGCAGGCAAACACGCGCCTCCGCCGGATACATTCTGCAGATAGCACAACCGGTAATGGGCGAACTTCCGCGGCTGAATGCGGATTTCAGCCACGTCACCATGCTGTCGATCAATGGCAGTGCCAGTACCAGCAACCTCGCTACCTTCATGCAGAATTTCCCGCGATTGATGTACATGGACGGGCAAAACCTCAACATGCCCAACCTTCCGCAAGCCTTCACCTCCATGCCAATGCTTCGGCAGTTGGTGCTGCGCAACTGCGGCATCACGCTTTCAGCAGCCAACCAATCGGTGCTGGCAGCAATTCCCGAGCTCTCGCTGCTGGATCTGCGAGGCAACCCTCTGCAACATCCTCTCGACGTCAGTACGATGCCATCGCTGCGTCACCTCAATCTGGTCGACACCAACATCTCCGCGCTACCCACTGGTTTGCTCGAACACCCCCGACTGATCACCGGCCGATTCGATAACAATCAGATCACCGAAATCCCGGACGCATTTTTCAACCTGGCCAGCGTCCTCAGTGACGGCTTCAGCTTTGCCGACAACCCGGTGTCGGCCGCCACTCGGGAGCAAGTGAAGAGCTTCTACAATCGCACCGGCAGACACTTCGGAATCAGGGCCGAACAGGCCGATATTTTGCGCACTACCACGCTGTATCCGGCTCTGGACGCCGACCAGGCGACTGACCTGCTGTATCGATTGCCAGGCTCGCTGGCTCAAGGTCGAGTCCAGCTCGCCCACTGGGAAGCGGAAGTCACCCAGCTCAATGCTGAGCTGGGTCAGTGGGTCAACCAGACGCCCGTGACCGACCAGGGCTTGAACATGAACGAGCAAGCGCGCGAATTGTCCGCCAGGATCAATTTCGCACAAACACTGGATCAGTTCTGGCGCAGCAGGTCGGCACTGACCAGAAATGACAACCTGGTGGCGACGCTCCAGTTCATGGGCGACATGCCAGTGCTCAGCGCTAACTTTGACCATGTCTCCAGGCTGACCCTGACGGGCAATACAAACATCACCGCGTTACTGCCATTCGTGCAGCGCTTCCAAAATTTATCCATGCTGGAACTCAATACCTTTGACCTGGAACCCGTCGCCCTCTCGGCATTCAACATGCCTCGGCTCACCACGCTCGATCTGAACAACTGCGGGGTGATACTGACCCCCGAAAACCAGGCGACGCTCGTTTCACTGAACAACCTGCAAACACTGGACTTGAGGAACAACCCGCTGGGTACATTCCCCGACCTCAACCTGTTGCCTGAGCTGACATACGCAGATTTGTCCAACACCGGCATCTCTGCCGTTCCTGACGGACTGGCCGACCATCCGAACCTGCGAACCGCGATTTTCAACGGTAACTTGATCAGCGAATTACCCGAGGCGATTTTCGATCTCCCCGTCGACCGCTCTGAATTATTCGATTTCTCCGACAATCCGTTGTCGACAGAGACACGCAACCGGATCAAAACCTACTACCGCAAAACCGGCTACGACTTTGATGTACGGGTCGATAGCAGCGAAATCGCCATTGCGCGGGATCTGTTTCCAACTCTGGACGAGCAAGAGGCCAGCGATGTGGTCTATGACTTGCCCGGAACCCTGGCAGATGGACGGATACAGCTTGATCGCTGGCGAGCGCAATTGACTCGCATGAACGCTGACCTGACGCGCTGGGCCCCGCAAGTTCCAAGCGTTCACCCTGTCACCGGCGAAGCGTTTTCGGCCATTGAGCTATTCGACCAGTACGCTGCCCGATCGGAATTCGGGCACCGACTGGAGCGACTCTGGCGCAGCAGGTCCAACGAGTCCGCGATGCGCGAGGATTTCTTCGAGTTGGATTTGAGGTTCGTCGGCGACATGCCACGGCTTGAAATGGATTTCAGCCACGTCTCAAGCCTCCAGCTCAATGGCAATGACGCCATCAGCGGGGTCGGCCCATTCATTGAGCTGTTTACCAAGGCGCATATTCTGACGATGCGTCATTTCGCGCTGGGTGAAATACCCTCGTTCATGGCCAACCTGCCGGAGCTCAAAGAGCTCACGCTGAGCCGCTGCGGCGTGACACTCACGCTTGAGGGCGAAAATACCCTCGCCGGCCTGAGCGACCTTGAGCTTCTGAACCTCAACGGCAACCCTCTGACCGTGGCGCCCGACCTGCGAACGCTGCCGGCATTGAACGACCTTCGACTGAGCAATACCGCCATTTCAACCCTGCCGAACGGGCTCGTCGATCACCCCAACCTGAGAAGCGCCCTGCTCAATGGCAACAACCTTACCGATCTGCCCGAAGCATTTTTCAGTATGGATCTGGATCTCGTCGACGGCGTCAATCTGGCCAGCAACCCTCTGTCCCAAGCCGCTCGCGAGCGCATCAAGACGTACTACACAGAAAAGGGGCGAGACTTTGGCGTATTGCCGGATGTGGACGATCTCGCCCGCGCGCAGAACCTGTTCCCGCAACTGGACGTCGAAGACGCCAGCCACATGATCTATCACCTGCCCGGCACACTGCAGGCCGGCAGCACTCAGTTAGTGAACTGGGAAATAGAAATGGCTCAAATGATCAGCGACCTGGGCGCCTGGGCCGAGAGAGCACCGGTGCGCGATCCGCTGACCGGTCAATACTGGGGTGCAGCTCAAAGAGCGATTGAACACAACGCACGCAAACAATTCGGAAAAACACTGGAGCAGTTCTGGCGCAGCAGACACATCGACAAACCGCAACTGAGGCTCAACGCGCTTGTAGCTGACATGAATTTTGCCGGTGAATTGCCGGTACTGGCGGCCGATTTCGGCCACGTCACTCAACTGTCCCTCCAGGGTAATGCCGCCCTGAATATCCCCGATGGTTTTCTGGCCTGTTTCACCGGCGTGCAGGCGCTGGAGATACGCGGTTTCACCTTGGGACGCCTGCCCACGGCACTGACGCGCATGCCGTCGCTCGAATCGATGAGGCTCAATAGCTGCGGTATCTCAATCGAAGCCGGAGGACAGGTCACTTTGTCCGCCTTGACCCGATTGAAGACGCTGGACCTGTACAACAACCTGTTAGGCGCGGTGCCGGATTTAACAGCGCTGCGCGAGCTGACGATCCTGGATCTTTCCAGAACCGGCATCGACAGTGTTCCGGTCGGTCTGGCACAACTGCCTCAACTTCGATCAGCCTTGCTCATCGAGAACTCGATAGTGGAACTGCCTCACGACTTCCCCGGTAACGCTGGCACCCGCGTCCAGTTGACCGCCAACCCGCTGTCTGCCGCTTCCCGGGAGCGCATAAAGACATTTTTCCAGACAAGCTATTACGAGATGGGGGTGGCGGCCGACCAGGCCGATATCGATCTGGCGCAAACGATCCATCCGAACCTGAACAGCACAGAGGCCAGCCGGATGATCTATCGCCTGCCAGGCACACTGGCCGATGGTCGTCTCGAACTGATGCGTCGGCAGACCGAACTGGACAGCGTACTCAGCAAGCTTGAAGGGTGGGTGAACGAGGCCGCTATGCAGACGGGGCTGGATGCAGAAGCAACGGCAGTGGAAAAAGCCAAAAGAGCGCAGTTCAGGGAAAGCCTAGAGCAACGTCTGCGCAATTATCCCACCGCCTCGATGTTCGCCGACTTCACCTGCGACCTGTCGTTCACCGGTGAACTACCGGCGTTGAGTGGCAACTTTGGGTATATACACAAGCTGCAATTGACGAGCACAGCGAAAGTGGCTCATCGAGTGGATCAACTTATCGGGCTTTTCCCGGCTCTCAAAGACCTCACGATCCGCGACTATCCGCTGGGCGACCTTCCCGCTGCCATCTTCAAGCAGAACGAACTGGAGAACTTGAGTCTGCACAACTGCCAAGTCGTGCTGACTCCCCAGACCGTGGATGCACTCGGCACCCTGGACAAGCTGCGCTCACTGGACTTGCACAACAACCCGCTTGGCCTGACGCCGGACCTGAGAACTCTGCAGGAGTCGCGCTCACTGGACCTGAGCAACACCGGGCTCACCGAAATACCACAAGGGCTGTCCGAGTTGCCGTATCTGATGCATGCAAACCTGTCCGATAACGCCATCACGGAGTTGCCAGCCCAGTTGCTGACCAGCGGTTCCGGCTTGAAAGCGACTTTCGACTTCAGTGGTAATCCATTGACCGCACAGAGCCAGCAGCGTCTGAGCGTTTATAAGGCTGCAAATGAAGCCAGGTTGATCGAGGAACAAAGAAGGACGCGAAATCTTCATCAACTGCTCAACGATTTCGAAGACTCTTCGTTCTCGAATGGAAGTGAACACTCACCAATATCTGTCGATTCGTCGGGGCCCTAAGCAAGAGCCTGCCAGCCATTGTCTAACCGCGCTCGGGCGGCACCGACGACAACTCGAACGGGCTGCTGCTGCGCCGCTGGTTGCGATCTTCCCGCGGCGTGGCACCGAAGAAGTTGCGATAGGCGCTGGAGAAATGCGGCCCCGAGGAGAAGCCGCACGACAGGCCGATCTGAATGATCGACTTGCTGGTTTGCATCAACATCTGCCGGGCCTTGTTCAGGCGCAGTTCCAGGTAGTACTGGCTCGGCACACGATTGAGGTATTGCTTGAAGATCCGCTCCAACTGCCGACGGGATACGCACACATGTTGGGCGATTTCGTCGGTGGTCAGCGGTTCTTCGATATTGGCTTCCATCAGCAACACCGCCTGGGTGAGCTTCGGATGGCTGGAGCCCAGACGGTTCTGCAACGGAATGCGCTGACGCTCGCCACCCTCGCGGATGCGCTCCACCACCAGTTCTTCGGACACCGCACCGGCCAGTTCTGCGCCGTGATCGCGCGCCAGCACCGCCAGCAACAAGTCGAGCACCGACATGCCGCCACACGCGGTCAGGCGATCACGGTCCCAGTCGAACAGATGGCTCGTGGCGATGACTTTCGGGAAACGTTCAGCAAAATCGTCCTGCCAGCGCCAGTGCACGGCGGCGCGGTAACCGTCGAGCAAACCGAGTTGCGCCAACGGATACACACCGGCCGACAAACCTGCGATCACACAACCGGCCCGCACCAGTTGTTTCAGTGCACTGCTCAGAGCCGGCGCCAAAGACGTCGGCGGCTCATCGGCGAGCAAAAACAGTTTCTGGAAGTTCTCGAGCTTGCCGGCCCACGGCTCGCCGGGCAATTGCCAGGCACCTTCGGCGGGTGGCTCGGCCTGCAAGAACGTCAACTCGTAGACCACGTCCGGGTGCACACGCTGAGCAACACGCAAGGCCTCCTCCGCCAGCGCCAGCGTCAACGCTTTAGTGCTGGGCCAAATCAGGAAACCAATTCGATGGGCAGTCATGGGCGGGCAATCCGAAACGAGAAACGGTGATGAAGGCAAGGGCCAATGCTAGCCCGAAATCGAAACTGTCGCAGATCCATTGTGGGAGCGGGCTTGCTCGCGAATGCGGTAGATCAGACACCAATGATGTCGACTGATACACCGCTTTCGCGAGCAAGCCCGCTCCCACAGGGGGTCGAGCAAGTCTTCAGGTCGCGAAGCATGACCTAATTTGGTGCATAACGGGAGCGATTACTTGAGGCTACCCGAGAGGAACTGTTGCAGACGCTCCGATTGCGGATTGACCAGCACTTCGCGCGGATCGCCGCTTTCTTCCACAACACCTTTGTGGAGGAACACCAACTGGTTCGACACTTCACGGGCAAAGCCCATTTCGTGGGTGACCACCACCATGGTGCGGCCTTCCTGAGCCAGCGCCTGCATGACTTTGAGCACGTCGCCTACCAGTTCCGGGTCGAGTGCCGAGGTCGGTTCGTCGAACAGCATCACTTCCGGTTCCATCGCCAGCGCACGGGCAATTGCCACACGCTGCTGCTCGCCGCCGGACATGTGCCCCGGGAACGCATCCTTACGATGGGCCACGCCGACCTTGTTCAGGTAATGCTCGGCTTTCTCGCGGGCTTCAGCCTTGGACATGCCCAGTACATGCACCGGCGCTTCCATGATGTTTTCCAGCGCAGTCATGTGCGACCACAGGTTGAAATGCTGGAACACCATCGACAGACGCGAACGCATACGCTGCAACTGCTTTGGATCAGCGGCTTTCAGCGCGCCGTCCTTGTTCGCGACCAGTTTCAGCTCTTCGTTGTTGAGCAGGATCTTGCCCGCGTGCGGCTGCTCAAGCAGGTTGATGCAACGCAGGAAAGTACTTTTGCCGGAGCCACTGGAGCCGATGATGCTGATCACATCGCCGGCTGCCGCTTTCAGGGACACGCCCTTGAGCACTTCGTGACTGCCATAGCGTTTATGCAGGTCTTGGACTTCAAGTTTGTACATGCGGTCGGTTCTCACAAAAACAGTCAGTCAGTCGTTGAGCAAGCGCCCGTGACGCAGCGCTTCGCGCCCCGCCACCTTGGCCAGCCAGAAACCGGGTTGGGCATAGCGCAGCCGTTCAATGGCAAACAGCACCCCGGACGTACCAGCACATACCGTGCTGACCCGATCGGACACAGGGTCGATCACTTCAAAAATCTCATCACCGGCCTCGACCCATTCGCCGGGTTTACGCACAAAGCTCACCACGCCCGGGTGCGGCGCGAACAACAATTCGGTGCCTTCGAACGGCATGCCTTCGCACGGCTCGTGTGCCGGGTTCGGCCACTCGCCGCTGATCAAGCCCTGCTCCGCGAGGAACGCCAGAATGCCTTCAGCATACGCCTGGGCTTCAACGCGGCCGGTGTCAGCCTGACCGCCCAGCTCGATGGTCGTCGCCAGACAGGCCAACGGAATCTGCGCCTGCGCAAACTGACGCGACAGGCGCAGCCACGGCAGCGAACAGGCTTCATCGAACGAGCTGCCGCCGGAATCTTCCGCCAGCAAACCCACTTTCACATTCAGATGCGCGGCCAGTGAACGCCACTGCGGCCAGTGCTGCGGCAACGCATACAGGTGCAGCGCAGCTTCAGCATCACAGTGCAAGTCGAGTACCACGTCGGCGGTGCAGGCATGGCTGAGCAATACGCGCTGCATGCCTTGCAACTGGCTGCTCGCGGGCGGCAATGCCGCCAGATGATCGGCCATCGCCTGACGGATCAGGCGAATGTTGGCGTGCGGATCGTCACCGAGGCTGTCAGCCAAAGCCGCCGCAACCGGCGCGCTCAGCTCAACGAAGTCACGGTTGAAATTCTTGCCACTGCCCGCCTCGAAACGCCCTTGGTGATTGCCTTGCAGCAACTGGCCAAGACCCAACGGGTTGGCCACCGGCACCAGCTCGATCACGCCGTTGAGCAGGCCTTTGGCTTCGAGTTCGCCGAGGCGCTTTTTCAGCTCCCAAGCGGTGCGCATGCCCGGCAATTCGTCAGCGTGCAGGCTGGCCTGAATGTAGGCCTTGCGCTCGCCGCTGCCGAAACGAAATACCGAAATCCTGCGCTCGCTGCCCAGATGGCTCCACGGCAAAACGTGGTCGATACGTTCCATATCAGTGCTTCCGCGGGGCCAGGTAGCTCAGCCAGCGACGCTCGGCCAGCTTGAACAACTTGACCAGAATGAAGGTCAGGCACAGGTAGAACACGCCAGCGGTGATGTACGCCTCGAACGGCAGGTAGTACTGCGCGTTAACGGTACGGGCCGCACCCGTGATGTCGATCAGGGTCACGATGGACGCCAGACTGGTGGTCTGCAGCATCATGATCACTTCGTTGCTGTACTGCGGCAACGCGCGGCGCAGGGCCGACGGCAGCAGGATGCGCTTGTACATCTTGAAGCGTGACATGCCCATGGCTTTGGCCGCTTCGATCTCACCGTTCGGCGTCGCCTTCAGGCTGCCGGCGATGATTTCCGCGGTGTAAGCGCTGGTGTTCACGGCGAACGCCAGGCATGCGCAGAACGTAGCGCTGGACAGCCACGGCCAGAGGAAGCTTTCACGTACAGCTTCGAACTGGGCCAGACCGTAGTAGATCAGGAACAGTTGAACCAGCATCGGCGTACCGCGAATCACGTAGGTGTACAGCCACGCGGTGCCGTTGACGATCGAGTTCTTGGAGACGCGCATCAGCCCCAGCGGCAACGCCGCCAATAGACCAAAGAACAGCGACAGCGCGAGCAATTTGAGGGTGGTCAACAGGCCGCCGAGGTACAGCGGCATAGCCTCCCAAATGACGTTGTAGTCGAAGATCATAGATCAGCCGCCCTTACGCCTACCGAGTAGCGCTTCTCAAGTTGACGCAATGCCAGCAACGAAACACTGGTGATCACCAGGTACATCGCCGCCACTGCAAGGAAGAAGGTGAAAGGCTCGCGAGTGGCATCCGCCGCCTGCTTGGCCTTGAACATCATGTCTTGCAGGCCGACCACCGAAATCAGCGCAGTCGCCTTGGTCAGTACCAGCCAGTTGTTGGTGAAGCCCGGAATCGCCAAGCGAATCATCTGCGGCACCATCACCCGGAAGAACACCTGAAAACTGCTCATGCCGTAGGCCATGCCCGCCTCGGCCTGCCCCTTGGGGATCGCCATGAACGCGCCACGGAAGGTTTCCGACAGGTACGCCCCGAAGATGAAACCGAGGGTGCCGATACCGGCGGCCAACGGGTTCAGGTCGATGTAATCGTTGAAGCCGAGCAGCGGCGCCACGCGGTTGAGCAAGTCCTGACCGCCGTAGAAAATCAGCAGGATCAGCACCAGATCGGGAATCCCGCGGATCACCGTGGAATACAGATCGCCCAGCCACGCCAGCCAGCGCACCGGCGACAGGCGCAGTGCAACACCGATCAGCCCGAGAACGATGGCCAGAGCCATGGACGACAAGGCGAGCTGAAGCGTCAGCCATGCGCCATCGAGGATGACAGCCCCGTAGCCTTTCAACATGATTCAGGTCCTCGAAAGTTGGGATGAAAAAATGGCGCAAACCGCAGAGATCCTGTTGCTTGCGCCATTTCGGACTTGTCGCAGAGACGTATTACTTGCCGTAGATATCGAAGGCGAAGTACTTGTCCTGGATAGCTTTGTATTTGCCGTTTTCGCGGATGGCCGCGATGGCAGCGTTGATCTTGTCTTTCAGGGCATCGCCCTTACGCACAGCGATGCCCACGCCGTCGCCGAAGTATTTGACGTCGGTGAATGCCGGGCCTGCGAAGGCGAAACCTTTACCAGCGTCGGTGTTCAGGAAACCGTCTTGCAGCAGGGTGGCATCAGCCAGGGTGCCGTCGAGGCGACCGGCGGCCACGTCGAGGTAGATCTCGTTCTGCGAACCGTACGGTTTGATTTCGGCGCCCAGTGGAGCCAGGACTTCGCGGGCGAAACGCTCGTGGATCGAACCACGTTGCACGCCGATGTTCTTGCCCTTGAGCTCAGCCAGACCTTCGCTGACCTGAGTACCGGCCTTCATGACCAGACGTGCCGGGGTGTTGTAGTACTTGTTGGTGAAGTCGACGGACTTCTTGCGGTCTTCAGTGATCGACATGGACGACAGGATCGCGTCGATCTTGCGCACTTTCAGTGCCGGGATCAGACCGTCGAACTCTTGCTCGACCCATACACACTTGACCTGCATCTGCTCGCACAGCGCGTTGCCGATGTCATAGTCGAAACCGACGATGCTGCCGTCCGGCGCTTTGGAAGCGAACGGAGGGTAGGCCGCTTCGATACCGATCTTCACAGGTTTTTCGTCAGCGAAGGCATTGAGCGACAGCACGGACAGTGCCAGGGCGCCAAGCAGCACAAGTTTCTTCATCTTGAGACTCCATCGGTAAAGGGCAAAAACGGCAGAGTGAGCAACAGCCCAATATGCGAATGGGTGAATCGGAAAATCCGTTGCTGCATCGGTGGGAAATTTCCTATTGAAACCGCAGGAGGTTTCAACGTTAGCCACGATGAGCCAGTGATCGGCATTCTAACGACAGGCCCGAAGTCGATATTTCTTCAATGCGACAACTAATTACAGATGCACTGAGAAACCCACTTGAGCACATTGACAGCCCCGCAATTTCATGCAAGAGCGAAAGACAGTGAACCGATCTATGCTGCAAATTGCGGGCCTATTATTCGCAAACCCTTCTAATCCGGCAAGCGCAGCGTTGTGTCTTATTTTTCTCGCCGGGTTTTGAGGCTCTAAAACGGGGCGATGCGTTTCCCCTCGCCCCGGTTTGGCGCGGACGGTTACACATTTGGTTACTTGGAGGCGGAAGGGTAACAGGCGGAAATGTCTTACACGGGAAATCGATAATTATTGGTTGGGTGGTTTCGGTTTCTGGCTGCGGACTACACCAGCGCCTGACAAATTGCCTTCGCGAGCAAGCCCGCTCCCACAGTTTTGACCGAATTCCTTCAGACCCAATGCAATCCCCTGTGGGAGCGGGCTTGCTCGCGAAGGGGCCAAACCAGCCACCACATAAACCGAACCAATACTCACAGACGCCCC
>NZ_JAIHLQ010000070.1 GCF_019733355.1 Pseudomonas baetica | reverse complement strand
CACACGCCGGTATGGGTGATCTTGACGAGCACTTCACCCTTGCGTGGCGGCTCAACGTCGATCTCAACGATTTCCAGCGGTTTACCTGGCCCAAAGGCCACTGCTGCACGTGATTTCATGATGTCACTTCCTTTTTTGAGTTGGTCTCCGTCACCAAAACCACCTGGAATTGGTTACCGGAGATACGACCGAACGATGGAGATGGTTTCGTTAATAGACTGTTGCTGCGAGTCGCTCCTCGCCCCTCTGTCAGGAAACTCCTCCCGTAGATGGCTCTCCAGAACGGCCGCCATCAGGCCGTTGATTGCACCGCGCACTGCTGCCAGCTGCTGCAGAACCGCGACACATGTCGGATCAGCCTCCAGGTCGTGCTCTAGAGCCGTGACCTGCTCGCTAATACCTCTAGCGTGACCGAGAGCTTTCTCCTTCTCTTAGGAGCGCTGGGGGTGTTGCCATCCTCCCTTCCCGCTGATGTGATAATACTATACCCCCCTACAGTATCAAGCAGCAAGCTAAAAATTTATTTCCGCTGCTTGCTTCCCTGTGCGGATACCTTTGCCCGCCCGCTTCAAGACAAGGTGACCCCGCAATCGAGCATCCTTTTCCGCTTTCTTCGTGTGCTTCAAATTCCCAAAATGCCTGCCCTGAAGGCCTTGGCGGTCATCACCTATCGCCAACGTTTTGGCGTTCGTCAGTGTGGACGGAACCTCGGAAATGAGATTACAAAATCTGCTACGGATTGACTGAATGCACGAAAAGGCCATCCAGATGGCTCCCTATCAGGCAAATAAGTGTGACGAATGAGAGTTGGATCCTATCTATCCTGAGAGCCAGGTTTCCCTTTTTGCTCGGCTCAACTATATTTATTCAGTTAAGACCTCGTTGTGTCTCTAACCGCTACAGCCTCTGAACCCTTCCAAGAATTAGGGAAACGTGATATGGCGACAGTAATTAGAGATCCGATGGATTTGCTGACCTCGATAGATATGGTTAACACCGGCGGATCAGCATACAAGGACAGTGACAAACGCGTTCTCGCAAGCTGGCCAGCGGACGCGAACGCCCCCCAACTTTCAACCGGCGGCGCCGGCCACACTACTTTCGCCCGCTGGTACAGACCAGCAGAGAGCGATATTTATGAGTTTTCACCGTCCGGAGTGATGCCAGATCACCGAGCGCTTATTCCAATTAGGCCGTGTAATTCTGAGTTTCGTATCGGTGGCAGGAGAGTTTTTAACAAATATATGTCTCCCGGAGACGTCGCTTTAAGCGGCCCTATCTACGCCACACGCAATTGTATTCACAAGGGAGAGCTCGATATGTTTCTTATCAGCTTACCTCCCACATTGCTTTCTGAGGCGGCAGAGACACTAGATGGAAGGGGCTTGTCAACTGACATCATTCTATTTGACGCCCATACCACACAGGATGCCATTTCCAACAACCTTCTCATGGCATGTTTTTTTGCAACTCAAGACTACTCCCCTGCAAACTCGCTTCAACTAGAGAGTCTTGGCTTGGCTTTAGCTATACATCTTGTTGGACAATACAGGAATCGTGAGCGCAAAAGCTCTTTCCCAAAGCAGTCTCCGCTAGCAACTTGGCGACTTAATCGTGTCACAGACTACATCGAGTCAAATCTCAACAAGAGCTTATGCTTAAGCGAACTCAGTGCCATTGCAGGACTCAGTCGCATGCACTTTGCGGCGCAATTTAAGATTGCGACTGGCCTCTCGCCCCACTACTACGTCATGAAGCGGCGAGTTATTGCCGCTCAATCCCTACTATTATCAGGAACTCTCACTGTCCAACAGATTGCTATCGCACTAGGCTTCAGTAGCGCCTCCCATCTTATAAGGCATTTCCGGCAGATCATTGGCGTTCCTCCTGGCCGCTGGCGAGAAGAAATGGCTCGAACAAAGCCACGCTGCTGAACGGAGGATAAATGATGAAGACCTACTCAACCCTGAATGGTCAAGCTCAATGGGCACCCGAACAGCAGGAGTCTTCGGAGAAATCATACATACCCACACCCATGGATGCGCTCCCCTCCTCCGAGACCATCTGGCGCCGGCCTCCCCCTCCCCATAAACTCCCCAGCGGCAATGACGCGCTCATCCGACTCTCCTGCTGGAAAAATTTAAGCTCTGATCCAACGATCGAAGTCCTCTCGGACACAGATGATGACTTTCACGTCGTTACACTGGTGACACGCAGAACACAAGCAGAGTTGTTTATAGACGAAAACAGCGCCTGGAAAGGAGGTATGCCTGGGCAATTATTAGTAACAGGGCCAAAAAGAGGCGCTTGGCGCAAAGTAATAAAACCGCCCTATGAGCATCTGAGAGTGTATCTTCCTCAGCAGCTTATCTCAGAATGTTTTGAAGCAGTTACAGGACATGAAGCTCCACCAGTAATTTCTCTGTGCAATGCCACTTCACTCAGTGATCATGGCGTTTCACACATCCTAGCAGCCCTATTACATGCCCAAAATCGACACGGCGGCAGCAATCCATGCTTAATCGAAACTCTCGGCTTGGCATTGGGTTCACGCCTAGTAGCGTGCCTACATAACCAAAGCCGGCCTAACGACAATGAAACAAAATTTAGATCCGAAAAACTCAGACTTCAAAAAACGCTGGAATACATTAATGAAAACCTAAACAACCACATAACCCTTACTCAACTGAGCAGTATATTTGGTGCAAGCCGATGCCGCTTTACAGTCACATTTAAGCAGCACACAGGCTACACACCACATGCTTACGTTGTGCAACAAAAAATTCTGCGCGCCAAGGAAATCCTTAAGAACACCAAAAGGCCAATTCTTGAAATAGCTTTAGACCTCGGATTCAATAGCCAACCTCATTTCACGAGTTCTTTCCGCAAAGAAGTCGGTCTTACGCCTGCACGCTGGAGACTTGAAAACTTATGAAAAGCCTTTCGGACAGAAAACCATAAGTTATGGCCACTTATTTTTTATCCGTACATGCTGAAAATGTTTATAACTCCTCGCCCGAGAGGGTTTCACTTCCTCTTGACCAAGAACACCACAGTTACTATTACGAATTCGAACTTAATAGTTACCCTAAGACCGGGCTAGGTAGGCATCCATGAATTGATGGAAGTCTTCTTGGTCTAAGGTTTCTAGACGCACTTGCTCCGTTATAGATTCGCTTGCCAGATTCTCAAAGACTTGTTGCTGCTCGGCGGCAAGCGGCATTTCGCGGAAGGCCTTGGCGTGCAGCCTGCTCTGGCGCAGGGAGAACTGGACGAAGCTCTCATTGTGCTCGCTCATGCTCGCCAGCACCTGGGCCGATGGGGTAAGGGAAGCATCATCGACCTTCGCCTGTTGCGCGGCCAGCGCATGCATATGTTCCTCACCGCCCCTAGCGCGGTCGAGCAAAACAGCCAATTGACCTATATGCCTAATCAGCTCGCTTGCCCAGGCCTTCAGGCCGATCGACTGACCATCAAGACACAGCTCCAAACCCGGACGGCGTCCCTCCTTGGCCACTGCAAGGAAGTTGCTGTCGTACTGGTCGCACTCACCGCTGTCAAACTGCGGGCTGTCTTCCAGGGCGCAAAACAGCAGGAACGCGTCGAGGAAGCGCGATTCGGTGAGGTCGATGCCCAATGGCATGAACGGGTTGATGTCCAGACAGCGCACTTCGACGTACTGCACGCCACGGGATGTCAGTGCCTCGATCGGTCGCTCGCCGACGTAAGCGACACGCTTGGGGCGGATGCTCGAATAGTATTCGTTTTCGATCTGCAAAACATTGCTGTTCAGCTGCAACCACTCACCCCGCTTGGTCGTCCCCTTCTGTTCGTACAATGGATAAACCGTATCGAGTGCCTTTCGTATCCCTTCGATGTAGCTGTCGAGACTGTTAAGGCTGGGGGCTAGTCTAGCTTGGGCATTACTCTGATAACCGAGGTCACTCATGCGCAGGCTGGTGGCATAGGGCAGGTAGAGCGTCTCAGCATCGAGCTCCTCGAGCTGGTGCGCTCGCCCACGCAGGAAACCTTTTTCTAGGGCCGGGGAGGCGCCGAATAGATACATCAGCAACCAGCTGTACCGGCGGAAGTTGCGGATTAGTGCGAAGTAAGCCGCAGACTGGTAGTCGCGATCACTCTGCTCACCACTCTCGGTTTCGCGCAGCAGCGGCCACAGCGCCTCGGCCAGGGAGAAGTTGTAATGGATGCCAGCAATGCACTGCATAGTGCGACCGTAGCGCAAGGCCAGTCCCTTGCGGTAGACATGCTTGAACTTGCCGACGTTCGAGGTGCCGTACTCTGCGATCGGGATGTCCTCCTCAGCTGGCAGTATGCAGGGCATCGATGGGCTCCACAGGTACTCGCCATCGAGTTTGGTGTAGACAAAACGATGGACCTGCTCGAGGCTTTCTAGCACTTTTGCCGGGTCGGCCAGGGCCGGGGTGATGAACTCTAGCAGCGACTCGGAATAGTCGGTGGTGATCTGTTCGTTGGTCAGCGCAGAACCCAATGCCGCGGGGTGCGGAGTCTGGGCCAGATGACCACCACCGGTCACGCGCAGGCACTCGCGCTCCACTCCGCGCAGAGATTGACTGAGCAAAGAAAGATTCTGTTCGACCAGTTGCAAGCGACGTAGATAAGACGTGCTTGCAGGAACGCGTTGATTACTGATCAATGTGCATGCCCCACGTGAGAAAACTCGCTGACCAATGCCACCAAGCCAATACCTAACAACAGCCATATGACCTGAAGCGAGGTATCTCCGGTAGTGCGGCGCTGGCGCAGCTGAGGAATCAAGTCCGACAGAGCCACGTAAATGAAGCTGCTACCCGCCAACGTGAGAAGCATAGGTTGCCAATCCCATAACTGGTCCAGCAACGTATATCCGGCAATACCGCCTATAGCGGTCATGGCACCCGCTATGGAGACTTTGCGCACTGCCGCGCTTCGAGGGCTGCCCTGCCTAAGGACTACAAGATCCCCCATGTGATGGGGAACCTCATGCACCAGCACGGAAACGGCGGCGATAAAACCCAGGCGCATATCTGCAACGAAAGCTGAAGCGATCAGCACGCCATCGCCAAAACAATGGATACCATCGCCGACCAATAGCGTCCACCCGGTATTGTGATGATCTTGTTCGTGGTGCGAGTGCTCATGACCGTGATGCCAAAGCTGGGCCTTGCTCAAGAAGAAGAAGAACACCAATCCCACCAACAACGTCAGGAACAGATCGTGGGATTCAGCACCGCTTTCGAAGGCTTCGGGCAACAAATGCAGGAGCGCTGTCGCCAGTAAGGCGCCTGCAGCTAGGCTCAGCAACCCCTGCTGCATATGGCCATCGTTGCGGCGAATCACCTGGGCGCGCACGACCAACTGATCAGCCACCCATACGCTACCAATACCTGCCATCAAAGTGACAAGGACTATGACTATCAATGACATGGACTCAGCACCTGAACAGGAAACAATTCGGTCTTCGACTAGTGACGGAGCACCTAGGTGGCCCGGAGCCTCACCGGACGAAAGCGCTCAACGCACCGCACAGATACTATAGGGGTGTATAGTATTTTTCAAGTCCATCGACACGTGAGAGCTGCTAATCCAGTGTCTGTACTCTGGCCTTTACTAAGCCGCGCAGACTGATCAGGCATAAAGCAGCGATACCTTAGCTAGGTAATGAATTCGCTGCCCAATGAGCTCCGCTTGGTCAGTACACCTGCAACAAGGGCACATGACGACCTCCTGATCGCTATTCAATAGTCTTGGCTATCGCCCAGCCTGACGGCTCAATTCCACCTTGTTCATGACGTAGAAGACGAGATCGCTGCCCCGGCATCGGCACTGAAACCTTGCCTCAGCCCCCCAATGGTCAAACTTTCAAGCTTTACCTAATGAAACTAAACCTTGCTCAAGGGCATACTTCATGAGCGCCACCGGCGTGTCGATGTTGAGCTTGCGGCGGATGCTCAAGCGGTAGGTCTCGACCGTGCGCACACTGATGTCCAGCTCACGTGCCATTTCCTTGTTATTGCGTCCTTTCGCGATCATTACCAGCACCTGCAGCTCCCGGGGCGTTAGGTCGTTTTCGTCACGGCTGCCGCCAACCAGCTTGCGAGTGATCTCAGAGCTATAGAAGCGCCCACCCGCGGCGATGGTCTCAATGGCCGCGACCAGTTCGGCAGACGGCGCGTTCTTGAGCACATAACCCGATGCGCCTGCGCTGATGGAAGTGCGCACATACTCCTGGTGGTCGTACATGCTCAACATGAGAATCCTGATGTCTGGATATAGGCTGCGAAGTCGCTGGGTGAGCTCCAGCCCGTTCATGCCCTGCAGGCCCACGTCGACCAGCAGAATGTCCAGCTCGGTGCTAGCCACCAGCTCGAGTGCCTGCTCCCCCGACTCGGCCTGACCGATTACGTCAAAATGCGCAATGGCGCCGAGCAGCGCCTTGACGCCGTCACGCACAAGGACGTGATCATCGACCAGGGCGATTCTGATTGGCTTGGATGTATTCATGGAATCCTCGGGATTCGAATGGAAACGCTCATGCGTTGACGATCGGTATCTGCACTTGCAGTTCGGTGCGCCCGTGGACCGACGCGAGGGTGACGCTGCCCAGGTGATGATCGGCGCGCTCGCGTATGTTGCGCAGGCCGATGCCGTGGCTGTCGTCCGCGGCATTGGTATCGAACCCTACGCCGTTGTCTTCGACCCGCAGTACGATCATGCCTTGCTGCGCGGTAATCGAGACGATAGCCGTCGTCGCCTTTGCGTGACGCTCCACGTTCGCCAAGGCTTCTTGGATGATACGGAATAGCGTCAGTGAGACCTCCGGCCCCACGTCGGTAGCTGCCATGCCGCACTCGTACTGGGTGCGGATTGACGTGCGTTGCTCGAATTCCCGTACTTGTTGGTCGATAGCCGCCGACAGGCCTAAAGTATCCAGCAATGAGGGCCGCAGATCATGGGAGATCCGGCGTATCTCGCCGATGGCGGCCCCCAGCCGCGTAGTGCCCTTGCGCAGGTTTTCCAACCCCCCTTCTCCACCGCGGGCCAACTCCATGGCCGCCAGCTCGTACTGGAATTTTATCGACACCAGCTCCTGACTGATGCCGTCGTGCAGCTCCCGCGATACTCGCGAGCGCTCTTCTTCCTGCAGATTGACGATGCGCTGGTTTAGCAAGGTCAGCTTGCGGTCAGCCAAGCGATGCTCGCTGACATTAAGCATCAGACCGCCGGCGAAGATCACCAGTACCGCGACCAGCGAGAACGAGGCGATCGCCAACACCGTGGTCAGCACACCTGAGGCCACTTCCTGGCGTGATTTGAGGGTCGCCACCTCTACATCGTCAATGTAGATACCCGTACCGAGCATCCAACCCCAGCGATCGAGCATCACCACGTATGCCAGCTTACCGGTGATCTGTCCGGTGGATGGTTTCTGCCAGTCGTACAACTGATAGCCGTCCCCTTCCCTGGCGCTATTGAGCAGCGCCTTTATGACCGGTAGGCCGTTCTTGTCGGTCATCGTGATCAGTTCCTTGCCGACCAGCTCAGCCTGACGGGGATGCATTAGGTTCTTGCCGTGCTGGTCATAGACGAAGAAGTACCCGTCGCGGCCGAAATTGGCCTGGGACAAGATGGCTAGGGCGCGATTGCGCGTCGCCTCGTCATCCACGCCACCGTCGTACAGCGGTGCGATCAGGCTCATCGCCAGGCTTAGGTAGTTTCTCAGCTCTGCCTTCTTCGCCGTCATGATGCTGCTTTCCACAAGACGCGCCTGTTCCTCTTCCAGCTTGCGACTTTGGGCGAACACCAGGACGCAGATGAACAGCACTGAGAGGATCAGCGGCAGCACACTGAGGGTGACGATCTTGTGCTTGAGTTGCATGGTTTTTTCCGAAGCGAGGAGGAGCTGGCGACGCCACTATGCGGGTTGCCAGCCCTGGAACGCGAGAGCGCCACGATGAACGTGGCGCTCGCTTGCATCAGTGGCCGCTCAGCAGCAACGAACGGGGCGTCCGCTGCCTCCGCCGTAGCGCGCTTCTTGCCGTTCACGGAAGAACACCTCGTAGGACATCACCGGCTTATCCGGATGCTTTCCCTGCATGTGCTCCACGTAGGCATCGTAGTCCGGCATGCCAACCAGCATCCGCGCAGCTTGACCGAGGTATTTACCCATCTTGCTCAAGTCATTGAACATACTGTCGGGCTCCTCAGGCATCGGGCAAGGGCTGGAACGGCGACTCCTTGTCAGTGCGTTCGGGCATGATCCAAGCGCGACGGGCAACCTTGATTGCGAACCAGAGGATGCTCAGAACCACCAGCAGGAACAGCACGGTAAGAGTCGCATTGGTGTAAGCGTTGAACACCACGTGCTGCATCTGCGCCAAATCCTTCGCTGGGGCCAGCACTTGGCCGGCAGCGGCAGCGGTGCTGTACTTGTTGGCCAGGGCCAGGAAGCCCATCGCAGGATTCGGGTCGAGCAGCTTGATCAGCCCGGCCGTGGTGGTGCAGATCAGCAGCCATACCGCCGGCACCAAGGTAACCCAGACATAGCGCTGGCGTTTCATGCGGATCAGCACTACGCATCCGAGCATCAGCGCGATGCCCGCCAGCATCTGGTTGGAGATGCCGAAGAGCGGCCACAGGGTATTGATACCGCCCAGCGGGTCGATCACGCCTTGGTACAGCAGCCAGCCCCACATGGCCACGCAACCAGCGGTAGCAGTTAGGTTAGCGGTCCAGGAGTCGGTCTTCTTCAATGACGGCACGAAGTTGCCCAATAGATCCTGCAGCATGAAGCGCCCAGCTCGGGTACCGGCATCGACCGCTGTGAGGATGAACAGTGCCTCGAACAGAATGGCGAAGTGATACCAAAATGCCATGGTATTCTCGCCCGGCAGTGCCTTGTGGAGGATCTGCGCGATACCTACTGCCAAGGTCGGTGCGCCACCGGCGCGGGCCAGGATGGTGTGTTCGCCAATATCCTTGGCAGTCTGCTGCAGCACTTCAGGGGTGATGGTGAAGCCCCAGCTGCTGACGGTAGTCGCGACACTGGTAACGTCCGCGCCGACCAGGGCCGCCGGGCTGTTCATGGCGAAGTAAACGCCTGGCTCGATCACCGAAGCGGCGACAATGGCCATGATAGCCACGAAGGACTCCATAAGCATCGCGCCATAGCCGATGTAGCGCGCGTGGCCTTCATTGGCCAGCAGCTTCGGCGTGGTTCCAGAACTGATCAGCGCATGGAAGCCTGACACCGCGCCGCAGGCGACAGTGATGAATAGGAACGGGAACAGCGCGCCCTTCCATACCGGGCCCGTGCCATCGATGAAGTGAGTGACGGCCGGCATCTTCAGATCGGGAGCGATGAACAGGATGCCGATAGCCAAAGCGACGATGGTGCCGATTTTGAGGAAGGTTGACAGGTAGTCGCGTGGCGCCAGGATCAGCCACACCGGTAGCACGGCTGCAACGAAGCCGTAACCGATCAGCATCCAAGTGATCTGCACGCCGGTGAAGGTGAATGCCGGCCCCAAGAAGGGATCGGCGGAAACAATTCCGCCGACCCAGATGGAGGCGAGCAACAGCACCACACCAATCACCGAGATCTCGCCGATGTGGCCCGGGCGGATATAACGCATGTAGATGCCCATGAATACCGCAATCGGCAACGTGGCCATCACCGTGAACATGCCCCAGGGGCTTTCCGCCAAGGCCTTGACCACGATCAGCGAGAGCACCGCAAGGATGATGATCATGATCAGGAAGGCACCGAACAATGCGATGGTGCCCGGGATTGGGCCCATTTCCTCGCGCACCAACTCGCCCAGAGAGCGACCGTTGCGGCGGGTGGAGATGAACAGGACCATGAAGTCCTGTACCGCACCGGCTAGCACCACGCCGGCGATCAGCCAGAGCGTGCCAGGGAGGTAGCCCATCTGTGCGGCAAGCACCGGGCCCACGAGTGGACCTGCACCGGCGATGGCGGCGAAGTGGTGGCCGAAGAGGATGTGCTTGTTGGTAGGGATGTAGTCCAGGCCGTCGTTGTTGAGCACGGCGGGCGTGGCGCGCGTGGCGTCCAGCTGCATCACTTTGTTGGCGATGAACAGGCTATAGTAACGGTAGGCGATCAGATAGACAGCAACGGCTGCAGTCACAATCCAGAGGGCGCTGATGGCTTCGCCCCTGCGCAATGCCAGAGTGCCTAGAGCAAATGCACCCAGCAAGGCGACGGCGAACCAGGCAATTCGGGTAGCCAGTGTGGTCATTGAAAGTTCTCCTGCCGCGGGTATAGCCCGGCGGCGGTTCTTGTTTTTGTGTGGGTCCAGATAGGGACGGTGACACTCTGGCCGCCCTAGATCGGCAAGAACATTCGCATTAATACGAGGCCACACTCCGTAGTACTACGTAGCTAGGAACACAGCAGCGCTCCCATCACTTCTCCGCAATGAGCTGACATATAACGTCAGCGACAGGGCGTCACTGACTTCTAGATCGAAGCGAACCTTCTAACAAAGCCATTGTAAAAGCAATAGCAATATCGCTGGACAAACAGTCGTCGAAATTAGAGACGTCGATTCAGACTTTCGACCAGCATTTCGAAAACCACATCAACTCTTGGGCAGTTATCGGTCCGCTGAGGGTGACACACGTAGATCGGCCAACTCGCGCGCTCTAGCTCCGGTAGTACTTCTATCAACTCACGATTTGCTAGGTATGGCAAACACGTCATGCCCTGAATATAGCTAATCACATGCCCTGCCCGGGTAGCTTCCAATTGACTATATAAATCGTCAGTGGTTAGGTAGGGCTGCGCGGGAAAGAACTGGCGGCCTTGGTGAATATACCAGGGACAAGCTCTGCCTGTAGCGGGGTCCGTTACTGTACTAAGAGGGAAATTCTGTTGTAGGTCCTCGATATTCTTAGGCATGCCAATGCGGTCGATAAGCGAAGGGGCGGCTACGATCCGATTGCGCGTAACGCCAGCCTTACGCACGATCCATCTGTTATCGGATGGCAGGTCCAAGGTGATTAATATATCAACCCCCTGACCGTCGAAATCATCCAACGCACCCAGCTTTACATTCCACTTCAGAATGACACTCGGGTAACTCCGAAGACCATCGAGTATGTCTCCTAAGATGAGTCGCATGCATGGAGAGTCAGGTACAGACACACGCACTAAACCGCTCACCAGATCCTGTCTCACCTGACAACGATTCTGAAATAGCCGCTCGCTATCTTTTATGAGCTGCCTGGCTTGGGGCAGCAATTGCTCTCCGAAACCACTTAATCTGACCTGCCTAGTAGTACGATAAAAAAGTACCTCTCCAAACTCTCTCTCCAAGGCTCCGATTGTACGCGTGACCACTTGAGGGGATAGATTAAGTCGATTTGCCGCATCACGGAACTGCAAGACCTCTGCGACGACACAGAAGATTTTCAGGGCTTCTAGGCGATTAAGCATGATTTCCGACTCTAGAATTAAGGGGGCATTGATGATGAATTTCCATCCCCCCCTTCGAAGCCAGCTCCTCACGCGAGGAGCTGAGTTAAACTATTTGGCTGGTCAATTCAATAACCAGAAGCACGCCCCCAATAGCACATGGGTTCTACTAGAACCCTGTACTAAATGATCAAGTGGATCAGTCACAGCAAAACCTTAGCCATGCCGTGCGATGATCAAGGCCCCTACGAGCCCAATGCCATATTGAAAGCACTCTACTTGGTTCGCTTGAGCTGCTCAGCAAGGAATGGTGCGGTTCGACTGCCTGACGTCCTTGCCACTAATCTAGGAGTGTCGGACGCAACGATGTGCCCACCCTCCTCACCCGCACCAGGCCCTATGTCTATCACCCAATCGGCCTGAGCTACAGCACGCATGTCGTGCTCAATCATCACCACGGTATTACCGGCATCGACTAGGCGTTGCAGTTGCACAAGCAAACGGTCAGCGTCAGAAGCGTGCAGACCAGTGGTAGGCTCGTCGAGCACGTACAGGCTACGGCCTCGCTGGCTTCGCTGCAGCTCCGTGGCTAGCTTGATGCGCTGTGCTTCGCCACCCGATAGTTCGGTGGCGGGCTGGCCCAGGCGCAGATAGCCCAGCCCGATTTCCTGCAGCAGTTGCAGCGGCCGCGCGATGGCGTCTTCGCTGGCGAAGAAGTCACAGGCTTCTTCCACCGTCATCTGCAATACTTCGGCGATGTTGCGCCCGTTCCAGCGTACCTTGAGCGTGGCCTCGTTGTAGCGGGCGCCATGGCAGGTCGGACAGGGGGCGTAGACACTGGGCATGAACAGCAGCTCGACGCTGACGAAACCCTCCCCTTCGCACGTATCACAACGCCCCTTCGCCACGTTGAAAGAAAATCGGCCAGCGTCATAACGATGCCGGCGCGCGTCCGGCGTGGCGGCGAAAAGCTTGCGTACGTGATCGAATAAACCGGTATAGGTGGCCAAGTTTGAACGTGGCGTGCGGCCAATCGGCTTCTGGTCGACCTGGACCAGGCGCTGGACGACATCCACATCACCGGCGAGATGACCTCCTGTAGCCTCGATAACAGCAGGACCTTCGCTGTTAGCATTTTCAGCTGCATCATCTTCGGGCTCGTGCCCTAGGTGCAGTAGCAACAGCTCTGGCAGGGCCTGCGCGACCAGACTGGACTTACCCGAACCGGAGATACCGGTAACCGCCGTCAGCACACCCAGCGGGATACGTGCATCCACGCCGTGCAGGTTGTGCCGCCGGATGCCTAGCAGCTCCAGCCACCCGGTCGGTTCGCGCTCGTGGCTAGCCGGTGCGGGGATTTCGTCGAACAAGTACCGCGCAGTTCGCGACTCCGCAATCTCGCGCAATCCTTCTGGCACACCACTGTAGAGCACGCGCCCACCCCGCTCCCCCGCATCTGGTCCTACATCCACCAGCCATTGCGCGCGGCGCATCAAGTCCAGGTCGTGCTCAACCACGAAGAGCGAGTTACCAGCATCGCGCAGTTTATCCAGCGAGTCGTACAGTGCATGGCTGTCAGAGGGGTGCAGACCTGCAGAAGGTTCATCGAGCACATACACCACGCCAAACAGCATGGAGCTCAGTTGCGTGGCCAAGCGCAAGCGCTGCAACTCGCCAGCCGACAGCGTCGGCGTGGCCCGATCCAGCGTGAGGTAGCCCAGGCCCAATCCGCGCAGTTGGCGCAGACGCGCCATTACCCCACCGGCCAGGCGCTGCGCGGCGAGACGCTTCTCCTCCGACAGCGCCGACGTAAGGCGCACGTCAGGCGATACCGCATGGACCGCACGACCACTTGCGGCCCGTTCGGCTCGATCACGGCGTGTCGCTTCGCGGTCGGTACCCTCGCCAGCCGTGTGGGCGCGGAAGTCGCCTTGGGCAATGGGCTCGAGCAGCGCCGCTAAGCGGTCTAGGGGCATTTGCATGAACTCGCCAATGTCCACCCCGGCAAAGGTCACCGACAGCGCCTCGGCCTTGAGTCGCTTGCCGTGGCAGGCCGGGCACAGCTTGCCTTCCATGTAGCGCGACACGCGCTTTCTCATCAACGCGCTCTGGGTGTTGGCAAAGGTGTGCAGCACGTAACGTCGGGCGCCCGTGAAGGTGCCCATATAGCTGGGTTCGAGTTTACGCTTGAGCGCCTGTTGAGTCTCGGCAGGCGTGAAACCCGCGTAGACCGGCACCGTGGGCGTCTCTTCCGTGAACAGGATCCATTCACGGTCCTTTTTCGGCAAATCCTTCCAGGGACGGTCGACGTCGTAGCCCAGGGTGACCAGGATGTCGCGTAGGTTCTGGCCGTGCCAGGCCGGTGGCCAGGCGGCGATGGCCCGTTCACGGATGCTCAGTGACGGATCAGGCACCATGGTCGCCTCCGTCACCTCGTACACATGGCCCAGACCATGACAGGCCGGGCATGCGCCTTGCGGGGTGTTTGGCGAGAAATCCTCGGCGTACAACATCGGCTGGTTGGCCGGATAAGCGCCGGCGCGCGAGTACATCATGCGCACAAGACTAGACAGTGTGGTCACGCTCCCCACCGAAGAACGCGCATTGCTCGCCCCTCGTTGCTGCTGCAACGCGACAGCAGGCGGCAGGCCGTCGATCGCATCTACGTCAGGTACACCCGCCTGGTCGATCAACCGCCGGGCATACGGGGCTACCGATTCGAAGTAGCGCCGCTGTGCCTCAGCATAGATGGTGCCGAAGGCCAGCGAAGACTTGCCAGAGCCGGAGACACCGGAAAACACCACCAGCGCATTGCGCGGAATAGCGACATCCACGTCCTTGAGATTGTTCTCCCGCGCACCGCGCACTTCCACTTGGCCGCTGGCCGCAGCAGTGCACGAGGATTCACCGTATGAAGGATTTGGCATAGCTTACTGTCCTACAGTTCGTGGATGGCTGAGCGCTGAAAGTCCGGGCAACATCCGGCTCAATCTGGCGATGCCGAATCATCGAGCGAGTGCAGCCAGGCAAGCTTTTCTCCCAGCTTGCGCTCGCGCCCGCGGTCCGTGGGTTGGTACCAGCCCGGTCGCATCACCCCTTCTGGAAAATAGGTCTGCCCCGCGGCGTAGGCGTTGGGTTCATGGTGCGCATAGCGGTAACCTTCGCGATAGCCCATCTGGCTCATGAGCTTGGTCGGCGCATTGCGCAGGTGCAACGGCACAGGCATCGAGCCGGTGCTCTTAACGAAGGCCTTGGCCTGGTCCCAGGCGGCGTAGGCCGCATTCGACTTGGGCGCCAAGGCAAGGTAGGTCACCGCCTGGGCAAGAGGGATTTCGCCCTCGGGAGAGCCCAGCCTTTCATAGGCTTGTGCGGCGTTGAGTGCCAGTTGCAACGCCTGGGGGTCAGCATTGCCGATGTCTTCGCTGGCCATCACCACCATGCGCCGAATCACCTGGGTGACGTCCCCACTGCCATCGAGGATCCGTGCCAGCCAATACAGCGCCGCATCCGGATCGGAGCCACGCAATGACTTATGAAAGGCGGATAACTGCCAATAGAACTCGTCGCCTCCCTTGTCGAAGCGGCGCAACGATGGGCTCGTCGACAACCTGGCGAACTCACCGTCGACCGTTGTCTTGCTCGCGCCGGACGCTGCAGCGGCTACCTGCTCGAGCAGGTTCAGGAAGCGCCGGCCATCGCCATCAGCGAAGCCTTTGAGCAAGTCCAGTGCTTCCGCGTCCAGGGCAACCCCGGCCAGATGCGGCAACGCGCGCTCATACAGTTGCTGCAGTTCATCGTGGGACAGCGGTTCGAGGGTGTAGACCTGCGCCCGCGAAAGCAGCGCCGAGTTGACCGCTAACCCTGGGTGTTCGGTGGTACCGCCTACCAGTGTCAGCAGCCCGGACTCGACATGCGGCAACAGTGCGTCTTGCTGCGCCTTGTTGAATCGATGAATCTCATCGACGAACAGCACCGTCGAACGACCATGCCCATCCAGCTCGGCCTGAGCATCGTCAATGGCCTGGCGGATGTCCTTCACCCCGGCTAGCACAGCGGAAATGGCGATGAACTGACTATCGGTGACACTGGCGGCCAGGCGTCCCAGCGTGGTTTTGCCCACACCGGGTGGCCCCCAGAGGATAAACGAGTGCAGTTTGCCTGCCTCGAACGCCAGGCGCAGTGGTTTGCCGGCCCCCAACAGATGCTGCTGCCCGACGAACTCTTCCAGGGACCTGGGGCGCAAACGCTCAGCCAAGGGCGGCTCAGGCTTTGTCGTAAACAGATCGACCAAGATCATCTCCCAGCATGGCTGATAGTTGAAGGCGCCACAAAGCAGGATCGGCGTCTGCGTGATTAGGCGAGGCTTCGCAAAGAATAGTTGCTGGAACCTGAATCAAGCCCCGGAGCACTCCCTGGACCAAGCCGACCGCATCAGGAAGATTTCTCTTCCCCTGCATGGTCACCATGGGCATGCCTGATTCGCCGAACCGTCCACCAGATCGCCAAAATGACCACGGGTACCAGCCCAGCGATCACCAGCTCAGGAGCAACCTTGTCATGAACTCCTGGGATACCTTTGAGCAGATACGCCAGCAGGCTAACGACGTAATAGGAAATAGCCGCCACCGACAAGCCTTCAACGGTTTGTTGAAGGCGCAGTTGCAACTTGGCGCGATTGTTCATCGACTCCAGAAGGTCCCGGTTCTGACGCTCAAGCTCAACGTCGATCCAAGACCGTAGCAATGCAATGGCGCGCGTCAGCTTGTCGGAAAGCTTGGTCTGGCGTTCCTTGACCGACTGGCAGGTGCGCATCGCTGGCGCAATGCGCCTATGCAGGAAATCGCGCCACGTGCAGTAGCCCGCTACTGACTCCTCCGCCAACGCATCCAACCGCTCTTCGACGATCTCGTAGTACGCCCGACTCGCGCCGAAACGATAAAGGTTCGCTGCCACACCGGCCTCCAGCTCCGCCCCGAGGCTGGTAAGCTCAGCCAGCAGAACATCGTTGTCACGACGCGCGCCCTTGCCGGTGCGCATTTCGTCAGTGATGGCCGCGAGTTGCGATTCCATGCGCCGCAGATCCACGGTCAAAGAGCGTGTCAGCGGGAGCGCCAGGAGTGCTAAAGTGCGGTAGGTCTCGATTTCCAGCAGGCGCTGGGCGAGCGCTCCTGCGCGAGCCTGAGTCAAGTCACGGTCAAGAATGAGGATGTTCGTCAAACCATCCGCGTCCTGCCGAAAGTCGGTCACAATAGCGGCTGCGCCGTTCTCCACCACCGAATAGCACAGGCTAACAGGGTCAAAACGTTCAATCTCCTGTTCAGCCGCCTCGGTCCAAGGCAATACATTCAGGCGAATACCTGAGATTACCGGACCTGGTGGAACGAACCCTCGCTTGAAGGGATTCTCTCCACAAGGTGCTCCCGTCTCGGGATCAAGCACAGCACTCCACAGATAGGTCGAGAACTCGGTGTGCTTCTCGCAGTGCAAGTCACCTTCGTCCCAAGTCAAGCCGTGAAGCGGCGTCGTATTGTCGGGTTCCGCAACACCCAAGCGTTGAGACAGTTCGGTCATCGCCGCCTGATCTTTAGCTGAGTCACCTTCGGTGATGAAGGCAAGCTGCAATAAACCTCGTGGGGCCTGGATAAGCAAATGCGGCCGCGCATGAACTTCGTTCACAGCTGCAGCTCGATCAGCCAAGGCCTGCATACCGTACACAGTTGTTTGGAAGGCGGGGTTAGGGGCCATATCGAGTTGGGGCGGCTGTTTCATAGCGACCTCATTTTTCGTTGAAATTAAAGGTATCACGTGTCGTGGTAGAAGACTTTTGGCGTATCCCACACGTGGCCAGCGTCCTTGTGAAGAAGGTAGCCGGCTAGCACATGACAGGATAGACACGGAACAGGTTAACTCGCGCCATTAGCACTCAGCTTGCATCAAGTGCGATGCCTGAGATCATCACAATTCGGCTATCGGTGAGACTTTCGCGATATATCTCATGGGTGACAGGGGCGCAAAATCGAATTTACTCTTCGTTGCGCCTAGCCATTCCGGACCAATTCCCCAGCGAAAACACCTCATCCTTGCGGCGATTCAAGTGCGATTCTGGCTCGTTGTAAGCGCCCTACCAGCGGGGATGGCCACGCATGTGCAGCTTCAAGGCTAAGATTTACGCTCCCCTGCAAACGCAGGACCATAAAAATTAGCGAAGGTAGGACCTGACAATGGAGATCGTGTCATCAATCGACTGCTTCTGCGAATCACTTCTAGCATCGGTGTGCGGAAACTCCTCCCGTAGATAACTCTCCAGGATTGCGGCCATTAAGCCATTCACGGCTCCGCGCACAGCCGCTAGCTGCTGAAGAATCGCAGCACACTCAGCACCATCATCTAGTGCTTGCTCAAGAGCTCCTACCTGGCCTTTGATGCGTCGCACACGGGTCAGCGCTTGCTTTTTCTCACGGGGATTATGGGGCATCGAACACCTTCAAGGGTTGGACGCATGCATCATACTATACTACCGGGCAGTATGAAAGCTTGCGCATGATTGAAAACCGTCGCTCACATTGCGCTCGAAGCACACCATCCGAATCCGAAGCTGCCCGCGCTGAAAACGACATATTAAAAGCTGAAGGGCAGAAAACACACGCCCGTGAGTCGCTCAAACTAATCGCCGCGCCTCACTTCGTGAGAAAAATCCATGCAGCTGGCGCCTCGCTTCTGGCAGAGCACTTCCATGCTCTCACCGTAAAATTCCCAGTCTGTTTCCTAAGAGCCTCCACTTAACGGAGACTCACTCAGCAGCGACAAAATCCATCTAGTGCAGGCGCTAGCCTGCACTGAGACGATCTCGTCCATGCTGCACGGACTGACAATCTTCCCTGACTATCAATCCACCGCTGCAGCCTTACTTGGGTTCCAGCTCGGCGGGCCCACGCTTGGCCTGCGGTGTCGACCGCATGATCAGACGTGAACCGCGATAACCGACACTGTGGTTCCAGACCCAACTCAGCGCGACACTCAAGCGATTGCGCACGCCAATTAGGAAATAGATGTGCGCCAGCTTCCAGATCCACCAAGCGAGTGCCCCACGCAGCTTCAGACGCCCCATGTCGATCACCGCCAGGCTACGACCGATGGTGGCGAGGTTACCCTGGTGCTTGTACTTGAACGGCTCATCCACACTTTTGCCTTTCAGCCGCTTCTTGATCAGATTGGCAACGTACTGGCCTTGCTGCTTGGCCGCCGGCGCGATACCTGGCACGTACTTGCCATCCGGCATCGCCGATGCCGCCGTGTCGCCAATCACGAAAATCTCGGGATGCCCCGGCACGCTCATGTCCGGCCTGACCAGCACTCGACCGGCACGATCCGCCTCGGCATTCAGCCAACGAGCGGCGGGTGACGCTTGCACCCCGGCCGCCCAGACAATGGTCTTAGCTGGAAGCGGCTTGCCCGCAACGATGACACCGTCAGCCGAGCAGTCGGTGACCGGAGCGCCCAAAGCCACTTCAACGCCAAGCTTTTCCAGTGCGCGTCGAGTGTAGTCCGAGAGCTTCTCAGGGAACACCGGCAGCAGACGCGGCCCCGCCTCGATCAGCACCACCCGGGTAGCCCGCGGATCAATGGAACGGAAGTCATGGGCCAACGTGTCTTTCGCCAGCTCAGCGATCGTGCCCGCCAGTTCGACACCCGTGGGACCGCCGCCGATGATCACGAAGGTCTGCAGTGCGGCACGCTCCGCTGGATTATTGGAGCGTTCGGCCTCCTCGAACGCGGAGAGAATCCGTCCGCGAATCGTGGCGGCGTCCTCCAGGGTCTTCAGACCGGGCGCATGGGGCTCCCATTCATCATGACCAAAGTAGGCGTGCGTTGCCCCCGTCGCCAGGACCAGCGTGTCGTAACCGACGGTCGAACCGTTGTCGAGCAGGACTTGTCGCGAGTCGACATCCACGCCCTGCACCTCCGCCATAAGCGTCTGCACATTCTGACGGTTGCGGAACAGGTAGCGAATCGGCCAGGCAATTTCGGAGGTCGACAGCGACGCCCCGGCCACCTGGTACAGCAGGGGCTGGAACAGGTGATAGTTGCGGCGGTCGATGATCGTTACGTCCACGTCGGCGCCGGAGAATCCGTTGACAACGTCCAGCCCGCCGAAACCCGCGCCAACGACGACGACATGGTGCCGTTTGTCAGAGGTCTTTTTCATCTTCAGGGTCTCCCAGTGTTCAGCGATTCAACGCAGCCGCATGGTGGGCCATGTGTCCGCCCAGGTAGCTCGAAATAAAGTAGTAGCTATGGTCATGCCCGGGCCGCAGGTTGAGGGTCAGCGGATGCCCTGCCTGTTCACAGGCGGCGCGCAGCAATTCCGGCCGCAGCTGGTTCTCGAGAAACTCATCGCCCAGCCCTTGATCGACCAGCAACGGCAAGCGCTCTTGCGCAGTACGGATCAGTTCAACCGTGTCATAGCGCTTCCAGGCATCCTGGTTGTGCTCGCCCAGGTAAGCCGCCAGAGCCTTCTGCCCCCAGGGCACTTGCGTGGGGGCGACGATCGGCGAGAATGCCGACACACTCGCATAACGACCTGGGTTGCGCAGTGCAATGACCAGGGCACCGTGTCCACCCATGGAGTGCCCGCTGATGCTGCGCTTGGACGACGCAGGGAAGTTAGCCTCGATCAGTGCCGGCAGTTCATCGACCACATAGGAATACATCTGGAAGTGATCGCTCCAGGGCAGCTCCGTGGCGTTCACATAGAAACCCGCCCCTTGGCCGAGGTCGTAGGCCGCGTCGTCGGCGACGTTCTCCCCGCGCGGGCTGGTATCGGGGGCAACGACTATGATCCCGTGCCGCGCGGCATAACGTTGTACCGCCGCCTTGGTGATGAAGTTTTGCTCCGTGCAGGTCAGCCCCGAGAGCCAGTAAAGCACCGGGCGCTCTTCATGCTCGGCCTGAGGAGGAAGATAAATTCCGAACTTCATCGTGCAACCGAGCACGGTCGACTCATGCTGATAGACGTCCTGCCAACCCTCGAAGCTGGCGTGATGTTCAATGCGTTCCATGGATACTCTCCTTAACTCAACGAGGTAATGGCCAGGTGCCAATTAACACGCTGTGTCGTCCTCCGATTCTGGAGAGGTACAGGCGTGCGTTGCTTTGACTACCATCAACCAGGTGTCCAGCGTTGCCGCTGGCATGAGGATCGCTACTACAAACTCAGGCGCTACTGCACCGCGAAGGCCAGATGTCGTCTTAGATGTACAAGCAATAAAATGTGCAACCCAGTGCGCCACTGCTGCGATAAGCCCGGCAGCTGACTTGGCCCACTGACCCGCTTTGAATTCGGTGTTATCTGCATCACGCACTTTGTGCGTGTGCACTGCCCTGCATCGATCATCGAGGCCGGACTGCAATGCTTTTGGAGCACATGTCAGCTGACGTGGTCTCCGAGTGCCGTGGCCGCGTGGCATGAGTAGGCATGCCAGGCACGGTCACGGCCAGGGCGGAAGGTGCGGTCGTTCTAACCGGAGCAGGCTCCGTTCACAACGACCTCACGACTCCTTGGTTTCAGACAAAGGTGTAGGCACACACTTTGTTACCAGCTGGGTCACGCAGGTAGGCCGCGTAGGCACCCGGCAGGTGGCCACGTGGACCTGGCTGACCTTCATCGCTACCGCCAGCGGCGAGGCCGGCAGCGTGGAACGCATCCACTTCAGCGGTGGTGGCGGCAGCGAAACCGACGGTTACGCCATTGCTGGTAGGTGCAGCACCATTGCCTGGACGGGCGATGATGAACGCTGGCTTGTCACGGCCGTACAGCACCCAATCGTTACCGAAAGGACCCAGGTTCTTGATGCCGAGGGCACCCAGAGCCGCATCGTAGAATGCGGACGATTTCTTGATGTCGGCGGCGCCGAAGAACACGTGGGAGAAGATGTCGTTACCGGAAATTACTGGAGTAGCCATTTAATGTGTTTCCTTGAGTATTGATGTTTAACGATCAGGTAGTGATCAGTAGTGAATAACGGTGCGAATCGACTTGCCTTCATGCATCAGGTCGAACGCTTCGTTGATTTCATCGAGCCCCATGGTGTGGGTGACAAACGGCGCCAGGTCGATCTCGCCTTTCATCGCGTCTTCCACC
>NZ_JAIHLQ010000006.1 GCF_019733355.1 Pseudomonas baetica | reverse complement strand
GTGGTCGACGTAACGGAGGTTGCAGAACTGCTGCATGGCGCAGAGAACGTCGTCTGTGCCGACGCGGGCTACACCGGCGTTGAGAAAAGGCCAGAGCATGAAGGGCTGCCAGTGATCTGGCAGATTGCTGCGCGACGCAGCACCTACACGCGCTTGAGCAAACGCAGCGTGCTTTACAAAGCCAAGCGCAAGATCGAAAAGGCCAAGGCGCAAGTGCGTGCGAGGGTCATTCTGAAAAGACCTTAAAAATCAAATGCGCTGTTTTTGATTGGTTTGAAAAATGGGGGCGCCGCATGCCATAACACTTTGTCACGCAATCAAAGTGATCTGCCATGGGGGCGACAGCAAGGGGTCATCCTCGCGTTCTGCGAGGGCAGTTAGCTTGGTGATTAACTCGGTACGAATGCCCTGCGAACTTCGCTTGCGAACTCAACCAGGTCCTGGTGCTTTTCCCAAGCGGTAGTTAAGGACTCAACCGTGGGCTCACCGGCCTGCGCAACGTTCAATCCATGCTCGATCGCGGCGTCCCGCTGGCGACGGGTAGGTCGAACCCTGTTGCAGCGACAATCAGGTCAAGCAGTTCGCCAGCTTGATTGGAGAAGTTGGCAAAGGCGTTGAGCACCGTGGGCTCTTGCTCAACGTTGAAATGTAAAACGGTCAGATGCTCGTTCTGATCCTGGTTCATATGGGCGCTACTCCTAGACGAGTAGCACCTATGATAACGGCTGAAGCTGAGGCGCCCAGTTGGAACGCCCTCTCGGAATTTCAGGGCTTATGCGACGGCTGAGCATGCGGCGTACAAGGCAAAACAGACGAGTTAACGCTGCATTGACCGCCACTACTCACCAGGGGCTTCTGGCTTTTTCCCGCCGGCGCCACTGCTGCTCGCCAGCCGTTCCCGGACGACTTTGAAGGCTAGCCGCCCCAAGTAGAGAAGACTCTGTCCGAAGATCCTCACGAAGGTCCATGTCCAGGACTTAAATAACCCCAAAACCAGCTTCACTTTTGCAGGGTCGACCAAACGGGTCTCGCCAGCAGACTCGGCCCAGGGGTTATCAGGTCGAACAGGCTGAACAGGAAGGTTGTTCCACCAGTCTGTCAGCGCCTGCATCTCCTGTTCGGCCCGGGCAATCACCTCGGGATCGGAGCTGCTGCTAATGACCTTGACGACTGCGAACTCGGCTGAGAAGCAATGCATGGTTGAGCAATAATTCGAAAAGGGCTGGCTCTCGGTCCACTTGTCCATGGTGACATTCAGGACTGCATTCGCACCCATTTCCCGGGCCTGGTTGGTCAGGTTTTGACGCGCCTCGTTGGGATCATTCGATTTGCCCCAGCCCGAGCCGATAGTCAGCACAACCTCCATACCAGGAGGAGGCCCACCCTTCGACCAAATGAAACTGTCAGGCTCCGCGTAGATAGGTGTCGGGCCTAAACCAGGTACGACCTGTTTAGCCTTCGATCCCTTTGGCGAGGGGGTCGGTACAAACGTCACGCGGTGACCGGTCACCAAACCTTGATCGCCCAAGACATCGTTCACATGGACGAAATAGCGCTCGCCGTCATCGCCGTTGATGAAGCCATAGCCCTTCGCCTGGACGAAACTGGTCACCACACCTTTGATGCTGCAACCAGTGATATTCTGGTGAGACAAAACTAGCCTCCTTTCAAATCAGATATCGGGGATTCTATCGCCAATGTGCGGGCCCCAGTGCATTAACTGTTCGGGCCGCTTGTGACACGATTGGCCTTGTCTACCGAGTGTAACGGCTATACTCCACCGGACCAGGAGTTCAAAGAAATCATGCCCCTTGGGGGGAGCCCAGCCGGGCAACAGCTGGGCGCCCTGCCCCTCAGATTTTGAACACCACAGGTTACTGCACCAAACTCCGGGGCTTAGCCCGCGGTAATTCAGAGCCGACATAGGCGTAACCGTGATTGAAGGCCTCACGCCGCCGATCAGCATCATGGATTAGCGCTTGCCGAATAAGGTCGATGCGGTTTTGCTGTGCAGCCAGTGCCGCAGCATACCCCTCTAGCTCCGCTGCAGCGTCATGGATGCCATCAGCCTTTGTCACACCTGCCAGCCATTGAGCCACCACGATGCTGGATGGTCCCGGTTTAAACAAACGGTACCGGCCACCCTTCTGGAAACCGGCGTGCAACATAACCAGAGCTACTAGCAGGTCGGACAGGGTCAACTTAGCTAGATCAGCGCTATCAAGGAGGATGCCGTTGGAGTGAATGCAGATAGCAGCGTTCAACGCCAACGGGCCATAGGGACCAAGGTCGGGGAAGCGATCTGTGATCTGGGTCGACACGCCCTCGGCGCGGAGAATCAGTTCAGACCCGACTGGCGTAGCTGACATTTCAGCGAGCACCTTGCCTGCCATGATGTCCAGGCTGCCTAGCGAAAGCTCCGCTTTACAGATCGCGGGAAATTCACCTGACCCTGCAAGCTTGAGCAGTACGTCATGTGCAGCTTGCTCCTTACGCTCCAAAATGCTGGATGCCCGATTCTGAAAGTCCAAAGCTTTCGGGGGTAGGAGCACTTTGTTCTGTACATCATGCGCAAAGGCGAACCGGTTACGATCATCGACAGGAGGCCCTGGGCGGAAATCGGGGAACAGCGTCAGCATGTCCGACTCTGCAAGCCATGGAGTGGTTTCGTAGTAAGTAATCGTCAGGGCGCCGTCCGCGCGGACCTTCACCGCTTTACCATCAAGAACCCAAACAACCTGCTGTGTCCCGAGGTAAGGCTGGACCATTGTGAGAGACCCAGCGTAAAGGTTCGGAACACGCTCCAGATCCGCAGTCGCCACACGAGTTTCTTTGCGTGTGTCAAAAACGGCTCCCGGCTTACGCACACCAGGTTTCAGGGTGTACACAGCATCATCCCCTCTGGGAGGTACAAACCCGTTGGGGAACTGGGAGGAACCACGCTGAAGGTATGATCCTTGAGCGACGAATGCCAGGCCCTCAGCCACCTCCTCTTCTGTGAGCAGCAGCCGCGGAATCACGCCCCCATGAGCTTTATGCCTAAGTGCACGGCCGATGCAGAGGCCTGAATCTACAAAGAGCCAAACCACCTCATGATCAGGCACGGCAAGGCCATTTTGGATGTGCTGAGACAGCGGCAACCAGGACTGAGGAATCACCGTTTTGCTCAAGAAGTTGTCGACCGCCTCCTCACTCCCCTCTGGATACTGTTCGTCCGGGTCGATGATTGAGCGCTCCAGGCGGGAAGCGCGGATAGCGTCGTACAGGGCGGTGAAGTCAGCCCAGTTGAACGCGCGGCCGTCAGGACGCACGCAGAGGTCGTAGCTTGGTGCACCAAGCTTGAAGAAGCGGTCTTGCTCAGCATGCCAACTGCGAGCAGTAGGCTGAGCTTCCTTCGCCGCCTGCTGGTCGCCCTTCAGCCCAATGGCCTTCAAACGATCCTCTTGCTGGCGCTCAACTGTGAACTGGTCAATGCTCAGCCCACGAAGCCGGGCCCGGCCAGCGCGAAGCCAGGCCTGCATGAACGGGATGCTGGCAAGCACATGCAGCTTGTAGGCGAACAACAGTTGAATGTCTGCCCGGGTTATCGACCCTGCAGGAGGGAATGGCCCACGACCAAGACAGGCAATGAATTCATGCATGTCAACGTACGCGGAAAGCTTGGCAAAAACCTCCCGGAGCAGGTCTGGGTTGCCTGTGGCTGCGAGATCAAGCCCGCGGCAGAGGCGTTTTACAATGCCAGGGATTTCGCGGAGGTCGGATTGCTGGAAAACAAGACGCTTGAGAGCAAAAGGGGGACGGTTCATCACATGATCCTTAGAAGTCGCACAAGCGAAATGCTTATGCCTACGGGTATGCACGATGACTGCGGTTGCTGGCTGACCAGGTCTGTGTGCACAAGACCGATTCTTCTCGGGGTGACAGATTCCCAGTGATGCGGATGATTCCTATAACTCGGCGTCTTGAGATCACTCGGATCAAGCCAATGCCAGCGGCCCTTTTCAAGACTGAAAAAGCATAGGGGATTGGAAAGGCGCGTGGCAAGCGAAATGTTCGACCGCGGGGGAAAGCGGTCGACGACGGGGAGTTGCTCAATAAGAGTGGCGCGGGCCGGGACGATGGGCCAGTTGCCACGCGACCAGGCCTACTGGCAGATCAGCCTGTGGCCTTGAGCTTGATGGCCTGAGTACTTCGAGCTTCGACCTTCGCCCAGGCCTCATCGACTCCTTCAGTGTGCCCGCAAAAATCGCATTGATACCCCCCGTAAGCAGGGTTGGAGTCGCTATCGTGGAATGTCATCGGCCTGAAGTGACAGGTCGGAACCGGGTCATCCCGGGACGCCTCATGAGCGGCAGCCAGGTCTTTCAAGGACTGCTGAAACGCCTCGTAATTTGCGTCTGGATTCACAAGGCATCCTCCTCGCCATACTTCATCGCTACGCAGGCTCGCGTCGTTCTATACCGCAACATTAGCTGCTCCTCTGCCCTAGTCTCTGGTCAGAATAACGGTTCCGATGCACCCGGCCATAGGTTGCATGCTGATGCGCATCGGGTATCCGTCCAAACCTGATTGACCAAAGCGCGCCTTCGATATCTACTGTATATAAATACAGTACAATGAAGTGTCGCACCATGTTCGTAACCAGCATCCGCCAGATCACCGAATCAGAGCTACCTGGGCTGCTCATAGTCCTTTCTGGAAGGGTTGCCGGCGGCTTTCCTGGCCCGGCCGCAGACCACTACGAGCCTCCAATCTCCCTGGATGAGCTCGTTGACCTAAGAGCCCCGCACGTCTTCCTGGCGGAGGCCGAAGGTGACAGCATGGCTCCCGCTGCAATCCTTACGCGCACCAAGCTGATCGTCGATCGCGCGCGAACGCCACACCCAGGTCATATTGTCGTGCCGTACGTAGACAACCAACCCGTTGTGAAACGACTCGATAAGAAAGTTGATGGCACGTTGTTCCTATCTTCTGACAATCCAAACTACCCCCCATCGACGGGAAGGAAAACATTGATGTTTTCGGGGTGGTAACATGGAGCCTTACGTGCCATGCACCATAACAGGCCAACATATGCGCTTATTGACTGCAACTCTTCCGGGGCTTTACTAACAGTTAGATACGATTTTTTCTAGAGAATACAATCGGTTAGGCTAGGTAATTTTTTTCACGTTTTTTGTTTTTGAGGTGGTCGTCGCACGTTAATCGGGCTCTGCCCATCCGCTATCCATGTGGCTCCAAAGATCAGGCATGGAGGGGCATGGCAGGACTCCACGCGGCAATCGAGTTTCTGGCTGGGTATTACACAGACTTGCCCGCCCGTTTGCATCCGACCTGACCAGTCCTTTGGGCCGGATTCGACCAGCACGCTTCTTGATCATGACCGGCAGAAGACGACCCATAGCGGACAACCTTGTCACTTTCAATTTCTATTCTTAGAGAGAGGCAATCAGTGCATCCATGTGCTTCTGATCGGTTTGCGTGATAGCTTCTATGAGATCCTTTACGGCATACTCAACATCAAAGATCAGTTCATTGTTCCCAACCAATCTATCGATAGTGTTGGCATGGCTAAAGTAGTGGAAGACCTTAAGGATGCGCTTGGATTTCTCAACACCAAATAATGCTTCAGCTCGTTGATCTACCGTCTCCTTCATGATTCCAGGTAATCTTGAGTAGGTATAAAGCTCAATGAATCTCCGTATTGCATTGGGCAAGAGCATTAAAACGGTATGATCTGTCTTGTCTGGGGCCTGGTGGAAGCGGTAAATCACTTCAAAGAGGAAATGATACTCCGATTGATAACGGGCCAATGATGTAGGCATGTCGCAAAATGTTGATTCCTTCTCGCTTATCCGCTTAATGAGGAACAGTCTAGCCCCTTGCTTGGAGGCTTCTGGCTTAATTTCGCGTAGCAGGTTAAAGAATTCGAAATTGTGAGTCGAAATGAAAATCTGCTTGCAGGTAGTTAACCATGGGGAGTTTTCGTTTTCTTGCTTGAAAAATAATGATCGGATCGCGGCTGTGATTTGAAAGATATGATTGGCATCAAGGCTTGAAATTGGGTCGTCGATATATACGACAGTCTGCTTGAACTCCTCAGGCTTCAACTCTTGAAGCTTAGTGAGGAAGTAGGAGAAGGCAATGGCGGTGCGCTCCCCATCACTAAGATTCTTGGCGACCTTGCCATTCTTGCGGAAGAGCCTGAACTGCTCTTGGTTCGTCGTCGGATCTTTGATAACCAATATCTGGATAGCTTCACTGCCCAGCATGGATACCAGTCGTTCATTGATCTTCTCTCGGCCAAGCTGGGCTTGACTGATGAGGGCCTGAAGTTTCTCGACTTCCCCTTGAAGGCGTGTGGCGTACGTGTGCAGCCGATCACGACGTTTGACTATCCGTGCTTTTTTACGTTCGTATCCGGCATTCTCTTGAGAGTCGATGAACTGCTGAACGTAGTGGTACCTCACGTGCTTAATGGCCTCTGCCTTAGCAGTGGTGAAGTTGTCAGCTAGCTTATTGTTTTCATCGATTACGGTATTGATGACCTTGATCGCATCGACAATGACACTGGCCAGTCCTTCGGCCAAAGGGGTTGGTTCCAGCTGTTTGCGTGGGGCATCAACCTTGCGTTGGACGTCATCCGCAAGGGTCTTTACTGCCAGATTGAACGCTTCAATGGCCTTAGGTAAAGGCGCGGCAGCGACCTTATAGCTGTCTCGGAACTGTGGGTTGAACTCAGCTTCCTTGGGCAGCGTGAGCTTGATCTCAGCGGATTTTACACGCTGCAAAAGGTTTTCGACTTTCTGCTTGTGCTCCTTGAGATCTTTGGAAAAGTGGGCTCGAAATGTGGCAAGCCTATCCTCGGTGACAGTGTTTCCGCAGAACTCGCAAGTGCCTTCTTGTTGGTGGATGTGTAGGCCTGACTCAACCCAGCGCTCGATCTCCGGATGGTCTTCAAGATGCTTGAGCATGTTGGTGAAAGTTGGGATAGCAGCAAGAATTGTTACTGCATCTTGGTGAATATTTTCAATCGATGGAGAGGCGTCGACCCTGTCGACGGTGCTTGGCTTCTTGTTGTCAGGAGTTAAGGCAAGTTCAATACTTTCCGAAAGATCCTTCTCGTCCAGAAGTTGGGAGTCGAGGACGCCCACGACCGGTATGTCATTTCCTAGCTGGGTTGCAGTATAGGGATCAATCTTAAGAAGCTGACGAAGGTTTTTGGCCGCATCCGTTTTGGCATTGGAAACTGTCTGGGTGATAGTGTTAAATTGAGAATCAAGCTTCTTCCTCGTTCCCTCGGATTTTTTGATTCGACCCGAGATGTAACCAATCTGATTTTGGGCCTCTTCGGATTCTTTGCCGAGAAGAAGAATTGGCTTAAAGCTATTGCCTTCAAAATGCAAATTGTCTCGAATGAAGTCTGAATTAAAAACGCGAACTATCAAGTTGGATTGCTCGAAGTTCTTGTCTGTGATCGGCTGCTCATCGGTCTCGAAGCTGAATTCACATCCAGCTAGATCGGGGTTCGGCTTCTTTGCTTCGAGTTGTGCGAATAGCCTCGAAAGCGTCGTTTTTCCCGAGTAATTCCACCCAAAGATCAAGTTTTTTATCCCGAACTCTTGGGTATCTATCGGCTTAGTGTAGTTGTTGTAAATGCCCAGATTTTTTATCTTCGAGATTCCTTTTATCACTATCACACTCCATAGTGCTCTTGATGTTGGCTATGTCAGACTCGACCATTCTGTTTTGGTGTTTTGTCAAAACTAGTGCAGCGCAGGACGTATCGGTGAGTATCTCGTTCGTCAGGGAGGTTAGCATTGAAACCCAATGAATGAGACGAAACAAATGACCGCTCCTGGCCGTTCTCTGTCGGTCATGGCCACTAAGCGTGCTGGTCAAATCCGATGCAATCGGTGGTCAGGTCGAATGCAAAGGTGGTCACGTGAAATGCAATTTCGCATCTGGCGGCTCGGAACAAAAATTACAGGCCGTTTGATCTGTGGGTCACGTTTTGTGGGAGGGCAGGGCTACTATTTTAAGGTCACCGCTTCTTGCTTTTAGGGCTCGCAGTTCTGCCATCAGAACTTCATTAATCGACGCGAGGTCAGCGGTTTTCAGGCGTAGCTCTTCTAGTTCTTGGCGGAGCAGTTTATTTTTCTCGCGTTCCGCTATGAGATCCTGATGCTTTACGTCGCGTTGGGCACGACTGGAGCGGCCCTGAGCCTCGCGGATTGCCTCGGCCACATTCGGGTAGTGGTTATGGATCAACGCCGTTGAGACGCCCGCCTCACGAGCTACTGCGGCAATAGTGACTTTGGTCTCACCTGTATGGGCTCGGCCACGTTGAATGCGAGCTAACGCAAGACGTAGATCTCGCTCTCGACTGTCGGATGTCTTGCGTGTTGTTTTCATTCGTCAGCGGTCTCAGGTTCAAATTCAAGCTGTTCCAGTACATTCCGACAACGATCCAAATCACGCAGAACGCGCTGTCGACCACCTTCGCCGATGTCTTTACAGTCCAACAATCCTTTTAGGTTGTTGAAGAGACCTTGGTAGACCCCAGCGTGCTGGACACCAATCACAGAGCTGTCGCAGCCGCCACAGCGCGTTCTTTCCATTGTATTGCCGACGCAACCGTCATCATCAGCAGTACACCAGGAGTGGCCATTACTTCGGATCGAGGTGCTCTCGGCAATCGACTTAACCATCGAGGCATGGCTTTTGAAAATGGCGAGATTTTTGGGGTCTCTTTGCCATTGCTTGATTGATCTTCCGTAACCGCCCCCTAGAGATGAAGTGCCCAACCAGCCACTAACCACACCAGACTTGATGTCTTCGAGTTCGAACTGGATATCTTCAAAAAGCTCGATATCGAGGTGCTGACCCCACTCCTGATCCATGGCGTAACCTAAGGTCATATCCATCGACCAATGAGCGAAGTGTTCTCGGAGGTAGCGCAGGTCACCGAATTGGCTATGCGCAGCGTAGTTGGCAAATTTTCGCCGGAATTGATGGCTTGCGAGATTCCAACTGAGGCCACAACTCCTTGCGAAGGCTTTCAGGTTCTTGTTCCAGGTTGAGCCCGAGAGGGTTCTGACTAGGTTGTTTTTCGTGGCACTGACGCCAAGAAAAAGCGCATGCCGATGCTTGTGTGCTTCGGTGATTTGAGGGTCAGTCGGATTGATGCTGTGGCGCCGAGTGATTTCGTCAGCAATCATCGCCTGGTAGGGAGCGGCCCAACGCTCCATTAGGCGCACCGCCGATACTGTACTTTCAGGAATCATCCAATCATGGATACCTGCGTCGGTTTTTTCCGACGTTGATCGCAGCCAGTGGTAGACCGTGCCTTCATCGTCCTCAGTGCTGTGGTGAGCTCCGATCATGACGTTTGCTAACTCATGGTTTCGGCAGCCGGAAGTGCTGGCTATGACAATGTAAGATGCCGTTCTGAGGCTCTGGATCGCTTGATTGAACTCTCCAAGCCCTCCGGCCCAGCCAAGCGCAACCAGTCGACGATTTTTCGCCTCTTGAATGTTTCTGGTTACTTGTCCATTCCGCTCAGCAGAGACGCGTTCTAGATCATCTTGGATGTCGAGCAAAGCATTACCACGCCGAACCTGCTCATGTGCCTTCTCGAATAGAGTGCAAAATACATCGTCGGGTAGTAATGGGGTCTTGCCAGCCTCTTCACCCCGCGATCGGCGCCCTGACATCGCGCTCGCCGAGGTATCAGGCCAAGGGTTTCTAGGTATTGGATCGTGGGTGTATTGGCTCAGCTCGTAGAGGGCCTCCACAGCCATAAAGCGCCGTTCAAGCGCGCTGACAGATAAGGGTTTTCCCTTACTACGCCGTGTCTGGCGGATAGCCCTGCACTCAGAAACGTAATTTGCACAGACCATGGGTGTTATCGCACCGAAATGATCGATCTTGAATGTGCTTACATGCCGCAAAAACGGCAGGCTGTTTTCGAAAACGTTGCGCAGTGTGCTGGCAGATGGGCGTTTTTGTCCGGCGCGGCCACGACGTAAATACCGATACATGACGGACTTCATCACCGGAATAAATTCAATAGGGACGCGACTGAAGTCTATCTCCCGCACACCGTCTGGCACATTGCTGGTGAATCCCTCTAATCGCCAAGTCATGTCACGATATCGACTAAGGATGACCCACTCGCGTCCTACCCTAGTGGCACTAATGATGAGCGCTTCACGTTCGTTCACAGCGAGCTTGCGAACATCCCCTGGCTGCTGTCCCAATTCGCTCCACTGTAGTGCATCAGTATTAAGCGCACTCACGAGAAAATCTCCAGGCTATCCAGGACATCCACTGACCAAAAGGGATGCGGACTGACGCGAGCTTGCTCGCGGGCTGCCTCCACAGCTTCTGGTTTGAACGCTCCTCGCCGCAGGCCTTCGGCGATAACATAGTCGTCTATCAATCTAGGAATGTGGGCGTATTGCTGGCTCCAACGCCGTTTACCCATCCGTACACGCTCCGCAAATACTCGGAAATAGAAACTGAATAGTCGGTGCAAATCCTCACCTGTAATCGCGTAGTGTTTGCAACGCAGGCAGTTGAGAAATGAAAAGCACGCGATACCTTGGCGTTTTGGCGCGTATTGACCATTTACCGGGTCTTCGCACTGGCCCATTGGAGTTTTTTGGTATGTAGCGCCTATCGTCCGACTAAGTAGTTCTTGCACCAGGATCTCTCCCATGAAGCGCCAGTTGCGCCTTGCTTCAGTGCTCGGTGCTAGATAATTTCTCTCGGCCACCTGAGGCGTATTTCCTAGCGCGATTGACGTCGTCGTCAAATCGCCATCTAACAGTTCAAATATTCGATTGGCAAATGTCTTGCGCAAGCGTGAGATATTGATGCGAAGCGGCTTACCATCTGTGTCTACAAGCTTGTAGTCGGTTACCAGCTTTCTGGTCGCTAGCTTCAGCGCCCCGTCTGTCAATTCGATGATGCCGCCACGGCCTGGCCCTCGTTGTACGCGATAGAGCCATACAAGATCTTTGATGCTATCAGGCGCTTCTGGCCGTAGCGGTTCACTAAGGATCAGGACTCGGCGGATCAGGCGCTCAATATTGGTTCTGATGGTCGGAGTAGATTCAAGGAGGCGCTCGTCCGCGCTTTCTGTTCGTAGAGCAACCTTGTTTGTGGTGTGTCCACGGCGCTTCCACAAAACCAAAAATACACTTCCGTCTTTGGGATGCGCTCGCAGGCAGTCGCGCCCCATTTCTAGAAGAGGGGTGGAGTTGCGCCCTGTATGCAGTGCGATGGTCAACAGTACGTAGGCCAAAAGCTCACCACTTAGGACGGCATCATCTTTCCATATCGGTGCAACTGCTTGTTTCAATGCCGAGGCAAACGCTTGCCTTTGGCGCTTGGGTAGTGGCGTTTCTCCTTTGTGTTTACCACTACTAGGGAAGGGGTTTCTTGGAAAGGTCGCATCGTCCCCTGACGTGATCAGAGAAATTATCCCTCTGCTACCTAGCGCATTCAGGATGGATTTCGCAGACGTGTAGTGACTTCTCTGGCTGAGGGTAGCGATGCCAAGGCCTGCGAGGTGCCCGAGAAAATCGTCCACTAAGGAGCGATTAATGTCTCCAAGCACTAGCTCACGCTCAAGCGCTGTGGCTCGCAAAGTCGCAAAGTTGAGGAAGTGATTTAGGCCGCCTTTGCATATACTCGCTACGGTACTCGGCTCGATTTCGCTGTCTTGCTTGGCGAGGTATCGCTCAATTTGCCGCTGGCATGCATAGGTGATTGAATCGATACCAACCCCGTACCACGACGCGAAATCATAGTTTCTAGAGCCGGTAGGGTTTCTCCCAAAATCGACATTCGTATTTGTAGGTGGAAGCGCTTCAGGAAGTACGAAAACCGCACCCACTGAATCACGACTATGTTCCACCTGGGGCACGCTGAGGTCGGTCTTAACAAAGATCTTTCGCTTGCCCATTAAAATGCGTCCATGCCATCTGCAAGCTCGTCATCGTAAGCCAGTACCGCATTGTCAGCGAGTTCATTGATCAGGTGCAGGTATATCATCGTCGTTTGGATGGAGCTGTGGCCGAGTTGTCGCTGCAAAAACACGAGCGGTTCAACCTCTCGGCCATTGCGCTGAAGAGCGAGTAGCGTATGAGTTGCATAGGTGTGACGAAGCATGTGCGGATGCACTCTGAGGTTCGCTCGTTTTCCAATATCACGGACAATGCGTTCAATGCGCTTTCCATCATCGGCGTAAGGCTCACCAAGCTGATTCAGAAACAATGGTTTGTGCTGGGTATCACTCAACGAAGCCCGCTCACCACGAACTTGCACCGCGTATCGATGGAGCTCCAGGAGGAAACGCCGACTGATGTAAATGTCACGCGGCTTGCTCCTCTTGGTGCGCATACTGCTACCATCTTGTGGATCGAGATGAATCCGAATGTTTCGCTCAGGTTTGCCGGCCTTGTCGGGATCGAAGACGTAGGACAAGGGAAAAGTCGCGATTTCTTCTCGCCTCAGCCCTGTATGAAGACCCAGCCGGATCATCATTCGGTGATGTGGATTCTCTGCTTCTGCCAGCAGCGCCTTAATCTCGTTCATGCTGAGAAATTTGGGCAGCACTCGGTGCTTCACCGGCATGATGTCATTCACCAATGCTGTTCCACCATTGGCAGCAACGTGAGCTAGAAAACCTGACTCGCCATTTATTTTCCGCTCCTCAAGTCTGAACGGTAGCTTGGTTACCCATCCCTGATGTTGAGCAAACTCGTAGAACTTGCATACGTAATGAAGCCTTTGGCGGGTGGTGGAACGTGCCAACTGACACTCTACCAAGCAGAAATCTCGGTAGCCCACGACTAGGCTCTTTGCCTCACCTCGATCTACATCTCGCCAGTCGAGTCCATGCGCTTGGAGGAAGCTGAAATAATCGTATAGAGCACGCCCGGTGCTAGGCCAAGACTTCTTAGATCCTATGGCCCCTCGGAGGAGGTAGTCGCGCATAAACTCGTTCGCATGCACGCAACTATCCATGGTGTCCCACAGCAAGATCGGGAATCCAGGATATGGACGACCTCCTATCACTAAGGACTCAGTGGCCCAAAGCAGCTCCATCTCTTTCCTCCAACCGGGCTTGAATACTGAAGATTTCTAATCTGTTGCCACGAGGATACTTTTCTCCTAACTCTTCGCAAGCCCCAGAACAACCGTTTTTACTGCTCATGCGAAAGACTATTTCGACCAGACTTAAGAAACACTCCAATAGTAACGTTGTCAAATAATGACGGTTGCATAATTGCGCTCACTGATGAAGCAAAAGCGCTAGGACTTAGGATGGGTGACCCCTACTTTAAGATCAAAGACTTCTTGAGAGATAACGGAGTTGTAGCATTTTCTAGCAACTACGCTTTGTACGGCGACATCAGCTCAAGAGTTCAGCAAACCATTGAAAGTATGGTCCCGCGGGCGGAAGTTTACTCAATAGATAAGAATAAGTTGCATACTGTGGACGCCCAAAGTTAGATAGGGTTCCCATGGACATTGGCGCTTTTTCTTACAGAGATATCCCTTGGCTACCGTTGAGCACATCCACTTCAGTCCGCATGACCTTTCTGTCAAAGACCGCCTGATTACCTACTCGTCGAATAGCTCCCGGGTAGTAATCGAAGGGCTACCACAAATTTTCTGGGTAAACGGCTTGCCCTGGAGAGAGGCGAACCTCTGGGCTATGGAGCGTGTCACCAATGGGGAAGCAATCCTAAAGACCGTTTCCAGCAACGTTAATGGACTGCTGAACTACGCGAAGTTTTTGGAGAGCCGCAGACTTGAGTGGTTTGAGTTCCCGTCTCGAAAAGCTGATCGGTGTCTCGTTCAGTACCGTGGGGCGCTTATTAAGGCGCGAGATGCTGGTCATATCAGCCCAGCAACGGCCTCCGAGTACATGCGCAACTGCATCAGTTTCTATAGGTGGGTCAGGAAGCGTGGGCTTCTATCTCCGCTGTTGCCACTATGGAAAGACAAGCGCTTTTTCATCAAATACTTTGACCAGGTTGGTTTTGAACGAACCTTCGCTGGCACTACTACCGATCTGGGGATTCCCAACCGGAAACGCATCGGGATCACTTTGGAAGGCGGGTTGCTTCCTGTCACCTCATCTGACCGCGACGTCATTCTCGATTTTGCAAAACGTAATGCCTCGCCTGAGCTGTACCTGATGCTAGCTCTAGGCTTTTTCACGGGTATGCGACTGGGAACAATCTGTGACCTTCGTATCGGCGCGTTGGAACGTGCGATACCTGATCCGTCCGCTAAAGGCCTGCTTAGGATATTTGTGGGGCCAGGTGCGTCCCCGCCCGTGCATACCAAATTTGGAGTAACTGGCCAGGTATGGATTCCCGAAGCTTTGTGTTCAGAAGTTTTGGAATATTCCAAGGGGCTCCGCAGGTTAAGTCGCGAGGCATCTGCTGCCGATGAGAATCGAGACCTAGTTTTCTTGACTCGTTTCGGTAATACCTTCGGACGGCGCAGCAGCGATCAGTCTTCGGCCATAAACGTTGAGATGTCATCGCTTAGAAAAGCAGGCATCACAGCTGGCGTTAAGGTACTCAGGACATTTCGCTTCCATCAGTCCCGGTGCACCTTTGGAACTGAGCTAGCCAAGCTGGCTTTAGCAAATTGCGATGATGTGGCGATAGTGATTGCGACTGTTAGCAATGCATTGCTTCACGGTCGAAATTCGGAGGCTACTACCTTCAAATACATCAAGTTTGTGCAAGCCACACCCGCTAAGCAGGCCATTGCGAACAGCTTCATGGCTGCGTTTACAGGGATTTCTTCCAGGCACGGAGCGAGCAATGAATAATCGGACGTCTTCAGACCTAACGTTTCCAATGCTTGAGTACGCGAAGAACGAGACGCCTTGGGATCTGACCCCATTTTTATACAGCGGTGGTGCAAAGGCAAAAGTGAAGACTGTACGCAATGAAATCACATCAGGTGTTTTAGGGGATCCTTTGCTGGAACGGGTAGAGCTTGTAAAGGAGCTCCACGAGTGTTTGGCCGACGACCTTGTAGGCGGGGGGAGCCGCTTTTCGGCGAATAACAAGATCGGTTCGTTGCGGCAGTTTTTTCGGTGGGCGGATCAATCCGGACGCCAGTTGAGCATTGACAAGGTTGCGCAAGCTTACCTGGGGTGGGCAGAGCATCTTTTACACCGTCACCGTGTGGAAGGATATTTAACTGCCGGATCGTTATACGACACTGCAAGTTTGACAGCGACGATGCTTGATCGAGTGCTAGGCCGAAGCTCGACACTTTTGTACAGCACACGAATTCGCAAACCCAGAGGCAACGGACGGGTTAGAAATGGGAGCGCTGATAAGCAAAGTGTGGAAGAGAGCTTTTCTTTCGGGCAGTTAATTGCCGACCTCTGTACGTCACTCACTTATGAGGCTGTGGCGGGACCACTCCCCATCCAAGTGGCATTGAGATCGGGTACAACGCTACCTATCTGGTGCGGCCTTCGCGATACAGAGAAAGAAGCGTCACGACGGGTTCGACCTCAAACCAAATTCCAGATTGCGGCCATCCTTCGACACCGAGAATTCCGGGACTCTGACGTTTCAATCGAGACTCGATACCCGGCAGTAAATCTGAGAATCGAAGCCGAGATGCTTATGTTCATCGCGCAAACCGGCATGAATTTGTCGCAGGCGCATCAACTTCGGATCGACCAATACCACTATACGAGTCACCTTGATGGTTACCAAGTCAGGTCTTACAAAAAGCGTCGTCAGGGCGAAGTGCTATTTGAAGTTTTCTCAAGCTACAAGGAGTGGTTTGAACGCTACATTGAGTGGCGAAACACGTGGTTTCCGGACGACCTAGAGGGGCTTCTTTTTCCTCTCGTCCGTCTTGGGGGACGTCTCGTTGTAGAAGCTCCTCAGTTCACAGCTCTAGTGCGCCTCTGTACCGATTCCAATATTCGATTCGTTCGACCACGTAAGCTACGGGGTGCTCGTATTAACTGGTTGTTACGTGAATCGCAACGCCCTGAACTGGTCGCGGAAATCGCACAGCACACAGCTGAAACGTTGATCCGTGTGTACGCTGAGCCCAATCCGCAAATTGCGATGATTGAAATTACTCGATTTCACCGGCAATCAGATCCCGTCATTTGCTCACCTGCTCCAGGTGCTTGTGCGACGTCCTTGCCAGAATCGGTCGTAGATGCTCCGACGAATGCACCTGATCCCGATTGTATCAACGCTGCTGGTTGCCTCTTCTGCGTCAATCATCGGGATATTGAAAGCGAAGATCACGTCTGGTCGCTAAGTAGTTTGCGCGTGCTCAAGAGCTTGGAGCTAACTAGATATCGTCCAGCTTCCACGGATAGATCTGAGGAGGCTGACCATCCTGCAATGCTTGCGATTGAGCGTCTGAGTGCGAAGCTGCGGTTCTTTCAAGAAAGTAGCGAGGTGCGTCGGCTTTGGGTTGAGGAGGCACTGGCTCGCATAGCTGAGGAGAGTTATCACCCAGCTTGGGACGGATTTATTCGGCTGGCGGAAGTTACAGCGGGACCTTCCTTATGAATATCCTCACGACGTTAGGGCTTTCTATTGAGTCGCCTCTCGCCGTTCCCGGAGCGCCAAATTACCGTCCTGAGAGCTGGCCTCCGCCACCTGATTGGCCTGTCGTAATTGATGCACAGGGCAAAGTAGTAAGCCGTTGGGGCGACCCAGTTTGGAGGCTTGACCCATGGGCCAAGAAGGCGTTAACGCTAAATTTCGGGGATGGCCCCGCCACAAAAGTCGCGGCGCCCATTAGCTCGGCGAACGCTGATCTGCTTCGTATCATCACAGGCTGGTGGCTATACGGGCCGTACGGCGCTCGCGGCTATCGATCTCTAAAGACGCGGTTCGATCAGATGCGGCGGTTGTTTGTTTTGTGTGAAGAGGCAGGAATACTGGCCAGCGAATTGAGCCGCTTTCCACGCGTATGCGAGGAAATCCCTGCCTTTCTTCATGCCTCAAGAAAGACTGAGTTTCTGTCGTTAATGCATGAGCTATACGCGTCTCGCAGCGCCGTAGGGTTTACTTTGCTGGATTCGGGCTCGCTAACCCGTCTGGCTGCGCTGTTTCCACCCCACCAAACAGCTCAAACACCGTACATTCCTCCACGTATTTGGCACTACCAAGTCACCAGGCTGCGAGAGTGTCTTGATGACTTCCTATCCCATCAACAACAAGTTGAAGCTTGTTACCGGTTCAGCATTGAGGCTTACGAACATAATCATAGAGTTTCAAAAAGAGTGGCGTGCGCAAACGCACAACCTTTTTGCGGCCATAAGATGCATTTATCAGGCGCTAAAACGGGGCTTCGTTTTCTCGGAGCGTTTGCAGATACCGCGAAACGCTTCGGCATTTTTGAGCTACTTGAACGTTGGGTGGGGCGCAGTGGTGAATTGCAAGTAAGAACGCTGACTAGCTATCTGAAACTGGTCAATAGCGCAGGTTTAGCTTACATCCTTAACTTCAGCCTCATGCGAGTCGAGGAAGCTTGGAATCTTCGAGCGGGATGCCTTGAGGTCGAGCACGACAAGAATTTCGGCGACATTTTTTTGTTACGTGGACAGACGACGAAAACGCAGGCCGATAGCGACGCCCTGTGGGTCACATCCCCATCTGTAAAGGTCGCAGTGAGGGCGATGGAGGTCATTTCTCTGTTTCGGTCATTATACGCACCTCATGTAGCTGCGAGCGGGCTCACGGGGCGTTTTTTAACCTCGTTTTCTTACGAACCGTGGGCCCCATCGAGCAAGAAAAATGATCACTCACTGAGACCAAGTATTCCGTCATATTCCGACCTTTTGAGCCACTACGGCAAGGTGTTTGACTTGGAGCGTTTGCGTATCACGAGTGAGGATTTGAAATTGGCCCGGCTAGCTACTCCTACATTGCCGGAGGACTATCAAGTGGGCGCGGTATGGCCGTTAGCATGGCATCAGTTGCGTAGAACTGGTGCAGTAAACATGCAAGCTTCCGGGCTCGTAAGCGATGCCTCGCTTCAGTACCAACTCAAGCACGTCACCCGAGCGATGAGCCTTTACTACGGACAAAATCACTCGCAGATGCGTCTAGAGGATAAGGCTCACACGCTGTACGTTCGCACGATGTACGAGACGCTTGGTAGAGAGTTACAGCAGCTTACGAGTGAGCGTTTTGTAAGTCCCCATGGAGATAAACGTAAGGCTGAGATCGTTCGGCTGATCACGCCAGAGGATGCAAAGAAGATGATCGGTTTGGCGAAGAAGGGTGCCGCAGCATGTCGCCAAATCCTTCTTGGCGTTTGCTCGAGTCGCAAGCCTTGTCCGTACGGAGGAGTCGACAACATTGCTCATTGCGGGGGCGGTGATTCGGAGGATGAAAAACCTTGCCCTGATGTGCTGTATGACTCAGAACGATTGGACGCAGTCGATGATCTTGAACATGTCCTCAAAGAGCGGCTTGTTAATGCTCAGTACGGAAGTCCGCTAATGGAGTCCTTAATCGCTCAACAACGAAGCGTAGAGAGCTTCCGGCGAGTCATAGGGGGAGCAAATGGACGTTGAACTCACGGCGCGTCGCAGCGCGGCCGATCAATATCGCGAGGCTTTTGAGCGCTTGAAACTCAATAAGCCGCAGCTTCTAACGAAGGGGACACCGGTTACTCAAAACAACGTGGCCAAAGAGGCCGGGAGCGATCCGTCGGCACTTAAGAAATCACGTTTCCCGAGTCTCATCGCAGAGATAAAAACCTACATCGAACAACATGCGGAGGAGCGACCTCGTTCGTTGAACCAGATAAATCATCTTGCCCGTCAGAAAAGCCGCGCCTTGCGAGATCGGATTGAGCAGGTTGCCCGACAGCGCGACCAGCTAGCAAGTTTATTGAGCGAGGCGGATGCGAAAATCATAGAGCTGTATGACCGTATTGCTGAGCTTGAACGACAGTTACCTGCGTCCAACATACTATCGTTGGATCCACGCGGGCCCAGAAAGCTTTGAGATGGCAGTCGTGGGGGTACACGATCCGCAACTAGCCGCAAGGCTAGGGGCGATACTCAATGAGCGTGTTGTGAGGCTATGCTCAACGAGCGTCCGCTTTGGCTGACCTTGCTGACTGACCAGGGGGACGAGACGACACCTGGAGTATCGTCGAGGCGGATCATCACGACAGTCGCGGTGGATTTAGAGAATTAAAACTGTCGCTGCGAAGCCCGGCTTTCTGGGGCTTCAAGCCAACTCTGGAGGAAACGCAAAACTGTCGCAAACCCTCAAGTCTCTGCTGTGGAGCGGAGGCCTAGAGAATTAAAACTGTCGCGACCACCCGATTAGGCATGTTGCAACTGTTCAGCGAGTCACGCCTGCGCAATTGCCGACCTGAGCGGGTAGATGAATTCATCCTTCCATCTACGTTCACACATTACAGACTCAACCCAGCCGTCCTTTCTGCTCATTCTCCAACTCGGTGTGACGCTAAGAACAGAACGCGCATCGACGGTAGTGGCGACGGGGACCGGGCACATCGACAGGGCTACATTCTTTGGTAAGCCCCGCGTCAGCGGTTCAGGCGTGCTGGTGCAGGTCGGGCAGCTATAGCTTCGCTCCCATACCCGAATGCCTGATTTTGAGTTTCCAAAGCGCCCGTAACGATGCCAGACCTCAGATGGCCGTCCAAACCCAACGCCATATTTTTCGGCGCTAACTTTCACGGCAGACATGCCCAGGTCAAAATATCTTTCCACCGCCCTCATTCTAGCTGTAGGTAGAAGCCCCTTTCCCACCCTGCTTGTCCTAAAGCAACTAATGAACATTGGGGCAGTTTCACCGGAGATTCTGTTGAGAAGCAAAACACAGCCGAACGGGTAGAGCCATCTGTCTCCGCATGCACAGTTTATGAGCAGCGCAACTGGTCTTGCTGGCGTTTGCTGGTAGTGCGACAAGTCATCGTAGAATGCTTGGCCACGACACACTGCACTCGCTATATCGGCTGCATCCAGTGGTGTTTTTGCGACGAACACGGGGTTTGTTCGTGCTAGATCCTCGTTGATAACGCCCGTCAGGCCGATACTGCCGAATATCCAAAGAGTCGGAACACCAGAGCGATTGCGTTGTTCAGTGCGCTCATATGTCCGCTGCGCAGACTGAGGCGAAATCTGCACTTCTATTGCTAGGCGCGGAGCAAAGGCCGAGTCGCCAACCAGAATGTCAGCCCGCCAATCGTCTACGCCGTCTTCAAGCTCGGCTTGAATGCCTAGAGCAACCAGCTTCTTGTAAATGGCCACCTTCATGGCGATATGGTCTGGGCTTTCAGTGCTGGAGTAGCCCTCAGGGCTCTCTCCAGGAAAATGGGAAAAGTACCTGGTGATGCCTCCATCCCGTCTGAGGGTTTTGGCCTGTGCCGGAAGTTTCGTATCCGGCATGAGCACCTGGCGGCCTTTCGATATTTTCACTACTTTCTTCCAATCTTCATCGCTAAGCACTGAGGCCACAGTACGACAGCCGTTCACTAAACCCACGCAAGCCAAGGCAACCTCCTTTTCCAAAGACGCAGTTCAGATTCACAACAGAGTCAGTATTTGATCTTTAGTAATCTGAAACGTCTGTCAGGTACGACGCCTGGAGAATACTTATTTGGCAGCGACCCGTCACAACGGCGACCAGCCTGCGACAGATTTTTATACCCTGCGACAGTTTTAATTCTCTGAATTTAGCGGGGACCATCGCAGGATGTACTTATGCTTGTGGTCGTGCGCTAACGTTTTAGATCGTTTTGGTTACGAGACACAAGCCCAGTGAGTACGGCACGGGCCCTTTGACGTCGCAAACAATCCAGTGAGCATGAGATGCTGCTATCATCCAGGGTTCAGCGGGGGTGAACGTAAACAAAGGTGATTTGCGGAAGCGTAGTAAGCGTCTAGCCAACACACCTTACTGACCCCAAAGCATACTCCGAAGCTACCAACAAACACCTGAACACCGCTTCTCCAAAGGATAGGCGCTGCGAAATATGCCCGATCCTCGTAGAGACTATTCAAGCTCTGGCTAGAATCAATTATTGTCGATGCCGAGGTTCCAACCATGACCCTAGCCCAACTCCTCCTATTTCTCCCCGCAGCAGCAATCGTTGCCGTCTCACCGGGCGCCAACAACCTGCTTGCATTCGCAAATGGCAGCAGGCAGGGTTTGCTGCCTACAGTGGTCGGTCTGTCAGGTCGGTGTACGGCCTTTGCATTGATGATCGCAATGGTGATTGTCGGTTTAGGCGCATTGCTAGAGGCGTCTGAACCCGCTTTCCAGATTATTAAGTGGGTAGGTGTCCTTTACCTCGCCTATCTCGGCGTAAGAATGATGATAGGCCGTGATTGTCACGAAGATGGGGCTTCGGTATTCCAGCCTGTCGATGCCTACTCCTTGGCACGCAGGGAGTTCATGACTGCCATGACCAACCCCAAAGCAATCTTGCTCTTCACTGCTTTTGTTCCCCAATTCATTGTTGCTGGTACTGGCGCCTCCTTCACTGCCCAGTTCGTCGTTTTAAGTGCAATCTACATTGCGGTCGAGTTTATCGCCGCTATAGGCTGGGCCCTTGCTGGCAGCATCATTCGATCTCTGCACCCTTCGAAGCGGAAATTGTCGATCATCAATCGCATAACGGGTGCAATGATGCTCGGCGCAGCCGCCTTATTGGCTACAGCCAGACGAACTTAAGTGTGTACGTCCGAGCGTCACCCTTACATGATTAAACGGGCTCCCACTTATGCGGAAGCAACTGCTTGATTTCACTCACCCGCTGCGTCGGCAGGCGTCTGAGAACGTCTTTCAGATAAGCATACGGATCATGACCATTCAGCCGTGCAGACTGGATCAGGCTCACGATCGCTGCCGCACGTTTACCGCTGCGCAGCGACCCTGCAAAGAGCCAGTTCTTCGGCCCAAGAGCCCATGGCCTGATTTGGTTTTCGGCCCATTTGTTGTCTATGGGTACGGCACCGTCATCAAGGTAGCGCGACAGCGCTGCGGCCGTGTAAGACCCGACTTGCTGTGACAATGCGCTTTCTAGACTGGCGCTCACGACTAGACAAAATCCATGTTCGAAGGCAAGTCTGAAAGTGGTGGCGACGTAGGGATGGGCGTTAACTTGGGTAAACCAACTCAGACGGCCTATGGGTCACAATTTATTGGTATAAAGGACGGTAAGGAGATTCGCTCCTCGAAATATTGCGATCCTATTATCTAAAATCGGGCGTGTAAGCCCGTCACAGGAGAGGCGATGTCAAAATCCTATGTGATTGGGATTGCAGCTGCAATTTTCGCTACGTTCAGCTGGGCGCTTAATTTTCTGTCTCCTTACATGATGGGAGATTTTGGACCGGTTGATTTTATTACATTGAGATTCATCATCTCTGGCTGCATTGGTCTTGTTGTTATTCGTGTTTATTGGCCTGGCGATCCAGTTTTAAGCTGGCGTTCAACTATGATGGCCGGGCTGCTTGGCGTCCTAGGATATGCTCTTTACATAGGATGCATTATGGGAAGTGTACTTCACGGTGGGGCTATAATCGCACCCGCATTTTTGAGCGCTACGCCGGTTATAGTTGCCATCACAGGCAATTTGATCAACCGAACAGTTTCCTGGAGCAGCTTCTGTGCACCCATAATTCTGGCAGTTTTTGGTTTGGTTGCAACGAATTATGGAATTTTGGTCAGCGTTTTAGATGGAGGCGCGCCCTCGTACCTTGTGGCAGTAGGTTATGCGTTAGGCGCAGTATTGGCTTGGTTAATGTTCAGCATATTAAACCAAAAGATATTGGCAAAAATTCCCCAAGTACATTCAGGTCTTTGGACTGGACTAATGATGAGTGGAGCAGGTGTCAGCGTCCTGCTTTTCTTACCTTTCGGGCTTGTGTTTGGGGTATATAGCTACCCGCACATTGACCTACGTTTGGACAATACTCTACCGGTTTTCGCCGCAGCATCAGCGCTGGCATGTTTTGCCTCCGTTGGAGGGGCATGGGCTTGGAACATTGCAAGCCAGCGGTTACCCATGGCCCTGTCTGGGCAGCTCATTTCTGTAGAAACGATCTTCGCCGCTGCGTTCGGCCTTATCGCCGAAAACCGTCTACCTACCGGTCTTGAGATGCTGGGAGTAATAGCCCTGTTAACAGGTGCCACAATCGCAATAAAGGTCATGACGCCAAGTTACCGCGCAGGTTCGAGTGTACAGGCGTGATTTGCTCTGAAAGCCCATCGGAGAAAGTTCTTTGGTAAGCGTCGTTTGGAGTCACCTACACAAACCCAGCTATAAGCGCGATGGTGTTCATTTTAAAACCGGAGACACCGTGGCGCTTAATGCCGGAGCTTGGAAGATGTGTTGGCTGGACACCGCTGACAGGACGCATACGTCAGTGCGCATTCCACGAACTGGCCGTCGACCGCTAGTGAGCAGGAACCGGGAAAATCGTATACTAAGGTTTTCCGACCTGCCGTAGCGGCCTGAATTTTCCATCTTCCAGTTTGTGGCTCTGCCGCCACACGTAATCGCCTGTCAGGTTGATGTGCTACCAGCCCAACGGCGACAGGTACTGATACAGATCTGTATTCACCGGCTTTCCGGCGTCGGCTGACCTTTGGGCTGCCCGCTCGAGAAACACCGTGTTCCACAGCACAATGGCTGCGGTCAAGTCCAGCAAAGATGGCTAGACACCCGTGTGCACCGGGGCGACATTACAATGTGTGATGCCCGGTGCTTGCGCATTATCACAAAGCGACACGTCCCCCTTTCGCGGAGTATACCTATGTTCAGTCACGTGCACGTCGGAGCTAGGGATCTTGAGTGTTTGGTAGTCTTTTACGACGCCTTGCTGGCGAAACTAGGCCTTATCCAGATGCCTGAAGGGAACGGTGGGGCTGCTCGCGGCGTAGGCTGGCGATACCCCAATAGGCGATGGCCCCAGTTCTACGTCCAGCACCCTATAAATGGTCTTGCAGCCACTTGGGGGAACGGTGTTCAAGTGAGTTTTCTGGCAGCTTCGGAGGCCCAGGTTCGTGAGGTCTGGGCGCTTGCTATTGAGATGGGAGGAACCAATGAGGGTAAGCCGGGCTTTCGAGAATATGCTTCAGATTTCTATGCAGCATATTGTCGGGATCCAGAGGGGAATAAGCTTTGTTTTGCATATGCTCCGGATCCCTAAGCGTAGCTTGAAACTTTGAACAGTCGAGAATCGAGGGCGCAGCATTATCTATCGGGAAGCAAGGCGTGTTCGCCGGACGGATACGGCAGTGGAGCTGCCGTCAAATGCGAGCATCACCTTTTCGGGCTTTTTATAGCTGCTAGCTGTGATCAGGATAGGCCGGTGAATTGTTCGCACCACAGCTTCTATCTGGCTGCCAAGGCTGTGCGCGTTGCGTGAGTTGTCTTCACCCACTCTTCCTATCACCAACAGTCGAATCCTCCTGAAGGTCGCTCAGATTTCTACCAAGTGTCCGTGGCGCTGCTTCAGCTCAGGAAACGCAGCGCCGGAAATGGCCGTTCGCTCCCTGGCCTTTTCCAGCATGTGTTGGCCATGCTCCAAGGCCAGTTTTGCACGCTGCGCATCCAGCGTGGCCAGATCTTCCAGTAGATGTTCACTGCTGCCGAGACCGATATTGCCGCTGAGGTCAGCGGATGCAGGATATTTCTCCTTATCCAGCACATGAAGCAAGGTCAGGGGGAGCGCTGAGACGTTGCGAAGCCCATGCTGCGTAATCACAGACCGCCAATGCGGATTGTGAGTTATCTGCATGCCATTACGTGGGTCATTGTCGTCCTCCTTAGTGGCTCATGAGCTTGTCGATGGCACCGGGTTTGTCATGCATACCGAAGCGGTCAACGATTGTTGCGCTGGCTTCATTGAGACCGAGCACTTCAACCTCAGCGCCCTCACGGCGGAACTTGATCACGACCTTATCCAGCGCTGCGACGGCGGTAATATCCCAGAAATGCGCCTGTGTGAGATCGACGGTGACCTTTTTCAGCGCTTGCTTGAAGTCAAAACCCTCAGTGAACTTGTCTGCAGAGCTGAAGAACACCTGGCCCACAACGTAATAAGTCCGATGCGATTGCGCCTCTTGCAGAGTGCTCTTGATGTCCAGATAGTGTCCGACCTTGTTGGCAAAGAACAGGGACGCCAGCAGCACACCGACCAATACGCCGTAGGCCAGGTTGTGAGTGGCCACGACGACCACGACGGTCGCCACCATGACGAGGTTGGTCGACAGCGGATGCTCTTTCATATTGCGCAAGGAATCCCAGCTAAAGGTACCGATGGACACCATAATCATCACTGCCACGAGTGCCGCCATCGGGATTTTAGAGAGCCATTCGCCAAGAAATACCACCATCAGCAGCAGGAAAACGCCGGCACACAATGTCGAGAGGCGGGTGCGGCCACCAGATTTCACGTTGATGACTGACTGGCCGATCATCGCGCAACCTGCCATCCCGCCGAGCATGCCAGCGGCGATGTTGGCCACACCCTGACCTTTGCACTCGCGGTTTTTGTTGCTGGTGGTATCCGTCAGACCGTCGACGATGGTCGCGGTCATCATCGACTCCAATAGGCCTACAACTGCCAGCGCTGCGGAGTAAGGAAAGATGATGCGCAGGGTTTCAAAGTTCAGCGGCACTTCAGGCCACAGAAAAATCGGCAGTGTGTCCGGCAATTGGCCCATGTCACCCACGGTACGGATGTCCAGCCCGAGGTAAAAGGCAAGTGCAGTCAGTGTCAGGATGCACACTAATGGCGAAGGAATCAGCTTGCCAATCACAGGTACATACGGAAACAGGTAGATTATCCCTAGGCCCGCTGCGGTCATGGCGTAGACGTGCCAGGTCACGTTGGTCAATTCAGGTAACTGCGCCATAAAAATCAGAATCGCTAATGCGTTTACAAAACCCGTGATCACAGAGCGAGAGACGAAGCGCATCAGCGAACCTAGCTTCAGGTAACCCGCGAGGATTTGAAGTACCCCACAGAGCAACGTGGCTGCCAGCAGATACTGAAGTCCGTGCTCTTTAACCAAAGTAACCATGAGCAGTGCCATGGCGCCGGTAGCCGCCGAGATCATGCCGGGACGACCGCCGACGAAGGCAATAACAGCACAGATACAGAAGGAGGCGTAGAGACCAACCTTGGGGTCGACGCCGGCAATGATCGAGAAGGCAATGGCCTCCGGGATCAATGCCAGGGCGACTACGAGACCTGCTAGCACGTCTCCACGGACGTTGGAAAACCACGTTTGTTTGAGCGATTGCAGCATCAGAATATCCAAGGCAAAGCATCGCGCACGCCAAAGGAATGGCGAACGAATCGATACAAGTTCAAATTTTGAGGATTTTTTGCTGTGTGCTTGAGGTGCAAAAACCAGGCGTACAGCAGTGTGCGCCCGCGAGCGAGACTAGCGGAAGCAGGTGTTGCGAGGGGGGCGTAGCGCTAAGGCGGCGTAGGCTGCCAGTAGATCGTTTGGAGTACAGTCATGCTGATGTTCCTGTGCTCAAGGGGTATGCGGAACCGAAGTATACAATGAAGCCGTCGCCGATTGCGACCCGTTGCCAAGCTCTGCATGAGCTACGTCAGATATAGGCTTAGTCAATCGGTATACCTGCGGGCAAGACTTTGCTTTCCATTCATTCCTGTTCGAGCTGGTCTGTGTGCTGAGCGGTGAGTTGGCCAGACGGTTACTGTTAGCTGCCTTCGTGGCCGACCGGAGGCAGTTCTGCTCGCGTTTGATCGTCCAGGCTTATCGTCATGCTGGCGTGAACCTAGTGTCGGATGCGGACTTCTGCCATCCGGGGTGTTCCGGAAGGCGGCCGAGAGAACCCGGAAAAAACGTACGCTAACCTTTTGGTTTCTTCTAACCACAAGATACCGGCGCACTGAGCGCAGCGTAGGATGTCCAGCTGTTCCGCACGTAATAGTGTAGCAATGCACACTCTGCTATCATCCAATTTGCTCCCTGTGCGCGAGGCCATAGAAAAGTTCCAATTTTTTTGGGGCATTCCATCGAACCCGAGAGCACAGCTACTGGCCTTATTCCTGTGAGTGCACACTATGAACACCGTGACTCATCCCGTCAGTTCTAGTAAGTCCGCTCAAGAGGAAGCGCTCAGGATGAACGCTGTTCGCAGGTACGCCATCCTAGACACGCCTCCGGATGGCGCATTTGATCGTGTGACCGCGATAGCAGCTCGTCTTCTTGGAACTCCGATAGCAATCGTGAGCATCGTCGATACAGACCGAATCTGGTTCAAATCTCATCACGGACTCGACGTAAAACAAATTCCCCGCAATTCAGGCCTTTGTTCTTCCGCGATCCTCCAGGCAGAACCTTGGTTAGTAACGGACGCTAGACACGACCCTCGTACGCTCGTTAATCCCCTCGTCGCAGGCGAATTCGGGTTACAGTTTTATTTGGGAGTACCGCTTCATACCCACGACGGTTTCAATCTTGGCACGCTATGTGTTTTGGACACGCAGCCGCGTACGGTCACCCAAGACCAGCTAGACACATTGACGGATCTTGCAAGCGTTGTGATGGATCAACTGGAGCTGCGCCTGTCTGCTATGCGATCCATCGCGGAAAAGGAAGCGGCGCTGAATCATTCCCACTTAATGGCCGAAGAAATCGACCATCGTGTGATGAATAGCCTTCATCTGATTGTGTCGATGTTGAGCATTCAAAGTGCTCAGCTGGGCAGCTCTGAAGCGGCTAAGGAGATTTCCAGAGCGGCAACCAAGATATTTGCTGTAGCCAATGTGCATAAACATATTAATGTCGGCAAGGCAGCCTCTACGCTGGATAGTGCTGACTATCTCGTCCAATTGTGCGCTGGCTTATCTACGATGCTGGGATCTGAAAGCCAGATGGTAATCTCAGTCGACGCCGTCCCACTGGCGTTGGATAGTGAACAACTCAGCCGAATCGGTCTGATTGTTAACGAATTGGTGACCAATGCATTGAAATATGGAGCCTCTAAAATCAACGTTCATTTAACACCATATCAGCACCAATGCTGCTTGACTGTGAGCGACAATGGCAGAGGCCTCCCGACTGACTTTGATGTACATAAAATGTCGGGGCTGGGAATGAAGGTGATCACTGAACTGGTAAAGAACCTAGATGGTTCGCTAAGTCATGAGCCCAACGCAGACCTTGGAGGCACCGCGTTTCAGATAATTTTTTCTCCTGTGTTCAAGACTCGCCTCCCCGCAAGGCTGGTTCCTGATGGTCTTCTGAGATGAGCAGGGAGACCGTAACGTACAAGGACTTTAATGGAAACGGTCTGCAACTTCATCTCGGCGAGCGCTCTGTGTAAGGTTAATCTGAAACCCGTGTCGGGCAATGGATTGTCAGATATCGTATCCCTCGGATGCTCAAAAAGCCCGCCCAGCGTAGGCTTGAATGATTGGCGCTATCCAAGAGCAGCAATTATCCGCCACTGCTCATTACTGTTTTGTAGAGGTAACGACAGAGCTGCTCTTGCTGGGTTCTGTATTGGATTTCAAGACACACCACTGCTTCCATCTGACCCAGCCAAACGTCATCTGAAACGTGTTGCAGGTGATTAACCGTATCCCGCCAAGCAATGCGAGCCAGCTCAACGGCTTCCACCAATTCCACCAGGTACGAATCTGAAGCCAGCGTAGAGACTGTGTGCATTTAAAAAATCGCCACCCATGAGCCCTTCAAGGGCGCTGGCAGCGATCCCGCTTCGTGGTGCTCAACGTAAAATTCCAGCCAGCCAACGTACGTTCGGAGATTTTGTTCATTAAGTTGAGTGCCAAAATTTAAGGAAAATATTCGCTACGAATATGGCTTTCTCACGATAAGCAGCTACCGTAAAGTTGCCAATAAAATCTAACTGTGCTTTGTCCCTGCCTCGCAAGAGTCACGGCTGCTCCATGGAGGGGTAAATGGGCTGCTTGATATGCGCTCAAAAGACTGGTTTGCAACGGTCAATTGGCGATTGGGAGGAGCGTCACTGTGCTACCTGCGGGCATTACCGAATCTCAAGAAACTTTCTCGTTCTTATGGAAATACAGGGTCTGAAATTCAATATCGAGGAAACGAGACTCTGGCTGTCAACTCTGAGGAGAACTGATCCTCTCCCTGGAATCGTCGCGGAGAATGCGATTTGTGTTAAAAATTTATCTATCGGTTCTCGCGTTTATGCCACACGCGCAACAGGTAGACGATAGATCCCGTAATTTCGTAACGCATCTCGTAGTGGCCAATCAGGATTCGGCGCACATCGCTAGGTTCGAACTCATCTAGCCGCTCACCGATGCGTGGATTTGCCAGCAACGTTGTCGGGGCAACTGTTAGTTGCTGTACAGTACGAGCAGCGGCAGGCTGATCCACCACCGTCGCCAGAAATTCATATAGGCGAGCAAGGTCAGAAAGCGCTTTGCTGGTGCAATTCAACTCCATCAATTCGGGATTGCTAATGGCGATTCGGTGTTGGGGCTGTCGGCCCAGGCTTGGACAGCTTAGTGGTCAATCACATGACCAGCGTCTACATCGGCCAACGCTTCGCGTGTCAGGCGACTGCGCCCCCCTTCTTGGTCTATCCAAGCAGCCAGAGTCTGCTTGACGATCCAATTCTTGGAGCGCTCCAGCCGCTCAGCCATTAAATCTACCTTTTCGGCTAACTGCATAGGTACATGAGCGGTGACGGATCGAGTTTTTGCGGTAGTTGCCATGAAGACTGCTACTTCTAACCAATTGGCTGCACAAGGTGCATGCCTTGCCGGCGTTCAATCACAGCAGCTTCCGATGCCGCTTGGCGTAACGTAATGGCACGTTCGCTGGCTTGGCGTGCTTCGGCATAATCGCCATTTTTTCTGAGTTCATTGGCGCGCCATTCCGCCGCTTCGGCAGAAGCAAGCAACGCCAAAGAGTGCGGCACGTTTTGCTCTGATTTTTGATTCAGTTCTTGCGTGCTTCGATGGCGCTCGATCACGTGCGAGGCCTCGCGGGCCGCATTACGCAATTGGGTACGGGCAATATCGTAACTGTCATTGGGTACAGCTTCGAGGGTTTGGAGGCAATTATGCAACGACTCCACTGCCGTCAGCAGCTTATCAATTTTCTGTAACAGCTCAACTGTGTCAGGATGATTTTTCATGAAGCGTCACTTCTCTCGAATTGGTACGGTGGGGTTCGAGTGAGGAATGTCATCAGCAGCCGGTGGAATGACATGTGATTGAGCCTCTCATTCTACGCCAGCGTCCAAAAAAAATGATTCAAAGTAATCATAACTAATAATATTATGTTGACAAGCTGCGGTGTCAGGCTGGGCTATACCCTAACCTGATGTCAGCTCCTGCTGCTCGCAGTCAACAGCGGCTTTCGGTATGGACAGATTAGGCTCTGAAAGCGCTTCGTAGGTGGATATCCATGGTCATGGTGTATTCAGCGGGAAACTAGAGTTGGCGTGGGCTTCACTCATGTCCATGGGTTGACATCTTTCCTTTACATCGATGAACTATTTGCAGATCTAACTGGCATACAGGAGCCTGTTGGTGATTTCGCGCGAGAGATACAATCAAGAATAAAGCTATGGGTTGGCATGCCTGTGGGTATTGGGATTGGTCACACCAAGACACTTGCAAAAGCAGCACAGCACGCTAGCAAAGTGTATAAAAAGCAAACTGGCGGCGTGGTAGATCTACGCTCAGAACATGCGGTGAAATGGCTTCTACAGCGGATGCCATGCAATGAGGTTTGGGGCGTGGGCCGTAGGCTAACGGAGCATCTCAGCGCCCAGAATGTGACCACGGCATGGCAGCTTGCAAACCTAGACCCTAAAACCGTTCGCCAGCGGTACGGCGTGGTACTCGAGCGGACGGTGCGTGAGCTTAGTGGCGAGGCATGCATTGAGCTCCAAGAGACCGAACCTGATAGGCAAGCTATCTGCACCAGCAGGATGTTTGGTACCAGGGTGACCACTAAGCCTGGCATGCAGGAAGCGATTGCTGCTTATATGCATCGAGCAAGTCAAAAACTGAGAAAACAACGCTCGCTGACTGGCGTCATACGAATTGGTATTCGCACCTCCCCTTTCGGTGAGGGGCCTAAGTATTCAAACGCGGTGACTATCACCCCACCCTACCCCACTGATGATGTGCTGTTGCTCACTCGTTTAGCAAACGAAGCTATAAACACCATTTGGCGTGACGGATTCAAATACAGCAAGGCAGAGATATTGCTAATGGACTTGCGCAAGCGGGGGGAATATACAGAGGATCTGTTTACTCCTTCACAGTCGATTAAGTCCGATTCGCTGATGCGCGTACTGGATCAGGTAAACAGACGCTTCGGGAAGAATGCCGTTCATTCAGGGCGCATGCCATTATCACCCGATTGGGAAATGAGGCGTGAGCTGCTCAGCCCCAGCTACACAACCTCCTTTTACCAACTTATGAAATTCGCCGCTATCTGAGGCCTGGTTGTAAACCGCTATAGGTCATTCAGGTTCAAGATACAGAAAATCCTGCAAGGCTTAATCGGAAACGCGTTCATAACTATTTTACTTATGGGTGAAAGGCGTTTCCTTTAACTCTGAATGGTGTCCGATCCGTTCGCCGAATGGGCTTTGTAGGAGCAAATGAGTGTCAAAATGATCGACAAGCTGAGCCCAGCGATTTGCCAAGCACTTGCAGTTTGTTCATCCGTCAAAGCGCCTAAAATTTGTGCTACGGCAAGTACGCCGAATAGGAGCGTGCCCAGATCAGATCCAAGGGTATTCAAAGGTCTGGCAGTGCCTGATACCCTAAAGAAACGCGCCCAGTTATAGGCTTTCCGCGAGGCTTGAGTCTGTTCAATCATGATCATTTCCCTAAGCTATTCCGTACGTCCAAGACGGCCTTCGTAGGCCTCTAAAAACAGGACAAGCGACCACCCAAAGCACAGGAACAACGGTGGCCCTACGGCAAACGATTTGTCGGGCCAAATGGTCACTACAATGGTGGCAGCAAGAACTACTATTGCCTGCGTACCAAGCATCCACATTAGACCCTTGCGGGTGGCTGGGCGGCGAGGGTGATTGGCTGCTGCCTTAAGTATTTCAAACAGTCTGTTCATACTTTTCCTTTATTGCCCGACTTGTGACTGAGGTAAGCCAACCAGCTCAGAAAAACTATTCCGCTACCGCCCAAGAACAAGCCAAAAACAACCCGCATTTTGTCGCTCTGCTTCTGTTCACTCGCCATCATCAATTCCTATGACATAGGAGCCTTAGTCTCGCTATAGCCGCATGAGGGACATTTCAGACAAGCCCTCAATTCGGGTGCTTTTTCTTTCCCCTCCCACATTGCGTTAGGTCTTAGCTGCCGGAGGGAGAAAAGTGCCTTCCCATCAGTTAACAAGTCTCCGCAGCTTGGGCAATGGTCGTCCGGAACAGGCGCAGGTCGGTACTCAATTTGTCCCGCGCTAATAGCGGTGCTGGCCTTTCTAAGTGCATCACTTTCGGCCTGCCTTGCCGTCGAGCCTTCGCCAAAGAAACGCGAATCCGTTAGCGACCCGTCTGTCAGCCCCACCTTCACTTCGCACCGGTAATGCGTCGATGAGATTTTTTCGATGGGGCGAACCGTCGCGTCGTGTTTATCGTCTAATCGATGCGTAGCCATCTGTCATCATCCGTTTTTAGCGGACGCCAAAAACGGCATCCCTATACTGACGTGGCCCCGGTTTTAGGCCGGGGCTTGGGTACAGCAGAAGACTATTCCTATGATCCGAGTACCACGAAGCCGATGATCGTCACCATCACAACAACAAGAATGAAAATAATCAAAAAACGAAAACTCACGGCGTTCTTTCCCTTAACTCATCCTTGACCATTGGCACGGCGTATAACCGTCCCGTCACAGAGTGTGATTTGGCCCGTACTTACGAGCGCCAGTCGAGCAGAGCGAGCAACCTTTCGCTCGACCTGCCGTGGCAGAAAAGCGACCTTGCGAGCCTTGCGCTCGGCAGATACAGCCATGGAAGAAATTAGGTTGGCGCTACCCTGACCAGCGACCTCCCAGCTTCCATCTGGCTGGCGAACAGCATCAGCAGTATTGGAGCCCACATCCAACAGCATCTTCGTCGAGTCGAAAGTCGGAATCTGGGAACCGGCGAGATACTTCGTAAGCTTGTCGAAAAACTCAGTTTTACCTTTTGCAATTTCATGTTTCATGGCGATTTCCGTGACCAATTACATATTTAGAAAGGGGAGCGTTAAGCCTTCTCCCCTAATACGTTTAGATCCTAGTTCTGACTAGGCTCACCCTTTGGGAGAATGGCGTCTAAAACAGCCTGCGGCCCCTTATCGACCAAACTCTTGACATTGGACTCATCAAAACCATGCTGACGCAATATCAGCTCATGGCGCTCCCTGTTTGATTGAATCTGCATGGCCACATCAGGCCAAACGAGTTCTTGATCAATCGACAAGATCTGACCTTCGGCAATCAGCCCATCAAGAAACACTTCACCTATCCCAAACTGACGTAAGAGCACGCGAAGACGATCTATCCCCGGTTTCCCATGCAATGTTGCCACAACCTTTACGCCTGCTTTCGCCAGTGCCACAACCTCAAATGCAAGCCGTGCAGAACGAATTTCGTCAACCAACACCAGCCTTTGACCTAAAGGGGAATCAAGACAGGTTTCGCTGCCGAGCCCCACATCGACAATCAATGTGGGGTCGTTTGTGTTGATATTTGCACGCAGTAGGTCGTTGATCACAACATTGGCTGTGGTTGATTTCCCCTGTCCCGTGGCTCCGCAAACAAGAACCAGCGCCCCTCGGTTATCCGATTGATCCAACAAACGATGTAATTCCAGAGGGATCGTTTCGCTTTCTTCAAAGATGGTGGCCATGCTTCGCGTTTGATCGCGACGGGCGTTTACCTTGATATTTTGTGTCGGGTAAAGGGTGCGGGGGGATTGGATTTTGTCCGACTGCCCATAGGACACACACGCGGCGTCCCAAGTGGGAAAATTTTCTGCCTTCGCCACAAGCTCCAGGGCCTGAGAGTGCGTGACCGAAACCTTGAACATTTCGGCGACTGCCGGACGCAGTTGTTTGGCGCGAGCTTTAAGAGTTTCTGAAGTCATTGTCGATGGTTTCCATGTGAGCCAGGTTGACGCATAGCGTTGTCGGAGTCCTCGTTCTCGATGCCTGGCAATGGTTGCCAACAAGCTTCGTCTACTCCCCCATTCACCGTACCGTTTCCGGCGAGGACGACAGGCTGGGGTGGCCTTGTTGAAATGATATTTGGAATGGCATCACCATGCCGAATAGCACTTCTTCCGTCGAAGGCCCCTTGAACGGGGCCAGCATAATTTCCGTGATTACTGGGCGTCTTCTTCGCAGCCGGTAGTTTCAGGTTCTGGATACCAACCGAGGGTGACAGCGGCTGCATTTTGCAGCCCTGGTTCATTGGCATCACCCAACACAACACGCACCGACCATTCTTCTAGTTCGGCGAGGGGTACATCGCAAAGGTCTGCAATCTCCACGATCCAGTTCTGATCGTTGAGGGCTTGAGCCGCGATCATCACTAACCGCGCTAAGCCCGCGTCATCGAGAGCTAGTAGTTGTTCACGTAGCGGTTTCATCTGACTTTTCGTGTCAATCCGGCCTCACTGACTGCTACGAGAGCTTCCAAGCGAAAAACCCGCCCCAGCTCAAAGCCATAACTATTACGAAAAAACGATACGTTCCATGCTACTTCTCCCTATTTACCCTATGCATTTGTTGTAGGTTCGGCGTCTACGGGGTGGCGCGCTACCAGGCCGACAGTTCAGTTTCTTGTATTCAAGATAACCACCGCTCTGCGAATTCCAACTCGTTGGGGAATTCTCCCACAAATCTGGAGAATGCAACCCAAGTCAGGGGGCCTAAAAGTCGTTTAACTCAGTAAAGGGCAAGCTCATAAGCTTTTCGAATGGTGGCCTGATCGACGATTAAGTAGGGGTTGCTGCGATCCAGATTTTGACCCGGGATGGTCTGCACCGTCTCCACCTCACCGGTCGCTGCCAGTAAGTGGCGGACTAGGTTGCGCCGGACACTATGCGAGACATCGTGAAGCTGGCCTCCCGGTAGAGTCGGCAGATCGTTTGCTGGAGCGAATCGCACGCCAATCCAATGCTCGATGGCGGCCAGGCACTTTGGGTTGGTCGGGTAGATGTTGCGAGGCCGGCAGCCCTTGGTACTCTCGGTCTAGGTCTCTGGGCGGATGGCGCTGCCGGGCTAAAGCACGTCGCCAGCCTCGAGCAAAGCCAACTCTTTGACATGGATGCTGGTGGTGTTGGTGAGATACAGCAGCATCACGCCACGCTCGGGCATGCTTCCTGACGGATGCGAAGCGGCTCAGGTGGCTACTTTGGCGTGGACGAAGACATGCTGCGCGCCGGGAGGCTGTGGCTATTGTTTCTCGCTGTCAGGATTGAACGGGGATCGAGGCCGATCCTGAGAGAGCTGGCGCGGACCCTCCTAATCAGCATACCAACAGGCCAGGCCAAGCGCGGTGTACACGGAAAACTTCATTGCTGCGGATTGTGTGGACTCGACGGCCATTGATGCCGATACCCTTTTGAAACGCGCCAGAGAACGACATGTAGATAAGCGCTTGCAGATACTTGAACGGAAAACGACGTATCGTTTTGGGATGTGTTTGGAATATTCCAACAGTAACCTTACGCTCTTCATGACGCCGGACTATTCCCAATGACAGACCAGATCGACTTCGCAGAGGTGGATTCATTCGCCGATAACCCCGAGCCCCGTTGCCCATGCCTACTCCTCCTGGACGTATCGCGGAGCATGGACGGCCCGGCACTCGATGCCCTAAACGATGGACTCGTACAATTCAAAGACGAGCTGGCAGCGGACGCATTGGCTTTACAACGCGTTGAAATCGGTATCGTTACGTTCGGCCCAGTTGAGATCCACACTCCGTTTATTGAAGCTGGCGCATTTATGCCACCTGTCCTCTTAGCTCGTGGGGATACGCCTCTGGGCGAAGCCATCACCACCGGCCTCAAGATGCTTGAAGACCGTAAGGCGATCATCCGGGAGAACGGGGTAGCACTTTTTCGACCGTGGATTCTGGTAATCACTGACGGGGGTCCGACTGATGCTTGGAAGCACGCTGCTGCATTGGTTCGTGATGGCGAGCAGAACAAGCGTTTCGCCCTCTTCACCGTAGGGGTCGAAGGAGCCAATATGGAGGTGCTCTCCCAGATCAGCGTACGCGCTCCATTGAAACTTGATGGACTGAAGTTCCGCGAGTTGTTCCAGTGGCTTTCCGCCTCAATGAAGGCGGTTTCGCAGTCTTCACCAGGAACCGAGGTTCAACTCGCTCCGCCAACCGGGTGGGCAAGTGTGTGATGTGGGAATGCGCTAGCGCGGTGTCGATTGGAACCGCGCACACTGAGCGTGGCGGCCGATGCGAAGATCGCTGTTCCTCTCAGGTTTTTGACCAAGCCGGCTCGCCATGGGTCGCTCTATTTGTTTCCGACGGCGCCGGCAGTGCCGAGTGTGGAGAGCAAGGCGCAGATATTGCCGTGCGTACAGCAAACGAGACCGTCGCACAGCTGATGGAACTAGCCGAGCTACCGCTTGATGAAAGCCTAGCTCTTCAGATCGTAAATGAAATCCGTCAGGCCATCTCGCAAGCTGCTGATCAAAGCCAACTGCCGATCCGAGCGTATTCCTGCACCTTTCTCGGCGCACTCACCTCTTCCGCAGGAACACTAGTATTCCAGATTGGTGACGGCGGAATCGTTCTCGACGGGCAGCATGGACTTGAATTAGCGATTGAGCCCATGAACGGGCACTACGCAAACGAAACTTTATTTATCTGTCAAAAAGACGCAATCGAGAAGTTGGCCGTTCGTGTATACCCAGCGGGCGTAACAGCCCTGGCGCTCTTCTCTGATGGGTTACAGCATCTTGCTCTGGACATGGCCAAGCGCGAACCTCACGGGCCTTTTTTCGAACCAATTTTTCGGAAGATGCAATTCCTCACGGATGTAAGTCGACCACAGATAGGTGCTGCGCTGGAAGGCTTCCTCGGAAGCTCCAGGATCAACGAAAGGACTGATGACGACAAGTCCCTTGCCATTGCCGTATTGAGGGTCTGAGATGGCACGCAGGCTCTATACAGCGGACGGTAACCCGTGTGAACTTGTTGAGGTACTTGGCAAAGGTGGCGAAGGCTCGGTATTCACCCTTCAAGGAACGCGAGATGTTGTAGCCAAGGTGTACCACGCCCCCCTCGATCGAGATAAACAAACCAAGCTCAGTTACATGGTGGGTGTCCACGATGAAAAACTACTGAAGTACGCAGCTTGGCCTCAAGCGACGCTCCATGAATCCCGCGGCGGGCCCGTGGTTGGTTTTACGATGCAAAAGGTCGGCGGGATGAAGCCGATCCAGTCCCTCTATAGCCCGGCACAGCGAAAGCAGGAGTTTCCGCAAAGGGGCTGGGACTTCCTCGTGTACGCTGCTCGAAACACCGCAGCTGCTTTTTCCGTCCTGCACGATCGCGGATTTGTAGCCGGCGATGTAAACCATGGAAATCTCTATGTAGGACAGTCCGCCGTGGTCAAGTTGATTGACTGCGACTCGTACCAGTTAAGCGACGGCGTTAACCAGCACCTCTGCGAAGTCGGCGTCGGGACCTACACACCCCCTGAGCTTCAGGGCAAAAGTTTCCGCGGAGTAGTGCGAACGCCAAACCATGATAACTTCGGTCTTGGTCTGCTCATCTGGCACCTCTTGATGGGCGGTCGGCACCCTTTCGCCGGCGTGCCTCAGAAGGAAGGTGTCGGCGAAACGATTGAAGACAACATCTCAGAATTCAGGTTTGCGTATAGCGCCAGCCAATCCCTTCTACTTCCGCCCCCCAACGCACTACCTCTATCGACGGTGCCAGGCTCAATTGCCGGGATGTTTGAGAATACATTCACGGTGGCAGGCCAACAGGCAGGTCGACCAACTGCCCATCAATGGATGGTCGCACTGGACGAACTCCGGTCCTCGCTCCGGCCATGTGCGAAATCAAAGCTCCACACCTTTCCGTCACATCTGAGCACTTGCCCTTGGTGTTTGATGGATGGCAAGGGTGTCTCCTACTTCACTGTCACACCCATCTACGCACCAGGGGAGGCAAATAACGGTACCCCAGTCAGGATTGGTGAAGTATGGGCAGCGATAACCAAAGTACCAGTTCTTGCCCCAGTGCTAATCCCACAAGCGAGAAATCCTAGCCCGCAGCCAGATCCTTTGCCGCTTGGAGTATTCAGCACAACCGCCAAGCACATCATGAGCTTATCGCTGACGGCTATTACGATCGCGATATGGTCGGCCGTGGGTGGGTATCCGCTCATATACCTAGTGATCGTTGCTATGACCTGGCTGTTCGTGGGGCAATTTGGCACAAAAGCTAAGACGGAAGAGAAGCAGCGTCGAACCCTTGTGAGGGAAGCTGCTCGTAAACGACACGAAGATGCAGTGAAGGAACTGAAGGCAGACTCCGGTGTTGATCAGGTAGCAGCCAAGCGCGAGTTGCTAAACAGGCTCAAGCTTGAGTTTGACACCTTGGCTATCAGGGAGCAGAAAGATCTCGCAGGCCTTCGCAGTAAAGCTGAGCAACGCCAACGCACAGCGTACCTAGAGCGATTTTTCATCGAGAAGGCCGTCCTGCCAGGCGTTGGGCCCGCTAAGCGAGCAGCTTTGCAAGCGTTCGGCATTGAAACCGCCGCAGAGATCAATGCGCGCAAGATCATGCAGATAAGAGGATTTGGAGAGCGAATTATCCAGGTACTGTTGGATTGGCGAGACTCTCATGAGCGCAATTTTCGGTTTAACCCTGCAACCGCCATCACGCCTGCGGACACGCAATTAGTTAAGAGTGCTGTGCGGAAGCGTGCAGTCGAGATTTCTGCTCTGATGGTGCAGGGCCTAAAAGATATCAGGCAGGGTCCGGAGGTGCGCGAAGGGGCGCTACACCGACATCTAAAAACGGTGCAACAGGCTGCTGATGAGCTTGCACAAGCTGAGGCTGATTGCAAAGCACTCAACTGATCAGGTTACCAAAAAACGGAGCCCTATTTTGGCTGGTGAATGGATAGGCGAGGACTGATCATAACTTCTCATTCGCTGGCGAGGTCATTATGCAGTTAACTCAAATTCGAGATTTTCTGTTGCAACACCAGTACGAGTCAAAGCTCGTTTTTGTCTCACGATCTATCCGTACTGTGTTCAAAGTCGCAGTCGTCTACCCTGCGATTCTTTCGGCTTGCATGGTCGCGCTGATAGGGATGCAAGGCCGAGGCTTTGCTGAAATTCCATATATGATGTTGTCGACCATGGAGATGTCCCAGCGGCTCGTAGGAACCAACAAGGTCATCCCGGGGCAGGTGCTCATCGAGAGTTGCGATGACAAGCCAATCGAACCAGCGCGCATGCCGGACCATCTTAAGGTATGCGGGTCTCATTCAGTGGAGTCCGTCAGCATCGATCAACTCGCGGCACACCAGGGGGCACTGATTAAGGTGACGTACTTAATTGTCGTTGGCACCTTTGCTTTCTTTGAGCTGTACCGATCATTCAGGAAGTTCAGGCGTCGAGTTTAATCCATAAGCATCAGCGGTCGGAGGGTGGGCACTACTACTCTCCTGCTTGCCCATCCATATAAAACCTTTGGGCTCTTCAGAAGCAGCACAAACTATTGTCCCAATAGCCCCACAAACTATTCCTAGCAATAAGACAGCGGGCACATCGGCCTTATCAAAGGCCGGCAGCAATAGCACGCCCATCAAGAGCGCCACTACACTGCTGAGAAATTAGAACAAGCCTGCACGGTCAGCCACCTGCCTCAACTAACTGCGCTCCCACCAACATAATTCAGGCTTGCTAGAATCTTTCGCACGGGAGCAAATGTCTTCCGGTGTATCGGGGTTACTCCCAATCGGGTAAGGGCCTCCAAGTGTTCCGGGGATGGATAGCCTTTATGCCCTGCGAGCCCATACCCTGGGTAAAGCAGATCTGCCGATTGCATCTCCCTGTCACGGACGACTTTGGCAAGCACTGATGCAGCTGAGATTTCGGCAATCAGCCCGTCCCCTTTGATGATGGCCTCTGCTCGCATCGGTAGGATTGGGCATCGATTACCATCAATCAGCACCAAAGTAGGAGTAACATTCAGGCCGTAGACAGCTCGCTGCATGGCCAGCATGGTGGCTTGCAATATGTTTAGCTGATCGATTTCTTCAACGCTTGCCCGGCCGATCGACCACGCTAGAGCCTTTTCACAAATTTCGTCGTACAGAAGATCACGTTTCTTCTCACTGAGTTTTTTTGAGTCATTCAATCCTTGGATTGGCCGTGATGGATCTAAAATGACTGCAGCCGTAACCACATCCCCACATAAAGGCCCCCGGCCTACCTCATCAACACCCGCAACGACTTCACTGCCGGCGAACTCAAAACTAAATTGAGACATCGTTCTTTCCTGATATCGGGTTGATTTCAGTCTTCCCACTCCGGGAGTACGTCAAACTCAAGCGGGTTTTCAAAAGCCAGGGATTGGATTAGGGTTTCTGCTTGGTCTTGTCCCAACAGAGAAGGCACTTCGAGCAAAGCGGATCTAGGGCCGGCACGGAATGGGCGGACCACTACATCGGCACTTAACAACCCCAAAAGAAGCTCTAGGTGTTCGGGCAGTAGGATGCGCTCCAAGAGACCTAGCTCGCTCTGCAGGCGCTCGCCCCCATCTGCACCAAAGCATCCAATTTCGGCAAGATTGGTGAACGCTCTTATGTATTCGCTCGCAATCCAGTGCGAAATTGATGGGTACTCAAGCTCTGAGGTCTCTTCATCGTGCTTTACTCGAGCGATGCCTTCGTCACCCTCTTCAAACAGGACGTAGCAATAAGCATCCACTCCGCATGACATCGCAAATGGGAGCAATGTGAATCCTGCACCACGCTGCTTGTCACGGCCAAGCCAGTCACCGAGCAGTCGCTCCACATCACCGCAGTCGATGAGTTCTATATCGTGAAGGCTGGCGAACAGCGTGGGTACTCCGCGCTTGAAAGGCTGGGCGCCTAGTTCGATCAGCTGTGCGAGCGCAGCGGGGATTGTCAGGCCAATCTCCTCTGCGATGTCCTCAAAATCCGCAAGCATTATTGCTTCCTGTATGTGTTCATCACTCAGACAGGTTACGGATTTATTGACCATCACCAAGTGAAAAGCAGGGTGGCAAATTCTGGCGTAGGATTCGCAAAATTCCGCATGCGAAAACAACCAGCCCCCACCCTAGGTTCCGGGAAGAAGGATTTAGCGACCCCGTTTCGGGGTGCGCGCGGATGAGATCTCAGTAAAATTATCGGCAACATAGGTGAAGAAATTCCTAACCGCCATAACGCCGGGCATGGCATCTCTTAGCTGTGATCATATTTAAGAAGGTACGAACATGAAGGTACTTCGTTGGGCAGCATTAACCGCTGCTGTGATGATTGCGTCAGGAACTGTGAGCGCCAGCGAGCCACAAGAACATCGCCCTCCTCCGAAGCTGCCGCCGGATGTGGCGTATCAGGCCTGTGACGGCCTTCAGCCTGGCGAAATCGTAGAGTTTTCCCAAGAAGGTGGAAAAGAGTTCGTCGGGGTTTGCCAGCTACTCGATGGGCGCTTAGTAGCAATCCCCGGCCACCCCCAGGGCCGGCCTGGCGGCGAGGGTGCGCCTCCGCCACGTCCAGATGCACCACGAAGCTAACCGAGCCTTTTGAATCGAAAATGCCGCCCTTCGAGGCCGCGGCATTTCTTTTCAGAAGTTGGAGTCGGTTTGGTTAAGCGCTGCGTTCAGCACGGTTAATTAGCCAGCCCGGAGAGCGGTGATCTGAGCTTCAGCAATCAATGCTTGAACTGCGTTCCGCTGCTGGTGGACATACTGATCCACAAGGTGAGTATCAGAGAGGCAAGAAGCTCCACTACGGCTAGTCCAGAGACCTTCTGGAACTTCTACCTCGACGGATGCCAATCGCCTGAGAGCCTGCCAAGCGGTATCACGCTCAATGGAAGATTTGGATTCTGCTACCGCTCGCATATCAGCTTCTGCGAAGTGGAACCAGGCGCCCTCCTCACTCTCGGCCTTTTGGAAGTAACTCCCAACAGGAAAGGCATCCAAGGGTGTTGGACAGGCGACAACTGGTATATTGAGGATCGACACAGCCACACGAACAATCAGGCTCGAATCAGCACTGACTTCGTAGACCTCGCACTCATGCTTTGCAGACTCGATGGCGCTGTAGAGGGATGAAAGGTAATCGCCACAATCTACGTAAGAAGCACCGGTCTCCAACACACGGCCACCGTGCTCAAAAACAACTTGAGCGGTAGCCTCGCGTAGCCAGACAACAGGCTGTTCAAAGCGTATCCATTGAGATGGGCCAACACCAGATAGACTTCCTAGCCTAGCTAGATCGAGGACCTGTCTACGCACAATCGGAAGAGAGCTGCAAAACGGCGCCGGCCTCATAGCTCACACTGCCTCTGCTCGGACATGCTTGCCCAGACGCTCGAAACGAGTCTGAGCTTCAGTGGTACGAGATGCGGTCGGGTTGTTGAGTAGGCGTTTAAGCCCGATAGGCTCTCCAGAGTCATCGCACCAACCGTAAGCATCTTCTTCGATGCGAACCAGCGCAGCCTTGATAGCCATAGCTTCGGCGCGCTCCCCCTTCAGGATGCGCATCAGAAGCCCGCGGTTCTCTTCGATAGTGCCCGCATCTGATGAGTCAGCGACTTTTTCAGTTACAGAAACCGCTTCCTCATGCCCTACGATCCGCGCGGTCAGCTCGCTTTGTTTCGAAAGCAAAAGCTGCTTGAAGAACTGAAGCTGGACAGCGTCCATGTAGTTGTCGGTGGGCTGGGCTAGCAATGCAGCTGCGTCTATAACCATAAGAGGACTCCAATTGTATCGAATTAAAGGAATATCTCAGGGTAACGCCGGGCAACCGGTTTGCAACCCGGAACGCTAGCAGGAAATTCCTCCCTTGTTAGAACCCTCATCAACGTTATGTTGGCATCCACTACCACAGGAGATCACCATGGCAATTGAATCCCGCAAATCCGGATCGGACCACTTCGATGCCACATACGGAGCTGCTTCACACAACCTCAAAGACAAGATGAGCTTCCTGCTCCAGAGCCGGAGTGGTGCTCAAGTCCAAGGCTGGGATACCACTGTTCACGTTGATGGCTTGGTAAGCCTGCTGCCGATAGCAGCGTCGTGCGATGAGCAAGCGATGCTGGACTTGGTTGATTCGATCAGTGCATTCGCCTCGGCCGCGGAACAGGCTTTTGAGGCATTCTCGGTAGATTGCGACCTGGAGGACGCTGGCGCCCTACCAGCACTCCTTCTCAAGTCAGCTGAGTCAGCCCGCCAGTTGGCAGGATCAATGTAATCTGCTTATCTATGCTGAATCTGGAGGTTTTCCATGGCAAACAACACCAAGAATCCAACCGGCGACATTCAGCTTGGACGATTCAGCTACACACACAATCGGTTCTTGCTCACGCTTGCCAGCCTGGCGCTTGCTGCCTTTATTTTTGCAGACATCATCGGCTCGAATGTAGCCCAGGGCTCCAACTGGCTTGAAAAAATGGCTTCCCCTCAGATGTTATGGGCGCTGTTGCTACTGCCGATTGCAACTTTCGGCAGCCTCATGCTTAAGCGCTCAGGCCACCCTGATACGGCCCTGAAGTGCCTGATAGTTGCTGCAGGATTTATCACTGGAGCAGTCGCCAAGATTATTTTCACCCCATGATTTTGGGATGGTGCTTTTGAATTCGTCATGTGCAAGCCCCTCGTTATACTCGTGCTTTCACTGACAACCCACGCTGGAGAATGAAATTGAATAAAAGTGAATTTGTAGACGCCGTCGCTGAGAAGTCGGGTCTTACCAAAGCTGACACTCAGCGCGCCGTTGACGCAGTCCTGGAAACCATCACTGACACGTTGCGCAAGGGTGACGCCGTATCGTTCGTGGGCTTTGGCAATTTCAGCGTCAAACAGACTGCTGAACGTCAAGGTCGTAACCCGTCGACTGGTGCTCCCATTACAATCGCGGCCGCAAAAAAACCTCACTTCGCTGCCGGCAAATCGCTGAAAGACGCGATTGCCTAAATCGAACCCGATGTGAGCAAACGCCCCGTACCCCACGGGGCGTTTTGCTTTCTCAGCCCCGAAATGTGAAGCGATGAAATGTACACAATAGACACCCTTCGAAATGGGTCTATCGATCCGAACTCGCATCTTGCTGACACCAGCCCTGAGGGCAAAGACTGGATGTTAGGGCAGGCAGCTCTTGCAGCGGAATACATGGAGCAGCAGGGTCTAAAAAGCATCGACTATATAGGGCCTTTCCTTCGGCACCCGGTACCCATACTGGAGAAAGAGGGCCCACTTAGCCTGCTTGTCCTACCTAAGGGATCAATCATCCATCGGGTTGACCTGCGCCCAGTTCGGGGATTTCCAGCGGTACCATTTGCAATGTTCATGGTCACATCAGTTGGTCAAACATTCGAGCTTCAAGCTGATCTCCTGGTCCAGTGCAATGACGTAAGGCCTGGGCGAATCTTTAAGGACGGTTCACCACGTCTGTCTTTGGTCGAGACACGAATTGCAATCGTGAACCCGTCACATGACTACGCCTTCTACGTGTCCCTGGACAGCTGGGCCGAACTCAACGGCGCAGAGCTCAGTGCGCGGCTCCAGGCTGCATGGCGCCGATCAGAAGGCAAGTCCTCATCGCGCAAGATGTCTGTAACAGATGTCATCCTCTCCGCCGGCGTAGACACTGCTGGCTTGGATTACGACGAGAAGGTAGAGGACGCATGTCGCCACCCATTTTTCGGGCCGCCTGATTCCTATAGTCGAGTGGTACACATCAGCGACAAAATCCTAAATGAGTTCCCTGACGAAACCGACCCGACACAGTTTCGAGCGTGCAGCTGTTCGATTACTCGACCTTGCGTGTGCGGGAAGCGAAGTGGGAATTAGCCATAGGAAGAGCTAGTTCAGGCCTCGGAATCGTATGCGTGGCGATTAGATTTAAGATTTTTTGCATTGAAAGGCCGAAAATGGAGCACTCCATTGCCACTATTGGTTTAAGACCTTGAGGCCTTCAATGCAACCAATTCATACCCAAGAAGCTAAATCCCTGATTTCCGAGACGTACCCGGTTGTATACGGCACTCTCAAGCGGGGAACGCTCCGCAAATTTCTCCACGACGGATCGAGCACTGTTTTCTCGTGCAAATCGATTCGACAACGTAAGTCGGCAGCCACACTGTTCACCAGTGGTGTCGATGCCGCCCTCAAGAAAGTACAGGCGATCGCTGATAAATACGCCGGCTTGCCCACTGACGGGCTTTTTGACGGGTATGAACCTGAGCCCGCTTACCCGGACGGGATGATCTACTGGGACGACTTATTGCGAGCAGTCGATCTTGTTGCCCTCTATGACCATCTGGTCGCCCTCACCTATAAATATCCAAGCCATCTCGACGAGTCGCCAAAAGCCATCCGAAAGGCAGCAATGATTGTGACCATGCGGCCCTTATGTCGTGTCCGTCGCGCCTCTCGCATCGCTAACAGCGGCCGGGCTTTCGAACAGGGATGAATATGGAACGTGTACCCGAAGCAGTCGAAGGGCTGGTGCGTGAGCAAGCAATTCTAAGTTCAATTCAATATCGTGACCCACACGGCCCTTGGGGGATCGGTACCTTCCGCAGAGAGGACGGGACGACCTTCCAGGCGACAGGAAGCTTCGGGCAACCCATCCTGTATGAGGAGTTCATCCTCTACGGGAAATGGAGCCCAGACATTCCGGGCGGGGATTTCGATACTGCATCGTTTTCGTCTATGCCACCGAAAGCTCTAGAAACCCTTCCGCGGTACTTGACGAGCCTGACTCAGAACAGGGTTGCTATTGCTGCAACTAACAAGGCTGTTCAGCACTTCGGCGAGAATCTCATCGACATTCTCGAGCGAGCACCCTCTCGGCTGACGGAAGCGGGCGTTTCAGAAAGCGATGCTGAGCTTCTCGGGACGACGTGGGCAACAGAGCGTTCCCATCAGTTAGCTTTGGCGCAGATAGACCTTGAAGGCATTCCTCCAGAGAAGCTGGCCACCCTGCAGCGCCGCCTGGGGTACATGACTGACTTGAACCTTGTGCTGCGTGAAGACCCATACCTCCTGTATGTCCACTTTGACGACATGCTGTTCTCGACAGCCCAATCTCTCGCTAAGCGCTTCCGAGTCACTAACGACACTGTGTCCGCAGTCAAGGGCGCAATCGTTGCCGTGCTTCGCAAGGAAGCTTGGTTGGGCCATAGCTACATCGAGGGCGTCCCCCTAGTCGACGCCGTGTCCAAATTACTCAAGCTCGACCGCGCAGTGCTCTATCCACTAATCAAAGAGGGTGTGACCGAATTGAGGCGGGCAAAGGTAGCTCGCGCAGAAGAACGCAGACTACAGCTGTACAACCTATATGAGATCGAAAAGTCTCTAGTTGAAAAGGCGATCGGCTGGACAAGGCTGACCGCGGCCGAGCTAGAGGATCTGGTTCCGAGCGAGGAAATGGGCATCAAACTGCTCCGCCCTCTGAAACTTGGTGCCCCCGCCACGAAGACTCTTTCAATGGGTCTATGCCACTTGATGGCTGAGCGCTTAGCTCTTGTCCAGTGCGAGACCCTTCACGATCAATTGACCATCGTCCAGGGCATACAGCTATTCCTGAATGCTTTCGGAACAGACGCACTCATCACTGCATCTTCCAAGGAAATGGTGACCGAGCTTCAACTGACTCTGGGGGATGAGGCCCCGGTAGTCAGCTATGCGGAGTTGATTGGGCTCGACCCGGTGACAGGTGTCCCACAACAGAACCGGGCCAGCCCTATACCAACCGACGTGGTCGTAGTGGTTGGCACTGATTCTATGGGGGTAGAAGAAATTCACTATCTGCTCGAAGCCATGCCTGAAGCTGGCCGAGTTTTCATGCTTGGGGCCCCCAAGGATCTCCCGTCGCAAACAATCGGCCAACCCTTTGATGAGATGGCCAAAGTGCCAGAAATTCGAACATTCATCGCCAGTTTCTGGCTGCCGGCCCGTACTGAACAGCGAAAAGCAGCAAAGGACGTGTGGTCGGGATCGATTAAGCCTGATAACAGTTTTGATCCTAGCAAGCCCATCAGTTGGCTCAATACGCCACGAGAGAGCATTCCTGATGTGGTGAATGTGCTGCTCCGTGAGCTGTCTGGCTCATGCCAAATATCCCCATTGCACGACATCAAACCTGTCGTGGCGCGCCAGCACGCAGAGGTCCCAGGTACTGATGCAGTTTCCTGGCTTACTCGTTCGATCGCCCATGAATTCGTTGGTAAGGATGACCCGGTCGACTTTCATGGACGAGCATTGTTTAAGGGCATGCCTGTGTTAGTGCACCAGGCTCTCTCTTTGGAACACCCTGCCTTCTCTATTTTCGAGGCCACTGAACTTTCTGGCGAAAGAATGCTTGCCACGCCCCGCTCGGGAAACTCAGCGGTGATCGACCTCAAGCGGAATCTCAACATCTTTCACGGCGGTGTACTGACACCAAAATTTGCGCGCGGTCGAGTTTACGAGTTTGTAATCCTGATCGTGCTCAAGGAGCACATGGGGCTGTTCAATGCCGAACTTCTCTCGACCCTCCTGAACAGTGCAAAAAGATCATTGATTTTGGTAGGCGAGCTAGACGGTATTGCAGATTCATTTCCTGGCGATGAGCCCACACGGGTGAGGTCATCACTCTCGAAATGGATGGCCACCGATGGCGATCAAATTGACCCGCCGCAGAAGTAATGCGACCTCCTACTGGCCGGGTCCCCTCATGCATGGGGTGAGTACAACTCAGCCTGAGCTCATTCCACAATTCACACTCCAGCACGCGGGATAACAGTACATGGCGATCAGATCTGCACGACTCGAGGCACAGGAACGGGCGAAGCTGAAAACACAGCAGGCCCGCAATGTTGCGTTGAGTCTCCCGCTTGTAGGAGCTGCAATCCCTTTTGTGCCTCTGCCACTCGCAATCGGCATTGCTGTGGGCTGTGCTGTATGGACTCTGTACCTTGATCGGAAGGACAAGGAGGCAGTGACTCCGTTGGTTTGGGACCGTAGCTACACACAGACTGACATACCCGATTGCGACTTCCAGCGCTCAACCTTCTTAGGCAAAACCATGCCATGGGTGGAATGGAAGGAACGTGTAGATGCGGTCTCAAACGCGAAGGGTATCGCAAGCGCCGACGATGTGCGTCAGTCGCTAATCGAGGCATACCCCGGAATGATCCCCTTCATGCTGTCAGACGACATCATGACAAGGCATATGGCGCTGCTCGCCGCGACCGGGACCGGGAAGACCGAACTCATCCTCGCAATCGCCCAACAACAAATCAAAAAAGGGGCAGGCCTACTGCTGGTCGAGGCCAAGGCTGATTCTGATTTGTCGGGTGCAATCTACGCAATGATGGAAGCCGCTGGCAGGCTGGACCAGTTCAAGCTCATATCCTTCGAGTTCCCAGAGATCAGCCACACTTACAACCCATTCTTCGCCGGCGGCGTTCGCGCCACCCTATCGACAGCGATGAAGATGCAAGCCGCGTCAAAAGAGGAGTTCTGGACTGACGTAAACCGCTACTCACTGTCTGCAGCAATCCTATGCATGAAGCTTCAACCTGGTGAGCCTGCATTCCACATTAAGGATCTAATCGCAGTCCTCTCTGATTTCAATATCCTCCTGCGATACGTGAAATCGATTCGAGAGTCTGACTCAGATGCTCACAAGGACGGGAAAGAGTTCCTATTTTCCTACCTCCGCTACTGGTACGACGAAGAAAAACAGGAGTGGAATCGTAAAAGCTTCAAGACCATGCTGCAGGGCGCTATCTCAAAACTTTCTGCCTTCGCGCATTCAGAATACTCACGCATTGTTAACACCTATAGCCCTGATGTTGACCTGAAAGACGCCATCCTCAATGGCGAGGTGGTTGTGCTGTCCATGTCGGCTCTCGCCGACAAAGACGGTGTTGAGCTGATGGGCAAGCTATTCATCTCCGACCTGGCCCGTGCTATCGGTGAGATCCAGCTTCTTAAGCTGAAACCTTTAATGATCTGCCCAGCGATCTTTGACGAATATGGTTCGTTCGCGGAGGAAGGTCAGATCACCCTTTTCCAGCTTGCTCGAAGTGCAAACGTACCAATCATCATTGCTTTCCAGGGTGTCGGCTTCCTTCAGCAAAAATCTGCACCATTCGTGGAGATGGTGCTGGGTAACTGTTGGACTCACGTCTACTGCGACATCAGGGATGCTGAAACAAGAGCCTTCGCTTGCAAACTTGCCGGCACAACCCTCAGGAAATTTGAGCAGGAGACTTCCGCCACTAGCTCCGGTGCCAGCCATAGCACAGAGCAGTCAGGCCTCATCTCAAATGAAAACACGGGAGCGAGTTCCAGTGTAGGTGCTAAGGCGACCCGTGAAGACCTACTTCAGCCTGATGACTTCCAAACCCTCGACCAGGGCGACGGAATTATCATCGCAAAATCTGGTACCTACAGGGTTCGAATGCCAATGGTCCGCAGCAGTTTCCCGAACGTACATTTCCGAGATATGAAACTGACGCGACGACATTCCCGCGGGCGGGCAGGCATCAATGCCTGGAAAGACTTTACCGATTTCAACCGCAGGCTTCTGGGCGACGTCTGACAAAACATTTCGCATGCAGAATCTTTTAAGGGGGTTTCTATGACATGGCTTGAACGGATCAAGAACTGGGACTACAGCCTGGAGGGGATTGTAGAGTGGGTCTTGAACCTTATGGAATTCCACATCCAGCGCGCAGGGATCTGGGGCTACATCGGAATTGTGCTGTTCATTATCGGGCTGGGTCTTGCCTTCCCGGCGACACGAGGAGTGACAAGCCTGGTTGTGAGTGGTGTTTTCCGCATGGTGTTCACCTTTGTACAGAACGTCCTGACGTTGCTCACAGCCGACCTCTTCAAATTCTTCGGCAGACTCCTGCTAGCGATGTTTCACCGTTCTCGCCGCTGGATCATTGCCCTTGCCGGCCGTACACGTCGCGACTGATTGAAAAAACCCGGGCAATCCGGGTTTTTTTTTGGAAAACATCCCGAAATGGGGCACTCCCTTTCCACTATTTAGTGAAAGGAGAACCCTCATGAAAGCCGTCTTTCTAGCCATCTGCATTTCAGTCTCTGCGTTTAACGCTGTGGCTTCTGAGTATGCGGGCGATTCATACGTCATCGACCAGCGCGATCCGAAGTATCAGATCGCAATTGAGCACCTCGCGAGCGCTGCTCAGGCACTGCGCCTTGCTCAAGATGAACTGAAAAAAGCCGAGGCCTCCCACCCCCTTCCTGGACTGGATCTGGTTCGAATGTTGAGCCAGGTCAGGCCCGTGGAAGAAACCATCAACGTTGTCCTGCGCCCGGAGAAGAAACGCCTTCGGTATCAGGAGCTAACACCTGATGGGCAGTTCTTTACTACCCCACCTCGACTCGGAGATTGAGACGATGACCGTCACTGGAATCACCCATAACGTACGCATGGAGGAAATGAGGCGGTTCATGGCCAGCTTGTTTCTGCTGCTCGCTGTTGCTGCTCTATTTCTGATACCTGAGATGGCTCATGCAGCCGACGGTACAGCCTGGAACGGTCAATTTGGCCCAGATGCGTCCCTGACAAAAAACACGAACACCAGCCTTCAAGGCTGGTGGAAATCCGCAGCAGGGTGGGGGCTGTGGCTCTCAATCGGCTGCCTATTGTTCTCCATCTTTTTCCTTGGTGGTAAGTGGTGGTGGATCCCTGTCTGCGTGTTCCTCATTTGCCTATTCGGCGAAAAAGCGATCACCCAAGTAGCTACATGGGCTGGTTTCACCAACTTCGCTACGACCTAGGTAACGAGATAAGCCATGCACCTTAGAACCACAACAGAAAGCGACACTTACGCGTACGCAACTTCCCCGCTGAATTTTGGCGGAGTAGAGAAAGAGGACCTCTTGTTTTGGATGATCCCGATGGCGATCGCGAACAACATCATGGACGACCCCTTTTATGCGTTTGCTGTGGGTTGCTTCTGTTTGTGGCTCTACAAACGGCTTACTGCAAATACACCTCCAGGTCACATGGTTTTGCGACTGAGCATTGTTATGGGTCAACTTGAAAGCGGCGACCTGGCGACGATGTACCCAGCTGTCAGAAAGGTTGCTCGGGCACTCAACAGATTCCTAACCAACCTTTGGTTAGAGGTTGGCCTGCTCCCCTCCCCTACCTATTGCAACCGATACGAGCCTTAAGAATGAGCGACAAATACGGCGTACCGCTTGGATACTTCAACCTGCTCGGTCGGGGTGAGTTGAGGGCAAGCAGAATCAACGTTGCATTCATTGCAGTCACTGTGATCCTGACAGGGGTCATTGTGTACCTTATTAACTGGAACAATCATCTTCAGGATGTGAACGTTGAACTACAGGGCCAGCGGGTCATGTACGGATACCCGAACGCAGAGGGTGTATTCGTAAGCGAAAATGAAGTTCCTGAGCGGCACATCATCGCTTTTACTTCTGTCTTTCTTGACAATTTTTATAACTTCACGCCGGACTCTTCGTTTAGCAATGCAAATGAAGCCTTGCGTCTAATGTCGCCTCGGTTCCGCGCTGTTCAGGAAGAGACTCTTAAGTTGGTTGCAAAGCAATCATCTGAGCAACAGATTACCCAGGTTTTTGTTCGAACTTCGCCGTATAAAATTGAAACTACACCCCAAGGTTATATTGTGACCTTCCAGGCGCTGCGCTACCGCGCGACGCTAAATACTGTCTTCGGCAAGGCCAAGTTCAACGTCCGAATTCTGATGAAACCTGTCAAACAGTCGAAATACTTCGAGTGGGCCATCGTCGCTGACGATCTGCAAACTCAGGAGATTGCTCAGTGAAAAAAACAATTCTGGCTGCGATGGTTGCCGTAGCCTTTGCTTCACCCGTTTTTGCTGATGAGGAATGCAACCGTTCCCCACGTTCAGTTATTTATGAAAATTCACCAATTGATGTTTATATTTCGAACGACAACCAACGGGCCGAGGTAGTTTTTCCCGAAACATATCTTTTGGGTGTGAACCGTGAACAACCTGTTGGCCTTGAGCTGTTCCCAACGCCGATAAAAAACAAATTAGCCTTCAATACTACAGACGGGCAATACGTTGGCCTAGTAACTGTAGATGGTCCTTCTGGTCAATCCTATCAAGTCAATTTGATAGCCCGCCCTGGCTGCGCAGATAGCTTGGTGACGATTTCGCATCAAGCACCAGTTGATCGCTCCCAGCTGGCAAAGGATGGTAAAGGTCGCGTCAAGGGACTAATGAACTACCTGTTCGATGGAACAGTTCCAAATGGGTACCGTAAAAATAACTTTTCAAAGCTCACTAAAGAGCAACGTGTTGTTTTCCGCCAGGGTTCTGTCGAGTTTTCACTCCAATCCCAAGTTATCGGACCAACATATGTCGGCACCACCTACGAGGTGGTTAATCGTGGCCGCACTGCATTCAAGCTTGCAATCGACCAGATCGACTACTCAAACAAGGCAGTGGTGGACTCAATCGGAACGGCTCGCCAGGTAGCGATGCTACCGACTTCTCACATTTTAGGTCCATCCCCCGAATATATATCTGAAGTCTACGGTGATTCACATCGTGGATTGCTCTTCATCGTATCGGAGAAGAGCAAATGAGTGATTCGAATCCGAGACCATCAGGACCTAACAAAAAGCTTCTTTGGATCTTCGCTGCCGTTGGTGGCGCCATGTTCCTCTTCGGCAAGTGGTCGGACAGTTCAAGCACTGCGCCTGTTACTGGTAAGTCGACGCCGGTAGCAATTGAGGCGGGCCCTGCAGGCGTCAATCAAATCACTGCCCAAGACAAAGATGCGGCACTCACACAGTTCCGCAAGCAACTTGAGGCCATGCAAGCCGACGCTAATCGCGGGGAAGCTGAGCGGATCAAAGCGGATAAAGTCCGCGATCAGCAATTGCGTGAGATGCAACAGCAAAACAATGCCCAAACGAGGGCGTTGAGCGAGAAGATCGCCGACCTTCAAAAGAAAGGCGTTGACGACCTGTACGCCGCTATTAATGCAAAGGACAAAACCACAAATACGATTCCTGACATGCCGGGTGTTCAGGGTCTAAAAGTTCCATCGGGTGGCTTATCGTTCGACGGAGACCTTGATTTGGGTCCTGCCGCACTGCCGTCGACAATGACAACACCGGTAACAAGCCAATACGGTCCTAACTACATTCTGCTTGCCCCGCCAGTTCAAACTCAGGCGCAGACTCAATCGAGCTTCCAGGGTAAGAGTGGTGGTGGCCCAGGCACGCAGTCAGAAACATCCCTTTTCAATGACATGTCTGCGCCGACCCCAAGCAACCAAACAGGACAGACCAACAACGAAAACCTGAACGCTCAGTTCAATGACGTATATGGCAAACCCAACACTGCCCAGCAGAACAACCAAGCGTTTCAAAGCTCAGGCCAACCTGCTGCTCAGCCAGCCGGGTTAACTGCGGAAGAGGCTGCCGCGAAGAAGAAAGCTCAAGATACCTACACCGTCGAGGCTTTTTCCTTTGTTGAGGTCACAACTTTGCACGGCGTCAGCTGCCCTATCGGCGCTAACGCCCCGGGCGCTTCAGACTCTTCAAAGATCCCAGCCCGCCCAGTTGTTCTTCCAGTTCACGGGATATTTCACGGACCGAATGGCGTAGAGCGCGACATTGGTACTGCCCACCTTATGGGTCTTTGCTCGGGCCGGAGAACCTCTTCGTCTTCTACTGGCCGAGCACTTATCCGCATTGAGCAATTGAGCTACTGGGATGCTTCGGGCGGAGCGCAGATGGTAGCGGCAACTGGGTACGTCGTAGACATGCGGGACAACGAACAAGACGTGTATGGACGGCTCGACAAAGCTTCAGGTCGAACCCTGGCTCTGCAAGCCGCATCCGCAGCCGCAGCCGCTTATGCAACAACTTTGAGTTCAGCGGAATTCACCAACACCAGCTCTACACAAAACGGCACTTCGAGTGCTACGAGCCAACTGACAGGCGACGCAACAAAAGCAGCAGTTGCCCAGGGTATTGGTTCGATGTTCCAGAAGATCAGCGAGCGATTTGAAGCTGAAGCAGATGCTGCTGTCGACACCATTCAAGTCGAGCCGGGCATCAGACTGCGCTTTGTGACTGACCAGCCAATCCGTGTTGTGAAACCCCTCGAACCATTCGACATCGACGCCTCGATGTACGACACCCTGATCTAAGGCGGCCAGCACTATGACTTCAATCCAAATCCGCCTTCCAGCTACACGGCGTGCAAATCTCGTACGTGACAAGAGTGAGCCAAAGACCATGCAGAAGCTGATTCTTCTTTCCTTCTTGGCAATGGCCCTCACCGGCTGCGCAACTGATGAAGAACCGTTCCGGAACAGTGCAACCATGGATCAGATCTACGACACGGTTAACTCCTCTGGTGGCGCTGACACTGTCCGGTTGCTGCGTGAAGGGTTGCGCGCCAGGCCTGAACTTGGTTCAAGCGATCCCTACTATCCAATCCGAAATCCAGATGTCGTTGCACCTGTATGGGTAGTGCCATATGCCGACAAGCGCACAGGCGTGAAGCATGGCGGTCGCTGGGACTACGTGATCATGGAGGAAGCGGGATGGGCAAACTAATCCTGAGCCTACTGTTTTTACTTGCCCCAATTGCTCAAGCCGAAGGGATCACGCAATACCACAAAGATGCCATTCGTGAGTATTACGAGAAGCAGATCCTAGGGAGAGGCCAGGACCTCACCGTTCGCCAACCCGACGTTGATCTTTATCGAAGAATCTTTACGAAACCCAACGAAGTTGACACCCGGCCGCTACCCCCACCGGATCAAATTCCTTGGCCTCAGATCTTCAAAAAACAAAATCTGACTCTAGGTGAAATTCTTAACTTGGCCTCGGCCGCAAGTGGTTATGAAACGGAATTTGACCCGGCGATAAACCAGAACGAAATCGTGCTGATCAACACATCACCGAATTCGCTTCGTGACATTGCTGAATACGTTTCCCGGGTCAGTTCAGCACGCATCACTGTTTACCCCGAATCGCGACTGATTACTGCAACACAGAAGGTATCAACGAATGGCTAAAAAGTCTGATCTGCACCTATACGACTCTGAGCTAGCTGGCCTGGGTCGTCGCAACTATCAAGGCGGCATGCCAATTCAACTGCTGTCCGATGCCTTCCTATACGAGCAGCAAGGTCGCTATTTCCATACGCTGGATGGTCGGTTCGCAAAGATTTGGAAGATTTCCGGTGTGGATGCGTCCATGTTCAACAACGACATGTTGTTTGATGTGACCGGCAGTTTCTCGGACGTTCTGAACAAGTATCCAGCGGGAAGCACCGGGCAGTTTCTGCGACATACACATCGCGACATCCGCCAGATCATGGGGCTCTATCAAGATCAGATTGACCCTGAAGCCGGTGAGTTCGCCGCCGCAATCGCCCACTCCATAATGGACCGGCAGTTTTCGGCTGCGACATCGGCCAATGGATTCTTCGGCGATGCCACTGCGGCCACTCTGAAAAAGATGCAGGACGATGCTCTTGCGGATCTTGAGCAGGACGAGACTGATGAAGATGTCCGGGCAACTGCGTCTGAAGCAATCAAGCGCGAGGTACGGGAAGGCCGCTTCCCCTTCGTAAACGATTTCTACATCGTGTTCATGTGGCAGCCTGAATACATTTTCGGGAAGTTTTTTGACACTACCGTCAAAGCAGCGCTAGCTTCGGTAGGGCTAGCAGACGCAAACAAAATGGCTGAGCGTGCCTATAACGGGCACGCTAAGATTTTTGGTCAGTATTGCACTGAGATCGAACAAGCACTGGCTACCTATGGCTTCCAACCTGAGGTTTTGACTGGTCAAGGCTACATCAACCTTCACTATGGGCTGATGAACCCTGTCCGGAGCTTTGAAATCGAGCCACCGAAGTACAGGGCTGACATACCAATACTTGATGCGCTGGATAATCCAGACATCGTTGAAACCCGGGATAACCTTGCTGCGACAGCTACCTTTGCGCATGTAGAAACGGAGCCTAACGGCTGGACAATTCACGACCGCGGCGTCCCGTACTACATCCGTCCTGTGTCCGTTATGGGCAAGCCGATTCGCAGCGCACCTGGCATGCTCCAGGTAGCCATGGCTGGGATTGAATCCGAAAGTCTAATCACAATGAACTGGAGCGTTCCACGCGCTGTTGTCGTGACCAGCCGGCTAGCTATCCGCGGTCGAATGATCGCGGCTAAGGAGTCGATGCGCGTAGGGGACAAAGAAACCCGTGAACGGCAGCGTAGCGACCTTGATGCTGTAAGGAGCAAGGTGTCCTCAGAGAACGCGAGCAACCGGGAGCAGTTTTTCGACCTGTCTGTTCACATCAATCTGATGGGATTCAACAAAGAGATCATTGACGACCAAGCCATGTCGCTTGAGCGTCGGCTGTGGCGTATCGGTCACAAAGAAGTATTGCGTGGGGATGCTGTGGTCCGTAACAGCATGCCATTTAATTTCCGCCAGACCAGCATGAAACTGCTGAAGCGAAGCATTCCTCACCTGACGGAGAGCGTTTCGCACATGGCCCCAATGTTTGTTGAGTACCAAGGAGTACCCGACCCTGCGATCCTGATGAACAATCGTGCTGGTCAGCCGATCTTCTTGGACCTTTGGGGTAACAGCGTCAACACAGCTCACTCGTTGATCTGCGGGACCACAGGCTCAGGTAAGTCATTTACTTTCAACAATTTGTTGATGGCCCTGAGGGTGAAATACAGACCGAAGGTCTGGATCATTGACAAAGGTGATTCGTACGAAAGCCTTTGTCTGGTGTTGAATGGTAATTACGTCCGCCTCACGACCGAGCGGTTTGTTGAGCCCGTCTCCGGCCGCACAATTGACCCAATCTGTATTAATCCATTTGCCCTCAAGCGTGATGAGAATAATCGCAATGTGAAGCCCGAGCTTGACGAGATTTTCTTCGTCGCACGGATGCTGATCATGATGATGGAGGCCGGGGACGGCTCAGGGTCCACCAAGTCCAATCTAACCAAGGTGACTTCATCTCTCCTATACCAAGCACTTGAGGAGTTTTATCGTGACTGGGTTGAGACGCGGCCTATGGATGAGCCGCGCTTCAGGGACTTCATCCCTCACCTGATCAAGACAAATTTCCATGAGCAGAAAGGTGAGGTTCTCGCACAGAACCTGACGCTGTACTACGGCACTGGTCCGTTCGCCGCCATTTTCGATGGCTACTTGGATGTTGATTGGGAAAACGACTTTACGGTACTTGAAACACAGCGCATGTCGAAGTCCCCTGCGCTTGGCATTGTGACATTGGCTCTATTCCGCCAAATCGACTTGTACTGCAAGTTCAAGCTCGATCGCAGCCGTAAAAAGGTGGTTGCTGTCGATGAGGCCTGGGCAACACTGTCCGATCCGAACGCCGCAAAAGCCTTGTCCAGTTTTTATCGTGAGTTGCGCCGTTATGGTGCTGGTTGCTTGCTGATAAGCCAGACGGTTAAAGACTTTGTGAACCTGATCAAAGCAGAGACGAGCGGTGGTGGCGACTCGCAAGACGGAATTCTCGAGAACACAAGTCATTACTTTTTCCTTGCCTGCTCGGAGTCTGACTACAGAGTTGCCAAAGAAGAACTCGCATTCACCGACGAAGAAATCGATCTGTGGCGCTCTCTAGCCTCGCTGCCTCCGATGTATTCAGAGGTGTTCTACAGGATGCGGACCAGCCAGAGCCTCTATTACTCAGGTGTATTTAGACTCTTTTCAGCCCCGATGACTTTGTGGATTGCAAGCTCGCACCCTGATGATTACCGGATGCGAGAGCTTAGGACTGAAGCAATCGTAAACGAGCAAAGAATTGAATCGTCGGTCGCCCGCCAGCAAGCAATCATCGACCTATCAAAAACTCACCCATACGGAGCACGTTATGGCCAAGTTGTTTAAGGCTGCCGCCCTTCTATGCATCGCCGTCACGGCTGGGTGCACTGATAAATACGAACCTCGCGAAACGATCGTTGACACCGAAACCAAGCCAGTCAAAGAAATGTACGCACCGAATACTGAACTCGAGCGCCGCGCTTACTCCGAAGGAGTGAGCCAGGTACTAACGGACATGAAAGGAAAGATGCGGGCTCGCGAGCGCTTCACTTGGGATGCCCCACTAGTTCAATGCGGAGTGAAAATCCCCGCACGTGTCGTCAATGGGATGTTGTCACCCGAACACGAAGAATGCGTACAAATTGCCCCAGGCCGCTTCTCCGAAGAGGCGCCTACTTACCTTCCCCTGCTCGGATCAGAAAAATGAGTGAACAAAACAAACCAGGCGGTCTCGGCGATCTGATCGGCAAGATCAAAAGCGGTGCAGCAACTATTGCGGCAAGCACGAAGAAGCCTCGACGAGACGCAGGCACCGACGCAGACGCTGATAACGTTGAGGTCATTGAATCTCAGGACGCCCCACGCCCGCACATCGACGATTACAACGATCCGCTCCTCATTGACCCACAGGACCAGGCTGTACCAGCAAAGCCAGATCCAAAGAAGATGTCGTTAAAGAAAAAGCTCGTGCTTGGGGCCGTGGTTGTCGCCCTTGGTGTTATGGCTAAAAACGGTATTTTCACACCGGTTGCGACTCATCAATCACCTCCAGAAACACATCCGTCCACGGCCGATGCGAGTGCGCATGAAGACAAGCCATCGCTGCCACAAATGCATGATGGTGGTTTGACTGCCGGGTTACCTACCGCACTTGGCGAGCAAGCAGTTGTTGATCCGGCGATTGGAAAAACACTGGACGAATTGCAGCTGGACGGACAATTGCAGAAGCCGTTGGTTGCTAGCGGCAAGACTGTTTCAGCGCAAGATTCAGGGTCAATACCTGCTGACGGTTTTGGCTTTCCTGCCCAGCTAGCCAATGAGCCACCACCTCTTGAAATTGGAGCAACAGCCTCACAGCCGAAGGAACAGCTTCCTTTACCAGGCGGAGCAAACAGCCCATTCGCCGCTGCTCCAGAGGTAGCGCCGGAACCAATCACTGCTGGTTCGGGCTCACCATTTGGTGAGATGCCTGTGGGGGGAGAAACACCCCCTAAACCAGCCTCACTTTCAGCTGAAAAACATGACCCTGTTTTGGGTAGCACTTCACTCCAAAACCCGGATAGTAGTCAGAAACCGAGTCTGCAGAAAGACGCGGCTGATGTGACGAAGATGAAAGCTCAGCTTGCTCAGAAGGACAATGAAATCAAGTCCCTCAAAGATCAATTGGCAAAGAAACCAGGTAGCAACATCAAGCCTGCCCAAGCCAAACCTGCTGTAGCTCACAACCCTAAGCACTCGGCCCGCGTTGCACAACGATCGCCCACCAAGGCTGTACCGCCAGTGGCGAAGGTTGTCTCGAGACCAAAACTCTGCGTGAAAGCAGTAGCACCACCAGCGCGTAATTGCACCACGTGCGTAGCTCATGCGTTCGTAGTCGATGCCGGCGCGGAGAATATGGTGGGCCAAGGCGATTTCCTCGATGGATATCGCGTTGCAATCACCGGTGATCGTCTCGATTTGCAGAACTCGGATGGCCAAGTAGTCCATAAGTTCTGGAGTTCTCCAAATGGGTGCCCGTCGATTTAACATTCATGAGCAGATCAGCAGCGCTGACGAGCTGTTTTTGGCGCGACTAGCTGCTGAGGTCTCAGAGTGTCATTTCCGTGCACCTAACCATGTCCCCGTGCGCTGGGGAATTCCCAGCGCAAGCGAGGCAGACGAACCCAAGCTACATCCAGGCGATCTAACTCAGGCCCAGATATGTGCCCTGGAGGCCGCAGTAGTTCTGTTCGTAAAGCAGGACTATGTAGCTGCCAAGAGCGCGCTTGAGCCGTTCGTTGCTATAAATCATGAAGAAGCATCCAAGCTCTACATCAAGGTCCTTCAAAAGCTACGTGTAGCTGACTGGGACAAAATTGCCCGACGCATCAACCGCGTTAGCACCGACACTCTGTTCGTACCAGCCGGAAGTACGGAAGTGATTGATGGCCAGAAGGTCATCCTGATTCATCAAGGCTTGAGTAAGTCCTTAGGTCATGATGCCCCCAGGTGCGTTGTCAAATATGTGACCCATCACGAAATGCTCCACGAGCAATTGGGTACAAGCCCTGAAGACCCCCATCCTCCCCTTTTCAGGCGTCTTGATCGAAGCTTTCCGGAGCGCGCCAGAACCATCGCTTGGTTGCAGAAACACAGTTTCCATACCATCGACGGAGTACGGGTGTGATTCGATCCATTGTCGCGCTTGCACTGGCACTTAACGCTGCTAATGCAATCTGCTCACCTTATGACTCGATGATTGATCGTGCAGCTCGAAACCACGGCGTTGATCCAATCGTGCTGCGTGCGATAGCAGCGCATGAGTCAAACAAAAACCCATGGACTTTCAACGCTGATGGAGAACCTTTCCGCTACCAAGATAAAAAAACCGCGGTAAGAGTGCTCTGGTCACTAACCAAAGCACCTTGGATGGTCAAAGCCATCTCCTTGAAAGGAGAGCGGTTCCGCCGGTTCTTCACCTCTCAGGCTAGTGCGAATTCTTATGCGAAAAGCATTCGAGATTCAGGTCGACTGATTTTGCGGGTAGATGACAGCAAAGTGGTCAACAAAGGAGAGGTGCGGGTTCGAGCACTAAGACTAATAAATACAGATATAGGGATTGCTCAAGTTAATTACCGTTGGAACGGTCAAGGAATTGCGACTGTTCAGACATGGTTTGATCCGCATTACAACCTTGAATTCGCAGCGACTCGTATTGCAGAACTTAAAAAGAAGCACAAGAACGAGATCGAGGCCGTTGGCTATTACCACTCAGCAACCCCGGTTTACCGCAAGAAATATCTCGAATATTTCATACCAAAGTACAACGAGGAGAAACGTCTTGCGACCGTATCTATGGCTGCTGCTCGCTAGCTTCATTTCAACCAATGTAATGGCCAGCGTTATTGAGCCCACTACCGACCAAAGAGTCGGCGAAGGCATCATGGCTATTCTAAAAGGCGAAAAACAGAAAGCATGGGACATCCTTTTTCCTGAGGCCAAGAAAGGCAACATTATTGCCATGTATCACCTTGGTGATCTAATGCTGAGATCTCCCGAATATCCGAATAATCTGGAGCGAGCAGCTACTTTTTTTAAAGCTGCAGCTGATCGAGGACATAAGGGTAGTGCTGCAATGCTATCTCAGGTCCAGGGAATGCTTGGCCAGCGTGGTCAAACACCAACAATTGGCGGTGCAAGCGGTGTTCCAGTACCGAAAGATATTGAGGGCGCAAAACAAGCATACGCGCGCATGCAGTCACAAATCGGTCGGTTTGTTGGCGACCAACGATTGGTTGAACCGGTTGCAACCATAAAGATGTTCATCACCGAAAATGCAAGCAATGTTGCAGAGTTAGTGAAGATATCAAACGATGCTAAAGCCCGATTTGGGGAAAAGGTTGACTTTCAATATTATGTATTAATTGATCAAGCTAACTGGAATCCTCGACGTGTTTTTACTCCAGCAGCAGGAAATCTTCCGTTGACCGGATTCCGACCTGATATGAACGGCTCTGAAGCACTGAAATATGGTGTCCGCTCAACTCCAGCTATCGTGCTAGTCCCTCAAAAGGGACAACCAAAAATATTGAGCAATGCTCAGTCTGTAATCACCGAACTGTCTGCTGTTCTTAGGTAAGGAAAGTATGAAAACTTCAATTAAGATCTCTCTCGCCTTTCTGGTTGGATGTTTTGTCTCCAATGCACCTTTCGTACTTTCCGACGCATCAAGTCCAAATGAAGCGTTGTCAAACGCTATCGCAGTAGCGATGGCAAAAGTTGACAAGTACAACGATGATCGTCAGAACGCTGAAATCGACAAGCTTCCAAATATTCTCGACTGCCAGAATATGGACTGGATGAAAAATTGCTCTGAGTTGAACCGGAACGCGAAGAAGAACCCACAAGCGCCTATGCGAATGATTGGCAAAAATGGTGTGGAGTTTAACTTTCAACCGGGAACGCCAAGCGCCGTAATCAACCTTCAGCTCAACCAAACCCCAGAGGCGGCATCAGAGCTTGTCTCTTATATGGATAAAACCTGGGGTGAGTACCACAAGTCCGCCGAACTCTACAAAATGGCAATGTGGCAAAACGGAGACCTGAAAAACATTAAAGGACTTGATGCTGCTACTGAGAAGGCTAAGGAAGTAAAATACATAGATACCGACAACGTGAGTATGTCTGTGTTCGTAGAGTCAACCTGCCCTGTCTGTGAAAAACAGCTACAAATCCTTTCCACTGTCCAACAAAAATATCCAAAGCTTAAAATAAAGATATTTCAACTTGACGGTGATCGTGATGCCTTCACAAAGCATGTAACTCAACGAGGATTGTCTGGTCGCGTACTTTCTCGCGAAGAACGTATTAGTTTGCAAAAGCTGGGAGTGACCTCATGGCCAATTTCATGGATCGACAATACTAAGGTCAACAGACGCAAAAGTATTGTCGGTAACAGAACACTTCGCCAGCTTGAAGATCACTTTCAGGCTATGACATATATCCAGCCAGAGAAGAAAGGCGCATGAAAATGAAATCACGCTATATCAAATCGATCCTCGCGCTGACAGTCTCTGCTGTGATGTCAACAAATACTTTCGCAGCGTCAATTGATTTTGGGGCTGACGGGTCGGACTCTCCCTGGACACGCCGCATGGACGACGTTACAGGCCTGTTTGGTGAATCCGTGAAAGGGAGCGCGGTGAACGACGCGAACAAAGGAGGCAGCTTTTCCTTCGATACCTTCACCCCATTCCAAGACCAGCGGACTTCAGTGGTAAATGGCTACGGCGCTACTGAAGTTGGCGTGGGTTGTAATGGGCTCAATCTTAGCACTGTACTAGATGGTCAACTGGGCCAGTACCAGGAGATGGTTGAACAGTTCATCCAAAATGCTCCGGCGCTTGCCATCATGTATTTAGCCTACAGCCAGCCGACCATCAAGTCTGTGATCGACCAGCTTAATAGCGTTGGTCAGTTTGGCTTGGACCTCTCAAACATGACCTGCTCGGGCGTACGGTCTCTGGCCGACAAGGCATATGACGAGAAAAAGCAAACCCTAGCTGAAGCCGACTGTACTGTGGACGAGGGCTATAAAAGCTCAAAATGCATGGCAGGTGAGGGTTTAACCGGATCTCTTCTCAACCAAATGGGGGAGTTCAAGCAGAAAACCTCCGATCGCGCCAACGCAATGATGGGAAAGGTGTCGAGCGCTACTGGCGGGCTGGTTGGTTGGAATTCCTCTGTCTCGGGCGGAACAAATAAAGGCGCTGGCACTGGGTCTGGAACAGGAACCGGCGGCACTGGCTCAGTTAAAGCTTCTGTTAGCGGTAAATCATGCAGCAATGACCCACAAGATGGTAGCGCCGGCCTGGTGCTCGCGGCATCGGAACTTGGTTGTGATGACATCAAGAAATATGGTGGCCTCGTACCTTCGTATGGTTTCAACAATGATGCTGCCTCGGTAACCCCGCGCACTGAAAACATTGAGAACCTTTCGAAAACCCTGACCACTGAATACATGGACCTGTACAAAGCTGTTTACTCTGCAGATGCCGCATCCTTCAAAAATACACAGGCATATAAAGATCTGATCTCTCGAGCTGACATCGTTGTCAGCGAGAACGAACATCAATACATGCGAAACCTAGCCAGATCGAGCCCGGCCATGTTCATTTCAACAGAGCGCCAATTATCAACGCTCGGAATGATGAAAGAGCTGGACGACGTAATTTCCAAGATTGAAATTGGCGTTTCAAGCGGTATCGCCAATCAACCTGATAACGTAATCCTGAGTGATGAGGTTATCAGCCGCACTAAAACCTCTGTTGCGGGCCTTCGCCAACAATACATCGCCCTTCAGGCAAGAATCAAACACGATCAAGAACGCAACAAAGTATTCGCGAGTGTCCAACAGGTAACGAACTAATGTCAGACTCGACTGATATTGAAAATTTTGACTACCTACAGATCGTCAATTCCAATTTTGGCGATCTTGTTAGTCATTACATCAACATGTGGCAGGCTTATAACCAGTCCTTCACTGTGGCGGCGATGAACCTCTGTCTGTGGGGAGGACTTGCCTGGGTAAGTATTTTGACCCTGAAAGCACCTGCAGATAAGCTCAAGACAGCTGCGAGCGCTATAGGTGTTGTACTTTTGGTTGCCATGCTCCTGCAGCCAGGTAACTATAAAATTGGGCCCGCTGGTGGAAGCGTAGGACTATCGGCGGGTGCTGGCTGGTCAGTTTCAATTATTGGCAATATTTATCAGCTTTTCAAATCAGCTCTGGATAATGTAAATAAAGAAACGGCAATGAGCCTGGCATTTGAAAATGCTTATCATGTGACAAACGAGGGGACACTCAAGAAATTCGCCAATAGCCCAGTAAAGGATATGTACCAAGACTATATAGATAAATGTCAAGGTGCGCTGTCTGCTACGGCTGGTAGCACCCCAGATACCCGGCTCGTAGGACAATCAGTTGGTCTCTACGGTTCAACAATGATAAACCCTGTTGAAGTTAGTCAACTTAGCAAGGAGCAGTATGAAGAAATGGAGGCTGGCAACAGGGTTGGAAGTGCATCGCCGATGAACGTTCTTGGCCTTGGGTTATCAATCAATTCATGGAGAAGGTATTTCGCAGACAGCGAGGTAGCCGATAAGGTGGACGCCGGCAGAACCGCACTACTCAATATACCTGAAGATCAGAATCCGTTCCGAGGCAATAATGTCAAACCCGGGGGCTATCTTTTACCTTCAAAAGAGTATTGGGTAAGACAGTATTTCCCATCCAAAGCAAATGAAGGCGCCTCGGAGTTCGATAAAACTACTGACAATGCCGATAGCTCAATGTATAGCAACCCACAGCTAACTGAGGGCTCATCGGTCGCCGCGGGACAAGAAGTTAGGTTTTACCCTAAAAACTGCCTCCAAATGTATGGCATGGTGACAAAGGCCGTTCAGAATTGGACTGATGCAATCAGAGAAGAGGTTCCAATGGCTCAAAGATCCTCATATATGAGAGATCAGACTGAAGCCCAGACCCTCATGATCAAAAACATAAACAATATGATTGAGCAGCGAGATAAGTTTTCAGATAGTTCGCTTCCTATTATTGGCTCTGAACGCCGTAATGGTCAGGACATGAACTGGGGGATCAGCGATGCAGCTGACAGCATAATGACCAAGATCCAGGACGTCGGCAAAGCATTTAAAGAATGGATGCTTACCTTCAAGGTACCTGCAATGATCAATGGCTGCGCCATGCTCGCAGGGATGATGGTTGTGCTCTTCCCGGTGATATGTGTATTTGCTGTTTTTGTTAATCCGAGCATTCTGATTAGCTTTGTTAAAATTCTTAGCTTTGCTTTCATGATCCCATTCGTCAACAACCTTTGTTTAACAATGGCTGCTACATTGCTTGCAATGAATGGGGAGCTGATGACAGGGCTAACTTCGGGCAACATTTATGAGAACTATCCCCTGCTCATTTCAGCAGGCTCTGCACAATATATTATCTTCATGGCTTTGACTGCTGTAGAGATAGTTATTGCTAAAATGCTGATTTGGGATGATGTCAAAGGTCTTTCAGGATTTAACCCAGCCGGCGCAGCTTCTGGAATGGCCGCAACCGGTGGTGCTGTGATTGGTGCAGCAGTCAAACTCGGCAGTGCTGCATTGAGTCTCGTTGGTGGACCGGCCAAGCTTGCTGGCGCCCTCGGGCGAGTTGTCTCGGGAGCAGGTTCGGCAGCTAACGGTGCAGCAGGCGCAACAACTGGGGCTTACCGAGCTACAAATATTGTCCAATCGCTCCCGAAAGCTTCTGCTGGATCAGCCTCCCAAGCCAGCAAAAGGCTCGCTAAGCCAAGCTCACCGCCTCCAAAACCTAATCTCCCCGCGTTGCCGCCCCCGACCCCACCGGGTCCAGATACTCCAAAGGGGCCAAACAAGCCCTAATCAAAGCCCGCGCGAGCGGGCTTTTCTTTGCCCGAGCCGTTCACGTTTGGTACTGATCAAGGAAGCCCTTCATAATCCCATCCCATTAAACCTGCGCTGAGACTTGGAATCCTGGGCTGACCTGTTAAAACAGTTCGTGTCCAGATCACGGAGATGAATTATGAAAAAATTAATGGTTGTGGCACTGATTGCAGTGGCGATCGCAGGTTGCGGGGACTCATCGAATCCGACCTCCACGAAATGGATCGGCGGAAGCGTCGTCGACCAACCAGAATTCCGGTTGCCAGGCTCGACCTTCGGTTTGAAGAGCGTACAGGATTCCAACGCTCAATCCGGACAAGCTTGGTTTTTCGAGAAAGCCAATTGGAAGCCGAAGGGTTGGTCACTGTGGGTCGCTTCCAACGTGTATTCGGACTACAAGGCGCCGAAAAATGATTTGAGCATGCTGCAACATGGGTTTGCTCGAGCAGATTCGGCAGCCGAGCGGTCTAAGAAGGAAAGCTTTTTTATCGGTGGGGTGAGCAAGTGGCTCAAGGAAAATCACGTAGACGTTGAGCTCAACTTCCTGGGCTACGATGGTCTCCCGCAATCCCTGATGCAGAGCAACGATGCATACAGAGGTTTTTGGTTGACCTGGAACAACGAGCCCTGTGAAAAAGCTTTTCGTATGTGCGTGGACAATTACTTTGTCTCGCCTGTATCCCGCCTGTCTGGAGGTGAGCGCTTGGGCTACAAGGACTGGATCAAGCCATACCTGAACCTTGGGGAAGGCGACACGGCTGTAGGCCGCAAGTTTGTTATCGATTCGTGGGGCGGGATGGAAGACGAAAAAAGTCCCTTTTATGACATCTGGCCTACTATGGTCTTCCTAGTGAATCCTGAAGGTGTTGTTACACGTGCCTGGCTTCCTCAAAAAAATGACGCGGCCACGGTTCAGCGCGTTCAGGCTGCCATTGTTGCTGATGTTGGTGGGCCTTACGCCAAGGTGGCCGTCAGTGAGAAAGCGGACTCAGCACGACCACCAACCCAAGGCTACTATGGACAGCACTACATCGAGACCGGCGTGGGCAAGGTCCTAGAAACCTTCCAAGAGATTATGAACTCGAAATGATAGGCGCAGTGATTTTCACGGTTAATGACAATGTGTATCCCTCTTACTGCCTAGACTCACTTGGGAATTTGATTCGCTGTGACGAATCTGGACCAGAGCTGGGTCTGGTCCCATTCGGCGTTCAACTAGTTTCCACCGCTGACGAGTTAGTGAATCCTTTTCCATGGACAATCACAATAGGTGCCGTGCTTGAACGTCTGACCTTTGTAGCGCGCATCCAGGGTGAAGTTAAACGCGCGTACCGAGATTTCGAATTGGTCTCGGCCACAGCCCCCTTCGTACCACACATACCTGTCTCAGAGGGCGAAGATGTTGTGATCCAGGCTATCGACTTGCTGCCAAGTCTTTCAGCTGCTGACGCAGTGGCGGTCCGTGAGCAACTAGCTGCAAACGGGATTTTCGAAATTCCGTTTATCTCGAATTTCGATGCTGGATTCCATGAGGCAGCAGGCGCTGGGCTGAGCGTTCCGCCTATTGAGTATGTGACAGCTGGTTGGATGTCGAGCATGAAGGTATACCGTAAAGCTCTAGTTCGATCTGCCTAATTTGCCCCGATCCAGACCGTGCCACCACCTAGAAATCAAAATATGTTGATCCAGATTCGGAGCAAGAAAGAGATGCAAACCTATAACGTTGATGTCGGCTATCTTCAGGAGGCGGACGCATTCGATGTCAACCATCTGCTGCCTAACTGGCTCCCAAGTGCGAATATCTTTCTCGCGCGCTCGGCTTCACAGGCGAAGGTCGGTGTATTCGGGTCGCTGTCGCAGCTGGACTTCAATCTCTGGCTTTCAGATCTCGCACTGAGCCTTCCCGAGCATACAGGCGTTTCTCTTGATCTCGTTCTGTCCGAATCTCAGGGTGTGGCTCACGTTAACTACAGCCTGGTTGACCGTATCCCCAACATAGACCCCCCTATCGAAGCTGATAATCCAGGCTTTCTCAACTATGCGCTGACCTGGTTCAGATCTCGGCGTCCGAATGTTCGAATCTATGCAACTGAAGGTCTATTTTGGGTGGAAGGGTTTTGATGATGTCTACTGCAGCAGCTCCAATTCACACTATGGTGACCACCCTGCTCAACAACTTTGTAGAGGGCGTGACCGTTTTATCGGTCACCCAGGAGGCGGTCAAGGTTCTCCCCCATACTCAAGCATTACCACCACTTCTCACATGCGACGGTACACCGCGACAGTTGGCCCGTGTTCTTGATTGTTTCGTTCGTTGGGATGGCGAGGTGAGAGTTGCAGCCCTCCTGGACGAAGGGCTGCTGGACGTATGGGTTATCTAGGAGAAATCCATAGGTGGCAAATCAGCCAATGGATCATCCACTTCCACCTGAATTACCAACGCTTCAACCGGTGGCTTCGTTCCAGTTGTGAAGTTGCCCGGAGCAGGTTCAATGCTGGCCTGATCTACGCTGGACACGACCATAGCAACTGGTCTCGCCACAACCTCCCTTTCGATTTCTGCACTTACACCCATCTTCGTGTTGGCCAGGTCGGTCGATGATCCGTCTGTGACCTTTCTACCGAGCAGCGCCTCATTCAGAGCATCGTTAACCTTACCCGGATCAGCTTGCCTAAATAGTTGATGACGGTTCAGTAAGTTGATGATCGCTTGCCCCTTGACCCCCCTCGGAAGTGCCCGATACAACGCATATAACTTCGGATACTTCTCTGCCGACAGTGTAAATTTTACGTTCTGAAATTCACCGCCGTCGGCTACGTTGTAGTCGGCCTCAGAAATGGGGCAAAAGCTCAAGCACGCTTCTGACATAGCCAGCACAACCTGATTACCAGCTTGTCGGGGGTATTTTGCTAGGACCTCGACAAGGGCTTCATGCATCTCTGGATAAAGCCTTTCCCGGATCACAACGCTCTGGGTCTCAGCCACGCTGAGCTACCTTCATCCGGGCCTGCTCCTTGAAGTTCTGCGTTACGTAAAAACGATGATAGCCACGCACGATCGAGTTCTCAGGATCCTTGGCCATGTAGATCACCGTGTTGATATACGTTTGGAGGAGTTTCCTCCCCAGAACAATTGCACCACCACCAGCCACCACCATACCGGCCATGAAGTCAGTCTTCCCCCAGACGGTGTTGATACACCGTACGACCACGTCATCTGCGAACTCTTGCCGTGCAGGTAGGCTGATGGGATCAATATCGATCCTGGATCCGCGCCACGGGATGAAGCCTTTCCTCAGCCAGGTATCCATCGTGTACTCAGTAGTCTGAGCGTCGAGAGAGAAATCCTTAGGCAGTCGGGACTTTGCCGGCAGGATAGTATTTAGTGCATCCACCTGCTTTAGCTGTGTAAACAGTTTCTTGTGGATGTCAGAAACCCCGCTAGATTCACCCCAACGTAGCTTATCGTCAGAACTCACCTTGCCGTCGACGAATTGTCCGGCATCTGTGGTGCCCTGGCCGATATCAATAATTCCAAGTTTCCCCTCCATCACAACACGGGGATCAATGACTTTCCCTTCCGGATCCAACAGTTCAGGGTCGAACCATGGGCCAACGTATTGTGGTAGCACATTGACGCTTGCTGGTTGGTAACCTTCTTCGATAGCCCATTTTTTGAGATCGGAGGCAAACTCGTTGCGGCGAAGCTTGAAAAACTCAGTCGGCAGCCCCGTCACGATGATCGGATTTTTCTGACCAACCTCTTTCAAGACCTTGAGGAACAGAACCTTAATGCTTTCTGAACTGTAATAGCTCGAGTCAGTGCTACGGGGGGCAGCACCATCTTCCCGGCAGTCATCGCCGATGTAGAAAGATCCGAACTTTGTCTTGAAAGACTCACGGGTGAAGCCACCACCCAGGCCTTGGTTCGATTGAGCAGGTGCAACAAGTGACGCAAAAGACCCTCGAATTTCGCCAGCACCTGCGATGTAACTGGTGGTGCCGTTACCAAGGTCGATCGCAATCAGCTGTTCGATAGAATGAGACATTATTTTTCCTTCTACTCAGAGTAGCGCTCGGATAAGGACTCTCAACGAGCCCCACTCTTCCAGAATCGCCACCATATTTTTTTGGTGTCTGTTGATGCTTCCCGAATGCTTGCCTAGATGACAGTGAGAAATCAGCTCGGCTGTCAGCCATGGCGTTGGCTTTCGGCTTGGTCTAGTTGATATGACAGCAGACAAATCGGCCTCAGTTGGAGGGCGACCCAGTGAGAGCGCAAGACGCTCTCGTACCTTCTGCTGGTTTAGCCTTTGCTTGTAGCTGCTGACATCTCGGCTACTTCGCTTACCTGTCCGGCGGTCGAAGTATTCAACCACCCTGTATCGCGGCTCCGCAGGGGACAGCGGATCGAGAGCAGGGCATTCACGCCTGCAAATGATCGACCTGAATCTTACCGGTTGTCGCGCTTCATTGAACTCAAAAGCTAGCTGATTTAATTCACTATCCAACTCAAGGTACTTCTCGATCAAACCGGCAGCCTTAGCGCTTCGGGTCTCGCAGGACACTGCCAATGCCGAGATCCACTCATCTAGCCCGGAAGCCTTTGATTTCGGAACAAGGATCCCGAGATCATTACCAGGAAATGCATTCACCCAACGTACCGCTCGCCTCGCTGCATTGAGGAACAATTCAAGGTCTCTGGAAAACGATTTAGTCCTTTTGGCACCGAGGATCGGAGTCATGTGAGCAAGACGTGCCTCCACTGTCCTCAATGAAACGCGGTGGAAATCGCCATCTTTCTTTGTTCCCTTCGACAGGTACACCTCTACACACGAAACCCGCCCAACCTTCTCGCTTGCTCGCCACATCCACATTAATGACCAGCCATCCTGAGAGCGTCTCTGTGCCCAGCCTCCTTCGTAGGACCTAACCTTGTCAGCAAGTTGCTGAAGTGTAGTTTGGACAAAAGCCATCTGGTCGACGATCCCCATCAAGAGGTGCTCTCGCCTCTCTGTCATCTCGGCGAGCTTTTGAAGGAACGGACCTGCCAGCTCAACATCACGAACATTTCTACGCACAGATCAACCTCAAAACTGTGGTTATTGCTGTTTACGACCAATACGGTGTCTTAGAGAGCACTGCAAAATCCCTTTAGGCACTCGTAGCGCACCTCCAAAGCCCGGCAGCACCTTCTGACACACCTAAGCAACACTACTGACTGCCCACTGATGCCCCAATCACATAGGTATAAGCATTCGAACGCAAACGTCATACGCCCTCGTAACGCCTGACTAAAACCCACTGGCACACGACAATTATCCCCTTATTGCCCAGCAACGCACCTCAAAAGCACCATACGAAATCCATTAGTCAATTCCGGTTGTTTTTGGACTCATTTAGTGTCGGAATGCACATTACGGATATGCCGATGGTGCTCCCGGCCGGCTGCATCCGACAACATAGAGTAGGCGGGAAATTAGTTAAATCCCCGTCTAATGTAATAATACGGGCCCTTCTGCGATTCTGATAAATCCGATTCTATTTCAACGGGTTATCACAAATGTTCGAAAATGAGTTCTTGAATGCCAAAACGCTCTAGCCAAAAGCACCACGCTCCACAACCAACTGATCAGCTGAGGGGGTCTGAGGTCAGCTCAATCCTCGGAATCCACCGCAACACACTCCAACGCATGGTTGCTCTAAAAACTCTTGAACATGACGGAGAGACAGGGGGTGGTCGGCGGTATTGGCTTAGGTCCTCTGTTGATGCTTACCGCCTCGGAACTCTGACGACTGCAACTGTGTGGTACATCCAAAGCAGTCTTCTACAGGAGCTCGTGGTTAAGGTTCAGGCAGGTCACCGAATCCTCGGTCAGACGGCAGCTAGCATTCCGCTTGCCGCGACGAGCCGAGCTGGATGCCTATCTCTGCTTCTTACGTTCATTGAGAAGAGCGAACCTCATGCCATTGCGCTTCCCGCAAATGCTGCCGGCCTACCAACTGCAGCAGTAATCACTGAGATATGTCGCACTCACGGCGTGCCCGTCATTTTGTTCCCTTGTTAGGCGGCAGCACTTCGATTGCAAGCAAGAGGTTTGGAGAACAACGATCCCATAAGAGGCGGGGGGCGCACTCAAGGGGTCTTAACTGATTGGGTCGATGGGGTGCACATCATTGCTACTGGTGGTTACAGCCCTGCTTTTCTCGCTGGAGAGCCCGTGATCATTGCTAAGGGCTGTAACGGTAAAGACATGAGCATCGTGCATTGCCTGAACTCCCTGAAGACAGGGGAGGCAAAACGCTTTCTTTGCCGCCAGGGTAGGGCCGGGCGTTGGAATACCCTTGAGCGCGTTTACGACCTTACGTACCAAGGTAGACCCAGCCGGCCTGCGGCACTCCTCCGTTCCCAGCAGACAAAAGATGTCAGTGATGCTCTACACGATGGAAAATCGCATCAGCCAAGAATGACCTTAGCTCGCCAACCGACACCTCATAGAGTCAGTACCAGACAGCCAGGTTTCATCATCACAACGCTCACACTAGGTGATGCATGGGTCTTTAGCTTTTAGCTCGCGCTCGGCGAAAGAAGGCCCATTTCACGAATGACCTAATAGGGCAACCTGTTCAGCGGCTGTGACCATCTACCGATCACTCAGTATCAGCCACCATAAGATTTGGCTCATGGCATAGGCTGCGCCGTAGGGCTCGAGCCCTCCCCCATAACTAGATCGGTCTGCGACCCCTCAAAGAAGGCAGGCTGCGGCGCGCACTCAGTTGGTGTTAGGAATATTCGGGATTCGTCAGATCCGATTAGTGACAACCGTGACCTGCAAGAAAGATCCAGCAGCCCGTGACAAGCTCCAAACCCTCAAGCTGAGATCCCTGGCTATCCAGGTAGGCTATTAAGTTCGGAAATCGGAACACACTAGAGAGGCAACTCAAGCACCTTGAGCCGATACGGCCACTCTCGGACTACTCGCACCCACCAAATGGCCAGAGACAGCCGAGCCGGTGTCGGTATAAGTCCCCGCAGCCCACGTCACTTGTTTGCGCTGTGGAATCAGGCCGCCGGCTGATATCGGAGCCGCTAGTGAAGAACGGCACCTTTGGGACATGGCTTCATCGGGAGGAGCGTATCGCTGTCACCACTTGCCCGATAAACATCAATCAACATTTGAACGAGTTCGCTCCCAGCACCAGCCTGGCCATTGAGGTGATGCGCTACCAGGTCCATCGAGTCGCGCGGATCGGGCCCACTCCAAACAATCTGAGCACTGACCTGGCCGCCTTCGATATAGAAGAAGCTAACGAGAACAGTATCAATGCCCTCTTTGATAGCTGCCCAGCCATGCAGTCGATTCTGCAAAGCAAATCCCGCTTGACGAGCCGAGCTAATGGCTTGGTGATACGCGTTGATCATGGTTACTCCTACAGGTGATGAGCGCACCTTAACGTCACGTTCGTGAATTCCAAGAGCAGCGACGAACGGTAGTACATTGCCACCATTGAGCATCTTGTGGCCATTGGTGTGCCATCAACGCCGGGTTTCAGGCGTCAACTTCCTTACGGGACAGGGTCTGTAGCGATTTACAAGCTGAACGTCATTGCACACAGTTGGGTACCTGATGTCTCACTTTGCCTCCAGCTCAACGCTTTTGACTGAAAAATCACGCCCTTTTTAGAGTTGCCTGTCCCATCCGCGCCCAATAGAATCGCGCTCAATTACTTCGGTACACACCTACGGGGCGTCCGAGGAGCCAAGCGGTTGAGCATTGCTCACCGTATGTAGAAGGGGGTCGGTGGCTGTCGTGGCTACCGGACAAAGCAAATTCCAGGGGACTGGATTTGCGCTTAGGAGCCGATCGTATGATCGGAGGAGGGAGGCATGCGCCTCGTTAGGAGCAACTGGCTCGCCGGGCTTACCAGCGACCAGTTCTTAAGTCTTGACCCGTGGGAGTTCGTCATTCATGTCGAATCCCAACAACAGTGGGTAGCTGAAATCCGCTCGAAGCTTTCTGTTCGTCTAACGGACGAGGAGCTTCTTCAGATTCTGTACCCGGGCATCTATGACGCCACAAAGAGCGCCATCAGAAACTACGCTGCCGGCTCCCCTGACGGACGCGGGTTGTGCTTGATCGGCTACGCCCTCTCTTACATACGTAAGTACGGTTATGCCCGCGTCATCGATGAGGTTCCAGGTTCTGGCGCATTCAACTTTGCGGATCTCGACGGCTTAGACTATGCGCCGCGCGCTCATGGTCTAGAACCTGATTACCTCAACACTGCGTCCAACTACACTGACAGCCTGTCGGCACTACCCCAGTTCCTGTCCGACGGCATCGTGCTCAGTGATGAAGGACTGCAGAAGCGCCATGCTCACGTTGAGACGCTGCGCAGGTTTCTGACACATCGTGAACACCAGATCCTCCGCCTGGCTGTTCTTGAGCAACATTGCTCCGTAGACATGAGCTCGATGCTTGGGCTTAGTGAAAAGCAGGTATGGAAGGTACGTCGCCAACTCAAGGTCAAACTCGGTGAAATAGCGATTGACCAGGGCATCTGCCCTCGCGTCGTCGCAAGCCTGAGAGGGAAAGAGACGGCGGCGGCCGGCGAATGAAGCAATCAATCACAGACTTCATCAAAGACGCCGTATACCCGAAGCTAGATGCAGTGGATCGTGGCCTTCTTAATCACCTGCACCCCAAAAAGCTATCAGCCAATGGCTCCTATGTCCTCGACTGTCCAGCCTGTGGTAAAGACCGCGCTTTCTACTACCCATTCAGGTCCGGGATTCAGTGCAATCGTAAGGACAACTGCCCAAGCCCATACACGCCTTTGTGGGACGCCCTCGCCCAGAACGGCATGAGCAACGGCGATATCGTCAAAACCCTTTGTGAGTCCGCAGGTGTTGAACCCCCTGACAACCGGGACAACGAAGCCAAGCAGCAGTCACGCGCAGCCAATGGTGGTCGCCCTCCCCTCACGACGGGCCAGGCAATCATTCTGGTGACTCAGCAACTGGCTCAACGCAACAAGGGGATTCTTGACGAATTCCAGCAATCCCGAGGGTATACAAACGAGGTCATGGCTACGCTGCGCCTCGGCGTATTCACTAACAATGATGAAGTGCTTTCGCTTCTTCAGGCTCACGGTGTTACCCGGGAGCAAGCCCGTTCTATTGGGATCGTCAGCTTTGAGGATGAAACCCCTTCATCTGTCTGGTCGGGGATGGAAGGTCGAGTTATCGGTTACTGGCCTCACCCAGACGGCGAGGCCCGTATCTGGGGCAGGATCCCATCAGGACAAGGTGAAGCAAGGTCTAATCCGAAATACCGTTTTTCACCAAAATCGTCCAAAGATATCCCTTACCTTTTCAAGCAGCGGCAGAAGTCCATCCTGGTTTGCGTGGAAGGGACGTTGGATGCTTGGGCTCTGCAGCTCATCAAGGTTTGGGGATGCGCCATTGGGCAAGCATCAATTAACTCAGCCCAGGCCGCATACCTAGCCAGCCAAGGAATTACAGAGGCCGCTCATATGGTCGATGGCGATCATGCCGGCTATGAAGGTGCACTATCGTCGATCCGTGAGGCTGAAGCCGTTGGCATAACCTTGAGCATCATAGCGCTTGGCCGTGGCATGGATGATGCCGATGCCATGCGAACAGCTGGTCGTGAAGACGCACTCAAAGCCCTGATCAACTCAAGGATGAATGCAGGTGAGTATATGGCCAGATATTGTGCCTCTTTACTCGACCAGCCCCTTCCTGACCTACGGCGCGTAGCCAAGATACGAGCCATTGCCAATGGGCTTACCACTGCCTCCAAGCGTAAATGGCTGGATTTCAGCCAGAGCCTAGGCATCGCCGCCGATGAAGAATCTGATGCCCTACGGGCACTGAGCCATCTGGTCTCGGGTGGTCTCACTTTTGAAGAAGCCTCTGGTGTTATTCGCCGCAGGACCGGATACCAAATCACCATCACCAAGGATGCCGCTCATGGCTGAGTCGAGCTCACAGGGGTCGTCATCCGGCCCGATAGTGAAATCTCTCAAGATCGTGCTCTTTGTCTTTCTCGTTATCTTCGTTGCGAAGATATACCTGAGAGCTCCTGAGTATCGATACGTCGAGGTTTGTTACTTCCCGCAAAAAATATTCCAACTCGCTTGGATTGATGCTTGGGGTTTGTTCGTCCCTGACGACAGCGCCAGCTACCTGAGTCACGCAAGTGACGTCAGCGACTTTTTTCGCTCATGCACCCAACAAGCTGCTGGTTGGGAATGGCTGAGATCAATTGGCACTCACCAGTAAGGTAACCCCATGGCTAACGAAACTACCCAAGTCCGCAACACCGCGCCTCAACTTCCAGAGCGCACCCTACGCATTGACGGCGAGCGTACCGCGGCGATGTACACCCTGGCGATCCGTGTTGCACGGCTCGACTCGCGTTTTCGTGAGCTTGCAGGCAACCCCTCCGTGGAAGGTCGCAAGCAATATCGTTCGGGCAACGAAGGCTTTGCTCGGGCGCTCGGTGAGTTCGAAGACGCTCTCATGCAGATCGAGAAGGACGTGGATATGAATTCACGCCGCAGCGGTCGCCAGAGTAAAGGGCAGCCACAACGACGCGAGCCTCAGGCGCGCCCACAGACTGCTCCACAAAAGAATTCAGCTGCGCCGGCGGCCACTACTACGCCCACAGCCGAATCTAAGCCTGCGCAAGGTCCCAAGCCTGAGGCTAATGGTTCGACTGCCCCTGCCGGCGAAGCACCCAAAACCCAGGCCAAACAACCGCAGAAGCCAACTCAAAAACCTGCTCAGCAGAATGGTCAGCCACCTAAAGGCCAGCAAGCAAAACCGCAGGCCAAAAACCCGCAGCAGCAGGCTAAGCAAAAGCCTGATGTAGCAACCGTCACCTTATAAGAGAGCTGGACAATGAGCAGCTGGAACAATATTAAAGACGCGAGCCGGATGCTTCCGGCCTGGTTCACCCCATTTGTTCTTGCGGGGGCAACAATTGGTTTGTACGTGATTGCCCGCTACATGACTGCGGAAAAGCCTGACGAACTGGTTGGTTTCGCAACAATGTCTGCCATTGTCCTGTCGCTTCTTGTCGGGTTTGTATTCATGGTAAGTGCCATCGCAAAAGCGAAAGCTGGCAATGTCGTGGCAGCGATCGGCGAAGGCTTTCAACGTGGCCTAACATTCGTATGGGTCACTTCGGCCGTTTGCCTCTGCGTTTACGTCTGTGCCACCCCGGCATACCGCTTGGTCACACAGAACATTTTCTATACCGTCACTACCATCGGAGTTGCTTGCCTTCTTGGTGTCGGTTACTGGGCATCAGGACTTCGGCCAAAGGCCCAGGCTCATCAAGATCAACTTGGTGGCGCAATGAGCAGCGCAGTCGCTCTACCACTTTCATTTGCCCCAACACCAGAGCAACGGCCGGCATTTCAGGTGACAATGGCAGACCAAACCCGGCTCATGATTCATCAAGCGGCTCGGATCATTGCCTACAAAGGCAGTAACTGCTTGATTGCAGACTCATTCAGCGCTCACCTTGACATCAACACTCGGACTGCAAAGATCTTCACAGATCTTAACCTCCTCTCTACTTCAGACATGGTTTTCTGGCGAATGCACATGCTGATGATCGGCAGTGCCGCAGAACAGCGCATCATGAATACGTCTTCTGACGCAGCGCTTGATGATCTTCAGAATTTCGACGAGCTTTGTCTGCGCTACCTGCAAATGACAAACAAGGGGAATTTCTTCAAACCAGTGTCGGACCACGAAGTAGTGATGAAGGCTAACCGTTTGAATCTGTTGCGGGGGAACGTATCGCAACGTTGCCACGCAGCAGTGGTACAGAACGAGCGCCTCATCCTTGAGCTGGTCAAACTGATGCGTGGCCGCCCTACCCTGATGTACATGGACCTCAAGCACATTCTTGATCGCGTTGAAATGCCTGCAGACTTCCCTTCTGCTGAGTTCGACTCGAACGAAGCAATGGAGCGCGTGCTGATGCAGCTTACCTTCGACGAGCCAGATGACATCCAGGGCATAACAGAGCACAGCGACATTTCAGAGGGTAATTTCTCTGAACCTGTGAAGGACAATGTCCATCACTTCGCCCCCCCGGCCGAGAAAACCTTTCGAGCCTGATCTCAGTAAATTAAAAGCCCCAGATGCTGGGGCTTTTTTATATCCGCAGATCGGAACTGGTTAGTCAGCAGCCTCTACACGGTTTCGACCGCCATGCTTTGCCTTGTACAACGCGTGGTCTGCAGCCTTCATTGAAACCGCTGCGGACCCATCCAGCAGAGCCACGCCGGCGCTGAAGGTGCAGGCAAACCATTTCCCACTTTCACCCTGATCCTGCAGGCCGGTTTCAAACTGAAGATTGCTGAAGAGTTCGCGAATTCTGTCGATTACATTCCTGGCATCTGACATCGGTGCGCCAACCATCAGCACGGCGAACTCCTCGCCCCCCATCCTGCCTATGAAATCGGTGGACCGAAGGTTGTCTGATAGCACCTCAGCAAGCCCAACAAGCACCTTGTCACCTACAGGATGACCAAACGTATCGTTTACCTGCTTGAAGTGATCAATGTCGATCATCACCATGGTGTTGGGCACGCTGCCTGAAGCACTGACACGTGATGCTGATGCCATCAACTGCCCGTGGTTCAGAAGCCCTGTGAGAGGGTCGCGCCGCATTCGCGAGTCAAACGCCTTAGACCTCGATATGAGCGCCTTGAGGGCTTTGATGAAGGCTCCCCGCTTCAATGGTTTCTGGACAAAAGCGTCTGCCCCCTTCGAAAGCGCGATCAGCTGGGTTTCTGTGTTCCGCTCACTGCTCAGAAAAATGATAGGCATCACTGCATCGCTATCTTGGCGAATAACACTGGCAACTTGGGCGCCATTGGCTCCCGGCATATGGAAGTCAGTTACGACCACGTCAGGCCTGAAGTCCTCAATAGCCTTCAAAACCCCAGCTGGAGAAAGGATATGGAGTACCTCAATCCCTTCCTCACGCATGAATTTAATTGCCGGGTATGCATCCGTTTTGGAGTCATCGAGCAGCAAAACCTTGTACCCATTGATCTGCGAGTCTCTGGCTCTGCTACGGATCAGCGATCGAAGCGTTTTGACGTCGGCCTCAACCCCTAGTAACCGCACTACACCAAAGGTCGCGGCAACCAAGCGCTGCTCGAATGTCATTGGTGTATCTTCTGCAATGACCACCAGCAAATCACTGTCATGATGAGCAGCCAGAGCTTCGAGCGCACGACATGCTTCTGGGTGGTCCACAACAGCGCTACCCACGAGCACCAAACCTGAGGTCGGCATTCGTTCCCTCAGGTCGGCTACAAGATCCGAGCTGGAATCCAGACTGAGTGACAGGATCTTAAGCCCCATAGAGCTTAAGCCTGAGGCAAAGAATGCTCCACGGTTTCCGAACCCGGGGATGTAGATGGCTGATGGTCCTTGATCACTGGCTCGTGCGTCGCTTTCCCGCCGGCTTGCCGCCTGTAGCGTGTCCATCTGCAGATCAATTCCTTCTAATAATCTTGCTGTCAGTGATTGGTTGCTGCTGATGAGGGATGAAAGCGAACCGAGCTCCGTCGCGAATTCCCCGGATAGGGAACTGATGGTGCTTGATCGAACCTTGGCAACTACGGCTTTGAAGGCTTCAAGGGTGTACTCGCTTGGCCTTGGCAAGACCTGTGAGCGCCAAGCTGACTGCAGGACCCGGTTGATGGTTTCGTGATTCATAAGCAGAGGCCTCCACTAGTAATAGTGGCCATCTAGTGCCCCATATTTGCAGGTTCCAACTAAAATATTTGCCTTCCGGCCTGAGGCAGCGAGCCATTCAGACCTGCGCCCGTGGACGAATGTCGGGAAGGCTAAAACCTGAAGGTTCGCAATGTGGTGGTGGTGGCACAGTCCGGCACTAGCGAGGATGGGTCACCGACAGATGGAGTAACCATGGACACGACATTAATAGCCGCGCTCACCAACCGTGGCGCTATGCCATTTGCGAGAAAAGTCGCCCGCGATATGCGACAGGGTGCAAGCTTAGACGACGCCATTGCGTCCCGAAGCGTCCCAGCAGGGGTATTGGTGGATGTCCGATTGATCATGTTTGCCGTCCAGGCTGGATGGTTTGAGGTTCCCGCGGGCCCAGACCTGACTTTCAGCAAGGCCCAACACAGCAGGCTCACAGCCCTCAGCAGCAGAGCCCCGTGGCTTGGTGAGCTAGTCGATGAGGCGGCAGCATTCGAGGCAATGCGTGCAGACCGAGCTCATGGTCGGGCGCGCGCATTCGGTGCCAAGGCATTACCGAACTTCCATTCATCCGCCACAGCGGCGATGACCCGCCTCTCGAGACTCCCACGAGATCATGTAGCAGGTGAAATCACACTCGAGCTCTGGGTCCAAATCCTTTTAGATACCCAGTCCGTGGCTAAATACATCAGGGCACAGATGGATTGCTTCCGTCCAGCCTGGATGTGGGAGTCGGCTTATTCCCTAACAGAGCAAATCGAACGGCTTCGTGAGCACGACTGCATGCATCTCTTGCTCGACTACGTGTCTGCAACGAGGAATCGGTACATCGACAGCTTTGAGCGCAAGCTGCTTGAGGACGTTCAGTATCGTGGTATGAACCCTTCGGAGTACGAGCAGTGCTGGGCGGCTGAGGAGATGCGAAGGGTCAATGAGCAGCAAGCCCACTGGAAGGAGGTGTTTGGTCTCGTTAGGCGTCTCGCAGCTGTCCTTGATGGTGTGAAGACCTACCACCAGGGCACGCTAACAAAAAGGCTCAGGAAGGAATCGAATGGCGCATTCCGGCTCCAACGTTCAGATCTGGATAGAGAGGCCCTCGTCGTAGAGGTCAAGCTCAACTACTGTGTCGGGCAAAGCGCAAACCTTCAGACCGGCTTTGAATTAGTGAATTACTGCCTAGCGCTGGCGGACGAGATAGAGGTGGAACCCCCGACCTTCTCTGGCTACCTGTCTGCATGCGATAGGGCCAAGGCCCGCGTGGCAAACCTGGTAACGCCACCACTCGACACAGCGTGCTCCACCCGTCGGCCACCAGACGACTTTGACGAAGCTGCTGCCTAACTACCCGAGCCGCTCTAAGAAGCGGCTTTATCATGTCAAGGCTCGCATTCATTCCCTCAGTCTGGGTAGGTGTCTTGCCTTGAGTTTGGACGGGGTGCAGATCCTGAGCTCGGGTCTAGCCTGCCTTTGAGGCTCCCCATCCACACTGAGACACTAGGGTTTCTTGAGGATGATGAATTTCCAGTCACCAGGTGCTTCTGGCACTGGGATACAGGGTTGACCATGGAAATCATCAACCTCTCAAGGTCAATTCAGATGTCTCTACACGACACCATCCACACCACCCTCCGCTCAACCGGCTACGTCACCAATGGCCAGGCCAGCGACCTCGCAGAATCGGTTGAGAACCTCATCTACTTGCGCGAGGCTCAACTCAACAGGCAGATCGAAGCCTTGAAGGCTCAGCTTGATAGCCTGCACGCCCTGATTTCAACTGCACAGGAAGGCACGGACAAGATGAACGCCGAGGCGTACAACGCCCGAGCGGTAGCGATATTCAAAGCCATCTCAGCGCCCGGCCTGCTTCTGCCCGTAGACGTGGAATCCTTGGCAGCTGCGGGGCCTAAGACAGGTCGTGTGGTTATCGACTGTACCGGCCCAATTACCATCAGCGATGCCTACTCCGATCACCCCTTGGATATCGTAGTGATCGTTCGGCCCCTCAGCCAGGAAAGCGATGCTAAGAAGCATGATTACCTCGAGCGCTACTGCCACGGCGTGGGCAAAGAGGATGCTATTGCGGATGCGTTTGAGGAGGCAGAGGCCGCCATCTAGGTTGGAGAGAATTTCCAATCAGGGGTGGTTCTGGCACACCAGCATCGCCCCCAACATGGTCCCCATCAACTGATCGCCAACTAGGTTACGAACATGCCCGAAGCCAATTCCCCTCAAGCCATCAAGTTCACCAGCTTTTCCGTAGCCCCATGCATTCGGGTTAACTACGACAATGATGTGGTCTACCGCACCATCCACCCGCAGCAGGAGCCGTCCGCGCTTGCATCTGTGGCCTCGCTCAACTGCTTTGATGACCACGAGATGGGGCTGACCCTCGTGAGCGTTGAGGCTGAAGGTGTGGATGGGCTAGTGGTCGCCCCGGAGGGCTCTGAGATCTACGACATCGCTCATGGAGCAGACCGCACCGAGATCAGCTTGTGCAGCGGGGAGTACGGGGGTCTGTACTGGCGCATCCTGGCATTTGTAAATGGCAGCACCAATCCCGAGGACGCATACCAGATGATGGTAGGTGACTGCGAGTCGACGGTGCGCTCGGCCTGTGCTGGCCTTCAAGGACTGGTATCCCTCCCCCAGGCTATCCGCATGCACAACGACAAGCTGGACGCTGATGAAAAATGCCCTGATGGTGATGACTACAACGATCTTCTGAAACTCGCCGGCGTTTAATGCCGCTACTTCCCCCGGCCCGGCACACACCGGGCCTTTTTGTTGGTCAGCGCTATCCCAGTGATAATGTGCCATAACGGTTACCAAACTGAGGCTTCCTACGTGCCCGATATCGACCCTGATGTTGCTTCGCTGAATGCGCGCCTACGTCTCTCCACCCTCGCCCCTCACCGGCTAACGCTCGCCCAGTTTCTTGAGCACGGAGACGCTTTGCCTGTTGTGGGCAATCCCCGCAGCTGGGAGGTCAGTCACGGTCGTTTTCTGACCTGGGCAGAGGCAGACAGTGCTGAAGCCGCGCTGAGGCAGATACACCGGCGTGAAGTGGAAAGCTCGCTGAACTGGAACAGCGCAGGAACAAGTGAGAGAGGCTATCTACCGTCGATGCCAACACAAGACGTACTGGACGACTACCCGGATCTGAAGGTGACCTTCGCAGAAATCCTGACTGGGGCGGTGAATCTGCCCGAGGGCCGATAACCGTCACTGGCAAAGTATGACTCACCCGCTTCTGGCACACCCTTCAGGGCATGACACTGGCTCTATCAACACAGAGCCGGGAGGCCATACCATGCAGAACGTCGAAACCAACACTCATGCTAATACCCAAGCAGCGGCCATCGCCCCTCACCTGCTTACTCAAGCTCAGTTCATCGCCACCGCCCAGGCAGTACCCCTGCTCAATCATGGGCGCAAGTGGGATGTGCGCATGGGGAACTACAACTCCTTCTCGGATGCTGACACAGCTCAGGCTGCGCTGATCGATGCCCACCACGGCGCCGTTAACAACGCCCTGTTCCTTAACGAGGCGGACGCACCAGAGATCCCAAACAAGCCGTCGGTACCCTCGGCCGAGGTTCTGGCCAGCTATCCGGACCTCATCGAGCAATACGCTGACGTGATTGCGTATTCTCAAGGCGAACGGAGCATCGCGCTGCCGGCGGTGAACAAAGCTGAATTCGATGCCGTACTGGCTGCCCTACGGCTGCTTGGTGCATCCATGACGGGTGGCCTTGTTCGCCCATGTGATGGCGACATCGGAGAAATCCTCACGGACAACGGCACCCACGAAGGCCTTACTGCCGAGGGTGTTGATGCACTCTGCGAACGTATTCAGTTCGACTCCTAACGGAGGGTAATCCCCCTATTTTCAGATCCACTCTCTTTCGCCCAGCACTGCTGGGCATTCACGCGCGTGATTGTTTCATCAGTCCTCTAACTCAGCGGTTTGAGGGTGCCCAATTGGGTGCCTGAGCAGGTGCAGTGATGGCAAAATGGCTCGCAACTGGGAAATTCACTTCAGATCTAGGATCTAGGATCGGCAATGGCAGCACCAAATGGATTCAAAGCAGGTGACATCGCGCATTCGCTCAAGTCAAAAGCTGAGCATGCCTTTGGCTTAGCAGTTACAGATCCATTCGCGATCAAGGAAATTGAGAATCACAGGGCAGACGTCACTTATACGGTCACCGCTTCGTATACAAGCGAACCCGAGAGCCGTCAGGTTCAGTACGCGTCCGGCCCGGCTTACAAACGTGAGTACATCGGTGAGGTCCTGGCGCAGCGCCACAAACAAATATTCAGTGATGCTACCTACACCCGCAACCTCATGCAGGGGCAACTAAAGGGCAATCCCAACCTGTACCGCAGCCCCGTCTCGAAGCATTTGATCCTTCGTGATGACTCATATTGCTACAGCGTGGAGGACTGCCGGGGTTGCGGCGGATCAGGCAAGAATGATTGCTCCACCTGTAACGGCACGATGTACCACACCTGCCGCGAATGTAATGGCCAGTGCCGGATGCATTGCACAAACTGCAGCGGCACCGGGAACACCTCACACAGTCGTTATTGCCCAGGATGCGGTGGCTCTGGTGCGAGAATGGGCGACCGCTGCAACCAGTGCTACGGTACCGGCAAATCAGGTAGTCCGTGCTATCGCTGCCACGCTACAGGCACCATGACCTGCAACGGGTGCAATGGCGGTGGCAGACAGAACTGCCGGCAATGCAACCTGGGCGAGGTTCAATGCAGCAGTTGCAGGGGCGCATGTCAGCTTACGTACGAATACAACCTGAACGTCTATGCCCAGACTAAGGTGTCATACGGCTGGAAAAATCTCACTGCGCCTTGGCTTGCGCCAGCCTTAAAGGAGATGATGAACGCACCCGAGTGCAGCACCATCTTCAGTGTCGACCGCTACGAGCTTGCCAATGAGAACCCGAACGTGTTCGTCGGTACCGGCCACGTCCTAGCTGCGCAAGCAAAGGTCGGATTCCAAGGCATGAGCGGCACCTGCCAGTTCATTGGCCCGACGCTGGTCCCGGTGTTCCTGGACAATATTCTCAGCGGGGGTTTCAAGACAGCATTGGAGGGTGTGAAGGATCATAAGAACCTCAAGGCGGTATTCCAAGCATCGAGCAGCAAGATCGCTCGCGAGCTAATCACCGAGCAAGCCAAAGGCAAAGATATCAATGATTGTTCGCCAGTTCGTAAGGGAATCATCACACCGAACGACGCAACGACGTTCTCCATGGCCCGCCACCTCTCCACGCTCCATATCATGACTACCTTCAAGCAGTTCCGCTGGAGCGCCGTATTTGGTTTGGCCAACTCGATGTTCGCGGTGCTCTTCGCCTTATACGCGCTAATGAGCATCCTTCATTTGGATGCAACCAATGAGCACAGCAAAGGCGAGTGGTGTCTTGGGCTTTTTGCGATTCTCGTTGACCCCAAAGGTGTAATGGAGGCATTCATGAGCCCAATGGAATATTTCATTGACCAGTTCAGGTACGGCATCGACTACCTGCTTATCACGTGCTGGATGCTCACAGCGCTGGTCTTCAATCGTTTCACCCTGCCCCTGCTCGCACCGAGGGTGTGGGGGTGGACTTCTGGTTCATTCCTGAGGATGGGAATTCTAGCCGTGCCGAGCATGGTGGTTGTCCAGATGCTCATGGCTTTGCATCCATCCCAATTCGTGCCACTGCAGTTCTCATCGCTGATTCCGACCTTTCACGTGAATATCGGTCAGGTGTTCGTGTGGGTAGTGGTGATCACTCCGCAGATCTACCTGCTCTCCCTAACGATTTCCATCATTCGGTACAAGGCTGCCGGAATTCACTGGGGAGAGAAGATGATGAGGCTGATGCTCCAAGAGGAAAATACGAAGGGCATTCGACGGGTGTTCTTGGAGAAATCCTAAGCACGCTATCGGCACCTACGAGCACAACACAGAACACCTGAGGCCCAGCTTATGCTGGGCCTTTGGCATTCTTGGGATGAATCGCTCCCCATCAGCGGATTCGGCCGATTTTCGAAGGGCGCCGAGGTTCTGGCACACCCAAACCGCCCCGACAATGGATCCCATCAAAAACGAACTCGCCCTCTACTGGAGCCACACATGCCAACCCTCCTCGAAAACCAGCAGGCACTGACTGGTGCAGGTTTCGCCCTCTCCGATTTCAAATCGATTGCTGGTGCTGATGGGTCTCTCAAATTCACGGGGCTGGATGGGTTTGAGGTCGTTGAGACTGGCGGGGGCTGCTTGGCTATGCGTCGCAACGCAGGCGAGTTCTACATGCTTCTTACGTCGGAGTGTGGCTCAGATGTGCCCGATGAACAGGACTGGGATGAAAACCTGATCGGCATTTACCGTGAGGACGATGATTCCGAGGTCATGTGCATGTCAGCCCGCGATTTACTGGACTTGATCAACAAAGATACAAAGCCCATCGACATCGAATCTCTGGATTCATAAGCCCGATTGACGGCCTGTAGGCTGAGTACACCCCGCCTGCCCCATTCGCTATCTCGCTGGTTCTGGCACGCAGGAGCTCGAGGCATCCTGGTACCAACTTCAAAGGGAGCTCCCCATGCAACTCACCGTCAAATACACCTACGTCGAAAACATCATCCCGCCACGCTGTCGCAATCCCCGCCGCGCTCGGTTCGACGATGGACTTGAGGTTGTAAACCTCCGCGAGATCCCGCGCGAGGCCGCGCCGGTTGCAATCATCAGCGCCAGCAATAGCAGCGAGCCGCCAATCGAGTACCGCTGGTTTGACGGTCAACTCTGGACCTCCTGCAGCGTGTACGGTTGTTCGCGCCAGGCGCGCACATCGGGCGGTACTGACTACGACTACGCTGCTCCGGGGACAGAACTCTCGCTAGTGACCGACAGCGTCAGCATGAGCCGCCACGATTTAGGCATCTTCGTTTCTGTGAGTGAGGGGAAGGTGGCCATCGCTGACTACCTTCACGGCTGGGCTAAAACCCTCATCCTCATCGATGGTCAGGTCTACCGCCCCGCAGGCGAGCCGCGCTACGTGGTGATGACCTTTGGCCTAAGCAACAACCACGGCGGTACCGCAGTGCTGTGTACTGACATCTCGAACACCAACATTAAAGAGCAATCCTATTTCTCAGTCCTGCAATTCGAACAGGCAAAGGACTATGCAAGCCGAATCGCAACAGCGCGCGGAGACACCACCAAATTCAGTGCAGATCCAGGTTATACGTTTGAGGTGCTGATCCCTGAGGCGGTTCGGATCAGAAATGACTACAAACAAGAGGCTGCGGCGTGATCGAGGGTGCGGGTACGCTCAAACGCGTAGAAAAGCCTGTTACCGATCACGTCTACATCAATCATCCGGCTGGGTTTGCTTGCCCGTGGTGTGCATCATCTAACGTGACCTTGTCCGGTACCGACTTCACATTCGGCGGGGACTTCATCGGTCAACAGACTTCGTGCGATGACTGCGCTGAGAAATGGGAGACCATCTACACACTGTCTGGCTACGGTTCCTGAACACGAGCCTTGCCGACTATCCACCGGTGGGAACCGATAGGGTGGGGATCTCGAATCCCCATCTCTGGCATGGGGCCTGTGTCTGGCTTCGACGCAAGATGGGAAATCCCCCATTCACGTTCACTATGAAAATCACAGCCCTGACCTTGGAATCGGCCCGCTGTAACGGCTAGGCATATCGGCCTCAACTAGCTCCTCCGGCAAGCCGGGGATTTTCATAGACCCGGTTTGGCTAGCCCCCTGCAAAATCGGCGTTAAACTTTGCCTATCCACTTAGACTTGGATCCAAGATGGCAAACGACAATGACGCAAGGAACGCGGATTCCATTTGGACGCCAGCAGCCGTAGCCCTGCTTGGCAGACTAACCGACAAGGAAGTGGCGGCCCAACTTCGGATCACAAAATCGGCAGTATTCCAGGCGCGCAAAGCCCGGGGCATCAAGACGAGGTCGGGGAATAAAGTGTGGACGGAAGAGCACTTAGCCTTACTGGGTAAGATGTGCGACCAATCACTCGCCTACAAACTCGGCATCCCCAAATCCACAGTTACCTCAAGAAGAACTCGAAGCTCGATCCCGCCCCTCAATGTGCCTACCGAAGCTTTCGAGCTCCCTGCAGAATATCTGACGCGTCTTGGAAAGGTCTCTGACGCAAAGATCGCTAAGGCTGTGGGTGTATCAGCCCCGACTATCAGTGCATACAGGCGAAGGCTCGGGATCGGCGCAACCGTTGAGTTTGGTCACCCCAGTGAGGAACTCAATGATCTGCTGGGTAAGGACACAGATTCTAATCTGGCCAGGCGCTTTGGGGTCACTACCGCCTGCGTTTGGCTCAGGCGCAAAAAGGCAGGCATCCCACCTTACACAGAAAGCATTAACGCTACGCGCCCAAGGGAGGTCCAGAACATATCTCACCTCGCAGAGTAACGCCGATAACGCATTAGGTTCTGGCACGCCAGCTATAACATCAGACTGGACTCATTGTAGAAGCCCCTCGAGGGCACACCCAACGATCCAGCGAGTCCATGCATGAGCCAATACACCCTGCCCCAGCGACCCGGCGAAACAGCACTTGTGCTGTGGGAACGCCTGACCGGTAAGCCAGTTGAGAGCCTCAGTTTTGGTTCGGACTTAGATGGCTTTAGCCTCTACTACGCCAACAAAGAAATCAACGCGGCGATCAAGACAGGGGACGAAGCCATCGTCACCCTGCTCATACGCTCACAGATGCCCCTCTATGCCAGAGCGGCGACCTTTCCCCTCAGTGAGTACCGGAGCGGCTCAGAACGCATATCAACCATGCTGGAGGCTATGAGCGAACTGGATGCACTGTTCGCAGATTCAGCCATAGGCAGGCTACATGATGAGTACCTGGACTATGCTCAAGGCTCACTGGCCTTCTACCGAAATCTGGACAGATCAGCACTCTCCGCTGAGACACTGGAGTTTGTCGCTACACAGGCCGGAGGTGTTGGCCTCGACGCGCTTCACAGCATCGACCGGCTGACACGCCTAATGATCAAGGACGGTGTTCCGGCCCCAGCAGGGGAAGCGAAGCTTGGACGAAACATCTACGACATCGGACGTATCGAAGACCTGCTGGTTCATGCCCACCAAATACCCACGGGGTTCTCCCTGTGTGTCATCCGAGGCAAAAGCATCGCTAGTAGTTACTTCGTCATGGTGGTGCGCACCGGCTCACGCATCCTGGCGCTGACCGACAAAGGCAAGTTCGAGCACCCTCTCCAAGAAGAACGCATGCAGGCACGCAACGATCGGTTCAACGCCCAGCGTATCGATGGCAGTCACTTTCCCTATTCCCTGCTCAAGATTCAGTGGATGGACCGGGGCCGGACAGCCCTGGAGAGTGAGCCGCGCGCAACCAACCTACCCGCCGCGGCCGGACTGCCGGTCCTGGCGGACATCAGCGAGCTGGATGACCGCGAGTTGCTCTGGCTTCAGCTGTTTATCGACCAATGCCGCGCACGCTACTTCGACCAAGGCAAGTCCGAGCCATTGCTCGCAACAGGTTCAATGTTGAGCCTCGGGCACAAACTTGCAGAGAGTGGTGATCAGCTCCCAGCGCTTGCTGGCCGAAAGCTGGATCTGGTTACACGCGCCAGCAAGGATCTGACGGCCGCATGGTTCTATCAAACTGAGCCACAGTGGGAAACGTGCGCCAATCCGAACCTCTGGATGGAAGATCGATTCGCCGCCGCAGTGCCCGCGGAATGCCTGTACATCCCTGAGACAGTGATACAGGCCGGCCAGCTCCAGATTGGCATGGATGGGCAAGGCGAACTGACCATGAACCACGGCGAGCCGGGCAAGGGGCTGTTCGTGGCTGAATTGAAGTCGATTGCGATGAACACCCTGGACACCCCGGAGCGCATCATCGCTGACGCCCACTACACGGCACGTCACAACCAGGTCGAAATTATCCGGGGCCTTGCAGCTGCAGACTACGCTCACCGGCAGATTCAAGTGCAGGAATGGTTCTACAAGGCCGTGGCCAAGAATCTGCCCGCGATCCTGGATGACCTACTGCTAGCCAACCATGCACGATTCCGTCTGCCTCGTACGGAGAGTGGCCGCCCAATGATGGGCGTGAACGGCACCAACATGCGACACATTGGGTATATCTACGAGCCACCCAGCAAGCAGCACGCCCCCGACCGCCGCGACAAGGTGCGCCTGGAGCACTTCATTGGTGTCACTAACAGAGCGGCATTTCAGTGGGATTGCTACCTTCAGCCTGGGGAGCACGTGCAGGCCAATCTGTTCATCACCGTGAGTACCGACACCATCCACGACATCAAGGTCCTTACCGGCCTTTCTCTTGCAGACATCCCGGCTGAACTTCATTCCCGAGGATTGGATATCTACACGGGGAACCACATCCTCACCCGACTGGATCCTCTAAGTAGGATTCGGAACCCATGGGCAGGTCTGACACTGAGGTTCCGCTTGCCCGTCAGCTTCAAGGCATTCAAGGCCTACCGCGCGGCGCACGGGCTTACCACGCCCACTCCAGGGGCACTTGTACAATGGGGATTGGAGGGCGGCCTAGCTGCGCACACCGAAGGGCTGACGTGCTGAGTGGTCCTGCGCAGCAGCTTCACAATCAAGCGGAAAGGAGAGGCACCCCTAACCGTTTCCGCTTCAAATAAACGGTGCTTACGCTACACCCGAGGCGCTCAGCTAGAAGCCGATCGGAGCAAGTGCCGAGTTGATTTATAGCGTCCTCAGTCCAGTCAAAGAACTTTTGATGTCGCAACAGCGGCACTTTCTTCTTTTCACGCATCCGGGCTACCGCGTTTTTAGTAAGTCCAAATCGGAAGGCGATAACTAAATCCGACTCCTTCCCGAGTAGAGCAATTCGCTCCGGTGTCCAGAAAACCCCGGCGCTATACCTCCAAGCAGGAATGCCAAGTGCGATTCGTTTGTACCTGACAGCGTGACGCGAAATACCAAGCTGTTCAGCCAGTGCGCTATCGGAAACCCCACCCAACAGTGCGATTGCCTCTGCCCCCATTCAAATCTGTTCTCAGGCACTCAGTCCCCGATTTACTTTTAGTGTGTGAGCTATTTACTGGCGGATATGGGCAGCTGTGGTGATAACGAAGAATCCTTTCTCGCCAACCTCACCTTTCTTTAGTCCTAGAATCCCATCTTTGTCCCAGATGAGGCCTGGCATCTCTGTCACTATCAAGGAACCGTCAGCCTGCGCACAGGCGAGGTTTGCAACCCCCTCCTGAGCTTTTAACCGGCCATTTGTTCCTCTGGAGACCCGGATATTAAACGCACATTTACTCTCCTGTAGCTGATCCGCGACTTGGCTTGCAAGCTTAGTCATCGGGCCTTTCTCATCGCCCAAGGAACCCCAGTTCTTCACGACACCGAAGAGTAGGTCTCCGGGAGTGCTGACGATGAAAGGGATAGGGGTGAGTGCCGGAATCGCGATCTCGTTGGTAGACGCAAATGCCGGCGCTGCGAGAACCAGCAGTGCCATTCCCCAAAATGCTTTCTTCATTGGTGATCCTTCAAACATAGGCTTTTAGAGGATGTAGCTCAGTACGGCAGTTTAACGCCCGGGCCAGCGTCATCAAGGCAAACCCCACCCTTGAAATTCCACCTGAGGAATCGATGACTGAGGCAGCGCGAGCAAGACGGACTTTATGTGCGGGCGGAAGTCCAAATGGCTCCCCGGCCGCCGTCACTTAGCGCCTTATCAGCCCAAGGTAAAGCCTGAAGCATCAAGAGCGTTTGATGGAATGTAGCGAAAGCTGGGTGCGAAAAAGGAAGCCCCCAGTTGGGTTGCAAGGCGTAGTGCCCGACTGCAACATCACCGAATTGCTTTCTACCTGGAATGGTCCAATGAGTGTGCAGGACAGCGTAACCGCCCCTAAAAGCCGGAAGGCGTTGCGGAAGGTTTTCAACACCATCGGCTTTGCCTCCGCAAGCTGGGCTGCCTACGTTGGGGGCTTTGTGGTGTGCTATGTAGCGTTAGAGCCTGTCACTGACCAAATGTCGGTGATGATGCGATTCACTACGTACATGGCTGTTACGGCAGCGATTGCATTGGCTGAGCACCTGTACCTGCAACCCTGGCACGGCTCACGAATGCTGAAGAACATCGCTGAGAAACATGGACCTAAAACTAGCGCTCACATCTACGGCCTGTTTGTGAACGAAGACCCTAATAGACCCCGCATCAATATCCCCGAAATCGCCAAGCAGTACGGCGAGCGTCCATAACCTAGCCTGGGATGGTGAAGTGAATGGAGCCTGCTAAACCCGCACTTGCGCCTTGAAAGGAATGATTGGACATGGAATGCACCTGCTGCAACCACAAGACATCGATCGTCAAATACTTCCCCGATACTGGAATCGTGGCCTGCAGGGTCTGTCAGGATCTTGGCATCGACACCCCTAAACCCACCCTCCGCGGGCTGGGATTCTTGCTGCGGTCAAAATGCGAGACCTGGCCGGAGGGGCACCTCAAGTCGAAAGCTGCTGCACTGATCGAGCACGACCGTGCCCTGCGAAACGGTTAAAAGCCATAGTTAAGGCTTCATAAGCAAAGCACCTATGACCATCTTGCGAGCAGTGCACTGTTCAGAACGGGCACATCCCGCACCACGGAGTTAAACCCACCAATGCGCCCCCCTTCCCAAGACTTCATCGTATGGATGAACGCTGAGTTTTACTCGCTTTATCGCGTCGACCAGAATCAAGCCATTTCAGCGGCTAAGAAAAAGGTTAACCAGGTGCAGCCTAAAGAGCAGGCGCAATTGAGAGCGACCCTTGAAGCAATGGCCCGAAAGAACAAAGGTTTTGCCAACATTTTCAACAGGCGTGAGGCATATTTCGTTATAGGGCTGGTGTTGGCTGCAATTGGCACTTACGTCGCTGGAGGGTGGGCAGCCTGCTGCGCCGTCGTGGTCGCCACCGTGACACCTGTTGCAATGTCGTGTATCCACAGTTCCCGTAAAGCAACCGCGACAATTCAACTGATCGCAGCGCTAAAGCAATGATCGACCGCGGCTGTTTATGTCGACGCGGTCTATCCGCCATACCGAGGCTTGACCAGAGTCTCACCCGTAGCCTGGTGATTTTGGACGCCGACTCTGAATATCTCGAAATATCCGCTACACTATAGATTATAGCGTGTCGGATATTTGAGGATATAGCATGAGCATCAGTCAGAAACGCCCTATCTTCCAACGCCCTGCGCTTGCAGAATCTCTGGCACGAGATGTCGCCGGTGAGTCGTTTGTCGATTATAGCTCAGGCCTGTTCCTGGCCGCGCCTCGGCGCACTGGCAAGAGCACTTTCCTCAGAAACGATTTCATCCCCGAATGTGAAACGCGGGGCTGGCTTGCAGTGTATGTCGACCTTTGGGCCAATCGCGAAACTGACCCGGCCGAACTGATAGCTGGAGTGATCGGCTCAGCCCTAGGGGAATTCGATAGCGCCATGAGTAAGGCCGCCAAGAAGATCGGCATCGAGAAGATCAACCTGTTACGGACCCTCAGCTGGGATTTCTCAAAGCCTCACTTGCCGGCGGGCACCACCCTTGCAAAGGCGCTGGACGTGCTTCACCGGGTCTCAGGTCAATTGATCGTACTTATCATTGACGAAGCTCAGCATGCTCTGAACAGCGAGAGTGGGTTGAATACCATGTTCGCCCTCAAGGCTGCGCGTGATCACCTCAACAGCGGCGTGGGGGACGACGGGCTGCGCTTAGTCTTCACTGGCTCGAGTAGAGACAAGTTGGCCAACCTGGTGCTCAAGAGCAAGCAGCCGTTCTACGGCGCCAACATCACTCCATTCCCATTGCTGGGCAAAGACTTTGTCGCGTTCGCAACGGAAATCTGGAATGCCCGCCTCGCATCCAGCAATCAGTTTAGCGTTGAGGATTTAGCTGACGCATTCGACCTTGTTGGACACCGGCCTGAGATGTTGAATCAGCTCCTCACTGAGGTAAGCGTCGGTCTAGGTGAGGCCAGCAACCTTGGCGAGCTACTGCGCACAGGCGCGCTGAACCACCAAGCAGGAGTGTGGAGTGACTACGAGAGCGCCTTTAACGGGCTTTCCCCTATCCAACAAGCGGTTCTTGAGGTCATGGCTGAGCGTGCTATCAGCAAGCAGCCATTCGTGCCCTTCTCAGATCAAACATTTCAGGCCGTGAACCGTAAACTCGAACTCGCACAAGTCGACGCCAACGCCTCAACCCCGAACGTTCAGAAGGCCTTAGACGTGCTGCGGGACAAAGAGCTGGTCTGGAAGGCAAACCGCGGTGAATACGCCCTTGAGGATATCTCTATGGCTACCTGGCTTACCCGCAGCTCCGTTAAGTCATAACTGAACCGCCTGTTGGGGAAATGTTAAATATTGCCCTGACAGGCTTTCGGTAGCGCTGCACCACCATCAGGCGCCCCAAAGCTGACTGTTCGGTTGGTGGATCTCATCTCATCAGGACAGATCCAAGATAATGGACCGGGCGTAAATCGCCGCACTCTCACAGCGGGAATGGAAATTATCGTCATTGGTAGCTTCTGGCACACATCAGTCGCCTACAACATAGGCACATCAGCTTATGGAGTGCTCGCAATGTCCGTCTACCTTTGGCCCCTCGTATCCCTTCCGGCAGTCATCACCGAACCAGGTGCGTACATCACTCGGGGCGGCGAACGCGTCACGGTAGTCCGTGCAACCCAGCGCCACAGCTTCGACTGCAACGGCTTCTATGGTGAGGATAGTGCGGCGATCGCTGAAAGCTGGCATCGCAGCGGGCGCCTCTATTCGAATGTCGAATGCATAAACGACATCGTTCGGCGGGTGTGAACCAACAAGAAACCAGTCAAACAGCCTACAAGGAAAAGGAATGGCCACCCTGACATTTTGTGACTTCGATGAGGCCCTTGAGGCCGTAGAGAGCGCACCAACAGAGGAGGCTCTTTCCGCACTAATCGACACCATCAACCAGCTGTTTGAAAGCGACTGCCTCGAGGTCACACCTCGGGACTGGGCACACCTCGCATCTGCAACTATGTTCCGCACCACACAACTTCGGGATACGGCACCGCAATAACCAGCCGCGGACAGGACAAATCATGACCAACAATATGCAAAAATGCTGGGAGTGGTTGCATGAGCGGAGTCGATTCGCTTCCGTTCAAATCGACTTCAACCGCGACCACACCTACAAACAACACCGCTCCGTTTGGCACGTTGAAGGCTTCGGCTGGTGCAACGCGAAGGGCCAAAGCTTTGAAGAGGCGGTAATGAACGCTATCAACACTCGCTTTGATACAGAAACTCTGGAATATTTCCCGGCTGAATAACAGGCCAGCCGCAGCAGCCCCTACCTGGCACCTCAGTGACCGTGTCAACTTTCCCATCAACTTCATCGCAGGTGCTTTTTGACAACGATCACATGGGATCTGAAAACCCTCAGCGCCGACACTTTGGTGAGTGACAGCGCAGCGATGGTGCAGACCGGCTACATCGCCCAACGGGATTGGTCACTGAAATCCAAGCTTTGGGTCCCAGTTAAACCCCTCACGTTTGAGCTCTCGCCTATCGTCGCCGTGGGCGCATCCGGAAACGTTCTAGTAAGCAACCTGATTGTTGACTACCTGCTTGACCGGAACCTGCCTGCTGGTACCACTAGGCCTTCAACTCCGCTGGAGGCCGATCTCGCGGCCCACGCAACGGCTATTCTTGGAATCCATAATCAGGACGCATCGTTTCTAATCCTGACTGAAAGTCACTGCTGGCGCCTCAAGGTGTTCCCCGGAAAACCCGTCGATATCAGCGACGTCACTGCCCACCCGACTGCGATCGGTGCAGGTGCCCAAGTTGCGCAGCCGTGCCTGGACGCAGGCCAAAACGGGATCAAGAGCATTATTGAAGCGGCTCGGCACACAGATTCGGAAACCAATTTCTCCATCGACTATGTTGATCGGACGTCCAGTCCCACAATAAAACGCGCGCGGCAGTCATGCACAACCCTCAGAGACCCACAGCGTCTGAATCGGGTGATTACTCGATCCATCGCACTCATCGGTGGGGGGCTCACCGCAGTGGGTGGCATTGCCTTCCAGACTGGCGGGTTTACAGGGGGCGCTCAGATGCTGTTAGTCGCGCTCAGCATGGCTGGGATCGTGGCCACAGTATCCTCGATACTCACATCTCTCTGGGACACCAAAGGAGCCAAATATCACCTGGTGCCTATTGGGGTGATGGCGTTACTGCTAGTTTGGAGTGTGAGTCAGAGCTTTCTTGAGGCACACCGGTTGACACCCCTAATCCTGCTCTACTTCCTCACAGTTTTCGCTCTGATTATGCTGCGCATAAAGTGGCCTTGGGTAAGCCGCCCGCGAAATGCGGTACATCTAGGGGCCAGCTTAACGCTGGGTAGCTTGCTCGCCGCGCTGACACTCTTTTCTCAAGCCCCCTACGACTGGCCCTTGCTTATTGCAGGCACGATCGGCGTTAGTCTTGGGTACACGGCAACTCTGCTGACGGTCAACTACATGATCCGAAACTTCTCCCGCCACCAGGTAATCATTGAGCGAATTCAAGCGAGTCAGAATCCATAGTCAGGAATTTAATGCCCCCGCTCAGGCAAGATCCTCGGACGTGCACAGCACAAGGGCTATTCGAGCAAATGAATTCAGGAAAGATATTGGCTGTAGGATGTTTCGGCGTGATGCTGATTGCCCTCGGCTTTGATATTGCAGTCACCCGACCCTTCGCAACGATGTATTTCGTCGGTTCAAACCCAGCCTGGGGCTTTGGTCCAAGGGAGCTTGCACACTGCGTGGGGTTCGCAGGCTGCACCCTGGCAGGGTGGGCTCTGATCCGGTCGTTTGCCACGCAACGAGGCCGTCGCGCCAACATTGTGGTTGCATTGGCGGGCCTGTGTGGATTTCCTCTGTTCCTGTCATGGCCCGCTTGGATGCCTTTCCAGATGGAGCATGGCTTGCGAAAGTTCATCTGCACCATCGTCATCCCTTTCTACCTCATAGGCTCAGTCATGTTGCGGCAGTATGTGAAGGAATGGCCTTCACTTACCCGGCCGACGCAAGCAGCGCTCATGAGTGCAGGAATGATGTGGATTTGGTCACTCACATGGGAGGTGGGGATCCAGCCTCACGAATATGTTTATGAAGGTCCTCCTCGGGGATACATCCAGTGGGCACAGCTGCTTTCCGACTTCGTAGGCATATGGGTCCCAGCATTGGGGTTGATTGGCCTGCGCCACCACATAGCAAACGACACCCCATCTGCGGTTTCGAAGAGCGCAGCCTTGTAGATCCCCTAGCGATCCAGAAGTGGTGCCTGCTTCTGGCACACGCAAAGGCCACCCATGATTGCTCCATTGAACAACTCAAGTCTCTGGAGACAAATTATGAACGCAGCATTCCGTGAAGCCCTCGTCGCCCGCTTCCTGTGGACGGACTACCTCGTTCTCGAAGCCATTGGAGCATCGGAACCTCAGGTCGATACCGCGTACCAGGCCGCTTGCAACGCAGTAGATGAGCTCGCTTCGAACGACGTGCTTTCCCACCGCCACTACGGCCCTGTTGCCCCTCTCCTGCTGCAGGATGTTCCCTTGCTGGAGGACCATTACAATCTCGCGTACGAGATGTATTCAGAGCTCTACTACAAGAACTATCACGACGGATCTATCGAGGTGATGCAGTCGCACTGGCTACCACCAGTCAAACCGCTGGTTCTTCCCTATTCCCAATGGATGGCCGCAGTTACTCGCGCGATTGCCGACCTGATGCAAATGACCTGTGCCGAAGCCGCGGTTGCTACGTTTTCTTTTGATGAGGACTTTTTCCATTCATGGAGAAACCAGGACCTGCCAACTGTTGCAGCTGTAAAGATCCATGAGTCTTACAAGCGCCATATCGGTGGGCTGGGTGAAATCGAGCTCGAAGAGTTCATGCATGAGGTTGCCCGGGATCTTGAAGATGTCCGCCAGCAAGAAGACCACCACTTACGTTGCGATTGCACCGACCATTCTTAAGTCGGAGTCGCCGGCTAACTCCGGTTCAATTCCTCTGTAAGCGGCTGAATAGCTGGGGGCGGACTTAGGAAGGAGAACGGACATCCACCAGCAGGAAATGTCCGTTTCCCGCCACATCCCCAGTCAGGCACGTCGCGCAACCCCTGTGAAAGTATAGAAAAGCCGTTATCCTAGCCACGATCCGAATCCCGCTGCTGGTTACCAATGTCCAAGAATCGTGGCAACGAATACCGCTACCAGATCCTGAGGTCTGAAGCACGCAAGGCAGCCCAGGCGCTGGCGCACTCAAACGAGAACCTTAAGGCCCGGGGAATAGACACTACTCAAATCCGCTTCGATAGCATCACGCCAGTGGAGATCGAAGCCTCGGACCTTTGGGGTGATGAGGCTACCCTCTATCCTTGGTACGATGTGCATCATTGGAAGCAGGACGACACGCGCGGCTTCGATCTTTCGCTATGGTTTGGTCAGGAGCTCTGTGGGCTCTGCTACGCCACACCTCGAAAGAGCAAGATCTGCATCAAGATCGTGATTCTCGAGGGCAAGCCAGACAAGTCGCACCCCCTACGAGGTGCCGTGGCTGCGCTGGCGCTGACCGCAATCGAGAACTACGCCCTTATGATCGGTTGTACGGAGATCGAGGTCCAGGAGCCTGCAGCAGGTGCTATCCCGGTATATGAGAGCCTGGGGTTCGCCTTCGATCCGACGGACCGGCTTGTCATCTCTATTGAGCAGTAATACTATCCACCTAAATCCCGATACCCGAGAGGTGTCTATGCAGAAGCCAAAGCACGAACCGAAACCAATGATGGCAGCACGCTTCCAAGCAGAAGCTCGTGCGGTCCTTGCTAATCGTTCCGTGAAAGCCAGCCGTTTTCTGGACGTAGCAATGTCCAAAGGCCGTGATTTCGAGCCCGTTGGCCGCCTCGCTGGCTGACAAGCATCATTGATTTCCAAAGAGCTGCCCTGACGGGCGGCTTTTTTTGTGCCTGCAATTCACAATACCCCCGGCCGGGTTCGTGGATCCTCCATAAGCATGCTTCTGGCACGCTTGCGAACGCCTCAATATTGCCCTCATCAACTTCCAAGAGTGTGGAGAGATCATGAGCAAGGCTGAAGAAAGAACAATGAAATCACTGCGAAACCGGTGGGCTCAGGGCAAGGCGACGGCAAAGCAGGTCCGCCTGTGCATGGACCTGGAACAAAAGGCTCGGGTTGAGCAGCTGAAATCCCCACTCTGAATCCCAACCAACTGGCTGTACTGGCCGGCCCCGGCTATTCAAGGTAGGAATTATGAGTAAGTTAGCAGCGCTGTTGGGCCCCGCGGACGAGAAGACGCCGTATCAGCGTGGACGTGAAGCAGGCCAGAAGGGAGACCCGGGGCCAGCCTTCCCCAATCCGGATTCGACCTGGGAAGACCGATTGTACGCCCGCGGTTGGTCACGAGGCGCAGATGATCGGGCTGGCAAACGGAGTTAGTTGCCGTCCACCAAAAAAGGGGCCCATGCGGCTCTTTTTTCGTAAAGAGGGTTCTGGCACAGGGTAAGTGGCAACAAGATGGCCATATCAAATTCAGCTCATGCAAGGAAATCAATATGGCTACCGCCCACACCATCACACTCGCTTCGGGACTGGCGGTGCCTGTCGTGCAGTACAACTCGACCATCAACGGTAAAGGGTTCTACGTCAGCTTCAACGACCACGACATGTGGATCTATGGCTGCGACACCACTGCGCTAGTGCGTGATCAAATGGATGGGTTCTACATCCTCAATGGTGATCACCGCGCAGCCTACTCAGCGCTTATCTCGCAAGGCTTTGAAGCGTGCATGGATTACTTCAAATCCAACATCGGGATCGCAAACAAACGTAGCGACCTCCCGCCGCAAGCTGCCTGAGCCTGATCATCCCACCCTCACGCCCGGGCTCGCCTGGGTCTCAAGGAATCAAAACATGAACCCTAGTCAGACCATGAGTATTCAATCCCTCAAAAGCAACTTGATCGGTGTTATGCCGGTCCTCGATGCGAACCTAGCCGCTGCGCACAGTGAGTACATGGCCGGCGCCATACCTGCCGGTGCTTTTCACTATGTACGTTCACGTCATCTGACTGCCTGCGCAGTAGTCTCCCGCGATGACCTTGAGGCCGTAGACGCTTACAAGGCATGCGCGTTCTTAGCGATAGATCTGCGCAATGGAATCAAGGAGCTGACCGAGAGTGTGAAGGACCAGGTAGATGCTTGGTGGCAGTGTTATCGAGATGCGGGTTTTACGGAGCTTCACCCGTTTTTCGAAGCACCTATGCTGCCTTCTACGCCTATCAATTGAGCCATTTCATCAAATTCCAACCCGGTGCCAATGAGACACGGGTTGAGTTCCTTGAAATCAATTAGGTCTGAGTGCCGGCACCAACCTGACCAAGTCCAGCCTCCCCATCAACCGCGCGTAATCCTCCGACCACTGACAGTAGTTCTGTGCGTCACCGTCACCCTCCCCGATCAGCACCAACTGGTGATACACAAGCCCGGTCATCATCGGTAAGTGCCGGACTACTGGAGTGTGCTGCTTGCCGGAAAAATAGACCGACTCAGCAAAACTCAGAAGCTCAGATGGGTTTTGGCTTTTGCGATGCTGAGAAGGAAGGATAGTGGTGTCAATGACACACCCATTCTCCAAGGTGATCCAGGCATGAGCATTTATCGGCCGGCCTACAGGACGCCCATCCTGAAAGTCCAACCCATAGCCCCCGGCGACGTCGCGCTGCAGCTGCTCTAGGTCAAGGCCCACATAGAGGCCATCAACCAGCTCGATGTCTCCAACAGTGACGGTATGCCGGACACCCAACTCAAGCAGGATGTATGACAGCTCACGGGCGACTCTGAAGCATTTCCCTGGCAGCACGTCGGTATGCGGGAGAAACTCCGAGAAGTCACGAGCGATCGCATCAACAATCTGAGGTATGTCGATCTTCAACCCTGGAGTGATCCTCAGCGGGTAGTTCGACAATCCACCTGCAATCCCATCGGTCCGCACCATGGCTACCTTGAAAGCGTCTATGTACTCGTGCATTGGTACTTGCTCCGGCGATTCAGTGTCAATGGGCGATGACGATACAGATCGACCAAGGATCAAGCGACCCCAGCACACCTTTCCCTAGGCTGGATAACGACCGCATTGGTACCCCGCCTGAGGCATTGGAAGTTCGATTAGGCGGGCATTCCAAACGTTGGGGCGGCAGCCTTATTTTCCCCTTGGGAGGTTCTGGCACACTTAATACCCCCTGATGATGGTTCCACTGTCCAAACAGACTCGGAGCCTCAACCATGAACCCAGCATTTCAAGAAGCCCTCGCCGCCCGCTTGCTCTGGATCAATGTCGCTGCTTTTGCTGGCATCGAAGGGTGCGAGGCTCAAACCGAAGCCGCCTTGGAGGCTGCCTACAACGCGGTGCACGATCTTGCGTCGAATGATGTTCTGACCTACCGCCACTATGGCCCCTGCGTGCCAATCATGCTTCAAGACATCCCTGAGCTGGCAGACCAATACAGCCTTGCTCACGAGCTCTATACAGAACTGCATGAAACCAACGTTAAGAGCGGATCGATTGGCAGGCTCTCAGCAAGTTGGTTGCAACCTGAGCCACATGAACACTTCCCTTACACAAGCTGGCTTGCTGCGGTCGATATGGCTATCGCTCAACTCATGGACGCTCGTGTCGGCACGGTCGCACACATTCGGCAAGGGCATTACCGCACAGTGATGCACCAATGGTCACATGGAGAGTCGCCGGTCGACACGGCAGAGGAATGCATTGATGCCTACGAGTGCAACCAGGAAATGTTGGAGGAGGAAGCCCACCGCGCGTACTGCCAGGACCTTCACGATACCTATGCGTCGATTGAAGCAGATCTCTGGGCCGGATGGCGTGAGGAGTGTGAAGACCTGGGGCTTGCGGCCTAACACCGGCGGCGAGCGATTCAATTCGTCAGACCCAACCTGCGGAAACCGATTGCGCAGCCTTCGGCTCACATCTGGGATTCAGCCCGTGCTTACTCATCATTCTGACTGGATGGGGCTTCTGGCACGCTGAATCCTCTACGAATATGGGGTCAATCAAATGCGACCCTTCATAAAGGAAATCACCCATGAGCGCCCACACCCCGGACTATCGACCCACCATCGGCCAGACCTTGTTTATGGGATTCATGGACGACCAGCCCTACGTTGTAACGGTAACCGGCTTCCACCAAGACGCCCGCTTTTCGAGTGAGCAGATCGAATTCACTGTCGGCAAAGACGGCAAGCCCCACTCCTCGAGCATTAATCTGTACAAGTTCTACCCAGATGCCCCGATCGACAGCAAGTACGTCTACTGCGTTGTGCAATCGTCATTTGATGGGCGGGAGCTTCTAGAGGTGGAGGAATCGTACTTTTTCAGTGAATCCAGCGCGTTCGAATTCAAGGCAGGTCTGGAATCTGGCGCGATAGGCTCCCGGTTGGATTTGCATGACAAAGACCGGACGTTCCGTGTTCAGGTCGAGATGGTGTAAGCCTGAGTTGAAAAGGTTGTGGTTGTATTTCGGCTTCCACCGACATGCTGGCCACATGAAAGAACGGACACTAATTGTCCCTAAATACGGATTACAGCAATGGCACGTCAGATCAGCGAATTCGAGCAGCAACTAAATAATCTCATCAAGCCACTGCGCACCGCGCGCTGGTCCGCGGATTACCGCTGGGATGGCTTGGAGCGGGCCCTGATTGGTCTCGGCGAAGATTATGGTGGACTGGAGCTAATTCCGGACTTCCAGCGCGGACATGTTTGGACGCCCGAGCAGCAAGCTCACTACATCGAAAACTGCTTGCGCGGCGTTGTACCTGTCAGCGGGTTGCTTATCCAGTTCAACAGCGCTAGCTGGAATAATATCGCCAAAGCAGATACCGATCTCCCGCCTGGGTTGCAGTGCGTTGACGGGCTGCAGCGTTTCACTGCAATCACTGAGTTCGTCAAAGGAAACGTGAAGCCATTCGGGTTCACTGCTAAGGAGTTGCTGGGCACCGCGTACAGCGCACGAAAATTCTACGTGAAGGTCGCAGTCTACGACTTCACCAGTCGCGAGCAACTGCTTACTCAATACCTAGACCTGAACGCGGGCGGCACGCCGCATAGCGCGAAGGAAATTCAACGTGTGCGTGCACTGCTGGAACAGGCCAAGCAAGCCGTCGACCCCAACTAACCGGACGCCCCAAACTGGTAACGGTGGAAATGGCGGTGATGTTTCCGCTTCTGGCACACAGCCAAGCAAGGCAGCATAGAGGTAATGATTTCAGCCGAGGATACCGAAATGACAGCCTACGCTCCTGTGCCACCCGCAAAACCCCAAGCACTCTCCGGATTCGTACAAATCTACCTTGAGGAACTGGACGGGCCAGCCCTGGACTGGGCTGTTGCTCAAGCGGCCGGGATCAAGGTTCAGATCGAGAGCCCTCAACACCAGAACCTCGCACGCGCCTATCGCGTTACCTCACGGGGCTTAATCCCGTTCCGTCCGAGCACAGACTGGGCTCATGCCGGCCCATTGCTGCGCGAATACCAGGTGGCGCTCAACCCAGAGGCTCACTACGGGGACGAAGGTACTGAGACTTCCGAGCGTTGGATTGCAAATATCTACTACAGCGGAGGCGATCAATACACCACCGAGCCTGCGCGTAACGAGCTCGTAGCGCTTTGCCGTGCTGTGGTTGTCACAAAGTTTGGGGACTGGGTCAGTGTGCCGGTTGAATTGAGTGTGGCACCGGAACCTGGCTATCCGAGAACTGACGCTGCCGAACTTTGAAATCCAGGCGAGGGGTCTATACGTCGGGCACTGTTGAAAATGCACCACTTCAGCGGGTTGCCAGCAAATCAGCGGGAGACCGTCTATTGGGTACCAGTCCCCCAGGCCGCCGTCTATTGGGTGCCCGGAACACCGTCTATTAGGTACTCGGACGACCGTCTATTGGGTACAAATCCCTCAGGCACTGTCTATTGGGTGACCGCACCGTCCGAGCACAGAATGGGCTCAAGCCGGCCCATTGATGCGCGACTACCAGGTGGCGTTTACCCAGAAGCTCACAACGGGGCCGAAGGTACTGAGACCTCCGAGCGCTGGATTGCAAACATCTACTACTGCGGCGATCAATACACTACCGAGCCTGCACGCAACGAGTTGGTAGCGCTCTGCCGTGCCGTCGTCGTCACCAAGTTTGGCGACTGGGTCAGTGTGCCGGTTGAACTGAGTGCGAGTCCGGAGCCTGCCTTTCGAACCTCCAGTTCCGCCAATCAATGAACCCTTGGCCCACGGAAAACTCCATGGTGATTTTCAAAGAGCGACTCTCATTCTGAGTTAAATTGGAAGCTTGGCTTTGGCCGCTAATGATGGATTAGACATGACTGAAATTGTTCCGACGCAAGAAACCACGGAAACACCCCCACGTCGATCGCTCATCCTCGCCGCTATCACGGGATTCAATCTGTATTTGATTAGTGGTATTACAGCCCTCTGGCATGTCCTGCCCCAAGCAGTAACCCAATATTTTCTTGGGATGACCCTGCTTGTCTGGATTATCCAAGCCTCGGCGGGACTTGTTTACGAGCGGTATTACCAGAAGGGCACGGATAGAGCCCTTTGGGTCGCGATGCTAGTGTTTTACGGGCTGATTTATGTCTTCGCCACTCTCGGTTCAAACGTACAGATTCCAAAGCCTCCTGAAGGCTTTTCTACTTTCTATGTAGTCAGCGAACTCATCATCATTGGAATGGGCTGGATCGCTTCTGAGCTTACTCGATGGACTGTCTGGGGAGATTTTCGCCTCCGCATAATAGGGCTTTAACAAATTCCTCTCATGCTTCAGCCCGGCATGTCTAGGCCTTTTCATTTCCCATAAGCCGGAGCGTGACTGACTCAAATCCTGGGACAGGATTCATAGCGCCAGCATTAGGTAAAAACTCTGTCCCAGTTGGTTCTGGCACACGCAAAGTATCCTGATACTGAACCCATCGAAACACAGGTTCTCAACACATTCAGGGGTATCAAACATGGGCTCTACAGTCACCACCGGCAAACTCATTGGCGCATTCCGCGGTCAAGATGGCCAGCCTTGCTACGTCATGTTTGAGCAAACCTACGAAAAGAACTGCCACCCTCACACTCCGAGCTGGAGCGCCCGCGCAATTGGATCGTCGTCACAGATTATCCGCGCGATCTTTCGGTCTGCATCCTCCTGCGAAGGCCAATCGCTGCAGGGTGCTGGCGGACGGACGATCAGGCCTGAAAGCTATATCGCGGGCTGGCTAGCAGAGATGGCCAACCCTGTCGCGATGGCCAACCTGGACATCATCCTGAAAGCTGGCAAAGAGTGGAATTCTCCGCTGACCATGAGCGCGTTCAACGACTCCAAGCCCGCCATGCAAGCATGGGGCTATGGGAAACAGGTCGCGGCGCTTGAGGCCGGCGAATCCGTTGAGCTTTCCCTGTACGCGGACAGCAACCTCTTGGGCACCTTGTATGACGGCATGACGCTAGGCGCACACCGGGTTATTCAGAGCTACAACATCCCACTGGGCAACCCGCGTGACGAAAGCCTGGGCTACAAGCCTCAGAAGGCCAAGGCATACGACGTTACATCGCCGCGCTGCATGCAGGTCCGGGACAATGACAACGTCCTGATGATGGGCAGTGACGGACAGTGGCGCTGTGAGGGCTGGGCATACAGCATCGTTGCCCAGTTCGTAGCCTCGCTTTGGGAAGCAGAGGTTAAGGAGCCAGGCAGCTACCGCAAACGCATTCAGGCACTCCGAGCCTCGGTGGAAAACGCAGAGCCGATGCCTGCCACCGGCGTAAGGGTTATCGTCGACACGACCGTGAAGGTCGAAGACTACAAGCAGCGGACCATTGAGCGTTTGTTGGCGAAGGTTGAACACAGCTCTGTTGGTAAAGAAATCCACTTCGCTATGCCGCAAGGTCATGACGAGATCTACTCCCTCACCCAGTTCCCTGCCGCCAACACGACTTGGGTCATCGACGCCAAGCCCGCGGCAAAGCCTACCCCACAGCAAGCACCCATGGAGCAATTGAGTTTCCTGGCAGGCTGAATTCAGGTCGATTGTGCGGTGGCCAGTTACAATGCCGATCATGGCCACCGCGCATAAACTTCGGAGTGTATTCGTGAACAATCCCGCAACCACTGAACGCCCAGGTTTGAAGCTCCTCGCAATCGAAACCCGGCCCGAGTCATTCGCTTTCCACTACAGCCGCGACGGCCGTGAGTGGTCGGTTGAACTGGGTGCGGTAGCGAGCGAGAAACTGCAAGACCTGATCAACGGCGCGTCCGACCTGGATCAAGCAACGCTCAGCGAGCTCCGCAAGTTTGGTCTCGTGGTGTTGAATCCGGATGGCGGAATTAAATACCCGGTCGCAGTGACCGAGATCGGATTCAGAACTGCCAAAGGTCTGGCCGAAATTCGAACCGCGCCAGCGGTGCCAGGCCGGATGCTCATCACAGACCCTGAGTGAGTTTATGATTACGACACAGCAACGCGAATACACGGTGGCCATGGCTTCATCCGGCAATAGCTATCTGATTCACCGTTTCTTCCACGAGGTGCTTTCAGGCGGGACGGGGCAGGAATCGCATATTTACAGCTCAAAGTGCGGCAGCGTCTCTGTTCCAGGGATAGACCGGGATCCTGAGTTGGTAAAAACGTCAAAGCGCTGCAAGCGTTGCTTCAAATGACTGAGCCCGGCACTGTCCGGGCTTTTTGTGACCTGCACTTGGACTCGCCTTTAAATCCTCAGTGAGGAATTCGCCCTAAGCTGAGGGATTGGTAGAGACGGGCGAGATTATTCAGGCCCACCCCAGACTCAGGGATGTTCGGGGGAACTCAAGCTTGCGAATACTCAGATGAAGATTAGATAAATGCCGTTGGGCACGACTGTTCAATTGGATGCTGGACGGGACTTTTCCCGGGCGTTTGAAACTCATCACCGGCCAACACTCTCTCGCAAAGCTGCTTCACAAATGCAATATGAGCTGCTTGTTTGGCCCCTTTCTCCGTCGAGTCTTTGACTCTGACCCTTACAGACCCATGCAGAAAAGCGGCCTGCATGAATATCGAATGGGTATAGACATTTTTTATCAGGCAGCGGCGCTTGATTTCAGTAAGAAAGGTGATCGCATTTGGAGCGCGGGGTAACGTGTTGATGACGTGGGAGCAGACCTCCGCATGGGTTGCTAGATCCGGCACCACATCTGCGATGTAATCCAAAGCTACCGAACTGCGCGTCATCAAGGCATGACGCAGAGCGGTTTCACTCACAATCTCACATGATTCAAAGTCGAAGACCTCAGCATTGGTCGGAGCTATACGGCCACTACGACTCCCGCGCCTGGTGTTTGAAGCCGAGCCTTCTGGTGAACCATCAAGCCCGATTTCGTACACGGATCTACTTTCTAAAAGATTGCTCACTCAAATCTACCTTCTGAATCGAACAGCCTTGTAGCACGGCGTTTTTGACCCAGGCAATCCAATAACTGCAAGGATAAATCCGAGCCCAACAATTCAGTTCATTTGCGTTGAAAGCCTGAGGTTCTGCCACAACGAAAATGGCATCAGCATGTGATCATCTAGTCCAATGACTCATGAGTACAACCAATGAAATCCACCCTGACTTCGGCCGCAGGCCTGCGCTTCGTCAAGTTCGACATCGAGCGCTGCATTCGTATCGTGACTGAGGACGGCGAACATTGCCTGCCGATTGACCCTCGGCAGTGTGAAGACATTCTAGCGCCGATTGCCCTGGATGGATCGTTGAGCATCGGAGACCACCAGCGTTTGAATCTCATCACCATTGAAATTGGTGGCGCTTCCTACGCGGCTATGGACACCATCGATGGGGAGCTCTACCAGCGGGCTGCCAATGCAGAATCCGTCGATTACTCGCACACCTTCTCAGAAGGTTCGTATGGAGGCGTCGTGTGGCGCGTTGTGGGCTACCTCTCCAACCGTCCGGGCGATGCCTTGCAGCTGAACAGTGGTAATGACGAAGCAGGCGTGCGGGCAGCCCTGGGCGCTTTCCAGTCGCTTCTTTCGCCAGCACCTGCACCCTCCCCAACTCGTGTGGTAGTGGAACTCTCCGATGGCGGCTTAGTGGGTATCCATAGTCAGCAACCTATCGAGGCCATCGTTGTGTGCTTCGACCACGAGGATGAAAGCGAGGGAAGTGTCAGCGAACAGGCACAGTGGTTCAAGGAGAATGCCGGCAGGACTGCGGCGATCTGGCATCACCGCGACAATGCAACAGAGGAGATGCAGGCCTTCTTCGCCAAGGCAGCAGAGCGCTCCACCGCCCCAAGTTGAAACTCTGACCGCTGGCCCAGCAGCGCCGGCATTCGGCAACTATTGTTATCGTCGAATTCCGAGATGTAGAGCGCGGTACCGGGCTAGAATCCACTCAACGCCTACTGAGGAGAACCCAATGCAAATTCAACCCGAAACAACGTATCGGTTCATTAAGAGCGGCAACCTTGTCCGCACCAAATCACCCACTGACTACGGCGGACGTGGCAACTGGGTTGTTGCCCGCATCGACACCGGAAAAGAAATGATTGTGCCGGGACGTGCTCTGATCGATCCCGACCATCCGGATTGGTCTTAGGGAGCGCTGGAAATACAGAGTGTGCCTTAGGTTCTGGCACACTCGGAGCGACCTCAAAATGTGTCCATCATCCAGCGGACACCATCGAGGTCATCATGCAAGGTACCACCAGCTACCGCCCTTCCCCTTTCCCAATTGCCACTAAAGCCACCAACGGTTTCCGAACGCTGGCTGAACTCTGCACCTTGTGGAATGTGCTTAGCGGTGTTTGCCTGGCTGATGATGGCGCTGAACTGAACAATTCCTTTCTGCACTTCGACAAGGGCGACGACGTCGCCGATGTATGGCACTGGTTTGAGCAGCAGAACCCTTTGTTCGTAGCAGCGAATGCCGGGCAGCACATCGGCGGTGACCATCCATTCCGCACCTTAGGATTGGTTGAACAGGCGCTGGCCCACGTCGCAAGCATTCACCCTTCCGTCACGCAAGTCGTCTACGGAGATGATCTGCGCTGGCGCTACTCGGCGAGCGGGGGCACACCGGTAGTTTTCAATCGCACTGAAAACATCAGCCTTCTCGAAGATGCTGCCGATGAAGCATTCGATCGTGCACTGCAGAACGTGGTCGTCACACTGAGCAAGATTAGCAGTAGCTGACTGCCAACACCGCCTAGCGGTGCGTGCGCTTCTTGCACATGATAGTTGCCCTCACGATGAGAACTCCTAACCGATCCCACAAGAGGGCCACTAGATGAACGCCCCAGGACTTTTCCTGCAGTGACTATGCGATTCCCGAAGCTCGCCATCGAGCGTTGCCTGCACGTTATCTACGACAGCGCCTCGCAATAAATGCCCTTGGACGCCCGCCAGCGCGTAGAGATCCTTTCCCCGGTTGCCAATTCCACCGGTCGGACTGACGAAGACGCCTCCCGCCTGGTACTCACGCACTGCGAAGTGATCAAGACCATGAGTTATCGCGCCGAAAACGCTTCGAAACGCTTAAAGCGGTGCTTCAAGTGAATGTGCAACGGACGGACTTCGCTTTTGTCCCTTTAGATCGGTGCGCATTCAGAACCTACGTGAGGACCCCATCCTCAAGTTAAAAGCAAGAAACTACGATATGTATTATTTATATGTTTCATCGGGGACGGTGGTTAGATTTGGAACCCCTGTTTTGACTTGCCCTGCACATTTATCTACTCCAGAGTCATGTGCAATCTGCTGCAGTTTTGCCTTTCCAAACCGTTGATTGACTGATCTGAGGGATTTAACTGGTGCGAGCAATATTCACAATACTTATAGCGCTCTCACTTCTGACAAGCGCCCATACAAGCGCTGGTACATGGGCCCCCATTAGGACAGCACCGGGAAGCAACCCCGGCACCTGGCAGTATGTAGTGTGTGAGCCTACTAGAAATGGATGGAACAACTGCGAACAGGGATTGATCATTGTCTTGACAGCAGCCCCCCCTACCCTCGCGGCCCTTGGCGAGGTGACGTATATCACAGCGACGGTTACCGATGCCTATGGCTCACTTGTTGAAGCAAGTATTCCGATTACGTGGACAACAACCAGCGGAACCCTTGGCGCTTCGGTTACATATACGAACGCAAATGGACAAACTGTGGTGAGTTTAAAATCTTCTAGTCAAATTGGCGGGGCTACCGTAACGGCATCAGGGATGGTTGAGGGTGGGTCAGGTTCGATATGGATTCCCTTCACGGACAAGTGGGCAGCAATCGCCCCAACCTATACGTCTTGGACACCCTATGGGGCCTTGTTCAATTGCAGCGCATGGAGTCCTGACGCAGCCACTGTTGCGCAGGGCAGTAGCTTCACGCAACAGCAGGTTTGCACCCAAAACTACTACCAGTATGTTCAAGCCCGGGAACAAAGCTTGGTGACTGGGCAGGTCAGAAATGTTGGCGGGTTAACGACCAATTACACTTCTGGCCAAATAACAAACCAACAAACCGCTGTTGGTACAATGGCTCCAGCTGGACCATCATGCGCTTACAGCGGCTCGACTTGGATTGGTACGAACTCGGGAGGTTGTCGAGGCAACCAGGACAGAGGCAAAGAATTGAATCTGAATGGGCAGCGGTTCTTCCCCAAAGACTCCGGCGGACTTTATTCAACTAATCCATACCCGGTTCTTTTCTGGGTCGTTGGCGGCGTAAAGTATTACCCTGGCAAACTAATGTCTCGCTCTTATGCCTCATGTGCACAAGGCGAAAGTACCGATTTATTACGTTACGAGGCGTGCCACGACTAGAACGGTCGTTAACTCGCCCTGCCCCCAGAATCATCCGAATCTTCGGAGTGACCATTCAATCCGCGCATTTTGATTGGTTGAGCGGGCACTGGGCCACGTCGCGGGGATTCGCTTGCCTGTTACGCATCTCGACTACAGCGATGATATCCGCTGGTGCTACTCCACGGACGGGGGCACACCGGTGGTTTTCAAAGTAACCGAGAACATCCGCCTTCTCAAAAAACACCCGACCGTGAACTGCAGAATCTAGTCACCACCCTCGCCCTATGCCACTGAGCCCGGACCGCTTTAACGGACTGCCGGCATCTGCACAGGGTGCAGGTGCTTCTGGCACCCGATAGGCAACCCCATCATGAGAACTCTTAACAGAGCTCACGAGAGGGCCACTAGATGAACACCCCACAAACTAATCCCGGAGCTGGTCTGCGATTCACCAAGTTCGCCATGGAGCGTTGCCTGCACGTTATCTACGATAGCGGCGAACATTACATGCCCGTGGATGCCCGCCAGCGCGAAGAGATCCTTGCATCGGTTGCCAACTCCAACAGCCTGACTGGTCATGACGCCGCACGTCTGACGCTCATCCACTGCGAAGTGGACGAAACCATCAGCATCGTGCTGGATACCCTGGACAGCCCAATGTATGCGCTGGCCAGCGATCCTAACGAACTCGAGCACATGCCATCGACTGGTAAATACGCCGGTGTGGTTTGGCGTGTGGTGGGCTTCCTGTCTGATCGCCCGGACGAAACCGTTCAGCTCAACGTCGGTACCTGTGAAGAGAGCGTGCGTCAGGTGCTGGAAGCATTCGAATCCTTGCTTGAGGTAGCAACCGCCCCGATCCGCCTTGTGGCAGATGTCACTGGTGGCGCACTGCACGGCATCTATGCCGAGCGGCCGGCGGAAGTGGCATTCATCAGCCATCACCGTGACGACCTGGACGAGGAGCAGGTCCGGGAAGGCTACACCGCCACTAATGGCCAGCCAGTGGCTATGTGGCTACAAGACTCTACTGGCGGCGAGAAAATCGTGATTGACCACTACTTCACCGAGCTCAAGAAATCCGTGCAACGGAGCGCGGCGGCTTAAACTGGGCATTCGTCGCGCCGGCGTCATGCTGGCTATCTCCGGTGCCGCTGGATCAACTGGATGCAGTAGCACCCAATTCTGAATTTCACTTGATATGCACCCCGGGCTGGTATGGCCGGGGCTCTGTCGCCGGCTATCCAATCCCGGGTTTATCACCGATACTCGTGGCCATCTGACCTACAGCACTTGTAGGGCACATCTAACGAGTGACGGATCACGCATGACCACGCTGGCCCGGGGGCGCAAAACCACCCCGACTTCCAAAGCCAAGCCAAAGAAACCAACTGGACGGTTGAGCCGCGCCCAATACGCTGGTTACGAGACATGGCTTCAATTCAAAGTTGCTTACGGTCTCTATCTGGACGAAAGCACCAGTACAGCAGACCACTCAGCATACGCTCAGTGGTTAGACGGGGGCGTACTGGGCTCGCGTGCGTTTCACCACGACAGTCAAGCCCTCACCTCGACAATCAACTTCTCCAGCCTCATCACTTCCCGGCCCGACACCGTCCTCGAGGAGGATTTATCAACGCCTCCTACGCACCTGTACGCCCTGGACGTTGAAGACATTGCCGACTTTACGGGTGATGACATCCTGCTGGCCTGGGAGAGCCGTGCCCACTCTTGTGGCTCACAAGAAGCTGCGGCCGAGATGTTTGCCCTCTACAGGGTGTTGATCGGGGACGATGAGTTTTATGCCGGCGCAACCACCTACCTGTACCACCCAGACGTATTGGCCATCTTCACCCCGATCGCCGAGGCAGAAGCGACAATTCAGAAAGTGTTGGTCGATCTGGAAGTGGTACACGTACAGAACCCGGTGATCGATAACCTGACAGAGGTTGTGGAAGGACCGGTGCTCAGCCTGGCCGACATTCGAGACCTAACCACGGAGCAGCTCAAGTCAGCCTGGGCAAATCGCCCTGACAGCTTTGCCTCACTGGAGGCAGCAGCAGAAACGCTGTCCATCCTCCGAGCGCTCAACTCGGGCCAGCCAACGAACCCAACCTATCGGCTGATGATGGACCACGAGCTGATTCAAGAGCTTGAGGATTCGCTTCCAAACGAGAGACAGGTAACAGCGCCGTCGCCCACTGTTGAGCTGGCCATGCTCAAGGTCGACCGGCGGACTGTGCGAACACAGGTTTCGGTTACCCGCCCTGGGCAAGGCAACTTCAGGGCATCCATGCTTGGTCGGTATGGTGGAGAGTGCTGCATCTCCGGCTGCAAGGTGGATACCCTGCTCGAGGCCGCCCACATCATTCCCTATCGCGGGGATCAATCGGATGATGCAACCAATGGGCTACTGCTAAGGGTGGATCTGCACCGGCTGTTCGATGCACACCTGATAACCATCAACCCGGCCACACTCACCGTGGAGGTTGCCAAGTCAGTAGATGATGCCGGGTATCAGGCCTACCAGGGAAAAAGGATGTTCATGTACAGCCCCAAGCCGAGGATTCTATTCCTGGAGAGCCACTACCAAGAGTTCAAGGCGTCGAGTAAAGAGCACCACTGACAAGTAGAGGCCAGGACCTAGTAGGAGGGATTGCCGGCGCTGGGTTTTGAATATCGCTGGCGATCGCGCTTGGTCGGCAGGTAGTACATGTATCGGTAAAAGGCAGCGGCCAGGACCACAGAAACTCCTACCAGGGTAAAACTGAAAGGGCTAGGGTGCCGGTAGACTTGAACGAATATGAAGACAAAACCTGTAGCGAGCAGCGCCATAAGTAGAACCGTGAAGATTTGCAGTTTTGTGAGCTCTGCACGGTACTTGGCTTTCCAGCTCTCGGCCTGAAAGGAGTTTCGGTTGAACATGGTCACCCGCCTCGCTGACGCAGATCCGCCAGCTCACGAGTGAGCTTGTCATGAGGGAGAGTGCCAGGTGTAAACCGTTGGATGGCTCGCTCAAGACGAGCGATCTCGGTTTTGGCTTTATTGACCGCTGTCTTCACTGCTCTACGCTGGGCAGGTTTCATCTTGATTCCTTAGCTCAGGACTACTGATACAGAACTGTTGGCTCGGCGCATGATTTCGTCCTGGTGCTGCTGCGATGTGGCATTTTCCAACTCAGCAGGGTCAGCATCGCTTACAACAGAAGCGGCAACACCATATTTGCGGCCTTGCTGCCGGAAGAAGTCAAAGACCTCCAACTCTGCAGGCTTGAGCATTGCAAAGTTAAGACCATGCAGCGGAAGCGCCTTTACCAGATCTGCCATTACGGAGTCTGGAATGAGCCCAAGCTTAGCCACCAACTCTGGTGGAAAGGCGCGTGCATTTTTGGCAACGGTCGAATTATCCATCGGTCGATTCCTGTAGTTAGGGCTGTATTGGGGAGCGGCCTGGCATGACGTTTGATTTCCCGATGAAGGTCAGGCTATCCCGGTCAATCGGTACTCCAGGCCACTCCCCAATCCAGCCCTTGTTGAGATGGTGATACTTTACTGCGCTTTAAACGTGCCACCACCCTGCTCGTGGAGCATTTTCCGTGCTAGCCGGACGTGTTGGTTTGAGCCTCAATCGAGGCAAGGAATTCGGCAGAAAAACTTGGAAGTATCTGGCTATACACAGTCCAGACTGTGTACCCATCCTGCCGTTGGACGCTCAGTTTCCAATCCGAACGCAAACCGATCGGAACGAGTTCATTCGTCTTTTTGCGGTCCCCCGTACGCATATTTTTAGCGACCTTTAGGTAAGGTGTCGCATCTGTGCCAACCAGTTCAACAGTCGCTCCGCCATATGTCTGCAAGAACACAACGCCATCATCCTGGACAAGGAAGCGATCCGCTTTCGCGTCAATGCAGTGTTCCAGTGCTGATTTCATACTCTTTACCTATAAATTGAAGTTACCGGCAGACAATAGAGTTGGTTGAGGCGGTGTATCACCGACGTAGACGAACTCCCGGGCCAGGTGGTCCCAAAGATAACCGTGCTTGTAGGCCTCAGCACGAACGTTGTCCACCCTGTCGCTCATACAGCTCACCGGCTGGCGAATAACCGCCCTGCACTTCACTTTCACCCACTCTGGCAAACTCATATCAGATCCCGCCAATACGTCCATTTTGATGGTGGCAGTAAAACTGAGTGCGCCGAGTGCCAGAAGCACCTAATGGTGAAGTATTCAAGATACATCTCGGTGTACTCGATAGGCTATTCGCTTATTCCTCCCATTCGATCACATCCCAGTCGTAACTGATCTCGCAGCCATCGCCAGCGGTACGCCAGGTGCAGTCACTCTCATCTACCCTGGTGAGCTTCTCTTCAACGGTTGCTTTGGTATTCCAGTGGCGAAGTTTGCACAGGACGGTCGTGCCTGCTGCTGGAAGTCGGTCTTTTGCAGTGATCCATGCCATCGGTTGATTCCAGTCAGTTGTGGTTCAGCACCAAGAGGACGGCGCTGACAGAGAAACCACAATACCGCCTAGTCTGGCGTGCCTGAAGCCATAAAGCGGGGCTGAAAATCTGTTAAACCGACATAAATTCGCAGGGAGCATCGGAGCGCCTTCAGGTTGACCCCTTAAGGGACAAAGGGCTGACGTTTCGGGATTAGCTAGCTGTTTGAGTGAAGAGGCTGTCGTAAATGCCAGCTGTCTGAACCTCTTTCAATCCCTCAGCAAGGGCAGAAAGGGATTCCATTTTGGCGATTTCGGCCACTAGAGCAGAGAAGGTGCCGCCTGAGGGCATGTCCTGGACAACTCTCAACAGAGCAGTGCGCTGAGCATCATCCAGGGCCACACCTGAAACCTTCTCTACCATGCTGGCAGCATATACAGCATCACCCTGCCCCAACGTCACTCGCTGCACAGGCGCTGCCGAGATCGGCAAGTCACTAGCAGCGATGGCACCACTATCTATGCCTTCCAGGACATTGACGAATGCCGTGTCTAGACGGCGCTCATCACGAACAAAATCTGCAATCTGGCTGAGCTTCTTTGCGTCCACTGCTGTTACCTCTGATTCAGAAACGAGGGATTGAACTGGTTCAAGGATATCCCAGCTTCCAGAATCGCGCTGCTGGACAATCCGCTGTTGGATCGGGGCCCCGGGGGCTTCTGACACACCCATTGACCACGATAATGGAGGCCATAACAAAAAGGGGCATCACATGGTCATCAACGAGAAAGAAGTGAAGAAAATCGAGGCTTATGCCTGCCCTCGGGATTTTCGTACTGGCAAGAGGACTCGTATGCGCGACTGGCGTGTAACTGTTCAGTTCGTAGATGGCCACGTATGGAACGACGGTGGCCACGGCACCCGTAAAGCTGCTCTAGCCTACGCCCAACGCTATGCACTCTGAACGCCGCGGCAGCTGTAATGCTTCTTGAGATTGCTCCGCCGTTACCCGTTGCTGGTGGTGATCAAGTCCAGGCTTCGGATTCCGCACACCGGTTTTGGCTCTGTTATCTGATGTTCCCGCGTTAATTTATTGACCATCAAGCTGGGGGCGATGCTTCTGGCACACCAATATGCCCCGCAGTATGAACGTCCCGAATTCGCTCAGGAACATGCCATGTGCCCCTTTCATTTGTCCGAGAACACTCGGTTGAGTCCCACCGATGTGCACGCTCAACCACCCGGTGAGTTTTCCCCCTGCAACTGTGGACATGCAGGACCACTGGGCCGTGAGCGTTGCGGTGCTGATATGGCAGCCTTCGCAGTTCGCTGCCCGGGCTGCAACAAGTCTGTCCAAGCTTTCACTGAACAAGGTCTGCCCGTTAATTGGAATGCAGTGAGCCGTAAACACGCCCCCGTCCAGCCGGCGGTCCACAAATGAACGCAGCGCCGGCTAAGCGGCGAGAGCGCGCAATCGAATTCACGGGCCAGAAGGTTCGTGCATTCCAGAACGGTGCCAGCAACGTCACTCGACTGATCGTTAAAGGCGCTGCACGACAGTGGCTGATCGACCAATCCCCAGCATGGGTTGCGAGCCACGCTGATGAGCTCTGCCCCTTTGGCCAAGCTGGGGATCTGCTGTGGGTGCGTGAAGCCTGGAGCCAGGACTTCGCTAACCATTACCCTTTCACCACCACTTGGTATCGCGCGGATGACGATCGCAGCTATGAGATAGATGAAAAGGACGGAGTCCGAGGCATCTACAGTCCAGAGCATGATGAGCACGTACCTTTCAGGTGGCGCTCCAGTCGTTGCATGCCGCGGAAAGCAAGCCGACTGACCCTCGAGATAACCGGGCTCAAAATTCAACGCCTACACGACATCAGTGATCAAGAGATCATCGGCGAGGGCGTGCGTCAGGCGCGTGATGGCAGCGGTTGCTGGGTTGGCCGTGAAGGCCCACGACGGTTAATGACCCCATGGCTGACCGCCCGCGAAGCCTTCATCGACCAGTGGGAAGAGAAGCACGGCCCCGGCAGCTGGGAGGCTAACCCCTGGGTTTGGTGCATCGAGTTCAAGAGACACCTCAATGGCATCTGACCGACTGCCCTAGCCTCCCCTACAACCCACACTCACGAGGTGTTTCATGACTGACATCCAACGCTGGATCACCGTGCCTTTACCGTTGACCGTTGACATGGAGGTGGCATTCGCCGAGGCCTGGTACTCCAAGCGGCGTTGTATTGATGACGTTGAGATGGCTGATGCCTGGGAAGCGGCATGCAACGCAGCACCTCAGTCGCCTCCGGATCCACGTACTGAGTCCCTTCAGCGCCAGCTGGGCCGACTTAACGATATGGTGCGCAACACCGGGAAGGCCCGCGACAAGCTGAAGGTGAGCAACGATGAATTGCTTTCCTTACTACGGGAGTCACTGGTCCGCGACGACGCAGGGATTTACAGTGTGTCCATGACGCCGTCTTACCGGGATCGCGTGCGCCAGGCGCTCTACAAACACGAAGTTCGTCGACCAGGCGTAGCTACCCTATTCGAAGAAACGATTGATCACTTCCAAATGCAGCTCGAGGCAGAGCGCCCTGGGTCGGTGGAGCTCCGAGACGTACTCAACGAGACAATCGCTCGAGCAGAGGCAGAACGCGATGCTGCGCTTGCTCATCTGCAGGCCCTGCAAAATGAACCGGTATCAGTGAAGCTGACCGTTGTGCACCGGGGCATTGAAGTTGACGAACCGCTGGTGACCTTCAGCCCCGAGTTTGCCCGGCAGTTTGATGCCCTCCCCCCCGGAGCAGTGGTAAGCCTTTACACCCATCAACCATCGCCGCGATTCCGCGGTGAGGGTCTGGCCGAGTTGGCCTTCCCGACAATGCTTCGGCAGATGTGGTCCGGTGGTGACGTTCAAGGCTGGCTGAACGAACAAGGACCGGTCTATGCATGGCCCTCGCTGCAAAGAGCCTCGTTTCAATCCCGTGTAGCCCCTTGGCTGGTCGAATGCTTTGGAGAAGTGATCGCCCAGGACACTCAAGAGCGCAACCAAAGGTTTCTTGAGGAGGCCCTCGAGCTGGTTCAAGCATGCGGCGCTACATCCGACGAGGCTCACCAGCTGGTCGACTACGTATTTGGACGGGATGTTGGCAAGCAGTCGCAAGAGGTCGGCGGCGTTATGGTGACACTGGCTGCACTCTGTCACGCCCACAAGCTTGCAATGCATCAGTGCGGCGAAGCTGAGCTTGATCGAATCAGCTGCCCAGACGTGATGGCGCGGATTCGTGAAAAGCAGAAAGGCAAACCAGCATTCAGCCCTCTACCGGGCGTTTACTCTGATCGGCGCTAGGAGCAGAGATGGTCACTTCTACTGATGCAATAGACGCAAAAACTACAGCACGGTGGACCTTCGCCTGCTCGCGTTGCACCTGGTACGGATGCAACCCTGAGGTGACTCTCATTGGCTACTTCGCAGACTGCCCTAAGTGTGGAGGTTCTTGCACTACAGACGAGCCTACATATGAACCGGCTCCGGGACTAGCTGACAACAACTGATTTAGGGGTTAATTCCCAGTCATGGGAAAACACTAAGCATTAATTCAAAATGGGTAAATTATGAGTAATCAAGAAAACTTGGTGAGAGATACAGTTCTGTCCTGCACCCTTAAGATAGGTGTCGGAATTTTGTGTATTGGCATGTTGTCCGGGCTCATAGCTCTAGTACCTGTGATCGAGGAATGGCGAGCCCAAATGTGGCAGCACGTGTCGGCAGTCCTCACCGATGGCGGCTCAAACCTTTTGCCAGCAGCCTATATTCAATGGGTGACCTTCATAGTCGCTGCCTGGTCGCTGTGTATTGCATTGCAGCTGGGCAAACAACACTCCTTATGGGGCATTCCCTTTGGATTGCTGTCACTAAGCTCAATTTTTCTGGGCCTGATACCCTCGTATTACGCAATGATGTCCGTGTGCGGGGAATGGACGCAAGACTTCATCTCCACTCAACCATTCGTCATCAGAACTGCGGTAGGTTTGGTTACTCTACTTCCCGCCATAGGGCCAATTTTGCTCATAGTATGTCTATTAGCAAGTCTGTGTGGGGACGATCATTCGTCAAGTAGCCAGGCATCTGAAACATGATTGAGAGCCTCAAGCATTAATGGTCAATGAGGTAATATCATTGACCCTACTAAGCGTAGATACCCAAAGAATGAGTAGCATCGATTAGCACCTATTCCACTTAATTATCGAGTATGAAGATGTCACGATCCCTGGCCATGGTTGAATTTGAGGATGGTCGCAGGCTTTACCTCATTTATGACTGCACCGTCTGTTATGCCTACCGGCCCCTGTTCGAAACAACAAAGGCAGCATGGGATTGGTACGTAGCCGGTAAGCCCGACATTCCGGAGCCCCCTAACGCATCGAGCACAGAACTTCCAGTAATCGTAACCACGGACCTTCATTTCGAAGGGCAGGAGCGCTGGCAGTACGAATCGAGGGCGTCTGCTGATTCAATGTGGCTGACTGGTCCGCGAAATTCAGAAGAGCGTATGGATGAGCTGAGTCGAGACGATGAGCCCTTCGGGGGGTACTTTTCGACTTAAAAGGAGGCAGGCAGCTCGGTTTGAGGGCTGCCTGCAGGTCTGAATTAATGCGTGGCAGGGTTTTTAAGAGCAGGGAAGCAAGGCTGCAAGAATGCCTGCTCGTAGCCTTCTTCATCTGGCAACAGATTGTGTTTGTCAGCAACAAGAACTTGATAGATTCGCTCGACCTCACCTCGGACATCGCAAACATGCGTCTCCATGGCCGCTGATACGTTAACCGGCACGCATTTCGTGCGCAGGCCTTGACCTGGCGTTGATGACAATTCAACGAGATCTGTGCGCTCTTCTTCGATCACCTCGCCAGCCTTGGCCAACTCAGCATATGCGTTGACCATGTAGGCGTTCAATTGATGATCCATCCCCGCCATCGAGATCAGCTCAAACCCCACGGTGCCAGTCAGACCGACTGAATACGCGAACGAAGGAGAGTCGTCACCTCCGAATATTGATTTCACTGCGTAGCCTTGCGCGCCGATCGCCCCATCAATCTGCGCAGCCATGCTAGGCGCAAGCAATGGAATGCGAATAGCTCGAACTACGTCGACAAGGTTTTCTTCAGTCACCTGTCCATCCTGAACCAGCTGATTGAGGCGGAAACCGACGGTCACCGATGGCGCGAGTTCAAAGGTCATATTTGCGGCAAGGGTGCTCATCTGGAACTCATTGATGTGATTGGCAATGCCGGGCACTTGCAGCTTGAGCGCAGCGATTTGAGCGGGTGTAGCTTCGGGGAGGTCGGTCATGGGTACTCCAGAACGGTTCGTTAGGTGTGTCTCAAGTTGATGTGGCCATTTTGACCTGCCCAGCCTGTGCCAGAAGCCTCAAGTTAGATTCCGATTTCTCTTGTGGGTGGTTGCATCTCTACCTGACGATATACTCAACCCAACTTGGCGGAATGATTCGCCTGAAACCCGATCTGATGGAATGAACCATGTTCTACGAAGATATCAAGACAGCCATGCTTGCCGGTAAGCTCAAGGTTGGCATTTACCCGCTGAACGGTATCTCGTACCGTGATGGGATATTCATCGAAGCCCCAGGGCTTCTCGGAATCAAGGCGAGGCTTCTGTCAAAGGCTGATCGGTTGGCACTTCTTAATCTGGTGAAGCAAACCACCGGTAATGTAGCGCGTGAGCTGAAGACCTCGACCGTTCAGCAATGGCTTGAGGAACGCAAAGCCGTGCTGTTGACCGGTAAAGTGGCCAGCGGCAAAACCACTTTCCTTCAAGCCGCACTGCCAAACGCGGTCTACTTGAATGGACGTACGTCGGACTGCTCGAACGCAAACTGGTTTTGGTACCAGGTGAGCAAAGACCCACATCTCCCAGTGGTGATCGATGAACCTCAAGCGTTCCCTGTACTGGTTCTCGGCGAGATCCTGAAGATCATCAAAGAGCAAAAGCGTGGGTACGTGCTGGTTAGCCAGGCAGAGGACGGGGCGGGATTCAATGAGCTATGGGAGTCGATGACAACGGCCCCGGTCGGTTTGCTCGGCTACCCTCAGGTTGACCCAAATTTCGTCTGGGTGAAGTTTCAGCGCAGCCGAGAGGTCACTACAGCCATGTGGGTCGGGAAGATTGTTGAAGACAATGCCGCGGGAGATGATGGCAACGGTCCAGGCGCTGGTCCATTGAGCCTAGCATCGCATTAGGAGACCAGGGCAGCATCATGCCGCCACGAACAGTTTCTACTAGCTGCCCGGTCATCTGAGTCCGATCACCATCTGATGCTGATGATAAGAGTATCTTCAGCGGATCGCTTTCAGTAACTCGATCGCCCCATCAATCGCTCTGTCAGGCCGGTCGACGATCGCGAATATCCTTTCGACGGAAGAAGAGAACAAGCCGGTTCCGATCAAGCTAATAATGAAAGGTGCACCCTGATCTAGATTCGTCTTGGCTTTTCCCCACCCGCCTCGCTCATCGGCGGCCTTGACCTGCCCTTCGAGGATGCCAGCAATAGAAGAGGCATTGAAACCGTCATTGAACAAGGATTTGATTCCTAGCAATGTAGCTAACTGCATTTCGTGACTCATGTGGCTTCCAGTGGCGGTGGTAGCTGTATTCATGTCCGCAAACCCTCATGTTCTAGTTCTGATGCTTTCTCTTTTGACGCAAGATCGGGCTAGCCGAGCCTGATCTCAGTCAGGCCGACATGATGCCAAAGGTTATCCGCCTGGCAACTCAAACCCCCGCAACGGAATTCATTCCAAGTGAAGCCGTTAGCTGGTGGCACATCCAGAGCTGGCCGACACTGGAAACTATCAAACACAACGGAGATCACGATGGACATCGGGAAGCGGCCGGCTCTGCATCTAATGCGATCCTAAGCCTTCGCAATATGCTGGATCTGCCAGCAACCGCAAAGGTGGATGAGATCGTCGCCAAGGTCCATCAACTGATGCAGCAGATAACCAGCTCCAGCTAATTCCAACCTACTGTTGGACGGTGAACGCTTTGGCAGTGCCACCCACCGAGAATCCAACATCGCACTGACCTTTAGGGTCTGGCATCTTTTGGATGTCGACCATAGCAAGGCCATTGGCCCCACTCTTGTAAGCCTTCATCTTCAAGCCAGTCAGGATGTAGTTTTCATCAGATCCGAATTCATTTGCGTCGCTACCACATGCGGCCGCCATGACCGAGCGAACCCCAATGGCGCCCTCTGGAATTGCTTTGTAGACACGAACCGATCGGATAGCGGTGTTTTGTTGAGACATCGCAGTATCGTATGAAGAGGACTCATCGCTCCCGGGATTCGCGGCGCAACCCACCAAGATTGCTGCACCAGCTGCGGAAACGAGAGTGAAGCCAAATCTGCGAACAGCAGGAGATGAAAACCGGTATTGGGGCATTGTCAGTCATCCATAGAAGAGGCTGGCCAGTCTAAACGCTAGGGGGGTTTTGGCACACCTAGGCCCACGTGATGATGAACCCATCAAATCACTCACGGAGATATCGATATGAACCCTACCGATCACATCAACGAACCAGGCCAACCAGTGTTCATTAAGTTCGAGACTCAGCGCTGCATCCGTGTCATGTACGGCATCGAATCACAGTTCCTTCCAATCGACCCGCGCCAAGTGGAAGGTGTCCTGGAGCCGGTTCGCAACGAGCAGAGCCTGGCCGAATACCCTAACCTTTCTCTGATCCTGTCCCAGAAGCCTGGCGGTGTGCAGATGGCCATGATCGACCACTGTGACGGCGACGTTTACCTCGCGGCTGATGCCGGCCAGGATCCACACTCCGAGGTAAGTATGGCCCGCTTCGCCGGTGAGGCCTGGCGCGTCGTCGGGTATGAAGATGGGTTTCCGGACGAGCCCTATCAGCTCATGACCTCGGAGAGCATGCTGGCGGCCCAGTCCGTATGCAACGGCCTGCTGACCTTGCTAAAGCCTGTACGGGTAGCCTTGGGGATGGATAATGGTGCTCAAACCTTCATTTTTACCGATCGCCCGGCCGAGGTACTGGTCATGGACAGCGCCTATGCGGCGCAAAGCAAAGAGAGTGGAACCCTCGTGATCAACAGCCCTTACCTCGGCCACGAGAATGAATATGCCGGCGACGTGTATCGTGGAAATCTGGCTCGTGACGCAGTCAGCCATTTCTGGGGGCAGGTCGAAGCACACGAAGACGCTAGCGCCGAATTTCTTGTCAGCCCTTAAAGGAGCCTTAACTTCCACAAATCCGCGCTGGACGAGGTTGACTCACCGGCGCTTGCGGGCTGTACGGGCTGAACGGTTTCAATATGAACCTGTTTGGTCTGAGCCTCCCCTTGGTACAGTCCTCGCTCCACTTGCCATTAGTAATTGTTCCACTCATCTCCTCTGCCATCACCGCGCGGCACGTTGGGGGCCGTGGACTTTCAAATCCCGCTTGAGCTTGTCCCGACTTGTCGAATCCGACGCGTAGTTGAGGACTTCGTACCATCCTTCAACTTGTCAGAAACTTTTTCTTCAAAGAGTTTGCTCAGTTTTGCCTATTCATCGCACGCCATGAATGAGGGTTTGCAGCATCGGCTACCAGAGGGTGATCTCTATTAAGAGTTGGCCTGAGTCGCCATGTGTCAATCCAGCCTATTAGACGGCCCAACCTCGTTAGGTTTGAAATGTTGCCTCCAGGTGGTTCTGGCACGGGTTAAAGGGCCAGAGAATTGCTCCATCGTTACCACATGACCAGGAGCAAATCCATGAACACTCAAACCGAGTCACCTCTCACTGCTATCGGCATCGCCGGCGCCGTCGTCAGCACCGCTCCACTTTTCAAGCACTTCTGCTGCGCCATCTGTGAAGATACTGGCCTGGTAGCCACCGAGCATCAGAACGAGGCTGGCGATTACCTCAACGGTCGCTGTTGGAACAGCTGTGAAGCTGGCAATTCGGTGGTGTGGAGTTCCGAACAAGAACAATGGGTCAAACCCTCGGAACAGGTTCGATTCACGCTGCGCAAGAACGAGGGCAGCACCAAGAAGCCCTGGATCGTCGAAGACACCCATGCAGATCCTGCTGAGGATGCTGTGATTTATCACTTCGCCAGCAAGCTCAAGGCTGAACGTTTCAAGTCGGACATGGAAGCTGAGTACGGATCCAAGCAGCTGGGCGCCTAATCGTGTGTAATGTCGGCTTTAGCCACAACCCACGGCGCTGGCTACCACAGGGAGCACCGTGAAAGGTGAACCGTCAATGAATCAAGAACGTCGTTCCGCCCTGCTTAATGCCTTGTCTGATGAGGTCAGAGTACCGTGGGAGCACAACTGCGCCGGTGAGATCTTCGTGCCAGGTAAGTCAGAGAACGAAACCCTGCGCATCGGCCACTTCCAAGGCGACGCGGCCCTAGCGGCATACGTGGTTGCGATGCATAACGCGACACTTGCAGGCCAGAGTTGACCCTGGAGGTATGAGCATGACCAGCAAAAACGCCATTAACGTCACCTTTGAAGACCTGAAGCTGGAAGACACAGTCATCATTTGGGGATCGTGGGCACGACGCGCATGGCTCACGAGGTACAGTTTACTGGCTCGATCCCGATACTAGGATGGTCTCAGTAAACACAAACGGCATGGCAGACACCTGGGAAGGCTTAGCCGATGGACTTCAGAAAGTCATACCCTGAGCCCGGCCGGTTAATGTGAGCCATCCTACAGATATCGGAGTTTATGACCATGACCGCTGTAAAACTCTCAGCCGGCGAAGAAGCGCTGATCGCCTCCATCATCTACCCCGCCCCCCAAGCAGGCACTTCGCTGCCGGTTGAGCCCGGGGAAAAGCGTGCTGCCCGAGGACTTGAGCGTAAGGGTCTCGTGGTGCTCGGTGTCGACACTCAAGGCCGCGACCAGATGACGTTTACGACGCTCGGTCAGGCCACTTACGAGGAGATCAATTCCACCGCGCGGGAGGGAAACAGTAGTATAAGCAAGACAAAACTAGTTCGACCAAGTGGGCTGGATACTAAGCTGATCGGTACTATCAGGGCCGCGGTGAGAACTGCTGAGATTGCTACCACCTGTGATTGGCTTGTAAGTGAAGGCTACGCATCAGATGATAGCCACGCCCGCGAACTGATTCAGTCGGCATGCAGCACCTAGGCAGCCAATTTGATCCAACCTAAATCATTGCGAAACATCAGCGTTAACGGAACAAGGTAATCGAAGGCTCGGCCTTCCAAGGGTTACTCTGTGAAACGTTAATATCCATACTGGCAAGGTACGACTGGGGTGGCAGTAACATCCTGCTTTATGGTTGCGAGAGTTTGATTTCTACGCAGCACGACGTCTCCAGTCTCAATAATTGCCGAAGAGTAGGTTAAATCATGAACGATCGAAAAACACTAATTACGGCTGTTTGCGGAGCAACTATTGGCATCGCTGTAATGTTAGCTGGCAAGTCTTATGTCCTGGAGCCATACCTCGCTTCGAAGCGCGCGGCATCACAACAGGACCAGGTTGATGTTGAAAATCGCCAACGGGATGAGCTTGTTGCTGCTCAGATTGAACAACTTGATCCTGGCTCAAAGAAAGCAGCGTGCGAAGGCTATATCGGTGGCCTTAAGGAGCAAGGCATCCCGATTTCAGCACTAATAAGTACAGCATGCTCAGGAAGCTAGAATGCTTCGCTTTCTCTGAAGTCGATGCCTCGCTCTACTGGCACACTACAAAATTGAACCTATATGGCTGAGGTCGCGCAGTGTCATTGAAGCGTATTTCCAACGAGCTCGAGCAGCTCTGCACCGTCAAGGATCTGTTCGTATATGAGGTGCCCGCTGGCGATCGTCGGGAGGTCTATCCTGTCATCACTGAATACACCCGTACATCCTCAGAATCACGGCACATGGGCAACTACGAGTTTTACAGGGCACGCGCAGTCCACCCGGCAGCTAGTGGATCCTCATTCCATACTTGGAACAATCAGGTATCAGTCGTCATTTGCCATCAAACCCGACGCGTGAAGTTCGGGCCTACTGGTCAATTGATCATGCACAAAAAGGGCGTAGGTCTGGGCCCAGCTCTCATGTCCAACGTGATCGAGTGGCTCACCAAGCAGGATGTTGCGGGCTACGCAATTGACCCAGGTTCCCTTGCTGATATCGACGCCAGCACTGAAAAAGCACGGGAGCAACGCAATCGGTTCTACATGGCTTTCGGCTTCGTTCTTTCCAATCACGATCAGAGCAGGACAGGTATCGAAGTCATTGGCGGAACCTTCACTGCAAAGTGCGTGGGGGACCTGTTCGTGCCTGATCGCTACTATCGCCGCCTGAAACCTTGGTTCGGATTTGAGTCCGAACTGCGCGATGAGCGTGAGTGTGGTGTGAAGAGCCTGGCGGAGCTCAAGCTAATTGATAGATGGACCGATAGTGCCAGCGGTTTGGGCAGGTGGATCTTGAAAAAGATGGGATGGCCAGCTCGATTTACCACCCGGCATATGCACAAGCGTAAGAGCTGGGAGCCGCAGCCAATCATGACATCAGTACAAACCCCAGAGTGATTGCAGCCAGCTGAATGCCAAACGGACAATTCTCCCGAGAGGATGTCCGTTTTCCATTAAGCCATTCGCGCCCGGCGGGCGATTGAATTTGGGGTCATGCTTATGAGTTGCATCGACGTGCCATGATCCGCACCCTTGGCTGATCCAGAACAGCCCAGGTAGAAGACCCTCATGAAACGCCTCTCCCTTAGCCACCTCATCCTCTGTGCGCTCATCGCTGGCAGCATCTCGGTCATTCTCACCTCACCGGCCAGCGCCAGCCAGGCTGCCCGTGACCGAGGCCCCTCGCCCACACCGGCCGCATTCGCTGCATGTGTTAACCACAAACTCGGCGATCGGGTGATCGTCAAAACAGCAGCCGGGAAGTCGCTGAACGGGACCTGCCGCAAATACAAAGACAAGCTAGCCGCTCGCACTCATATCCGGCACAAGAAGGACAAGAGCTGGTGGAAGTCTCTTACTTCCTGGATCTAACCAGAAAACAAGAGGCATGCTTGATAGGACTCGCTTTCAATACCTCGAATAGTCTAGGAATAGTCCTCGACTAGGGCAGCCGGTTGCTTTCGGTCAAGATCGATATGAGTCCGAACTTCTTAGCTTTCCGTAAATTGATCCGGACGATTCTTTCAAGAGCCATCTTGTGAGCAGACGATTGACCAGAAAAAGCTACTGCGTGTGCACGTGTTTCTCGCACCAGGAGCTCATTCGCCAAAGAATCCTCGCTGCCGAGCCAACAGAGGGTTCGGTGCCACCAGTTGCGACGATGAGCATAAGTGAATGCTCGCTGATACTCCTCGATAGCGTGGCGCACTTGGTGACCTATGACGCCATCTGGCTCAAAGGGATCCGCCTTCTGTTTGTCTGTCCCGGGTTCAACGTTGTGCGGTCCTCCAGATGACTCAACCAAAGCCTCACAGCCACTCAGGTCGTTCGCCAATTCATTTTGAAGGAACGTGCGTAGCCGAGAAGACATGTAGATGTCGTACTCTGTCTTAGTGGTCCGGGACAAATCCACACTGATTTTTATCATCAAGAAATTCCTGTGAAACTGACACGACCGTTCAGGCCACGCGCCGTGTTTAGGCTTGGGATTACGCCGCGGCTTTGATTAGCGGGTCTTTGCGAGTACGCCCGAGTTTCGCTTTGAGGATTATTGCATTTATATCCAACGCGGTTTTCTCAGAAACTGTCAGTTCGGCAGGTCAAAGGACTGGTTGGCTGCAGTGGGACCGGAAGAAGGGCCGTGCACTATATTGTGACCCTCGAGCCAGGCCTTAATTTTGCCTAGGCTGACGGAATTACCACTGGCAACCGAGAAGACGAAACCAGTCTGAAGCAAGACCAGCACGCTCCGATCATCAAACGCAAAGACCATGAATTCTGCAGACTCTTCGTGATGGATCATCTTGGCGGTACCTGCTGCCTCAGGTAGAAGCCAGTCGAACCCCCGCCCAGCCTCTGGATTCACAGAGTTGGTCAGCTGTATCGCCCGGCGCTCTTCTCCAGGAACAGACGACTGTCCAGATGCAAGCATTGCCGCGTCGAACTGGGCTAGCCGATCGAATAGTGACTGTGGCACTTGATGGTCCTCATGGTGCTTACTTAGTGCTGGTTAGGATAACGCCTCGGCCCCGGCTGGCCATAGCGCAAGAATCAAGCTGGCTGACTTACCTCAACCCTTTCCCATCTGAGGATACTGATCGCTCTGAACTGGCTAATACCCAAGGAACCACGCTCGTTCCTACTTCTCGAGCCCGGCCTGGTCAGCAACGCCTCGACGTCTGGCCTTTTTGCTTCGAAGATCTGGAATGCGTTGTAGTCGCCATCAAGCAGAACCAGCATCACAATGTCAAAAGGTTGCTTCAGGTCGATCGATCCAAGCCTGCCCCCTCGCATGCGACGGTTCGGGAAATACCGCCCTTTGATCTGGATCTTGAGGTCTATGCCATCTTTAGTCTCGATGGCGTCGAAGCCCGCTGTTCTGGCTTGCTTCAACTCTAGACCGAGGATTCGAGATGCTTCGTACTCAGCCACCTCGCCGGTGACGCCCAGAGGCTTGCCAGTCAAATGGTAGTAGCGCCTTGCTAGCAATTTTGCTTCGCTGAGGATCGCGTAAACGTCGTCTGGTTCTTCCATTTTCATGACATTTTGCTGCCTGGGAAACTCGGCTGAATCAAAAGCGGGAAAGCCAACGGCCTAGGTTGTCATGAATGGAGATGGTTTTGTCCATTTCTGATTGAGCAAGCTCGCTCAAAAACGGTGAGGACTCTACAAACAGCCGGCGTAGCTCGCTCTGGAGAATCGAGGCGCTCACTCTGCAACTGTTGAGCAAAGCTGCTTCATCACTGCATACAGAGGCAAGCTGATCGTCGCTCAAACATTGAGAAGCCAGATCTTTCGCCTCACGCTCAAGCTCAGCGCGCCGTGACTGTACGGCAATGATTTGCTCCTTTAAATTCTGGACACGCTCATCTGCATCGTCGATTTTCTGCGACAGTTCAACAGCAGATGCATTCTTTGGCAGGAGGGTCTTGAGCCAGTGATTCATCTTATCGTTTCCTAGGTAGGGGACTGATCTGAGGCTTATACGGATGCCACGGATAGTCATAATCCACTCAATGGACACGTGCCACCAGCTAGGACAGTGAGCAACTGCTTTTTTATTAGATGACCAGCATGGAAGTGCAAAGACAAACTAATTGCCAAGGATCATCTAACTGGGGGCTTCATGTCTAAAATTTTCTACCAGGGTGGTTCTGGCACACATGATTCGCCCTAAAACTGTGCTCATACCGAAATGAACACAGTGAAGTAATCATGACAACCGCCCACGCAAACCTGATTAACGTTAAACAAGTAGGCCTCTTCGAAGAGATCAAGCTTGAGTCTCCACGTGGGCCGGTTGTATCCCTGAGTTTTGATGATAAAGTCAGAAGTGCGATCGACGCAATCAAACAGCAAGTAATCAACGGCGCTAACCTGTCCGTGGCCTGGAGCGGCGGCAAAGACAGTAGTGTAACTTTGAATCTTGCTTATAGCGCACTTTCCGAACTGAAGAGTGAAGGCGTTGAAGTACCAACCCTGCATATTGTCAATTCTAATACAAGGATGGAAAACCCTAGAATTGACCAGTACAACAAGGGGCAGATTAAATCTATTGAATCCTTCGCAAAGTCCGCAGGCATTTCTACTAGGGTATGGATAGCATCACCCAATCTGAGCAACGATTATCTAGTGGCGATCTTGTCCGGCCGTTCGATCATGAGTGTTGGCGCTAGTTCCAAATGCCAGCAGATGGTCAAGGCGGCCCCACTTGATAAAATCAAGCGACAAGTCAAGGCTTACATTGCTGAGAAAGATGGCGTAAAGGCCAAGGATGCAAACCTAGTCACACTCATCGGCACCCGCTTTGATGAGAGCAGCGCTCGCGCCACCAAGATGAAGGCGCGCGGAGAAAGCGCTACCGACGCGGTAGACGCGATGGGCAATGGCCAGATGGTCCTTAGCCCCATTGCCAACTGGGATACCTTCGATGTTTTCACATACATCGGCTATGTTCGGTCGGGTAAGTTCGCCGCCTACGACAACTTTGATGAGCTTGTGGAAATTTACCGTGAAGCGAATGGTGGCGAGTGCATGGTTAATATGTACTTGAGCGGTACTGAGCAAGCCCGGCCAGCATGTGGAGCCCGCACTGGATGCTGGACATGCGGGAAGATATCCAAAGACACTAGCGCAGACAATATTATCGCCACTGAGGGTGGCGTTTATTCTTGGATGGCACCTCTTCGTGACCTCCGATCATTCATGCTGGCAAAGCACTTCGACCCCTCCGCTCGCTGCTGGCTTGCTCGCACTGTTAATGAAGAAACAGGAACTATCAAGATCGTTCCTAATTCGTACAGCCCACAACATTGTCTCGACCTGTTGCGTATCATCTTGACAGTCCAAATCCGTGAAGAGATTGAATCCGGCCGACTAGGGATCGCCCCTCGATTCACTATTCTGGACGAGCGTCAAATTATTGCAATTGACTTCATCAGCGCGCGATACGGGTATCAAAATAGTTTTTCGGCTCTGAGGGCCTACAAAGACATCTATGAGCGCGGAATGCGGTATGAAATTCCTTCATTGGATTCGATTCCCAAATTCACAGAGAAGGATGTGGCGTTCCGGGCTGAAGCTCCGTTTGCCGACGCTCAGTATCACAGCGCCTGGCGAGGTTTCCGCAACCTCGCCCATGCGATGGTCGACTGGGAGTCTACGACCACTCTGGCGGATGGGACGATTGTTCAAAGTGCAAACGTCGGGGATGAGTTTGAGATCGACGAGGAAGGTGCCGAATACTTTATGGGCTTCGATCTCGACTATGCCCTTGATCGAATTGCACCGCTGGATAACCCAATGTTGGTGGTCGACTACTTCGTAGGGCTGGGTACGGCCACCCTTTACAAAGGCGGGCTTGGGGAATGGAATCGTATGGCCAAAATGAGTAACCAGATCTTTGTTCATGGGATAAAAGACGTGCTGCATGACCCGCACGCCCTTTTGAAGGCTCTTCAGTCCAAGTTCGAAACGGAACAGTCGCCGGCAGTCCCCCCAGCCGCACAAACGACCCTTGAGCAGCTTTCGTTCTGGTTGTAGCTGTTTTTCACTTGGGCAGGTTCTGGCACACCTCCCCCACCCTCATACTGGGCTCATCGACAAGGAGCTTAATCAATGACTCTAGCCAAGCCAGCTACCATCACCCGCTGCACCTCGGATACCGACCTCAAGAAACTGGGCGTCCAACCTGGTTGGTTTGTTCGGTTCGCGTGCTGCTCAATCTGGCAAGAGATCACCTATGTCGCTGATGGCTGGGTGCAGTGTGTAGCGCGCGACCCGTCTAAGGGTAAGGATATGGCCTTCGTCGGTAATCACTACAGCGCTATCGACGTCCTGGCTGACGGGAACCCGGGCCAGCACGAGCGCTGGATCGATAAGGACCGGCGGAAATCTTTCTTCGATAAATTTCACCCCGAGCCTGACAACATTGTGCGGCCGGTAGCGGCTTGATAGGCATATAGCGGCCGTTATAACTGCTGAACCACTCTGCATACGGTAATCTGCAGAGCACGGACAGAGCGACGGTTCAGGCTTGGGACGCAGCGGCTCAAGGCTGACCGGTTGGCTTTTTGCACCCCGCAGCAACGTTAGGTGCTTCTGGCACACCTAATATGGTTTGAACATGGTTCCATCTTGAAGCCACTTGGAACAAAGCCATGCCTACTTACGATCAGAGCAGCACTCAGACTTACAGCGTGTGGGAAGGCGAGGTAACCCAGTTCGTTGCCGATGACCTGGAGATCTCGCACTCGGACGCCGCGGGCATCGTTGAGGGTCAGCCTTTTTACGTCCAGCAGGCGTGGGGTAAAGGTCTGAACTCCCGCGAGACGGCCGACAAAGTTCTCAAAGAGTGCCGCGATCCAAGCTGATTCCGTTCAACACACCAAGGCACCTCTTGGCGGTGCCTTTTTTGTGCCTGTAAGAACCTGTGGAAGGGGGTTCTGGCACTCCAATACCGGCCGCAAGATGAATCATCAAATCTTGAGGAGTCACCAATGTCACTCAATGCATCGCCATCGCTGAATGTTGTTTCCCAGTGCGTACAAGCAACCGTCGTGATCAGCGCCAGCCATCCAACCCTGGGCCCTGTCTACTGGTGCTTTGTCGATGGCTCGGACCATAACGCCCCTAACTGCTACACGCTAACGACCAATCTTGAGGACGCAATGACGCTGCGCAAAGGCTGGCGAGAGGGAATCATGGCGTGGAGTCATCGCGACCACATGACAAAACTGATGCTCGACAGTGAGCAGTTTCAGCAAGAGCACGACATCGACGAAACCAAAGTGTGCACTTGGTCTACCACCACCACCCTTGGAGGCGTTCTCAAGTCGTTGCAGCGACGTAGCGGGCAGGATGTTGACGCTTTCACGGCGTGGCTAACCTCAGCCGCCTGGTTGGATGTAGAAGCCCCCGGCGCCGCACTCGACTTTCCCCAGTCCTTTGTTTCACCACAATTGCAGCTCTTACCTGTCTGGCAGCGCTTGCAGGCCTAAATTCAAAGGCGGACGCCATCCCGGCCACCAACCAAAAGCGACGATTCAAAGGAATATCCATGTCTAAGTACATCAGTGGAAACTGGGGTCACATTTTTGAAGCAGACGAAAGCGAGCGGATGACTCGGATCGTGATCGATGCCGAAAGCCAGAAGCTCGTATTTGCTCAAATTCAACGCATCCGCTCTATGGACTCCACCTATTCCGAAGCCAGCCACCACGAGATGGCCGACCTGGAGGAATCGCTACTCGATGCAAACGCTGAATTGTTCAATGACCCAGTGGGGTTTGGATTGATTACAACTGATGCCATCCCCGAATGGGCTGCCAATCTCGCCTAAGTATCGGCGCAGGCAATCAAAGGGCCGGGGCGCACGGCGGCCCAGCTTCTGGCACACCCTAATCCCCGTAACATGGCGCCATTGACCTTTTAGGAGTTGCAAGCCATGCCAATCGAACGCGATGACGAACGCCGAACCCGTACCGGAGTGGTTGTATCTGCCACCCACCCGACGCTAGGCCCTCTGTACTGGGAATTCGTGTCAGAGAGAAGCGTGGGCGGTCCTGACTACTATTCAATTTCGACCAGTATGGCGCGAGCCTTGCTGCTCGAACCCGGCTGGCGCGAAACCAGCGATTTCCGTTATTACGGTGGCCACCTCTCGCAGGTCATCAGGAACCAGGCCCGGGAATATCGTAACCCCGAATACTGGGGCGTAGATCTGGTGGTTGAGCTGGAGGATGGATTGGCGAGCCTGCAGGCTCAATCCGACCAAACCGAGATTGAATTCCTTGCCTGGCTGAGGACTGCTGAATGGATTGATGTCCCGGGTCCGACTGTCATCGAAGAGCTCGTCGATCACGGATTCATGGAAGAGTGGGAGGTTTTGAGCTTCACACTACCTAAGCCGATTCAAGCCCCAGCCTAGGAAACCAGAGCCCAAGCGAGGGATGCGTCGGGGCCTGAGAAAGTTTGTAGGGTGGTTCTGGCACAGGCAAAACGACCTGATCATATGCCCATCGAAACAACACACTCTTTGATCAGGCCTATTCCAATGACCATTTTTACTACCGAGTACACCGCTGTTAAAACCCGCATCGCGGCAGCACTTAACGCCCTTGGCTGGAAAGTCGCATCCGCCCGAGACATGGAAATTAGCTGCCTTATTGCCCGGATGGACTATGAGACTGTGGTTGGCGATAAGACCGCGACAATCTCCCTTGAGCCATGGTCTGAAAGCCTGATGCTGGTCAGCAACTATGACAGCGAGGGTCGCAACATCCTTAGCGCCAACATGAAGCGCTTCGATCCTGCCATGACAGATGAAAGCCTGACTGAAGCTGTGACCCTCTACGTCGAGGCATTGGAGAAAGACGTGAATCGATCTTATGCCCGTCGGATCCACCTGAATCACCCACAACCGGCATAAAGACCGTACGGGCTGGATAACACCCCTCTACCCTAGTCAAGCACTCTCCTTCAATCCCTGCATAGGGCGCCATGCCATGACCATTGAACAGCACATCACCGAAGCCCTGAAATCACCCACGGCTAACCTCCCAGCTTTCCAGACTGCAGCAGATGCCTACGACAACGAGCTGGCAGGTCGGACAGATGTGGCCATCAACATATCACCCGTCTCTGTAGTGTTCTTTCGTGATCGCGCACTACACCTTGGTCTGTTTCAGGATGGGGTGATAGACATCGGAAACGCACAGCCGCTCACCGAGGATCTGTGGAATACCCAAGCCCCACTGCTTTCCAACAAATCGTCCGTTATCGACATCAGCGCCCTCAACATTGCGAGCTTCAACTGCGATCAGGTTCGCTTCGAATTTGAGGGTGATGACATCCAAGACCCCACGTTGTCTGAGTGCGGTCGCTTCGACATGACGCCGGACTACTACTCTTTTCAGAAAACCTCAGCTGGGATCTGGTGGAAACGCATTGAGGGCGGAGACACACTGATTCTAGATGGCGCTTCCTTTGCCCGGGCCAACCCGGTGGGGGAGTTTGTAGGACGTGTTCTTCTCTCTGAGGTCGCTTTCGACTGTGAGTATGATCCGGACGCTAAACCAACCGATCACCTACCAGAAACACTTGCGTGCGCAGCCAGAACCACTTCCGGCATGGTTGAGTACGCAGTACCCTCACTGACCGCTGACGCAATTGCTAAAGGCTTCAAGCTAGGGCTTTTCGAAGTAATCGGTAATGGCTTGGCTCGTATTACTGCCAAGGGTAAAGAAGTGGCCGCCAACGGATCCGAGAAATCGAATGATGAAAGAAGCTGAGAATAATCCTCGCCCGGCCGGGCCACGCTTGATCAGGAACATCTCCCAGTACCTGAATCGCTCATTGTCCCAATGGTACATGTTCGAGCCCCAACTTCATTGGCAGGCTGGCGTTGAGGTACACGACATCTACGGAGCGTTCATGTCAGTCGCCGTATCACACGCGCGGGTGCTTGTTGCCAATGTGGTGATTCCAGACGATGGTGATGGGCTGGCGGCGTTTCTGAATACACATTGCGATGAGCCGTTTCATTTTCCACGAATGCCGCAGGCATTTTCTTGCTCTGCATTTTTGGCTCGAGCAACGCACGCTGAGTGGCGGATGATTGCCGACGAGCTGGTAATGCCCGACTGGCTCGATGAAGAGATCATTGGTTGGGCTTGTACCCAGGGGCTGATCATCAAAGCGCCAGAGACACCGTCCCCAGTAGTTAAAGTAACGCCAACCACGACAAGGCCTGTAAGCCAGAAGACAGGCGTACCCGGCACCAAAAACCTGTTCAATCCCGAAAAGGTGCTTTGGCTGGCCAACAAGCCTGAGGGTATGCACGTTTCGCCGAAGGAAGCTGAGAGACTCAGCGACCTCGATGAGATCGTAAATGACCTGCATGGGCGCGGGCAGCTGGAGAAAATCCGGTCTGATGATTCAGGTACTTATTTCCGCACGACTCACGCGGGGCTAATTTCACTCTACGAACTGAGGATTGTCTGGCGGGCGGCGAATGGGAAATCGACAGATGATGAAGAAGCACATCTGGAAATGCTCAAAGCTCAGGAGTCTTAGCAATTTGGTTATGCTGGGGAGATCTCTGTCCTAGGGAGGGATCCTTACTCTGGCGTCTTTGCAGAAACCTTTGCAAGCTTGTTGGCGTGGAGATTCCTCCCCTTCTTGAAACGGGTAGATTCCCCGGACTTGCTCCCTGACTTGAATCGGCCACCGTGCTGACCATTTCGGAAAGAGTCGCTGCGCTTGATGCCCAAGGTCCTTGCCTTAGCATGAATCGACCCTACTTTTCGGTTTAGGATGGACGTCAACTCAGCCATTGGAGTGTCCCCGTAGAGTTCCTTGATTACCTTCTCTTCTGCTGTAGTCCAAAACCTCAAAGCCCTGCCCCACGGATTTCATAGTCAATCGACAGATTAACGCGACCGTCCAGTTTGCCAAATCCAAAAAGGGCCATGCTTTACCGTGTATTTGCTCTAACTGGCTAATGATTCATTCCAGCGGCCAGACATCGGGAATTTGCTGGATACCCTTTGGCTTTCACATGCTCAAAGGCAAGGGCACAATGCGTCCAAATCACTAAACCATCAGGAGATAGCTATGGTCGCGAGCGCAGTCGGTAAATTAGCCGCCCGATTTTTTTGGTTCATGTCATTCGTCATGTCCCTCGGGGCTCTGGTTAGTTTCTTCACGTGGGGGCTGAATGCGCTGGAAATAACCTCAGTCTTGTCTCGCTTGTATGGCACCGATGCCTGGCCTCCATTCAAGAATCTTATCGGTTGCGGGCTCGGAAGCTTGGTGCTTTCGCACATCTCCACGAATCTCTACGGTCGGGCCATTTTAGTGGCGGAGCAGGAACGTATGCTGGACAAGTAATCACAGATCGACAGTTCAAATGACGATGTTGCAAAACTCCTGCAGGTCAGGAAGCTCTCCGCCGGCCCGCTAAAGAAAATACACTTTGATGCCAAGCGTCTCGGACGCCGTATTTATCGCACTGCTGGGAATCACCCATCCTCAAGGTAGCTTCCGCATCAACGCTCATATCCCGCAGCCCACTCGAAAATGCTCAGATCGGGCTTTAGAACCCCTATATCAAATCTGAACATGTGAGCATCCAGGTCGGCAAAGTGCCCTGTCAACGCCGCACCAAAGGGCAGTTCCATATTAGGACAGAGCGCGACCTAGATCCCTGGCGCCTTGATGGCCTTGATGCACAGCACCGCATCTGCATATGTCTCAATAGCTTCCTATACCAACTGGCTCAAAACTGTATCGCTCAGCATGCCGCAGACCTCTGCAAAACTATGCAGGAGAATAGGCACCAAGATGCCACCGGTGCGCATGCGTGCGTAGGCAAAAAGCACAGCCAAAGACCCGATCAGGGCAAATGAGGGCCAATGCGTATATTGGCTATGCATCAGCATGAATAACGAGCTGGTGCACAAGATCGCAACCCACTGCCAGAGCCGGCTGTTCAAAGGGAACAATCTCATCAAAAAGTGGCGGTACAGAAGCTCTTCACTGATCGGGGGAAGTGTCAGCAGCATAACCAGACATACCACCTTTTCCAGGGCAGTTAGGCCGCCCAAGAAGGAAACCATAAAAGTCTCGCGGCCGAACCCCAGCCCCACGTCTAGGCTGGTGCAGACCACATAGATGACGATTACGATTGGTAGACAGATCTTGTAGGTGCGCCCAAGGTCGCGGCCTAAAAGCGCCCTGAGTCCGCCAGAGCCTCTGAGTTGTACTGCGGCAAGGAACAGAAGTGCTACGGCTGTTGCACCGTGTGCGAGCATAAGCCACAGGGAATTCCATTCTTCTTTCCCAACGACAGTGAATATCCAGGTCGGTATTGCTAGCGCAAGAAAGAGAGCTGTGACGCCCATCAAGCAACGCCGCCACCATGAGTAGCGGGCTTGATCGATTGCTGGGTAACCTGGGGAAATGGCGTTGTTCACGCTAAGCATCCTTTCGCGAAAATAAGTGCCTACATCTTACCCGGTCCATCAAATGATCTAGCCAAAGCAAGAGCGCCAAAATGGATGCCCGGCAGGTTAAGGATTTTGCAAGGTTGTTATGGCTTGTGGCACTCATTGCAGTGCTCGACTATGAACATGACCGAGCGGGCACTGTCCGCAATAGCAAGGAATAGCCCACGATGGAAAATCGCCAGTTCGCAGAGCAAATCGCGGCAGCAGTACAACTTCTCGGGGCCGAAGGCGCTGCAAGCTGCATGGCCCGGGCTTTGATCTGCCTTGCCCACGAGGCGAAGAATGATCTGGAATTTGAGGCTGATCTGGGGGTTGTCACCATCAAACGTACAATCACGCCCAATTCCCAGAAGCACTGAATTAAGAGGGAATCCGTCTATGGCTAGCCGCCGTCAGCCCTACACCCCTTGTAAATTGTACATCGACGGAGCTGAAGACTTGAGCGCCGGCGACTATATCGTCACTTCTGGTGGTTCAGCCTATCTAGTCCAAGCAACTCGACCGAGCCCAAGCAAACCTGAACGTTTGTACTTGGACTGCCTGCGCTGGGTGCCGGCCGAGATACCCGCGGATGCCAGATGCTTCAAGCTAAACTGGTATCGCCGTTGAAGTTGATAAGCAGGAGCTAAAGACAATGTCATGGGCAGATGCAGCTGCGCCAGTGGTAGCGCAAGTGATTCGCAACGTTGGCCGCAGTGATATGAAAGCGCTACGTAAGGCGTTAATAGAAGCCTACCCCTGGGGGGAACGAGCAAACACACCTTACAAGGCCTGGCTTGGTGAGATTCGCCGTCAGCTGGGCCACCCGCTGAACGCCCCAAAGGCAGATACGGCCAATACTCAAGCAGACATGTTCAACAGACATTAAAAGGAATCGGCACTATGCGCTGCAACGATCAAGAATTCACCATCAATAAAGGCCAGGAAGTATTGGACGGGAAGTCCCATTATCCCGACCTTGTTCGGTTGATTATCCCGAAAGACGAAGCCCTAGGTCTGGCTCAAAAAATCCTTCGCGAGCTCGAGCATATGCTGCCCGACCAGACCCATCTGGGCGAAATCGCGCTTTTCGGAAAGCTTGAAGTAGTTGATGACGAGTGAGCGGCTGGACAGCCGGGGCGCATAGAGCGCAGCAGGCCTGTTTTACCTCAGCTCAGACCTGGGCCTCCAAAGGATAAAAACCGCGGTTGTTGAAAAGTCGATTAGGCCCAGGACAAGCACTGATGAAATACCATGCACCAACAAAGCAACTGACTGTTCCACTCGAAAACCTAGAGCCAAGTGCAGCGGCATTTCGATTCGCAATCAAAATGCTTCGGAACGCGGCTGGCCTTCCTCTTGAAGGTGATGAGCGGCCAGTCCATATGTCTGATGCTTGCCATGCCGAGCAAGCGATTCTTCGCGGCGCTCGGTTGCTTGGAATTGATCTCGGAGCGGAAATGCCGGGGGAGCTCGACGTCCGGAAGGCTTGACTTCGGAAGCCAAGAACCAAAAAGCCCGCATCGAATGCGGGCTCTTGGGAGAGAAGCAGAGGCTTCTTGGCTAGTTCCGGCGGTGCCACCCTTAGGGTCGCGGGGCAGGGCCCATAAAGGCTGTCTCTCGCAGCCAGGATTTAAACATATCCGGCAGACCAATCAGAGTCAACACTCTCTCCCCCTCTCGCAGGTGGAGCATTGACGATTCGGCCGATGATCTCGGCAACGCTGGCGGTGGCCTGGTAATACACGTCCTGGGCCCGCTCGAAATTGGCCAAGAGCACTGCACGCCTTGCAGGCGGCGCCTCGCTGGCCAGCTCCTCTAGCGCCACCCGCAAACCTTCTTTGGCCCTTGTAACTTCCCCTACGTAGGGAAGCAAGCCACTTGAAGGGTGATGTGCTGGCTCCCCCTCTACCTCAATGGTCTGGGCTATAACCAGAATCGCCGCGCGTTCTGCCTGTGCGCGTGCCGGCAGCGAACATGCAGCTGGATCGTGTTGAACCTTGTCCAACGCGGCGGCCAGGATGGTCATTGGCGCGGTCATCTGTACTCCTTACAAAAATCGGATCTACATCTGCTGACCCTATCCAGAGAGGGTGGGTCACACCTTTTGGACAGGCGGCAATCAGATGCACTATGTATCCGGCTGAGAAATTCACATCCCATTTCCGGTATTCAGTTGGCCGATCCCTGTGTGGCCCTACCCTCGCCCCGCGACACAACATGTCGCTTGCGGTCTATCCTGTGACGCAACTCTTTGGAGACTGACTATGTGCTCACACTACGAAGCCCCAACTGAAGACCGCCTTCTTGCAGGCTTCGGGGTCGCCCCTACAGAACCATACCAACATGACCTATGGCCTACTTACCTTGGTCCCTTCATCCGACTTCGTGGCAGCGAAGCAACCGATGATGATCAGTCAGAACTCGAAGCCCAAGTTGGCCAGTTTGGTCTCCTCCCCTTTTGGTCTAAAGACCGGAATCTTGGACGACGAACTTACAACGCCAGATCTGAAACGGTCAGCAGCAAACCTTCCTTCCGTGATGCCTGGAAGAAAGGGCAACACTGCGTGATCCTTGCCTCGGGGATCTACGAACCCGATTGGAGAAGCGGCAAAGCAGTGCCCACCCGAATTACCCGCTCTGATGAAGGGGTCATGGCGATCGCAGGCTTATGGGATGAATGGCACAGCCCTGAAGGCCGGCTACTCAGCTTCACAATGCTGACGGTGAACGCACAAAATCACTTCATGAACCAGTACCACAAACCCGACGATGAGAAACGAAGTGTTGTCATCCTTCCTAACGGGCTGATCAACGACTGGCTACGCGCCACCCCAGAGCAGTCCATGGAGTTCATGCGCTTGTATCCAGGCGATAAGCTCAAAGCAGAAGCCAAGCCGAAGTAAGGCAACTAACGAGATCCTACCGACGGATTTGTGACGGTGCACCCCATAGTGTGGGGTCGAAATTCAGACCGAGCTAACCATTCGCCAAGAAACTGCCAGGCGGTGAGCTCGTTCTGGTGGCACACCGCGGGGTTATCATTAGGATAGCTATCCTCAACGCATCCCCAATCAGAGGCCCTACAATGACCAAGCCGGCCGAACGTACCCGGAAAATCCTCTTCCTAGATGAATTTGTCGAGGTCGACACATACCAGCCAGTACATTGGCCCGAAAAACAAGAACTGGTCGCAGGGCGGTTTCCCCTAAATCCCACATTGCGTCGGTGCTTTGACCAAACTCCAAATGAGGACCGCGAGTCGCTTGAGACGGAGCATTGGTGGGACCTGCCCTTCATCATCTCCCGTGACTGGGAATGCTGCGTTGAGATCATCAAATCCATTCAGGCCCAGCATCGCGAGCAGGCAAACGACTACGTTATTTCCGATGATGAGCTTGAGGCCAAGATCCAGGCGGAAAAACTTCGCTGGTTTGCTGAATTCCCGGATGGTGTTCGTTATGACGTCAGATGCCTTGATGGCGGAGCGTGGGACAGATCTACCTGGTGGGGTTGCAGCGGGAGCCTTGATGAGGCGGCCAAACTTGCCGAAGCGGGGCCGGCCTGGCGCTCAAAACTCAGCTGAATGCCGGCCCAGGGTTAGCGTTCAGGCTCGTAGAAGCTTTTTGCGCAAAGGTAACAGTGCGGTGCTCACCATCAGAAGCGATGAGATGGCGCTCCAGGTGTCACTACCTCCCCCCATAGATGCAAGAGCTACCACTACGGTAAGTGCTATCAACACGGGCTTGAAATAGTCGGACAGGTACAGAAGTTCAACGGGTGTGTCTCCGTGGATTTTGAAGCTCCAGGGTAGACAGTTCACGACCAACAGCAGGACGGTTGCAGCTATCCCGAGCATGATGCTGTCTTCGAAATCGCTGATCAGTGAGCTGGCAACAGTTGTGCCCAGCGTTGCGAGCACAAGCCACAGGCATGTGCGTCGCGATTTGGTAGTTTGGGCGAGGAGCCCGACCGCTGCGGTAGTCATTAGCCGGCACGCAAAGGGAAATTGAACGCCGAGCTTATGTTTCAAACCTGATTCATGCACCTCAAACTGGCCTAACAAAAACTTCACTTTTTTTGCCCTGGGTCTGAGCGGTGCTACTTCACCGGACGAAGACCCAGGCTCTGGTGGTGCAGCCTGACCCTCGCCTGCTCCATCGACTCACCTGTTCGAGCTGACTCAAATATAGGCTCCAGTACGCCAAAGCCTCGTTTATTTGAGGTCTCAGCCTCCATCACCCGGATTCGCAAATACCCAAGGCCCTTGAGGCTTTTTAGGGTCTGCGTCGCAGCTGGTGCGACCGTGATTGACTCAAGGTCCTCGGACAATGCCAGTTCCAAAGTCTGTGCAATTATTCCTACCCATTTGGCATGCGCGAGATACAGCAGTGACAGGTCGCAGTAGACGTGGCCATCTGGAAGGGTTGCAACCTGACTGCCCAAGTTAAGGGCCCGCACTTCATCCAAGAAGATCTTCATGAGATCTTGGCTATGGACATCGAGCCCGTCACGAGCAAAATCGGCTTGAAGGACTGCGCAGGCCTCCGTCAGGTCGATAGCTGTCGGGGCGCCCGGAGCTGCAGGTTGTTCTCGGTCAGGGGCCTCACCAGCTTGATGCAAGCCTACCTTCTCAGCATAAACCCGGGCATTTGCTTGGTGCTGGTCTTCGCCGGTGGCGACAACCTGCTTGAATACGTCAGTCACTCGGTACCCGAAACGCTCCATTGAGTCCCGATCAAGGGTTCCGATCGCCCCTACGGCGATCTCGCGCACGGTCAAAAACTGCTCGTTTAAGTTGGGCATATCCACGAACTCCCACCTTCCCAGATGTCCCTTCGTGCAGGCCACCCCGATCTTTGCTCCGATCAGAGGTGCAAGCTTGAGTTGAATCGCGAATATCAGGGTCAATGGTCCGGACACGTCCCCTGCGGCATCAGTCACTAGCCTCTCAAGGAGACCCGCTTCCTTAGCCAGTCTTTCAATAGCCCGTGTAACCCAGTCTGCTGAGAGTGAGCGTGAATCTTGTAGCGCTGCAACCTCAAGGCTTTTGGCCATGGCGGTGAGGTTCAATACAGGATGGTCGGTCATGTGAACGGACTTGATACGAGTTGGTGTACACACATCCTAACCCGCGCAGCCCTACATTCAACTCTGGAATTGGCTACCCCAATGGCATAGCTAGGCGGTTCAGGTAGGTAGACAGGCGAGACCACGACCCCTAAACAAATTTTAAGCCTTGGAAATAGTCCCCGATCCTCCCTAATTGAGCTCTTATTCCTTTCCTTCCTAGGAGCTTAGAAACAAGAAATGATTTTTAAGGAGGGTGGTTCTGGCACACAGAAATCAACATGAAACTGAGCTCATCTACTTAAAGGAGCAACATTCATGACTACTTCCAATATCGCAGCAGGCCTGATCACCGCTCAAGCAATAGACTCTCTTGCCGCGTGCAACTCACTTCGCAAGTTTCACGACGTAACCCAGACCCTGATCAAGAACCAACAACTCGGGCTCGATTTCGCCCCGAAACGCAACAACGCGTTTGCACTACCCGTCGCTCTCTTGGTTTGCTACATGTCCGACTCCCGTCGTGAATCCTTGGATCCGGACCAGATCCGTAGCTTCGCCAATGCTTACAAGGCTGGCGACCACGTCGATCCTATGACTGTGGTACCAGAAAGCGGCAAGCTTCGAGTGGTGACCGGCATCACTCGATACGCTGGCCTGATGCTTGCCATCTCCGAGGGCTGCACCATCAAGCAGGTGTGGGTTATGGAAACCGATGCGGACCCTGCGTCGATCATCATCCGCCAGCTGAACTCTAACCGTCAGGTGGCCATGAAGCCTGTGGAGTTGGGCAACTCGTATCGCGAACTGATTGAGCTCAAGATGACCGTCCCTGAGATTGCCACCCGTCTCCACGTCAAGGAGAGCCATGTGCGCACCATGCTGGACTTCGACCGTGTACCGGCTGAAGTAAAACAAATGGTTGTGGCCGGACAGGTATCGGTTAAGCGCGCGATCAACGAAGATCTCAAGTGCCAGATGAAAGGGGCGGACACCGTAGTTCACATGCAAAATCAACTGGCCAAAGCACGCGAAAACGGCCACAAGAAGATCACACCCAAGAACACTTCGGCGCCCTCGCCCCTTTTCAGCCGCAAAGATCTCGATGCGTCTGTCCCTGTGCTGCTCACTCTCGCAGATGCACTTGAGAAAGAGCTGCCGATGATGGGCGACACACCCGGCGAAGTAACATTGCAGCTGAAACTCGGCGGCGACCTGCAAGCTCTGTTCACTGCGCTGGCCAACTTACGCAATGCCCATCGCACTGCGACCGGGGATTCGCTGCCAGCAGTCGCCACCAACTAACTCCCAAAGCCAAAGCTACTCCATCGCGGGCAAACCAGATGGAGCAGCTCAACCGGCCGCCGCCGTGTTTAACCCCTGAGCTAGGGTGCCGATTCACAGCTCAGGCATAATAATGCTCTCTGTACCGCCCAGATCAAGGTGAACACCCATGTCCAGCTCTTGCGCGCTGAACCCTCTCAATAAACCCTGCGGCTCTTGTCCTTGGCGAGTGAATCAAGAAGCCTCAGACATTCCCAATTTTGATCTGGAGAAGGCTGAGCGGCTGAGAAACTGCAGCCCGGACATCAATGGGATGGGTCCAAGCTATCTCGACCCGATATTCGCATGTCACCAAAGCCGTGTGGGAGAGGAATTCGCCTGTGCCGGTTGGTTGGCCAAGGTAGGGCATGCCCACCCTCGCATTCGATACCTCGTTAGCACGGGTAAGCTCCCAGCAGAGGCACTCAACCCCGGCACTGGCTGGCCAGAGCTGCACTCAAATTATCCAGACGTCCTCGATAAGCTCAGGGAGGCAACCGTCGAGTGATCCTCAGCAAACCAGAAGCCGGCGCTTGGCTTCTGGCACGCCATAACGAGATCTACGATGGCTCATCTCTAAGCCATTGATGAAGCCACCATGCAAATGAACAAAGCCCTGACAACGACTGGCATCTATCGCCCAGGTCAGCCGCCGCAACTGTTTCCTGTGTACGACGCCCACCTGAACCGCATGCAGGAGCTGGCTTTTCTGATTGGCGACCGATTGCTCAGTATGCCGCTAGGCACCCTGGCATCAGTCAGCGAAACCATGAAAGTTGGCGTTGTCACGCTGGCAGGCAAGATCGAAACCGTAATGCTCGAGCACTACTCCCCATTGCAGTCTGATGACGATGTGCAATGGTTCTGCTTCACAAAGCAGAAATACCAGGACTGCGACTGGGGCGGGGAAGAACAGATAGACGAGATCATCGTGGAGCTCGAGGCTTGGCTAGCTCGACCAGTGTTCACTGAAATCCAGCCAGCCCAACGTCTTCAGACCCTGGCCAAGGGTCTGGAAGACTGGATTGAAAACTACGAAAGCTCCCAGCCGAGCTAAGCCGCAACCGGGCGCTCAAGCTGCAAGCACCGCAGGGCGAGCTTGTGCTGGTAATCAACGCCGGTGCAAGTACGCTCCAAGCGGGTCAAATCCTTCAGTGTTACGTCATTTGCACCCGCAGAGTGAAACTGCGCGAGAAGAGCCTCGCATAGCGTTACAACATATTGCGGGGCCTTGTGCTCAGGGCTGATGTTCATCGCTCCCGGCATTGCTCGCCGGCTGGCCAAGCCAGCACCTACGATCCCCCAGTATGGCTCCAGTTCATGCTTGCTCGCGGTCGTCATCTTTTCACTTCCCACCCTTGGATTTCAGATACTGAGCAATTGAATTGCTCCCACCCACGACGGCTGCGCGATATGCGGTGTCGCCGTCATTATTCTTGGTGCTGAGGCTAGCACCGTGCTCTACGAGTAGTTTCACTACGTCGAAGTGACCCTGGTAAGCCGCCATGATGAGTGGCGTATCTCCTCCCCGCTCTAATGCCACATCTGGCCGCGCGCCAGCAGCAAGCAAAGAACGGACGCAGTCGGTAGCACCGGCCTGGGCTGCATGCGCGATTGGGGTCCAACCGTACTTAATGCCCTTGAAGTCAGGTTTCGCTCCTGCTGAGAGAAGATAATCGACGGCAGCGCACTTCTTGGCTGCCGCAGCGGCGGCGATCACAGGATTCCCCTTCTGATTGAGCCAAGGCATGTCTGGCCCAGGAGTATCAACAGCATAGCCGCCGTCGACATACTCTTTGAGCGTTGGTATGTCGCCGTTGCTTGCTGCCTTGGAAAACCCTTCTCGGCTAAACGAGCTGGAAGTTTTGGGACCTGAGGCTTCGACGGGAGCAGGAGATGAATCGACTTTAGCAGAGTGAATCGATAATTCCGGAACAGCGGTAGAGGTGGAGCCTGTGCTTGAGCAGCTCTTAACCCCCTGCTGAAGCAGCGAAAGCAGTTCAGACGGCTCGTAACGCTCTTTCCCATCCTTCCAGCCCTGGGCGGCCGCCATAGTCCGCGCGCTGCCATTGATAGCGTACACACTCCCATCAGATGTTGCCGTTACGACAATGCTGCCTCCCACCTTTTTACACTGAACAGGGTCACCTGCAGTGGCGGCCGGCGCTACAACAATTGATATAGCGAGGACACAAAACCTGATCAGCGTTTGCTTTCCCTTTCGTTTGGAATCCATTGTCCGGCTCCTATGCAGATCATCTCAGGCGTACGCGGGGTCCTCAAGGACCCGCTTTAGAACGGCCAGGCCGAGGGCGGTGAAGATGAGATCGAAATGATCCATATCCTTAGCCAATGACTCAGGCATTTCAGCGATCAACCCTTTCTCCCGGCAAGACTTGGCAGAGCGGAATTCACCACGCTGGCAACTAATACTGCTTGTCAGGTTTAGATCACGATCAAACGTCGCGAGGAAGGCTCGCTGCCCCGGTGATAGCTTCTTAGCGATGGAAATCGACTGGTGATTGATAAGCCACTGGCCTACATCATCCGGGAGGACTTCGGACTTGGCCCAGGCGGCAAATGAAACTCGAGTGGTGTTGCTTTCGGTCCCAGCAGGAATGCCGCCCGAACTCACATGGGGCTTATAACGGAGGCAGTCTTCATCTGCGACCGCTTCGTACAGCTTGAATTGCGGCCCCTCGGCAAGGACTTCACGCAGACCCGCTTTGCCGTCGGTATAGAACCGGCCGACTCCAATATCAGTTTTCTTCACGATGACGCTCCCGAAGGTGATCAGTACCCCGTTCGGGGCTGTGAGAGTAAGGATAACTGCACGAATGCTCGTGCCAACAGCATGTAACCAAAACAAACCGATCGCATTACCCGGCTTGTTCCGACTGGATTTCAAGCATCAGATCAGCAGCATGTTCATCAACTGCTTTCTGATCACCAGGTATGTACCTGGCTGGCAGATCTTCAAGGGGCGCCACTACTACCTTGGGGAGCCCGAACTGGTCCGCAGTGACATCGACAACAAAGGCTTGATCGCCGGCTGTCGCCTCCACCCAATAGTGACCATGACCAACCCAGTCGATGTAGAGCCCGCCATCCGAATCACCATCCCCCCCACGCACAGAGGCCTGGAAACTCGTAAAGCGGTTGATTACCGCCGCGCACATCACCGCCGCATACAGACAGGTACCAAGCGTGCGCTGGTGGCCCAGTGATTGAGCCAGAATGCCTTCAAAGATCTCCCTCGAGCTCGCTGCCAAGCTGGCCAGCTCTGGTGGTGCTAAGTGGTGAACATCCATTGATTCGTTTCCATTCACGGAGTCTGGTGAGCATTTTAAGGGGTGCATGTGCACGCGACCACAGAGTTAAGCTGCCGATATACTGGGCGTAACGTACATTTCCGGCTTTCCAGGGTAGGACCGATGATCCGCATTCGAACGAAGATGGCCCCGCGGTGGATTCAACAGATCACCAGTGCTCAGTCTCAACTTACCGTGCTCTCCCCCTACATCACGAAGAACCCTACTCTAACGCTGCTCGCGAACAAGAAAGCTACGTTCTATACACGCTTCGATCTCCGCGATTTTCTCAGTGGTGCGTCAAAGCTGAATGCATTCAAACAGCTACTCAAAAAGGAGTGTAAAGTCTTCGTAGTGCCAAAGCTGCATGCAAAAGTGATCATGGATGAGGATAAGTTTGTCACCCTTGGGAGCCAAAACCTGACTCAGGGAGGGAGGCGGAACAAGGAGCTGAGTGTCTGTTTCGACGGTTCAGCTCGAGACAAAACATGTGAGTCAGTACGAAATTTGGTGCGGGAATGGACTACTGATCCAGATCTAGTTCAGGTCGACTGGGATTGGTTCCACCAGATGGCTGAGGATGTAGAGCGCGGCAAGGAGGCATACGAACAGTTCAACGAGTCACTTCGCACCATTGAAGTTGATGCAAAACGAGCAAATGCGGAACGGTTAAATGCTCAGGAGCTTCGCCTGGAGGGTGAGAGGCGATCGAGGAAAACGGCAGCCCTTGCTGAACTCCAAGAGACAGTGAAGTCCGCACATCCGTCTGGCATTAACCATCTAGGCACTGTAACCCCTACCAAAGCATCACCATGCTTACGGTTTGAGCCCGGGGTCGACCTGCTTAGCTGGAAGAAGCGAAACAAGATCCTGCCTCCGCTGGATAAGGGCTCTCGATGCCTTTGCGTCCTCAATCAGAAGCATGTCGGCTGGGCTCGCCTGGCTGGGAGGCAGATAACTAAGATAGCTCAGAGCATGAAGATTCGCGGAATCCTGCCTGCGCCATTCAAGACCGTTCAGATTGAGCTTTCTGTGAAGCCAGAAGACCTCAGAGCAATGTCCTCGGACACGACGATGGTTGTGAAGCTCTCAGCACCCAACGGAGTAAAGCTGCTCTCAGTGGCTCTAAGCTATTCCATCAAGAAAACAGAAGTGCTTGGAACGCATCTGCCAAGGGTTAAGGCCAAGGGTAAGAAGCTCAAGCCAATTGCCCAGTTGAGAACCGACCTGCAAGCTTGGATTGACTCGGATCACGATGCATTCGAAAACCTTCTATCCAAACATATTACCAGCACCACACCCTTGAAACAGCGGCTCGCCGGTGTGAATGCTGATGAGTATTTTGGAGGGTTGTATAGCAAGGTTTCGGTCACGATGATGTTCACCGCCCGAAGCAACCAACCAATCCTAGTAGCGACCTTGATTGGTGATGACTGAGCGCCCAAAGCTGGTCAAATCTTACTGTTCTCCAGGTTTGAACAGGGCGGATCATGATTTGTAGCTTAGAACCTTTTCGCCCTGGCTCTCCAGGGTTTGGCGTTCAACTCGTTGAATTTCGAGATACTGCTCGATTTCCTTTTCCCTATCAGCATCACCCATCGGGTCCATGATTACAGGTAGCCAAACCCCATCTGCGCCCTTTGTGAACATAGTAATTTTTGATACTGATTCGCCTGATGACTGCATTCTTTTGCCTTTGATTAAGTAGTGCGTGTAATTGGCCGCTGTATGTAAAAATTCATTCAACAGTCTGAGCGGGGCGGAATACACACTTATCACCATCAAAATGAGCGATGCACTTCCCCTCAGCACTATAGTATTTCACTTTCCAGCATGGATGGCAGTTGTGGACTTGCTTCCCGTACTTTAGCTGATTTGAGAATCGTACGTTGAGGTTCGCGCTGTCGTTCATTCCGATGATTGTTCCGATGTCACCATCTACCTCGACCTGCATGTCCAGTTGAACAAACTCCAAGCCACGGTGCTTGATCATGTCAGCTACGAATTTCTGAGCCTTAGTCATCTTGCGTGTATCGGCCATACGATCCTCTATCAACATTCGCTGCCCAGGATGGGCATCTTCTCAACGCAGTAATCTTCGGTCACTTAAAACCGTGCCAACAGCCCGTCGATGATTTTCCGCCAGCTACGAGTAGACGCTGTTGAACCTCTTGTTGGGTATCGAATGCAGGGTGCATGGGTTAGCCTCACTGTCGACCATGCAGATGATGAAAGCCTGGCCAAGTCCACACCCATTGAGGCTCACTAATGGCAATTACTGACCGCGACACAGTTGAGCGCACTCTTAGAACCGCCCTCCTCAACCCTGAGCAGCGATCCCGGGCACTGGCTTTTCGCCAATTGAGGCTTCGAGAAGAACTCAGCGGTGTTGGCGTCGGGTCCGAACCATTGCCTGAACTGAATCGGTACCTAGCCGGGGAGCTGACCCTCGGAGAGTTAGTGGATCTACGACTGCGCCCAGAGTTATGCGAGTGATGGTGTCACGCAGCAACAGCTCTCATGCTTACTCCATCCAAGCATCTGCGGAGAATCAAAATGTCTAGCGCACCGCTCATCCCCTTCACCCTGCTCGGCCGTGACATGCCTCAGGTAGAGTTCTATTGGTCCAACGAGATCGAGGGGCTGGTTTCATCAGGTCCGCACTATGCGTCCGACGAGAAGGACGATAGCGAACAGGTATGGGGGATTGTTCTTGTTTCCAAGTGCGACGCAGGCTTCAATGCCGGCTGGTCCAACGGTGAGATGGCGCAATCGGGATACACTGAGGAAATGTACACGGACCTTGTTGAGGCCGGCAAAGCAGCTGAAGGCCTTGCTCAAACTGAAGCCGACCGCCAGTGCGCTGAGTTCCGGTAATCTGGTTACCATTCACCCGGTTGCAAGACGGTCAACCCTGCCAATGAGAACCCAATAGAATGAAACAGCTTCTATCGTCCCCGCCTGATCTTACAGGGCTATCCCCAGCACAGCATGCACACGTCCTGAAGGTGTTTCCAGAAACCCGCACAGACATGGCCAACTATTTACGCAGCGGCGCCCAAGTCATTGTAGGCCCTCAGACTGAAGCGTCCCCGGATGTTCCACCGATCGCCATATCAGTCCTAGCAGATCCTGACTTCTGGATTGATTGTTGCGATTCCGTGGAAGAGGCACATCAGCGAATCGATTCGCTGGGTCTCGTTTTGGCGGCCCGATAGAGCGTTGAGGCTAGGCCTTCACTCCACTACCCAGCCTGCCCCCGACAAACGCGACGGCCTGCCGTTGAAGCTGGGCTACGTGCCGGTTCAATTGAGATTCAGCATTCACCATCTCCTTCCGGCCCCAGCGCGCTAAAAGCCTGTCTCTGATTTCAAGGGCCTGGCTGGAGCGGTAAATCGGTTCCACATCCACAATCGCCATCTGACCCTCAGTGCTGGCGCTCCTCGTGTTCATGACCACCTGGGTGTTGTGGGTATCAAGCACTTGGAACCCTAGTCGCTCGTAGAAGCCAACCTTTGCTACCGGGCAGGTCAGCTCGACGTGCGGGTACCGTTCGATTGCCTTCTTCATCATTGCCGAACCGATCCCGCGCCCTCGGTGCGTCTTTTGCACAGCCATGTAGGTAACACCACAAGCATCGGAATGTGTCGGTACAGGCAAGTACATCAGAAACCCCAGGACATGCCCCGGGGTTTCTTCATCGAATGCCACAAGCAACTCAACAGGAGCGATCGGCACCTGCCCAATTCGATCAATGTAGAGATTCACCTCAGCAGGGACAGCCCACTTGTAGATCTCATAGAGGTGGTTGCTAGGCGGCACCGCCAGCATGCTCAGTTCCGTCAGATTGGACACGACCATTTGCAGGACCTGATGGGTAACATCCCGGGGCGGCGGCGCGCTGTCAAAAAGTGAGATTGGCATTTGCATACTCAATAGGTAAATGATCCTGCGGGGCAGGTCCCGGCCTCTCGGTCTCGCGGCAATATAACAAGGTGCCCTCCCCTCGCCAAAAAGTAGGCCTACCTTTTGGCTTATGACACCCGATTCCAGCCCCGACCTTACACGAGGGCTTGGTCGATAGGCACACGGCAGGGAAACCATTACAAGCCCTGCCCGAGGGAATGAATATGCGCGGTTAATCTAGCGATTATGGGGTTCTGGCACACCGATTTCGTCCTGAATATGGCTCATCAATCAAGCGATGAGGTATGCCCCATGGAGTTGATCTCCCTTCCTGTAATCAGCACCAGCCACCTGACTCAAGAGGTTGCAGCGACGCTCACAGCCTTGGGCAATGAGAACGTCTGGGTTCCCTGCGCAGCGTGGCCGTACGGCTTCTTCATCTCCCTGAAAAGCATCGAGAACAAGGTTGCCGAGGGGGAGGAAATCCCTAAGTGCCTCCAGGACATCGCTGCATGGCTGAAAACGAAAGATCTCCCCTGCTCAGCTAGCGGCCAAACCTGGAGCGGGACATGGGTGCAGCTTGACCAGGCTGTTGATGCGGTCGACGAACTTCCAACTTACAGCTGGTGATCACCCATCAGTAACTGCTGGCTTCCCATGCAAGCCATAGCTACCACCCAATCCGACTTAATAAGAGGTTCGTCCATGTCCGCTCAAATCCGCCACGCAATTGCATCCGCTGTTCCCAGCACTATCACGGGCATCAAGCTGTCCGTACCAGAGTTGTTCGCACAGCCGGAATTCATCAGCTGGCTCAATAACTCTCAGGCGATGACTTGGCATTCCCGGCAAGGCCCGGTCAGCGAAGGCGACATTGCTGACGTAGCAATCTTCGTCGACCCATCGATGACCGGTGAGGGCTCCGATAGTGACATGCCCGGGTGGGGGCACGTGGTAGATATGCTCAGGGTTGCAATCGGGGAAGGTCCTTTCAGCGGGAATCACTTCATCGTTGTCCTGAGTAATTCCTGATCATATCGAGCGAACTGCCGTACTGCGGATTCATGGGTCAGCAGCGCCATAATTGAGTCCCCGCCTTGGGAGATCAAGGCGCTGCCGGCACTTTATTTGAGGGTCAAAAATGAGTGTCGCCGTTGCTTCTGGCACAGCCAAAACAGGCTGAAACTGGCCTCATCTTAAATAAGCAAGGACAAACCTCATGATCTCCCAGACCCCAAAATTTACAGTTGAGTCGCTGGTGAAGCTGCTTTCAGACATCCGGGCGCCTCACATCGCCGGGGAGATCGCGAGCAAACCTTTCAGTCCGGCACGCAATCAACTGTACCTGGAATACTCCTTTGAACTGCTGCGCCTTCTCCTACCTGTTGCAGCCAAGGAGAAGGCATTCGCGGATACGCCCGTAGGCAACGCTAGTGACTCTTGTGATCACCAGGTGTGCAACCGTGCAGTTCGAATGATGCTTCAAATCCTGGACAACGCTTTTTACGAACGCTTCAAGCCTGAGCATTCCAAGATGCCTAAACAGCTGACGGTTCGAGAGTGGGGTGTTTTCATGATGCAGCTCCGCTTCCATGGCTGGCACTCCGGTGTGCCTGTGTATCCGAGCCCCGAGGCAGGAATTGAATCGGCAACGCCTCTGGACTTCATCTCCGAAGAGCAATGCGCAATGGCACGCGCAGCCAGAATGGGATCAAATCTGAATGATCGTGACGCCTTCTCTGTGGCTAGCGAAATCAGCGGGGATTACCCTCACACGTCATTGTCGGCACTGGTGCTGGTCGTGACTAAAGCACAGAGCAAGCAACGTGTGGCACACATCGCGGAAACGGCCCGTGGCCCAGCTGGAATCCATACCTACTACGCGACAATCGAACAGGCAGAACAGGGAGTTGATGCAATTGCAAAAACCCTTGGGTGGTCGTTGACCACATCGGAACGTGAAAGCGCAATCCAAGGTGTGTACTTGGCCCCGCCGCTCGTAAAAACGGCAGCCTAAAGCGTCATAATCAAGTCAACTTACCGACCTGGCCGATAGCCGGGTTGGTCCACATTCATTCCCCAAGATCGGGTATGCGAAAGTCAATAATTCCTGGCTCGGTAGCTGGTGGCACAAACAAGAGCTTTTAATATACACCCATCAGCCAAGCAATCCGGAGCTACACAAATGTCCATTTCCTCAACTACCAAACTGTTCACTTCTGCTAGCTGCGTACAATCGCATATCGTCCGCTTTGCAGCCGAAGTCAAAGGTCTGGAATACATCGAGCTGGACATGGCCCAGCATGCCGATCTGGCGCTTTCAGTCGATGTCGTTGAGTCCCCGGCGCTCAGTGATCGGAACGTGACAACCGGCGAACTCGACATCATCATCGAGTACATCGACGAGCAACACCCCCAGCCCCCACTGCTCCCTGCCAACACCGCTAGTCGTGCCATCTACCGCAAGCAGGTCCGCTCCTTTCATAAGCAACTGTTCCCCCTGTTGGAAGCTGCCAAAGAAGGTGACGCTGCCGCACAGACAAGCATGCGTAAGTACCTGCAACAAATGGATAGCATGGTTCAGGGGTACGCCTACTTCGCGAGCAATGAAATCAGCGTAATGGACGTCACAATTGGTCCTTGGCTTTGGGCGGCAAAACAAGCGGGGCTTAGCCTCAAAACATTCCGTGATCTGTCCGCCTATGCAGACCGTTTGTTTGCATTGCGATCCTTCCAAGCAAGCCTCGGGCACAAATCTGAGAACGCTGCGGCTTAACGCTTGCAGATCACGGGGCCAACCTAGGTTGGCCCAAACACCCTCGCCAAAGGCCCTTGCAGATGACTGTGACTATCTCATTCACACTAACGCCCACAGAAACCCTAGACTGCTTGGCTGATGTGCGGGCGCTTGGGTGGAGTCTCGGTCAGTTCGCTTCGTGTAGTTTCAGTGGTGAGGCAACGTTTGTGGAGCTATTGCTGTCCGAGGTTTGGCCATGAAGGTTGCTAATGGGTTCCTGCTCTTCCACCACAAGAGCGAGATATACAGCAACTGGTACCTGCGCCCGTTCACGGTCAAGGGGATTATCTTCAATTGCGTCGAACAGATGCTCATGTTCGCGAAGGCCCGCCTCTTTGGAGATGAAGTCCGCGCTGCGGAAATCATGGCTACCCATGATCCCGCTGAACAGAAAGCTATTGGGCGCAAGGTCGATGGTTTCGTCGAGGCTGTTTGGGTTGAGAGGCGGGAAGCAATCCTTCTTCATGCTCTGTATGCCAAGTTCACTCAGCATGAGGATCTCAAACTCGAAATGATCAACACAGGTGATCTTGAGTTTGTTGAGGCAAGCGGGAGCGATGGGGTTTATGGCGTAAAACTCTGGGAGTCCAATCCACGCATCCTGGACCGGCGCAACTGGCGCGGCTCGAACATACTTGGGCTGGCACTCAATAGCGTCAGGTCGAAAATAGTAGCCGAGATCAACGCGGGCCACCCCCATCGGCGGTATACATGAGTGCGGCCCTCAAATTGACATAAATCCTGCCGATACTTCTTCGTCTAGAAAGTAGAGCCGAACACAGCAGTCAATCATGATCAGATCCCAAGATAGAAAATCGTTGGCCTACCGCGAAGGCCAGCGGGCCAGGGTAGACGGCCTCAGCCTTCAGGAATCGGCGCTCAAAAACCTGAAGGCAGGCACCCGGCAGCATGCTGAGTATCTGGAGGGCTTCCATTCCGTCGCAGGTCCCCCGCATATTCTGCGATCAGCGTAAATTCGAGCCTGTCATTTTGGTTTGGCGCTGAGCGATGTCTAGCCTATAAATGGGCTCACATCGTGATAGAGACCTTCCATGAGATTGCAAGGCACAATTCTGAATCAGCCTAACACTTGGCCCACACAAGCCACAGTCATCTACATGGTAGTGCCGGTATGAAGCTGCTGGGTGTTGAACTGGTAGAGCCACCACTTGAGCGGACCATTAGGGGCGCAAGGTGGTTGGTGACCACCCTCCTCGCTTTGGCCGTAATTACTGCTGTGATCGGCGGGAACATGCACGACGTCCCGAAGGCAGGACTGCATTGGCTTCCAATGGTCGCACTCTGGACTTGGGGTTGGGACCCTTTCAAGCAAGGCCCGCCCGCATGGATCCTTGGTGTATTGGCTTGGATCGCCTCGACCTTATTAACCGCGCTAGTCGTGCACATTTTTGTAGGATGATGAGAGGCGAGCCAAATCGTTGTGAGGTGTGGGCTTGAGAGCGCCAATCTGGGCAGAGACGCTCTCAAGGGGCAAAAGGGAATTAGAGGTGAGTCAAAGGACGGCACCTTTCAAAGCGCCGCATTGGGATGTCAGATGTACACCTGTTGAGCGCTACCACGCGGCATGCGGTTGCGACCCGGCATCTGAGCCAGCCGATTTCCCCAGGATGCACGAGCGGTGAGTTTCGGGGAGGCACGTGGCACTGATCGCTGCGGTTGAGGTTGAGGTTGCTGTGCTGGAGCGGACACGCTCTCAGTCAAAGTTGCAGGTACTGCCTTCTCCAGCGAGCGCAGGCACGTCTTGCAGGAGACTTGCCCACGTTCTTGGGTGATGGCCAGGGTTGAACCGGTCCGACCGCAGGAAGAGGTGCCAAGGTCTTGCGAGTAATGAGTGACCACGTTTGAATCTCCAGTTGGTACAAGCGCCTTGCGTTGATTCGCTACCACCGGCGCTTTCAGATGGCAGCATTCGTTGAGGTAGCCATCCTCACATCAAAATTCGCGTGCCAGAACCAGCTCAGACATGTTTTTTCAGCCCCACTCTGGCTCGCCAATGCTCGAATGGCGGCGATAATAGAGTTCCAACTGAGGAAGTAGATCCTAGACATGACACTGTTCAGCGAATACACGCAAAAAGGAACTTGAGTCGGAGTCCGCGATTACACTGACCCTCCCGAAATTGAGTGCTCTCCAGCTTTCAGATTCAGGTGACGTGTTCGCGCCTGGCAGCCAGTTAAGCACAAGCCTTGAAAGCGCAGCATCGAAGCTGGATATTGCACTGGACATTCATAGGGCCGCCCTAGCGGCCGGGCTTTTACTGAATGTGGCACCAACTGAATCAACGGCTCAATAGCCAATTTAATCTGTAACTCAGATAGGGATATTTATGGGTACCTTCCCCGCGAAAATCAAACACGCCTTGCTCACCTGCTACCGAGAAATACCTCTGCTTACCGTCAGCGCTGCTGCGTCGGCGCTAAGTCTCACGAAAGCTCTTTTGCTTGAGAGAATGGGGTTTATCCTCTTCTATTTCGCACTCGGAGCGGCAGTCACTCTGATTTCTCAGAGCCCACGGCTATCAGACTTCGCGAACAATGTGTTTAGCGAGCAAATCGGTATTAGCACTGTAATCTTCATGCTTTGTAGCAGCTTTATCTTGGCTTTGGTGACCTTCTCTATCGCGCCTACTGAAGGCGTGCCGAATGAGCGCTTTGAAAATACCTTGAGCGTTCTCAACAGGGTATGCAGTGTTGGCGCTGACTTGTGTTTGATTTTCGTAAGCGTTTCATTGGTACCTGTACTGTTCGCTAGCGGCGATGTCAGCATTTTGCAGTTCTGCATAATGAGCGTTGCAATGCTAGTCTGCTCAGTATTGCTCACTAACATCCCAGTGTTTGGGGCCTATGTGCGCAGAGAGACCGGCGTATTGGTCTTTCGATTCCTCAGTTTTGTTCTTATATCACTGAGCTTATTTGTCCTTTATAAGGCAGCCGCACCATTGAATTAGCCCCCTGCCACATCCAGACCGTTAACAAGTATCCCAATGGTTCTGCCACGCCTGGTTTCACCCGAAGATTGGCCCACATCAATCTTCGGAGCAGACCATGCGCACCACATCCCCTGCCTTCAACTTCCTCAGCGCATATCGCGGTGAGCACCATTACCAGGTACAGCTGAGCAACGGTGCCAAGCACCGACTGTCTATCCGCCTCACACATGAGCAGTACGACCCAAATGTCTACCATCAAGACCAGGCAGCCTTCGAGCGTCTGGTGAACGGCCAGGTCGGACTGATCGCGTGCGGTGCTGACATCCTTACAGAGGAACTGGTTGCTCAATTCAACAAGCAGGCCTATCTGGATCACGAGTCGCAGTTGGCCAAAATGCTCGCCAATCCCAGGACATACGGTGAAGTCGAACGCGTCCCCTTTCCAGTGTACGTATCAGGGCGCATTGATCCGGGTAACGGGGCGTGGGCGGCGGTTCAGGAGTTCGATGCCATTCGCGCTCTAGCTGGAATTCCACCGGAGCATTGCATTGACCCGAGGGCCAGTTTTAACGAGTGAATGGCAGCCTAGTTTGGGTGGTGGCACACCCAAACCGGCTGGACAATGGGCACATCAACTTATGGAGGATGACCCAATGACCCGATCTCAACGCAGGCTCCCATGGCTAGACCTGGAAACCACAGGCTTTACTGAGCTCTTCGACCGTAGAGTTTACGAACACCGTATCCTCGAAATTGGGGCAGTGGTCACTGATGAACACTTCACTGTGCTGGCCAGTACCTCAATCGTGATCCAGCAACCCATGGTTCGTGTCCTCGAGCTAAGTGATGAGGCTGTCACTCGCATGCATACGAATAACGGACTCTTCGATGAGGTGGTCAAGTCCTTCACCACCCTCAAGGCCGCGGAACACCAACTGATTCAGTTCTACCGGCAGAACGGTGTTTCCAAGAAAGTCGAGCCGCTGTGTGGGAGTGGCATCCACTTCGATCGGATGTTCATCGAAGCCCAGATGCCGGAACTTCACGACTTCTTGTACTACCGGAATCTGGATATCTCCTCAGTGAAAGAATTCCTGAAAACGGTATCCCCCTCCTTCGAACCGTCGAAGCGCCAGCAGCATCGAGCCTTGCCCGACATTCTTGAGTCAGTGGCGGAGGCCAAAACGTATCGAGCACTGCTCGCGCCACTGCTCGAGCAAGATTAAAACAGCTGCTCATGACCTAGGGTTCTGGCACAGCCGTATGCCCCTTAGGATTGACACATTACAAGCACCCAGGCCATACCAATGACACGAGTCACCTCCCCAACTCAGCCATTCAGCTCAGCTGAAGCCACAATGCCTACACCGAAATTCCAGGTCGGCGATCTGGTCAGCCTTGATTTTCGACTGGAGGTCGACCGCCCCTATTTCTGGAAGCAAATTCTGAGGAATGAAATCCGCCAGATTCGTCGTTTCATGCCCCAAAGGCCTATGCACCCGCACAACAAGGCTCAGATCCGGGAGAAGATGGAAGGCGCTCGAAACGCTACAACAATTCAGATCGCCGGTATTCGCCCATGGGGCGGTCATAACGTTGGCAATGTAGCTGCTGAAGGATATTTGGCGGGCTGGCCGGGCGCTGCCAGTCCTCTTGAGTACCATTTCTACTTGGCCTTTCGCTGGACGAATGCTGAAGGCCACGCCGTCGCATACATCCCAACAATTGGTAATGCTCACAACAACATGCTGAGCCCGGTGAACCTGGCACCAATTGAATGACCCCAATCACTAAGTGAGGCCTGTACCCATGACTGCACAGATTCAACGACTGGCCGCCCGCGGTTTTGTGGAAGCAAACTTAAGCCAGCTGTCCGCCGATGTCCTCCATTGGAGAAAGCACGGAAAGCTACCACCGAGCAGCTTGATGAATGAGCTGGCCAGCATTTGCATGGCTTTCGCAGTCGAGGGTGATGAGTTCCAGGAAGCTGAGCGGATGATCATCCAGTTCGCACTTGGATATTCATCACGCAAAACGTCAGCACAAGGCGAGTCCGAGGTGACGACATCAGCACCCACTGCGCCTGAGGAGCTGAGCGAGGACGACGCTTACAAGAGCCTGCTTCCTAAGCTCCTGAGCCTAGCCGACATGATCGACGACATGTCGGATGAGGAATACCGTAGCTGGCTGAATGCCCTGCCTAAGGAGGAGTTTTTTGAGTTTATGGGATTGGACGGCAAGGATGAGTTCCGTGCAGCAGTGGCTGAGGCACGAGCCCTCTCACCCCGGTAGCACCCGAAGTAAGTCCCTGTAGGCTATTTGCTCTATCCCTCTCAACGCCTGATTACAAAAGGTCAGGCTTGAGGTCACACGAGCCTGCTGAATTTCGATGCCTACGTCCGGAATGGAATGCGCTCCCCCTGGGTTATTATCTGGAGCTCGCTGTCAGTGGGTGACCCCCCCAATGAGCTACGTTGAAAATGTCCTACCTCGCACTGATGAAATCAATTCGCTTCTTGCCGAGGTTCTCGCGGGGACCGATATAGACCTTAGTTCCATCATCACCACTCACCAGTGTCTCGTGGCCATAGATCAAGCGCGCCGGCCCTTCCCGGTTGACCCATCCCAGGTCGACACGGAGCAAAGTCGGATTAATGCTGCAATCCGCCTTGTTTGCTTGGTTGCTCTTACCAATGCGTCCGCACTGCCAGGCTTGGCCAACAAAGAAGCTGCTCGCCTCTTTCGCGACTTTGCAGATGGTGTTCCCGTTACAACTGATCGGTTGAAGCGTCACCAGGCGCTGGGCAGGCTTTCCGTTGTTCCCACGTAGTGCCGTGATATTGGGTCTCACTTAGCAGTGTCACCCGACCACTCCATTCCTACTTAAGGAATCCTATGACCGACAAGCCTAAAGTTTACGTCGAGCCTTTTTACATGCGCCGGCTTGGCCCGGAATTGTCCAAGATCCTTCGGGATCAATTGGATTATTTCGGACCTCGCCTGATTGTTGGTACTGATCGTGCGACCTTCACGCCTGGCTTCGCGTTTGAAGGCATGGTCAGCAATGCCTATCGAAAACGCTCGCTAACGAAGCTCAGTGATCAACCCAGCGGAGATATCTGGTTCTCTATTGCCATGGATACGACGCCAGATGTTTGGGCCGTAAAGTACATCCAAGGTGAAGGCTCCCTGGTACAAGTAGTCACGCCGGCGGCCGAACTGTGCTGGGTGCATGAAACGCGCGGACTCGCAGAAACGGTGATGCGACCACTGTTCATTGATTGGGTGTTACGCAAAGGGCTTACTCGAGAGTTCGGGGTTGGGTATGCTGACCACCTCGAAACCGATGAGGAATACCGCCGTTACAGCCGAGGCCTCATCCTTCTTTACCAGACGTTCGGCATTCGATCTCGTTGAGTGCCCCCGGTTAAACCCTATCAGGACTCAAATGTTCTCCGAACAACCTCAACAGCCAATTGCAGCGACCAAGAAATCCATTTTTGCCAGCACTTGGTTCTTCATCCTGGCAACCGGCTGCGCGATTTGGGCTGGTTCTAAGAGCTCAGATTATTACTGGCAGCACTCTGAGATGAGTGCACGGCAGTACGCGATGGTTTGGGATGGATACCAAAGGCTTTCCCCTGAAGGTCAAACCAAGTTCGGCTCAGTGCTGCTCAAGGGCTTCCTGCTGAAGCCTGAACTCTCGGCGATCACCGATATCGCGCTGCAGGAGCGTGACTCTTTCTCCATCAGTGCAGGAGATACCGGAGAAGAAGCCGAATCTGTAACCCATCAGATCTATCGGTTTTATGCGGGAATTCCTACTGTGTCGATCGCCAAAGATAAGCTGCTGGCGTCACTAGCGGCGCAGGGATCTGCGAAGCCAGAATGAGACGTTCCATATGGCATTCGTAACTCTGAAACCAGCTTGTATCTCGTACTATCAGCCAATAACACCCTATCTGGGTCAACCCCCCTCCCTCACTCAAATCAAAACTCATTGAGAGCGAGGGGTGATGATTCGTATCAAGCCCACCATGGCTCCATGGGAACCGGTTCACCTTCCTCGATAGCTTCACTGTGCTGGGAGTTAAACGACCGGTATCGCTCAAGATGCTCTTGGCAGAAAGCTTCTAGCTCTGCTTTGGGCAGTCGAGGTGAGTAGACCAGGTCTGTAGACCCATCGAGTTCGGCAATGATCGCCGTACCGTCCCCGAAGTCATGGACTGAAGACCCTACGTAATCCATGGCGCGAGTTGCAGCCGTATCGGAGAAGTCTACCAAAATTACTGCTTGCTCGATTGGCGCGGCCGGCAGGTGAACTTGACCATCCTTTTCATAAGCTGGGGCTGCTACGGTGACCATGCTGCCTGCAACGATGACCTGATCACCCTCGACCAGGCTGAACACATCGACTTGATGAAAGCGGTCCCATATGAATTGACTGACTTGCATGGGTGACTCCTGCAATTGAAGAAGACCTCCAACATAAAGCACAGCAGCAGTACAGCAACCCAAAACCCTGTTACCGAATATCGATACATTCAGCGTCCTCCCTGACTGCCCCAGTTTCGTCATTTCAAAAGCGGGCATGTAATAGGGGGTGGGGCTTTGGCGGCCAGCTTAACTACCTGCCATGGGCTTCTGGCACTGGCAAAGTTACCGCAGCATAAGCATATTCGCATAAGGACATAATTATGGACCTCATCACTGCCCGCCCTGTACTTAACAACGTCGACGTCTTCGTTAAGGGGGTCATGCTCACCTTCCCCTCCCAATTCACGTGCCGTATGGACGTTCTGCAGGCTGTCTTTCTAGAGCCTTGTGACGCCGAGCTAGACGCAGGAAACCCTGACCTCAGCTGCTTCGGCGATCTGCGTACAGAAATGAACTACAGCGATCTGGAAGAAAATCGCAGCGACAGTGATATCGTGGAAGCCAACAGTGGTGGTCCTAGCGCAATTTTCCACGCCGGCCGACTAATAAACTACACACGCCTGAGGCAGGACCGAGAACTGGTTGCTGAGTACATCGACGTCCTGGCTATTGAGCATACCCGTGGTGAGAGATTTCCTACATCCAGCAAGCTAACCAAGATGTTCCGGGCAAATGGGTGCCTACTGGATAGCGTCGACATCAGCACCTTGGATTTGAATTGGGCACTCGCCGCTGAAGAGGTCGTGATAGCTGCTCTATCCGGTCTTGCCTACGAACTCGGGATGACTAGCCCCTTCTACAAAGAGGAGACAGCACCGCCCAAGCCGCTGGCCATATACCGCCACCTCAATGCCTACCTTGAGCAGCTCGATACCGTCACCGGTACCAAAGCGCGCGTTGCGGAAATGGAAATGCTTACAGGCGAGTTGATCGATGAGATCCTCGCCGAGGAACGGTGAGCCCTGATTAAGAGCCTCACCTTGGATTCAATCCACGCCTACGGGTAAAATCAGGTGTCACACGGGCCGAAATGGCCAGTTACGGAGTAACGAAATTGGCTCTCGAATATTGGTTTGAAACCACCCCGCTGCGGGACAGAATTTGGGTCCAATGCAGCGATGCCAGCACTGTCGGACGGTTCAGTGAGAGAGGTATCGACCTTCACAACACTATTACCGAACAGCTTGCTGGCTCGCCAGAGTGCAGGCTCTGTACCCACGGTTCGACCACCGTAGCTGACTGGGCCCTTTTCCGCGAGAAGATACTTGAGTGGTGGGGGCTGGCCATACCCGCCGACGCTATCTCTCCGGAATATTTGAAGCCTGAGACGTCGCCTGCACTTTGAGTGGAACTGCAATTCCTCTCTAACATTCATTCCTCGCCTGGTTCTGGCACACGGTTAAGCCAAGCATCCTGGGATCCTCAAAATCAGGAGGTGCCAAATGTCAGAACCAACGCCAGAAGCAACAACAGTGATGATGGCCCACGCTCTCATCAACACCCTCAAGATCGCAGGCTGGACCCTTAAAGCAGTCTGCAACTACTCTCACGACCGCCACCCGGTTCAAACTGCAGAGGAACTTGAGCCACTGCTTGAATGTTTCGATGTCTGCATTCTCGAGTTCTCACACACCACCTCAGGCGAAATGCTGAACAGGGTGCGGTTCGACAATTTTGCTGAACCCAAAGATCAGGTCTATGGCTGGGCGGAAACCGGGGACCCTGGTTTTGCTTCCCTGCTTGAGGGTTTCGTCGCAGGTATCCCCGCCCTGTTGCTGCAACGGAAACCAGACATTGGACTGGATGCTTTGCAATTGTCGACGAAGTATTCAGCAGCAGGTGAGCATGGCCTGTATACGAAGGAAGACTGGAGATACGAGGTCTTGAATTGTGACACCTTGCAGGGCTACTGGAACTGGGTCGCTTCGAAAATTGAGTGTGCTCAATCCTAATTCAACAACCACGTGCAGTCAGGCCCCCTGCATTCCGATCCGATCCTGAGATTCGTAGAGTTGAGGGTCTATCGGTCGCTCACTGAATTTCTGAGCGGGAGGGTTCTGGCACCCTTAATTTCGACGGAATATAGCTCATCAAATCAGGGAGCTAACCGTGAATAATCCTACCTCTACCGCCACATTCGCCCCGAACAAATCCACAGCTGAGGTGTACACCAATACCGGCTCACTCCCTTACGACTACGAGGATTTCGGGCTATCTCGCAGCGAGCTCGTGGCCAAGTTCCTTGAGGCTGGCGAGCACGAGTACTACCTGCGCTCGGACTGGAGCGCAGCAAACCCCGTTGGTGAACAAACAGTCCCCGACTATTGGGACTGGGTAATGGCTCAAATCGCTCAGGACGACGAAGACTACTAAGGCGCATCCGCCCCTATAGTAACGGCCAGCCCTGCCGGCCCCTTATCGAATAGCTGGGAAAAGAGCATGAGCTTCAACCGGGAAAACATTTGCTGGCAGTCCAAGGATGGCAAGTGGTCGCTGGCGTTCTATGAGTGCTGGCCTATCAACGATGATGACGATGACCACGATTCTGAATGGGACGTCGAGTACGGGGACCAGTTTGAGTGGGTCTCAACCGGTCACGCCACTGAGGAAGCCGCTCAAAATAGCTGGCATGGCGCGAATCCGGGTGGTGGCTCAGTCATGGAATGGGGCGACAGCAGTGCGAAGGCATGCGAGCAGCTGGATGTTAAAGCGCAGTCCTTTCTGGCCAATCAAATGGAGCAGACCAAGCTGAATAGAAATCGCGGCTGGTGAGGCTTCTGCCACATCCAATCCAGACGGACTATGGGTCATCAACTTCAACTGGTGACCCATATGCAACTCCAGAATCTCAAAGGCAACCTGCTCAGCCTCTACCTCGCTATTGCACTTGAGCCCTCGAAGAAAGGCCTTATTCGCGCCCCGTGGGATGATTGGCAGTGCGACATAATTTTCAATCGCCGCGAGTTTGGACCTTTCGACACCCCAAAAGCTGTCAGTAACCCTAACACCCTCCTCGCCATCATGCCCTTGGTAGCTCAGTGGCAGCTGTCTAGCCGTCCAATCGGCACTGGCCGTTGGTTGGTCGAGACACCTGACGGTCAATCTTACATGGGCTCCAGCCTCGTTCACGCTTACACCTTGGCGGTGATTGGCACCAGCTTGGGGCAGGATCTTCCGGACTGGTATGAGGACCCGAATCTCCACGTTTCCGTCTTCCTGCCACCGTTTAACGTTGAGTACGGCACAGAGGGTCCGAACGCTTCGACCCCTACAGTATTGACTTTCAAGTCCGACAGCCATGAGTGGGCTACCTACGATGAGGCGCTCGCTAAGGCCAAGGCAATGACGGCCGAAGCGCTAGCCTTCAATTACACATGCGATGGGCACTCGTGGGTTCAGGTGCAGCTTATGGATGGCACCGTGCACACTTTGTATCAAGGGGCCAGCACCCTTGGACTACCGGCCTGCACGCCCCCTTGAAGGCATTGCGGTACACTTCAACCACGCTGGCGTCGGCAAGACCGTCGCCGGCACGACAAGATTGTGAGGATAAATCAGTGACTCAAACGCTCAAGGCACATCTCTTCAGCAACAAGGCGAACCTGTTTTCCAAGGGTGGCGCTGGTAAGTCATCGGTGGCCGGCATGGTCGCTGCGGAATTCGCCCGCCCGAAAGGGCAATGGAAGCAATACTGGACACGCCACCTGCTCAACCTGTCGCCAGCAAGCCGATTGCCACGTGGTTTCAATCCCAGGCTGGTGGACCAAGTTACGCTGCAAATCGATGCTGACCCTGCTCCTGAATCTAGCTGGATCGACCAGAACAAGTCTGCAATCAGCGAAGCGGTTCAAAAGCTCGCACCGGCCGAGCCTGTGAAGAAACCCACCCGCAAGAAAGCAAAGCCAGCTGAGTAACCAACCCAGTAATTGTGGGGGTGCCTGTCCTTTGAGATAGGCACCCAATTGACTCGCTTTAGCCGCTTCTGCCACACCCCGTAGGGGCTGATGATGACCTCATCGAAACCTAACGGAGAAACACCATGGCAGCGCTCTATGACTTTCGCTTTCTGATCCGAAAAGTCAGCTTCGTCGGGAACCTGGTCATCGCCGCCAGCGGCAGCGATTCAGTCCTCTTCGAGGAATGCAAACAAATGACCTACCGCGACGCCCAGACCCACCTGGCGCATCTGAGCAAAGGTCAGTCCCAAAGCCACTCGGCAATCCTCAGCCTCAAATACCGGGATGACAAAAAGCCCCGCGGCTGGAATGGCAACACTCAGAACAGAATTGACTACGAAGCAACAAGCGCAGCAGCTTGAGGCGTGATTTTAGGCACCTCGGTTTTCGCTGGGGGGCCTTCCCTATAAGGGATAATGTCCTTTCCGCAACTACTGGGGGCTTTCCCTGCTCACCGATGCCGCGCCTGGTCAGACGCCCAGTCACTGATACCCCAGCGGCTTTTGGCCCGCACACGCGCTGCGGAGAATGCAGCCGGACGAGAGTTCGAGGCCATAGATGTTCTGCCAGAAATGCTGCCTTTCAGCTGATCTTGCCCTTTACCACATCCAGTATAGGAGTCCGCCGTGACAACCTTCTCAGAGACTCAAGAGCATCGTCTCGCCATCGCCAACTCATTTCTAAACGCAATTGCCAGTCATGGCCGGCAGTTCTTCCTGCACAAAGCCAGCGGACGGATTGCAGAACTGAGCCTACACAACGAACGCGTACTGATCCTGGACGAGTACACCCAGAAAGTCGTTGATACGCACAGCGATGGAAGCTGGCCAGACTTCTGCCATGGGGGCGGATTGAGGGACTTCGTGCGGGCGATCCGTGACTTTGTTCTGTCGGGGGATCAGATCCGACATCAGTATTTTAAAACAGTCCCACCAGGTGAACGCGAGTTCAATTATTGGGGGTATGACAACGCTTCACTCGACCTAGTCCGAGAGGCTGGCCAACAGCTTGGAATTGTCACTGCAGGATCTGCCTGACCCGGTTCTGGCACGAGTCATCTCGGCATATTGTTTTCGAAGGGCTGACTTAACGATCAGCCACCCCATCCTTTAAAACCGAGTTGAGCCAATGACTTCAGCAACTACGTCCGTAGACAGCAACGACAGCGACCATTCACTGAATACACTCCAGGCCCTGAAGCTGCTGTGGCCTTCACTGAAGCAGACAGTGGAGCCTTTTCTCATTGCCTCACCGGAAGTCGATAAAAGCGCCGCCGAAAGCTTCCTCGCTATGCTGAACTCAACTCACATTGCGGAGCCCTCCAGCCCGGCCGCATGGGATATCGAGGGCTTCAATCACTGCATCAGTCAGGGTTCCAAGGCGATACGCCAGCTGCTGAATGATGGGCCCTCTGCAGGCGGATGTCAGTCCTTCAACGCGGAGCACTGCATTCAGATCGCAAATGAGTTAGTGCATCAGGTGGATATCAACCGAAAGGCATGCACCTCAGGTAATCGGGCTGGCGTTACTATCCGTCCCGTTCAGGACAGCTCGAATTCAACTGAGCAGGGCCGCTCTGTCCCTGCTTACAAGTTCGATCGTCTGGTTCAGCATGCGAAAGCGCAGGATAAAACGATCGCCCGACTGCAGGCTGAGCTCAACTTATACCGCCTGTACCAGAGTGATGAGCCTTCCATCTGGGTCTGGCAGGGTGATGGTGAAGACCACCCCGAATCACTGGGCTGCCCAATTCTGATCCAGCCGGCCGACCTCAAGGCCATCATTGATGCCCCTTCAGACGAAGGCTTTGTGCTGCGAGCTGCAATGCACCAGGGCCGGCTTGGACGTGTGCCACTTAATTCGCGCTACTACCTGGCAGAGTGCGAGAAATGCGGGTGGCTTGGCAGTTCACAAGAGTGTACTTCCTCGCCATCTGCATCGGGAGACGATGGAATTCCATGCCCCTGCTGTTTCCGAGACGAGCTGAGCGAGATCGATACGGCACGGGCTCTGGAGCTTCTTCAACTTGTCGTTTTCGGTGCCAAATCGAGCATCGGGTGTCCTTCCTGATCCGTAGTCGTCATGAGCATGGAATTTTATCCGGAATTCCATAACATGGTTTTGGGTTGCAGAGAGGGCGCAACTCTTCAAAATGAGGCATCACTAGTTCATTGAGATCCTCACATGGAAAGCAACCCAACAATATTTGCAACGGCATCTGATATCACTGTCGATGCAAGCGAGCGTGGGTCGATAAGACTTTTGGCTCCGGGTTTTGCTGTTGAGATCGCAAGCGGCTATGGCAGCCTCAGCTACTCACTCCGCTCTCTGGACGAGGTAGATACCCGCCAAGGCTACGAGCAACCTCTCTCCTACGTGGTTGCCGACCACTCGAGCTCGAAAACAGTCGCTCATTTCACTACCCGTGAAGAAGCAGACAAGCTGGTCGAAATGATATCTGCAGCTCGCGACCTGGGTGCAAAACGCAAAGCCGAGGACGAAGCCGAAGCTCGCAAAAAGCTGCACCCGTTCCGGAGAACCCTGTTCACTTTCGCTGAAATGTTAAGCGCAGCAGTGCTGATTGGCTTCATCGGCTCTGGTGCAGCAAACATCGGTTGGAACGTCGCTTCGCCCTTGGTCTCCCGAATCACTGGCGTTCCTACACCAGCCGAACAATATTCGATGGATCGAGCAGACACTCTCGACCAGATCAATGCTGTAGTTCATGCCGTGCCAATGATCATGAACCAGGTCAGAAACGCCAGGATCAGCGAACAGTTTCAAAACATGGTCGATTCTTCGAACGCCCAGGTCAGTCGTGAATTGATCGGCATGCAGATGTTGCCGTCCGCTGCGGCTGATCGAGAAACTCATGACCGCCAGCAGATGCTCGAACACATCCCTCCTTTCGCTCGTACGCCAGAGCAAGCGGCTGAGCTGGATGCTGCGCAACCTGCAACCGAGCAATAGGTTTGGGGGGCCGGCGATTCAGCCTCGCTGGCTTCTGGCACGACCGAATGACGTTGAACATAAGGTCTCACTGATTCAGGAGGCCCTATGAAGCCAATTCAACTGCTCGTTATGAAACTCTGCACTGGCCCCAAAGCGTTGATCATTGAGCTTCCTGCGGAGCAAGAAGCCTCGGGCCTTCAAGCAAGCTTCCTCACTGTCGCCCTGAACATCTTGGCCGAGACCGGGCAAGCAGTCGCTGTCGTTGAAAACGGTGGAATGCGCCACTGCGCCCTTCTCAGTCCAAAAAACAATCTTGTGTTGGACTCCACGGGGATTCGCCCGCTCGAGCAGTTCAACGAGTATTGGCAGCGTATGACTGTCGGCAAAGCGACCATTCAGCAAATGACCATTGCAGACCTTGTATCGCTTTGCCCTCCCGAATCTGGTTTTTTCGCCCGCGCGCTGTCGAGCTTCGAGAAGGTCGTCGTGAAGCACTTGCCAATTACGGCGCTGGCACCGGCGATCGTTGGCTATCAAGTTCACAGCCGTGACCAAGAGCATTGGGCTGATCGACCCAGCTTTGAGATCCTCTCAATGGAAATGGCTCATCAAGATTTGGTCGAGGCCCGGGGGTCGCAACCCGACGCGGGCTGGTTGATGGTAGCGATCCTTGATGGAGACATTGAGGCCCCAACTTTTGCCTGACATAACTGCTCGTTCGCGTTCCTCCCCTGATTAACTCCTTCAAGCACGAGTCACCATATGCCACCTAAACAACCGACTGCCGATTCTGTGCCTCAAGCAGACGACATCAGCGCTTTGATGTCCAGGTTTGGGCCAGACACATTCCAACGATCGGGATACTGGATCACAGGACGGCACCGACTTGCGTAGCTGAAGTGATCAATTTTTGGGGGTTCTGGCACACCATGACATGACTGAAGATGACTTATCACTCAACTACAGGAAGTCCACACATGGCTAACTCTCTCACCATCATCCTCACCGAATTCAAGACCCTCGGTACTACCGAGACCCACTGCGGCTACATGGCCATGGACGATGGAGTCGAAGCTTGCTGCCGGGTTTCCGATACGTGGGAAGGCTTCAAGAGCAACTACCCCACCCTTGAGTCACTGATTGATCAAGTGATGGGGGAGCAAGTCTTTGAGCACCTGCAGGTGTCGTACACGGTTCAGGGCCTGGATATCGAGGTAGATGGAAATCACGGAATGTGCGAGCTGAAAGGAATCAGTGTGGTGGGGGCCGAGTTTCTTTACGGCCCGAACGCTGCGCTGGCCGCCTGACCGCTTGAATTGAATGAGCCCTCCCAACGTGGAGGGCTTTTGCTTTCTCGAAGGAAAATTTCATATGTTGCCGCTTCTGGCACACCTTAGGTGACAGGAAAATGAGCCCATTCTGAAATTCAACGGAGACTCATTTATGAAACCCACCTACACCTGGACTAATCAAGCTCTCGCGCTCCTCGGTACTGATACTGATCGCGCTGTAGCCGCAAAGCTTGGGATTACCATTGGTGTCGTCTCCAGCAAGCGTACTCGGCTCAACATCAAGCCATCCCGGTCCAAGGGTGCCCCGGAGCATGGGGCGCTTCCAGCCGCGCCTAAGGCTGCTCCCAAAGAACAATCTACACCCAAGGTCAAGTTCTGGACGGTTGATCGAATCAAACTCCTCGGCACTAAAAGTGACTATGAACTCGGCAGGATCTGGGGCGTGAGCAATAAGCGTGTCACTAAAAAACGGGCTCAGCTGCAAATCTCGGCTTTCAACACCCACGCCCGCATTGAGTGGACTGAAGACAAAATTAAGATGCTCGGCACCATGCCGGACAAGAGGCTGGCCAAACTACTTGGGGTCAGCCGGAGCTGCGTAACCCTTCGTAGAAGTGAACTTAAAATCCCTGCCCTGGTAACTCAACAAGAAGTGGTATGGACTGAGGAAGGCCTCAGGTTGCTCGGGACGATGTCCGATAAAGACGTCTCTTCAGCGATAGGCATCTCGAGCAGCTCCGTTGCCTACAAGCGCCAGCAACTTCAGATCGGCGCTTTCGTTGGTGGTCGGGCCAGTAGCTGGACACCCGAACGTGATGCAATCCTCGGCACGATGACCGATCGGGAAGCTGCAGATCAACTGGGCGTAACCCTACAGACAGTAATGTTGCGGAGGAACGCATTGAGCATCGAAGCTCAGACCCCAAAACCTAGGCATCAGTGGACTGAAGCACAGGTGCAAAGACTAGGTACCGTTCGAGACTCCGTGCTGGCCACAGAGATTGGGGTTTCGCTCAACGTGATTGGCAACAAGCGCAATCAACTCGGCATTGAACGCTTTGCCGCTTGAGCCCCTCGACAATCTCAATAAGCTGCCCGCTGGCGCACCAAGGAAATGAAATGGCACCCTCGACCGAGGAACTCCTCAAGACTCTTCAGGAAATGCACCCGGAATTGAAGTGGGGCACTTACCCTCTCAGTGATTACGACATGTACGCAGAACTGGATGCGCCTGAAGTGCTCGTGTGCTTCGGCAGCGAAGACTTAGATCTGGAGTACGGACTGGTTGACCCCTGCTCGACCTTCACTGGAAAACGCTGCCTCCCGGCACACTGGGGGATCTCTGGCGAAGCCGCCGAAATGATCCAGGCCCACAACAAGGTGTTTGTTTCCAAATACCCGAACTTTGACGGACCAAGGGCCAGCGGCGAAATTCGCGAATCTTAATTTTCAAGAGCTTCTGCCACGCGCAACACACTATGACAATGATGACCATCAACTAAGAGGGCGCATCATGCGAAATCAACCAGATTCAGCACAAACACTGAGAGGGGCGAAGGATGTTGGATCACTTGCCCCCCTGGATCGCATCCGCTTGCGCGCTCAACTGGGGATGGCCGACGATGTCACTGCATCTAACATCCGTCGAGCCACAGCACTGCTGATTCAGCGCATTGCCGACTACTACACAGTCATCCAGTACACGGGCCCTTCCTACGTTTACGGTAGGGTCAATAGCGATTACCCCTCAGCTCTCAAGGCTACCGCCAGTCACAACTACATGGATGGCTCTTGGAGTTATCGAGAGATGACTCCTGCTCATCCGACCTGCACGAATGAGTCACTCTTCAATGAGGCTGGCTGGATGTGCATCGACACAGCATGCCGCCTGGCCGCCTGGGAGATGTCTGAAGAGGTACCAGAGGCTCGCCCGATCCTCGACCAAGCCCGATATGCGGTGAAATCCCTTTGCGAGGCACGTGAAGTCTCAGAGTTGAACTGGCAATCATCGCGCCGGCGGTTGGGGACACCGGGCATTCAAAAGGTCATCAAGCGCATCACCGCAAAGCTCCGATTCGTCCGAATTGGCAAGGGTGCAGTCAGGCCGGTCGTCATCCCACAAGAGTTGATCTCAATGGTCAACTCTTACCGGAATATCACTGATTGGTCTGCTGAAGATCAACAAGTCGCACTCGCCGGGTAACGGCATTTTATTCACCCACTTAACGCAGGTATCAAACATGAGCAGGATTTGGACGGTAGTTCGTTTCCCAAATGGCAGCTGGAGCTATGGCGGGTCGCCAAGCGATCCTGACTATTCGGAGTGCGATATCTACTCAATTGAAGCTGTCAGCCCTGAGGCGGCAGTCAAGTCGGCTCAGTCAAAACGCTATGCGAGCCTTCGCAAGGCAAAACGGCAGGCCGATAAGGATGCATCACCGCCGGCAGCACCTATCTGCTAATTCTGCGGGATTGTGGCACACAGAACATGGCCACAGAATTACTCCGTCAAGCAATGACTTGGTAACAACTGAGGAGGCAGAGACCATGCTGAAGAGCGTCAAGAGAGTGTTGGCCAGGGCGTTAGACCGAGCAGGCCTTGCCGTGGCATCTGCGGAGCACGCGTATAGCCACTTCGGTGACGATTTCACACGCTGGACGGTGTGCACGCATTGGGCGGAAGGTTTCTTTGAAGGTCTGGCCATGGGAATGAAAGAAGTGCGCTCCCACCAGCCCTCCTTCAATCCCGATTACCAGCCAAGCGTACGATTCAAAGTGGCAGGCAACAATCTGCTGGTTGAAGTGGACTTGTCCACCGCCGACGGCACCGTTAAGCCGGTTCTGAGCACCCTGAGCTACGGCGAGGCAATGGCTGCCGCATCGGGACTGAAAACGCTGCGCGGTACCGGTGTATTTGCACTAAATGACGAACAAGCTGCCGCCTTCATTCGCGCCACAGAAGAGCTCAAGGCTGCCCGTATCTACGAACCACCAAGGTCGCAGAGCACTACTCGCCCGGCCACTCGATAACTGACACAGAGGAACACAATATGATCCAGGCACCAACCATCAACACTCAAGCGGCTCAAACCAACCTGACAGCCATCGCAGCCTGCATGGACGAAATGGCAATTCAGATGATTGAATCTGCCGACGTCCTGCGCACATCGGCAATGACCAGCGTCATCGGTAACTCGATTGCAGTGACCGTGAGCGGCATGAAGGATCGTGCACATCAGATCCAGGGTATGACTGCCGAATTCCGCCTCTCTGGTGACATGGCAGCTTTCGATGCAGCCTGCCAGCTGGCCGGCTGGCATCCAGATCCACAGGCACTCGAAAACCTTCATGGCGCTCATTGACTGTGTGGCGTGAGCCCGCGCAGTCCGTATTACTCGCTGCTAACCCGTGGGTGAAGGTATGCGCCCTGGCTTTGACTTGGCAATTTGGTGGGTTGGCCGCTTGAAACAAGCCTGCGAGAACCTGCTCGATTGCCAATATTAGAATTCAATTTCCGGTGGCATCGCCGCCATCTTTTAGATATACCTGTTCCTAACGCAGCCACCAGGATTGGCTGGGGGCATCCGCCTCCCGGCAAAAAAAATGAGTAAAACCGGAATTCTCGACAGCAAGGACTTAGCTAGAGGGGTCGATATCGCTTCATCTCTGGACTTGAGATTCGAATCCAGGCGAGAGAGGCGAAAAGCGCGGATCCACCTGACCCTAATCATCGCAACAGCTGCAGTGACCGCAGTTAATCTGCTACCCGGGTTCCAGGCACCACTGATCTGGGCCGGCTGCGCAGTCTCAGCTTTACTCCTCGCTCGCAGACTCCCCACGGTACGATCCTCACTTCGCAGGACGGCGGCCACCAAAGAATCAGCTCTTCAGATCCAGTCTCTCCTGATTGAGTCTGGCCATGACGAGCAAGCTTTCGCATTCAAGGTCTCCAAGTTTCAACCCAAAATGCGTGTTCGGGTTGTTACGGTCACCAAGGACAACTGCTTATCGCTACGTACCTACAGCGTGATGCCGGGCTCAACCGCAACGCTGGAAATTGAGAACCGCCAGGTCTACGTCAAGAGCTGGCTGGGTAAGACCTTTGGAGATAAGTGGACCCAGCTGGCACAGGACCGCGGTATCTCCACTCCGAGGGCTCGATCTCCTCAGCTCAGATTTAAAAGCCACCCAGCAAACACCCCTGGAATGACTCATTAATCATGGACTAATGCTTCCTGAATTATTCCCACTAGGTGGTTCTGGCACATGCTGGGAGACCTGATGATGGCTCCATCAACTTACAGATGGAGTCATCACTTGAACCAGCTAATCAATCTCGCCACCCGCGAAGGCATAAGCTCTGCTGAGCTATTCGCTACCTTTGACTCCGACATCGCCGGCGAGACCTTCACCTTCGCGATTCATCGTCACCTCTCCTCCAGCACTCACATCAAGGTATCTGAGCTGCACACCGGTATGGGTGTTGCTGAGATCCCCTTTGAAGCCCTGGTACCTACAGAGTCGCCAGTCTTTGTGGACACTGAGCTTGCTTTGCAGGGCCAGAACGCCCTTGAGCAGCTCATCAGTAACCGTGGCGAGCAACTGGTCGCCAACGTTCTGATCAACAATCGGTTGGTTGCACAAGTGCTCAACGAGCGCGGGCAAATGCATTGAAGGCCACTCGACTGTGGGTACCTGAACCAGCGGACGCATGGATTGGCTACTGTCGGTATGAACCTAGTGCAGGCGGGTGCGTTACTCACTTATTTCGCTCCGCCGGGACAACAAGCCTTTGCGGCGTAACCCTGACTGAAGACACAGGGCAAAACTATGCCGTAGCCGGATCTGTCAGCTGTAAGCGCTGCACCAGGATCATGGTGAATGCGCTGAGCACGTCCAAAACATCCTGAAATTCGGGAACCTGTTTTGGCTGGCGTTTCGGCTCCATATCAATACTATTTAGCCACTAGGCATACGGAATAATGATATTTCGGGGTGCTGGTGGCACGCACAAACAAGCCTAAAACTGTGCGACATGAGCCGAACTCGACGGCATGAAAAGAGGAACACATGATGACCACACCCAAGCTAGCACCCTTCAATAGCCGCACAGCTGACAAGTTCGTTGTCCGCCTCCCTGACGGAATGCGTGAGCAGATTGCCGACATAGCCAAAGTACACCATCGAAGCATGAACTCCGAGATCATTGCCCGCCTGGAGACTAGTTTGGCGGAAGAATCCCAAGCAGCCGCAATTCAGGTTGATGCCTCCAGCCTGACTGCAGGCGAGAAGCAACTCATTAAGGCCTTCCGGAACATGCATGGCCCGCACCAGAAAGCCATTCTGGAATTGATGACCATCAAGCCGGCATTAACCGAAGTTTCCCAGTCGCGCGTTGCCTAACACCAACTCGCACAAAGCCCGGAAGAACCTCGTAAAACGAGCTAGCTCCGGGCTTTTTTATGTCTATCAATCGCCACCACCGACGTCCCGCTCAGAAATAAGGAGAAAGGTATGGACCACGATTTAGAGCACTGTGACAGTTGCTGGACCGAACTCGAAGCTTCACAAATTGGACTGTGTGATAGCTGCCAAGGCGAAGAAGGAGTCATCGTTAAGGACGCAGGGCCCTCCGTAAACATCATCAAAGCGGCTTTTCGAGACGCCAGCTTTTTTTCCCGGCCAGACACCAGATTTTCCAAGAAAGCACACATCGTGCTGGATGGTTCAAATCCCGCCTGTGGGCTTCGAACAGTGCTTTGTGACAAAGAGCCAGCAGTGGGAATTTCAAAGTTCCTCCGGTGCCAGCGAAAGGGTTGCTGTGAGCACTGGCCGACGGCGGTTCCGGAGGACAAGGAGTTCCATTAGGCAATTCACCTCAACGGCTTCTGCCACATGAAAGACCAGTTGACCATTGCTCCATTAACTAACTGGAGCAAGTCCTGATGAAAACAGCACAAGCCACCCCCCTAAACCTCAACCAGGCCTTTCATCTCTATAACGCTCAAGGCGTTGTCCGAAATGTGAGCGCTCGAGCTCGGGTTTGCATTCAGGGCCGATCGGAGCAATTTGTTAAGGTCATCCTTCTCGCTGATTACACAACCTCCTATTGGGATCCTAAGCTCGCAAGCGCCTATGCAGTTGCTGCAACGTTTGTCCTCGACGGGATTTCCGAGCGTTCCTATCAAAAGGCTGTAGACCATGCCATTCGACAACACGGGCGAGGCCCAAACGGCCAAAGCCAACGCTCTGAGATGCAGGCGCTGTGTGACTTGATCGCGAGCGGGAGCGCGGTGTGCATCCAGCGGGATGTCGACCTGATCACCACCCTGCAGCAATGCAATCTGCTTGTTCCTGCAATGGAGGCCACTTTGGCTGCTATCCCAGCCCAGACTATGTACGACGCCGATCGTACTGTTGCTGGGATCAAGGGAGAGTTCACTGCTGATCACGTATCGCAGCTGGTAAGCATCACCATGGGTGAAGGCACCACTAACTTCTCCCGCGAGCGTCTCGAACAGGAGTCCGAAGGCGGCCAGCATGCCAACTGGCGGTTCGAACAGAACAAAGTGGCCGCGTAGAGCATACCAGGGGGCCCGGCGCCCTCCCCAAATCAGGAAGGTCTTCATGCGCAAGCATCATCCACCGTTCGCCAAGCACGCCCCGCACATCCAGGCCGCTCTCGATCGTGCCAAACAAGAAAAGGCCGATGGCGTGATATCAGGTTTTCGACTTGTGCATGATGGTGCACAGCTGCTGCCAAAGGCCGGCGGCTTCACATACGGCCGAATCGGCTTTGAAGACGAAACACCCATCCAAACAACTCGGATCAAGACTGTTGGTGCCGATATCATCACGACGGACAGTGGTCGTCGCTATGTCATCGCCGATTACCACGACGACGCCGCTGCCGATCTTAAAGCATTGAGAGCCAACATCCGGAATCGAAAGAAGAACCCAACATTGGTTCTTGCGAGCTAGAAAACCCGGGTGAATTAAATCTGTTCCGCCCGCTTCTGGCACACGTTGGACGCTCTTCTAATAGGGGTATCAACTAATCAGGAGCGCAACATGGAACACATCATCACCCCAGGCAACAAGTGGATTCCCGCGGCGAAGATCGTTGCAGAGACACCAACCACGGGTGACGAGAGCGGCTTCTACAAGCGCTTTGCTGGCGGCATCCTCTTCTACTCCCTGGATGGACAGGTCTTTGCCTGCTTGGTCACCAATCGGCATGGAGAGCGCTTCTTCGTTACGGCCACTGCGAGGGTTGAGGGCATCTTATTCATGCACAGCACCTGCAGCATCACGGAAAAGAAGTTAGGGCTGACTGGACTGGGCCTTCGGGCAGAGCTTGAGCTCGCTTCCAACATCGTCGATGAACTGGACTTCCTCAAGGCTAACGGCACCATGCTCAAGCTTGGTGTGACCTTCGACCAGTACGTTGCCATGGCCAACCGCGAGACAACCACGCAGGAGTGCCTGGCAGCATTTCATGAGGCTGGCCTCACAACTGAACTGCAAGGGATTGAAGACGACGGCTACCTTCTGGCAACACGTCTGGGCCGCACCATGCTTCACGCCGCTGGCTACCAGAATGCGAGCGGCATGTGGGTAAAGACGCCAGACAAAATCGCAGCCTAAGTCCACGCGGGGGATTCTGGCATGCCTGAATCCCATTCAATCTTCAACTTCTAGCCATCCAGAAAGTGAGCCAATCATGAAATATCTGTTCTGCAACCGCGTGAACTACACCTGGGCCGGGTTCGTACTGAGCATTCTGTTATCGAACGTTGCCGTCCTCGCCCTGCTGCATACCGGTCTGATTCAGGAAGCGCCGAACGAAACCGTTGCATTGGTTTTTGCATCTTTGGTCGTAACCCCGCTGATGCAGCTGGCTCGCAAACACTGGTATCCCGATGCCGACAAAAATGCGAAATGGTCACTTACTTGGGCCGATGCACGCATCTTCATGCTGGCCTTGCTGATGGACTGCCTGGCGCGCAGTAGTGCAGCTGCGCTGCTTAGCATGGTGAGCTCTGTTGACCCCTTAACCCCGGCGCTCACCCAGGGCTTGTCTTGGGTAGCTTATGTTGTGGCCGCGGTCCTGATCGGGCGATATTTGACCCAGCGTATTCAACCGGCGCCGTTGCTTGCTAAAGAAACCCGAGTTTAGAGGGTTTTGATCCCCAGTTTGGGTAGCACTCAGAGCGCCTGGGTCAATAGACTGAGCCGAACAGCAATTTCATTTTCGACACCGACTTCCGGGAACTGGAGGAACAAACCATGAAGGATTGGGTATCTTGGGATCGTAAAGGCCGCCCAGTAACTGGCTTGATTGATGTCCGCTACAACGACGGAAAGGAGTTTTTCAAGAAGCTCGCAGAGGATTGCTATTGGGGCACCGACAGCCTAATCGCATTCTGGCGCAAGGCTTAGGATCCTCAAGTTCGCGCGACAATCCCAATCTAGTTGAAGGTGGTTCTGGCACACCCAGGCTCACCCCACAATCCCCTCATCAACTTCTGAGGGAACTAAAAATGCAACTGATCGACAACATCAAACGCTCCATTCAGGCTGGCATCGCTCTGAAGAACTTCAAGGCAGCGAATGGAATGGATGGCCGCATGTGGTCGGCCGATTTGATTATCAATGGAGTAAAGGTCGGGCACCTGGTCGACCAAGGTCTGGGACACCTCGATACGTCATGCACTGACGAGGCGGTATCAGCTGTGTGCTCTGCACTCAAACAATCAGGCTACGACCTAGCACCGGGAGACGACTTCCCTCTGCCCGTACCTACCAATGACTTCGGTTTTTTTGAGGAAGCTATTGGGCTTATGGCCGCAGAGTTGGAGGATTTGAAGGCTCTGAGGAAATCGATCAAGCAGAAGATTGTGTTTGAGCTGAGCGACGGTAAAACATACGAGATTAAGGCCGCATACACCTCGATGCTTGGCGAACTTGTACGCAAGGAACATGGCGACAAGCTGACATGCATCATCAATGAAGAGCTTGCCGCTCTCTAAGTAGACTGCCCGCCGGGACGGCGGGCCACCACTCTCTCCAGGAATGCAACATTGAACACTTCAACACTATCTACCAAGGCGGCAGCCCAGATCCCGATGGTCCCGGGATCGAACCTCGATGCTTATTTGACCGTGATTCACTCGATACCAAACATGAGTGCCGAGGAAGAGCGACGTTTGTCTGAGCGACTTGTAGAGCACAATGACATGGACGCAGCGCGCCAACTCGTTACATCCCAGCTTCGCTTTGTCGTGCATATCGCGCGAAGCTACTCAGGATATGGGTTGCCTTTAAGCGATCTGATCCAAGAGGGCAACATCGGGCTGATCAAAGCCGTGAAGCGATTCAATCCCGCAGCTCAGGTCAGACTCATCACTTTCGGAGTCCACTGGATTCGCGCAGAGATCAACGAGTTCATTATCCGCAACGGTCGAATGGTGCGCCTGGCGACCACAAAGGCTCAGCGAAAGCTGTTCTTCAATCTGCGCAAGCAACCCCGGTCCCGCAACTGGCTTACTGCCGATGAGACGAGGCACATCGCCGACACCCTCAATGTGAGCGTACTCGACGTTAAGGAGATGGAGACGCGCATGGCAGGTAACGACACGTCGTTTGACCCTGCCGCAGATGCAGATGATGAATCGGCATACCTCACCCCGGCCCATCAGATTGGAGACCACCGTTACGATCCTGCCCATCAGTACGAGAGTGAGGCCGACACTTCGATAGATGATTTGCATGAGGCGCTCAACAGTTTGGACGAGCGCAGCCGGGACATACTTGCGCAGCGATTCCTGTCGGAGAGCAAAGCGACACTCCATGACTTGGCGTCCAAGTACAACGTATCAGCTGAGCGTATCCGCCAAATCGAAAAGCTGGCCCTAGCCAAGCTCAAGGTCGCCATTCCTCTGGCAGCGTAACCCTGGCGGAAGTCGAGCGCTCTCCTACAACAGGCCTGGTGGGTAATCAAAGTTTCAGCTCACGGGCTGTGCGAGCCTTCACGTTACTCTGGACATGGTCAGCGCCTCGCTTCGGGGGCATGCGGGGCTTGTTCAGGACAACTTCTACCACCGATGCGGGCATAACGCCCTGGTACGGCGCCGCGGAAGAGCACTGGCAATAGCCGCCGAGCTCTCGGCTTAAACCTACCCACTTCTGGCACGCGGGGCTCCGACTGAGAATTATGGTTCTCACAAAAGGAGCCCCAGGATGAACAAGGTTACGTTCTCTCCAGATGCCCGCCTGAACTTCACTATCATCACTGCGGATGAGTGCAAAGGCATCTATGGCACTGCCAATTACGGTGACCGCCGGCAACAAACCCCAGTTCAATGGGTACCTTCTGAGCCAGTGCTCCAGACCGAACAGGTCAACTTTCACCTATCACGATCAAAATGCTCCGAAGGTCATGAAGAGATCGACGGTGACACCAGGCGCGAGCTTGAGGCGAACGTCGAGCGATGAATTCCTCAGCCTGCTACTCAAAGGGTATTGCGCCGAGGAAGCGGCCAACCTATGTAAGGCCACGCTCTGACATCTCTAGCTTCATGTTGGTAGCCCCAGGTTCAAGCTAGGCTTTAATGCAAAGTCCTTCGTTGCACGCGTGTAAGCTAAGGCCATGTGCCAAGACAGAAGTCAGGAATACCTCATGTCCGATCCAGCCGTAGTTGCCGCGCTGTGCCTCTTGCTTACCTGCACGCCCGCACTTGCCCAGAACCCAGCGCGGGGTTGCGTTCTGCTTAACCCTGTTCAGCTGAACGTAGTCACAGCCAAAGATCTATCGTCTAAAGATCTTTGCACCCGCGACGGGAAAACCATCAGCTCGGTCAGCGTCGGTAATTCCCAGGCGTGGGAAGGCAAGCTTGTTCCACCTTATAACCGCGTAACCATGCGGGCTAAAGGCGAGCCTGTCGAGACGATCGTTAAGTTTCAGACCCCCAGCGCGACCTATCAGGTCCACATCAAACCATAGGTGGCTTGTCCCCCGGTTCTGGCACGTCAACATCGGCTGTTCAATGGAGTAACTCACTCCTAGGAAATGCTGCAATGTCATACGACCCGGACCAAACTATCGACCGGATGGTCAACTACACGGCAGAAGTGGGCGGACACCGAAACCGAACAGTCCGACTGAATGATGGCAAGGTGCCACTAACTACGTGACATATAATTTTGCACAGGACGATCAGACCAAAGAAATGGTCGCTAACCGCATTGCTGCACTCTGGAACCTGACCCAGGGAATCGGAACGGCAGATCTTGAGCATCTAGTTTCAAAAGGGATGACACTCTCCAAACTGATGGATATGGCGCTGGAGAATATCCGCAACAGGGGTTCTGCCACACCTGGTAAGGCCAAACAATAGGCCCATCAACCAAACAGGTGACCCCATGAAATCAGCAGCACAGCAAACCCCACTGTTCTCCTCTTCCCTACTGGTGAGTGCCGGCATCACAGATCTGTCGAAGATTGTCAGCCTATCCTTTGACCTGCAGCCGCAGATCAATAAGCGCTCCATCACCTACCGCGAGCAAACGACGGTGTATGTTGATGACATGGTGGCTCAGGTTCGCCTAGTCGTAAAGCTCAAGGTTGAAAGCAAAAAGCGTGGGGCTAAGCGAGTCCAGCTGCCGGATAGTTACCCTGACCTACAGGTGGCGCGCCTGGTGGGCTACGACCCTGTGAAGCATGTCTGGGGGACTGTGAGTCATACAACCAACACCCTGCCTGAGCCAGAGCTTCATGAAGCCTGGCAGGCGCATCAAGAACTTGAAGCTGTCCGAGCCGGCATGAAGCAGAACGACCCTTACACTTGGTATCCCATCGCTAAATAGAACGCGAAGACCGCACTAGCAGGGCTCGCCCTGCTTTTGGGGGAAGGTTAGGCACAACCGCCTTACCTATCCTGAAAACCGCGACCCCATTTTGGGTTTGTCCTTGCCCCTCCGAACCTCATGATGCGTCGGCCCTAACGTCAGGTACGTATTAATGAGAAGCCCCACCCTTAACAAAGCTCGCCTGCCATGGAGACGAGTAGCACTCTCCGCCATGATGATTGCCCTCCCGGCCTATGCAACAGCTAAAACGTTGGAGGTACAGAACCTCCAGCCAATAACCTCGGGAATGAATGGAATTGTTGTCCTCAAGGTAGTGGGCTCAGCATCTTCCTGTACCTATATGGGGAAGCTGGTTCAAATAGCAGCCGGCCAACCGAATGAGAGATGGGTCGTAAAAGCTGATCAGCGCGTCTGCCTAAAGTCGGCGCGTGGGGATATGACGATGGCAAAGGTTGAAGCCCTGGCTCCAATCAACACCTTCCCGATTCCGAAAGAGAGCAACCTCACCCTTTACATCCGGGAATAGGTCAGCGAACACACTGGGGGCGGATAAAAAGATTCCGCATGCAGAATCTTTCTGTGAGGGTTGGGGCACATCTGTTTACGGTTAAGACTTACCGCACAAATTCAGAGCGAGTGATGCGTAATGGGACACCCAACCGCCTACAAGACCCTATCTGGCCTGCTCAGGGCCACGGAGAGGGTATTAAGGGACAGCCACCAATCGATCCGCCACACATTCGATGGTTTGTCCCGGGGGATGTGGCTCAAGAACGCTGAGTATGTTGCCGATACCCAGTTTGGGGATACTAGCGGCGTTGCTGAGCTACGCCGTAAGTGGTCCACGAGCCGGCCCCAGGACTTAATAGGCGGGAATGCTCTCTTCGGAATGCCATTGCCTACACGTGAGTACGCAGCTGGGGACAATATACCTGGCTGCGGATTGGTCCAGGATGTCCATGGCGAACAGCTCAAGATCAATGGACATTGGTATCACAAGCGGTGCTTTAGCGCCAAGGGAACAGCATAGAAACCGGGCACCTATCGTGCACCAATCCTTACTGTTTCAGCACACCGGCAAAGATGGAAATCAGATTTCAGGAGCTTCACCAATGAACCGCACCACCACTCTGCTGCTTGCCGCAGTCGCGTCAGCTGCAACATTAAAGCTGATCGCGAAGACCCAGGCTCAGGGCACTGATGTAATTCTGGCCACGGCGAAGATGGTTCGCAACGATATGCTGGCGCTTGAGGCGCATGTCAAAGCTACCGGTATTGATGTGGGCCAAAACCCACTGTTCCATATGGTCCAGCATGACTATCCGTCTGCAGGCCCTTTAGCAACTCTGCCGGCATAAGCGTAGAACACATAGCTGAGGTACCAACAAATGACCGAATTCAACAGCCAGTACGACCGTGCCGTCTGGTCTCAGAAGCTGGTCACTTACTACTTCATCGACGTCAACATGCTCACACAGGCAATCCATAATGCCCTGCCGATGCCCGCGCGGGCAGCACACCCGCCCGAGCACATCGCCGCCATGCTCACAAGTGACTTGGCCATGTTCCCCGAGCGCGGAGCGGGCTGGTACCGCAGCGTTGGTAGCCGGGAGTTTCTGGGGATCATCCTGTTTGTCCGACGTTTCAGCCGATGGATGAAGTCTCTGGGCGCCTCGTTAGGGTATGACGTCGACTCTATGCTTATGGAAGATGACTGGGTGGATTCACTCCCAGAGCTCCAGCCCGTACTTTGGGGGCTGATGGATCGTGTCCGCTCGGACCTTCAATCCGCGAAAGCGATTACTGACATCGGGTCAATCGAGGCCGCATTTCAAGTGCTGATTCGTTCTGTGGACGCGGGGGAGCACCCTCACCAGACCTTTGTAAGGGCTGAGAGAGTCACCCAAGGACTTCGGCTAGTTGGTTGAGAGCAACAGCAGGGCTTCAACGCACCACCCGGTTCTGGCACGCACCAAGTTGCCGCATGCTGGCTTCATATTCAACGGAGCCTGACATGAAATACCCAAGCCCGCCCCAACTCCAAGCCCTGTACGAAAGCAACGAAGAGCTCATTCAGAACCTGACTCAGCAAATGGTCATTTCTGCCCAAGACATTCAGGGCATCAACAAGAACATTCTGACCCGCCTGGCGAGTGATTTCTGGGGAATGATCTCTTCTAACGCACGGGCTGAGATGATGAGTCACAGCCACCACTTTGTGCGTAGCTGTGCCCGGATAGGGCAGCAAGATCTTGAGAAGGCCCTGGCAACACCAATTGCTGACCTTTCAGAAGGACACCTCGTAATGCTGCGGCAAGACCTCTGTCGGCGAGCGGCTGAGATGGAAGCCGATCCCGTCATCCAAAAAGCGGTTCTGGTTCGAGGTTCAGCTGAAAACGCTGATCTGGCATCCTTGAATGTTCAGTTACACGCCGTGCGTTGTCGCCTGGCCGCAATCGGTAAGCCCGAATCCCCCAAAACCTACATTTGGATCTGAAAATGGGTACGTTTGCCGCTCAGACACGCAATAGCATCACCTTCGGTGTGAAGGTGCAAACTCGCACCGCCCCGCGCACCCTGAAGATCCGTTCGGTTTTCACCCGGCACAGCCGGGCGGTCACAGATCGGGAGTGCTCCGCAGCTGCATCCGACATTGCCCTGACTCTGCGCCAGCAGCTGCCTGTCCAATGGCTGCTTGAGGGTGGTGACAGTTTCGATTTTGATCTGGCTGCCATCATCGACGGCCTTGATGCAATCAAGCCATTTGGCTACCCAGAGGATCCACCAGGTTTAGCCCTTGATGATCTGAACGAGCAGCTAGCCAAGCTGCTTGATTGGGCTGACGATGCTGAGATAAAGCTCATTCCCTGAAGCTTTACCCATGATCGACAAGCACGGCTTCTGCCACACTGTGATCAGGGGCAATGTGTCTCATCAATTTAGAGGCATTTCCCATGCATAACCGGCTCAATCATTCCGAAATTCACATAGTGCGCGAAGCGGCCGTAATGGCAGTTTTCAGTCTTTATGGATATCTCGGTGCGGGCGCGCGTCTGATACGCGCTCTTGAGGCGCTTGCTGGGTCAAAGAATTACGTGGCAAGCCCATTCAACGAAAGAATGGACATTTTCCAGGTTTCAATCTTTGAAAAAGGCCCGGATGCCCTGTTACGCCTACAAGTTGTACACTCTCCGGACCATAATTCAGTGCACCAGTTGGCTTCGCTACCAGCTGATACACCTGGGTACTGGACCGCGGTATTGGAAGCCACAGCACTGAATGGTCCCTTCAGCTTGGTCTCACTAACGATTGAAGGCCAAGATATGAATCTGAACACACAATCGACGCTGTCAAATAGCTCAGCACAATGACACCGAAACTTACTCTTTTCCTACCGCTGGAAATCGACAAAGCCGAGGAACTTGCTGCTGTGGACTCACGGTCGGCTGAGTTATTCCACCAATGGTCAGTTCATGAAATCGCTAGTGCGGCTGTAATCCAGAACTCAACTGCTTTTGCTGGCCACAACCTCAGAGCTGACAAAACCGAGAAGGCTCTAGCCGAACTCATCAGCATCGGCATTCAGGTTGAGCGATCCAACGGCCAGGGTGAGTTTGGTCGGCTTATGGCCGCGCGCTTCAACCGAGATAACTTCAATACAGGCCTAAATGACCTTAAACGAATCCCCGCACGTCTTCTAGATCCCGAGCTGATTTCAAAGGGCGGTTTTGTTTTCCCCAATGGGGAGTGGAATTTTGAATTTAAGCGCCAGCTGTCAGCCCAGTTAAATCCCTTCACTGAGAAATTTGTTACTAATGACGGGAAAGAGTTCACCCTGACTAACCAGCAGGCCCGCACCTTCAGCGTTTTTCGAGGTGAGCTTGATGAGAGCATGGACGTCCAGGCACTGGCGGGGACAGGGAAAACCTATCTGATCGAGCGGATGGTCGATAGCCTAAGCAGGTATCGCCCTCTTCTCCTAGCGTACACTCAGGTTCAGCTCCAAGCCCTGATGGCTCGCATTGGTCCAAATCGTGTAACTGGGATGACTTTCGGGCAACTAGCTACCGAGTGTCTTGAGCGAGACCAGAGCAAGCCATATCGCCGGGCAGGTAAGCGCGCATGGTCTACCCACCAGCTCGCACCCTCACTGGCTGCTGAGCGCCTTGGGTTTGGGCCAGTAGGTTCAATGGCACCCTGGCAAGTGGCCCAGACATGCAACCGCATGGTGATGAGGTTCTGTTTTAGTCGGGACACAACGCTAGATACTCGCCACATCCCCCCATTGGATACCAAACTATCCGAGTTGGATAAAATCGCTTTAGCTCAATATGCCCAAGTGTTCTGGCAACAAACTATAGAGCCTACGGATCCTCGGATTGAAATGCCTCTGCGTGGTTACCACCGAATCAAGCACCTGGCGCTGGCGCTCGATACGTTCATAGACCCGGGCTACACCCACATCATCATTGACGAGAGTCATGACCTCACGTGGCCCATGTGCGCATTCCTGGATCGCTGCCCACAGCCCGTGATCACTCTCGGCGACGCATGCCAGAGGCTGGATGGAAACCTGAGCAAACGCTCGCCGGCGACCCGAAGCCGCGAGGTCGTTCACTCCATAAGGGCAGGTAGGCAGATTGAGGGTGTAGTGAATACCCTGATCGACCAGAATCCAGTGGTTCGAGTTGCCCACATGGAGGGCAGTCGAGAGCGTGACACCAAAGTCATCTACTACGACAACGCCGAGATCCCAACCGAGCCGGCCACGATACTCTGCAACTCCGAATGGGGCCTATTCGAGTGGTTCCAGCGCTTAGGCAATGCCGGGGCAAAATTCAGTCTTCTGCCAGGCGCAGACAAAGCGTTCAGGCTGTTCGTGCTTGATTGCATCGAGCTGTTCAACAAAAGCGTTCGGCCGTCGCACAGTGCACTGTTCAAGTACACAAGCTGGGCGTCCCTTGTGAAGGACATGGCCAAGGATGACCTGGCCTTTATCCGTATAGAACGCATGCTCAAGAAGGGTTACAAAGCCACCGATTTCGAAGCATCGCTGTTGTGGCTCGATGCTACTGGCCGCGCCCCTATCAAACTCGGACGAGTTGCGGATGCTCGAAACACAGAGGTCGACACTGTAATGCTCGCACCCGACCTCTTATCGAGAATTGAGTCCGGCGACCGAATGGGCGCTGCTAAGGCGCTGGCTGCCATTTACACCGGCGGCACTCGGGCACGCTTCAAGTTAATCGTACCTGGAGAGGTTCGTGATTGGGCTACGGATCTGTCTGCGAAATCCAAAAAATCCTAACATCCCCGGTTCTGGCACGCACGCAAGTATCTGATCCTGTTAGCTCTTTAGCTCACTGAGGCATTGCTATGACCAACCGGACAAACCCTTCGCTCGCGTCTCTCATGGAACAGGCCATTGAAAAAGGCTGGGTTCCTGACAAGAATCAATCTGACGGCAATCATGTTTTCGTCCCGGTCTGGCTCTACTCCTACGGATATGAAGCGGGCTGCCGTGTCCACGGACAATTGATCAAGGACGTTCATGACAATGGGCTGCCTAAAGATCTGCTCGCCTCTCTCACGCTGAATCCCGGTGATGCCTATGTTGGCATGGTCGACATCATTGATAGCCTGCCAGGTGGATCGTCAGAGCGGGATAACCAAATGCTCATTGCACTGATGTTCAATTACACCCGGGGCACACGACTCTGGAGCACTCTACCCTCGTATAACTCCGTCCCGGGCATTCATGTAGTCTTGGTTGACTGGTACACCAGGTCCAATCAACACATTCTCGTGCAAGCCGCTTCGATCCAGCCAGGGCTCATGACTCCTCAGCAGATTGCTGATGCCAGCAGAATGGCGGTGGAAGCGCACCTTGCTCGCCACCCCAATGAGAGACCTCGCAGCAGGGCGCAAGCACATTGAATTTTGGCAACGTGTTTTGGGTAGTTGTGCTGGCACAGTGATGTTTTAATCAATTTGCCCAGGGGTGGGCATGCAAGTCACCAGCTTCACGGCCTTGAGCACGTTGCAGGAGATTTCGAAGCCTTCGGGCATCCCCAAAATTTATGGGCCCACGCCTACACCCCCAGGCGTGGGTTTTTTTTGGCCTGCGATTCTGGCACGCCGCAACTAGCTTGATGATTGGCCTCATTCAATTAGCCATCAGGATCCAGGTCATGAACACTGCCACCAGCAAATCGAGTTGCACCATTCCACCTAAATTAGATGAGCGCGAGACCGAAATGCTAGCGACCCGTGTCCGCGCTGCGTGTTTTGAATCACTGGGTTGCGCTGATATGTCGTACCCCCGGGCGGGCGTTTCGTTTGAGCAGGATGGACGCTTTACTAAGGCCAAGCACAGTGGCTTTACGGTTGCATCTATGATGGGTCGTTTCTCGAAAGAGGTGCTGCTCAATACCATCCGCTCGAATATCGCAGATAGCACCCGCCAGGTCGCGAATGAAGTCTTCCCCAGACTGAAGAACTCACTGATGCTTCCGCGGGGCCACGTTATCGGCTACGACGTCGACGCAAGCGTGCTTCAAGTTGCACAACGAGGTAGTCGCAGGATCACCGCCTATGTGTTCCGGCCGCTGGGATCTTCCGGGGATTCTTTCTACAGCGAAATTCACTTGGATTTGCAGGCGTGCCAGGCACAGATCACTTTCAAGATCGGCGACCGGTGGGGCGGCGGCCCTACAATCCTTCCTGCTAACCTAGGGACACTTCAGGCCGACACCTATAGCGAACTATGCGAAATCGTGTCACTTACCTTTAATGGGGCTTATAGCGCACACCTTGCTGGTAAGACTGATTCAGATCCTCAGGTCGAGACGTGTCCAGTGTGCAATGGTGCTGGGGACAAGCGGATCGGTTGGACGAATCGTTATAAGTGCCGTGCATGCGACGGATCTGGCAGCTACCCGGATCCAGTTCGAGTGGCTGGCCTACTAGACTCACGAGAAGCCCAAGCGCTGTTTTACGCAATAGACGCAGCCAGTCATCGTGACGGCATGGTCATGGCTGGATTATCAAATCTTGGTCTGGTTAGCGGGTGCCGTAGTGGAGACAACGCTTCCCACCTTACTGAACTGGGGATTGAAGTGAAGAAGGCGCGCGAAGCTTCTGGCGATTCGGCGAAAGTTGGTTGAACCATGCCCGTACAGCGGCAGACGCGCGACGAAAAAGAAATGGGTGTTTTGGGTGGTCATTCAAGAACAAGCCGTTACTCTGTAGAACAGGTGCCAAGGATGACACCCAGTCTCATCGTGTTAAGTAATCCGCGTCCCCTCCGCGGTCCTGAGCCGGATGACCTACTCCCCTGGGTCATCCGGCCTTTTTTTGTCTTCAATTCGGTCAGCAGCCAACCGCCCCTTGATGAACTTCACCCCTTGCCGGTAAAAAAACAGACAAGAGAGCCCAAGTATCTTGAGTAGGGTTAGTGACCAAGACCAAATTAGTCCCAGGATAAACTTAACCTTTGCGGGTTCTATCAATCTAGTTTCGTTTGCCGACAGCTCCCACGTTTCGCTTCGAGGGACTGTCTTGCTTTGCCACCAGTCGTGAAGATCCTGCATCTGCGCTTGAGACTCCATGATGGCCGCTGGATCTGAGCTGAGGCTGACGACTTTCACAATGGCGTACTGACCTGTAAAGCGGTGCATGGTGAAGCGGTAATTACTGCATGCGGCTGAGTCGGTGTACTTCTCAAGCGAAGCAAAGATCACAGCATTCGCGCCATTCTCCTGAGCCTGAGCCACCAACATCCCGCGGGCTTGATTGGGATCGTTCGACTGTGCCCAGCCATCCCCGGTGGTCATCATGACCTCCATCCCTTTCGGAGCACCGGATTTCGACCAAACAAAATTGTCGGGATTGGTATAAATCAGGGTTGGTCCGATTCCTGGAAGAACATGCCTGGCCTTCGACCCTTTGGGGGACGGAGTAGGAACGAAGGTCACTCGCTGGCCGGATGTCAGAGGCTCGCCACCCTTGACGTCCTTCTGATGGACGAAATATCGCTCGCCATCATCACCGCTGATGAAACCGTAGCCTTTCGAGGCAACAAAACTGATCACCTCACCTTCAATACTGCCGGCAGCGATTTTTTCCTGATCCACAAACACATCCTTTAAATCCGATGTGGGGGATTCTACCGGCATTGAGCTGACACAACTCTAACCGTGGTTGTTCTTTTGCTGGGGGGGTTCTGGCACATGCGAGGAGGCATGAATATGGCTCCACCAAACACGCACTGGAGCTGTCACCATGTCCACCACACTCTTCCCATATCACCCAACTACAGGCCTGCGCCTGGAAAAGACCATCGAGTTCATTCCAGCTGGCGTACCTCAGCAAATCTTCAAAGAGGCCGGCAAGACGCAGTTCGAGTTTACCGGCGGCTCGCAACTGAACTGGGACGCATCTGAAACTCAGCAGGTGGGTGATGATGTCTACCTCGCGGACTCTGATGGCACCGAGTGCCTTCTTAGCGAAGCAGTTTGGAGTGAGATTGAGGGAGATAGCATCGCTATTGAAACCCCCGGCACTCACACCTCAGTGGTGTGTGCGAACTCCCTTCGAGATCAACTTCGGGAGCTCGCAAGCTCCGCTCGTGAAGCTGTGCTTGACGTTGAGCAGGGGACTGATCCAGAGGCATCTACGATCGCGCTGAAAGCCCTGCTTGTGAAACTCGGCCTGTGGGAAGAGTTCGAGCCGGACGCTGAATAAACAGACTGCTGTGGAGCCTGCGGGCTCCTTTCATCCGGAGGAAACATGACTCCTACTTCAACACTACAAAATGAGCCAGCATCTACAGCTCATGTCCTGATTTTTGCTGATGTTCACGATCTTGGTAACATTTCGGATGGATTGATTGGCCCAGAGTTCTACCCTTCGGCCCACGCGGCATTGTTGCGGTTTGTTGGGTATGCCCTCCCACATATCACTGCAGATCAATCGCTGTTTGATTCATGCGCTGCACGACTTGCCGCTGAAGGGCACGGTGAGTTCCAGGAACCCGGTTCTCTGCAATTTGAAAACGTGCAGTCTCTTCCCACCGTCGCACTTGAAGTGTTGGCCGACACATACGCCAGCGCCAGGCAGTGGGATAGCTACCAGTGTTTCTTCAAGATCGCTCGAATCCCAACCTGACCGACCTCCCCTCTTGCTTATCGCTTCGCCACGCCAGACGGTTCGAGGGGAGCTCAAGACCACGCCACACAACCAGAAGTCCTGAAAATGCTGCCTCGTTTTGGCTGGTGGCACAAAGCCTTTCCACACACAATCCAATTACCAACTCATGAGGGCAGGACAATGACATTCGACCTGACGCGGTTTCTGGAAAAAGCTGGCACTGTCGCAGGAATCTCCGGGGCTGTGCTCTTGTCGTTGAATGTCACCTACTCCTCTTACGGTTACGTGTTGTTCTTGGTGAGCAGCGCGATGCTTGCTGGTCATGCCGGTAGAATAAAAGCTCGCTGGCTGCTCACCTTGCAAGCCTGCTTCCTGCTGACAAACATGAACGGCATCTATCATTGGATCCTTTTGCCCGCGATGGGTGGTCAGTAGCCGCCTGCACTCTCCAAGAAGACATGATTTCGAATATGCGTACCCATTATCACAACCTGCAGGTCCAAGAGAACGCAGATCAGGCAATCATCAAGGCTTCTTACAAGGTCCTCGCTCAGCGCTATCATCCTGACAGGAACTCAGACAACGCTGAGGAAGCCAGCCGGATATTTCTGATCATCACAGATGCTTATGAAATACTCTCTGAACCGGATAAACGCTCGGTTTACGATGCAAAACTGAAGGCAGCACGCAAGTCTGCACTGGCAGCGAAATCACACAGAACTGAGCAAGAGCCGCGTCCCGCCCCACATATTCCCGAACGCGTAGCACCGATCTCTGCGAACCCCGCCGGACTTCTAGACCTCGTGGCGAACACTCAGATGGGGCAGAAGCTGCGTCGGATGATGAGACGAGTAGCGGACAATCAGAACACCCCACCGACAATCAGGTGGCTGCTAAACCGGCCGGTACACCTCGTTGTTATGCTCCAAGTTATCGTAGCTGCCTACCTATTCAAAGACGTCATTTTCTAACCAGGTCTGTCGGCTTCCGAGCACAAAATTGATCATGGCTAAACGTTCACCAGATGGAGCTTCAACTTATGGGCAAACGGATCATCTATGAGATTGGCCACCCGGCCGCGGCCACTCTCTACTCCAATTCCAGTCACGACAGCCAAGACCCTGAGATCTTGTTCTATTCCCTGATGAAGGATTTCATCGGCCGGCCTACAGCGCTTGTTATTGAGCTGCTCAGCCTGTCCTACCAAACGTCTTCCGGAGACAACCTGGCGGGTGATCCTCTATTCACCATCGCCCAATACCCAGGCGAGCGTGAGTATGTCCTGATTGGGGATGTCGACTCGGGAGCCGTGACCCGCCGGGAGGACGCGTACGTCGGTCTGGCACCACTCCCAACCTCATTTGAGGCGAGTGTGCATGCTCTGTTTAACCGGTTCCGCAAAGCTGCGGTACCGACCGCATACAGTTCGGTTGAGAGTGTTCGTCAACATCTTAATGAACTTGGTAGTAGCTTGAACAAGGTCATGAGCTCAGACAACGATGACTCCGTAGTAGCTGATGCTGCATCTGCCCTTCACTTGGCCTTGGTTGACCTGCTTGCTCGCCGGGGTATCGGCCTTCAGGCATGGTCCACGGATGCACTCATGGAGCTGAAGTCAGGCAGTACGCGCCAAAGCCTTACAACGGCAGCCCCTCAACACAGACCTTGGATGCCCGGCAGCACTCTAGCCTTTGGTGAGGAATACGGCGTCCTCTATCGTGATGAGGAGGAAACGCTACAGGTGGTTGTCGAAGAGGGCTCCGTGGTCGTCTGGCAGCGTGAGGTTGACGGTGAAATGGTGAAGGTTGAGCAGCACTACGTTCCCTCAGATGTCGACATGAAAAAACACTGCTTAAACCTGGTGCCGTACAAAGGGTTCACCTGCATTCACTTTGGTGATGGTCGGGCCGTATTCACAAGCGGCGAGGTTGAGGCAAGCTATCGAGTGAAGCTCGGATCAGGATGGGAGCTCGAAGCTTGGGCGGGCGTCAAAGTGGATATGGACCGGGCATTGATGCACTGATAACCCCACATGGGCTTCTGCCACAACCATTACACCCCGATTATCAATCACTCACTGATCGGGGCTCATCATGAAATCCATACCTACAACTTCTGTGCTGGAAGTTAAACCGCAGCCTTCTACCGCGGTAACCAGCGATGAGGCCCATGCCCAAGAAATCCGTTCATCACTGAGTGTCGACGCTATTACGGCTGAGCGCCATTCCTTATCTGAGATATCCAAATCCAGGTACGAGACGGGTGACCGCGCAGGACTGGCCGAACCTTCAGGGCACTACATGGCGGGTGATTCTGCAGGATGCACAGTATTGGACTGGATGACTGCAGCAGAACGCTTGCGCTTCCACCTGCTGGGCTTAGCGTTGCCGTCTTTTGGTGAAGAACGGCTGGCCGCCCGCTCCCGTATCCAAGAACGCATTGCAGCGAGGAAACGCAATGCTCTGACCCGTAATTTCAGTTCCTCGCGAGAGCAGGCTGCCGAAATCTGTTAAGTAGTCACAAAGCATTGGCGAATTTTCATGCATGGGTTTTGGATAGCCGGATGCCCGTCGTTAAGGTGTACTTGAACGACTATCTCCCATGGTTACCACATATGCCAACACACTCCGTTGTGGGCACGGCTATCGACAATGACGAGCGGATAACGGCTCTTCGACTAGCCATGTCCAAGATTGTCAGGTTCTGCTCCAGTCAACGCGTTGCGATGAAAGATGAGAAGGTCGCCCAAGCCCAAATGGAGACTCTACTTCTCGGCGCAGGTTTTGACATCAAACGCGAACACAGACTTTCAGCCCAGGACATCCCCGATTTTCTTATCTCAGAATCGGGCTTCTCAATCGTTCTCGAAATGAAAACCCGGTGCCAACGGATGAAGATCCTCCGCCAACTAGAGCGCTATTCAAAGCACCAAAGCGTGGACGGGATCATCCTGCTCAGCGCTACAGCAATTGCCATTCCACCGCAGATCAGTGACACCCCCGCCATCTTCGCTTCAATGGGCCGGGGGTGGCTGCGATGAATACCTATGGCAAGTTGACCCTGACAGACAGTAAACGTCAGTGGCTGCTTGAGGGGTTAGCTCCGCACGTAGCGATCCGTCTCAAGCAGATTTTCCCGCGAGTATCGAAAACTCAGGTTGATTGCTTCACGTTCCCTAATGATCTGGAGCATTGCAGCGATCTTGAATGGTTTGCCAGTCGCTACCCTCTCGACATTTCGGATTCTGCAGCCAGGGCTTTGAAAAAGGGCCGCAAAGGCTTTCAGGCTCGGAAGGCTGAACTCGAACAGATCCTCCTTCCCAGCTTCGTTCCGTCCCCATGCTCAGGATTGAAGCCCGCATGCCAGTCACGGCTTTACCAAATGCAAGCTGCTGCACTCGCCCACGCTACCGGCACACTTCTGCTGGGGGACGACATCGGACTCGGGAAAACGGCGGCTACCGTGATGTGGCTGCTGAATCCGGCATGTAGACCCGGGTTAGTGGTTGTGGACACTCACCTTCAAAAACAATGGCTGAACAAGGTAGAGGAATTCTCTGATCTGTCGGCGCACATAATCCGGACCGGAACGCCCTACGACCTCCCGCCCAGCGACGTCTACATCATCACATACGGTAAATTGGCCGGGTGGGTTGATATGTTCAGAAGTCGTTTTTTCAAATCAGCTTGCTGGGATGAGATCGGCGGCCTTCGCAAAGGCCTGGAGAGCGTCAAAGGCGAAGCATCGAACGTGCTCGCCCAGAATGTGGACTTTCGATTGGGCCTATCAGCAACACCGGTGTACAACTTTGGGATTGAGATCTTTAATATTTTCGAGATCCTTCAGACCGATGTGTTAGGTACTCGTGGAGAATTCATTCGAGAGTGGTGTAGCGATGGCCAGCACGTATCAGACCCAGAGGCGTTGGGATCTTACCTTAGGGAACAGAAGGTTTTCCTGCGGCGCACGCGAGAGGATGTAGGACGACAGCTGCCCCAGGTCAGCACGATGGTTGAGGACATTGCCCATGATCAGAAGGCTCTGAAGTCGATCGAAGAGATAGCTCGAAAGCTAGCCCTTAGGTACCAAACTGGCACTTTCGAAGAGCGTGGTCAGGCCGGCAGAGAGCTCGACATGCTCGTGCGCCAGGCCACTGGCATCTCGAAGGCTCGATTTATTGCTCAATACGCGCGCATGTTTCTGGAGGACAATGTGCCCATTGTTCTTGCAGGCTGGCATCGGGCCGTCTACGACATCTGGAATGAAGAGCTGGCCCAGTGGAACCCCGTTATGTACACGGGGAGTGAGTCGCCCAAGCAGAAGGAAGAATCCAAACGTCGCTTCCTAGCGGGAGAGTCGAATGTTCTGATTCTGTCACTGCGCTCCGGGGCAGGCCTCGACGGGCTACAGGCTCGATGCAGTGTTGTGCTGCACGGTGAACTGGACTGGTCGCCCAAAGTGCACGAGCAGGTCACAGGAAGGCTAGACCGCGAAGGTCAGCCCAACCCTGTGCTATCCATATTCCTTGTGTCAGAGGATGGATCAGATCCTCCGATCATCGAACTTTTGGGAGTTAAGGCTGCACAAGGCACAGGTATCACTGACCCCGGCCGAGTCTTTGAGGCGAATGTGCCGGATACAGGCCGCATGCGACTGTTGGTAGAGCGCTATCTGCCTAAAAACGCTCAACAGGCAGCCTAAGGGTTCTGCCACGCTGGGCCAGGTCTAATCATGGGCGCGTCCAATCATTGGGAGCGCCCATGAAACTTCTGACTTTCCACCACACCGATAACGGCAACTGCCGGGTCTACTACAAAGACAGCATGAAGCAACTGGTCTGCTTCCAACCGTCACATCTCAAAGGCCAGTTCGGTCTTCTCGCCTGTTCACGCGACGGCGAACCGTCCCACAACATCGAGGTCAGTGGTTACATCATTGACCGATTTCCCGCGGCATCCGATGGTGCGACCGCAGTTCAATTCCGCACCTGGTACTTGGCGTCAGCCTCAGAATCGCAACGTGTTTTCGTAACGTTCTACCCAGAGGTCTGGATTCAAGACAATGCCACTGTGGCGGACCCGGGTGAAACGCAGATCGATGTCACGGCCGCCATACTTGACATGGGTATGCTCCAAGCGCTGAAGCTGAAGGACAACGACGACCACTCCGACGACCTGAGGCTAGCAGTGGAGGCGCCGCAATGGGTAAAAGACTGGCCAGGCCCTCACCGGGTTAGCTGTGAGAGTGCTATCCAGGAACACTTTACTGAAGACATACAAGCATCCTGATTTACCTCGTACGCCTACTCTTCCAGGGGTTCTGCCACATCATTTCCGATCTGAAAATAGCCTCATTCACTACATTGAGGCTTCATTCAGATGATCAGCACTTCCAGCCATGCCACCTCTACCCTGTTGCAGTCCGGTCTGCCCCGGGCTGAACTGATCACCTCGATCGCGACCCTTTACATGCAGAGCATGCACGCGAAGTGCGCCGGCCAGCCTGCGGACGTCCGCGAGTACCACATCGGCTTTGCAGAGAAGGTTTTGAATAAAGATTTCTACGGCCTTGAGCACATCTGCAATGGACTGAATTCAGTTGGCAAAGAAGTGTTCTGCACAGTTGCAGGCCTGAAACTTCCTAAGGCCCAAGGAGCTTCACGCGAAGCCCTCCGAGCATGGTGTGGTGTAAGTGAATTGGACGACGATCTGACGAAAGCGAAAGCCCGGCTTGATCACGAGCTCAAATCTGCGCAGCGGGTGTTCAAGGAGAACATGCCGGCGATCATCACAATGATCGAAGGCTGGTATAGCGCTGGTTACGTCCTGCTGATGTCTCAAAACAAGCGCAACTACATCGCGAATCGTGCTCAGACCCAGGGACGCGACCTTTCAACGCGCGGTCTTCACGGATCTAAGTTTCGACCATACCTTGAAGCCTACCTATCCCTTCAAGCGCTTCGCGTCCAGAAGGGTGAGATCACTGAACCCGAATACCAGCCACCTACAGCTGTCTCGGTAGTCGCACCAGTGTCGGAGCCAAAGCCAACAAATGAGCCAGCCCATTCTGCCCCTGAATCGAGCGCTCCTATGCAGCATGGTTTCTGCTTCTGATCCCAAAGCACATCCCAAGGGGCATGCATTCCATGCCCCATTTTGGATTGTACTCAACTCTCATTCTCATGTCTGACCCACGCCAATTCAAGAATTCGCTGATCAACCCTACGCAAGCCGCGCTACTGATTAAGGGCCTCGGTCTGCGAGTTTCGATCCAGATGGATGACCAGGCTTGAGGCACACGCTAATAGCAAGACAATGGGTGCACTCAACTTCTGAATACAGAGAACCGTCGATGAAATCAGTGCCCTATGAAGCGTTGGACAATGTAGGTAAACCATTTAACCGATCTGCCAGAATTATCTCTGAGCTGCCATGGCGTGAGCGTAAAGCCGCTCTGAGTGGTGCCCTGGCTGCGGTTTCCGAACAGGTAGGCATTGCACCGACAGATCAGATCTACTTTGGCATCCCAGTGTTTAACGCTTTCGGGATGAACGCAAAAGAGGCGCGTCAGCACCCAATGGCAGCCCTGCTGATGACTTCCGGAGGCGATGTTGGTCTTGAGATGGTCGCTGGCTTTATGCCTAGTGACGCTATCAGTGGAGTCATACATAGGTAGCTTCTGGCACGATATAAACCACCAGAAGATGTGCGGTATAACCGTTATGGAGATACCGCAATGCTTCCCCCTCGACTGCTCAATGGTACGACCCGCGCTTTTACGATCGAATGCCTGATCCCTACGGCTTCAATAAATCGCGACCTCACCCTTCTTCCAGAAAGCCGCCAAATCATGCGCTTCGTGTTGCCCGACTGGCAGCGTGCTGAATGCTGGGACCGTGAGAAGAAGGTTAGCTTCATCGAAGGTGTTTTTTTAGGCTTCGGAACCGGTTTTCTCGTTGTAAACGGCCGTGAGTGGGAGGGAGATTCTGCTAAGCCGGCTCCCATGGCTGGATGGTTGCTGGATGGTCAGCAGCGAGTATCGGCCGTGCGTGACTTCCTTGCCGGCGAGTTCCCAATCTTTGGTGACATCTACTGGTCAGATATTCCCCGCGCCGATCAGATGCGACGTTTTCTACACCATCCATTCCCTCAAATGGAGATCGAGTACATCGGTGACGAACTGACCTTGAAGTCGCTCTACAAACGGCTGAACAAAGGCGGAGTTCCTCACACCGAAGCCGACATGGCGCGCGTGGACCAGTAGTTTGCTGTCACATCACCTCAGTGCGGCTCAGGACGCCACAGCAAGAAGATCAAGCGAGCCCCCATGACCTCATAAGCTCTTTGCTACTTCGAAACCTGCATGCCTAGTGGAGGTCTCCTTCAAGCTGTAAGGGCTATGCCTCAATCAACCTAACTGTGGACATCCGTTAGCTATGCCCCGGTTGCGAGATTCACATCAGCACCTGGTAGCTGGACATGGTAGCGACTGGAACGGCCGAGATCGCAAGAAGCCCTTTATCGAACTGCTAATACTTGATGACTTCGTTTCCTCACATAGTCATGGGGCGACGACTACGCCTTGGCAGCCGCAGAAATAGCAGCATGAGGATTCACCGTAGATCTTGATGCGAGTACCGTTTGGTTGCCACGTGAATAGAACAAGATCGACCACAACCGCGGGCAATTTGCGCGTGCTTCATATCGCACGCGCAGAGCTTTAATCTCCATAGGCATTGAACTATGCAATAAGGATCGAGCTGGCTATGAGCTAAGCCTTATGGATGTCCGTGGAATTAGTGAATAGGCGCTTTCGTTGTATTTCACAGTTATTGAATCTCTCAAATGACCCCCTTCTGGCACACCCTAAAGCCACTGATTCTGGTGCTTCCTAACAGCAGAGCACCTGATCATGTTCGAATCATTGCGCGCGGCAAAAGATGCAAAACTCACCCTCGGAAATCTTAAGGGACCGTCATCCAGTCCTGGAAACCGAGAGTGGTCGTGCTCACTCCTTTTCTTTGGTGCAATTGTAGGCTCTGCATCAGGTTCTGAGCGCAATCGAGAATTCACCTTGGTACTGAACAAGGGGCTTCAAGAACAGATCATTGATAATCTAGTGAAGCATGGTTTCAGCTTGGATCTCACGCAGATCCCCAAGAATGCAATCCGCCCCACAAATCCAACTGACTTCATGCGCCTGGCCATTGCCCAAATAGCCGATGAAATGGACATCGTGCGTGAATTGCGTGAGGCCACTGCAAAGTCGACACTGGTAGTGTTCCACTCAACTCCAGGAAAAGTTGAGGTCTTCCCTTACATCTTCACCCCTGAGGTGAAGAAAGGTTTGATTGAGGCCTATGGTGAATCAGAAATCGAGTTCCTGAACGAGACACTCAAAGGCCTCTGAATGCAAAACATCTGCTGAAACCTATTCCCCACATGAACAAAGCGCCAAACTGCCGTAGAAATCCGACAACAGGCAATTTGGCGTCATGTTCTTGACTGGAAAAATGATAAGGTTCAGCGGAGAATGCGCCCAGTTTTATTGACTACCGACCTGAGTCTGACACCATGAATAGCTCGACCAGCCTGACATCAACCCCGGATTCCGCATTCCCTGCGGCCCCGTCGCGGACGGCTGAAAAATTCGTACTTCGTATTCCGATCGTGCTCAAAGAAGCTATCGAAGAGGTGGCTCGACGCCAGTTCCGCAGTTTCAACAGTGAAGTGGCACTCGCAGTTATCAGCCAATTTGAGAGTCATCGCCGGCTGATCACAATGCGCAACTCCCTGGCCACCCGGCTGGGCTCAGATGTGGCTGACGAGGTGCTTTTAAGGTTCCAGCGGATTGATCCTGAGGAAGGCACCGTACAGGGTTTCAACATTCGCTTTCCAGAAGGCTTGCGGGATGAGGTTAAAGCATCATCGGCCGACACCATGAAGATTGCGATTGCCAATGCTTGTGCTGACTGGGTCTACTACAGCCAACAAATTGAAGCACTTTTGAAGCGATGTGAAGATCCTGACATTCAATTCCCCTCGGCAGTTGTCAAACACTGATCCGCGCGGGCTAAATGCGGCCCGCCTCTCATCTCCTTTGACCGTCCTTGCCTCTCTACGAACTGCCTCCCGCCTTTCTCACTCTTGCCGGCCTCAAGCTATGACAATGTCATTAGCGCCATCTGCAGCCATCTGTGAGCACCGACCTGACCCTTGCGACTATCATGAGCAAAGAACAAAAAAGGGGCTCAATCTGAGCCCCTCTTTGATCTGACTGAAATCACATACCAGCGGCTTTCAGGAGTGGGTTACTGGAGCTACCATTCCCACCATTGGTTTTGTAAGCGTCCAGCAACTTACCACTCTTCGACCATTCAAAGACGGTCGCTTCGGCTTTGTTTTTACCTACGAAAGGAATCGCGGTAATGAGGTTATATTCGTATCGCCAAATTTCCTTGGAAGAGATTTCACCTTTTGAAGATGGATAACCGATTTCTTTAACAACTTGCTCTTGAGATGCGCGAGCAGTTTTAAGTTGTTGAACTTTCTCTGGCGCGACGAAAGTCCCAGTTTCGTAGTCAAGAGGTGACTTTCCGTTAGCGCAACCGCCCAGGACGGCCAAGGACAATACAGCAGCGGCAATTAGTGCAACTTTCTTCACGAATAGATTCCTGTTCAGATCGGTACCTGGCCGCTTCATTGCGGCCAGGTAGCAGGCATGGATGACGCCCACTACTCACGATAACGGCACCTTGTGAATACGGCGAGCCAAAATGCCGTAAGCAAAATGGTGGTTCTGGCACTCAGCCACTCGCTAGAGACTCACTCCTATAGCTCAATCATGGAGTGCTTCAATGCCCAGTACCAAAGAAAGCCTTGCGACGATGTCTAGCATCATCAGCTCTGTAGGCTACTACCCAGCCAGGAGCGTATTCGCCGATTTTGTTGAGATGGCCGCAATCGCGATACGCAATTCGTGCGACCAATCTGCGCGTGATGTTCGGGAAGCCCGCTATCTAACCCTCATTGGCAAGTACAAACCACAAGATCAGCCCAAATTCGGTGAGCTACTGCAGCATCTCGTTCAAGCCCTTGATTTACAGGCTGGTGATCTACTCGGCGAGCTCTACATGCGCCTCGGGGTATCGAATGCCGATATGGGGCAATTTTTCACCCCACCCTCTATTTCAACCGTGCTTTCAAAGCTCGCGATGGATAGCGAGCATATTCAAGCACAGGTGAAGCGCAGAGGTTTCGTGACGCTTTCGGAACCCGCAAGCGGATCTGGTGCCATGGTCATCGGGTTTGCTAATTCAATGCTCGAACTGGGTATCAATTACCAGCAACACCTGCACGCCACCTTGATCGATCTCGACATACGCGCCGTTCACATGGCCTTCATTCAGTTGAGCTTGCTTCACATCCCGGCCGTTGTGGTACACGGCAATACCCTGACGCTAGCTGAGTATTCTCATTGGCATACCCCCTCACATGCCATGAATCTCTTTGACTACAAGCTCAAGCGCGGTTTTTCACTTGAAAGCGAGATGGGAATCGCCTATCTGAAAGAGGATTCAGCTACGCAGCTTTCTGAATTCACTTGTGGGGTTTTGGCACACACAGCCGTAGACAATAATTTTGTACAGGCTAGCAACCTGTAGCGTTGAGCAGAGAACCCTACCTGCTGAATCAGTTTCCGACTAAAAGTCATCACATAAACGAGGCCGATCATGGCTGTAGAAACCTTGTATCGCAGTACCCGAGACCTGGAGACAATCTTCGTGGAAAAAAAGCTGGCAGATCAACATGATGCGATGCTTGAGCTTGGCGAAGCACTCACTGCGGCACTGATTCAGAATGTGCCTGGGTTAGATGAAAAAATGGGTGAAGAAGTAGGTATTTTCATGGCGAAAAATCGCTCGGCCTTTGCTTCAGCTTTCAAGAATAATCCGGCTGCATTGCTTGAGATTGGTCGAGAAGCTGAGGGTTGATCGAGTTCGGTACGGGCTGAAGGACTGCCCGTACCGCTTCATTCCCTGCGCTGGATCCTCAACCAAAATCCGAACACTCCACCTTCTTCTGCCTCTCCTATCAATTCGTGGCCAGTCTGTTGAGCAAAGGTTTTGAAGTCCCTCTTGCTCCCAGCGTCGGTCGACAAGACCTGCAGTACCTGCCCTTGTGACATTCGATTGCATTCGAGCCGAGCCTTCAGGATCGGTATGGGACATTGAAGTCCTCTTGCATCCACGATGCCGTCAGGGTCCTGGTATGGGTCTGGATTTGTGGCAGCCATTGCGCCGAGTCCTTAGTACTTGATAGTGCGCCCAGTGTAACCCGCATTCGCCCGGGGGGGGCTTCTGGCACGCCCCCTTCAAAATGATGATGACTCGGTTAGTGGCCAAGGCGACTTCGCCGTCCACATCGTTTTTTTATCACCACTCGGTATGAATGATTTCCCGAGATGAAATCTGATGGATATATGCATGAAACTTCAAACCACTCTTTTACCCCCCTTGTTGACTCCTACGTGTGATGCTGCCCAGCTTTACGCTCAGCACAGTGACCTTAAACACAAGCTTTGGCGCTCAGCCCATACCGATCATTTCACTCGTACCGAGCGAGATCAAATGCGTGAGGCGCTGGCTGGCCTCAGTGAGGCTTACCGATCTGTCACAGGGGCCCCGTTGAAATGATGGCCAATCGCTTATACCGACGGTACCAGTGCGCCTTTGAAGCTGGTGAGGATAAGCTTGATCTCGAAGTCACAGGATTGGATTTACGTCATGGAGCAGTACATTTGCTCACTTCTGATGCCGGCATGGCCATGGCCCTCAAGCATGCAATCAGTGCTGATGTTCTGCATGAGATCCCAGGTAACCTTGATCCGTCGTGCTTGGTCAAAGGCCTAGGTTGGGCCACTTGGATCAAGCAGACTTCAACGATCTAACCAGTGTGGAGACAACGCGATGTCATTAATCAGTAAATCGGCAATCCAGGCTGTTCGTGATTACGTTATCGATGACAATGGTGGGCGTCTCGAGACAGATTATTTTGGTCACCAAGTAATTGCTGCTGCAGAAGCGCATTTAGTCACATTGGAACGTCAGTCGAGCCCCCCCATTCCTCTGCTTGAGTTCTTCGAGAGGAAAGATGACATGGGCCTGGGCCGGCTCCGGATGATCATGGATGGTGACGCTGACGTGATCATCGAGGTGATCAGCACAGAGGGTGAATCACTAGCTCTAGAATTTTGCACCTCGGTCACAGGAGGTGGTCGATCCCCAAAGGTGCGTGAAGCGCTCTACAATCTTATGAATGCGATTCGCGATGAGAACGAAACCAATCCTATTTTTACTGGAAGATAGTGTCCGATGTTTTCCTGCCTAGGTCCATTTTCTGATTTTTTCGGGCTTTTCCTGTTCACCGGTTGCGAAGCGTGTTGTTGTTTTTTTGGTTAAAAGGCTAAGAGCGATTAAGAACGGATAGGTCGATGGATTTCAGCCTACGGCCCTTGTGCTACGTGGATCTCAGCTAAAATTCAGGCCCTGCATACCTACATCATGGAGCGGAACAGACCTACTACTTAGGGCCCTCCAGACCTACAACGCTTATTTTTGGCCTGCTTTTATCCACAAGTTTATCCACATTTACCCCCTTCCAGCACTTCCAATGACCAGTTGAGCCCACCAAACCTACAACCCGATTGAAGTTAATTGGTGGATCTGGAAAGGCTCTCACCTGTGCAGCGCACCAAACCTACAACTCTGCAGCAATTCAGGAGGTTTTTCTTCTGGTGTCTGTCGCCTCGAAATCGGTTGGGCGCATCAAACCTACAACCTGTTGCGTTTCGGGCCCTGCAAACCTACAACTTTTTCTCAGTTACACACAGGCTTAGCCACAGCCCTCCCATGAGGAACAGTATCAAGCTATATCTGGCCTGAGTTGTAGGTTTGGTGCGCTCTTTATCTGGGCAGTTCCAGCGTGTGGTGTTGTAGGTTTGGTGAGCCCTTGTTGGACCGTCCTATGGCTTTCAAGGTTGTAGGTATGCTGCGCTCTACTTTTCACCGCCCAGGTGAGGGCTTTGACTGCACCAATCATAGGTTTAACCGTTCAATTCCAGTGGCTTACGTTATTGTCTTAATGCCAGCTCGGCTGTTGATTCTCCCGCCCGCATTCGTTGGCCGGCATGTACGGGTTGGAGGTTTGATGCGCCCTATCTTCTCGCAAGTGCTGGGGTTGGAGGTTTACTGCGCCCTAAATTGCAACCAAGCGTGCAATTTCAATGAAATTCTCAGTTTTCACTAATTAGCCAGGATTCAGTGGGTTACGGTACATAGCTCGATCTCAAGGTATGTATCATTCCTAAGCATCTGATATTAGTGCCTATGCAAATCGACCGTTGTAGGTTTGCTGCGCCCAATCTCAGAAAACTCAGCCCACGTTGTAGGTTTGATGTGCCCTATTTCTTCACCATCACTCCCACCACGGCCACATAAATTGGGCTCAAGCCGTTACCCCTGAGGGGCTGTAGACCAGACATGACATCAGCCTACGTGGTCTAGGTTTGAGTTTGTCCTGGACGCAGGTGGGGTGTTGGGGGAATGCTGCAGGTTGGATTGACCGCCGTGGGTTGTAGGTTTGATGCGCTGCATTTATGAGGTAGCGCCGGCGGGTGTAAGCAGGAATAGGGTTGTAGGTTTGTGGGGCCCTATCTCATCGAGACTTGGCCACATCACTGTAGGTTGTAGGTTTGGTGCGCTCTAGATGGCAACACAATGTTGTAGGTTCAGTGGGCCTGACCTAGTCCGACCCTGCATTCGTTCACGATGTTGTAGGTTTGGTGGGCCCGATCAGTCGAACACTTGGTCGGATCCGTCCTCAGGGAATGAGCCCTCTGCGCCAATGTTCTGCGGAGCCTCAGCGGAACCTTCAATGACATTTTTCCCCTTAACCGCTTCTTTAGCCTCAGCGATGCCTATCTTGCCCTTGATATCGCTAGCCTTCTTGTTGGCCTTCATCATGTGTTTGATGAAATTGTCGTGGGGTAGGATTTCAAATTGAATATCCTTGGTGACCCTCTTGTCATGATCGTCTTTGATCATCACTTCGTTCCACCCAGGCAGGATCACATTCTGTTCGGCGAGGCTTTTCAGCGCTGTGCGCATGGCCCGCATGTTGTCCTTCATACGCTCTGAGAGACCACGAGGGCTCTGCTCTAGGAAGCTGACCAACTTTGGCTGGTAAGGATGGTTCAGCGATGCCTGGGTCCAGTAATGGGAGATGCGCTTGTAAATGTAGCGAGCAAGGTCGGACTTCAGCCCCATCGAAATGCTGTAGTCATACATCCTGAACGCCTGCGTTTTTACCCCCAAGGTCACCAGCGGGTGAAAAGTAGCAAAGCACCTTGCCGACCCATCGCTCAGATAGTCTTCGCGTGTTGTGATAGCGAGTTTTGGCAGCAGGTTGCCCCGGTAACTGTTCCGCCCCTTACCCGAGCCTGTTGAGCACTCGAGTAGTGATGAACTCATGACATCAAGAGCCTCTTGTACTTCCTGGGCGCTGTAAGAGTGCTTCGTTCTGGCCAGCTCTTTCCTAAGCTGGCTGATGGTGAAGTAAACTCCTACCTCTTTATCGTCTGGCGACTCGAAGGAATTACCGTTCACCGCAATCTTCCGCAGTGCTTCCTCGACGATCTCCTCTCTTGACCCAGGATAGAGCATGACGCTGACCGTCTCGCCGTTATCGTTCGTCCGCTCAACAACGGCCGGCTTGATCTTGATCGTGTACACCGCCCCGCGAGATTTTAACTGCCGGGTGATAACGCTGTTTTCTCTAAGGTCGAGTTCAGTATTCGCCCAAACGTATTTCGGTAAGGCGTCATAAAGCTCGATCGTATTGCTGTAGTCAGATTCCGAGGAGTCTAGAAGCTCAAAAAGGGCGAGCTGGGGTGTTTTGTCTGTAGCTTTGCTCCCAGTCTTCGCAATACCCTTTTTTCCGGTGCTAGCCATCAATTGCTCCTCAGCATTCTGCAAAATACGATTTGCCCAGATTCGTTGAGTAGAACCTCGGTTTACGAGTTGAATTTTTCCATTCTACCCGGTGCAGCTCTTGCCCGCACTCAAGGCCTGGCCGATCGCCTGAATGACCTTAACCCCCCCTGTATTCAGCTTCTGCCACACATTCTCTGCCTCCACCATGGCTTCCCAATTTTTAGGCAGGATTGATCCATGATTCAGGTCCGCATGAAACCCCAGTCGAATATCGAATCCTCAGGCTGGTTTTCGCGCCTCAAGCAGCTCGACAAGGGCTACACCTCGACCTCTCGGGCAGAGGCTTTCGGTACCATCGTCCACTTGGTGAAGGTAGGGAATGCTTGCCTCAAGCTCAAGCAAGGTTGTAGCCGATCCCTGCGATCAGAAGTCAACGAAGACAGTTCAGAAGTGAAAGCGATGCTTCAAGATCTCACGTCAGTAGGTGCCCTTTTCCCTATTACCGAGGCGAAGTCATGGTCCCTTTGATTTGCATACTTGCGGCCGCCGGTTTTGGAACCGTTGCTGAAGGATTGCTTCCATCTGCTGAGCTCAACGTTCCGCCCCTCAGCATAGGCAAAGTGTTTGACTATTTCCCCTACTGGCTCGGTGGTGTGCTCGCGAGCTGTTTCTCCCAAGTTAGTCCAAAGGCTGCAGTGATTTTTGTGATCATTCATTCCCTGGTCGTGGTCATGACTGCCGGCATTCTCCGGTTCGCCTCCACGTCGTCAAAGACACAAGCCCAACTTGCAGGATTTTCCCCTGCCCTGCTGGTCTGTGGTGGTCGAATACTGATGGTAAAGTTGACCTTCATCCTGATGATTGTCTTCACCCTAGCTCTGTCGGGCATCCATCTGGCGCTTTGAAAAGCGATACATCAATTCGGGTAGTGGCACGACACCGTCTGCTTGATTATGTGCTCATCGGATTGAGGAGACGTGGATGAGCACCAATTTATACAACGGCCGTATTCTGAGGAATGCAACTCTCAGCGATGCGCTGGCCAGGCTTAAGGATTTGCGCCCCGAGGCAGTGACAAGGGCACAAGCTGCAGTGGCACAGCTCATAGCTGCAAAGCGGTACTACTGGGCTGACATGGACCAGAACTTCATCCCCATTCCACGTAAGGAGTACGGCAGCTTCTACTGGAGAGTCCTTGACATCCTCAAGCAGCAGCGCATCAAGGTCGAGGGTGAAGGGATACGCAGCGTGGACTGGGACTTTACATTCCAAGTAATTCTAATCCCCCACCATGAGCATGTACTTGCGCTCTATTACCTTGAAAACAACCCAGGGTTCACGCAGATGCTCACCCAAGCGGGGTTTGCGGACTTTCACTATCAGAACGCTACTGACGGCCCCGATGACATACCGTTCTCTGAGTGGGAAGCCCGGTGTATTGCCTGGGACGAGGCTATGCCTTCCGGGGTGCCGGCTCATGCTGGGTTGAAGTACCAGGTCGTCACATGGACTGACATTGGCCTGACTCTACAGAATCGTGACTTGATCCTCAGCACTAGGCCTGAAGACGACGCGCGCCGTATTCGGGTTGCCTACAACCTCATTGATCCAATGCCTCAAACTCCAGAGAGTAGGGACATGGGCATTTTCCAGCTAGCAAAGCAGGGGGAAGCGATTGCGCAGGCCAGAGCACCGCACGTGTTTCTGGCAACCGACGAAACCGTGAATGGCCAATAAAGGCTGATCCGATCTCAAACAATTTTCCCGTACATCTCCCATTTTGGCCAGGAACTGCCGGCACTACGAAAAAGTCTGAGTGGCGAGGCATCACTTCAATTTTGTGAAACCCTTCACAGAACCGACGAACGGTCTTAATAACTCGGTACTTCTGCCGAAAAGGGAGTCAGAGCCAGTTAAGGCCAACTGTTGTGCCCAAGGGCGCACGTGAAATGGATGAGGTCTTAGGACCTGTAGAAGGAAATACAACATGTCGCACTCGATTCTCGTTGCTGGACGCAAAGGTGAGATGGTAGAGGTAGAGCAGATTGATCTGTTCAAGCACCGTATTAACGAAACGGATTTCAACATATCAGTCCATGCGGAGCCGAGATCGGTCTGCTCTCAGGGTGATCGGCCATTGGTTGTGAGCCTGTATGAGACTGGCTGTAGAATCGCTAGCCTGTCGGCTTGCAACGCTTCAGTGGTGCTGGGCGGTGGAACAGGTTCAATCGACAAGCACCAGATACGTGTCTGCGCGCTTATCACTGTCGAGAACCTGATTGCGGAGATTGGAGGCATGCGCCTTTCATCACTGCTGGATAACTCGCTTTCAGAACAAAATCATTACAACCAGTAGCCGACCCTAGCTGATTCGCAGGATCGTTGGTGCTCGGCCTCAATGATCCTGCCCCTTATCCTACCTGTATTCATTCTCTACCTGGACAACCGACCTTGCGCTGAAACATCAGCCTAAAGGCTTCTGCCACTCTCTGGCCGACCTCACCATGGATCATCGAATCCAAGCCAGGAATCCACACCATGCTCGCCCTTCCCCCAGTAGCCACTACACCTGAAATCGACATTCTCCTGAAGCAGAAGACGGTTGTAGCCGTCGGCGTCAGCGGAGGAAAAGATAGCGTAGCGTGCCTGATTGCGGTCCATCGCTACTTGGACAGCATTGGGTTCGAAGGGCCGAGGTGCGCCGTGCATGCGGACTTGGGCTCGGTTGAATGGGAACAGAGCTTGTTCAAGTGCCAGGAGGTTGCCGACAAGCTTGGCTGGAAGCTTGAGGTTGTTAAACGTGCCGCCGGTGGAATGATGGAGCGATGGCTGAAGCGCTGGGAAAATAACGTTGAGCGTTACATTGATCTGAGTTGTGTCCAACTGATCCTGCCGTGGTCAACGCCCTCGATGCGGTTCTGCACATCCGAGCTCAAGAGCGCCGTAATACGCAGCCACCTTAAGCGCACTTACCCTGATTTTAATATTCTCAATGCCACTGGGGTTCGCCGCCAGGAATCGCCCAATCGAGCCAAAATGCCCATTGCCAAGCATGAACCTGTGGCCGCGCGCCGCGGCTTTGATGCTTATCAGTGGAACCCGATCATTGAGTGGGATGTGGGGGCTGTATGGGGCGCAATCGCCAGCGTGGGACTTGAGCCACATGAGGCATATACACGGTTCAACATGACAAGGGTAAGTTGCCGGTGGTGCATTATGTCGAGTGCTGGCGACGCTTATAACGCCACTTTGGATGAGGCCGGACATCCCCTATACCGGCAGATGGTTGATCTGGAGATTGATTCCACTTTCGCCTTCCAGAGCAACAAATGGCTCGGAGATGTAAACCCTTCCCTTCTGTCCTCAGAAACCTTGGGCCGCCTGGCTATGGCGAAGCAGGTATCCTTACGCCGCAAGGCATTAGAAGCCGCAATCCCTAAACATCTGCTCTACACCAAAGGCTGGCCAACCTGCATCCCAACATTTGAGGAGGCTACATTGCTGGCAGAAATTCGCAGCGAGGTAGCGGCGGGCGTGGGGCTTACCATCAAATGCTCCACACCCGAGAGCATCATTCAACGCTACGAGGAACTGATGGAACAGATGAGACTGAAGGGCGGGGTTGCTGCTGAAGAGGGTGAGAGCGCTATCCAGTTGATCCCGGCTCTACAGATCCAACCTCAACAGCTGTCCTTTTTATGAGATCGAGTGTGATGAATACTCAATGCGCCCTTCCTCGCGCGCTGCGCCGCATGCGAATAGACGCAGCCAGCATTGAGAGGCTGGAGATACCAGAGGCTGCCCTAGAATGCGCTGCATCCTGGGATATTGAGGTTGTCGCGTTGGATGACCTTCCCCTTCCTAGGACTGATCTTGCCGACTGGCTTGGCTGTGTCCAGGCCCACCCACACACCGATCCATCTTGGGGTGAGTCGATCTTCCTCACCCTGGCTGTTCAAGCTAACCACCTATTTGAAGTTATGGTGGCTCCTGGGCTCGTTACATCGATGACGGTCCGCCCGGGCGATGTGTTTGCGTTTTCGCCACTCAAGCATCACTGGCTGCGTCCGCAGGGTGATGACGGCTTTCTGTGCGTTCAGTGGACGATACCTAAATCGGACTTCGTGAAGACCTATCGGGAGATTAGGAAGGGGCTGGATGCCATTGGGGTTCGGTCGACCAAGGTTCCAGCGATCCAGAGCGCTTGGAAAGCCAGCATTGGAGAGGAAACGCAGTGATCCTTTACTTGTTTGCGAACCGAGCCTTGGAAAGCGCGGCGAGTGTTGCTGTGTTGTCGTCTGATGACTCTCACGAACCCCGACACCCAACGGAGAGTATCAGTGACCTTCCAGGCATCTTGAGTACGGCTACCAGTTGGTTGGTATGTTCTGAGCTCTGGCCCGATCGGCAGGAGAGTGACGCGGCTACCGTCGAGTCAGTGAGCGCCCCGGGCCGCTGACATGGCTGCGGCCGCACTCGGCCTGTAGCGTTGATTACGTGGGGCTGCGGTGGGTTGTCCCACGTGAAAGCTTGGAGGAAGAGGTCCAGCGCATTGTCCTAGGTGTCAGTGAGCTTGCAGGTAAACCGGGCATGTTGGTGCCTACCGACTAATTTTGGTACACAGGTTTTGGCACACGCAATCCTGCCTCACCATGCAATCATTGAGTATTGATGAGGCAAGCATTATGACCATGACACGCGTAACAACCCCCGCGCTCCACGTTCAGCATTACATCGAAATACCGTTCACATGGGCTGCTGACCGCATTGCTGATGAAGGCTTTCACTCTGATGTTTGGTCACGCATCGAGGCAGAGGCAGATCGACTCTGTGCTGCCTTGGGTCTGGAGCTGGACCCCGCTGGGGCTATTAGCGAAGAAGGCATTCGGCTCAAGGGAACCGACCTTGGGGTTGTACTGGCCGCGGGCTCGGAACTCGCTGAGTTTCTGTCAGCCCAATCAGGTCTCGTTTTCCTTAAGCAGGTCGAGGAGCGCTCGTGATTCGCCCGTTGCTTGCGGTTGCTTCCTTGCTTCTCTGCTGCTCTGTAGCAGCCGCGCCAGTGGCCCATGATCACGTTGATAAGCGGTTAATCCCAGCACAGATCAATTTCGTTCCCCCTAAGACCCCGCAGGACATACCTGAGGTCTACATCGATGGCTACATCCACCGGCCTACGGTCGAAGCATTTCGCAAGAACGGCTTCCTGAAAGACCGGCAGGTTGGATTTGTGTATTTCAATTCTCATGGTGGGGATTTGGTTGCGGCTATGGAGCTTGGCCAACTGATCCGGGAGCGCGGCTATTCAACGCGCATTGGAGTCTGGAATGGCCCTCATACCAACCCCAGTGCGGGTTACTGTGAGAGTGCCTGCCCATTTGCTTTCGCCGGCGGCGTGTTTCGGTTGATGGACGGTGAATCCAAGATGGGTGTCCACCAGTTCTTCAAGGCCAGCGGCGTAGCTGGGGATACGGACATAGCCACGGGCCAGATCACCTCTACCCTGCTTGCTAACCACCTCAGCAACCTTGGAATCGATCTTCGCTTGCTTGAGGTTGCCTCTAAAGCCGGTCCGGCAGACATGAATTATCTTACTCCGCTCGAAGCCTATGAGTTGGATCTGGTGAATGCAGGATCGCTAACAGCAACCTGGACCATTCGCGGTGAGCACGGGCTTGTGTACTTGATGGGTGAGCAGACAAAGATCACCGGTACCGGCAGGATCGGGATTTCGTGCAACTCTCAGGGTGGAGTATCGATGGGGGCCTTTTACAAGGCGTGGTACGACACAAGCGTGCTTGGGCTGATGGATAAGCTGTCGTTGATCGTTGACAACAAGCGGTTCTCAGTCCGTAACGGAAAGGTCGGTCCCAGTTTGAAGAATGGATTTTCTTACATCACCTTCGATCCCACCCCAGAGCAGCTGGCAGCATTCAGAGGAGGTCGAACGGTCGGTTTTTCGTATGAGAAAGATGCTACGGATTTGAAAGCTCAGTTCACTATCGACGTCAACGATTCACGCGAGATGATCGATAGCTTTGCTCAGTTCTGTTCTGGTGCGCGGCCCAGCTTTGCCGAGAAGATCTGACGGAGAAGACGCAAAAGCATTCCCCATGCGGAATCTAAAGTGAACGTCAGCCGGTTGCGTGGACCGGTTGACGCTTCCATTCAGCCTTTCTTGGCTGCCTTCCACTTCTGGAATTCTTCCCATTCTGCGCGTTGATCGGCCTCGCGCTTCAGATTTGCATCGAATTGCTTGATTTGATCAGCATTCAGCGCCATACGAACCTTGCCTTCTGAATCGGATCGTGCCGTCTGGATAGCCCCTTTCATAGCAGCCTTATCAGCCTCAGAGAGCTTGTCCAGATAGTCGCGATTTATCTTGCTGACAGCCAGGCGCTCATCGCGGCCGGCCTCACGAACTGCTTTGCGCTGATCCCTATTCAGATCAATGCCTAGGAGACCTGGACTGCCAGCAAAGTCACGGACTGGACCTTGGGGGCCAGCTTCGAAGTGGCCGTGCGAACCCTTAGGGCAGCAGTCAGAACCGTGCTTGTCGCCTGCCATTACCAGAGTGGGGCTCGCCGCTGCAACGAGCAGCAGAGCGATGATTTTCTTTCGCATGGTGAACTCCATAACCATTCCGGCAAGTATTACCGGAATCGAATTTGCACAATGCCACGTCGATAATGGTCTGCAACCCAAAACCTGGAAGCCAAAATGGTTCTGAGCTATGACATAGCCATGCCATGCCGCGGGCATCAGTCACAACTCAAAAATCGACCTTTCGACTAATATCTTGTCTTAGCTAATAAGGGGCGGTCAGCCCGAATGACTATGGAGAGATCACGATGGGTACCACGTATTTCTGGCTGAGAAGCCCGGCCGGACTTGCCATCATTGCCTTCGCATTGATTTTGCCAACCCTGGCCATAGCGACTTGGCTTGGGAATACTTCTGATTTTCTGGCTCTACTGGTGGGAATTGGGATCGCTGCAATACGGCAGCTAGCATGGATGCGCTGGGGTGATGGATCAGATTAGCTTGTGAATCCCGCGCGCGAAGGTGTTGACTCCTTTCGGGCACGTTAAGGTGTAGATATCTGGCCACTAGTTTCAGTTGGCCGCCCTTAACTCTGCCCGGATATAGCCCGCCCTGGAGGTGTACCGAATGTTCGACATGACCCTCAAAACGCCCTTCCAAATGATCACCGCCCTGTGCACTTGTGGCATGACACCCTGCGGGTTCCATTTAGCTCCGTCAGAGGTTGCCCTTTGAGGATCCTGACTCTCAACCTGATCGGCACCTACTTCCATCAGATCAAGGCGGGCACCAAAACCTTTGAATTCCGACTGCGGACTCCCTACTGGCGAACTCGACTGGAAGGGCGCACTTACGACATGGTTCGGGTGTGCTGGGGATACCCCAATAAGGGGGATGCAGAGCGAGAGATATTAATCCCATGGCTGGGGTTTGAAGAGCAGACAATTGAGCATGAACACTTTGGTGATCTGCCAGTTGATGTCTTCGCAATCCGTGTGCGCGCAGAGGGGTCTGGCACGCCTAGAACGCATTGATAATGGGCTCACTCAACAAGGGAGCATCATCATGCGCAGCTTCATCTATAGCCTCGGCGCCGTTGTTATTCTGTTAGTGGCCATGGGTATGCAATATCTCTCGCTTACCTATGGCGCAGTGGTTGAAGGCTTCATCCGTGACAGCTTCGGCTGGATCTCGATAGTGCTGGCGTTTATCTCTGGTGGCGCCCTCACCGCCTTGGCTGCTGGTGAAAAACCCTAGCCTGTTTTGGATATGTGACGGTCGTACAGGGATGTAGCCTGTGCGGCATAGCAAATCAGGAGGTTGCATGAGCCAGCACTACGTTAAGGTCTACCACGCTCAAAGCAGCTGCTTAGTTCGCGTCCAACTGGGCTGGGACCGGCCTCTCCAAGGCTTTTACATGGTTGTCGAGAAGGATGGCGAGGAAGGTTTGGATGAGTTCGATGAAGGTATCGTTTACAGCAACCTTGACGACGTCGGGCATCCATCAGACCTTGCCCACTTCAAAGCGATTGCTTCGAAGCTCTCCATCCAAATACCCGATGTCATGTGGCGAGCTGCTTATCTTGACTCACAGCACAACACCATAGACAACCGAGTCTTCTACAACCTGGACGGCGACCTAGTGTCGCCGTTCTGACTCTACTTATGATTTTCACGATCGTCACACCAATCAATGATTGGGTTGAATGGGTTGAAGGAAATGGAACAGTTCATCTTGCAAGACTCCCGCGGGCTGATCGGTAGCCGGATAAGCTGGTGGCGCGAGGGTGGCTCATATACCACTGACCTCAATCAAGCTGAGGTTTTCACACGTGACGATGCGATGAGTCAGCACGCATCACGTTGGAGCGATATCCCTTGGCCGCTGGGCTTTGTCAGACCACGACACGAGATGGCGGTGGACTTCCAGTACGTCACTATCCATTGGGTCCCAAGGGGCGGAACTGAACTTTGCTATGTCGCGGCCAGGTTCCACTTTGACGGGAACGACATCTTCTGGCTTAGCGGTGATGCTCTGACCACTGATCTGACGAAAGCCTCCGTCTTTACCTTGGATGAAGCTTTTTCCCATTTTGGTAGCGAAGCCTCCGCATTCACTCGGCAGATCTGGCCTAAGGCTTACGTCGATGCAAGGGCACGCCCTGTTGCCTCGGCGGTGACCATGTCGGTTGATGAAGCTCTTGCTGGAACTGGCATCACGCTACAGCGCCCCCTTCCCCAGCGCCGAATGACGCCCAAGTGTGGAGGCTGTGGCCAATTTGTCACTGCTGATCAAGCTCCGAGCGGCATCTGCCGCCACTGCCGTTGAGGAACATCCGAGATGGAAATCCCGAATGAAGAGCGCGTACTGGCTCGGTACCGCGAAGTAGTGTCAGCACAGGGGTGCTTGGAAAATCACATCCTTGCCAAGTCCTCTCTGTACCAACGGCTATTAAAAGGTTTGCAGCCATTGGCTATTCGCCCCCCGCTAAACCATAGCTATCCCTGGTACAGCGTTGTCGAGTCTGACACGCCAGTCCCCCTGCCTTTCGGACCAACTGATTGGACACCTGAGTGGGATACACGCCATGGCGTTGCGATCTGTCAGGATGTTTGGGACCGGCTTCCTGGTGGTAATGACACTGATTTCTCCGTGACATTCCCGGGCTGGGACGCGCTTGGTTTTGTTTGGCGCATTTGGCAGGCCGATGAGGCTGCTGAGACCACTACGGCGCATCTTGTATGCTGGCACCGAGAAGACATCACCAAGCTCACAACTCCAGATCTGGTCGAAGCTGAGTGCCGTTGGCGTGCGGAGCGAGATGCTAGCTGGTTATCTCGAGCCGGTCAGATGAGCAACGAGGATTTGAAGGCCGCTTTCATCGCCTCAGGCCAGGCTGGAAAGGCAGGCTGTCGCTTCACATCGATCGTTGCCGATCAGCAAGTTGCACATCTCAGATTCTTGTCCAATGAACGGCAAGCCAAAGGTGAATCGGTCGAATTCACGGCTGAAGAGATCGAAGCCCGAGTAGCTGCGGACATGCTGAGCCTGCTTGGTGATACATGGTTGGTCAAAGACGGGCAGCTATTTCATCGTGGCTGGCAGATCCAGCGGATTACGCCTGCTGTGCTAGGTCCTGAACACTACCTGGCGGGTGCGAGCTGACGAGGATTCGGTGATCCTGGGCTGTTCGAAATAATCCTCTCTGCCTGCTCGTGGCACGCTCGGCCTTGGGGGAACATGGCATCAATACAGCCAACCGGACTTTCCCCCGTGATCAATGTTCAAAATACCTCAGCCCCTGCCACCACTCTGCCCAATTGCCCGGTCAGCCCGCTCGACCGCGTGACCTTCACACCAAACGAAATCTCCGAACTCGCCCCGGTGATCAGCGGGACTGTGTTCCAGGCTCTCGATACCAACCTCGGCAACTGGCGCGTTCGCATTGTGCGTGAAGGTGGACTTTTCCCACACGGGGTGTCTGCCAATGTCTACTCAAACCTCGGGACGTTCAAAGTCCACGGCGCATTGAATCCCGATGCTCAACCTGCTATTGCTTGAGGCTAGCCCGATGAAGACAACTAACGAAGCCCAGTCTACCGGCCTGGCTTTCATGCTTGCCGCCGCCGCCGGCATTGCAAAGTCCATTGGCGATCGACAAAAAAGCGCTGCGCTTAACGAATTCCTGATGTCCGCGATCCGTCTCAAAATGGGTTTTAACCCTGATGACGCCAACCGTCTCAATGCGCTCAGTATGTGTACCTGCGTGGGAGTCTTTCGCCCCTTCGACGAACATTTCTATGCCCAGTCCTGCATCTCTGGTGGCACCTTCGCTCGCATGTGGGAGAAGGTTCAAGGCTTAAAACCGTTCAAGGCTGTGCTGGCGGGCCAGCATGGTGAAATCCAGAGCAACATCCGTGTGGCCACCGGCGTAGCTGTGCTGCTCGATGGTAAAGATGATGACGAGATGATGCCCCGCTCCGATGACCTGCAGGTTTGGTGGGTTACCTCGGTGGATTGGAACAGCGACTGTATCAACCTGAGTCGTTATCGCATGCGCCCTGACGCACGTTATCCCTTCAGTCGTAATGACGCTCCAGCACGTCGCCTGAAGCTTTCTCGCGGCGACTGGGAGGCTCATATGGCTGACGTAGCCATTGCAAAGGATGCATCCTCACAAGCTGCCTAGGCTTCTGGCACAACCCGGGGCCGCTGATCATTGTGTTTTCTTAGGAGAACTTATGAACGACCAACGACGAATTCAGCTGATGCTGCGCAGCCCGAAAGCCATGATGGAGTTTGCCATCAATGGGAGACTGCCCCAGGTGTACACACCGGCCAGCCCACTAATCACTCTTATTGAGTCTGTTCCTGTCAGACTTCGGAGCCGAATCACTTGCGTGAATATTGGTCCCGACCTTGGATACCAAGGCATTCATCGTTTTCAATCCCTTGCACAGGCTCTGAACTGGCTGAAGCCGAGCTACACCTCGGCTTCATACCCGAGCGAGAGTTGGCGCATGAAGCGTTTCACTAAACAACTCTCAATTGACGATCTGGCTGCCTTCTGCAAAATCCCTGAGAGTCTTCTACCGGCCTTGAAAAACCTGAGGTAGAGGCTTCTGCCACGCGATTCTCCGGCCGAGTATGGTCTCCACAACTTCGGAGACCATCGAATGCATACTCACCAACTTCCCAGTGCTAAAGCGCCCGCTTATACCGCCCCGCGTTGGTTGCAACCCTACCGGGACGGTACCCGCATCGGACGGTCACAAGCCCTGCAGGCCTATGGTGAGATGTACTGCACTGATGGTTCTGCTGACACTGATGGCGCAATCGAAGAGCTGATTGGTAGCCTCAGGACCCCAATGATCCCATACGCCAGCCGAACTGGAACAAAGCGCAATCTTGACGCTATGCGTGCCAATGGATGGGGTCTTTTGGTGTCTGCCAAAGGTGTCCTGCGCACTGAAGGCTTTCCGTACATGCTGGATAACGGAGCTTGGACTGCCTTCACACAGGGAGAGGCATTCGACGAGCGAGCTTTTGGGAAGGCTTTTGATCTCCTCGGTGAGAATGCCAAAATGGTTGTCGTGCCAGACATCGTCGCTGGCGGCCTAAAGTCCCTTGAGTTCTCACTCAAGTGGCTCAACCGAATTCAAGGCATTCCAGGCGTGGCGCTGCTGGCAGTTCAAGACGGGATGGTTCCCGATGACGTACGTGACCTTCTAAATCCTGGAGTTGGTATCTTTGTTGGGGGCTCGACAGGGTGGAAGCTGAAAACTGCACATAGCTGGGGCCTCTTGGCGCGTCGTCGGCGATGCCACCTCCATATTGGCAGGGTGAATAGCGCTAAGCGCATTCTGCTTTGCTCAGCGGCCGCTGGTGCTCACTCTGTGGATGGGACTTCGGTGAGCGTCTATGAGAAGACCTGCGCTCCACTCACCGCCGCGGTGAACTACGGCGAAGCACAAGCTGACTTCCTATCACCGAACGGACTCGCTTTCGATGTAGCCCCCTTCGATTGTGCATGGCCAACAGTGCGGATTCCACGCCATTCGGACACTCAGCCCACGCTGATCCGGACACCTGTTCCACGATCATTCGGACAGGCAGTCGGAGCGCAGCGACGCAGGGGTGGCATTGTTAGTCTGAGGTGCCCGGCGTCGT
>NZ_JAIHLQ010000069.1 GCF_019733355.1 Pseudomonas baetica | reverse complement strand
GCGTCGCTGCGCTCCGACTGCCTGTCCAAGTGGACGTGGATCAGGTGTCCAAGTGAGCATGGAACGAGTGTCCAAATGATCGTGGGCTGAGTGTCCAAGTGTCGTGGAATCCGCAGCTTATTCCCGCAGAGCGCATGAAAGCTGGCAAAGCTCATACCGTCCCGCTCAGCGAAGCACTCGCAACATTGTTAAACGGGTTGCCCCGATTCAACGATAGCCCGCTTCTATTTCCGGGTACACGCACGGGTAAGCCGATCAGCAATATGGCCATGCTCATGACATTGCGACGCATGGATCAGAGGGATTTGGAAGATGGCGGTAAAGGTTGGCGTGACAACAATGACCGAATCGTTACCGCGCATGGGTTTCGCAGCACATTCCGAGATTGGGCCGCAGAGAAAACCAACTACGCACGCGAGGTTTGCGAGATGTCTCTGGCTCATGTGGTCGCCAGCGGAGCAGAAGCTGCTTATTGGCGCAGTGATTTGCTGGACAAACGCCGTAGCTTGATGGCTGACTGGGCCACCTTCGTGAGTTTAAAGTATGAAATTCAGTACTAAGCAATAGCTAGACGGGGAGCGAGGCTGCGATAAAGGCTGCGGTTGCCGTCAAGGGAAGGCCGCGAAATGGTCAGCACTAGCGCGAAGACAATGAGCTTCACCAGACGACTTCCACTCTGACTTCTTAGAGAAACGCAGAGCAGTAATGGAAGACTGGGCAGCATTCTGCTCGAATACGCAGATCGCACCATTAAAAGGCGCATAAATACGAGTAAAACTCTCCCAACGACTGGATCGTCCGCAGTCAAGCGAGCTTGAAGAGTATCTCGAAAACCCGGGGCGATTCAGCTAGATGCGTTTTTTTTGATTTCAAACCCTTGCGCCGGGCAATAGAATACTTATTGAACATTTCGTAAAAATCCGTAACATTGCCCGCCATGATACTCGAACAGCTCAAAGCCCTGGGCAATGACACTCGCATGCAAATGATGGAGTGGCTCAAAGACCCTCTCAGTAATTTCCCACCTCAGGATCATGGCGATCCTGCCATAGGGGTGTGCGTAACCCATTTGCAGCACAAGGCACGGCTTTCACCTTCTACCGCGTCTGCACACTTAGCTATCTTACAACGTGCAGGCTTCGTGCTAACCACACGCATCGGAAAATGGACTTATTACCGACGCAACGAGGAGGCGATTGATGACTTTGCGGCTAGGCTGACCAGCGATTTGTAATTTTTAACCTTTCATTTCGTTATTTCGCGTAATTAGAAAACACAAGGAAACCCCTATGAGCAGCAAAACAATCTTCGTCCAACCCGGTGGCGGCTATGAAAAGGTTGTGGTTGGCAGCAGCGAAGCCCGAGCCGCAGCCCATGGCGAAATCACCGTGCGCCTGCACGCCAACTCGCTTAACTACCACGACTTCGCGGTAGTCAGCGGTATGTGGGGCCCTAGCGAAAAACGCATCCCCATGGCCGATGGTGCAGGCGAAGTCATTGCTGTCGGCCCAGATGTCACTGAATTCAAGGTGGGTGACTCGGTCGTCAGTACCTTCTTCCCGGAGTGGATCAGCGGCGCACCACTGGTTGAAGGCTTTGTTAGCGTGCCAGGTGATGGCATTGACGGCTACGCTCGTGAGCAAGTGACTGCCCAAGCCACATCGTTCACCCTCGCGCCGACCGGATACAGCCACGCTGAAGCGTCGACGCTCACCACCGCCGGCCTTACTGCATGGCGCGCTCTGATGGCCGATGACTCACTCAAGCCGGGCGACACCGTGCTCGTTCAAGGCACTGGTGGCGTTTCAATTTTTGCCCTGCAGTTCGCTAAAATGGCCGGTGCTACCGTCATTGCTACCTCTTCAAGCGACGAAAAACTTGAACGTCTGAAAGCACTAGGCGCTGATCATGTGATCAATTATCGCAAAGACCTTAACTGGGGCGAAACTGCACGCGCTCTAACGGGGGGCCGCGGTATTGATCACATCATAGAAGTCGGCGGCCCTGCGACGCTTGAGCAATCGATGATTGCAGTTCGGGTTGCTGGTCACATCTCCGTCATCGGGATACTGAGTGGCGTAAGCGGTGCAATGAATTTTGTACCGGCACTGATCAAGCAAGTGCGCCTGCAGGGTGTGTTGGTAGGCAGCCGCAGCCAGCAGCAAGACATGGTCCGAGCCATCAACGTTAACGGTATACGCCCGATTATTGATCGTCATTTCCCTATGAGCGAGATTGTAGAAGCGTTCAAGTATCAGGAAACCAACCAGCATTTCGGCAAAATTTGCCTGGATATCTAAGCGCGCATGAATGGGCAAGATCCGTATGCCCTCCTCAAAGTCGTGTCGAGGTGGCTGCCGACGCAGCGCGAGACGGATTTGCCCATTGCTGTCTGTCGCAACCGGCAGCATTGGGTCGACTCACCCATGCTGTGCTCCGAGGCAATCAGCTAAGAAGCAGTCATTCTAAGTGTCATGAAAACGATTCGATTTAGCCCCTCTAGTCAAAGCAGAATCATTAGGGCTACAACAATGTTGTCATGCAGTTATTGGGTTGAAGAATAGACAATCGCAGGCATTCTCACAGAGCCATGGTCGCTCTCTGCCGGTCATGGTTCACGCAACGTGATGGTGAAATCCGAGGCAAATGCTTGGTCAGGTCGAATGCAAATGGCTGGGCAAGCCTGTGCAATTACCCACTGTTCCAGTCCACAGATCCGGATAATCCGCCCAGCAGCCGTTCCGACTCAAACCACAGTGCAGGCAGCGCGCTATTTTTCGTCAAATTTGATGCGTACAGTTCGTTGTCCAAAACTATGGCGAGCCGCTTGGTTCACGATGGATGTCAAAACTCGTTCCCAGCCTAAGCAATGCTGTAGCAAAATCAGCTCGGTTCAAGAAGAGCTGCAATTTGCTCCCCTCCAACGAGCATCATAGATCTTTCTTCCTAACGCGGCGGCGATCATCGCACCGACATAATGCTGCGCATCAAATGAAGTGATGGCTGGCTCACGAACTGCGATTACCAAAATTTCGTTGAGGGCTTGCTCAAAACCCAAAGTAGACGACTGGTCTAATTGTTGATATGGTACATCCATGAATACGATGACAACCACCGATGTACGGCAACACATCCTCGACACTGCTCAAAACATCATCGTCGGGCGAGGATTCACAGCTGTTGGTTTGAGCGAAATCCTTCTATCTGCGAATGTGCCAAAAGGTTCGTTCTATCATTACTTCAATTCCAAGGAAGCCTTTGGCGAGGCGCTCTTGGAGAGCTATTTCAGTGACTACATGGTGCAATTGGAAACGCTATGAACCGTCCAAGTGTATCAGCAGCACAACGCTTGCTGGCCTACTGGGCTACCTGGATTGAAACCCAATCAGCCTGTTATCCCGAGGGGAAATGCTTGGCAGTGAAGCTTGCAGCGGAAGTCAGTGATCTATCGGAGCCAATGCGCATGGTGGTCCAGGATGGCATGGAAGGAGTAATTACTCGTCTAGCCAATGCGGTGAGTGACGCTGTAAACGATGGATCTCTGCCGGGCGGTACTGACACCCGTGGCTTGGCGACCATGCTGTACCAACTTTGGCTCGGAGCCAGTCTAAGGGCCAAGGTCACGCGTGATCAGATGCCTTTGCAGGCGGCCTTCGAGACTACTTCTCTGTTACTCAGTCAGATATCCGACCGATGAGATTTTCAATGTAAAAAATTTACTCAAAAAATATACGACTGGTCTATTTAATCGGAGTTAAAGCAATGTTTAATTTTGACTTCTACAACCCTACGCGAATTGTCTTCGGCAACGAAACCATCAGCCGCCTGGATGAACTGGTTCCGGCTGCGGCCCGCATCCTGCTGCTCTATGGTGGCCAGAGCGCTCGTGCAAACGGTACGCTCCGCGAAGTCCGTGACGCATTAGGCTCTCGGGAAGTGCAAGAATTCGGGGGTATAGAACCAAACCCCAGCTATGAAACGCTAATCAAGGCTGTTGATCAGGTTCGCACCCATCGCTTGGATTTTCTCCTGGCTGTCGGTGGAGGTTCGGTCATCGATGGCACCAAGTTCGTTGCCGCTGCTGTTGGCTACGAGGGTGATGCTTGGGACATTCTGGAAACGCGGGGTGCAAGTATTCGACGAGCGCTGCCATTTGGCACCGTTCTGACCCTACCGGCAACTGGCTCGGAGATGAACAATGGAGGCGTGGTTACTCGCCGGGCGACACAAGACAAGCTGCCGTTTCGAAGCGCTTACATGTTTCCACAATTCTCGATTCTCGATCCCACCAAAACCCAAACCCTCCCCACCCGTCAACTCGCAAACGGCGTTGTCGATGCGTTCGTGCATGTCATTGAGCAGTACCTGACCTACCCAATCGATGCGCGCGTCCAAGATCGTTTTGCCGAAGGTCTTTTACAAACGCTGATCGAAATTGGCCCACTTGTACTGAAAGAGTCCGCGGACTACAACACGCGTGCCAACCTCATGTGGACGGCCACTTTGGCGCTCAATGGCCTGATCGGAGCGGGCGTACCACAGGACTGGTCCACCCACATGATCGGCCATGAGCTCACCGCACTGTACGGCATCGATCACGCACGGACCCTGGCCATCGTGCTTCCTGCGAACCTAGAGATTCGTCGTGAAGCCAAGCGCGCGAAGCTGCTGCAGTACGCCGAGAGGGTTTGGCAGATCAGCCAAGGGGACGAAGAACAACGGATTGACACGGCCATACAACAGACCCGGATGTTCTTCGAGAGCCTGGGCTTACCGACGCACTTATCCGCCTACAAGCTCGGCACTGACGCTATAGACGCGCTAATAAACCAGCTCGACACACACCACCTCACCGCACTCGGCGAACACAAAAACGTCAGTTTAGACGTCAGCCGCCGTGTGCTTGAAGCGAGCCTATAAGCCAACTTCCCGCACTGCTTATCCACACAGGCAGCGCATTACAAAACATCCACAAGCACGCACAACTGCAAGGTATACGACATGAAGATTCTCCTCGTTCTGACTTCCCACGACCAGCTTGGTGACACTGGCGAGAAGACCGGTTTCTGGCTCGAAGAGCTGGCCGCGCCTTACTACGCCTTCATCGACGCTGGCGTGCAAGTGACCCTAGCATCGCCGAAAGGCGGCCAACCACCCATCGACCCGAAGAGCAATGAGCCCGACTTCCAGACAGACGCCACCCGTCGCTTTGAGACCGATTCAGTCGCCACTCACGCGCTGACCAACACCGAGAAACTGAGCGACGTGATCAGTTCCGAGTTTGATGCGGTGTTCTACCCTGGCGGCCATGGTCCGCTGTGGGATCTTGCGGAGAACACCTTTTCTATCTCTCTGATCGAGCAATCAATCCAATCCGGCAAACCTGTCGGAGCGGTTTGTCACGCACCAGCGGTTTTGCGCCATGTCAAGTGTGTAGATGGCAAACCTCTGGTTGCAGGCAAGACAGTAACCGGTTTCAGCAATAGCGAGGAGGCTGCGGTGGGTCTAACTCAAATCGTGCCTTTCCTGGTAGAGGATATGCTCAAGGCAAATGGTGGGCGCTATACCAAGGGTGCTGACTGGAGCGTTCATGTCGAAGTCGATGGGTTGCTCGTAACTGGCCAGAACCCAGCTTCCTCTGAAGCTACGGCTCACTCGCTGCTCAAACTGTTGGCCTGAGACTACGTCAATGTCCGCCTACGTAGTCTTCACACGTGAACACACCACAGACGAGGCTGAGTTGAAACTCTATGCCCGTAAAGCACCGGCGGCACGCCAGGGTCGGAACCTCACACCATTGGCCTTCTACGGCCAACTGGAGGTGCTCGAAGGCGGACCGATTGAGGGCGCAGTCATTCTTCAATTTCCGGACATAGCAGCAGCTCGAGAGTGGTACTCCAGCCCCGCCTACCAAGAGGCACTGCAACATCGTCTTAAAGGTGCGGTTTACAGAGTATTCCTGATTGATGGCATCAATCATTAGTAAATGCACCAAAATATTCCCGCAGTTTAGGTCCTGTCTACTTACCAGCCTCATTAACAAATCAAATTTACTTAAAATTACTGGAGAAACAGCATGGCATACGCATCCGTTAATCCCTATACAGGTGAAGTTCTAAAAAGTTTTCCAGATGCAACAGATATTCAGATTGAACAGGCTCTTGAGGCGTCTCACAACGCATTTCTTGTCTGGAAGAATTGCTCAATCGCAGAGCGTGGGGCCGTCCTTCAGCGAGCTGCCGACCTGCTGCGCGCGCGAGCAAACGACTATGCCCGGTTGCTAACACTGGAAATGGGCAAGATCACTGCCGAAGCATTAGGTGAAGTAGAAATCTCAGCAAGTATCTTTGAGTATTACGTTAAACATGCAGAAGCTTTGTTAACTCCGCAGAAGCTGCCGGTAGCCGACCCAGCCGAGGGTGAAGCAATCTTGGTCCATGAGCCGTTGGGCACTATCCTGGCCATTGAACCATGGAACTTTCCTTACTATCAAATTGCTCGCATTCTCGCACCACAGTTGGCAGCGGGTAATACCGTGCTGCTCAAACATGCTTCAAACGTACCGCAATGTGCCGAAGCTTTCGAACAACTACTGCTTGATGCTGGTCTACCTGCTGGCGCATTCAGCAACATGTACGCAACTCGCCAGCAAATCGAGACAATCCTCAACGACTCTCGAGTACACGGGGTGGCACTGACCGGTTCCGAAGGCGCAGGTGCCATCATCGCCTCCCAGGCTGGCAAGGCACTGAAGAAATCTACATTGGAACTGGGGGGGGCAGATGCCTTCATAGTTCTGCGCGACGCTGAACTGAAAAAGACCGTGAAGTGGGCTGTTGTAGGCCGTCACTGGAATGCTGGACAGGTGTGCATATCATCCAAACGCATGATTGTAGTGGAAGAAGTCTACGATGAGTTCCTGCGCCTTTATGCCGAAGGTGTAGCACAACTGAAGGCCGGCGACCCGTTCGATCCGGAAACAAATCTAGCCCCCCTGTCATCTCAAACTGCCGCCGACGAAATCCGCGGGAAGATTCGTGAAGCAGTCAACTACGGTGCTACGGCCACCGAGGTTGGGCCCAAGGTACCAAGCAAGGGTGCATTTGTTCAACCGACCATTCTGACCAACCTGACGCCTGATAACCCTGCCTACTACTGGGAGTTCTTCGGTCCAGTCTCGATGATCTTACGAGCTAAAGACGAAGAAGACGCGATAGTTATCGCCAACGACTCTCCGTTCGGGCTCGGTGGTTCGGTATTCACCGCAGACGCCCAGCATGGTGTTGAGGTTGCTAAGCGCATCGAGACAGGCATGGTGTTCGTCAATCACCCAACGTCATCGAAAGCCGACCTACCTTTCGGCGGAATCAAAAGATCTGGTTACGGTCGCGAGCTGATTGGTTTGGGAATCAAGGAATTCGTCAACCACAAGCTGATTAACGTCATGGATATCGACGCGCCGTTCTGACTTACATCTTCACCTCAATGCAAACAGGCCTCAGTGCTTTTATGCAGCAGCCCCCCCCTCTTTGATGAAGAGATCGGGGGGGGGGCTGGACTACGTAGCCAAGCCTGGCGCGCAGCACAGCGCGCTCCCCGCCGATCCAGAAGCAGGCTGAAAAAGTGCGGCGATAGGAATGCCTGCGCGAATACACAACTACATATTGACATATATCAATATCTCAAATAATCTCAACCAAACCCATCGCACTTACCTCAGGAGGTAACCCATGCAAAATTCCAGTGATACCCATCCGAGCTACCTTCCCGACAACAGCTACGGCCTGTTTATCGACAACCAGTGGGTGGCGGCCGAAAACGGTGAAACCCTCGACATTATCAACCCCGCCAACGGAAAAATTCTCACCAACATCCCAAACGCCACAGCTGCCGACGTCGACCGCGCGGTGCAGGCCGCAAAACGCGCCTTCGTGACCTGGCGTACCACCTCGCCAGCGGAACGCGCCAATGCGTTGTTGAAGATCGCCGACCTGCTGGAAGCCGATGCCGATCGGTTCGCCGTTCTGGAAACCCTTGATGTAGGCAAACCCATTCGTGAAAGTCGCTCCGTCGACATCCCACTGGCGATTGATCATTTCCGCTACTTCGCCGGCGCAATCCGCAGCCAATCGGATGAGGCGGTCATGCTGGATGAGCAAACACTCAGCATCGCTCTCAGTGAACCCCTCGGCGTCGTGGGCCAAGTGATTCCGTGGAACTTCCCGCTTCTTATGGCCGCCTGGAAGATCGCTCCAGCCATCGCGGCGGGTAACACCGTAGTCATCAAACCTTCTGAGCTAACCCCGGTAACCATCCTTGAACTGGCGAAGATCTTCGCCAAGGTACTTCCGGCCGGCGTGGTCAACATCGTCACAGGCTTAGGCACCTCAGTTGGCCAGGCCCTACTGGATCATCCAGACCTGCGCAAGCTTGCCTTCACTGGCTCGACGCGTGTCGGCGAACTCGTCGCCAATGCGGCAGCGAAGAAAATCATTCCTGCCACCCTTGAACTGGGCGGCAAGTCAGCCAACATCGTTTTCCCCGATGCGAACTGGGACAAGGCCGTGGAAGGCGCAGTCCTCGCCATCCTGTGGAACCAAGGCCAAGTCTGCGAATCCGGCGCACGGCTGTTCGTTCACGAGTCCATCTACGAGCAATTCCTGGCTGAGCTCAAGCATAAGTTCGAAGCTGTGCGTGTGGGTGACCCATTGAACCCAGACACCATGATGGGCGCACAGGTCAGCAAGACCCAGATGGAACGGATCCTCGGCTACGTTGATATCGCCAAACAGGAAGGTGCCGAGGTACTGATCGGCGGCGGTCGCCTTACAGGTGCCGATTACGATGCCGGCTTCTTCATCCAGCCAACGATTCTGGTCGGTGTTCGCAACGATATGCGCGTCGCCTACGAGGAAATTTTCGGCCCTGTTCTGTGCGTCATTCCTTTCAAGGATGAAGCGGAGGTCATCGCCATGGCCAACGACTCCGAGTACGGCCTAGCGGGCGCAGTCTGGACCCAAGACATCAACCGGGCGTTACGTGTGGCACGCGCGGTGGAAACCGGACGTATGTGGGTAAATACCTACCATGAGATCCCTGCCCACGCCCCCTTTGGTGGCTATAAGAAATCTGGCCTAGGACGGGAAACTCACAAGTCAATGCTGGAAGCCTACAGCCAGAAGAAGAACATCTACGTCAGCCTCAACGAAGCACCGCTCGGGCTCTTCTGACCTCGCTGATCCATGTTTTTTTGACCTATAACATCGAATATTTTAGATATGCAGGTAAACGAAATGACACAATCAGAACTTTTTAAAACCACTCAGCTGGGCCCATACACCCTCAAGAACCGTATCGTTCTGCCGCCACTGACGCGTTCGCGCAGCTCCCAACCCGGCAATATTGCGAACGACCTAATGGCCACATATTACCGTCAGCGCAGCGGTGCTGGCTTCATGGTGACCGAGGGCACACAGATCGAACCCCGAGGACAGGGTTATGCCTGGACACCCGGCATTCATAGCCCAGAACAGATACAAGGCTGGCGTAAGGTCACCGACGCTGTTCACGCCGAAGGGGGGGTGATCTTTGCTCAACTTTGGCATGTAGGCCGCGTGTCGCACACATCGCTGCAACCCGGTGGTGAAGCGCCCGTCGCGCCATCAGCCATCCGCGCGGACAACGTCAAGGTGTTCATCGAAACTGGCCCCGGCACGGGTGCACTGGCCGACCCATCGACCCCCCGAGCCCTGTCCACCAAGGAGGTAAAGGAACTGGTTGAGCTCTACGCCCAAGCAGCCCGAAATGCTTTGGACGCAGGTTTTGACGGGGTGGAGCTTCACTGCGCGAACGGGTACCTGGTAAACCAGTTCATTTCGGCCCATACCAACCAGCGTGATGATGAATATGGCGGTTCGCTGCAGAACCGTCTTCGCTTCCTGCGCGAAATCACCCTGGCCGTTGCTGGTGTCGTCGGCAAGGAGCGTATGGGAGTTCGCTTCGCCCCGCTGTTCGCGACCACAGACGAAGACCGCGTATACCTTGGCCTGGTCGAAGAAGATCCTCACCAAACCTACATCGAGGCAGTGAAGATCCTCGAGGAAGTGGGCATTGCCTACCTGTCGCTCGCCGAAGCCGATTGGGAAAACGCACCCGAGCTGCCTGAGACGTTCCGGGAAGATGTTCGTAAGACCTTCAGCGGCAAGATTCTCTATGCCGGCAAGTACACCGCTGAACGAGGAAATCGCGTGATAAAAGCTGGCTGGGGCGACCTGATCGCTTTTGGTCGCCCCTTCATTGCGAACCCCGACCTGCCCGCTCGTATCGCCAACAACTGGCCGCTTCACCCAGTTGATCCAAGCAGCATGTACGGCGGTACCGATAAGGGCTACACCGACTACCCGACTTACAAATCCTAAACGCTCAATGCCACGCCCCATAACTCAGGGGCGTGGCTCAGCGTTTGCTGACCGAGGAAGTTAAGCATGTACCAACCGAGCACGATCCCCTACCAAGAGCATAGGGGATTCAAACGAACCTTCAGGCAGGGTCATCTAAGCCTTGGGCTGTTCTTTCCCCTAGAGGCTTTCGAAGGTGATACACCGAGCATGCTAGATCAGGTCGCGCTGGCCAAACGTGCAGAGGCACTTGGTTTTTCGGCGCTCTGGTTTCGCGACGTCCCACTCAGGGACCCAAGCTTCGGCGATGTCGGCCAGGTTTTCGACCCTTGGGTGTATCTGGGCTACATGGCAGCCCATACAACAGAAATCGCACTAGGTACCGCCTCCATCGCCCTTACTTTGCGTAATCCCTTGCACACGGCAAAGGCCGCAGCGAGCATTGATCAGTTGAGCGGAGGTCGCTTGCTCCTGGGAGTAGCCTCTGGCGATCGTCCCGTGGAGTTTCCCGCATTCAGCATTGATCCAGAAAAGCGTGGCGAGACCTTTCAAGAAAACTTCAATGTGATACGCCAAGCCCATCGAACACACTTCGAGCCCATTCGCTGGAGTGGCGGCGAGTTAGTGGGGGCCGACCTCGTTCCCAAACCTACGACTCGGGAAATACCGCTATTCGTAACCGGACACAGCCGCCAGCCGCTCGATTGGATCGCACGTGAAAGCCATGGATGGATCAACTATCCACGTCCGCCAAAAATACAGCGACTGATCGTGGAGGATTGGCGACAGGAAATAGTTAAACAGTGTGGCACTATCTACAAGCCGTTCTTGCAATCGCTTTATATCGACCTGGACGAACACCCGTCCACGCCGCCCTCGCATATCCATCTAGGATTTCGACTAGGACGTAACCACCTTCGGGCCTTGCTGGATACACTTCAGGAAATCGGTGTAGATCACGTCATCCTGAACCTCAAGTATGGTAAACGCCCCGCAGCAGAGGTTATCGAGGAACTTGGCAAGCATATCGTCCCGCAATTCGGCGTCCAGGCTTCTGATAGTGCTGCCTGACAGAGCAACAATACTTCAGCCAGGAGCGGCCAGTCCTTGCAACAGACGGCGGGCGCAGAGGTCACGTCAATACCTTCCATTTTTCTGCGCAAACCCGGAAGATATCTAAATATCGCAAAAAACAGGTATCAACATTCCATGACCATTGACGTCAACGAAGCACTGAAAGCATTGGCAAACCCGATGCGCCTTGCCATCCTCAATTGGCTCAAGGATCCCAGGACAATCTTTCCAGAGCAGGAGGTCGACCCAGAAACGGTAGGCGTGTGCGTCAGTATCATCCAAGAGCGCACGGGCCTCTCGCAGTCCACCACATCGCTTTATCTCGCAGCTCTGCAGCGCGCGCAATTGGTGACATCGCAGCGGATCGGCCCCTGGACCTACTACAAACGCCACGACGAAAATATCGATGCCTTTTTCAAAGCGCTGCAAGAAAAAATCTAAGGCTGAAGAAACCTTGTATTTCTGGCTGATTTCAGTGCTTGCCGATTTCAAAAACAGCAATCTGACCAAGTAACGATCAACTAACCCGTTCATTTATGAGTTTTTAGCCGCAGCGAGCATTTGGTAGCGGGCATACTCTGCATTACGCCCCCATCTCGCCTGGGGTGATCAGCAAATACCGGCCAGCCAGGACATGTGCAGGTTCGACAGATCGAACAACTTGACCTGTGGCGCGGCGTTCTTCACTACCCAGTGGAAACGCACTTTGGTTTCGCCAAACTGTCACTTAATCACTCTGAAACCGGAGCGGTATACGCAAAATACTGCACATTCCAGAGAGAAGCGCGAAGCCTCCTAGTGGTCTTTTACGGCCGACCTTCTTCTTCAGGGGGCAGCATAGGATTTTTTCAACATGACAGAACCGCACCGCAAGCCTGAGTATGTCGGCCTAGTTCTCGCCGCCGGCTCCGGGCAACGCTTCGGCAGCGACAAACGCCTTGCCCAGCTGGCAGACGGCAACAGCCTTTTGCGCGCGACGTTGTTGCGCGCGAAAGAAGCCTTCAGCGATGTTCGAGTCGTATTAAAGGCTGAGGATGATGCAGAGGCCTTGGCTATTCCGCATGGCATTCATCTGGTACGTGCGGCCCACGCCAAACAGGGCATGGGCTCAAGCCTGGCCGCCGGCATCCAGAGCCTGGCAAATACGCAGGCCACTGCGGTGGCGGTGCTGCTCGGGGATATGCCGTGGATTACTCTCGCAACGCTGTTGCAGTTGCGCGCGCATGCGCACGCTGAACATATTGTTGTCGCTTACTGCGATGGCCAGCGCGGACACCCCGTGTTGTTCGGCCGGCGCTTTTGGCCGGAGCTGATGCAACTGCAAGGGGAGAATGGGGCCAAGGCTTTAATCGCCACCCATGCGCAACAGGTGATAGAAGTGACGCTTGCTGATAGGGGCATCCTGCTGGACGTCGACAAGCCGGCCGACCTTAGCCACCCACCGATTTCATAATCAGGGCACTGCCGGTAAAAGTGGCGTCTTGTTTGTCCTGCAGCGCACGACTGAGCAACCCTTTCAGTTGCGGCTGCGCCTGCTCAGTCGGCAGATCCAACAGCGCGCCCATAAAATGTCCGCGATTGGATGATAGGCATCCGTATAACCAGCCCGTAGACGACAACCGCAGACGACTGCAGCTCCGGCAAAAGGGCGCGCTTTCGTTGGCAATAATACCGAACGCCCCGCGCTCGCCCACGCTATAACGCAGCGCAGTGGCATCTAGCGCTGCCTCGGTTTGTGTGAAGACATAACACTCGCCGATAAGCTCCAGCAGCTCGCGCTGGCCGACGAACTGGGTACGAAAAGCCTCTGCATGCTGGGCCAGATGGCCCATGCGCATCAGCTCGATAAAGCGCAATTCGTAGCCCTGCTCCAGGCAGAACGCCAACATGGGCATGACCTGGTCGAGGTTGCTGCCACGCATCGGCACCATATTGATTTTGATGCTCATACCAGATCGACGCGCCAGCTCAATGCCGTTAAGCACAGTCTGCAGATCGCCGCCCTTTGCGATCTTGCGGAAGGCGCGCGGGTCAAGTGTGTCGAGGGACACATTGACCCGCTGGATGCCCGCGCTGCGCAATAACGGCAACTTGCCGGCCAGCAATTGTCCATTAGTGGTCAGGCTGATGTCCTGCAACGCTAGCGCACCGATGCCCTGCAGAAAAGGCTCCAGCCGATCACTCAGCAGCGGCTCACCGCCGGTAATGCGCAGCGCGTCGATACCGGCGACATCCCTGAGCAGTTCGACGGCGCGCAGCATCGACGCGGCCGTCAGCTCATCACGCGCGGCCACCAAGCGGCGGCCATCGGCCACACAGTAGGTGCAGGCGTAATTGCAGGCAGCCGTGAGGCTCAGGCGAAGTTTGCGGAAACGCCGACCCTGTCGATCGACGATCACCCTGCCATGTCCGTGTCGAAGCCAGTGGCTGACTCGCCATCCTCAGCCAACGCCTCCAGCACATAAACCTGACGATCGCTCAGCAGCTCGCCAAGGGCATTGGCCATGGTCGTGTAATGGGGCATCTGCCGATGAAGCGCTATCGCCTCATGGCTTGCCCAGCGCTCGACGAAGACAAACCGTCCGACCTGTTCAATGCACCGACTCAGGACGTAAGACAGGCAACCGTCTTCGGCCCGCGAGGGATGCACGCAAGCTCGCAGAATCTGCTCGACCTGCTGCTCTTTGCCGCCTTTGGCGGTCAGTATCGCTACAACGCGTATGGTTTGATTCACGCTGATAGGTTCCTCGGTTGATCAGTCGTCAAGGCTGCACGGCGAACCGCCGATAAGCCTCTGCAGCAAAAGCGATTTCGGTTTCGGTCTCGCTAGCGATCAGCACTGGGTCGCTATCATGGATACTCGCGGACCTGAAACGCAGGCTGCCACCATTGCGACCATTGAGCACCGCCTGAATTTCCGCCAGCATCGCCATAGCCACGCTTTCCGGAGTGTCGCCGCCCAGGTCCAGGCCAATCGGATAATGCAAACACGCCAGCCCTGGCAACTCGCCCTGCTGCTCGTGGATACCGGCCAGCAGGCGCTCGGTGCGCTCACGCGGGCCCAACTGCCCTACATAACAGGGCTCACTGTGCAACACTCCCTGCAGCCAGTGCGCGTCTTGCACCAAGCTGTGAGTCATCACCGCCACCGCTGCGCCGCGTACAAGTTCACGGTAGGCGAAAGGTTGCTCAACATCGCCAACCAGCACCTGGTCAGCGTCGGGAAAACGCTCTGCTCGGGCAAAGTGTGACCGCCCATCGATGATTGTCACATGCCAGCCCAAGAGCTTGGCCATGCGCACCAGCGGCTGGGCATCATGGCCCGCACCAAACACTACCAAACGCCGCACGGGCGGCAGGTACTCCATAAGCACTTCAATCTTGCCGGTGCCATTCGGGTAAAGATATCGGGATGACTTTCCACGCACCAAGGTCTGTTGGAGATCAATCCTGATCTGCTCAGCCAGCGCCGACTGCAGCAACTCGCCCTCGGCGCTTTGTCCTGACACTAATAACAGGCGATCACCTAACCGGTGTGAACCATCAGCCGAGCTGGCGATCACCGTGGCGATGGCCGCCGGTTGCTGGGTGTCGCGAACGCCAAGCAACGCAGTAATCAACGCGCAAGGACCACTGGCAGGCAGCCGCTCGAACAATACGTGAACCTTACCGTTGCAGCCCAGCCCGAAACTAAGCGCTTCCTCACTGCCCTCATCCGCCTCGGAGGTGCTGTAGCTACGCAGTGCAGGCCCAGCTTCAGTTAACCACCAGGCTTTTCTGGCGACTTCCGCCTCCAGGCAGCCACCACTGATGGTCCCCTCGGGCCTGCCGAAGCGCGAGACTAGCATCCGCGCTCCTGGTCGCCGATACGCAGAGCCGTCGACTTTTACCACGGTCGCAAGCACCGCTTCTCGGCCAGCATTGCGCTCCGCCAGGAGTACATCCAGCAGTGGAATCAGACAAGACATGAGGCACCTCGGCTCAATGAAGGGACTCGGTACGGCGCTTAGCCACAGCTTGCTCCGATACCTGCGCACCAGTCTCGCCAAAGCGCTTCAGTACGAAGCTGCTCAGCGCAGCCAATTCCTGGTCGGAGTAAATGGTCCCGAACGACGGCATGCGTCGATCTACCCGGGTGTCGGTCGAACCATGCCCATTTAGCAGGATGCCCAGCAAATTACTGGCGGCAGGATCGTTGACCGTCTTTAGACCCCGTAGCATGGCAGTCTGACTCTGGTTTCCGGTCCCGTCCCAGCGGTGACAACTAGAACAGGCTTCGGCGAACAGTTTATTGCCAAGGGCATTGTCGCCCCCCTGCGGTGCAAGCTTAGCCTGCTGCGGACGAGCCACACCTTCGCTGCGCGCCGGTGAGTCCTTGAGATAAACGGCGATCGCGTGACGATCGGCGTCGGTCAGATGGCTCAGACTGTGCTCCACCACCTCCGCCATCGGCCCGGTGGACAACCCGAATCCTGGCGCCGCGCCGTCCTTCAAGTAACGCGCCAGCACGTCCGTGGGCCAGGCACCGACGCCATGTATCGGGTCAGAGCTGATGTTGTAAGCGTTCCAACCCTGTATCAGGTTACCGGCAAGCGAACGGTCTTTGCTGACAGCTTGGAACAGGTTCCGAGGCGAATGGCACTCACCACAGTGGCCAGGACCTTCCACTAGGTATTTGCCTCGATTCCACTCGGTAGAGTGCTGGGCCTCGGTTTCAAATTGCTTGTCGTCCAGGAACAGCATATTCCAGAAAAACATCCCCCAACGCTGATTGAACGGGAAGTTCAGCTGGTTCTCTTGAGCCACCTGCTCGATTGGCTCCAGGCTATCGAGATAGCTTTTGATGGCCAGGATGTCGTCACGCGACATCTTGCTGTAGGACGTATAAGGGAATGCTGGATAGTAGTGTTTGCCATCGCGCCCCACGCCGGTTCGCAGCGCGCTAACGAACTCATCATCAGTCCAGGCTCCGATGCCAGTTTGCTTATCTGGAGTGATATTGGGCGAAAAAAGCGAGCCGAATGGCAGCTTAAATTCGACACCACCGGTGAAGGGTTTACCACCGGGCACGGTATGGCAAGCCACGCAATTTGCAGCGCGCGCAAGATACTCGCCCCTGGCAAGTAAGTCCTCCTGCGCATACGCAAACTGCGCCACCAGGAATCCGCTAGCGAGCAATAGCCAACTTGTTATCAAATTCATGAGTAACTCCTCAAACCGGATAGTAGCCAGCACGGCTAAGTGGTAACCGACGAATGCGCGTACCGGAAGCAGCGTAGAGAGCGTTAACCAAAGCTGGACCGATCAGCGCAGTACCGGCTTCCCCGACTCCGCCCGGTGCTTCCAGGCTAGGCAGCAGGTGCACCTCAACTGCTGGCGCCTCACTTATGCGCAGCTGCCGATAGTTGTGGAAGTTGGTCTGCTGAACCTGACCGTTCTCGATAAGAATTTCGTTGAACAACGAAGCAGACAGACCGAATAATGTCCCACCTTCAACCTGCGCCAAGACCGACGTCGGGTTAGTCGCGAAGCCGCAGTCCACAACACTGATCAAGCGTTTAATGCGCAAGCCAAATTCACCCTGCATCTCAAGCTCAACGAGAGTTGCTACATAGCTGCCAAACACCGAACTTACTGCCACACCCCGACCCTGCCCAGCAGGTAAAGACTGGTACCAGTCACTCTTCTCAGCAAGTAAGCGCAGCACCGCCTGGGCACGTGGCTGGTCCGCCAACAGCTCCAAACGGTAGACCACCGGGTCGGCCTTGGCATTGTGCGCCAGCTCATCAATAAAACACTCAAGGGCATAGGTCCCCCGCAGAGGGCCCACGCCTCGCCACCAGGACACGGGCACGACACTCGGCTCCTGGCGGATATAGCGAACCTGCAAATGCGGCAGGCGGTAGATGGGTTCCACCGCGACTTCAACGGCATCGGCATCCACGCCGCTGGGAGGCAAGCTGCCGGCATAGCGGGCGAGAATCGAGGCACCAGCGATACGGTGTTCCCAGCCCAGCGGACGCCCCTGCTTATCGAGGGCGGCTTGCATACGATCGGCATAGAGCGGCCGATAGAGGTCGTGGGTCATGTCCTCCTCACGGCTCCAGACCAGCTTGATCGGGTAATCGACCTGACGCGCGATGGCCACTGCTTGGGTGATGAAGTCGAACTCCAGACGCCGGCCAAATGCCCCACCGATCAATTGATTGTGCACCTGGATTTTTTCCAAGGGCAGCCCGGTGACTTGGGCGGCCGTCTGTTGGGCGAAGACCGGCACTTGGGTGCCCACCCATAGCTCGCACGCATCTTTACGCACATGGGCCACGCAGCTCATGGGCTCAAGCGGCGAATGCGACAACAGCGCTTGCTCGTAAACGGCCTCGAACTGGCTGGAAGATCCCTGTTTGGCTTGCTCAATATCGCCTGTGCGCTTAGCGACCACGCCATCACGGCTACTTGCGGCTAGCAGCTCCTGGTCCAGTTGCTTTGATCCGATAGTAGCGTTCGACCCAAGTTCCCACTCGATCTTTAACGCTTTGATGGCCTGCTGGCAGGCCCAAAAGTTACTTGCGGTAACGGCCACGGCATTGTCCAAACGCACGATGTCGCGCACCCCTAACACCCGTCGCGCCTCAGTTTCATCAACCGAACGCAGCCGTCCGCCATACACCGGACAGGTGATGCTGGAGGCCACCAGCATCCCGGGGATTTGCAGGTCAATGGTAAAGCGCGCCTTGCCGTTGACCTTCGCGGGCGTGTCCAGGCGTTGCGCGGGAGTGCCCAACAGCTTGAACTGCTCGGGGGTTTTCAGCGGCACCGCGTCGGGCAACGGCAGCGTCGCAGCGGCCTCGACCAAATCGCCGTAGTCAGCCTGCAGGCCTTTGGGGCCAAACACCTGGCCATTCTGCGCATGACACAGGCTCGGCGCGACGCGCCATTGCAGCGCTGCCGCCTGAATCAACAGAATGCGCGCTGTAGCGCCCGCCCGACGCAGCGGCTCCCAGGTGTAACGGGTAGAGGTCGAGCCACCAGTGGCCTGAAACTGAAGCAGGGTATCGGTATACAGTGCGGAGTTCGGTGGGGCCTCCTGGATTACTACCTTATCCAAATCGACCTCAAGCTCCTCCGCCACCATCATTGCAATACCAGTTTGCGCGCCCTGACCCATTTCAATCTTCGGCGAGATCACCGTGACCACGCCATCTGGGCCCACCCGCACAAAGGCCCCGAACCCCTCAGCGGAGCGATCACCCAGCCGGCCTAAGGCAGCAGCCTCGGAGGCAGCGCTTTTGGACACCAACGGCGGTAGCCAGGTACTCAACACCAAGCCGCCGACCGCGATACCGCTGCCTTGCAAGAGACGGCGACGGGACATATCAACATTCATTTCGATTGTCTTCTTCATCTCACGCCTCCTCTACACGGCCAACACTGTGGATGGCTGTGCGAATACGGGTGTAGGTGGCGCAGCGACAAAGATTGCCTGCCATTGCAGCATCAATCGCCTGATCGTCTGGCGCGGGCTGGCTCTGCAGCAGAGCAGTGGCCGCCATGATCTGCCCTGACTGACAGTAACCGCATTGCACCACCTCATGCGCCAGCCAAGCCTGTTGAACGGCTTGACCGACAGCAGTCTCACCGATGGCTTCAATGGTGGTGATTGAGCGGCCCGTCAAAGCAGCAACAGGGGTCACGCACGAACGTATCGGCTGACCATCAAGATGCACGGTGCAAACGCCACACTGAGCAATACCACAGCCGTATTTTGTCCCGGTGAGGCCAAGCACATCGCGTAAGACCCAAAGCAGAGGCATATCCTGCGGCACGTCGACTTGGTGCGACTGTCCATTGATGATTAGCGTTTGCATCTTCATTCCTCAGACTAGTATTTTTAATGCCGACAACCTTAGTTATCGCTTTAATCATGTGGGTGCGGTATGGGAAGCAGGCCAAAACAGCCTCATACGTTCACGAATTAATCCGCCTTAAACGGGCAACCAACCACCCGGCCAGCGGAAAGGAGACAAGCTGGGTGATTGGTACCAATACCAGCACCTCCACCAATACCATTACTGGGAAACTCAAATCACGGGTCAGCGGGGCTAATATACTCAGCACCAACAAAAGCGTTGGGTAAAGCCCCAAGCAGCCAACCAGTACACGCCAGAACGCGGCGTTTATTTGATGCGAGCGCTTACTGCGTGCGTGCATAATCCCCCCACAGGCATTACTTGTACTTAGTGGCCTGGATCTTTTTAAATAAAAAAGCCCTACCAGCAAGGAGCTTGAGCTGGCAGAGCAAAAAACACTGTCATTCCAACAACAGGCAATCAGTCTTCACTTACCCGAACCACTAGCTTGCCAAAATTACGCCCCTCTAGCAGGCCGATAAAGGCCTTAGGCGCCTCCTCTAGACCACTCACCAATTCTTCACGATACTTAATCCGGCCCTGCGCAAACCAGCTTGACATATCGTTAAAGAATTCGTCGTAGCGGTGCGCGTAATCATCAAAAATAATGAAGCCTTGGACTTTAATACGCTTACGCAGAATAGCCCCCATCAAGGCAGGCGAGCGATCTGGCCCGTCGGGTAAAGCGGTATCGTTGTAGTGCGCAATAATTCCGCAGACCGGCACTCGGGCCTTGGCATTGAGCAGCGGCAGCACAGCATCGAAGACTTTTCCACCGACATTCTCGAAGTAAATGTCGATACCCGACGGGCAGGCCTTGGCCAGTTGCTCGGCGAAGTCCGGCGCTCGATGATCGAGGCAGGCGTCGAAACCTAGCACCTCGACAGCATGCCGGCACTTTTCCGCCCCTCCGGCCACACCGACCACATGACAGCCCTTGATCTTGCCGATTTGCCCGACAGTCGCACCGACCGGCCCGGTAGCAGCCGCCACCACCAGCGTTTCACCCGCCTGCGGCCGACCAATATCCAGTAAGCCCATGTATGCGGTGAAGCCTGGCATTCCAAATATGCCCAATGCATAAGACGGCTGCGCTGGCGAATCGCCCAAAGGGGTCAGGTCGCTGCCATCAGACAGCGCATAGTCCTGCCAACCACTAAAAGCCAGCACCCAGTCATTCACTTTATAGGCATGATGCTTTGAGGCAACCACACGACATACAGTGCCCCCCACCATTACTCCGCCCACTTCGACAGGAGGGGCATAGGACGGCGCATCACTCATGCGACCACGCATGTAAGGGTCTAGCGATAGATAGATAGTACGCAGAAGTACCTGCCCCTCTGCGGGTTCAGGAATTGGACCTTGTTCAATAAGAAAATTCGCTTCGACAGGCGCACCATGTGGACGCGATGCCAGAACAACGCTTCGATTGATTTGCTTTGATTGAGACATCTTCACACTCCTTGGATGGCGGGGAAAAACAACCGCATCAACGGAAAAATTAGACCAGTCTGCTATTTTTCACATAAAAAAGCCACCCTACCGAGGCGGGAGGGTGGGCGATCTCGTAATCACGCCTCCTCAGGGACCAGCATCATCAGAGTAGTAGCCATGGCATTTTCTAGCGACCGACTGTTACGGTGCAGCTTGCTCAGCAGGCTTGCACCAAGCCAAAGCTGGTATAGCGCCAAGGCCGTTCGGTAAGCATCACCTTGCGGCAAAGAACCGTCTAGTTGACCCTGCTCAAGACAGCCAGAAATACGTTCAATTATCTGATCTGTTCCGTCACGGAGAGTGAGGCGCATAACCTCCGAAAGATCTGCAACCTCAGCGCTCAGTTTAACTACAAGACACTTTTGCTCATCGCAGGGCTTACAATAGCTTTCAAGCCATTTCTGCCAATATCCCATAAGCCGCTCACGGGCTGTATTGCCGGTAGCGGCAAATCGTTCATCCATGTTCGCCAGATAATTGCGAAAGTAATCCTCGAGCAAGCACTGCCCGTACTGCTCCTTGGATTTGAAGTAATGATAGAACGAACCTTTTGGCACACTTGCGGCTTGCAGAATCTCGTTAAGCCCAACACCCGTGAACCCCTTAACCACGGCGGCCGCGAAAACTGAGTGCAACACCTGACCTTTCCGGTACGGTGCTGCCCCTATGTCTTATTCCGAACTCAGCGTTGAAGAACGCGCCACCATTCAAATCGGTCATGCCC
>NZ_JAIHLQ010000068.1 GCF_019733355.1 Pseudomonas baetica | reverse complement strand
GCCTTGCAACTGAATATGCGCCCCCGTAAACGCTTCGATTTCAAATGTCCGATCGAAATGATGGGTGAGGTGATGCAAATGGCCGTGGTTATGCGGCACGATGCGCCCACTTCAATTCAATAACTGTGTTGCACTCAGTTCCTGCAACCGCCCATACCCCTCTCGGACTTTTGAAATATTGCCTTGGGTGTCGTAGTCAATAGCGCCCAAAAGTGCCCAGCTGTCTTCGTCAATGTAGAAGTTGCGTTTAGGCGCGGAATGACGCATGCCTTGTTTTACCGTCGCTTCAATGACCCATACACGATGCAACTCGTAACGACGTTGTGAGGCAGCGACAAAGTCTGATTTCATTACGTCTTCGTGTTTGCTGTTAAAGTCATACATGCCGAGCGCGTTGTATGGGACAATTAATTCTTTTTTACCGACTAATTTCCAATCGAATCGGTCTAATAAACCTGAGAATGTGTAGGATTCATCAACGTTATATTGATTTTCATACCCAATCTGCGGCGCATCGTACGAGTATGTTGGCATGCGGCGAGTACGACGCTGGCCCGGGAAATAATAAAATACTTCCGGCGGTTTATCTGCCGAATTCAAATAGGTTGCGGCTTGACCAGCCAGTGCCACGGGTGATACGTAACCGAAGTAAGTCATACTTTCTATACCGCCGGTTTCAGCGAATTTGGTTCCGCTCTTAAGTCCCCATGGGTAGTAAGTGTATAAATCGGAAGTGAGCTTGATCCAGTCTGAACCGCCCTTACGCGGGGAAACGGATGTAATTAGGCGACTCAGCTCTACACCAACGCCGCGATAGCGCATCTTTGAATTCCACATGGCTTCGGCCCCGGTTTTGGGCTCGATAAATGGAATACCCGGCGTATAGGCATCAGCTAGGGCTGTACCATCTGCGCTCATCTTTGCAAAACCGATATTTTTCTTTGTATTCTCCGCAACAAAGTCAGGAACACCACAAGTACGTCGAGACGGGTACACGGGCATGCTGTAGCCCTTGATGCTCTTGATAAGCGCGATTTGGCCAGGATTTAACTGACTTGCATACTTGTCGATGTTACTGGCATCGATGGTGTACAGCGGAGCATCAGACTTATATTGGAAGAAATTCTTCCGAGGCTCGCCATAACTCCAACCTGGCGTCATAGGCTGCGGCGCGGACCATTCCGGAATCCCGCTAACAGTTCCAGCTTGCTCTGCACCAGCTGGGGTCAGTCCCGCACCTTGCGCCAAGACGGACGACGTCGCCAGAGCAAAGAGAGTAGTAAACACAGACGTTCTCGTAGCTTTATGGATAACTACGTTTTGGACACGATTTAGGAAGGGCACTGTTATCACGTTAATCACCTCGAAATCTTAGCAACTGAGAACTCTTAGGCACGATGGAAGTCATGCCAGTTAAGTCATTTTTTTTGCAGCAAAGAACACCCATCTGAGCATGGTCCATCAGTGTTGATAAATGTGAAACAAATCTTTTTCTGAGAAGCGTATTGTCAAAGTCTGGTATGTAGAACTGATCACTGTAATTGCGGGTTAGTCTATTATTCCTGATAGCCTTAATAGGCTATTTCTGCCGTCAAACTTGTCGGGTGCGCGGCCGCAGTTAAAGTCGCCATAGCTCAGATCTGTAGGTACGGTACCGATTGATCTGCATGGTCAAATTATTCGTTCTCACCTATTTCATTCCATGAAATAAAGCTAGCGCTGTGCTGGTTTGCTTTTATTTGTGCGCTCAAGCTTTGTAGAAATTTTAAATCAGATATCAATGGTCATGGCAGCTTGCTTTCTTCAAGATTTAAAGTCTTCTCCACAATTCTTCGCTGGCGTAGTAACTCAATCGTGGCCGCGTGGCTATGTCTGGTTACCCGGTAGTAGCAGAGGGCTGCAAGTGCCAAGATGTAAAATATAACGCCCCCTCCCACCCATGCTATACCCAAGTGTTCGATCACCAGAGGTTGAATGCCTTCCAAGTGCTCTTGTGGAAAATTTATGGCGTCTAGCAAAAGACCAGCAACAGCGATTCCGATTGCGCTGCTAGTCTTCGTTACTAGTGATTGAGCGCCATAAATCGTGCCCTCCTGTCGTCTTTCTGTCTTAACTTCAAGCTGTTCCGTCGCGTCTGCGAGCATTGCGCCTATCATGCCCATGATAATAATAAATGCGCCGGTGTCTACAAACAGGAATATGCTAAGCACAGCAAACTCTGGTACAGAAGAGTTCGCAGTCATTAGACCTGAGAAGTAAAGCGCGACAGGCAGTGTTACGCTTATGCAGATAGCTATCAACGACCATAATGCGATGGACTTCTTGTCGCCAACTCGAGTGATAATAAGCGGCGACAGCAGCACCAAGGCTCCATCTAGTAACCACAAAAGTTGGGTACCTGCCATTTGGTCGGAATTCAGCTTCCAGAAATACCCGAATTGGTAGGAGAAAAGTGCGGCATAGACTGTGAATCCGGTCGCAGTTGCTGCGGAGGCAAACAGGAGCGGGGCTATTGTCGGCTCGGCAAAGGACGAACGCCACCGTTCGAAAATTGCTGCTACACCTGTGCGTCCACCAGGCGATGGCTTTGCTAAGCGTGGGATCATAGGATGGAGACCGACCGAACAAACGATCATGGAGACAGCGACGATTAAAGATGACCAGAAGCCAATTTGACGATAGCCTTCAGGGTTGCTAAGCCCATCCGGAAAAGCTGGTGTACTGCTCAGCCAGTAGCCATAGACCGCAACTGAAAAGGCGGGCACAACAATCCAGGCTAATGCAATCCTCGACGAAGCGAGGTGGCTGCGATCATCATAATCTTCCGTCATTTCTGGAAGTAATGCGCTACTCGGAACTTCGAAGAGTGACAACGAAATACGCATGCCGATGAGCATCATCAGAAGGTACAAAGCTAAGCTCAGTCCCTCAAGATTGAGCGGGGGAGCCCAAATAGCATAATTGAATAGAGCCGTCGGTAAGATGGCCAAGTACATGAAGCCGTGACGACGGCCGAAGCGTGAGTTAAAGTTGTCTGAAAGGTAACCTATAAACGGATCCATGATCGCATCCACAACCAGAGTAACGCCGAGGATTAAGGCAATTAGACTGGCAGGAAGATGAAGCGCATTACTATAAAAAACCAATACGAAGGTACTGGTCAGTGCAATGAGAAAACCTGAAGGTATTCCTCCGACCGCGAAACAAGTCCGAGTGACAATCCCAAGCTTTTTCTTCTTTAGTGTATGTAGTACCACGTTCATCTGCCGCTCCCATTTTTTATTTTGATAGATGCATGGAGTGTTTTGGCGGTGCTCGGGATTAATAACTCCCGCGCCCGCCTCAGCCCCTGGGGATGCATAACTTAATTTGATCAAATCACTACATTTGCCTTCTGTCAACAGTGTCATTTCAAAAGCCCTTAATTCTGAACCGGTCAAAAAAAGTGCGTATCTATCAAGTGATAGGCAGCCAATAAGGCCTGCTTGCCTACAAATTCAGCACATGCATGAAGCGGGCCATTGCATAACGCTTGTTATGCGGCATAACGTCTGTTATGTTTCGACGAGAGATGTGTTACGGACGCCTACGCCGACTGTAGGCTTTTGAAAAAGTGGCCGAAATGAGCGTGACTCAGACCAATGCCCCCGGCTCTCGCTGCGCCCTTCCGGAGACCGGGGAGGTTGTCGCGTGGAACGTCAGTCGTTCGGAACCAAAATTTGATATTAATTTTGCTTCACAGAGCGTCAGAACTCGCTATGGCAAGCGGTCGGGCCTGCGTGAACGGTCCGTTGGTGAACTTTTACAGGTAGCTGATTTGTGCACTCCGAGTTCGACTGATGACGAAGTGCCCGCGGATTTATTTTATGCTCGGACGAACCGCAGTGCAGATCCAGTGAGCTTTTATCGGAGGGAAGGTTTCGTTTTTGGAGGCATCGAAAGCCCCGCCGGCTTTTGCGCCGAAATGAGCCAAGTTTTGCGTCTACCGCTAGTTTCTGTCCGTTATTGGTGCGTGTCCAAGGTGAATAGGTCATCCGCGGGGGGGGCAGTCTTGGGGGCGTCGTATGGTGGATTGCACAAGGTCCAGGCGAGTTGTGTCGTTCGGTAACATGCCTTGTGCTTTGCGGTGACAGTGCCAATGGTACCTTGACAATTGTTATAGAGATGGGTTTACGAAATTGGTCAGTGGGCGCGGATTTACCCGTCCACAGAGAATGCTGCCTTATACGCTTAGTTTTACGAGTTTGCGCAAGAGGGGGGGCTCACTAGTTTGGGTATACGGCGGTTAGCATTCATAGGTTTGTTAACTCGTGCACAATAAGCTCTTAAATCAATTGCGACACAGCAGACTATCTTACTTCACTGAAGCTTTAGGCTAAGGAATCGCGATGGGCGGCATTTGGCGGAAGTTACGATCTTGAAGTGTCGATTAAAGGATGCGATACCTAAACGTAAGCACTTTTGCTGTCCTCTCCAGACGTTTTGGAGTGTGTCGGCGTTCTAGTGGTTGATTAATCCGGAGAAGTTAAATGCGTGAATACCTTAAGTTTTACATTGATGGGCAGTGGGTGGAACCTTCTGAGGCGCTGAAGACTCTTGATATCGAGAACCCGGCGAATGAGGAGATCGTTGGACGAATTGCACTAGGTTCGGCCGCCGATGTGGATAAAGCTTGTAAAGCCGCTAAGAAAGCGTTTGGCCCGTGGTCGAACACGAGACCCGAGGAGCGGATTAAGGTTTTGCAGCGTATCTTGATGGAGTACCAGAAACGTTTTGGCGATTTAGCTAAGGCCATCACAGAGGAGATGGGAGCCCCAATGAGTCTCTCTCAGAGTGCTCAAGTGCCTGTGGGCATGGCTCACCTGATGAGTGCCGTGGAAGTTCTAAGAAACTTTAAGTTTCGCGAGGAGCGCGGCAAAACGCTTATTGTAAAAGAGCCTATCGGTGTCTGTGGTCTTATCACGCCATGGAACTGGCCGATGAATCAATTGGTTTGCAAGGTGGCACCGGCGATTGCTACTGGCTGCACAATGGTGCTGAAACCGTCTGAAGTGTCACCTTTTAGTGCGCACATCTTCGCCGAGATCATGCATGCAGCGGGAGTCCCCGCGGGTGTTTTTAACCTTATCCATGGTGATGGACCAACAGTGGGTGCGGCAATTTCCAGGCATCCGGAGGTGAGTATGGTTTCGTTCACCGGATCGACTCGAGCGGGCATCGAGGTCGCCAAAGCCGCTGCGCCAACTGTGAAGCGTGTAGCGCAAGAGCTCGGCGGTAAGAGCGCTAACGTCATTCTAGATGACGAGGCATTTGGCGCGGCAGTTACGCGTGGCGTAACTGCCATGATGATGAACTCGGGTCAGTCTTGTAATGCACCTAGCCGTATGCTGGTACCACAGGCACGAATGGAGGAGGCTATATTAATTACTCGCAAGGTTGTCTCTGCTATTACCGTAGGTGACCCGATTGGCAATAATCAACTTGGCCCAGTAGTGAACAAGACGCAATTCGATCAAATCCAAAAGCTGATCCTAGCGGGTTTAGATGAAGGTGCTACTCTCGTGGCCGGCGGAACAGGGCGCCCGGACGGTCTTGAAAAAGGCTATTTTGTAAAACCTACAGTGTTTGCAAATGTCACGAACGATATGATTATCGCTCGCGAGGAAATCTTTGGTCCCGTGCTGTCTATCATAGGATACAGTACGGTTGATGAAGCGATCGATATCGCTAACGATACGCCTTACGGTCTATCCGGTTTTGTCCAGTCCGCCGATGTTGAAAAGGCGAGAAGTATAGCTTTGAGGTTGCGCGCTGGTCAGATCACTATTAATGGAGCCAATCCTGATTTCGCTGCTCCGTTTGGTGGCTATAAAATGAGTGGAAACGGTCGTGAATGGGGCGAATTTGGGTTTCATGAGTTTTTAGAAACGAAGTCCATTCTTGGTTATGCCTAGCACTAAATTATGACTTGCGCTCTTTAGCATAGCGCAGAAATTTAGGGCCCAGGAGAGCAATGGTTTGGGAAGGTCGAGAGCGAAAGGTAGACCGACTTTCCCTTCTCTGGATGTGGCAGATCTTTAACCTCAGTAGTCAATTACGGTGGTGCGGGCACTTTCCTCCGCCGCGTTTTCTAACCTACGGCGAGCAATTTACCCCCATTAGATTTCCGTATCGTTAAGCGTTCGCCGAACATAGCCTGCGTGGCTAAACGAGCGTCCATTTATACGGCAGTAACTCAGATCTCACTCGCTCGCCCGCTGGCTCGGTTGGCGAGTGAGGACGTCCTTGAAATAGGCATACCGATTATGTTTGGTCGTGCGTGCCGATGGAATCAGTCTCATGAGCGCTACCGCCCGGTTTCTGCGACCCCGCGCTTAAGTCGGTAATCTCACACATGAATCTGTAAGCCAGCCACGCATTGGGGTTGGTCAAAATCAGCAATCTGCCCTGTATCAATGTTCACTCGGCAAGGTGGGGCTGTTTCAATCAGCGCCAACAGGTCGCGCTATCCCGGAGGAGCGTGCCAGTGCTTGCGTGTCGATATTCGCGCATGTTTGTCACTTTGCCGTTCCGAACAATCACGGCGAAGACGAAATGATCCTCGAACGTCCTGTTCGTGGCCTTAACTTTTCCCGTGGCGAACCCGACCATCAGACACCGATCTCCCTGCGCTACAAATTCAGTGGGGTCTGGGAATGAAGTTTCCACTTCGCAGGCCTTCTGAAGCAAATCCGCCAATCCCTGGTCGTGCCGGCCAGCGTCCAGCCCCCGCCAGGAATGATCCACTCGATATCTTCGGCAGACAACGCCTGCAGACCTGGCTTATCGCTGCGGCCCATGGCCGCAAAAAAATGCTTAGCAATCTGGACGTTCTCTTGTGTGCTCATCGAAATTTCTCCATTTCCTTATCCAGGATCGTGTCCGATCTAACCGGACACACTGCTGGCCTGCTGGTGAGGACGTGGTGTCGGTGATTCAGCCGATATCGACATTCATGGCGATGTCCCAGGTGCCGGCGCCGTTTTTAGCCAGGCCGATCATCATTAGACCCAGCCATTCGAGTGTCTGGGCCATCTGCAGGCCGCCGACATCCAACGGACGCAGCCCGAGACTCTCGAGGAAGGTCGAAACACGCGCCTTGGTGTCCGCATCGTCCGCCGCGATGAACGCGTCGAGGCGTTTATCCTTGGCAAGTACGTGACCGAAGAGGGTATTGAACGCCTTGACGACATGCGCGCTGATCGGGGCTACCTTGGCGATCTCCTGCGCGCCGGAGCTTCCGTGGGGGGTAACGAGGCCCGAGAGATCGGGAGCGATCGGGTTGGTGATATCGATGATCACCTTACCGTCGAACGCTTTCCCAAAGTCGGTCAGTACAGCCACCGCACGGGTGTACGGTACGGCGAGAATGACGATCTCGCCGGCCGGAGTGGCGCCGTAAGTTCCCGTGATCGCTCCGGATGCGAGCTTGTCGGCAAGCGCCTGGGCCTTGGCGGGATCGCGGCTGACCACCTCGACGGTGTGTCCGGCCTTGGCGATACGGCCGCCGATAGCTGCGGCCATGCCTCCCGAACCGATGATGCTGATAGTGCTCATGTGCAGTCTCCGTTTGAAATCGGGTAGTTTTCCGGCGTTAGTCGGCCGGGAAGTAGTGACCGCTATCAAGATCGGCGAAGAGGTCCGGCTGGGTCGGTTTCCAGCCAAGCACCCGGCGCGTGATGGCGTTCGATGTCGGGGTGTCCAGCGTGACCAGATTCGCCAGGAACCCGAAGTAGCCAGGCAGCATCAGCACATCCGCAGGTATAGACACGGCCGGCAGATTCAACCGGCTGGCGATGGCTTCGGCGATCTGACGGTATGGGATGGCCAACTCGGCGATTGCATGCCAGCTTCTGCCCGCCGCACCTTTTTCCAGCGCCAGGCGAAACACGGTGGCGAGGTCACGGGCATGCACGGCCCCCCAACGGTTGGCACCGTCTCCGGGGTAGCCGACGACACCCTTTTCCTTGGCCAGCCCGATCAACAGCGGAAGGAAGCCGGCGTTATCGGTGGAGCTGTGCATGATCTCAGGGATCCGCACGATAGAAGACCGTATGCCCTTTTCGGCGAGACCGATCACCGTGGTTTCCACGATGTTCCGGACCCGTAGGGTATTCTTGTACGGATCACCGCCAGGAAGGGGCGGATCCTCCTCGGTGGCCGGCCGGCCCAAGCCCTCCCACCCCGGCGAGCCGACGCTTCCAGACACGACCAACGGCTTTGCGCTTCCGGCCAATGCTTCGCCATAGGCGAGCATGATCTCAAGCTCCGCGGCCGCAACGGCGTTGATCCCGCCGGTTGGAATCAAGTCCTGCCGATGCGCGAGGTGAATGACACCGTCCGAGGCTGCAGCCGCTTCCTTTAGCCCGTCGAGATCCTCGAGATTGCCGCGACGTACCTTGGCGCCGAGCGCAACAGCCTGTTCCGCGGCTTTGTCGGACCGAGCCAGGGCCGTGACCTCGTGGCCGGCGGCGATAAGATCGGAGATGATGTACGGACCGGAATGGCCGGTGCCGCCGGTAACAAAAACCTGCATATGCGTGTTCCTCGTAGGTGATGGGGTGCGAAAAAAGGTGCAAGGGGGCTGTGCCGGGCGCCTGTGTAATCCGGCGCCCCGCCGTCAGCTCAGGTCGTCGGCGGAAAATAATGGCCGTTGTCGAAGTCCTCAATCAGGCCGGGCTGGACGGGGTCCCAGCCAAGCGCCTGGCGGGTGATGGCATTCGACGCGGGGAGGTCCAGCGTGGCCACTGCCGCCAGGAACTCGAAGTAGCCCGGCAGCATCAGTTCGTCCGTGGGGATGCTCACGGCGGGGACTCCCAGGCGAGCGGCTATCGCCTCGGCGATCTCGCGGAACGGGATTCCCTCGTCGCCGATTGCGTGCCAGGTTTTACCTGCGGCCCCCTTCTCGAGCGCCAGTCGGAACAGAGAGGCAAGGTCGCGGACGTGCACGGCGGGCCAGCGGTTTTTGCCGTCTCCCGGATAGCCGGCGAAACCCTTGGTTTTCGCGAGCAGGATCAGTTGCAGGCGACCGGTCGCACTGTGCAAGAGAGTGGGAATCCGCACGACCGACGACCTGACACCTCGCTCCGCAAGGCCCACGACAGTGCTTTCCACGATATTGCGTGCCAATAGGGTGCCTGAGTCGATCGGACCGCAAGGTAGAGCGGGATCATCCTCGGTCGCCGGTCGGCCCAGGCTGACCGGTGCGCCGATAGGCGCCGTCCTGCCCGCGTTCATGGGCGTGCCGATACTGCCGGCAACGACCAGTGGCTTATTCGTGCCTGCCAGTGCATCGCCAAACGCGAGGACGGTCGCGAGTTCCGATTCGGCTAAAGCAGCGATCCCGCCGGACGGAAGCAGTTCGGCCCTATATCCGAGGTGGATGACGCCGTCGGACTCGACCGCCGCCGCCTTGAGCCCTTCGAGATCGGCAAGATCTCCACGACGGACCTTGGCGCCGAGCGCGGACGCCGTTGCCGCAGAAGCGTCAGACCGTGCCAGAGCAACGACCTCGTGGCCGGCGGCGATGAGGTCGGGGATGACGTACGAACCTACGTGGCCGGTGCCGCCAGTGACGAAAACGAGCATGTTATTGGCCCTTCTGAGCAGTGTGATTCGAGACGCACTGATGCGCGTGCGCTAAGTCAGGAAGGCTGACGCCGATCGCGAAATGGCTGTTTTTGACCGAGTGGGTCATGAGACCCAGCGACAGCAGGCAGACGTGTTCCAGCGTCCGCGCCATTGACAGCGGCCCGACGTCCAACGGGCGCAGTCCCAGGCTTTCGACGAACGCCGAAATGCGTGACTTCGCCTGCGCATCGTTGCCTGCGAGGAAGACGTCCAACGAATGGCCTGCGAACGAACCGGCAGCCAGTACTTGGGAGAACTGGGTATTGAAGGCCTTGATGATCAGCGCATCGCCAGGCGCTGCTTTCGCGATCTCCTGCGCGCCGAAACTTTGCGTGGGCGTTACAAAGCTCGTCAGGTCAGGGGCGACAGGATTAGTGATGTCGACGAGAAGCTTGCCAGCCAGCGCTTCGCCGTACTGCTTCACCACATCGAGTACGGCTGAATAGGGCACCGCCAGAATGACAATTTCTCCAGCCGGGGCGGCACGGAACGTACCTGTGGTCGCCCCTGACCCGAGTCGCTCGGCCAACGCCTTTGCCTTGGCGGGATCGCGAGTCATCACCTCAACGGTGTGCCCGGCCCTGACAGCACGGCCCCCGATCGCTGCGGCCATGCTACCTGAGCCGATAATGCTGATTGTGCTCATGCGCAGTCTCCTTGCAGGTAGGGGTTGACCATTCTTGGGCTGTTGGTGCGATCCGGCGACCTCACTCAACGTACGACCCATGCTGGTCGCTTCACTTGCAAAAAGCAAGTGACATGGATAATTTTACTTGCAGCATGCAAGCGATGCTAAGATTCAGCCATGAAGACAATTCTTAAAGAAGACTTTCGATCCCATTGCGCGGTGAACTACGGCGTGGAGATCTTTGGCGACCGATGGTCGCTCTTGATCATTCGCGACATCGTTTTTGTGGGAAAGAAGACGTACGGCGACTTCCTGAAATCGGAAGAGGGAATCGCGACCAATGTTCTCGCTTCCCGACTTGCCTTTCTTGAGGAGCAAGGCGTTCTCTCGAAGGCGCCCAGCCCCGACGACAGGCGCAAGGACTTCTACACGCTGACTGAGAAGGGCCTGGACGTCATTCCCATCGTGCTCAGCATCGTCCTTTGGAGCGCGAAGCACGATTCGAAGTCGTACGTACGGGGCCTCGACGAGTTCGTTACTCGATTGAGTCAAAGCCCCACGCAGGTAAGCGAAGAGGTCAAGGCGCTGGTCCGCAATGGCGGATGTATGTTTCCTGAGATTAACGAATGAAGCAGACGGCAAGCGAAAAACGAGGTCAGAAACCCCGCAACCAGAACGGTCTTTTCCGAGCCCCCGGTCGACTGGCACTGATAGAAATCACGAGCTGAGACAGGCACGCTGAACTTTTTTGGTGAGGAACCGGCCAGGCGCTAAAGCCACGACCTGAACTCCACGACATTCTCGGCATGTGGATCAAAGTAAGGATGATCGTTAGCCCGGTTGTTTGCTGACATGAATTACCAGCGCCATTTGCCATACCTTTTGAATAGCGTCTTGCTCGGCGTCCTCGCAGCTGTGTGTCGGGGGCTTCGAGAGCTAAACGAGGAGGCCAGAACACTCCCACAGCGCGGTCGGTTGCGATCGGCAGCAACAGGTCGTTCTCTGTCAGTAGTCACTATGGTGCTTACTGGTCAAGTCGAATTCAAACGGTTGATCAGACCGGGGGCAATTGACTGGTCAGTGGCAACACAACCAGGTGGCCAAATCTATGCGCTTACGCACACGTGCTACTCAACGGTAAGCGGGCCAGCCGTGAAATCGAGGTCCTCGCTGACGTCTTCGCCTATGTGCTCAATCTGGCAGGCGCAAGCGCATCGAGCGTTTTCCTGTCGTAATGTACTGCGGGCACGGGAACTGCTTGAGCGGTTGAGTACGCTTGTACTGTTGACGTGGCTCGGCCTGTGCGGTCTGCGGATTGACCGCCTTCAGCTCGGCTTCGATAGCCACGAAAAGAGTGGCAAGCAAGTCATCGAGCAAACCGGCTTGCCTCAGGCTCTTCTGCTCGCTGCGCTTGGCAAAAGTGCTAGGTCTTCGGTGATCTCGAACTGCTGGTCGCCGCAGATGGTTAAATCCTTCCTGCGCATATCCGAAACTGGAACGCTGAGATCACCCGTATGCAGATCGCCGTATTGTAAGAAGACTCCTACAAATAACAGTGAGTGCAGAATGTCGGCAACCTCGGTTCCGCCCATGCGATCGAGTGCCATCCGTACGTCTTTACCTCCAGAAATTTTAGGTGCGCGCTATGGCCCATAACCTTGGTTCGCGGATTAGGGGGCACTCGGCTGAAACCGTCTTGCAGAAATCTAGAGCCTATAGGCTTGGCGCGATCGTAGAGGAGGGTAGATATCAACCGCGTTAAGGTGACTGGAGATCCGCTGCAGGAGACGCTGCTGAAATTAGACGTAGGTAACGGGGAGGGGTAGAAGTGATTTTACATTACAGTTGTTATGTCAGATAACGTCTGTTATGTTTCCCACAGGCAATCACGGTCGAAGATTTCACCGACTTCAGGCATAGGGAACAACCTAAATGAACGACGCAGTGCTCAAAGGTCATACCAAATCCGTCCCGTACGTCCGTCCAGACGCCGCCGAGTTTCTGGCCTGGAACAATGCTCGTCCTGAGTCACAGACCGGTGGCGATATGTCACCGCAGGCCATGCGGGGGTGGTACAGCAAACGGGCTGGCATCTGTGATTTGCCGGTTGGCAAGCTCGCGGAAACAAAGGATTTTTTAATCCCGACTCCTGCTGGCGAGATTCCTGGGCGGTTGTTTGATGTGCGTGCAAATCGTAGCGCCGGTCCAGTCGTCGTTTTTTATCACGGCGGGGGATTTGTTTTTGGCGATCTCGATAGTCATGCGGGTTTCTGCGCCGAGATGAGCCGTGTGTTGGATCTGCCGGTGGTTTCCGTTCAGTATCGATGTGCGCCTGAGGGGAAGTGGCCAGCCGCACCCGACGATTGTGAAGCTGCTGCGCGTTGGGTTGCGCAAAGCCCAACACTGCTGGGCCGCTCTGTAACAAGTCTTGTGCTTTGCGGTGACAGTGCAGGTGGCACGTTGACGATTGTTGCAGCGATGGACTTACGGGATCGACCTGCGCAAGTACCGGTGATCGTGCAGGCGCCGATCTATCCATCCACGGATGAGGGGGAGCAGTATCCTTCTTATCAAGAGTTCGCTGAAGGATTCTTGCTTACGCGGGCAGGTATGCAGTGGATGCAATTTCATTATTGCGCTGACGCATCAAGTTACCGAGCGGTGCCGATGAAGGGAGATCTCAAAGGATTGCCGCCTGCTGTGATATTGACGGCAGGTCTGGATCCGCTGCGCGATCAGGGCCGTGCTTATGCAGCGGCGCTGATTCGTGAAGGCGTATCGGTTACTTTCCGGGAAGCGATCGGCAACATTCATGGTTTCGTCAATCTGCGCAAGGCCATCCCTTCCAGTAACGGTGATATTGCGGACTATCTCGCTGTGCTGAGGCTTCAGATTGAGGAGTCAGAAGGGCTCCGAATCACAACAAAGGCTAGTGTCTGAGACATCGTCCAGTTTTAAATTTTGAGTGCGTTGGCTTACTAGCCAGTTAACCGCCATTTAGGAGTATTTGTGATGCCGGAATCGATTACTGCTGCACGTCTTGATGAAATCATCGCCGCATTCAACAATCATGATGCCGATGCTGTCATTAGCTTTTTCGCGCCTGAAGGCGTTATGTTGTCTCCCGCTGGTAAAGAGGCTGTAGGAACAACCTTACGTGGTCGGGACACGATACGAGCCGCACTCGCCAAACGATTCGCAGACTGCCCTGATATTCAGTGGACTGAGGGAAAGAATTGGATTTTTGGCAATAAGGCATTGAGTGAATGGCGTGTCCGGGGCACGGCTCCTGGTGGCGAGATCATTGATACAATTGGCTGCGATCTATGGGAGTTTGAAGACGGATTGATCGTAAAAAAAGATACTTACTATAAACAAAAGACATAATTTTAATGCCGCGCTCGCGAGTGCTCTCGAGTCGGCTAACGGCTGTCCTGAAAGTCCGTCAAGTTTTTCTGGTCGCGAAACGTGTTGCTACTGTAGACTCATATGCAACTCATGGTTAAATGTAATAAGCGCTAGCTTCCTAGTGGGCGAGGACTATTGCCATTAAAAAGAATATTGGCAGCCTGTGTTCTGTATTAAATTTTCGACGGCGCGCTGGAGCGGTTTGTTGATGTGTCGGAGATAATTAATAATAAAGATTGGATTTTCCTGTGCGGCCTACGGCATCTTTTAAGTTGCTGCTCGCACATTAAGCGAATTTTAGTACTTCTGTCTGTAAATAAATATCTACGTGGTATTGAAGCGGATGATGACAATGCAAAAAATACTGAGAGAGGCAACAGCAAAGCTGCACGTGGGCGCTACTAGCGTGAACGAGACGGTTGATAATTACGTTAGTGAACCCGCGCCCCAATTAATCGTCGGTATTGGCGGAACAACTCGACCAGGCTCGTCGACAGAGCGTGCATTACGCATGGCGCTGAAAGCAGCCGAAGAGCAGGGAGCCCGGACGATATTATTCGATGGTCCTTTCCTCGCATCCCTTTCGATGTATGACCCTGCTTCAGAGCGCAACGACGCAGAAAGGGAGTTCATCGAAGCTGTACGGAGCGCTGATGGTTTGATTATTGCCAGTCCTGCTTACCATGGTGGCCTATCAGGCTTGGTGAAAAACGCGCTTGACCTGCTTGAAGAGACCTCTAAGGATAAACGTCCCTATCTGCACAGCCGACCTGTGGGGCTTATTGTGACGGCCTATGGTTGGCAAGCGACTGGCGCTACGTTGGCATCCCTGCGGACTATCGTTCACGCTTTGCGTGGCTGGCCGACTCCGTTTGGTGCTGGTTTCAACACCTTGGAGAGCCGATTCGCTGAAGACGGGAGTTGCTCCGATAGTTCCGCTGCTTCGTCGCTGGCACTGGTAGCGCAGCAAGTGATGAGCTTCAGCTGTACTGATAAAAATCATAGTTAATACCTCTGCGCTGAGGCTGAAAATAGTCTAGTAAAGTGTTGCTTCGCCTATTTTATGTGGCGGTTTTGACGTGTTTATTTCTGGCTGTCACTTGCTGTTTCAAGTTGAAGCAGGAGCACATAGTCGGCTGGGTGCCTACGTTCATCTCAGCGTATATGGCCGTAACGTCTATCATACTTCTGGCATCGACGTTCAATTGATTGTCGCGTAGTTTAATTGGAGAGAACTGAGCTGTTATAGATTCCACTTATGGAGGGTAAATGGGGCGCTCTTAATGTTTTCACTGCACGCAAGGTTACCTTGTACTCTGCTTAGCCAGTGCCGGATATATTCCCCGGCTATCATGATTACTAGGATGTCACGAATCTCACCGTTGCCTGCGAGCAATGCCAAGTTGAGGGTTGCTCGTATGTAATAGTGACAGCAGTCGAATTGTAGTTCAATGTCTGGAATCGAAGCGCCTACAATACTCGGTGATTTTTTGTCAACTGTGCCCTTCTTGTTGTGCTTGGTACTGAAGTATTAATCAGCACTCACTGAACACTCATGGCTGGTCATGTTTTGCATTGTAGTAGTAGGCGAATCATAGGGATTTTGATTTTGCGGTAATAAAAAAACGTAGATCTTATTGTCATTATGCCCTGCCATGAGTCCTGAGGGGGGAGCTTTATTCATGCTGAAAAGTATATCGCTGACATTCAAGCTCTCTTTGCCGCCTATTGTGGCGCTTGTCGGTCTATTGCTATTCGTGGCATTTACCGCCATACAACTGGACAATAATGACATCCGGCTTGTGGCTTTAGAAAAGCAAAGTTATCCGACTCTCGAAAGCGCCGATGCGGTGATTTTCCAGTTCTCGCGCATTCCTGGTCTACTGAATAGCGCAGTTGCCGCTGGAGAAGTGGAAACCTTTCATGAAGCGCGAAAAGTGTTGGACGAGATTAGTATTAAGCAGCGAACATTACAAAATTTGACCCAGGAGCAACCCCAACGAAATCAAGAGCTTATCATTTGGATTGCAGCCGTAAAGAATTATACAGAAAACGCATTTTCTGCGACTGAGCAATTGTTAAAAGGCGCTGCCTTTGAAGACCTGCGTCCAAGCCTAGGCCGGATGGCGAGCGATCTAGATCAAGCGCAGAAAGCCGGAGATTTATTCCGCAAGCACGCTTATGAGGATTTCCAAACGAATTTAGCGAAAACACGTACCGAAAATGCTACGACAACTCGAGTGGGTTTTGGTCTAAGCATCATGTTGGCGCTATTGGTAAGTACCGGTTCGGTGATTGTGATCCGCCGCGTCATGAATAACGTTCATGGAGTTATCACGTCCCTTCAATCTATTGCAAGTGGAGACGGCGATCTTACCCGACGTGTCAACGTAGAAACACAGGACGAAATAGGAGTGATGATCAAGCTTTTTAACGACTTCCTCGACAAGTTGCAGGGCACTATGCGGCAAATCATAAACGCGGCTAGCCCTTTGGGTCAAATGTCCAAAGAGTTGTATCGCTTAACCCAAGACACAGAAGAAAACACGCGTTCTCAGCAAGACCGCACTGATTCTATCAGCCGCGACATCTCCGCTATGACGCAGAGCATCCAGGAGGTGGCACGCCGCTCGCAGCAAGCTTCGGAGGAGGCCGCGGCAGCCTCGAAACGAGCCGAAGCTGCGCGGCAGAATATCGGTAGCTTGTCCTCCAGCATCAGTGATTTGGGCAGTAGTGTGTTGGGCTCGGTGCAGGCGATGCAGCAGTTGAAAGAGGAAACTCAAGAAGTCGGTTCTGTACTGACGGTTATACGCAACATTGCCGAACAAACAAACTTGCTGGCTCTCAATGCAGCTATTGAAGCCGCTCGTGCTGGAGAGCAAGGTCGTGGCTTCGCCGTAGTGGCTGACGAAGTGCGCAATTTGGCCCAAAAGACGGCTATTTCAACAGCAGAAATTCAAAATATTATTCAACGCTTACAACAAAGCGCAAATGGTGTTTTGAGCGAGATGACTCTTAATGGGGAAAAAGCTGAGGCTAGCATTAAACGTTCAGTGGAGGCTACCCGAACCCTGGAAGTCATTGCCAAGTCAGTTCTTCAGATCAATGAACTTAATGCTGGTATTGCTCAGTTTACCCAAGAGCAGATTAGTCTGTCCGACTCAATTCAGAAAGATACAGAAGTACTGCAGAGGGATACCCAAACCACTACGCATGGGGCCGATGCCACCGCGCGTCTTGGCGAGCAGTTAGTAAGTACCGGAGATCATTTACGCGCGGCTACAGTGCAATTTCGTGTCTAACCCTTGCAACCCGAAGAGCATCAAAAAATGAGAAATATTCGATTCCTCGGTCTATCCGCATGTCTATTGAGTACATCTTCCTTTGCGTTGGAACAAGGTGAATATCGCCTGAATGGCTTCGGTACTGCAGGTATTACGCATTTAGGAGGAGAAGACAGCGGACGTGCCTACGGTGTAACGGGTCAGACAAATGGCTCGTGGCGTGGCGATCAATTGTCTAAATTGGGCGGCCAAATCCAGTACGGTATTACTGACACCGTCGGTGTTACATTGCAAGCCACCGTCAAGCCCCAACAAGATAACTGGAAGGCCAATCTAGAGTGGGCTTATCTGTCCTGGCAAACCACTGACCGTTTGATGTTGCGCGCCGGCCGCCTTCGCAACCCCGTTTACATGTATTCCGAAACGCTGGATGTGGGTTTTACCTACCCGTGGTTACGGCTACCGGACGAAGTTTATGGTCAGGTCCAGCTTAGCAATTACGAAGGTGCTGACGCCTTGTATACAATGCCAATATCGGTTGGTTCCGTGACTTTCCAAGTCGCCGCAGGCCAGGCCGTGAATCGTGATATTTTTGGATTAGGCAAGCTGTACGACATTGATTACAAGAAGATCTTCGCTACCAACATCAGTCTTGCTACAAATAGTTTCGGTACACTGCGTGTAGGCTACACTGAAGCCGATATTGACTCCGCCTACAACTCCGTCGTAACCACTTCATCGGGTGATCGTTCCGATGTTAATTTTGGTAACCTGAACAAGCAAAAAGGTAAGTTTACATCGGTCGGCTATCAGTATGACAATGGTACTTGGCTTACCTCTAATGAGCTTACTCGTCGCGTCATCGAAGCTGACGGTAACGCAGCCAGCAAAGCTTTTTACCTTATGGGTGGCCGCCGTTATGGCAATTTTTTGGCGCACATCACTTATGCTCAGTTAGATGAAGATAATGGTCGTCAAGGTTCTTGGACTTACGGCTTGAACTACAATATTACACCTACCATAATTGTCAAAGGTGAGTACAAGCGAGTCGATACGAGCGGGAAATATAATGGTGTGTTCGTCGAGAGTGCTCAGGAAAACTATGATCATGCAGTTAACGCCGCAACTAGTGGGGTTTCGGGAACTCCTTCGCGCAATTATGATGGCGACATTGTCAGTGTCGGCGTGGACTTTGTATTCTAAGGATAGCTCCCATGAAAACGTTTAATAGTGCTGTTGGCGTTTGCATTCTGATTTTCTCTGTCAATGCAGCGCAGGCCGAAGTTGCAGTAATAGTAAATCTTGGGGGCAGCGTTACACCTTCGCAATCCGACGTAGCGAACATTTTCCTGGGTAAAGATAAGTCACTTAAAGGAATTGACCAGAAGGACTGGACCCCCGCTAAGGAAAAGTTCTATGGTGCAATCGTAAATAAAAACGAGTCGCAATTAAAATCGTATTGGTCGGGACTGGTTTTTACCGGCAAAGGTCAACCGCTTCCAAGTGTCGCTGACGATGCGGCCGTGGTTGCTAAGATAAGCACTGAGCCTGATGCTATTGGCTATATCGATAGAGCTTCAGCTACAGAAAAAGTTAAAATTCTTTTCATTCTTCCCTAAGCACGATAATACAAATGGAATTTTTGATGCGAGCTCGAAATCAGCGTAAACAATTCCGTTTGGCCTTTTAAAATACGTATTTATGTCCGCGGCTGTCAGATCGCTTTACGAGAACCAGCGTACGTGAAATGCATCAATATTTAGAATATGTAGTTCTTGGCTTGCTCGGTTGACGCATCAGTAGATCTTATTCATTTTGCAGTATTTAGTTGTGCTGCCCCCCCCTAAAACGTAACCATGCATGACATGGTTAATTAATTGTCGGAGTATTGCTTTGTGATAGAATTTATTGCTTGCCGATTAAAGCGTCGAGCAACATCTCACTAACTATAATTAATCAGTGAGGGGCGTAAGGTGCTGCTAATAATGTCGGTAAAAAGTCTATCGAAGGGGCTTGTGTCATTTGATTAAATTGAAACTAAATCCTGGCGATTTATCTAATGACTTTAAGAAGTTTCAATTAGATTTACGTCTTGCAGGAGTTTTTCCATGTGTGAAGCCAAAACTTTTTTGAGCCGTTGAGTACTAAAGTATTGTGGCTCCAGTATAGCCTGTAGTCCTAATCCGTCAATAAGACTGATCGTGATGTCTGTCCAAAGGCGCACATCAAGTTGTGGAGAGACCTCTTGGCTACGCTGAGCGGCCCGCATGAGCCCGCTTATGGCATTTCGCCATTCAGAATAGCGGTTATGGAGCTCTTGAGCCAGGTAAGGCTTACCAAGCGATTGTCCCCAGAACGCTATCCATACACGCCACTCAAGCTTACGGTCATCGTCGAGTGGCAGAACCTCAAGGAGAACCGCGTAAAGCGTTTTGAGCGGGGATTCGCTAGACAGGTGCGATGCCATTCTCCTGGCCGCGGCAACGTGTACCTGACGCAAAGCCGCTACAAGAATTTCATCTTTATTGGCGAAATGATGCGTCACAAGCCCCGCTGTACATCCTACTTCAATTGCAATTCTTCGGATTGTCGCTGCTTCTAGTCCCTCAGTCGCTACAACTTTCCAGGTCGCTGCTAGCACCTCGTTGCGACGCTCCTCGTGATCTATTACCCGTGGCATAACTACTCCAATTTAGCGTTCTTAGAACGCGTATTACAAAAAGAAACGCTGCGCGCAAAAAAAATGATTCGACCGGCTTGTAAAGCAAAATGGGTATGCGTTGAAGCAGAAGCCCAATCAACGGTCTGCCAAAATGGTCTTGCTGTGAGGCTGATCGTCGCCGTGCCAGCATACTGCATCCCCCGGACTAGACGCTATCGCGCTGGACCACTCCCCAGCTACTCAGCGCCACCTTTTATCAGGCATCGAGTTGGCCATGCATGTCGTGATTATAGGCTTATGGTTTTTTACAAAACAGGTGTTGCGTAAAAAAAACTGCTGTGCAAGGATGCATAACAGTTGTTTTGCAACGTGGCTCGATGATCGCGGCGGCGATCCCTAGGGGGGCAGTCGGGCAGTAGTTCAGTGCAATTTGGCGCGCCAGTTGATTGGCGGTTGTCCGAATGCATGAGCAACCGTATTTAGTAAAGTTGGGTCATGTCGGCCTACACCTAAAACACGAGGAACGTAAATGAAAATCGGCATAATCTCCGACGGTGCGTTGGCTGGCACACCGCCACAAAGGAAAATGCACGACATGATCCGCGAGGCGGTGCGTGCAGACGAGCTCGGTTTCTATTGCTGGGGTACATCTGAGGCCCACTTTATTGATGGTCCGACTATTTCAGCCCCTGACGCGCTCTATGGTGCTGTCGCGGCGCTTACTAAAAATATAATTATTCGCTACATGGCCGTTACGATCCCGTTTCATAATCCAATTACGGTTGCAGAGCGTTTAGCGACCCTCGATATTTTATCTAATGGACGGGCAGAACTATGTACGGCTCGCGGCAACAATAAATTAGTCATGCAGGCCTTCGGTGTAAAGCCAGCCGAGACCAAAGATCGCTGGAAGGAGGCGATAACGGTAATTGGGCAGACGCTGACCAAAGGTGTGGTCTCTAACCCCAATGGAAAGTACTGGCCTTTTGAAGAAGTTAAGGTCAATCCTAGGCCATTGCAGAAACCATCTCCCCACTTGTTTTCTGTGAGTTCAGGGCCTGACTCTCACAAACTGGCAGCTGAGTACGGCGTTGGAATACTTACCTTCGATAATTTTTTTGGATGGGACTACATAGATGAGTGTATTAGCGCTTACCGCGATACAATAGGAAGCGCAACTCCAGTTAATGATCGTGTGAATAATTCATATGGCTATTACGTGCCTGTTTTTCATTGTGCAGCTGATCGAGCAACCGCATTGGCTGAGGTAAGAATGCGAGCCTTTGCTTATGTTCAGTTCATTTTGGATATTTATTTGCCGTTGGCTAAGGAACCTACGTATGAGTACTTTGCCGGTATTCAGCGTATTGTGGAATATAAGCGAAACCTTGACAAACTCATAGAGCTCAGCCCGTCCATTATGGTTGGTACACCTGATGATATTATAGTCGCACTGAGGGCGCTTGAGTCCCGCGGTGTGGATGAAGTGATTTTGACCGTTGATGCTATGAGTCACGAACAACATATGCGTACTCTTGATCTTTTAGGAGAGCATGTTCTTCCGCACTTTCATAAATGATCAAGTTTTATAATTAACGTAGAGTTTGAGTTTTTTGATATCTCAGGCCCTACATATTCTACTTTGGTGGATTTCGGGTGATTGTGTGATTCTCCGGCAGCAATCAAAAATCCATAAATCAGGAACGGTTCCATACTGCAATGTTCAGAGGTGGCCAAAAAATAGTTCTGATAGCGAGGGCTCGAGATTTAACCATTGCCCTAAAACTGATGCGTAATTGAATGGCCATACGTATACATTTGACAGTATGCAAAAAGCAATATTCTGTATTCAGATGCACCATCAAACAGAGCGAGGAAAACCAATGTATCAAGTGATAGTTCTTTACGGAGTTCCAACGGACCCCGCAGCTTTCGACCAATACTATGAAGAGGTCCACACGCCACTTGTTAAGGCGATCCCTCATCTGAAAAGCTTTTCTGTCAGTAAGGGGCCTATAACCATCGTTGGTGGCGGAGGCCCATACTATCGTATCGCCTTACTTGGTTATGCTGATCTGGAGTCGTTAGAGGAATCTCAGATGTCTTCAGAGGGTATGAAGGCATCAATGGACGCTGCAAATTTTGCAACTGGTGGCATGACAGCGTTGGTAATGGAAATTAAAGATGAGCTGTAAGTAAAGCCGCGGTGGACAAGGAGTCGCGTTGAGATTAATTATTTATCGGCGCGATTCCTTAAGTGAGCAGTTGGAATGGTTTTTTGTACGGCGCGTACTGGCTGACGATGTTAGACTTTTGAGGGTGTGCACATACTCCAACTGATGTTGTTCGGTGAAAATCTTTGAAAAAGCTGTGGAGATGGTGAGTGATTTTGTAGTTGTATAGTGTTTAATTTCTTTATTCGTGGTGTCGCTATGCTTCTTGGTTTTAGCATTTAAAATTAATCACCAAAAACCTTGCTTTTGAGTTGTCAGATAATTTTAAGCTTTAACTATTTGTGATGTGCTTTTTTGGGTTTCGATTATGCCAATCATTAAAATTTGGCTAAGGTGCCTAAGCACAATGCTTTCTCAGGTTTGCGTAAATCTTGTTCCAGGGTGATGAGATGAAAGTTGACGCGTTCACCTGCGCCGTAGTTCCAAGTAACTCCATTAGCCGTTTTCGGAGGCGTTGCTATCTGGTTCGTCACGGAGATATAGAATCTTTCCAGAAAGACGCTAACGCCTTGGAATATTGCAATTTAAAACTATCCAATAAGGGTATTCGTCAGGTTCGCGAGCTTGCCGTCATGCTGCAGGATGTTACATTCGACCGGGCGGTTTGCTCGGATTATCCCCATGCCTATCAAACCGCCAGAATTCTGCTAGATGAACAGGAAGGTATGTTGGAGCGAGCCGAAGCGTTCAGGGAAATAAAGGCTGGCTGCCAGGGCAACATTCCGCGGCACGAGCGCCACGATCAAATCGGTGTTGCCTTCGAAACTATGGACGAGGTGGGTGCAACGTTTTTGGGCGGGGAAGACTGGGATAGTTTTGAGGCTCGTGTTCTTGAACAATTTCATCTTATTGTCAGCGAGTCGTCATGGCGTTCGCTTCTTATTGTCAGTCACGACGCAGTAAATCGAATATTGCTAGCCTGGGCAATGGGCGGAGATCGCCACTGCGTAAAGGGCCTTGAGCAGGACCATGCCTGTCTTAACATTATTGACTTGGACTTAATCGGCCAGCAGGTAGTTAAATGCCTGGTGAGAGGGGTTAATATCACTCCCTACGATCCCTGCAAAGTCTTCGACCAACGTACAGGGGAGAGAGTTCACGAGCTATATTACTCCAACGCAGAAAAACAATAAGTTATTCCATGGGTGAGTCTGTCGGGTATAAAGCTATTCTACGAGGTGTAAACCATTGAGGGTTACTGTTCCGTTTCTAACGTCACAGTAGTGATTCCACTGAGCTGGAGTAATTTGTTCAAGAGAATCGAATGGTGTGTGAAGCCCTTAGGAAAGAAGAAATTCGCTGGGCATTATTCGGGCGAAAACCCTCAAAGGCCCACAGGAGGCGTTCGTGCATAACCCTAACATCCTCAGCATACTCGTGGCTGAAACCGAGGCAAAGGTCGACGCGTAAAAGTGCGCATTCCACGCCATCCGGCCACCCAGTCCACCAACATCCGGCCACCCGTTCCACGCTCATCCGGCCAGGCAGTCGGAGCGCAGCGACGCAGGTTTGCATTGTTAGTCTGAAGTC
>NZ_JAIHLQ010000067.1 GCF_019733355.1 Pseudomonas baetica | reverse complement strand
GGTATCTGACACCGGACCCGGTGAAGTTGGCGGGTGGGTTGAATCAGTATCGGTATGTGCCGAATCCGACGGGGTGGGTGGATCCGTTGGGGTTGAGCTCGAACTGTCCGCCGCCGAAGAAGCCGGGTTGTACGGTGCCGGGTGATGTAAGTGGAGCTAAGGTCAATGAAGGTGAGCCAGCGCTGCCGAAGATGACAGCGCAGGAGCGGAGGGCGAGGATTGATGAACTGGCGGAGGAAAATGCGAAGCGTGAAGTTTTGAAGCTGGAGAAAAAGTACAAAATGCACACCGTCGCGAAGCATAACCCAGAGATACCGGACAAGGCGCTGAAGCAGAGATCCATTGACGGTAGTCATCCGACAAAAAAAGGAGTGAAGGAAGGTGTTAATTCAAGCTCTCAATTTAAGAGCTGGTTGCTTCAGCTTCATGCGATTAATGATGCTATTTCACGAATGAGTCGAAAGCCACCAGCACCTACTGGATTTACAAAGACAGGTGATCCAGTTGTAAGGAAGGAAATGCCAAATGGTGGTAGAGGATATAAGCCGAATAAAAAGGATAAGCAAAATCCAAAATATATTGATGAATTAAATTACTCAGAAGTACGGTTTGATAGTAAAGATATTAAGAAGCCTTATACAGCATTCCCAGATTAAGGTAGTCATTATGTTGAAGTGGCCAGAGTTCGATTTTCCATTTGTTCCTCAGCTATCTTACTGGCTTGGAGGGATAGAGATATATGATCGTGAAGAAACTTTAGGGGTTTTATTGTCAGCCTATGATCCTAATAAATACTCCGATAGAGAGGTGGTAATAAAGGAGTTTATTCTCAAGAATTTCCCCGGATTCACATATAGACATAAGTTTTTGATGGTGAAGGTTCTTGAGGATGCTTTGAACTCACCCGGATTTAATTTTTCAGAGCAGTTTGAGGATGACTACGACTCAAACACCAGCGTTGCATGGGATGAAATGATGGTAAATGATCCGCGCGAATTTTTTGAAGATATATATAAATTAGCCAGTGAGCAGTGGAGTGAAGATATAGACAAGGCAAGGGCGGAGAATCAGTCGACTTGGTGATTATTTACGAACCTTAAACCTGATTGTCTGGGCAGACCTCTTCGCGGGCAAGCCCGCTCCCACAGGGATTTTTGTTGTTTGGGAGTTAGCGTTGGCCGATTAGTTGCGGGGTATGGAGGTCGGCGGCGGTGATGGTGTCGAGCAAATGCACGCTATACCCCGGAACATTCTTCGCATGATGCTTCGCCTGCGATGCCATTTCCGCGAGTTGACTAGCATCGAGTTGTGCGCAGGCTTCGGGGTGCAGGTGGACGACGCCGATGGACAGTGACAACAACGGGAACTCCTGGCGGACGCCTTGGCGATTCGGCGCGATGAAGCAGCCGGCTTCGAGGTGTTCGGGGCGGTAGAAGCGGCGGCATTGGCTTTGGAAGTCGTTGAGCAGTTGGTTGAGGCGTTTGCGCCAGTCTTCGGGGCCGAGGACGAGGAGGAAGTCGTCGCCGCCGATGTGGCCGACGAAGTCGCGGGAGGGGTCGACGCGTTCGTTGAGGCATTGCGCCAGGCACAGCAGGACTTCGTCACCACGGCCGTAGCCGTAGATGTCGTTGAAGGGTTTGAAGCTGTCAATATCGACGTAACAGATGACAGACTCGCGGCCCTGTTGCAGCAGGCGCGTCAGGCATTGCTGGATCGGCACGTTGCCGGGCAGCAGGGTCAGTGGGTTGGCGTAGCGGGCTTGCTGGATTTTCAACTCGGTGATCAGTTTGAGTACGTCGATCACACGGCCGAGGCCGAGGTAGCTGCCGTTAAGCGTGATGATGAAGTCTTCTTCGATGCGCTGACGGGCGCGGCTGGTGATCAAGCGGCTGACCTGTTGCAGCGACTGGCTCATCTCCACGGCCAGGAAGTCGTCGTTCATCAGTCGGCTGATGGGTTTGCGTGCGAACAGGTCGGTGGCGAACGGTTTGAGCAGAGCATCCGAGAGGGAATGACGATGGACGATGCCGCACGGTTGGCCTTGTTCGTCGAGCACCGCCAGTGAGTTGAGGTTGGCTTGGCGACGAAAGGCTTCCAGCACGGTGGCGGTGGGTGTATCGCGCGGTACGGCCGGTTGGTCGTTGAGCAGGGCGCTGAGGTCACTGCCTTCGTCGTTCAGGGTCACGGCGCTGTTGTCGTGCTTGGGCATCAGGGCGCGGGCATCTCGGGGCGGGTGCTCCTGTGGACGTCCCAGCAAGTAACCCTGCACCAGATCGACCCCCATTTCGGTCAACACCGCCAACTCTTCCGGCAGTTCGATGCCTTCGGCAATGACCTGTGCCCGGGACGCTTTGGCGATTTGCAGGATCGAGCCGACAAACTCTCGCTTCAGCGCATCCTGATGAATGCCGTCGATAAAGTGTCGATCAATCTTCACGTAATCCGGACGCAGTTCCGACCATAGACGCAGGCTGGAATACCCGGCACCGAGGTCATCCAGCGCAATCGAAAACCCCATCGCCCGATAGTGATGCAAAGCGGTTTGCAGCAACTGGAAGTCATCGATCGGGGTTTGTTCAGTGAGTTCGATCACCACCTGACTCGGCGGGATGCCGAAGTCTTGCAGCGTTTGCAGTGTCCGCCCTGGCTGATGCGCTGCTTCGAGCAAGGACTCCGGCGAGACATTGAGAAACAGCTTGCCCGGTAATTGCTGCTCGTTGAAGCGACGGCAAGCGCTTTGTCGGCAGGCGATTTCCAGTTCGCTTAGACGACCGGCCTGACGCGCCACCGCGAACAGCGCGATGGGCGAGTGAAGAGGGCTATTGGACGGACCACGGGTGAGGGCTTCGTAGCCAAGGATACGTCGCTCGGAGAGGCAAATGATCGGCTGGAACAGGCTGTTTAAACCGCTTTGAGTCAGGATCGAGCTCAAGGCACTCAGCTGTTCGGTCGTGGTCATGGCGATCTCTGGCGATAAAAAAAGGACTGGGAGCGTTCTCGGTGAAGAGAGTGGCTCCCAGTCCTTTATTGCACGACAGAATGATGACTGTTTGATGACGATCCGGGGATCGTCAGCATTAAATTGCCATCACCTTACTTCTTCGCCACCTGATTGCTCAGCTTCAAGTAATCCAGCAGAACCCGACCGGTCTCGGCCAGATAGGCGTCGTCTTCCGGTTTGACTTTGTCCGGATCGGCTGCGGCGAGAGCGTCTTCGTCTTCTTTCTTCAGCTCTTTGAGCGGTTCTTCGCCCTTGGCCTTGCGACGGATGTTCTCCATCACCAGTTGCTTGGCATCGATGTCCGCATGCTGGGCGCGGCGCTCGGTTTCGTTGAGGCTGACGGTTTTCTCCTCCATCAGCTTCTGTGCCAGTGCCAGCTTGTCGCGGATGAACACGAACTCGGCGTCTTTTGCGGAGCGGGTATCATGCTCGGACTTGAGTCGCACCAGGTACGGCTTGAATGGATCGGCCGCCGGTTTTATTGCTGCTTTGATGGTGTCCCATGGCATGGCTTCCGGCAGAGCACTTTCGCCGATTTCCTTGGTGTCGATCAGCGACGGGTAGTCGATGTCCGGCAGTACGCCCTGATGCTGGGTGCTCTGGCCGGAAACCCGGTAGAACTTGGCCAGGGTCAGTTTCAGTTCGCCGTGGTTCAGCGGCTGAATGGTCTGCACGGTGCCTTTGCCGAAGGTCTGACCACCGATGATCAGTGCGCGGTGATAGTCCTGCATGGCGCCAGCGAAGATCTCCGAAGCCGATGCGGACAGTCGGTTGACCAGCAGCGCCATCGGGCCTTTGTAGAAGGCACCCGGGTTTTCATCCTCAAGCACGTCGACGCGGCCATCGGCGTTACGTACGAGTACGGTCGGGCCCTTGTCGATGAACAGGCTGGTCAGCTCGGTGGCTTCCTGCAGAGAGCCGCCGCCGTTGTTGCGCAGGTCGATGACCACGCCATCAACTTTGTCTTTCTGCAACTCGGTCAGCAGCTTCTTGACGTCGCGGGTGGTGCTCTTGTAATCCGGATCACCGGCACGGAATGCCTTGAAGTCGAGGTAGAAGGCCGGGATCTCGATGACCCCAAGCTTGTAGTCCTTGCCGTCCTGTTTCAGGTGGAGGATGGACTTCTTCACGGCCTGATCTTCGAGCTTCACCGCTTCACGGGTGATCGACACGATCTTGGTGGTCTGGTCGTTAGGCGCATTGCTCGCCGGAATCACTTCCAGGCGCACCACGGTGCCTTTCGGGCCGCGGATCAGTTTGACCACTTCGTCCAGACGCCAGCCGACGACGTCGACCATCTCTTTGTTGCCCTGCGCAACGCCGATGATCTTGTCGGCCGGTGCGACTTGTTTGGTCTTGTCGGCAGGGCCTGCCGGTACCAGGCGCACGACTTTCACTTGATCGTTGTCGCTCTGCAACACTGCACCAATGCCCTCGAGGGACAGGCTCATGTTGATGTCGAAGTTTTCCGCGTTATCCGGCGAAAGATAGTTGGTGTGCGGATCGTAAGACATGGCGAAGGTGTTGATGTACGCCTGGAAGATGTCTTCCGGACGGGTCTGGTTCAGGCGCGCCAACTGGTTCTTGTAGCGCTTGGTCAGGGTTTCCTGGATCTGCTTCGGCTCTTTGCCGGCGATCTTCATCCGCAGTACTTCGTCCTTGACGCGTTTGCGCCACAGGTCGTCGAGTTCTGCTGTGGATTTGAGCCAAGGGGCGTCCTTGCGATCGATCTGCAAGGTTTCCTTGGTGGTGAAGTCCATCTTGTCGACGCCTTTGTTCAGCTCGGCAAGCGCGAAGTCCAGACGCGCCTTGACGCGGTCCAGATAGCGCTTGTAGATGGTGAACCCGGCGTTGAGGTCGCCGCTTTTGAGGAAGTCGTCGAACTGGGTCTTCCACTTGTCGAATTCGGCGATGTCGCTGGCCATGAAGTAGCTGCGCGATGGGTCCAGCAGCTTGAGATAGCTGTCGTAGATGATCACCGAGCGCGCGTCGTCCAGCGGCGGCTTGCTGTAGTGGTGGCGCTTGAGCAACTCGACGACGTTCAGGCTGGCGATGACCTCATCGCGATCAGGCTGCAACTTGTCCCAGCTGTTGGCTGCGAAGGTATTGCCCGACACCGGCAACAGGCCGATACCGATAAAAAGAGCGAGGGCGGTGCTGGGGAGCAAATGCTTCATGCTGATTCGACGCGGGGACAATTGATAACGCATATTAGGCCGTCTTTGAAGTCGCCGGATCTACAAGAGCCGGTCGCATAATGCAAAAAGCCCGGCGCTACAGCTTCGGGCTCAGTCCAGACTCACTATGGAGGCACTGTGAAGGCATTGCAAGGCGTTGAAGGTCAAGTGGTATGGGTTGAAGAGGCGAGTCCTACGTGCGATGTAGGACAAGTTCGCATCCGAGTGGCGGCAGCCGGCCTTAATCGTGCCGACTTATTGCAAAAGGCAGGGCTTTATCCGCCGCCGCCAGGGGCCAGCCAAGTGCTGGGTCTTGAGTGCTCCGGGGTCATCAGCGAGGTCGGTGCGGGCAGTTCGTGGCAGGTCGGTGATCGTGTCTGCGCCTTGTTGGCTGGGGGCGGGATGGCCGAAGAGGTGGTGGTCGACGGGCGTCACGTATTGCCGGTACCCGAGGGTGTTTCGCTGGTCGAGGCCGCGGCATTGCCCGAGGTTTACGCAACCGTCTGGTTGAATGTGTTTCAACTTGCGGCGCTTAAACCGGGTGAGAAAGTTCTCTTGCACGCCGGGGCGAGTGGAATTGGTTCAGCCGCTATTCAGCTGTGCAAGGCGTTCGGCAACCCATGTTGGGTCAGCGTCGGCTCGACCGAACGTTTGGCTTACTGTGAGACGCTGGGGGCCCAGGGCGGGGTGGTGCGTACCGATGATCTGGAAAGCCTGCGCGACTTCGGCCCTTTCGATGTGATCCTTGATCCGGTTGGCGGCAATTATTCGGCGCTGAATCTCAAGCTGATGGCACTGGATGGGCGTTGGGTGTTGATCGGTTTGATGGGCGGCCGTGAGGCGAAACTGGACCTGGCGCAAGTGCTGGCCAAACGCGTGCAACTGCTGGGCTCGACATTGCGCAGCCGTGACGATCAGTTCAAGGCCGATCTGTTCAGTGACCTGAGCCAGCATGTATGGCCATTGTTCGCTGAAGGGCGGTTGAGTCCGCAGTTGGCCAAGGCCTTCCCGGTGAAAGACGCCGAGGCGGCGTTTGCCGAGCTGGCGAGCAATACCGTTTCCGGGAAACTGGTCTTGGTGATTGATGACAGTCTGAGCTGACACCACACAACCATTGTGGGAGTGGGCTTGCTCGCGAAAGCGCAGTGTCAGTCGATAAATTATTGACTGATCCACCGCCTTCGCGAACAAGCCCGCACACACATTTGGATCTATGTTTACTTCCAGAGATGAATTGGCCAGCCGGCCTTTTCGGCGTGTTCAAGCAACACCGGATCGGGGTTGACCACATGTGGGAAATCCACCTTCAGCAACAGCGGCAGATCATTGCGTGAGTCGGAATAAAAACTCGCGCCCTCCAGATTCTCTTCTTCAGCATCCAGCCATTCCAGCAATCGCGTGATCTTGCCTTCGCGGTAGGTCAGGGTGCCGACGGTCTGGCCGCTGTATACGCCATGCGCCAGTTCCAGTTCGATGCCTAGAATCTCGTCGATGCCCAGTCGATCAGCAATTGGTTTTACCAGATGCGTGCCCGACGCCGAGATCACCAGAATCCGGTCGCCCGCCTTTCGATGGGCGGCGATGGTTTTGGTGGCGTCACTGAAAATGATCGGCTCGATGAAGTCTTCCACCCACGGGCCAACCAGATGTTCGACTTCTTCCGGCGAACGGCCGATCAACGGCTCCAGGCTGAACGCCATGTAGTCTTCCATGCGCAATTTGCCATGGCTGTAGGCGTCCATCAGCTCGTTGTTCTTGCGCATGAACGACTCGGGATCGACCCAGCCCAAACGGCCCATCTGTTCACTCCAGAGGGTGGCGCAGTCGCCGTGGATCAGGGTCTCGTCCAGATCAAAAATTGCCAGGGCCATCAGTGCAGTTCTCTCTTCAACTTCAGCAAAGTCATCAGGCTACCTCACACAGGGCCGTCGGATCGATGGAAAGCGCCAGACGCTGTCCGTCCGGGTGCAGATCGGCCGCCGAGCGGTTGAGTACATCCACCACCAGTTCCACGCCACGGGCTTCGATCCTATAACGGATGACGTTGCCGAGCAGACTGTGGCTGCGGATCTGTGCATCGAGTTCGCCATTGAGGCTCAGTTCGATGGCTTCCGGGCGAATGGCGATGCGGTGGTTGATGGGGCGTTGCAACAGTTTGGAAGCGCTGTCGGCGTCGAGCAGGTTGTAGTTGCCGATGAAGCCGGCGGCGAACACGTCGACCGGTGCGGTATAGAGTGTTTCGGCGTCGCCGCTCTGGACGATTTTTCCTTGGTTCATCAGGAAAATCCGGTCAGACATGGTCAGGGCTTCTTCCTGATCGTGGGTGACGAAGATCGTGGTCAGGCCGAGTTCGCGCTGGATCTGACGGATCTGTTCGCGCAGGTGTTTGCGAATGCGCGCATCAAGGGCTGACAGCGGTTCATCCAGCAGCAACAGGCGCGGACGAGTGACCAGCGAGCGGGCGAGGGCGACACGCTGACATTGGCCTCCGGACAATTGATGCGGATAGCGGCGGGCAAAGTCGTTCAACTCAACAAGTTTCAACACTTCGGTGACGCGCTTGTGGCTGTCGTCGGCATTGACCTTTTGCATGCGCAAACCAAAAGCGACGTTCTGTTCCACGGTCATGTTGGGGAACAGCGCGTAGCTCTGAAACACCATGCCGATCCCGCGTTTCTGCGGGCTCAGCGGCACGATATCGACGCCATCGAGCAGGATCTTCCCGGCATCGACCGGCGTCAGGCCGGCGATGCAACGCAGCAGAGTGGATTTGCCGCAACCGGACGGGCCGAGCAGGGTGACGAATTCGCCCTTGTTGATTTCGCAGTTGATGTCGCTGAAAACCGTGGTGCCGGAATAGTTTTTCTGCAGATGTTGGACGCTGACATAGCTCATTCGCTTTTGTCCTTGTTCAAGATGTTGGCGATCCAGGTCAGGACCAGCACGAAAAAGAAATAAGAGATGACCAGCGCACTGGTGAAGTGGCCGCTGCTGTTACGCATGTTGTTGAGGTAAACCTGCAGGGTTTCGTAGCGAGTGCCGACGAGGATGTTGGCGAACACGAACTCGCCGAACAGGAACGAGAACGACAGCAACAAGGCCACCATCAGCCCTTTACGCAGATTGGGCAGCACCACCAGAAACGCCGCCTGAAAGGTGCTTGCACCGAGCAGTTGTGCGGCGTCCATCAGGTCGCGCAGGTTGATCGCTTGCAGGTTGTTGGTGATCGCCCGGTACATGAACGGCAGTGCCACGGTGAAATAGCAACCGATCAGAATCCAGGGCGTGCCGACCATCGCCATCGGCCCGGAACCGTACAACTGCAACAAGCCGACTGAGGACACCACGGGAGGCACGGCGAAGGGCAGCAGGATCAGGATGTTCATCAGGGCATCGAGTTTCGGAAAGTGGTAATGCACCACAAACAGCAGCGGCAGAATCAGCACCACTGACAGCACCAGCGCGCCGACACACACCAGCAATGATTGACCGAATGCGTTCAGGAAACGCGGATCGCTCCATAGCTGGATGTACCACTTGAAGGTGAAACCGCTGGGCAGGATGGTCGCCGACCAACTGCTGGCGATCGAGTAGACCAGCGTACCCGCGAGCGGCAGCAGCAGAATGGCAAACAACAGGTAGACCACGACGCGGTGGTAGAGACCGGCCGGGCCGGATTTAGCGCGAGACATGGTAGCTCCTCTTCAGCAGCAGTTGATGCACGACGGTGACGATGGTCATCAGCGCTATCAGCACCACGGCCAGCGCACTGGCCAGATTGGGATCGAGCGAAATATCGCCGGAGACCATCGCCGCGATGCGGATCGGCAGCACGTTGAAGTTACCGGTGGTGAGGGCGTAAACCGTGGCATAGGCGCCAAGGGCGTTGGCCAGCAGGATCACGAACGTGCCAAGCAGCGCCGGGGTCAGCACAGGCAGACCGATGTGTCGCCAGAACTGCCAGCCGTTGGCGCCCAGCAGCGAGGCCGACTCGCGCCAGTCTTCACGCAAGGCGTCGAAGGCTGGGTAGAGCAGCAGCACACCGAGAGGAATCTGGAAGTAGGTGTACAGGATGATCAGCCCGGTTTTCGAGTACAGGTTGAAGTCTTGAATGATTCCTGACTGCTTCAACATCAGGGTGATGCTGCCGTTGAAACCGAGCAGGATGATGAACGCGAAGGCCAGAGGCACGCCGGCAAAGTTGCTGGTCATGTTGGCAAAGGCATTGACGAAATTGCGCAGTTTCGAATCGACCTGGCGCAGGGAGTACGCTCCGAGCACGGCGATGATGATGCCGAATACGCTCGACCAGAAACTGATCTCAAGGCTGTACTGGATCGCCTGTCGATAGAACTTCGAACTGAAGATCTTGGTGAAGTTTTCCAGGCCCCAACCAAACTCTTCCGATTGCAGACTGTTGATCATCACCCAGACCAGCGGGGCGATTTCGAACACGATGAAGAACACTGCGAAAGGCACCAGGCACAGCGCAGCAAGCCATTTACCACGATTCATCGCGTTCACTTGAGTAACTCCCGGCAGACGGGTTTGTCGTGTGGCACGCCGAGCAGTTCGCAGACGGTGCCACAGATGTCGGTCTGCTTTGGCGCGGCGTCAGCATTGAGGCTAAAGGCGTCGCCGAGGACGAACAGCGGCACTTGGCGTTCTTCCGCGAGCAAACCGTTGTGCGAGCGATCATTGTTCATGCCGTGGTCGGCGGTCACCAGCACTTGATAACCGGCATCGAGCCAAGCCTGTAGATAATCGGCGAGGATGATGTCCGCCGAGCGCGCGCTGTTGCGGTATTGCGGGGTGTCGAGGCCGTGCTTGTGGCCGGCGTCGTCAATGTTCATTGGATGGATCAGCAGGAAGTTCGGCGCATGGCGCAGGCGCAGGTTTTCGGCGTCGGCGAACAGGTGCGAATCCGGGTAGTGATCGTTCCAGTAGAAATGCCCATGCTGGATCGGCAGCGATGGATCGTCGGTGTGACGGTCGCGGGCGGCCTCGAACGGCGAGCGGTTATACAGTTCACTGACCCAGTGATAGGCCGCTGCGGCGGTTTTCAGGCCGGCGTCGCGAGCATAGTGATAGATGCTGCGCTGATTGGACAGGCGCGAGACGTTGTTGTGGACGATGCCGCTGTCGATGGGCGGCACGCCGGTGAGGATGCATTCATAAAGCGGTCGGGACAGGGCCGGCAACTCGCACTCCAACTGGTAGAGCGCGGCGCGTTCTGCGCCAACGTAAGCCTGCAGATGCCCCATGGCGTGACGTGCGACCTCGTAGTTGAGACCGTCGAGCACGACAAGGATGACGTTGTGCTTCATAGGGGCAAAAACTCCGCGAAATTTTCAAAAACTCTAAATCAACTCAATCCACTGTGGGAGCGGGCTTGCTCGCGAAGGCGTTGTATCAGCCAACATCATTGTTGATTGAGCCACCGCCTTCGCGAGCAACCTCGCTCCCACAGTTGGATCCCTGGTGGATCCAGTTGTGGTGAGCTACAGGGTTATTTCATCTCTACGATGACTTCTTCGTTCCACTTCTGTGGCAGAGATTTGGAGGTTTTTTCCCACGCATCGGCGTCTTTGATCGGGGTGACGTTTTTGTACTGCTCGTTCGGCAGCAGTTTGGCTTTCACGTCTTCCGGCAGTTGCAGGTGTTCGGCGCGGATTGGACGGGCGTTGCCGCGAGCAAGGTTGGTCTGGCCAGCGTCGCTGAAGATGTATTCGCGGGTCAGCTTGGCGGCGTTCGGGTTTTTCGCGTACTTGTTGATGATGGTTGTGTAGCCGGAAATCACCGAACCGTCAGACGGGATCAGCACCACGTAGTCATCCGGGTTGGCCATCTTGGCCTTGTAGCTCAGGCCGTTGAAGTCCCAGACCACACCGACTTCGATTTCGCCTTTTTCCATGGTGGCGATGGTCGGGTTGGCCATCGACAAACGACCTTGCTTGGCGATGTCTGCGAACATCAGCAGGGCAGGCTGGATGTTTTTCTCGTCGCCGCCGTTGGCCAGTGCCGCAGCCAGTACACCGTTGGCCGCTTGTGCAGCGGTGCTCACGTCGCCGATGGACACCTTGTATTTGCCGCCCTTGAGGTCAGCCCATTTGGTCGGCACTTCGGAGCCGTGCAGCAACTTCTTGTTGACGATGAACGCGATGGTGCCGGTGTAGGCCAGTGCCCAGTTGCCGTCCTTGTCCTTGGCCCATGCTGGCACTTGATCCCAGGTGCTTGGCTTGTAAGGTTGCACCACGCCTTGCTTGACCGCGATCGGGCCGAAGGCAGCACCGACGTCGCCGATGTCAGCGCTGGCGTTGTCTTTTTCGGCGGCGAATTTGGCGATTTCCTGGGCCGAGCTCATGTCGGTGTCGATGTGTTTCAGACCGTAGGTCTTGGCCAGGTCTTCCCAGGTGCCTTTCCAGTTGGCCCAGTCATCGGGCATGCCGACGCTGTTGACGGCGCCTTCCGCTTTCGCAGCGGCTTCGAGGGTTTTCAGATCGGTGTCGGCCGCCATGGCGGCTGTACACATTGCGATGGTCGAGCCTAACAGTGTTGCCAGGAAAAGCTGTTTCATTACGAAGCTCCTTGGTCGTGTTCAACGCTGCGATTGCGGTTTGTGTTGGTCTAGGTCAGCAATACCTGAGCCAATTTAAGGGTGCTGGATGACACTTTGATGTCGATGGCCTTGCGCAAGACCCTTTATTTGACCTGGATCGGCGAGTGCCAAGTAAGCGTAGACCATGCTCAAAGCCCCGCAGGGCAAGGGAGTTGGCCGGTGTATTGCAAGTCGTGAGAGCGACCGCTGGGCAGTTTTGTCATCTCTCGGTCATCTGCACTGCCTAGGCTGGCAACACACTCAAACGGTTCATTGGCCGTTCGGTTTTGCCCCGAAACAGTGCTGGTCTAGTCCAGATAGGTAACGTTGATGCGCGATGAGGCAACAAAAGCGGTGACAGCCATTGGCCAAATCTTGCAGGAGCAGCTCGACCACGGGCTGTTGGCTCCCGGCAGCAAGTTGCCGGCCGAGCGCAAGCTCAGTGAGTTGTTCGGCACGACGCGCATTACGGTGCGTGAGGCATTGTTGCAATTGGAGGCGCAGGGGCAGATTTATCGTGAGGAGCGGCGTGGCTGGTTCGTCTCGCCGCCGCGTCTGGCGTACAACCTGATGCAGCGCAGTCACTTTCACGCGATGGTCAGTGCGCAGGGGCGGGTGCCGTCGACCGAGGTGATTTCGGCACGACTGCAGCCGGCGTCGGCGGCGGTGTGTGCGTGGTTGCAGTTGCCGGCGCTGTCGAGCGTGATTCAGATTTGCCGGTCGCGGCGCATTGATGGGCGGTTGGTGCTTTATGTGGAGCACTATTTGAACCCGCAGTTTTTTCCGGGGATTCTTGAGTTTGATTTGAATCAGTCGATTACCGAGTTGTATGCGCGGCATTACGATTTGCACTATGGGCGGGTGCGGTTCGAGATTGTGCCTACTTCGTTGTCTGTTGATGCGGCGGCGGCTTTAAGGGTGTCGGTGGGGAGTCCGGGATTGCGGATTGCTCGGGTCAATTATGATCAGCATGAGCGCTTGATTGATTGTGATCTGGAGTTTTGGCGCCATGATGCGATTCATGTCGGTGTTGATGTGGTTTGACCTTGGCGGCCTCTGGGCCGATCAGGTTCTTGTTGATGGGGTGAATATCCGGTGCTTAAGCGCTATTCCTTCGGCTGACCACCGCCGGCAGTGATCACTTGCACGCTCATCCTCGGCGTCGCCAGATCCAGTCCTGCCTCATCCAGATGTCGCTTGAGCGACAGGTTGAAGGCTCGGGAAACTTCCCACTGCTTGATCGGCGCGGTCTTGAACCGGGCGCGCAGAATCGCGCTGCCGGATTCGAAACTTTCCACACCCTGAATTTCCAGCGGCGACCAGATGTTGCGGCGTTGCAGCGGATCAGTGCGCATCTTCTGGCCGACGTCGCGCATCAGTTTGATCGCGTCGTCGATTTCCATGTTGTACGGCACTGCCACGCGGAAGATCGCGTAACCGAATTCCCGTGAGTAGTTCTTGATGCTTTTGATTTCGCTGAACGGGATGGTGTGGACGATGCCGTCAATGTCGCGCAGGCGCACGGTGCGGATGGTCAGGCCTTCGACGGTACCGAGGTGGCCGCCGACATCCACGTAATCATCGATGGCCAAGGAGTCTTCGATGATGATGAACAGGCCGGTGATCAGGTCCGCCACCAGCGACTGAGCACCAAAACCGATGGCCAGACCGATCACGCCGGCACCGGCCAGCAGGGGGGTGACGTTCATGCCCATGTTCGCCAGGGCGACGATCAGCGCAATGATGAAAATCGTGATGAACAGGACGTTGCGGATCAGCGGCATCATGGTTTGCGCGCGTGCGTTGGCCAGACCTTTGCGCGAGCGCGTGAGGGCGTGGTGCACGGCGGTGTCGCTGAGGATCCAGGTCAGCCAGGCGAAGATCAGCGTGCCGATCAGGCTGAACAGTTTGACACTGATATCGTGGCCTTCACCCTCGGTGAAACCGATCAGCGACATGCCCCAGACGCGCAGCCCCAGTTCAATGAACACCAGCCACACAAGCAGATGGGCGAGGGTGTAGAAGAAGCTCTTCAGGCGATCGGAATACAACGCATGGCGTTTCGGTCCGCGTGGCGGTTTAAGCGAGTGGCGGCGCACCAGCCCATTGATGACCATGCAGAGCACCAACAGCACGGTGCAAAGCATCGACTGGCGCAGCGCGGTACTGGTGTCGCCGGCGGAGACGAAAGTGGCGAACAGCGAGATGCCAACCAGCACCAGTGCTGGCACGTACCAGAAGGTGCCGAGGATCTCGATGGTGTCGCTCAGGGCGCGGCGGGTCAGGCGGCGTGACAGCGGTTGGTTGCGGATCAGGTGCGCGATCGGCCGGCGGAAACGCAGGATGAATAACCCGGTAGAGAGCGCCGCGAGAACATTGGTGACCGTTGCAGCGGTATGCGCAAGATGCACGCCGAGACTCTCGATCAGGCGCGGATCGTTCAGCGCTTCGCCGAAGGCGGCGAAGCTGCCGATCAGCCACAGTGGCCGAAACGCCTGATGGCGCAGGATGTACAACGCGCGATGACGGTGCGGACCGTCGAGCACGGAAAAAGCGATCACGCAGATCGCCGAGAAACAGGTGCCGACCACCAGCGCATAGGCCAACACCATCGCCAGACTTTTGCCCAGTGACGATGGCAGGGCGTAGCTCATGTAAACGGTAATCACCAATGCAATCAGCCATGGCCCGAGTTTGCGCAGTGCAAAGCGCAGCATGTCGAGAGCTTTGGGGTGTTGCGGCAGTTCTTCGGTGAGGCCGAAACGCATGCGTACCCGATGACCGAGCCAGATCAGCGCGGCGGCGAGCAGACTCCAGAGCATCAGAATCACGGCGAAGCCGAAGATGATCGGCAGCCATTCACTGGCCGGCAGCATCAGGGCTTTGAGCTCGTCCTGAGCCAGATCGAACTCGTTGGACCAGCGTGTGATCGGGCTGTCGGCGCCGGAAAACTGCTTCTCGAAATTGGCCAGCGTGCCGCCGATCAACCCGAGTACGCCCTCTTCGGGGGAGGCTTGGGCTTTTTTCGTGGCATCGCGCAGTTTCTTCAAATCGCTCAGCAACTGCGAGCGTTGCTTGTCGTTTTCCAGCGACTTGATGACTTCGTCCAGCGATTGGTCGAGCGGTTCCTGAGCTTCGGGTTGTGCCTTGGTGGTGTTGAGCAGGCCCGGCAGACCGACCGCTTGGGCGGGCGCCATGGGCAGTAGCGTCATCAGGCAGATGAAGAACAGACTGGGCAAAGCAAAAAGACGAGCGAACACTAGGCGGTCAACCTCGCAAGGGGCGGATTCGCTGGAGTGTACGAGGGCGCATTACTCAATGCGAGCCGGGTGCAGATTTATTCGTTGAGTTTGGCGAGGATCTTGTAAACCACAGTGGCGAGGATCGTCAGCATGCCGACCCACATCGCGAACACACCGATGTTCTTGTCGCGGAAGTTGAAGCCGACGGCCAGCAGAATCATTGCGCACAGGATGGGAATGAGCATGGCGTGGAAGGAGGACATCGAGATCATGGTGACTGCCTTGTCGGAGGGGATGATTCAAGTCTAGGTCGGTTTTGTTTGAGGGGGGGTGATGTGCGTCAGAATTGAATCGTCGCTAGGATGATTCGGTATTGCCGGAACTGGCGCTTTCGCGAGCAAGCCCGCTCCCACATTTGAAATGCATTCCAGTGTGGGAGCGGGCTTGCTCGCGAAGCTTTTAACGCTGTTATGGCAATTCGCGGCAGGCGTAGAACGCGCTCAGCACTTTGACCAGGTGCGCCAGATCATGGCTGCCGCACAGTTCGCGGATCGAGTGCATGGCGAAGGTCGGCAGGCCGATATCGACGGTGCGCACGCCCAAGTGGCTGGCGGTGATCGGGCCGATGGTCGAGCCGCAACCCATGTCGCTGCGCACCACGAAGCTTTGCACCGGTACTTCTTCGGCCATGCACAGATGGCGGAAGAACCCGGCGGTTTCGCTGTTGGTGGCGTAGCGCTGGTTGCTGTTGACCTTGATCACCGGGCCGGCGTTGAGTTTCGGGCCGTGGTTGGCGTCGTGCTTCTCGGCATAGTTGGGGTGCACGCCGTGGGCGTTGTCGGCCGAGACCAGCAGGGATTTCTGAATGGTGCGGACGAACTCGTCACCTTCCGGCAGCAGACGACGCAGGGTCTGTTCGAGCATCGGGCCATCGGCACCGCAGGCCGAGCAGGAGCCGACTTCTTCGTGGTCATTGGCGACCAATACGCAGGTTTCGTCGGTCTCGGCTGTCAGCAAGGCTTGCAGGCCGGCATAGCACGACAGCAGGTTGTCCAGGCGTGCGCCGGCAATGAAGTCGCCGTTCAGGCCAATCACCGCAGCGCTTTGCGTGTCGTAGAAGCTCAGCTCGTAATCCAGCACCACATCAGCGTTTAGGCCGTGTTCGCGGGCCAGTTGATCGGTCAGTACGGCGCGGAAGTCGACGCGCTCGTCACCGGCAAACTGCGCGAGGATCGGCGGCAATTCGGTTTGGGCATTGATCGCCCAGCCCTGATTGGCTTCACGGTTGAGGTGAATGGCCAGGTTGGGAATGATGGCGATCGGTGCCTTGAAGTCGATCAACTGGCTCTCGACCTTGCCGTCGCGGCGGAAGGTCACGCGGCCGGCGAGCGACAGGTCGCGGTCGAACCACGGCGCCAGCAGGGCGCCGCCGTAGACTTCGACGCCCAGTTGCCAGAAGCCCTGGCGTTGCAGCTCCGGTTGCGGCTTGACCCGCAGGCACGGGCTGTCGGTGTGCGCGCCGACCAGACGGATACCGCCATGCAAAGGCGAGTGGCGGCCCATTTTGATCGCGACGATCGAGGAGTCATTACGGGTGACGTAATAGCGACCGTTGGCTTCGGTGGTCCATGGCTCGCGCTCGTCGAGGCGCACAAAACCGGCGGCCTCCAGACGTTGAACAAGGCTGGCAGTGGCGTGGAACGGGGTAGGGGAGGCCTTGAGGAAGTCGATCAGGCCTTGGTTCAACTCTTCGCGCATAAGAAACTCCAGACAGCAATGGCCGGGAGTTTAACGCATTGAACGTGGAATTGGCGCGGGGCCGAAGTCGATCACTGTGGGAGCGGGCTTGCTCGCGAAAGCGGTGTGTCAGTCAGCATTTCTGTTTCTGAACCACCGCGTTCGCGAGCAAGCCCGCTCCCACAGGGATAAAGCGTTGCTGGTCAGAACGGTGCCGGGCACTCGAAGCGCAGACGTTCGCCCGTTTGCGGATGGGTGAAGCTGAGCATGCTGGCGTGCAGGCACAGGCGTGGCCATGCGGCCAGGGCTTGCTCATGTGCGTAGAGGCCATCACCGAGCAGCGGATGACCGATTGACAGCATGTGTACGCGCAATTGGTGCGAGCGGCCGGTGATTGGCGTCAGCTCGACGCGACACCAGTCCCCGCAACGTTCCAGCACACGCCAGAAAGTCAGCGCATGTTTGCCGAATTCGTGGTCGACCACATGACGCGGCTTGGTCGGCGGGTCGTAGCGCAGCGGCAGGTCGATGCTGCCACTGTCCAGTTCCGGTTGACCCCACGCCAACGCGGTGTAGGCCTTTTCGGTTTCGCGGTCATGGAACTGGCGCGACAGTTCGCGATGGGTGTCGGCGTCACGGGCGAGCAGAATGATGCCGGACGTTTCCCAATCCAGGCGATGGACGATGCGCGCTTCCGGGTAGCCGTTTTCCTGCAAGCGGGTAATCAGGCAGTCCTTGTTGTCGTCGGCGCGACCGGGCACCGAGAGCAGCAACGTGGGTTTGTCGACCACCAGTACGGCGGCGTCCTGATGGATGATGCGGATGTTGGACAACGGCATTAAAACAGCCTCGTAACAAATGCCAACGGCGGTTCAGGGCCATTCCACTGTGGGAATGGCCCTGAACCGCCGTCGTTCCTGCCAGATCGACTCAGCGATCAGGCAGGGTGATGTTGAGTTCCAGAATCGAGCAACTGCCCTGGTTTTCCAGTGCGACATGCACGTCATCGGAGCCGATGTTGACGTACTTGCGGATCACTTCCACCAGTTCTTTCTGCAAGGCTGGCAAGTAATCCGGCGTGCTGCGCTGGCCGCGCTCATGCGCCACGATGATCTGTAGACGCTCTTTCGCTACCGAGGCGGTACTTGGCTTTTTGTTGGCACGAAAGAAGTCAAAAAGGTTCATTACCTACCTCCAAAAAGTCGCTCGAAGAATCCCTTCTTCTCGACATCGAGGAAACGGTGGGCTTTTTCTTTGCCCAACAGGCGGTCGACGGTATCGCTATAGGCCTGACCGGCATCGCTCTGGTCATCGAGAATCACCGGCACGCCCTGGTTGGATGCCTTGAGCACCGCCTGGGATTCCGGGATCACGCCGAGCAGGGTGACCGAGAGGATTTCCTTGACGTCTTCGACGCCGAGCATTTCGCCCTTTTCAACACGCTCCGGGTGATAGCGGGTGATGAGCAGGTGTTCCTTGATCGGGTCTTCGCCACGTTCGGCGCGACGCGATTTGCTGGCCAGCAGGCCGAGCATGCGGTCCGAATCTCGTACCGAGGACACTTCCGGGTTGGTCACAACGATCGCTTCGTCGGCGAAGTACATGGCCAGGTGCGCGCCTTTTTCGATGCCCGCCGGGGAGTCGCAGACCACGAACTCGAATTGTTCCTTGAGCTCCATCAGGACTTTTTCCACGCCTTCGACAGTCAGCGCGTCTTTGTCGCGGGTCTGGCTGGCGGCCAGTACGTAGAGGTTTTCCAGGCGCTTGTCTTTGATCAGAGCCTGTTGCAGGTTGGCTTCGCCGTTGACCACGTTGACGAAGTCATACACCACGCGGCGCTCGCAACCCATGATCAGGTCAAGGTTACGCAAGCCCACGTCGAAGTCGACGATCACTGTTTTGTGGCCGCGCAGAGCGAGGCCGGTACCGATAGCGGCGCTGGTGGTGGTCTTACCCACACCACCCTTGCCGGATGTAACCACGAGAATCTTGGCCAAGGTGTTTCACCCCTAAGGAAGAAGGACTTTTTAGCCCCTGAAAAACATCTCTTGAAAACTACTGCAGTCGGACAGCCTTGGCTGGAATTCGGCTTTTGGCCTTTTTCCTACTTCGTTTGAGCCGTTTTCGCTACGTTTTAGAGATGCTTGGAAAATGCGGCAGTATCCGTTAAAGCCGAATGATGTTCAACACGTCGCCTGACAGGCTGACTTGTACGCCCGAGCCCCACATTGGATCGCGACGCAGGTCTTCGGAAACCTTGTAGTGGCCGGCGATGGAGATCAGTTCAGCGCTCAATTGCTGACAGAAAATCCGCGCCTTGGTGTCGCCCTTGACCCCGGCCAGCGCACGACCGCGCATCGGGCCGTATACATGGATGTTGCCATCGGCCAGAAGTTCCGCCCCCGGACTGACCGAGGACACCACCACCAAATCGCCACCCTCGGCATATATCTGTTGGCCACCACGCACTGGCGTAGTGATGACACGGGTCGGTTTGATGGTCGGCGCCGGCGGTTTTTCCGGTTTCTTTTTGACTTCGGCTTCAGGGGGTTCCAGCGGCCGCTCACGGGCGCCTGACGGCGGCAGCACCGGGATGTCGATGGCGATAGCAGCGGCGATGTCTTCGATGCGGCTGGCGCGAATCGCCAGGGTGCGCAGGCCATGTTGGCGGCACACGCGCATCAGGCCTGGCAGATCGACCGCGCCTTCGCTCGGCGGCAGCTTGTCCAGCGCCAGAACCAGCGGCGCATTGCTGAAAAAATTCGGCGCCTGGGCGACTTTGGCGGCCAACTGCCGATCGAGGCTTTCGAGGTCGTTACGGGCCAGTTCCAGCACAGTGATGGCCAGCATGCTGCCCTTGAGCTGGAATACGGGATCTTGGTCTAACGGGTCGGTTTGGCTCATGTCGGCATACAACGGCTTGTCACTAAAAGTGCCGAGACTTATAACGAGAACGCCCGCGAGCCGCAAGCCGGGTCGAACGATGTAGAATGCGCGGCCACTGTATTTACGGAAGCTTTAATGGATCGCCCGCGTTTTCGAACAGCATTTCTTTCTCCACGCTTCTGGCCGCTCTGGTGTGGTCTGGGGCTTTTGTGGCTGATTGTGCAATTGCCGTATCCGGCATTGCTGACCATCGGTCGAGTTTTGGGCGCGTTGATGTATCGCGTGGCGGGCGACCGGCGGCGTATCGCCAAGCGCAATCTTGAACTGTGCTTCCCGGAAAAATCCGCCGCCGAACGCAAGCGTCTGCTCAAGGAAAACTTCGCCTCCACCGGCATCGCCTTTTTTGAAATGGCGATGAGCTGGTGGTGGTCTCGTGAGCGGCTGGCGAAACTGGCCCACGTCGAAGGCCTTGAACATTTGCAAAAGGCTCAGCGTGACGGCAAGGGCGCGATCCTGATGGCCGCGCATTTCACCACGCTGGAAATCGGCGCGGCCTTGCTCGGCCAGCAGCACACCATCGACGGCATGTACCGCGAACACAAAAACCCGTTGTTCGACTTCGTTCAGCGTCGGGGCCGCGAGCGGCACAACCTCGATTCACTGGCGGTGGAGCGCGAGGACGTGCGCGGCATGCTCAAGCTGCTGCGCTCTGGTCGGGCGATCTGGTACGCACCGGATCAGGACTACGGCGCCAAACAAAGCATCTTTGTACCGCTGTTCGGCATCCAGGCCGCGACCGTGACCGCGACCACCAAATTTGCCCGGTTGGGCAAGGCGCTGGTGGTGCCGTTCACGCAGGAACGTCTGGCGGACGGCAGCGGTTATCGGTTGGTGGTCCACCCGCCGCTGGAGGACTTCCCCGGCGAGACCGAAGAAGCCGACTGCATTCGCATTAATCAGTGGGTCGAAAGCGCGTTGCGCGCCTGCCCCGAGCAATATCTGTGGGCGCATCGCCGCTTCAAGAGCCGCCCACCGGGCGAGCCGAAGTTGTACGCCAAACGCGGTTGAACCCATCCCAATAAGCACCATGGAGTGTTGCAATGAGCCCAGCTGAACCGGTCACAGGTTTGATTCTTTCCGGCGGCGGGGCTCGGGCGGCGTATCAGGTGGGCGTGCTGGCGGCGATTGCCGAATTGCTGCCGTTGGGCGCCGATAATCCGTTTCCGGTGATCGTCGGCACCTCGGCCGGGGCGATCAACGCCGTCAGCCTGGCCAGCGGCGCCACCGACTTTCGCGCCGCCATCGAACGCCTGACGCTGTTCTGGCAAGGCTTTCGCAGCCATCGCGTGTTGCGCAGTGACTGGCCTGGCGTGATTCGTCAGGCCAGTCGTTTCGTCAGCCACAGTTTGCTCGGCATGGGCCGGCACCTGCCGGTGGCTTTGCTCAACAGTTCGCCACTGCGCGAGTTGCTCAATGAAAAACTGCACATGCCCGGCATTGCCGAGTCCATCGCTCGCAAGCAATTGCATGCCGTTGCAGTCACCGCGTTCGGCTACGAGTCGGGGCAGGCGGTGACGTTCTATCAGGGCGGCGGCGCCATTGATGCGTGGTTAAGGCATCGGCGGATCGGTGTGCCGACGCAGCTGTCGGTGGACCACTTGCTCGCCAGTTCGGCCATCCCCTTGTTGTTTGCGCCTGTGAAAATCGGCGAAGAGTATTTCGGTGATGGGGCGGTACGGCAATCCGCGCCGATCAGCCCGGCTCTGCACCTGGGGGCGAGCCGGGTGCTGGTGGTCGGCGTCAGCGGAAACCCGCGCGGTGTTGACCCGCTGCAGCCGCTGGAGCGCGCTTACACGGGGCAGCAACCGACGCTGGCACAAATCGGCGGCCACATGCTCAACAGCACGTTCATCGACAGCCTGGAAAGCGATATCGAGTTGCTTCAGCGCTTGAACCAGTTCAGCCATCTGATGCCCGATGGCACGCCAAAGCGCGCCTTGGGCGTGGCGCCCGTGGAGGTGCTGGTGATTTCGCCGAGTCAGCCGATCGATGAGATCGCGGCGCGGCATCGGCAGGAGCTACCGGCGGCATTACGCTTGTTCCTGCGCGGTCCGGGGGCGACCAAGACCAGTGGTGCAGGGGTGATGAGTTATCTGCTGTTCGAGGCAGGGTATTGCAGCGAGTTGATTGATCTGGGGCGGCGCGATGCGTTGGCCAAGCGCGAGGAGTTGTGCCGTTTTCTCGGGTTGCCGGTTTAACAACCAAAGTTCACAGCCGTCGACATTCGGGTAGGCAGATGAAGCCGTCCCGGGCGCTTGAATCGCCAGAACGGCTGACCGTCGATGTTACTCAGCCAAATGTATCAACCCTCCCGAATAATAAAGAACAGCGTTTGTTGGTCTGAGACTTTCTGCATGCCGCCTGCCAGATAGACAACGTTGTTGTAATCAAGCATCCGCTGCCATTTCGACTTTTCCACACGGGCCCTGAGTTTCGGATCATTTATTTCAACAGCAGGACCGACTGTTCGAATTAACTCTCCACCAATGGCGGGCAGGGGGAATCTCAGTACGAATACGGTATCCAGGTCTTTGCGTTCGAAGAGCAAAGCGTCCTCATTGAACATGCGACTGGTGCGATCTACCCCATAACCGTTGCTTTCGAGAAGGTCGCTGAATATGGAGCGTAAGCTGGAGTCCTGCGAGATCAGGAGTCGGCTGGCATCAAAATCGAGTCGGCTGAATGTCTCGGCAGACGGCGATGGCAATAGAAGTTTGTGGCCTGGCAGATCGTTGCTGGGGGATGGCATCAGGATGGGCAACATCAGCAGCGGGTCGGCCAGCTCCGGTCTTCGTGCACGGACGGTGGACCTGTTTTCCCAGTGATAAAGCGTGTCGAACAGAATGGTCAACCCATCGCCGTTGATGGCTTCAGACGGGGTCGCCTGATTGAACACGGCTTTGGCGATGGCGCTCGACGAATCATTGGACAAATACCGCATGGATTTGCCGACGTACTCGGTCAGCGAGACATCAAACGGGTTTTGCTCCAGCACGGCCCATGCGCCACTGGATTTTATGACCCATCTTGGTTGCAGTGATGGATCGGTTTTCAACATCTGCTCGAAGGCATCGTAGCGGCCGGGCGTGAAGAGAGGGTTCTGCAGATACACGAGAACGGTATTGTCCTGAATCCGTTGCGGCACGATCACGTAGTGCAGGCCGTCTATTTCTATCGAATCAATGCCCTCGGGTTTGCTGGATTTGCCCCAGCTTTTCCAGACGCCGGCGGAGGGTTGAGTACCAGGTAAACGGCTCGTCGATGGTCGGACAAGTGGTGGTTGATCAACGTCGGTCAAACGTTGACGTTTGCTCGACCCCGGCCGTTGATCGTCGCTCGTTTTTATCCGCCAGCGTTTGGTTCCGGCAATAGGCTCAACCCGCGCGCCCAGCACGTTGCGGTCGTGAGCAGCGGCTTGCTGATAACCTCCCTGCGGGTGTTTGCGTACCAGGAAAGTCGTCCCATCCTCCATGTCCACGTAGGATGCCCGGCGCTTGATGTCGTAACGAATGCCGTCCGGGCTCTCTTGCGCGCTGCTCAGACTGGAGGCCTGTTTGGGGGACAGGGGCGTTGGCGATCCTCCCGCTGTTTCGACGTTCGCCGCAATGTGCATGGCCGGAGTGGATGCTTCGGGGCGCCAGTGAGGCTGTCCTTCTACCTGCTTTATCAATGGACCCTGCTCGCCAAGCCCCTCTGGCCAATGCAGGCGGTAGCGGCCATCGGCTTGGCGTTCGGCGCGAAAATAACCTTCGTCTGCAACGTGGGCATAGGTATTGCCCTGCGGGCTTTCGAACAGCCCGCTTTCACCGCTGAGTGGGCGTAACTGGCCGATATTATCGGCCGGCCAGGTAATTGCCTTCATGTTGGCTTGCAGCAACATGGCGGAGAGGGACGGGTCGCTCACAATGACTGCTGGCGCGAACTCGTTTGGGATTTGTGGGGTGTCTCGGGCATGAGATTCAGGTACATGACCCACCGATGTTGTCGGGTCGGAACCGCCGATATGAGGAAGGTGGTCCACCGCCTCGTGAGGCGGAGTTTTCGGACTTGTCGGGTGCGTGTCGGTTGCAGTGGTGGCGGAGATTTTTTTCGGGGGTTTGGCCATATCGGATTTCTCTTCAACATGAGAGCTAAAGCGTTGTTGGAGAACGACGCAAGTGAGCGCAGAGTCGACAGTCATCTCTTTTTGACAATCAACCGTTCGGGGCTCTGCGAGGGGCTTATGCTGGATAATCCGACGCCGTCTTGTGCGGTATATATGTATCGCGATCAAGGCAGTAAACGTTTCTTTCGTATTTTTTAAAGCGCACCCGAATCCAGCGCTGAGTTCGTTGGAGGGAGTGTTCCAAGAGTCGAACGATTTTAGCGACGGGTGCGCTGCGTTTATCGAGTTCAAATAACAGCGGGTTATTTATGCGACGGGGACTTGCAAAAGTTGCTCTGGAACCGATAAGACAGGAACGGTTGGTTTATGATCGCATCGAGCGGAAATCACTAGGGAAACTCTGAAAAAGGTTTCAAAATCTGGTGAAATATCTCCCATCACATGAGCTGAACGGTTGATCCCCCCATGAAGCAGATTTCTTTCGCCGATGCCGAGTACGCAGGTAAACGTAAGCGAACCCGCCGTGAGATTTT
>NZ_JAIHLQ010000066.1 GCF_019733355.1 Pseudomonas baetica | reverse complement strand
CCTATAGGACAGGTGCGTCCGCAGTATGGAAATTAAGGATTAATAAGTGCTTAAAACAGGCTTATTCATCGAAAAAAGTCGATATTTCTAGAGTTTCAGCGAAGTGCTCTCTTTTTTACAGCCTGACGCCCGATTTGCTGGAAAAAGAAGGTCTTACTTCAGACCTTCCTAAAGTCTCTGTTTCCAAAGAGAATTTCGCGGGCGAAGACGTTCGTTTTTCGAGCGAATTCGAGGCACTGGAAAGCGAGCTGGCCAAAGCCTCGTCGATGCACGAAAGCGGGCAGATCGACTGGCTGAAAATTCGCGAAAACAGCGAAAACCTTCTGCGTACCCAATCCAAGGATTTGCGTGTCGGCGCCTGGCTCACCTGGTCGCTGTATCAGCGCGAATCCTTCCCGGGGCTGCTGGCCGGCCTCGGTCTGCTGCACCATCTGTCGGAAAACAACTGGGCCGACGTTCACCCGCTCAAACCCCGCACCCGTGCCGCCGCCATTGGCTGGCTGGTGCCGCGTCTTGAGCAGGTCATCACCGAAAACATCGCGATCAAAGAGCAATTGCCGATGTTCCGGCAGCTCTCCGAGCATCTGGCTGGCCTCGACGCTGCCTGCACCGAACATCTGGGTGATGATGCGCCGCTGCTGCTGCCGCTCTCCCGCCGCCTGAAAACCATGATCCAGCGTGCCGCCGACAACCAGCCAGCCCCCGGTGTGGTGGGCGCTGCGGTGGCACAGGTCAAACAGGCCGCGAGCCAGTTGCTCACGCCCGGCGCACCGATTGACAACGAAAGAGACGCTCACAAAGCCTTGCGCGCCCAGCAGGACAGCGCGCGGCCACTGTGCGCCTGGTGGCTCAAACAGAAGGCCACTGACCTGCGCGCCTTGCGCCTGAATCGCACGCTGCTGTGGATGACCATCGACGCGGTGCCTGAGCGCAACGCCGAACAGATCACCGTGTTGCGTGGTCTGCCACTGGAAAAGCTCAAGCTCTACCAGGACCGTTTCGATCAGGGCAAATACGCCGACTTGCTGGTGGAACTGGAGGCGAGCCTGGCGAAGGCACCGTTCTGGTTCGATGGCCAGCGAATGGTCTGGGAATGTCTCCAGAACCTCAACGCCGAGTTGGCAATGCGCGAAGTGGAAATCCACTTCGCGCTTTTGGTTCAACGTCTGCCTGGCATTGTCGAGTTGCGTTTCCATGACGGTGCGCCGTTTGCCGATCCGTCCACCCGGGCGTGGATCGCCGCCAACGTCATGCCGCACCTGCAAAGCGCCAGTGCGCCGCGCAAGGTCGAAAGCGATAACGTCGAAACCCAGCCAGCCTGGGAAAAAGCCCTCGAAGAGGTGCTGCCACTGCTGCGCAAGGAAGGCTTGAAGCCTGCCGTGCAGATCCTCAAGCAAGGACTGCAATCGGCCCACGGCGGACGCGAGCGCTTCTTCTGGCAGTTCGCGCTCGCCCGCCTGTGCTTCATGGCCAAGAAATACGAACTGGCCAAGAACCAGCTCGAAACCCTCGATCAGACATTACAGGACTCAGGCCTGCACGCCTGGGAGCCCGATCTTGCATTGGAAGTGCTGCACCTGCTGCACAGTTGCTGCGAGTTGTTACCGCAGAACCATGCAGTGCGTGAACGCAAGGAAGAGATTTATCGCAGGCTGTGCCACCTCGATCTCGAAGTGGTACTCGAATAGGCCCCAGGGCCACAACCGCAAGGAGAAAAGCCATGGCCAAAGAAGGCTCGGTAGCCCCCAAGGAACGCATCAACGTCACCTTCAAACCCGCCACCGGCGGTGCTCAGGAAGAGATTGAACTGCCGCTGAAACTGCTGGCAATCGGTGACTACACCCACCGCAAGGACGATCGCAAAATCGAAGATCGCAAGCCGATCAGCATCGACAAGATGACCTTCGACGAAGTGTTGGCCAAGCAAGAACTGGGTCTGACGCTGAGCGTGCCGAACCGTCTTCAGGAAGATGGCGAAGCCGACGAGCTGGCTGTGCAACTGCGCGTCAATTCGATGAAGGACTTCAACCCGGCCAGCCTGGTCGAGCAAGTGCCTGAGCTGAAAAAACTGATGGAACTGCGCGATGCGCTGGTGGCCCTCAAAGGCCCGCTGGGTAACGCACCTGCGTTCCGTAAAGCCATCGAAGGCGTGCTCGCCGACGACGAATCCCGCGGTCGCGTACTCGGTGAGCTGGGCTTGAACGCCGCAGCCCCGGACGCCTGAGACTCAAGCCAAGGAAGCCAACACAATGAGCACTAGCGCAGCACAAGAGAAGAGCGCCGAGAACGGCGAATACAGCATTCTCGACAGCATCATCGCCGAAACCCGTCTGACGCCGGACGACGAAGCCTACGACATCGCCAAACGCGGCGTGTCGGCGTTCATCGAAGAACTGCTCAAGCCGCAGAACAACGGTGAGCCAGTCAAGAAGGCCATGGTTGACCGCATGATCGCCGAGATCGATGCCAAGCTCAGCCGTCAGATGGACGAAATCCTGCACCACCCGGACTTCCAGGCTCTGGAATCGTCGTGGCGTGGTCTGCAACTGCTGGTCGACCGCACCAACTTCCGCGAAAACATCAAGATCGAAATCCTCAACGTCTCCAAAGAAGACCTGCTGGACGATTTCGAAGATTCGCCGGAAGTCATGCAGTCGGGCCTGTACAAGCACATCTACACCGCAGAATACGGCCAGTTCGGTGGTCAGCCTGTGGGCGCGATCATCGCCAACTACTACATGTCGCCAAGCTCGCCAGACGTGAAGCTGATGCAGTACGTGGCCAGCGTTTCGTGCATGTCCCACGCGCCGTTCATCGCTGCGGCCGGCCCGAAATTCTTCGGCCTGGAAAGCTTCACCGGCCTGCCGGATCTGAAAGATCTGAAAGACCACTTCGAAGGCCCGCAATTCGCCAAATGGCAGAGCTTCCGTACTTCGGAAGACTCCCGTTACGTTGGCCTGACCGTGCCGCGTTTCCTGCTGCGTAACCCGTACGACCCGGAAGAAAACCCGGTCAAATCGTTCGTGTACAAGGAAACCGTTGCCAACAGCCACGAGCACTACCTGTGGGGCAACACGGCCTACGCGTTTGGCACCAAGCTGACCGACAGTTTCGCCAAATTCCGCTGGTGCCCGAACATCATCGGCCCACAGAGCGGTGGTGCTGTTGAAGACCTGCCTCTGCACCATTTCGAAAGCATGGGCGAAATCGAAACCAAGATTCCTACCGAAGTTCTGGTTTCCGACCGTCGTGAATACGAACTGGCCGAGGAAGGCTTCATCTCCCTGACCATGCGCAAGGGCTCCGACAACGCGGCGTTCTTCTCCGCCAGCTCGGTGCAGAAGCCGAAGTTCTTCGGCATCAGCGCAGAAGGTAAGGCTGCAGAGCTGAACTACAAGCTCGGCACCCAACTGCCGTACATGATGATCGTCAACCGCCTGGCTCACTACTTGAAAGTGCTGCAGCGCGAGCAACTCGGTTCGTGGAAAGAACGTACCGACCTCGAGCTGGAACTCAACAAGTGGATCCGTCAGTACGTGGCCGACCAGGAAAACCCGAGCGCCGAAGTGCGTGGCCGTCGTCCGCTGCGCGCTGCGCAAGTGATCGTCAGCGACGTTGAAGGCGAGCCGGGCTGGTACCGCGTGAGCTTGAACGTGCGTCCGCACTTCAAGTACATGGGTGCCGATTTCACCCTGTCGCTGGTTGGCAAGCTGGACAAAGAGTAAGAGCGACTCATGGACGGATACGGCAGCCTTTTCGAACGCCTCAACGGCGATGCGCAACTACGCAAGGGCAACAGCCTTGAGGCTTGTGCCATGGCGTCAGTGGCTGCCCATCTGGCCAAAATGCTCAGCACCCGGGCCGGCAGCGTGCAAACGCTGTCCGACTACGGGTTGCCCGATCTCAATGACATGCGCCTGAGCCTGCACGACTCCCTGAGTCAGGCCCGCCTGGCCATCGAAAGCTTCATCGAAGCCTACGAACCGCGCCTGAGCAACGTGCGTGTCATTTCCCTGCCGCGTGACCACGACCAGCTTCGCCTGGCCTTCAGCATCGAAGGCCTGCTGGAAGTTGAAGGGTTCAAGCGACAGGTCAGTTTTTCCGCGCGCCTGGATGGCAGCGGTCAAGTGAAGGTCAACTAAGGAGAACCCCGATGTCTGGCAAACCCGCAGCACGCGTATCCGACCCCACCGCTTGCCCACTTCCAGGCCACGGCACCAACCCGATCGCCGCCGGTTCCGGTGACGTGTTCTTCGACGGCCTCGCGGCCGCCCGTGAAGGCGATGCCTCTGCGTGTGGTGGTGCGATGGCCGGCGGTTTGGCGACCACTGTGTTGATCAACGGCAAACCTGCTGCGACGGTTGATTCGGTGGGGACCCATGGCAACAAGGTCACGGCTGGGTCCGGGGCGGTGATTATTGGCAATTCGCATACACCGGCGCCGTTTGTGCCGCCGTTGCCGGTGGAGATTCGGTGGCCGTTCACCCAGCACTATGTTGTGCAAGACACTAAGACGGGGGCGCCTGTAGTGGGGCGCGCCTATACACTTAGAACTCAATCAGGAAAAGAAATAACCGGCGTTACTGATGCATCGGGAAAAACCGCAGTAATCGGCTCGGCCATTGCCGAAAGTGTCGAGTTGTTGTTCGATGATGAAATCTCCGTGTCAATTTCCTGAGGCGTTTATGACAAATCCTTCAGCAGAGCTTTTGACTCAAGCCAAAGACAAAGAAGGCAAGAAAGTATCGGCCAAAACCTTCCCGATATCATCTATTCCTGATGTTATGGATAGAATGGGGTGGAAAGTTGCGGCACGTGTGATGCGCCAGTGGTTTGACGGCGAGGCATTCGAGCTGTCTCAGCAACATAAGCAAGGTAAGTTACCTGCCAGCACACTCGATAAAAAAAATCTCATCACGGACATTCCGTTTGACTGGTTGTTCACAGCATCGGATCGCGTAAAACCAAAAGTTGATCAGTTTTTAAGTGAATTAGCGGCATCGACTGAGTTTAATAGCAGCGTTGGGAAGTCCAAGGGCATGCTTGACCAACTATCGAATGGCTTGGTCGTCATGATGACGCGGCTTAAACGCCTTGGCCTACTGGATGTGAATGCTGGGAAACTCAAAGATGCATTTTGCGACTTCAGTGATAAGACAGCGATAGAACTAGAGGAGTTGTCCCAATTCAATTTGATTCGTGTCGGGTCCACGACTCAAGAAAAAGCACTCGATGCGTTGGATGACGTCTACGGTGCGTTTGGGAATTTTTTGGTAAAGGTGGCCGCCACCAGGTTCAAAACGATTGTCGATGACAATGGGTTTCAAGCGATCGAAATCATGGAGTTAGGTTTTTATGGAAGGGATACCTACGACTTTCTGAATGATGATGGTGATCAGCTATTAGGTTATTGGGCTGATGAGGGTGTCCTGCGTCCAAACGTTTACGATTACTTTGTAGGAAAGCCTGCGGTGATCAAAAGCGAAGGTGTCGATTATTGTCGGATTACCAACGATCACTTCAATGAGTTTCGCAAGAAGTATAAAAAAGGCGGGGACATGATCAGTTATACAACGGTTAAATTGTATGAGACGTCTTTTATTGTGCATTTGGGGCCTCTTGATTTCGAAGAATACAAATTCCGCTCGGGGTCAAAGTGATCGTGAGTAAGAAATCATTGTCGTTATGGGTTCTGCTTGCATTATCTGGGGGGGCGATAGCTGCTTGGCTCTACCTGAAAACTGAAGCTGCCGATCTGGCGACACTTTATTCCACGACATGGAATGAGTCAGAAACTTGTTATATCAACTCATATATTCCCCAATATTCGAAGTTGGGTACCCCGGGTGCAATCGCAAAGATCTTCACAAGCGAAGCTTTCTTCAGGGTTTATAGTAAGGATGGAAAACTTTTGAGGTCGTCGGAATGGCTACTTTGGAAGAATGAATTTACGACGGACGAGCAATCTCGATGGGTGGGTGGTCGCGCAATTTACCCGACAGTATCAGGTTATGACGGCTGGATTATTCCAGAGTGCCGATAGGATCTCAGTTATGCAGGGGCACTTGGGTCGGGGATATGAAACCAACATGAACACCTACGTTCGCGTTGCCATGTGCCTGGCTTTCCATGCGGCTGGATGCGTTGCGTACGTTTTCCTGAACGACGCAGTGGTCGTTGCCTACAAAGCGTTCAACGGCGGCTTCACCACCCGTGGCGTGGGCATCGGTATCGCTCATTACATGTTTATTTATATTTTTTTCGCGGTGAACGCATTGGCCGCAGTTATCCCGAAATTATGGGCCAAGCTCGGTTTACTTGCGCTGATGGTTGCCTGGATTTTGTTCATGATGGCGCCCGACAACCCGTTGCGTGCGCTGTTCTACACCGTGGCCCAAGGCGGCGTCACGTTGTTGGCGATTTTGGTCACGCAAGTCATTGAGCTGCGCTGGGAAAAACGCGCGCTGATGCGGCAGACGTTGTCTGCGGGTCCTGTGCAGGAGGCGGTCGCATGAACCGCTCAAGTCGCCTCGGAATGATTTGGCTACAGCGCTTCGTAATGGCGATGGGCGCGCTCGCCTGTGTGCTCTATCTCGTGCTCAATAATTCTGTCACGCAGATGCTTTCCAACGCCTTGATGTTGCTCATGGACCGCGCCAATTTCATCCCGGCGGAGTCATCCATCTGGACCTTCGAACCATACGAAATCAATCAAGGCTCCTCATCCTACTGGCTCTATGGTGAGGATCGGGTCAACTTTTACTACTTTGCCTACACCCCCGAAAACGCTTACCGAGTGATCGCCAAAAGCAATCAATGTGCGGGCTTCGACAAGCGTGATGTGCGCACATGGTGCACGCCATGATGACGTGGCTGCGGGTCTGGAAATGGCTAAATCACCTGCTGAGCCTGATCGGTGCGTTGGCCGTCATCGTGGTCGTGGTGTTCTGGGTCGGGTCGATTCGCAGCAAAGTTGAGCGGGTATTGCCCGAGTATCCCGATGCGGTGTGGCGCGGTGCGGAGGATGGTGGCGACTTCATCGAGATTACCCGGTCGGCGCCGCCGGACTATTTCGTTGAGGTTCGCTCAGAAGGCGGCAGTCTCGTCAGAGAAGGCTGGGTGCGCTTCGCCACCCACGATGGCAAACCGTTGACGATGAACCGTGTCAGCGCTTCCGACGGTGAATACCTCTTCATCGATTCGTACGTGCCGATCACCGCAAGCAAGAGAGGGCAGACTCAGTGAAATTTCGCTCTTGCCAGACAGTGGTGCTGTCGGTTTGCCGAGCTGAGGATGGCGGCTCGCCAATGATCGACGCAGCGGACGAGATGCCCAAGCTCAGTCGCGCTCAACTGAGCTTCTTCATGCTCGCCTTGTGGTGGCCATTGTTGGTGGTGCTCGCGATTTCTTCCTACGACCTGTGGAGTGGCTTGTACACGACGCACGATTCATCCCATACCTATTGGGAATTCCTCTTGTGGTGGGGTATTCCCGGGCTTTTGGGGTTTGCGTTCTGGATGTCTCGATCCGCGAAAAGCAGAACCGAACAACAAGCGCTGCGGATGGTCTGGTGGGCGCCCGTGAAGTTCATCCCCTTTTACATCGTGCCATGGGTGATTTATGGCGTGTGCTGTTTGATCGCTGGGCAGTCTCAAGACGCCTATATGGCTTTCGGCCTGATCATGATTGTGCCTTACCTACTCATCGGCGGTTACGTGTGTGCCGCAGCAACGGTCGCGCTCTACAGGATATTTTTTTGATGAGTTCCACTACCAGGCAGGTAACCCGTGTCCTTTAACCACTACTACCAAAGCGAACTCACCGCACTGCGCCAACTCGGTCGCCGTTTCGCCGAGCGTAGTCCGGCGCTGGCTCCGTATCTGGGGCAGGCCGGGCGGGATCCGGACGTGGAGCGGTTGCTCGAAGGCTTTGCGTTCCTGACCGGACGCTTGCGCCAGAAGCTAGATGACGAGCTGCCGGAGCTCAGCCATTCGCTGATGCAATTGCTGTGGCCGAACTACATGCGCCCGCTACCGGCATTCAGCATTTTGCAGTTCGATCCGCTCAAGCGTTCCGGGCCTGCGTTGCGCGTCGAACGTGATACGCCGATTGAAAGCAAACCGATCGAAGACGTGCGTTGCCGCTTCCGCACCTGCTACCCGACCGAAGTCTTGCCACTGGATCTGGCCGCACTGAATTACTCGGTAAAGGGCGACGGTTCGTTGCTCAGCCTGCGTCTGGAAATGAGCGCCGACGGCCATCTCGGCGAGTTGGAGCTGAGCAAACTGCGTCTGCACTTTGCCGGCGAGCGCTACATCAGCCAGATGCTGTACCTGAGTCTGCTGCGCAACCTGGAAGGCATCGAGCTGATCCCGCTCGACGGTGCCGGCAAGCCAATCGATGGCGTGGCGGGCAAGCCGATGGCGTTCAAGATTCCCGGTGACCGGGTCAAACCGGTGGGCTTTGCCGAAGAAGAAGCGTTGATTCCGTATCCGCTGAACACCTTCCGTGGCTATCGCTACCTGCAGGAGTACTTCGCCTTCCAGGACAAGTTCCTGTTCGTCGACGTCAACGGTCTGGACATCCTCAAGGCGCTGCCGGAAGACACCCTCAAGCAAATGCGCGGGCTGGAGTTGCGTTTCGATATCCGCAAGAGCGGCATCATGCGCATGCGTCCGACGCTGGATAACGTGAAGCTGTTCTGCACGCCGATTGCCAACCTGTTCGCGCACGACGCCCTGCCGATTCGCCTCGACGGCAAGCAGGATGAATACCTGCTGCTGCCGGCGGAATACGATCTGGAAAACTGCGGCGTGTTCTCGGTGGAAACCGTCACTGGATGGAAGCCTGGCGGCCTCGGTTATCAGGAGTACGTGCCGTTCGAATCGTTTGAGCACGACCCGAGTTTCGACGTGCCCAACAGCCGCCCGCATTACAGCATCCGCCAGCGCTCGTCGCTGCTGCACGACGGCCTCGACACCTACCTGAGCTTCGGCATCCGCCACACCGAGGCCCACGAAACGCTGTCGATCGAGCTGATGTGCACCAACCAGAACCTGCCGAAGAAGCTCAAGCTCGGCGACATCTGCATGGCTTGCGAGGAGACGCCGGAGTTCTTGAGTTTCCGCAACATCACCCCGGCCACCTCGAGTTTCGCGCCGCCGCTGAACCGTGACTTCCTGTGGAAGCTGATCAGCAACATGTCGCTTAACTATCTGTCGCTGGCCGACGTCAATGCGTTGAAGGTGATTCTGGAAACCTACGACCTGCCGCGCTACTACGACCAGCACGCAGAGAAGGTCAGCAAGCGCCTGCTCGGTGGTCTCAAGCACATCAAGCACCACCACGTCGATCGGCTGCACCGCGGCCTGCCGGTGCGCGGTTTGCGCACCGAACTGACCATCGACCCGGAAGGGTATATCGGTGAAGGCGACCTGTTCGTTTTCGCCTCCGTTCTTAACGAGTTTTTCGCGCTTTACGCCAGTCTCAATTCATTCCATGAGCTGCGGGTAAAAAGCACACAGGGAGAGGTGTACCAATGGACACCACGTATGGGTCTGCAACCCCTGCTTTAAGCGGGTTGACCCGGGTAATACGCGAATACTCGCTGTTTCAGGCCGTGCTGCTGGTGATCGACCGACTGCGCGATGCACACCCGCACCTGAGCGAAGACGATTTGTACGATCAGGTGGAATTCCAGGCCAACCCGAGCCTCGGATTCCCGCGCAGCGATGTCGATCGAGTGGAGTTTTTCGAAGAGCACGGGCAGATGCGCGCGCGCGTACGTTTCAACCTGATCGGCCTGGTTGGCTCCGGTTCGCCGCTGCCGGCGTTCTACGGCGAGCAGGCGTTGGGCGACAGCGAAGACGGCAACCCGACGCGCAACTTCCTCGATCTGTTCCACCATCGCCTGCAACGGCTGATGCTGCCGATCTGGCGCAAGTACCGCTACCGCGCGAGTTTCCAGAGCGGCGCGATCGACCCGTTCTCGTCGCAGTTGTTTGCGTTGATCGGTCTGGGCGGCGAAGAAATCCGCAAAGCCAAGGAACTCAACTGGAAACGCCTGCTGCCTTACCTTGGCCTGCTCAGCTTGCGGGCGCACTCGGCGGCACTGATCGAAGCCGTGCTGCGTTACTACTTCAAGCACGAAGACCTGGTCATCGAGCAGTGCATCGAACGCCGCGTGGAAATTCTCGAAGAGCAGCGCAACCGTCTGGGGCGCGCCAACAGCATGCTCGGCGAAGACCTGGTGCTCGGCGAACACGTGCGCGACCGCAGCGGCAAATTCCGCATTCACATCACCCAACTCGATTGGCAGCGATTCCATGAATTCCTGCCGATCGGTTTCGGTTACCAGCCGCTCTGCGCGCTGGTGCGGTTCACCCTGCGTGACCCGCTCGATTACGACATTCGCCTGGTTTTGCGCCAGGAAGAAATCCGCGAACTGCGCATCGGTGAGCAGAACGCCTGTCGCCTCGGTTGGACCAGTTGGCTGGGCCGCGAGAAAGCGGACGGCGTGGTGACCCTGGGCAGCAAAATTCATTAAGGACGTGAGCCATGATCAACGTAGACCTGCAACAACTCATCCAGGCGCTGGACGCCGAAACCCGTCGTGATCTGGAGCGTTCGGCCGAGCGTTGCGTCGCCCGTGGCGGCAGCAAGATCCTCGTCGAAGACTTGATGCTCGGCCTGCTGGAACGTCCGAACGGGTTGCTCGCCCGCGCGTTGCAAGACGCGGATGTCGATGCCGGTGAGCTCAGCGCCGCGCTGCAATCGCGTGTTGAACACAGCGCTTCGCGCAACCCGGTGTTTGCTCCGGAACTGGTGCAATGGCTGCAAGACGCCTTGCTTGTGGCCAACCTCGAACTGGGCCAGACCCAGGTCGAAGACGCCGCGCTGATCCTCGCGCTGCTGCGCAACCCGATGCGTTATGCCGGCAGCCGTTATCAGCCGCTGCTCGCCAAATTGAACATCGATCGCCTGAAAGAATTTGCCCTGTCGCAACAGGAGCAACCGGCGGCCAACGGCAAACCGGCCGCTCAGGGCGAATCGCTGTTGCAGCGCTTCACCCACAACCTGACCCAACAGGCCCGCGACGGCAAACTCGACCCGGTACTGTGCCGTGACGGCGCGATCCGTCAGATGGTCGACATCCTCGCCCGTCGCCGCAAGAACAACCCGATCGTGGTGGGTGAGGCCGGTGTCGGTAAAACCGCTATTGTCGAAGGCCTGGCCTCGCGCATCGCTGCCGGTGAAGTGCCGCAAGTGCTCAAAGGTGTTGAGCTACTTTCGCTGGACATGGGCCTGTTGCAGGCCGGCGCCAGCGTCAAAGGTGAATTCGAGCGTCGCCTCAAAGGCGTGATCGACGAAGTCAAAGCCTCGCCCAAGCCGATCATTCTGTTCATCGATGAAGCTCACACGCTGATCGGCGCGGGCGGCAATGCCGGCGGTTCCGACGCGGCCAACCTGTTGAAACCGGCACTGGCGCGTGGCGAGTTGCGCACCATCGCCGCGACCACTTGGGCCGAGTACAAGAAATACTTCGAGAAAGACCCGGCGCTGGCCCGTCGTTTCCAGCCGGTGCAACTGCACGAACCGACCGTCAGCGAAGCGGTGACCATCCTTCGTGGTCTGGCTCAGGTCTACGAGAAGAGCCACGGCATTTACCTGCGTGATGACGCGGTGGTGTCTGCTGCTGAGTTGTCCGCGCGTTATCTGGCCGGTCGGCAACTGCCGGACAAAGCCGTCGATGTTCTCGACACCGCTTGCGCCCGCGTGCGCATCAGCCTCGCGGCCGCCCCGGAAAGCCTTGAGCGCCTGCGTGGCGAACTGGCTGAAGGTGGCCGTCAGCGCCAGGCCCTGCGTCGCGACGCCGAGGCCGGTCTGCTGATCGACCACGAAGCGCTGGAGGCACTGGAAGCGCGGCTGGACGAAGCCGAAAACGAAATGGTTGCACTGGAAGCCCTGTGGACTGAACAGAAGCAACTGGCCGAACGCCTGCTGGAACTGCGCCAGCAACTGGCCAAGGCCCGTGAAGCCGCAGCCGTCGAGCCGACCGTCAACATCGAAGAAGACGCCGAAGGCGCCGTGATTGAAACCCTCGCCGCTGAAGTCGAGGAAGGTCAAAGCGTCGAAGCGCTGGAAGCCCAGCTCAACGAAACCCACAGCGCATTGACCGCCGCTCAGGTCAAAGAGCGTCTGGTCAGCTTCGAAGTCTGCCCGCGTCTGGTGGCTGAAGTGATCAGCGCCTGGACCGGCGTACCTTTGGCGCAACTGGCCCGTGAGCACAACGCCAAAGTCGCCAGTTTCGCCACCGACCTGCGCACGCGCATCCGGGGTCAGGAACAAGCCGTCCACGCACTGGATCGCTCGATGCGTGCCACCGCGGCTGGCCTGAACAAACCGGATGCACCGGTCGGCGTGTTCCTGCTGGTCGGCCCGAGCGGCGTCGGCAAAACCGAAACCGCGCTGGCCCTCGCCGACCTGTTGTACGGCGGTGATCGGTTTATCACCACCATCAACATGTCCGAGTTCCAGGAGAAACACACCGTTTCGCGCCTGATCGGTGCGCCACCGGGCTACGTCGGTTACGGCGAAGGCGGCATGCTCACCGAGGCCGTGCGCCAGAAGCCGTACTCGGTGGTGCTGCTTGATGAAGTCGAAAAGGCTGACCCGGACGTACTCAACCTGTTCTACCAAATCTTCGACAAAGGCGTGGCCAATGACGGCGAAGGGCGCGAGATCGACTTCCGTAACACGCTGATCCTGATGACGTCGAACCTGGGCAGCGACCGTATCAGCGACCTCTGCGAAGACGGCGCGCGGCCAACCGCCGAACAGCTCGAAGAAACCATTCGCCCGGTACTCAGCAAACACTTCAAACCGGCGCTGCTGGCACGGATGAAAGTGGTGCCGTACTACCCGGTCGGCGGTCCGGTGCTGCGCGAGCTGATCGAGATCAAACTCGGTCGTCTCGGCGAGCGCCTCAACCGTCGTCAACTGGATTTCAGCTGGTGCCAGAACCTCGTCGATCACCTGTCCGAGCGCTGCACTCAAAGCGACAGCGGCGCGCGTCTGATCGACCACTTGCTTGATCAGCACGTCCTGCCGTTGGTGGCGGATCGTCTGCTCGATGCGATGGCCACCGGTGAAAGCCTCAAGCGTGTGCATGCCACGCTCGACGGCGACGCCAGCGTGACGTGCGAGTTTGCCTGAGGTGGGCGTGATGTTCACTCAAGTGCCGCAGCCGCTGGTCTATGCCGAAGCGTTGCTGGCGCAGTTCGCCAGCCTTTCGCGGGCGGCGGACGGTGCTGCGCTATTGAGTGACTTTGTGCGTGGGCTGGCCGGGCTGAGTGGTTGCGAACTGACGCAACTGTATCTGCTCGACGCCACCCACACCTGCCTGGGCATGAACGCCGAATACCTCGACGGCGCGCTGCAACCGCGTCAAGCGGCGAGCCTGCCGGCGGACTACAACGGTGAGCAACTGCTGCAATTTGCGCTGTGCCAGAACCGCGTGGTGTGCCTCGACGATTTGAGCGCCAGCCTGCACGAAACCAGTTTTCTGCCGGCCGTGGCAGCGCCGTGGCAGTCGCTGCTGTGCGTGCCGCTGGTCAACCAGCACAAGGCTGTCGAAGGCTTGCTGTTGTGTGCCAGCCGCCATCGCACCGACCTGCAAGGCTTTGCCGACTCACTCGGCCAACTCGGCTCGTTCGTACTCGGCCAATTGCACTTGCTGCAACGCCTGCGTCAACCTCAGGACGTCTCGGCACCGGTGTTGCGCAGTGTGCCGAGCATCAGTGGTTATGGGCTGATCGGCAAAAGCGCGGCGATGCGCCAGACCTACTCGTTGATCAGCAAAGTCCTGCACAGCCCTTACACGGTGCTGCTGCGCGGCGAAACCGGCACCGGCAAGGAAGTGGTTGCGCGAGCGATTCACGATTGTGGCCCGCGCCGTTCGCAAGCGTTCATTGTGCAGAACTGCGCGGCATTCCCGGAGAACCTGCTGGAAAGCGAGCTGTTCGGCTATCGCAAAGGTGCATTCACCGGTGCCGATCGCGACCGCGCCGGGCTGTTCGACGCGGCCAATGGCGGCACGCTGTTGCTCGACGAAATCGGCGACATGCCGCTGTCGTTGCAGGCGAAAATCCTGCGCGTGTTGCAAGAAGGCGAGATTCGTCCGCTGGGCTCCAACGATACGCACAAGATCGACGTGCGCATCATTGCCGCGACTCACCGTGATCTGGCGGTGCTGGTCAGCGAAGGCAAATTCCGCGAAGACTTGTACTACCGCCTCGCGCAATTTCCGATTGTGCTGCCGGCCCTGCGTCAGCGCGAAGGCGACATTCTTGATCTGGCTCGCCATTTTGCCGAGAAGACCTGCTCTTTCTTGCAGCGTGACCCGGTGTGTTGGTCCGAAGAAGCACTTGAACACCTGTGCGGTTACACCTTCCCCGGCAACGTCCGTGAACTCAAGGCCCTGGTCGAGCGTGCGGTACTGCTGTGCGAGGGCGGCGAGTTGCTGGCCGAGCATTTCTCCCTGCGCATGGAACCCATGTTCGAAGACAACAGCGGCCTGAATCTGCGCGAGCGTATGGAGCAGGTCGAGCGCTCGTTGTTGCTCGATTGCCTGCGCAAGAACGACGGTAACCAGACCCTCGCCGCCCGTGAGTTGGGCCTGCCTCGGCGCACGCTGCTGTACCGCCTCGGGCGCCTGAATATCAATCTTGGAGATTTCGATGGATAGGCCAAGATCATCGACTTCGCCGCAAAAAAACTATTTCAGCGCCGCCCGCAAGGGTCGGCGCTTTGTGCTTTGTCTACCCCTGGAGACCCTCTGATGTCTGTTCGTCACTGGCACGCTGTCCTGCTGACCCTCGTCGTTCTATGCGGCCTTGGCGGCTGTAGCGGCAATTACAAATTCAACGACAACGACTATCGCCCGTTGGGTGATCCGCAAGCGGTCAATCGCGGCAAGTGACCGCAAGGAGCATCAAACATGGAATTGGTTTTCGAAATGCTGAACACCAAGCAGTTCGTGCCCACCGAGTTGTGCCAGAAGACCTTCAAACAGGCTGGCGGCGTCATCGGGCGGGGCGAGGACTGCGACTGGATCATCCCTGACCGCAAGCGTCATCTGTCCAATCATCATGTGATTGTCAGTTACCGTGAGGGCACGTTTTTCCTGACCGACACCAGCAGCAATGGTGTCCAGGATGGCGCAAGCGGCGCACGCCTGCACAAAGGCGAGCCGGTTCGCATCGAACACGGCAGCACCTACGTGCTGGGCGACTTCGAGATCCGTGCGCGACTGGTGCGTGACCCGGCGACCTTCGACGGCGAAGTCGGCCGTCCACGCGCCGCTGGCAGCATCATCCCGGACGACGCGTTCCTCGACCTCGACCCGCTCAACGCCCTCGAACAGCAAGAGCGCGTCTATTCGGAAATCGACGAACTGCTGGCGCCCAACACCAAACCTGAAGACTCCCGTCAGCGTGCCGACTACGCCCGCATCGACATGGAAAGCCTGATGGTGCCGGAGCTGATCGCCGCGCCCGCCGAACCGGAGCCTGCTCCGGCACCCAAAGCCGTCGAGCGCCAAAGCGAAGGTTTCTGGGAGCATTTCGGCGCCGCGCTGGGTGTGGATCTCAAAGGCGTCAGCCACGACGAACGCGAAGCCCTGGCGCTGAACGCCGCGCGTCTGTTGCGTCAAAGCGTCGGTGGTTTGCAGCAGAGCCTGCGCACCCGTTCGGAGTTGAAAAACGAGCTGCGTCTGGCCCAGACCACCGTGCAAGGCACCAACAAGAACCCGCTGAAATTCGCCGTCGACCCGAGCGAAGCGCTGCAGATTCTGTTGCAGCCAAGCAAGCCCGGGCATTTGCCGGCCGAACAGGCGATTTCCCGTGCGTTCCGCGATTTGCAGGCGCATCAGGTGGCTTTGCTGACCGCCAGCCGTGCCGCCGTGCGCGGCACGCTGGAACACTTCTCGCCCGAGCAACTGACCCTGCGTTTCGAGCGCGACAACAAGCCGTTGATCGCCACGTCGGGCGGGCGCTGGAGAGCGTTCGGCCGTTACCACCAGGCCCTGCGTCAGGACGATGACTGGAGCGAGCGTCTGCTGGCCCGCGACTTCGCCCAGGCCTACGAAGAACAGATCCGCCTGATCTCCACCCTCCACACCGACCACCAAGGATGATGCGCATGTCTCGCCGCTCGACCGCTTTTTTCAAGACGCTGACTGCGCTCACCGTGCTGGTGCTGCTCGCCGGTTGCTCGTCGCTGTCGCCGTACTCGAAAGTGACCAAGATCAACCTGAAACTGACCGGCAGCGATCAGTTGAACCCTGACCTCAACGGCCGCCCGTCGCCGATCGTGGTGCGTCTGTTCGAACTCAAGCACCCGGTGACCTTCGAGAACGCTGACTTCTTCAGCCTTTACGAGCGTGCCAAAGAATCCCTTAACCCGGATCTGGTGGCCAGCGAAGAACTCGAACTGCGCCCGGGTGAAACCGTGGAAATGAAACTCAGCGTGGAGGAGGGCAGCCGCTATGTGGGCGTTCTCGCCGCCTACCGTGACCTGCCGGAAACCCAGTGGCGCTACACGGTGCAGATCACCCCGCTGGAAATCACCGAGGCGGACCTGACCCTCGACCAGGCCGGTATTCGCAACACCCATCAAGTGCTCGCCAAGGCGGATGACTGAACATGAATACCCATAAAGTCATTTGGCAGGAAGGCATGTTGCTGCGTCCGCAGCACTTCCAGCACAACGATCGCTATTACGATCACCAGATGAAAACCCGCACCCAGTTGCTGGGTGGTTACACCTGGGGTTTCCTCAATCTGGAGATCGACTTGCAGTTCCTCAACATGGGCAAACTGGTGATCAGTGAAGCCTCGGGGATTCTGCCGGACGGTAGCCTGTTCGAACTCGGTGGCAACACCGAACCGCTGGCGCTGGACGTACCGCCAAACACCGGCAACACGCCGATCTACCTGGCGCTGCCACTGGTCACCGGCAACCACATCGAATCGCGCCGTCCGGAGCAATCCGACGTGCTGGCGCGTTACACCGCGTACGACGCCGAAGTCGCTGACTCCAACGCCGGCGACGACTCGGCCAGCCAGGTCAGCTGTGGTCGCCCCGATTTCAAACTGTTGCTCGGCGAGCAACAGAGCGATCAGGCCTACGTGAAGCTGAAGATCTGCGACGTACTCGACACCACGCCCGACGGCGTGATCAGCCTGGATCCGGACTTCGTGCCGACCTACATTCAGGCTCATGCCTCCAGCTACTTGCTGTCGTGCCTGAAAGAAGTCATCAGTATGCTCAGCCACCGTGGCGACACCATTGCCGAGCGGATTCGCTCCAACGGCAAGGTCGGCGGCGCAGAAGTCGGCGACTTCATGATGCTGCAACTGATCAACCGCACCGAACTGTTGCTGCGCCACTATCTGGGGCTGGAGCAGGTGCACCCGGAAGAGTTGTACCGCACGTTGCTGACCATGCTCGGCGATCTGGCGACGTTCTCCGGCGAGAGCAAACGCCCGCGTCTGGACAGCCGCTACTCCCACGCCGACCAGGGCGCGAGCTTTCGCAAACTGATGGACGCGATCCGTCAGGTGCTGTCGATGGTGCTCGAGCAGCACGCCATCGAACTCATCCTGCAAGCGCGGCAGTACGGGATCATCGTGTCGCCGTTGCACGACCACAAACTGCTGGGCTCGGCGTCGTTCGTGCTGGCGGCCAGTGCCAACTGCGACTCCGAAGAACTGCGCCACCGCTTGCCGGCGCACCTCAAGGTTGGTCCGGTGGAGCGTATCCGCCAACTGGTCAACCTGCACCTGCCGGGGATCAAGGTCAAACCTTTGCCCGTCGCCCCACGGCAGATCGCGTTCCACTCGAACAAAACCTACTTCATCCTCGAACTCAGTTCCGAAGATCTGGCACAACTCGAGCGCTCAGGCGGCTTCGCGTTCCATGTGTCCGGCGAATTCGCCGAGCTTGAACTGAAATTCTGGGCCATCAGGAACTGACCGACATGAACACGGAAACGGAATACAGCCAGGACGACAAAACAGTCTTGCTCGACCGTCAGGGCCACGGACCGGCGTCGAGTCCACTGACCGACTTCGCCGCGCCGCCGCGTTTCGAGCAACTGGAAGAACGCATGATCTACGCCGCACGCGTGCGCCCGGCGGAAGCGTTCAACATCAGCCTCAATTCGCTGGTCGCCGCGTCGTCCGAGTTGCTCTCGGAAGTGGTGCGCCTCAAGCACAGCGAAACCCGCGAAGACCTTTATGCGCTGAACGCGCGCCTGACCGCCGGGCTCAAGCTGTTTGAAGTGAGCGCCCTGCACAACGGCGCCGAAAGCAGCCAGGTGATGGCGGCGCGTTACGTGCTCTGCACCGTGGTCGACGAAGCCGTCGTGACCACACCGTGGGGCAACGAAAGCGAGTGGTCGCAGATGAGCCTGCTCAGCAGCTTCCACAACGAAACCTTCGGTGGCGAGAAGTTCTTCCAGCTGCTTGATCGGCTGTCGAAAAACCCGGTCAAACACCTGCCAATGCTGGAGCTGATGTACCTGTGCCTGTCCCTCGGTTTCGAGGGCAAGTACCGCGTACAGGCGCGCGGCATGCTCGAACTTGAAGGCATCCGTGATGCCTTGTACCGGCAGATCCGTCAGTTGCGTGGCGACGTGCCGCGCGAGTTGTCGCCGCATTGGGAAGGCTTGAACGATCAGCGCCGCAACCTGGTGCGCATCGTGCCGGCGTGGATGGTGGTGTTGTTCACTTTCGTCTGTCTGGTGGTGATGTATTCGGGCTTCGCCTGGGTCTTGGGTGAGCAGCGCGACACCGTGCTGCAACCTTACCAGCCGCTTGATCCAGCCGCGGTTCAACCGCAGTCGCAGCCGTAAACAGGGACGTGTGATGAAAAAGTTTTTCAAGAAAGTCGGCGCCTTCCTGCGCCAGACCTGGGTCTGGACCCTGCTGCTGGTGCTGTTCGTGGCACTGCTGGTGTGGTTCGTTGGCCCGTTGTTGGCGGTTGATGACTACAAGTTCTGGGAGAGCCCGACCTCTCGCCTGTTGACCATCGCCGTGCTGTTCCTGATCTGGGGCCTGACCATGGTCTTCGTCAGCTGGCGCGCCGGTGTACGCAAGAAAGAAGTCGAAGCCACCGAAGACGGCCAGGATCGCATCCGCCGCGAAGAGCTGATCGACGACGAACAGAAAGAGTTGAAGGTGCGTTTCAAAGACGCGCTGAAAACCCTGAAAACCTCGAGCCTGTATCGTGGCCGCAGCGAGCGCTGGCGCAACGAACTGCCGTGGTATCTGTTGATCGGCCCGCAGTCCAGCGGCAAGACCAGCCTGCTGGACTTCTCCGGTCTGGAATTCCCGATCAACAAGATCGACCGCAAGCTGACCCGCGACACCCAAGGCACCCGTCATTGCGACTGGTACTTCGCCGACCACGGCGTGCTGATCGACACCGCCGGGCGTTACATGACCCAAGGCGAGAAAGACGTCGACGGCAGTGCCTGGACCACGTTGCTGGAACTGCTGCGCAAGCGTCGTCGCGGTCGTCCGTTGAACGGCGTGCTGGTGACCATCCCGGTGGAAACCCTCACCGGCGGTAGCGAGCAAGACATCGACACCCTGGCGCGCCAGGTGCGTGGTCGCCTGCAAGAGATCTATCAGAAGCTGCACGTCGACGTGCCGGTGTATCTGGTACTGAGCAAGGCCGACAAACTGCTGGGTTTTGACGAGTTCTTCGATCAACTGACCCGCGAAGAAAGCGATCAGGTGCTGGGTACCAGTTTCCGCAAGGATCAACAGGGCACCGACGTGGCTGTGCTGCGCGGCGAGTTCGAAGAACTGCTGCGTCGCCTCAACAGCCAAGTGATCATGCGCATGCACTCCGAGCGTGACACTCAGCGCCGTGGCCGCATCCTCGACTTCCCGCATCAACTGGGGCAAATCGGCGAGCGTCTGTGCCTGTTCGTCGACATGGCGTTCACCGGCAACCGTTACCAGCGTGCAACGCAACTGCGTGGTTTCTACCTGACCAGCGCACCGCACCTGACCCAAGAGATGGATTCGACCACTGCCGCGATCGGCGCCAACCTGGGCATCAATGCCGGTGTATTGCCGACCCTGCGCAGCGGTCGCTCGCGATTCATCCACCATTTGTTCAGTCAGGTGATTTTCCCCGAGGCCGATCTGGCCGGTCTGGACAAGCGCGAACGCAGCCGCATCAACTGGGGCCAACGTGCGCTGTACGTCGGCGCACTGGCGGCATTGGCGTTGTTCGGCATGCTCTGGGCGGGCGGTTTCTCGGCCAACTACGAGCGTCTGGAAAACCTGCGCAATCTGGCGCAGAACTGGAATCAGCAGCGTTCGGTGCTGTCCCCGCGTGATGACGCGATGGGCGCGCTGAAAACCCTCGACACCAGCTACGCGGCAACGCAGGCGTTCCCGAAAAAGGGCGACGTGTCGTACCACGAGCGTGGCGGCCTGTATCAGGGCGAAGACGTTAATCCGGTGGTCAAGGAGGCTTACGAGCGCGAGCTTGAAACGCAACTGCTGCCCCGCGTCGCAACCCTGCTCGAAGGCCAGATCCGCGCCAACATGAAGGACCGCGAACGCCTGATCAACAGCCTGCGTGCGTACCTGATGTTGAACATGAAGGATCGTCGCGATGCGGCATGGCTCAAGGACTGGGTGGCTACCGACTGGTCGCAGCGCTACACCGGCAACACCGCGGTGCAGAACGGCCTGAACCACCACCTCGAACGCCTGCTGAAACAGCCTTTCATCTACCCGCTGAACGATCAGTTGGTGGCTCAGGCGCGTCAGGTCTTGCGCAGCGAATCGTTGGCCACCGTGGTCTACCGCATGCTCCGCGAGCAGGCGCGCAACCTGCCGGAATACCGTTTCAGCCAACACCTCGGCCCGCAGGGCTCGCTGTTCATCGGCACCGACTACGTGATCCCGGGGTTCTACACCCAACAGGGTTATCAGCAGTACTTCTCGGTGCAGGGCTCGGCACTGGTCACCGACATCCTGCGTGACAACTGGGTGCTGGGCGAAGGCGCGGGCATCAGCGACATGGACTTGCGTCGCCTGATGGTCGAACTGGAGCAACTGTACTTCCGCGACTACGCCAACTACTGGAGCGAAGCCGTTGGCCAGGTGGCATTGCCGCCAATCAACGACGCCGGTGAAGGCGCCGAGCAACTGGCGGGCCTGACCTCGGCCAACTCGCCGGTGCTGGCATTGCTGACCGAAGTGCGTGAAAACACCCGCTTCCCGGCGGCCGCTGATCCGGTGGACGAGGCCGGCGATGCTGCCGATGCCTTGGCTGGGCAGAAAGGCAAACTGGGCAAAGTCGGCAAACTGGCGTCGGCGGTAGCCGACAAGGCTTCGGCCCTGAACGTCGCGAAAAACCTGCCGGACACTGCCAAGAAGTCGCTGCAACGTCGCTTTGAACCGCTGCATCGCTTGCTCGATGACAACAACGGCCCGGCCGCTGATCTGACCCCGGCACTGAGCGCGCTCAACGACCTGCAACTGCAACTGGCCAGCCTGGCCCGTTCCAGCACGCCGGAACAAGCCGCGTTCGAACTGGCGAAAACCCGCATGGGCGGCCAGCGCGATGCGCTGACTAACCTGCGCAATGCCTCCGGTCGTCTGCCGCGTCCGCTTAGCGTGTGGTTCAACGTGCTGGCCGAAGACTCCTGGCGCCTGGTGCTCAGCGATGCCTACCAATACCTGAACGGCCGTTATCAGAACGAGTTGTACAGCGTGTATGGCAAAACCATCAGCAAGCGCTATCCGTTCAGCGCCAGCAGCACCAGCGACGTGGCGATCAGCGACTTCCGCGATTTCTTCAAGGCGCAAGGCGTTGTTGACCGCTTCTTCGACAACTACATGCGTCCGTTTGTCAGCGGTGATCCGGGCAACTACCGGATGCGCAGCGTCGACGGCCACAGCCTGCCGGTGTCCAAGGTCTACCTCGATCAGATGGCCGCTGCGCAGACGATTCGCAAGAGCTTCTTCTCGATCAACCCGGCCGAACCGCAAGTGCAGTTCAAACTGGAGCCGTACACCCTCGACCCTGCCGTCAGCCGTTCCGAATTCAAGTTCGGCGACCAGACCATGGAATACCGTCACGGCCCGATCCTGCCCATGTCGTTCAAATGGCCAACCGATGCTGAAGACGGTCGCACCAGCCTGGTGATGGACAAGATGGCGGGGCGCCCGATCGGTATCGAGAAGAACTCCGGCCCATGGTCGCTGTTCCGTCTGTTCGACCTGATGCAGACCGAGTACCTGAGCGGTCGTGACGTGTTGGTGCTCAAAGCCAATGTGGGTGGCCTGCGTGCCAACTACCTGCTGTCCAGCCAACGCACGCCGAACCCGTTCGACATGGGCGTACTGCGCACCTTCCGTATGCCGGTGCAGCTCTGATGCTCGTGGCCAGTCCCTGGCGCAGCGCGGCGCGTACCGACCCGGGCAAGGTGCGGGCGCGCAACGAAGATGCCTTCCTCGACAATCCGCAGCAGGGGCTGTGGGTGGTCGCGGACGGCATGGGCGGTCATCAGGGTGGCGACATCGCCAGCCAGTTGATCGTCGCCAGCCTGGCTGATTTGCCGCAACACGATGACTTCGACGAGCGCCTCAAAGCCATTCGCCAGTGCCTGCACTGGTTGAATCGGCGTTTGGGACAAGAGTTGACCGTCACCGCCGGACGTCACGACAGCATCATGGGCAGCACCGTCGTGGCGCTGCTGATGGAAGGCAATCGCGCGGCCTGCATTTGGGCTGGCGACAGCCGTTGTTATCTGTGGCGCGGGCAGCGTTTGTATCAACTGTCCAAAGACCATTCGCTGCAACAGCAACTGATTGACGAACAGCAAATGAGCGTCGAACAGGCGGCAGCGCACCCGGCGGCTCAGGCATTGACCCGAGCCGTCGGCGCCGCCGAAACACTGACCCTGGATGTACTGGAACTTGAGGTGTATCCGGGCGATGCGTTTTTGCTGTGCAGCGATGGTTTGTACCAAGGCATGAGCAGCGATGCCCTCGGCAACGCCCTCAGCCTCAGCGCGCCACATGTGGCGCTGGAACGTTTGTTCGACGGCGCCCTGCGGGGCTCCGCTCGCGACAACCTGACAGCCGTGGTGATCCGCCAATGACCAACATCGAATCACCCATCGATGACGTGCTGATGAGCGAAGAACAGGCCAACAACCTGACCTACTTCGCCTTCGCCAAGGAACACAAAGCAGAACCTTTGCCAGCGCCAACCAAGGCCAGCATCGGTGCACTGCCAGACATACTCGCCGGTCGCTACCACCTCGAGCGTCTGCTCGGGGCGGGCGGCATGGGCGCTGTTTACCGGGCCAGGGATCTGCTGCACGAACAGTTCGGCGATCCCGACCCTTACATCGCGCTGAAAATCCTCAGCGAAGAATTTGCCGAATCGCCGGACGCCAGTGCCTTGCTTTACGGCGAGTTCGCCCTGACCCGACGCCTGCGCCACGACAACGTTGTGCGCGCACACACCTTTGAAGTCGACACCGATTGCCAGCGGGCCTTCATCACCATGGAATACATGCGTGGCCTGACCCTGGACAAATTGCTCTGCGAGCGGCCACTGGGCCTGCCGTGGAAAGAACTGCGCGACATCGTCCTGCCGCTGCTCGACACGCTGGCCTACGCCCACCGTCGCGGCGTGCTGCACGGCGACATGAAACCGAGCAACGTCATGCTCAGCGAAGACGGCTTGCGCCTCTTCGACTTCGGTTTGGGCCAGGCAGAAGAGGGCACCTTGCCCGGCCTGCCGCACCTGAGCCGCGAACGCTTCAACGCCTGGACCCCGGGCTACGCCGCCCCCGAACTGCTTGAGGGCCAACCCTTGTCGGCCAGCGCAGACGTGTACGGCGTGGCCTGTGTGATCTATGAACTGGCGAGCGGCAAACACCCGTTCCGCCGTTTGCCCTCGACCCAGGCCCGCGACGAGCATCTGGAGCGCCAGCTGCAAGCCCCGCAGAACCTGCCAAAACACAGTTGGCCAGCGCTGCAACAGGCGCTGAGCTTTGATCCGGCAGCACGCACCATCACTGCCGACCAATTGCGTGACGCCTTGGGCGCCACTTCGTCCTGGCTACAACGTCTGCGGTTTCGGGCGTAACGGATGACATTCGAACAGGGAGCACACGATGTTCAATTCAGCTAACGAAACCCACTTCAGCCTCAAGGTCGAAGACTACGTGGGCGACCTGCAAGTGCTGTCGTTTGTCGGCACCGAAGGCATCAGCCAGCCGTATCGTTTCGACCTCGAACTGGTCAGCGAAAACCCCGATCTGGAC
>NZ_JAIHLQ010000065.1 GCF_019733355.1 Pseudomonas baetica | reverse complement strand
GAAAGTGTCCGGATGGCCGTGGAATCGGTGTCCGGATGCTCGTGGAATGAGTGTCCGGATCAGCGTGGAATCACTGTCCGGATGTGCGTGGAATGGGTGTCCGAGTCAGCGTGGAATCCGCATATGGATCAGATAAATGCGAAATGGGGACGCGGGACGCTTCGACCAGGCCGCGTGCCGGTTGCTCCAGATTGGGGTATGAAGTGAGAGATGCTCAGTCCCTGCTACACGACACGGCTCGATCAGCTCTGGACTGTAAATTGCGAATAGACGCTTAGCTAAGGATCTACATTTTGCGCCACACCAAGGCAGGAATGGCCCGGATGTAAATTAGCTCGCTGACCAATTCAATCAGCGTTTGGGTAATGACTGCTGCCGCAGCGAGCCCTCTGATTTCCCCGGGCAAGGCCAGTGCGAGGGGCAGAACCACCAATGAATTTCGTGTCGAACTGCTGAAGGCCACTGATCTCGCAGTGATGGCCGGCAATTTAAATGCGCGCGCAACCAAGGCACCAACCAATGGGGCCAAGAGCATGAAAGCGAGGTAGACAGGAATAACAGGCATCAGCTTGTCCATGTCTCTAACTACAGCTGAAATCTGAGATCCGATAACTACGACCAACACAGCAGCCATAGCCGGTACAGGCATCCAAGCCCATGCGTTGTTCCAGCCCTCAACGACGCGCGATCTCTTTGCCCCGGCAGCTGTTGCTACCGCGAATACCAGAGGCAAAGCGATCAGCACCACAAAGGCCTCAACAAATGGCCCAATAGAAATGACCACTGCGGAGTCGCTACTCAGCATGAAGGCCAGGTAAAGCGGCAGCAGCACGAGCTGTAGCAAAAGTAGCAGTGGAGTGGCCGCCAGAGTGAGTTTGGAGTCACCTTTGCCTATATGGGTAAACACCACTACGTAGTCGATACATGGCGTCAGTAAAACCAACAGGGCACCCACCAAAATCGCTGGGTGATCGGTGATCCCCATCGTCAATGCCCAAACCAGCAAGGGGATGGCCACGAAGTTGGCTGTCAGCAACGCCGCCATGAATCGTTTGTTCGCAAGACCCTCCCGGAGATCCAAGAAGGGAATCTGTAGAAACATGGCGTACATCAGCACTGCGATGGCTGGTGTCACCAGCGCACCCATAGCTTGAGACGCATTGGGTGCAAGCAGGCCTCCGATGGCCGCGACCACGACCGCCACGAAGTAAACGGGAATTTGGTTTTTCTCTAGCTGTTCTCTGTCCACGAAATGCCCTTCAAGCGCGTGAAATTATTTTCTGAAGAGAGGGTAATATCTGTAGCTACTACAGGTTCAAGAAAATGCTTGGGGAATTTGCATGTCAGGAATCGGGGCGCTGTCGAAATCAACGGGTTGCCACATTGAAACAATTCGCTATTACGAAAAGATAGGCCTTCTACCTCCGGCCCTGCGGTCGGCAGGGCGGCATCGAATCTACACCGAAAAGCATCGATCCAGACTCATCTTCATCCGGCAGAATCGTGAGCTGGGCTTCCCACTCGACGACATCAGAGAACTCATTGCGCTCGCGGCAGATGCTGATCGTCCGTGCGCTGATGCACTGTCAGTCGTTAGAAAGCACTTGGCAGAAGTAGAGTCGAAGGTAGCTAAGCTCCAACAGATCCGAAAAGAACTGCTATCGATGGCCGGCACGTGTGAATCCACCTGCCTGGGTTCGTACACCCCAAACTGCACAATTGTTGAGTCACTGTTCCAGCCTGCTGCTGGATCTCGCTCTGGTTGCTGCTCCTAGGCGACTAACGAAGCGTCGGGGACAAGCCGCCATGGAAACTTCGTCAAAAGTATTGACCGTCCGCGTCCGGATACACTGGCCCACTTGGTGACGCAGAACCAGGCTCCCAAGTCGGCGAGGAGTGTCTTGCCAAACCCCGACTATATGGAGGGCGTCAAAGGCAGAAGGATCACTTTCTCGCTGGAAAGCGCCCTCAGCTCTGCAACCTCAAACATAAGGCGCTGATTCACTGAAGCGACTTTTGCCAGCTCCGCTAACAACTGATCGTTTTCAGCACGAAGCACTCTATTTTTCTCTCTCTCGCTCACCAGAGCCAGATGCTTCAAATCACGCTGGGCCCGCACCGATTTGCCTACAAGTGTGCGGATCCTCTCAGCCACCGCTGGATAGGTGTTATGAATGAGAGCAGGCGTTACACCTGCTGCACGTGCAACTGATGCGATAGAAAGCTTTTCGTCGGCAGCGACCATCCCATCGACGGCCTTATCAAGAGCGTCGAGAGTTTTTGACCTGGAACGGCCTGAAGGCCGCTGCTTAGTGGGATCAGCCATTCAGGGCCTCTTCAGAAGCATCGTTAAGTGGAGAAAGTCCCAAGCTCGTGAGGACATCGAACGCAACCTGTAAATCGCGCTCAGCGCGCTGCTTAACCGCAGGGCCGGCGTCTTCGATTTTGATTAGCTCTTCCTGCTGGAGGTAAATGTCCTGCCAAGTACCCGCGAAGAACTCGTCAATCACAGAGTGCTTGCAGCCAGGGCATCGAGTGGCCTCATATAATCCAGCTCCACCGCAGCCTCGCTCTGTCGCCAGACACCAGCCATGGCCAGTCGCGCGAATGTTGGCTTGAGGAGCAGTTTGCGCAAGCAAAGCAGCCCTACTCTTAATTGGTATTGCTCGTAGCTCAACTATCTTTTCACCGGCACCTCCAGCCAATGGCTGATCGTCGAGCCAGGATTCAATCAAGTCTATTTTAAACTCAGTCATCTGCTGCAAGATTTCATCAAATAGGGCGAGATCTTGCTGGGGGTTAGACGCATAAAGTTGGGTCATGCTCATACTGGTGTGTTTAAACTGCCACTTGAGATAGATCAGCGAAGTACGCCCCATACGCGACTCAACAAAGCACCTTGCATACGTTCGCCTGCACTGATGCGTCCTCAACGGCCATTCGCTCCCAGCCGCTTTAGCTAGGCGGTCGAAGGCCGCGTTGGATCCCTGGTCACTAAGAACGTCAACATGCTTATCCTTGAGATTACCGCCCTCAGCATGTCGACCGAGAAATAACTTATTTGAGTCCTTCCGAGCCTTGTGCAATCGCAGAAGGTGTTCACCCGGATCACAAGGAGCAGTGTTTTTTACCAGGCTTCGAATTTCAGTCTCTAGCTCCTTTCTTAAGGGAGCAGAATATTTTGCGAATAGTTCCAGAGCATTCAACGTCAATTCAGGGACAAGATACTCAACCTTCCCTTTACCGGTCCCCGCCGCGTCAGGATAGTTGTCGTGTGAGTTGATTCGATGAGTCTTGGTCGGTGGGCGGAAGTGAGAGCCGTGTGGCGCGTTATTCGATAGAGCATCGGGAGTGGGTGGTGCGGCAGATGATGCCGCCCTTGAACCGGACGGTGCCGGAGCTGGTGGAAGCGACAGGCATTACTGATGCCACCCTGTATGCTTGGCGCAAACAGGCCAGAGCAGCGGGAGCAGTGGTGCCGGCAGATGGACAGCAGGCCGACCAGTGGTCGAGCCAGGACAAGTTTCGGGTGGTGCTGGAAAGCGCCAGCCTCAATGCGGCTGAGCTGGCGGAGTACTGCCGGCGCAAAGGCCTGTATGTCGAGCAGATCAACGCCTGGCGCGAAGCCTGCGAGCAGGCCAACAGCCTGGCTCAGCCGAGCAAGACCCGGCGCGAACGCGAAGAGGAAAAGGCCGCGAAGAAGCGCATCAAGCAGCTGGAGCGTGAACTGCGGCGCAAGGATGCGGCGCTGGCAGAAACCGCAGCTCTGCTGGTGTTGCGAAAAAAAGCCGAGGCGCTCTGGGGGAAGGACGAGGACGAATGATCAGCGCCCCGGATCGCCGTGAAACGCTGCAGTTGATCGAGGGCGCCGTGGCGGCGGGAGCGCGGCGGGCGCAGGCCTGCGCCGAACTGGGCCTGTCGCTGCGCAGCCTGCAGCGCTGGCAGCACTGCCCGGAGGATCGGCGTCCTTCGGCACAGCGAGCTGAGCCGGCCAACAAGCTGACCCCGCAAGAGCGCTGCCGCGTGCTGGAGGTCGCCAACCAGCCCGAGTTTGCCAGCCTGCCGCCGCAGCAGATCGTGGCGCGGCTGGCCGATCAGGGCACCTGGCTGGCCTCGGAGTCGACCTTTTACCGGTTGCTGAAGGACGCCGAACAGCAGCATCCGCGCGGCCGTAGCCGCCCACCGGTGAAACGAGCGCTGACGACCCATGTGGCCGACGGCCCGAACCAGCTGTGGTGCTGGGACATCACCTGGCTGCCGACCACGGTCAAGGGCCGTTACTTCTACTGGTACATGATCAAGGACGTCTACAGCCGGAAGCTGGTGGCCAACGAGGTGCATGAAAGTGAAAGCGCCGAGCAGGCCGCCCAGCTGCTACGCCAGGCCTGCCTACGTGAACAGCGGGCAGGCCAGCCGCTGGTACTGCACTCGGACAACGGCAGCGCGATGAAGGGCTCGACCATGCTGGCGGCCATGCAGAACCTGGGTGTGATGCCCTCGTTCAGCCGCCCGCGGGTGAGCAATGACAACGCCTATGCCGAGGCCTTGTTCCGCACGGCGAAGTACTGCCCGCTGTGGCCGGAGCGGCCCTTCGACACGCTGGAGCAGGCCAGGAACTGGGTGAACAGCTTCGTGGCCTGGTACAACCATGAACATCGCCACAGCGCCCTGAAGTTCGTGACCCCGGCGCAGCGACATACTGGCCAGGCAGAAGAGTTGCTGCGCAAGCGTATCGAGCTGTACGAGGCGGCGCGTGCACGGCACCCGGAGCGCTGGAGCGGCAACATCAGGAACTGGGTGCTGGCACCAATCGTGTGCCTGAACCCGGAGCGGGAAGCGGTACTGCAGCAAACATCAAAGGCAGCGTGACACGCTCACGCGACAACTACCTTGAAAATCGCCGGGTCTTATGCTCAATCGTAGAAACCCAACAAAATAACACTCCATCTTTAATTTCCCTACGCCAGGCGCCAACCTCGATTCCAATTGCCTCATCGTTGCGCATTCCGCTAGTAATCGAAACGATGTACAGAACGGCATTCCGGCAACGAATAATCATTCGATGGTCGCTAGGGTGATATGCAATTCCATTAATCGCCAACTCGTTCTTCATCTCATGAACAATTCTTTCACAATGGTTGAAGATTTTTGACTGCTTAGCGTGAGGAATGATATCTGTCCGCCCTACGCCCCTATTCGCGGACTCCACCCCTTTGACTTTGCCTATCCCGCAAACACGCCATAACGAAGACTCCCCCCAAGGGTATCTTGAAATGGGGTGCAATGTATCCGCAGAAAACATCCAGAGAAAGTCTATAACCCGCAACCGCCCATACAGCGGAAGAGGTCGCAATTTCAGCTCTTCCTTGCATAGATAGATATAATTACTAATATGAATTTGGCGCATTTCAGAAAAGTTAGAGACACCTACGCTGGCCAACCAACGCAGGAAAGGCATGACACTAGCAACAGCAAATGTCGTTATACCCCTTGCAATTGGAGGCCGAGATTTTGGAAGCCCTCGCTTAAACCATGCGTAGGTAATAGCTTTGCTATCATCAATCAGTGCCGGCGGGAGGCTCATATCCCAACTAATAAACTTGTTGGATCTGGCAACGTTCGCTTGATCGAAGAATGGGCGAAGATCCCATTGAGCATCGCCAAACCTACTAAGTACGAGCGTTTCGCCACGCTCATTTACGATAGCACTAATGACGATAGCATCCCGTTCCATCGGACTTAAACCGTCAGCTGTAACTGGTTGAGCTACAAGGACGTCATATGCCTTCAGTACAGCATTAGCGGTACGAATATTCAAATCACACCGCTCTGTTTTTTGTTCATGAATTCAATCTTTTTTGCCCAGAAAGGATGCGGATCGGATTCAGCCTTGATCCGGGCCCGGCCAACTAATGCTCTATCAAACTTCCGAGAAGTAAAATCGTCAATAAGCTTGATATATTGAAGCTGACGCGCTCTCCACGCTTCCCATTCATCCGTGAGAAAATATGCAATCTCTGCATGTAAAAATTGCTGATAGCTAAATAACCGGTGCAAATCTTCTAGCGAACCTACAATTGCGTAGCTGGGACAACCAAGGCAGTGAATGAACTCAGAACAGTGATTCACACCATCTTTAGGCGCAAAGTTTCCGTATAGGCTATCCTTACAACCGCCTGGCGGGGTCGGAGTGATGTCGATGCCACGAAGCTTTTCAGGAAACGCCTCACCAATAAATATTGCGCCTTCCGTTTTAATCTCATCATTGATTCTGAGATAGTGATTATCTGCTACAGCGGTAGAATGCCCCATGACAGATGAAACTTCTAAGATATCACCACCACTAAGTTTCCATAGTCGGCTTTCCATAGTTTTTCGTAGCCGACTAAGAGTTACAACAAGCTGGCCGCCCTCATCATCTAGAAGGCCATGCCGCTGACAGATTCTTTTAGCTGTTACATATAGCGCACCAGGGGTAAGAGCGACGACCTCATTTGCGCGTCCCCTCTGCCCTGAGCGATATAGCCAAATGTAAGAGCTGATTTCATTAGATGCAAGCGCTACGAGCGGCTTGCTTATTTCGAGCGCCTTATTCAACACCGCAACCCCATCGAGCGGTACAGCGCTAAATTTGTCTAGCAGATTTGTCTGCCGAACTGTTTTGCTTTGAGCACCTTTACCCCGACGTTTTACGGTCGTAATCAACCTGAGATTGGGCATGAAAGGATGAGGCTTGAGTGCATCTCTGGTCATTTCCAGCAGCGGAGTAGTGTTAACTCCTGACCTTGCAGCTGTTAACAGCAGCAACACAGCCATTTCTTCCGCACTGTTACCGGAAAACCTATTTTTATGAATAGCTACGAGGTCGGATTTCAATGCCCGAACCAGCCTCTGCATTTCCGCCATTGAAAGAGGGTCAGCATCCTTAGTGGTCTTGTCATTGAAAGGAAATGGATTTGGAGGAAGAAGCTCGTCAATGTCCGATTCAATAAAGCCGTATTCAGCTAACGCAATAATCAGCGATTTGAAGCTGGTGTAATAATTCTTTGCGGTCGAGCCTTTTGGATACTTCAACTTCAGCCAAGAGATAAAGCGTTCTAGATGGCGCTTTGTCAATCCGTTCGGCGTAAGTGGTGGCGATTTAAGAGCTTCACTTTTTAAGAACCCAAAAAAGAACCTTAACCCATTTACAGAATACCCAAACAAGGTTGCTACCGAGTAATTCCCCCCACCTAGAAGCATCCTAATTACGTGCAGACTCTGGATCGCCCATGCATCAAATCCTAGGCCAATATATTGAGAGTGATCGATTTTTCTGTGGTTTCTCGGATTTTTAGGTAACGCAACTTTTAATTGTTCATCGACCGCCTCGACGCCCTTAGTGATGGTTTCTAAAGTAGCTTTGTATTTCTTAATTCTGGCCAAGTAGCAGCCCTCAGATCTGCGTTATGGGGGCTGACATAAACATCATATCGATCTCATCCTCGTACGCCAGCACGGATTGAGCCTCAAGCTGATTTATCAGATGAAGGTAAATCATAGTTGTCTGAACATCCGAATGGCCCATTCGATCTCTAACATACAACAATGGCTCGCCCTCAAAATCTTTACTTTTTCGAAGAGCAAGTAATGTATACGTGCCATAGGTATGTCGCAGCATATGAGCGCGAACATAGATCCCGCACTTCTTCTCATAAGACTTCATTACGTCGACAACTGCGTCTTTTGAGTAGTGCCTACCTTCATTCGTAAGAATCAACGCACTAACATTCCCGTCACCGAATCTTTTACGCATTTCTCTCTGATGGAGAGAGTAAGACCACATATCCTCCATCAGCGACCAAGGTACGTCGATGGTTCTAGGGCGGTCATATTTGATATGCATATCTGTGGGTTCTAGAGCGACGCTAATCATTTGCCCTTTACGCAAGCCTTTCTGCAATTTTGGGTTGAATACATATTTCAGTGGGAACGACCTAGCCTCACATGAGCGAAGGCCAGTTCTTACCATGAGATGGAAAAGTATTCGGTGGCTTGGGTCGGCATCTAAGCCAAGGCATTCCTTGACCTGATCCTTTGTTAAAAATTTGGTTAGCCGCTTTTGGGCCCTAACCATCACCGACGGCTTGGTGCTTTGGGCATTCGGTCGCGTAACGTGAGAGAGCAATCCGGAATGGGCAGATGTCCTGACCCGTCTCTCACCGAATGGCAGCACAGCGATCAAATTGCGCTGCTTAGCCCAGCGATAGAAACGCACGATCAATGCGAGGCGGTTATTAACGGTGCGGGGATCAAGCGAAAGCTCGCCACTCGACCAGTCTCGGTACCTCGAAAGCACACTCAGGCCGTTGGCCGCGCTTTCTTCGTCCCATTTCAGACCATTGGCTTCCAGGAACGCGAAGTAATCATAAAGACGTCGACCGTAGGCCTCCCAAGTCAGACGGCTCAGCGCTTCGCCAGACTCAACGAGTGCGTGCCAAAGGAAGGATTGCGCGGGTTCCACCGGCCAACCATCCCCCGCGATCAGCAGCGGAAATCCTTCAAATGAGCGACCGGCCAACGCTAGGTCTTTAGTTGCAAACAGCAGTCTCATACAAAGCCCTAGCCACAGAATACTCAGCACTATGAAAGCCAGTTAATTGCGGTTTCAGAGGTGCGTAGAAAGTGATGCGGACTGTACAAGATTTACTAACGATTTCTACCCCTCAGATCGTTGTTACTGAGCGTAATTATTGGTGTTGTTCTTAAGTCTGGCCTGAACAGTCTTTCGCATGAGCAGTAGAACTGTTGCAATCAATAAGCGCGTAGGTAGGTTTGTCATGACGCATGATGGGTCAGGCTCCATGTTACAACTCCAAAAACCTCTATCTCCTCGGAACCTTCAATTGGTGGGTATTCTGGATTGTCAGAACTCAGAACCCACGATCCATTTTGAGATTTGTCCAGCCGCTTCACTACAGGCTGATTGCATATATAAGCAACCACGACATCGCCAATTTTTGGTGTCCTAGCTCTATCAATTATCAACCGGCTGCCAGAAACAATGCCGCACGGCAGCATCGACACACCCTCTGCCTCCCCAAGCCATACATGGGGTGCTCGCAGATCAACAAGCTCGTCAAGGGAAATAGGCGGCTCGTAGTGGTCCGCGGCAGGGCTCGGGAACCCACCGGAGAACCTGCCTGACAGAACACAAATCAGGCCAGGGACTTCGGAAGCTGTGAGTTGGCGCAGGCTAGTAATGATCACGGAATGAAATCACGATGCTGTATGGATGCACAGTATAGATCCCGGCCCCTTGTTTCAGTCAATTCCGACCAGGGGATTTCAGACAAGCGAGCGCCATGGCTGCGCCGCAGACTTGGCTTATAGACGCAGGGCCTTGCAGATCAATTGGGCTACGTGGGCTATGACGTTAGGTGAAATGACCCATCGTTCGAGTCACACGGAGTGAGCGGAGGTTTTCTGCCCGCTCCAGTCGGTGCAAGTTTATAAGGGAGCCTTGCACATTTGATAAAGGTCGTACTCAAAGTTTCGACCCGCAGTCATCGTTCCTGCCTTGGCTCCTACGGTGTACCTATAGCCGTTGTAGTCGACGGGACCACGCCAGTTCTTACCCGCACTTGCCCCGACACCGGTGGGCCCTACATCGTAAAGCAGCCAGGTATTGTTATTGGTGAGATACGTCCATCCCTTACGGCTGTACATATCGTTATTGTTCTTCTGCCCGACCCATTCGCAAGTCGCTGCTGCGGGAGGGGGCGGCGTCGCAGGCGCCTGCGTGCCGATTGCTGCCTGCTGCTGCGTTATGAGGATTGTTTGGTACGCTGGTACTGGCCCCCCAACGTTCACGATCTGACCGGTTACTAGGCTCTGCTGTCGATCCTGTCGATAAGCAATCTGATTTTGATAGCAATTTTGTGACTGCGTAAAAGCGCTGCCTGCTGGAACAGTGCTTGGATCCGGTGTCCAGCCCGAGCAGCTGTAAGGGCTGTCATAGTTGGCCCATCCCGTGTAGATGGGAGCTATCGCCGCCCAAGCATCTGTGAATGGGACATACAATGAACCTTGCCCCTCATTGGTTACGGTTGCCGCAGTGACTGTTGCACCGCCAATAACGTTCGATGAGCGCAGAGTTACGCTTGTCTGACCATTTACATCTGTCGCCGTTTGAGAAGCTCCGAGAGTGCCACTCGTTGTGCTCCACGCTAGGTTGGTACCTGCTCCTACGTTGCCGCCGAAATAGTCAGTGACAGTGGCAGTAATGGTGGTGACCTCTCCTGTAGCTGCAATAGAAGCTGGGTTGGCTACGAGTTCAACTTTCAGGCCCATTTCGCAAGAACGCCATCCATTGGTAGCGTTGTCACATACCACGGACTCCCAGCCTGACGGGCCAGACGTTGTCCGGATCGGAGCCCAGGTAGATGCTTGTGACCATGGCACAATTGCAGCAGCAAAAAGAGCCACGGCGGCAGTAATACTGCCTCTTAGGGAGCGCATCCTTTTTTGCAGCGAACGCCGAGATACCTTTGACCTATGTTCACTACGTTGGATTTGACGCAAAGTGGCTTGTAATTGACTGCCCAATAGGCAGCTTTCTATCGGTAACGGGTCGGTCATGATCAGCGCCACTGGGTAATTGAGGTACGGCTTTCGATGGAATACTGCTGTGCACGAATTGCCAAAGACGGAGGAGTTAAACTCCGCTGTTAGAACTGATGTCAGTGCGGAGCTTCGCTTTGATTGCACGCCTGGTCCGTTGAGGGACTAATCCACTCACTTGCAGACGAACATCTTTCCTGAAGAGTCGAATGCAATTGATCCCTTGGCAAAGTCGCCGCATCCCTGTCCAGCGCTGACATTGCCCGGGTTGTATGCAACCTGCTTGACCCATTTGCCACTGGTGCAATAGAGCGGTGTGCCGGCTGCAGATCTGCTCACTAGGCCATTCGGGGAGCACGCGGCGGATTCGGTGTTAGTGCCGGAGATGGCGAGGTCACCAACTGTCGTTCGACCCGATGAATTCATCGTCTGGGCCGATATCCCCCCACTAGCAGTCACAGAGACCGTATCGACGTTGTTGACCTCTGTGATGTTGTTGTTGCCCATCAACAATGTGGTTCGCATCCGGTTCAACTCAGCATTGGCTTGGGCTGTTCGAGAGAGCTTTTCGCTTAGTGCCGCTTCACTCCCTGGAACACCGACTGTGCTGCGGATGAGGTGAGTGCTTGATGAGACGACCGTTGTCCCGGGCAGATTATTAGCTACGACACCGTCCCAATCCGCGATGGTGTTCTGGTCAACGCTGAAGGTGTTGGCTGTGCATGAGGTCGTTATGGGAGAGTTGTACTTGTTTACGGTTGATACACCAGCGAGATAAGGGGGCGTGGTTCCTTTTAGTACCGTGATTGCGTTAGCGCAGAGACTTGCCCCTGGCCAGGAGCCTTTTTCCCCTCGATAGGTGCGAGCCGCATCAAGGATGGTCTGAGTCTCTTGCGCAGTCAGGTCCGCTCGCTTTTCGTTTATGTTTTCCATAAACGAAGGCACGGTAGCAGCAGCCATCATTGCCATAATCGCGATGCTAACGGCCAGTTCTAAAAGTGAAAAACCTGACTGACGGGTTGGGTACATGACAACCTCAAGCTGTTATAAATGACACTCCGGATCGAATCATTTCACAGCTGTTTCGGGATACAACCCAAAACCAAGGCGCAAAATTCAAGTGGCCGTCTGCCGCGAAAATAGTAAGCAGATCGCCTCATTTCGGTGCAAAAAATGATTTTTTCCGCGAGCTCCCAAGGTAGGCAAGCCGATAAAATGCCGTCGGTTTTTTATGGCCAGCAGGGCGAAAATTTTCATATAGGTCCGACTTGGTTCAGCCACCTTCACGAAGCCAGCAAAAAGCACTCAACCAAAAATCATCTTGCCAAGCTGTTTTCTGATGCCCTATGATTTCCGGGTCTCGAAATGGGCCGCTGGCGTGGCTTGGTACGTGTTACCTCGGGATAAAGAGCTTCATCAGCTGTGCAACGAGTTACTGATACACGTCACACCCTGAAGTCGGTTTTGCGCACACCACAGGTCAGCCAGCAACCATCGTTCATCGCGCATACCTTCACGTCTAGGCATTGGCCAGGCGTAACCTTCAAGGCGATTGTGATGACCCGTATCCCATTTCAGAAAACCGATATCCAAGAATTCAAAGGCATCGCGAAACGTCTGTTCCGCGGGCTTGATCTCATTGATCATAAGAACCCTGACCGCATGCGTGAGCTGGTTGCCAAGGTTTTCGGCTACAACGACTTTCATGAAGTGATTAAAGCTGCTGAAGACGTGATTCCTGCGCCGGCGGCCCCGATCACCCGGTTCGATATTCGGCTTGTCGCAGCGGATGGATTGGTAAAGGTCGCGAACATTCCCTTTGTTGAAGCATGGCTGCGCGCAGGCCGGGCTCGATTGTATGGGCTTAGTATCGACCAGTTCACTGTTGAAGCTTTGCGCTCTGCTAGGCTGAAGGCTCGCGGGGTTGCAGCAAGTTCGCACTTGGCGCAGGACATAGGTGTGTCGACGCCCAAGTGGCATGATGAGCAGCTGCGATTCTTCCGTAACGGGGCCCCGAGCTTTGAGCTGTGCGTTAAGCATAAAGTCGCAGCTTTCCACTGGGGCACGTTCACTGTGCTCTACGACGCCATTCTCTCTTCGCGCTTCAAAGAAGCGATCATCAATCCAAATAGCTTGTTTGATGCTGGCTCCGATGATGCCATCGACACCTACCTTCGCGAGACCCTCATTCCCCAATGCTGGATTCCACTCTCGCAACTCATCCAGGACGGGCTCACGGTCCCAGATCATGAGGCAGTCTGGCTGTATGTAGAATCTGGAGTGTGCATCGGTCGTGGTATCCGCCACAAAGCACACGGTAGCTTCTTGCCTCGGTTGTTTCTGACCGATATTGAAGTCGCAGAAGGTCTTGCCATGACCCTGACTGGTACATATGTACAGGGGGGGTCGTCGCAGGGGCATAACTCTTTGAGTGTGCCGAAAGGTAATGACCTTGTGTATCAGCTTAAGCCTGGCGCTCGTTCCCCGGGGGCTGTCACTGACCCGCTGAACCAACCTGCAGCCAATCCGCATGAGCTGGATCTTGTGCCAAATCTGTTCGCCGGTTCTCAAGAGATTCTGCGTGGAGGGGGGCGCGGAAACTTAACAATTTGGGGCTTGGATGGTAAGGCTATTCGCGTTAGCCACGCCGATCGTCAGTCTTTGCAGAACACCTATTACGAAGTTGAGCCATGGCTAGCCGAGTCCGATCTTTCTGACTTGTTCCCCGATTACGTTGCGCCACCGGCTATTGACCATCGTGAAAGGTTTGCATGGTCGAAGGATCTGGAGAACAAGGTTTTCCTGCCTCCCGTATCGATCGAACTCCAAGTTCGCGCTGAAAGCATCATCAACCGGAAGAATGAAAAAGCCGTTGCTCAGTTAACCGAGGCAGCAACATCGGGCGAACTACTCACAAGGGTGGAGGCAGCGACCACGTCTGTGGTACTTGAGCAGCTGGCTGGCGACCTGATCTATGAGCTATTTGATGGCAGTGATCAAACCGAGCGGGTTAAAGACGTGTCGCAAAAGATGGTGAGCTGGTTTCCCGAACTCGCCGGTTTTCACCCTGATGTGCTTTACGCCGTCGTTGCGGTTCACGCTCAAGGCGCCTTTGGTGATCATTTCCCCGCAACCCTTCGCCTCGTGGACATTTTCTGTGCGGTGGTGCTGCTGCAGGCAGGGTTTCAAGGGGGGGGGCGCTTCCGTTTCTTGAGGATGGTACCTTCTCAAATTGCCCTGGGGCAGTGGTACAACGGCGTGATCTTGCTGACTTCTATCCATGAGGTGGCTGTGCAGTATGAGGGTTATGTCGCCGCACTTAAGAATCAGCAGGCGCGTATCAATCGGATCTCCTCGTCCATTGAGCTTGAGAGCAGTCGCCGGAAGGAGGCCTTCGATCACAAGTATCTGTATGTCAGTGACGAAATGCCCCGCGCCAAGCCCGTAAACCTCATGCAGTTGATTAATACGATGGGGGATTGAGTCAAGCCTCGATCGCTAGACTGTCAAGGCGCCCCTAGTCAAAAGGGCTGGCGGCGTTATGTTGCAACAGGTCATCAACCAGCCTCGTTAGATCTTGCTCAAACCAAGTCAGCGAGGCACTGACCTGGGGCTCTTGCATGTACTCTCTCCTGGAACTTGCATTCCTGCTCATCCTCGCACCTTACATTCTGTTCGGTGTGGTACTTGGGGCCGTTGCCGGCCTCATCATCAACTTGTTTCAACCAGCCATCCTGATGGCTTCAGTTTGGTTTGCGGTGGTAGGCGCCTACCTATCAGCGCACCGCCCAGACCCAGGTCAGCGGTTTATACCTCTGCTGGGTATGGTTGCAGATTTTCAAATCCTTGGAGTTCCTTTACCCAGCATCATCCTCGTAATCGCAGGGATTCTCCTGATCGTGGCTCTCTTGTGCCGCCAGCGGACTAAGCCGTGAGTAACTCTGAACCTGTGCGGTTGAGCACTCAAAAGGCCACGACGAATTTGAGAGGGGGCATCTGGCTGGGCCTTGGCGAATCACAAGTTATGATGGCCATTAGACGCCAGAGACCGAGAGTCGACCAAATACCATGATCAACCTAGAGCCTCAGCCCCTTGTGATGGGCACTCTCTTGCAATTCAGCAGTGACCAGCCAAGTGCTGTGATCAATCCGTTTGCCAGTTTCTCCAAGGAGCCATACGAGCTGCTCAGCTTGATCGAGGCCGCTACTGGCTATGAGCTTGATCCGCTTCAGCGTATTCACGCAGCTGAAGCTGGCCTGCTGGTGGCTCAAAGAACGACTCCCAACGCTGCACTGATGATTGAGGAGTGGATTCAGCATGCCGATCTTGCTGACTTTGCTCGTGCAGCTCGCCGGGCCTTGATCCCTGCTTAACCTCATCAATTATGCCCTCGCATATTGCGGGGCCTAGATCTGGCGGAACTCATACGCCAGAACAGCCAAGTACAGGACGCGCCACCATGCCTATAAAGCAGATTGTCATTCACCATATCGACAAAAAACCCGACGGCAATCCCGCGGTCATCCTTTTTGCTGACCACGAACTGCCGGCAGAGTCTCAGACGACTGAAACCCTGATGGCAGATCTGAATGACGCCTACAACGCCAAGCAGGGAAAGGCCTGGGGCTTGTTTCATCCAGAATCAGGCGCTCACCCATTCAGTGGCTGGCTCAGCAAATATTTGAAGCAGGAAACTACTTTCCTCGAATTCTCGAATGTGTCGATCGAACATTTGACCAAGCTGATGGAAGAGTCAAATCTCTCCACCGGCGGGCACGTTCTCATTGCTCATTATGTGCAGGGCATGACCGACTACCTCAGCATTGCGCTGTTGCATCACAGCGAAGGCGTCACAGTTACTGACACACTGGATGTCACACCCTCGCGACACCTCGATGTTGGCCAGCTCCACCTGGCCGCACGCATCAACATCTCCGAGTGGCAAAACAACAAGCAGTCGAAGCAGTACATCTCGTTCATCAAGGGCAAGAACGGTAAGAGGATTTCGGAATATTTCCGCGATTTCATCGGCTGCATGGAGGGTGTCGACGGTCCGGGTGAAACACGGACTCTGCTAAAGGCATTCAGCGACTTTGTGGAGAGTGAAGACCTCCCTGAGGAATCGGCCCGCGAGAAGGTCAGTACCCTCGTTGAATACGCTGTCAACCAGACGAAGCAAGGCGCGGCAGTCAGCCTGGAAGAGCTGTCGTCGCTGATCGATGAGGATCGGCCGCAAGCCTTCTACGACCACATCCGTAACAAAGACTACGGTCTGTCGCCGGAGATCCCGGCCGACAAGCGCACCCTCAACCAATTCCGCAAATTCACTGGGCGAGCAGAAGGGCTTTCGATCAGTTTTGAAGCTCATCTTTTGGGTTCGAAGATCGAATATGACGAAACTGCCGGCACCCTGATGATCAAGAGCCTTCCAACCCAACTGACTGATGCCCTCAAGCGCAACCAGAAGGGCTGACATTCAACGACAGTGTGGGCGGTCCGGCTCAAGGCTTCGATCTTGAGTCTGGCAAGAGCCGGGGAGTAGGACGGACATTTGTTGAGGAGCTGTGTCCGTCTACCTCCGCTGGCGCTGCTCTCTTCAATCTGGAAGATTAAAGATGAATGTGTTTTACGTTTTTGCCTTGGGCCTGGCTTTGACTGGATGCTCCAGCTCCCCTGCGAACCCAAATGTTCCTGTGATTGAGAAGTCTCTAACCCAGCAGTGGTACAAGATCGATCACGGGATAGCCAGCAGGTGGGTACCGATCGACACTCCTCACCCGTTATCACGGGAGAGAGTGATCTACATGGACCTGGCCACCATGCAACCCCCGGTGGTGGCCATACCAAAGGCGGCATTTGTACATCCGGAACCTGATCCACATCGTACGCTATCTAGGCCCATCCCAAAGCAACCGCACACCCCCCGGCCGGTACCGGGATCGATACAAAAGCCTACTGAGCACATCGAACCAACTCCAGAAAAGGGTATGGCCAAAGCTGATCTTCGCAAGCCAAGCCTGCAGGAGCAGAAGTTGACCATGAAGTACGCGGAGGGAGACGCTAATGCGGCATTCGACCTGGCCCAGCTGCTCTTCAGCCAAGGTCGCAGCGAACCCGCGTATGTTGCCCTTGAGTACGCCGTGCGGCAGAAAAACCCGAAGGCTATTGCTCTCTTTTCAAGCCTAAGACCTGAAGCGGGCGGCCAGCTGTAGTCATCTCTAAAGCCCTCAAGTTTCTCCTGCGTCGTTACCTCACGCTTGATTCCATCAGTCCGTCCATGGTCCGCTAGGCCAACGTAATGTTGAGCACAAGCCAATGAATCAGCTTTTAGAGACTTCCGCTGCATACCTCAAATGCGCCAACAAGATCGTGGTCTTCACTGGCGCTGGGGCTTCTTCTGAAAGCGGCATTGCCACATTCCGTGATGCACTGACCGGACTGTGGGAGCGATTCGATGCTCAGCGCCTGGCCACAGCACAAGCCTTTAAGGCAGACCCGTCACTTGTTTGGGGTTGGTATGAATGGAGAAGGGCCCAGGCGCAAAGCGTGCTGCCCAATCCGGGTCATGCAGCGGTCGCCCAGCTGGGTCGTCTTGTTTCAAAAATCACCATCGTTACTCAAAACGTTGATTCTCTTCACGAGCGGGCCTCCTCAGAGAACGTGCTTCACCTGCATGGGAGTCTGAGCAGTCCGCGGTGCTTCGAGTGCGCAATCCCTATGGATGTCCCTGATGTTGATGGCTATAACCTTGGTTATGGAAGCCGTATTGAACCGCCGGTTTGCCCTGAGTGTGGAGGGTTGTGCCGGCCGGGGGTCGTTTGGTTTGGTGAATCGCTGCCCCTGGACGTATGGGAGGCAGCAGTTGCGGCTGTTGCTGAGTGCGATGTGCTTTTGTCGATCGGAACATCCGGAGCGGTCTATCCAGCGGCCGCGCTGCCAAAGCAGGCGCTAAGCTCCGGCGCCGTAGTGATTCACATCAACCCAGACCGGGTAGCTGTGTCCAGTGAGAATGAAATCTCGTTGGTAGGGAAGGGCGGGGTGATACTGCCGCAGTTGCTGGCCAGGGCATTCAACTGACCGGCAAACTTCACGATCATGCTGACGCTTCAGGGCTTTTAAGAGGAATGGCGTTGAATGGCACACTCTGGGAAGAGCCGAATCTAGCGTGTGCCGCGAGCTCCACTACCAGAATGTCGTTTGTCGTGATGTCAGCCTTGAATACGCGGCCTTTTTTGACAGGAGGACGATTCTGAAAGTCTCGGAACGTATCATTGCTTAAGATGTACTCAGTCTCACCACTTGCGAGTTCGATGATGCTCTCATCTGCTTTGTGTCCTGGTGCGATCTCGTGGATCTGAACTGAGTGATGGAAATGCTTTTCACCATCTGGCCAAAGTTTCGCCGAGTTCTTCAAAGTCCCCGGATCGAAGCAGATTATGATCTCGACGCCAGGCCACAGTTGCTGAAGGGTCGGAACCAGGTGAGTGAGTGCAACCACACCGATGAATTTGCGATTCGGGTTCCTGCCCCGATAGCAGAGGTTTGTGCCATCGATGACAAGGCGGGTAATGCCCCTGCTTTCACGCTTTTGCAACTCAGCAATTCGTGTCTCAACCTTTGCAAGATTGCGCTGCAGAGACTCCACCTGACCGGTTTTGATACGGACAGCTTTATCCGTGTCTTCGAGCCCAAACAGGTTGAAGCATTGTTGCTGTACGACCCGCCGGCTAATTGCGTCCGGTGCAGCTTTGAACCGAAGGTCAAATTCAGCCGCAGACGCCCGAGCCTCGATAGCCAAGGCCAACTCACCGGTTAGCTTTTTCATTTCACGCAGCGGATCCACCAGGTGCTCGTCAAACCGTCTGACATCCGCATCGAGTTTAGCGACGTCGGGTTCAAGGTCTGCGACTTGGCGGTTATAGGTGGCGATTTCGGCATCTGCCTCTAGCCAGTCCAAGGTTTTATGGAACTGGATCTGGTAGTAGATTTTCTCGACGGCGCCGATCTGAATTTTGAGCTCAGACTCGAGTTTGGCAATCTTAGCCTCACGCTCAGTGTCTACCTTCGGCTTCGACTCACATTTTGGATGGGGTATTGTGCCAAACAGGCGCAGCTTTATGATTTCACTTACAGATAGTGGCGCCCAGGTCGCAAGGTAGGGGCTACCCATACGAGTTGAGTTCAACTCTTTCTGAATTGTCCCCACTCGCGCTCGCGCTAGTTCAAGTGACGCCTTGGCCTCCACTTCGTTAAAACAGTGGAGCCACCCGAGGAGAGTGTGCTGCTCTTCGACATTCTTTTTGGCTACCAGTAGAGCCGCAGATGCGGCCTCAAATCGCTTGCGATAGGGGTTGAGTTCCATGGTTGCCTTAAGTCCTGTCTATTTCGGTTATTCGTGTACCGCCATCGAGGATCAGTCTTGCTCAAAGCACCCGGCGGGACAGGTCATAGAATCCAAGCCGTGCGAGCAAACTCCGTTATCCCAGTCTTCTGCTTGAGTCGCCCGGAGCTCCTCTTGGGTTTGATATCCATAGGTCTCACGCGCATAAGCGAAAGCGGGCTTGTCAGACTCCTGATCGGAAAACTCATCCAGCATCGAATCGCAGAACGTAGAGTGGACGACGGCCTCATAGGTTGTGCCGTGTTTACAGGCGGCGGAATAGAGGTCATCGACGCGTTGCTTGGTCTCTGAAGATGGGTTGATTTCGAGCATAGTCCTGGTGTCCTCGTCAGTGTGTATTACGGGACATTCTAACGTCCTTATCTGGCGCACATAGCCAACCGCTCACTCGGGATTTCAGTAACACGAATGCCCCGTTATTTCGGGTGGCCTAGCTGATTGATCTTGGACGTGCTGGTTTCTGCGCTGTGCTAGTGTAGGAAAAGGTACTACATTTTTCGCAATAGTCAGCCTGATGTCGACTGAACACAATTGCCCCTAAGCCGTTCGAAAATGTCTTTCGAGCGTAACGGGGAGTTTCAGCATGTCGTTTTTTGACTCGCTTTTTGATTTGGTTGGCAGCGCGATTGGCTCTGTAGGAGATCTAGCGGTTTCTGCGGTCGACATTGTGGTCGAAAACCCGGGCAAAACCGCATTGGTATGCCTTGGTACCCTTGCCACTGGTGGTACCGCGCTGGCTTTTGCAGGTCCACTCGCCGCGGCCGCAGGATCTGCAGGGTTGTTGGGCGCTACGGCATCGGGGACGGCAATTAGCACACTCTCGGGTGTGGCGCTGACGAACGCTTCACTGGCTGCAGTTGGTGGCGGTGCGCTCGCCGCGGGCGGTGGGGGGATGGCGGTGGGCGCCACGGTAGTGGCTTCGACTGGTGCGGCATTAGGTGCTGCAGCTGGCGCGGGTTTAGCGGCAGGTGTCGCAGAGGCGGACAATCAAGGGTAGGGCAAATGCCGCGTATGACCAAGGCACATAAGGCTGGTCTGGATTTTCTGGACTTGGTTTTTTTCAACGACCTGGTCGTTCATTTAGGCATGGATGCCGAAGAACGGTCGCAGCTCCAAAGGATTGTCCAGCGGGTCACTCAAATGGTCGAGTGCCGGCATTCAGGTCGTGATGCCGACGTCATCAAGCATTTGATCTTCTACATCCTTGAGGTGGGCCTGGCCAACACCACCGAGGAGTTGACCCTGGTAAATCCGAATGTGCCGCGGCCACCAAATCTTTCCCCAGAGCAGATGGAAGCAGTCGATAACTTCTGGAGTGACTATCAGATGGCCTACATGACGGTGGTTACTGAAAAATGCACTGGGGTTTTAGCCAATCCTGCATTGGAGATAGCAGAGGTCCTGATAGAAGAGTTCAGGGGCTACTCGCCTCTGGTCAGGCGAGATCTGCTCACACGATGTTTTGTCAGCGAGTTTAAAGACGCGCCATTAGGTGTTTACTGCTGGCTGATCGTTTCTGGAGTGTTACCTGTAACCAAGAACAATCCGGATCGAATCACGAATAAATTCAGCGATTCCTTCATTACACGCTTAGCTTTGCTCGCCGATTACCAGATGGTCATCCACGCCTTTAACATGATGATGAGCAAGGATGAGGGTAGCGGCGTATACATCGGTATGCGGAATCTCAACCTGACTGAAGATACGGTCGATCGCCTGTTGGATATCCAAAGGCATTTCAATGAAGCACTCAACAAGAAGAGCCTCGGTGGTATCCCTCTCATCTGCTGGCGGAATCTTAAAGATCCATTGCAGGTTCAGGGGTTCTTCGGCGAGTGGGGCAAGCGTAAAGTGCGGCTTCGAATGCACACCGGGACCCTGGGCAGCTGGCTGAGCATTTTGGGAGCGGGCATGGTTCATCGGCAGTTATTGGCCGAGTATGCCCATGCCGCTAGGGTCCAATACCCCAACAAACGCGGGACGGTGAAGCTCTCAGATCTCAAGGTGCCTGCGCTCTTCAATGCTTGTGACAATCGGCACACTCTCACTCAGTTCGTACAAATGCGGCTCTCTGATTACGGACTCAGAATCAATCCAGACACCCTATATCGCAGCCATTCGACTATGAGAAAAACTACGCTGCGGTTACTGGCGATGTACTGCGACATGACGCGCGCGTTGGGTATTGCAATGTCTGCCCCATACGAGGACGTCAGCTACGGCAATGTGTTCATACACTCAGACAAGCTAGGCTGACAGCCCCTTCATCACGACGCTCAAAGTCCACCTGGGCATCGGTCGCATCACATCGCAAAGAGTGTGGCGTGAGGCCATGGCGCTCAGGTGGGCAGAACGGCAGGTGCCGTTATGTTAGTGCGGCCCTACTAACAGGAACGTCGCATGCACACGGATCAGCCGAACAAGCCAATTTCTCAGCTAGTTGCCGAGATCAAAGCACAAGCCCCGAATGCCCCTGCAACTGAACAATCAGCAGCGTTGGCCAGGATCAATGTCCTTGTCGCAAACCTCAAAACATATGAACCTTCGTCAGTGGCTACCAGGCAGGCTAATTGAACGTGGAGCATAAAAATCATGACCAAGGGCGTCACAACACTAACCTTTCACGGCGGGCCCAACGATGGGGAGGTTATCGCTGATGTGCCGGCGATACGTGTGTCCCCCCTTGTAAGCTGGCCCACCGGGAGTGGATTTGCTGAAGTGGATGGCAAGGTAGGCGTATTCACCAATGCGGCTACGCTGCCCACGAACTGGTTCACGTTCAAAACGGCACACTACGCTAAGCGCGAGGCCGAGCCAGGTGGAGTGGGGGTTCACTATGACTTCCTGCAAGTGGTTCTGGTCTCGCGGTGTCGAGCGCTCACTCAAAAGAATGGTTGGTGCAAAAATGAAGCCGTGCAAAATGAGAATGTCTGCAAAACCCATGCACGTGCCGCAAACGTCGAACTGAAACCCGATCTGCTGGTTTAACGCCAATTCACGACTCGAGCTCCACACTGGGGGCTTGAGGCCCTGACATCAGCTCACCTGTTTTTCAGCACGATTACCAAGATTAAAGGTTGTCACAACGTCCCCGAGGCGAAGCCTAGACTGGCAGGGTGTTTCACGACCGTAAGCTGTCGCAGCACACCGGGGTGCACACTGCTTGGGACAACCTTTATTGTTTCGCCCTGCCGGTTGGCCAGCCACCTTACAAAAATCGAAAGCTACAGAAAATGTAAGCAGTCCTGGCTATGGCCAAGGCTGTATCAAGAGGTCTGGCTGGAGGCTCATGCCAGGTATGAACCGCCAGGTCCCTTCACGATGTACGCCCCTATATAGCCGATGGATTTGGAGAATAAAGACTGTCGCGGCTAAGGCAGGCTTTGTGGGCATCAAGCCAGCTCTGGAGGAAACGCAAAACTGTCTCAATAACTCAATTCGCTGCTGTGGAGCGGAGGCGTAGAGAATTAAAACTGTCGCAACCATCAGATTCGGCACGTTGCAACGGTTCAGCCAGTCACGACTGTGAAATTGCCGACCTGAGCGGGTAGATGAATTCATCCTTCCATCTACGCTCACACATTGGAGACTCAACCCAGCCATCCTTTCTGCTCATTCTCCAGCTCGGTGTGATGCTAAGAACCGAACGCGCATCGACGGTGGTGGCGACTGGGACTGGGCACCTCAATAGGGCTACCCCTTTCGGCAAGCCTCGCGTCAGCGGTTCAGGCGTGCTGGCGCAAGCCGGGCAGCTATAGCTTCGCTCCCACACCCGAATGCCAGATTTTGAGTTTCCAAATCGCCCATAGCGATGCCAGACCTCGGATGGCTGCCCAAATCCCACGCCATATTTGTCGGCGCTAGCTTTCACAGAAGACATGCCCAAATCGAAATATTTTTCCACGGCTCTTATTCTGGCTGTAGGTAGAAGCCCTTTTCCGACCTTGCTTGTCCTAAAGCAACTGATGAACATTGGAGCTGTTTCACCAGAGATTCTGTTGAGAAGCAAAACGGAGCCGAACGGATAAAGCCATCTATCCCCACATGCACAGTTCACAAGTAGCGCAACTGGTCTGGCTGGCGTTTGCTGGTAGCTCAACAAGTCATCGTAGAACGCTTGCCCACGACACACAGCACTGGCTATATGGGGGAACCGCAGAATTCGGAAAAAATCGTACGCTAAGCTAACGGTGTTCTCGTGACAGCTCTTTGACTAGGCTTTCTAAGGCCATTCTGATAGCCCTGACTTCCTGAAAAGCCATGGCTAAAATTTGTGCGGCTAAAAGGGATAACCGATGGTAAAGTAAGTTATCCCTGTCGAGATACTGAAAAGCGTTATCCTCGTTTTTCCCAAAACTGGAGTGCCAACAAATTCGTTTGCTCGGCGATCCCTCGTATAACGTCAAGAACTTTTGATATCTCGTTACTTTGACCTTCAAGCTCATGAATAACCTGAGTGGCTTGCCTAATTTCACCTTCAAGGGCAGTGATTGACTGGCTTGTGTGGGCTACCAGACGCTGGCCAGATGCCGTCTCAGTGTCTGCTCTTCCGGCCGCATCTGCAGCATGCTGTGCATTGCTCGCAACCTCTTGAATGCTTGCCACCATTTGGTTTACTGCCGTTGCTATTTGATCTGTCTCTGCCTGCTGCTCAACTGTAAGTACATTGCTTGACTCAATATCCTTTAGTAGGCCTCGGGTGTGTTCGCTAAGCCGATTTGATGCATCACCTATGCGACCTACTATGGCGCCTGTTTCAGCTTGCATCATTCGTAAAGCAAACTCTATTTGGCCAAACTCATCGGTGCGCCCAGTGTAGAGGGATTGACTTAATGGGTTATTGGAAATATTCCTGGCTCTTTCAACCAGTCTTCCAAGAGGAGAGAGAATAGCCAAAACACTAACAGAGCTTAAGCTTCCTGACATTAAAGTGGCTAACAATAAGCTGCTTATTGATGTATCAGTAAGCATGCCGGCAGCCATTGCGCTTGATATAATACTACCCCATATGAGCAAGAGTATTTTCACGGAAAAGCTAGCAGCCAATTTCGGCCTCGCGGCCTTCCCGCTTCTCAATTGAGCATATAATTTTTCCGCAGCCAAAACCTGCTCAGGTTCAGGCTTGGTCCTTACAGACTGGTATTCAACAATCGAACCATTCTTAGCTATTGGCGTTACATAAGCACTTACCCAATAGTGGTCGCCATTTTTACAGCGATTTTTTACTAGCCCCATCCATGAGCGGCCAGATTTTAATGTACTCCACATATGCTCAAATGCAGCAGGCGGCATATCTGGGTGTCTTACGATGTTGTGAGGCTGGCCTAATAGTTCTTCCTCAGTGAAACCACTGATTTTAATGAAGTCAGGATTAACGTACGTGATATGGCTTTGAGGGGAGGTAGTCGAAAGAATATTGGCATCTTTTGGGAGTTCTAAGTTTCGACCCGTCACTGGTAAATTCTGGCGCATAAGAACCTCAAGGGTTGGCTGTTTTATTTTATTGTTTTCGGCATTAAGCCCAATTTCTTGAGCGTTACGATAAAGCTAGCATGGAAACGATAGGTGCAAGCAAGTTAAGGGTTGCATCGCGCATGTCAATCTAGGCTATACCCTAACTTGATGTCAGGCAGGGCCGCGCCGCTTCGTCAGAATAGAGTCTGCTTTCCCATTTTTTGACACATGCCCGCGAAGGTTATAGATTTCAGCCTGACAGAAATGGGCTTTGAGGCACAACGGAACAGAAAGTGCACTTAAGCCGCCTTCAACCAAGGAGACATCGTGCAGGGGCACCGCATCGGCTACGTCCGGGTCAGCAGCTTTGACCAGAACCCGGAACGCCAGCTGGAACAAACCCAGGTGAGCAAGGTGTTCACCGACAAGGCATCGGGCAAGGACACCCAGCGCCCCCAGCTCGAAGCGCTGCTGAGCTTCGTCCGCGAAGGCGATACAGTGGTGGTGCACAGCATGGATCGGCTGGCCCGCAACCTCGATGACCTGCGTCGCTTGGTACAGAAGCTGACTCAGCGCGGCGTGCGCATCGAGTTCCTGAAGGAGGGCCTGGTGTTCACTGGCGAGGACTCGCCGATGGCCAACCTGATGCTGTCGGTGATGGGGGCCTTCGCTGAGTTCGAGCGCGCCCTGATCCGCGAGCGGCAGCGTGAGGGCATCGCCTTGGCCAAGCAGCGTGGCGCGTACCGGGGCCGCAAGAAAGCCCTGTCCGATGAGCAGGCTGCTACCCTGCGGCAGCGAGCGACGGCCGGCGAGCCCAAGGCGCAGCTTGCCCGCGAGTTCAACATCAGCCGGGAAACCCTCTACCAGTACCTCCGCACGGACGACTGACACATGCCGCGTCGCTTGATCCTCTCGGCCACGGAGCGGGACACCCTGCTTGCGCTGCCGGAAAGCCAGGATGACCTGATCCGCTACTACACCTTCAACGACTCCGACCTGTCGCTGATCCGCCAGCGACGCGGCGACGCCAACCGCCTCGGCTTCGCCGTGCAGCTCTGCCTGCTGCGCTACCCCGGTTACGCGCTGGGAACCGACAGCGAGCTGCCCGAGCCGGTCATCCTGTGGGTGGCGAAGCAAGTCCAGGCCGAGCCGGCGAGCTGGGCAAAGTACGGCGAGCGCGACGTGACCCGTCGCGAGCATGCCCAGGAACTGCGCACCTACCTGCAACTGGCCCCGTTCGGCCTGTCCGACTTCCGCGCCCTGGTGCGCGAGCTAACCGAGCTGGCCCAGCAGACCGACAAAGGCTTGCTGCTGGCCGGTCAGGCCCTGGAGAGCCTACGGCAGAAACGACGCATCCTGCCGGCGCTGAGCGTGATTGACCGGGCCTGCTCGGAAGCCATTGCGCGAGCCAATCGGCGGGTCTACCGCGCCCTGGTCGAACCACTCACGGACTCGCATCGGGCCAAGCTGGACGAGCTGTTGAAGCTCAAGGCCGGCAGCAGCATCACCTGGTTGACCTGGCTGCGCCAGGCACCGCTGAAACCCAACTCTCGGCACATGCTGGAACACATCGAGCGGCTGAAGACATTTCAGTTGGTGGACTTGCCCGAAGGCCTGGGCCGGCACATCCACCAGAACCGCCTGCTCAAGCTGGCCCGCGAGGGTGGGCAGATGACGCCCAAAGACCTCGGTAAGTTCGAGCCGCAGCGCCGCTACGCGACCCTGGCCGCCGTGGTGCTGGAGAGCACCGCGACCGTGATCGATGAGCTGGTCGATCTGCATGACCGCATCCTGGTCAAGCTGTTCAGCGGCGCGAAGCACAAGCATCAGCAGCAGTTCCAGAAGCAGGGCAAGGCGATCAACGACAAGGTGCGCCTGTACTCCAGGATCGGCCAGGCGCTGCTGGAAGCGAAGGAAAGCGGCAGCGACCCCTATGCCGCCATCGAGGCGGTGATTCCCTGGGACGAGTTCACCGAGAGCGTCAGCGAGGCCGAGCTGCTGGCCCGGCCGGAAGGCTTCGACCACCTGCACCTGGTCGGCGAGAACTTCGCCACCCTGCGCCGTTACACGCCGGCCTTGCTGGAGGTGCTGGAACTGCGCGCCGCGCCGGCCGCGCAAGGCGTGCTGGCAGCCGTGCAGACCCTGCGTGAGATGAACGCCGACAACCTGCGCAAGGTGCCGGCCGATGCACCCACGGCCTTCATCAAGC